>NZ_AOIL01000041.1 GCF_000337595.1 Natrialba taiwanensis DSM 12281 | reverse complement strand
CTTCGCAAATACGAAAATCCGCATACACCGCCCAGTAAGCGACGGTCGGGGACTGACGAGTCCCCGACCTCGCAGGACGACGAAGACGAGAATGTTCGAACCGATGGCGGTACTCCCGGACGGAAGGACGGTCACGACCCTGAGTGGCGTGCAACAGCAGATCCCGACAAAGAGATCGATGTCACCTGTGACTGTTGTCCCGAGTGTGGCGAACACTTCGACGAGTCGGTGGGCGTCAGCCCCCGACTCGTCGAGGAGGTTCCCGATCCACAGCCACCAGAAATCACCCGGTACAACCGTCACTACTACCAGTGCAGCTCTTGTGGAACAGAAACCGTTGCTACACACCCCGACTGCCCCGATGAGGGGCAGTTCGGGGTGAACGTCATCTCTCAAGCAGCACTTTCTCGGTACGATCACCGCCTCCCCTACCGGAAAATCGCTGACCGGTTCGAGCAACTGCATGGATTAGAACTCTCGGGCGCGTCCGCGTGGCACGCGACCGAGCGCGCTGCGCGCGCCGGTCGCTGCGAATACGAACAGATTCGAAGACAGATTCAGCAAGCAGAGATCGTTCACGTTGACGAAACCGGTATCAAACGCGAGGGTGAGCAGGCGTGGATTTGGACGTTTCGGACGAGCGAGCACACGCTATACGCCGTAAGGGAGAGTCGTGGAAGTGATGTTCCCGCGGAAGTCCTCGGCGAGGACTTCCCGGGAACGGTCATCTGCGATGGGTGGACGGCGTATCCAGCGTTCAGCAGTAACCTTCAGCGGTGCTGGGCACATCTTCTCCGGG
>NZ_AOIL01000040.1 GCF_000337595.1 Natrialba taiwanensis DSM 12281 | reverse complement strand
ATAGGGTCTTCGCTTCCCCTTGGGGGTCTCCAGACTCCGCACTGGAACGTACAGTTCACCGGGCCCAACGTTGGGACAGTGGCGCTCTCGTTGATCCATTCATGCAAGCCGCTACTGAAGCGGCAAGGTACTACGCTACCTTAAGAGGGTCATAGTTACCCCCGCCGTTGACGGGTCCTTCGTCCCATTGTAATGGGTGTTCAGATACCCGCACTGGGCAGGATTCAGTGACCGTACGAGTCCTTGCGGATTTGCGGTCACCTATGTTGTTACTAGACAGTT
>NZ_AOIL01000039.1 GCF_000337595.1 Natrialba taiwanensis DSM 12281 | reverse complement strand
CGTGTTTCGAGTTCTTCTATCCGCTCGTCCTTCTGATCGATTTTCTTGTCCTTTCGCTTGTTCTCCCGTTCGAGTTCTTCGACTCGTTGCTCAAGTTGGAGAAGCCGAGAAAGGAGCTCTTCTTTGGTGAAATCGTCTGCGTTCACAGACTCCACCAACCAGTAGTGACAGCAGAAGTAACGGGATGGGCTCCGGTGCGGAGCCCATCCCTGAGAATCGTATCCGAGGTCTGCTGCCTGTTCATATCGCGTCCGTTGAACGCTTCCTACGAGAGAGTACCGAAATCAGC
>NZ_AOIL01000038.1 GCF_000337595.1 Natrialba taiwanensis DSM 12281 | reverse complement strand
GGCGTGGAGGTGACGATCGAGGAGAGGAGAGGAGAATGAGGGCAGGGTGAGGGGAAGATCGTGACGGAGGGGTGGAGACAGAGAGGTGGTTGTGAGGGAGACGACGTCGTCGATATAACTCGAGAAGAGAGGTGAACGGAGTACACTCCCACCGAAAGCCCTCGGCCGCTCGGCATCCCGCGCCTCGCTGCGCGCCTCACTCCCTCGCTACGCTCGGTCGTTGCGGTGCTTGCGTCGGCGGGGGACGACCGAGTCGACCTCGCCCTTTCGAAGCCCACCAGGCTGAGCTGAAGGCGGGGATGCTGTAGCTCTCCCTCGACTGGTGTGAACGAGACGGCACGCCCCGCTCGCCTCCGCTCCCTCCGCGTCGCACACGGCTCACTTCGTTCGCCGTTTCGCGACTGACCATTCCGGGCGTGCGGGCGCTCTCCGCACTGCGAGCTCCCGTTCCGGGCATGTGCCCTCGACGCCAGCGGGTAAGCCCGTCGGTTGCGCCTCTCGCAGGCTTTCGCGTTCCAGTGCTTGGTGCCGATGCGCGCGGCGAGCCACGATGCGGCTCGCCGTGCTCTCGACAGTCGCACTGGACACGGACCTGCAGTTCGGGCCGGACACGAGCGGGCTTACTCCGCTGGCCGCTCGCTCCGGTCACTCCCGGCGCGCGGTGCTGGCTGGTGGGGATAGTGTCCCGCTCTACTCGCGCCTCAGGGGACCTGAAGGCGCGAGCGAGAGCGGTTGCAGGAGATGAACACAGTTGGGACTCAGAAGAGTTGAGGTGAAGACGCAGTAGGTAGCGCCTTCGAGGTCAATACAATGAGTTCTACGAACTTCCGAGATGATAAAGCTTCGGATGAATCGAGTGTCAACCAAGAGGCGGCTGCGGAGAAGACGGACGTGGGCGTCGACGTGGAAGATCCGTTCGCGGAAGATATCGTGGACGAGCCGCCGGAGTTCGCGGCGTCAGTTGATCAGGAGGTCAATACGAAAGTCGAGACGAACCACCCAGAGACGGTGGTTGGACGCGAAGAGAACGAGTTCGGACACCTGCCACTGGCACAGGAAGAGCAAATTCGAGGTCGAGAGGAGGAGCTCGAGTTGATCAGTGCAAAGGCGACGTTCGGAATGCAGGAGGGACGAGAGAAGCGGACGCGAGAGGTCGTGGTCGAGCAGCGCCGAGAGCGGAGGGTCGAACAGGTGGATCCCCGTTCGGAGTTGGAGCAAGAGCAGTTGGCGGAGGTCAACAAACAATCGGTGCGAATCACGGAGACGGTGCGTGGAGGTCCAAGCCGGGCGGCAGTGAGCCGTGGACTGGCGGAGAAGGTGACCGACGGAAAATCGATGATCGACGCAACCCTCGAGGAGATGGATGAAGTGAAGGCCGAGTCGGGAACGATCGTCGATATTGCAGACGTGCCGGAGGTGGAGGCAGGCGAAGTGGACGTGGAAGGCGAGATCATCGAGTTGTGGGAGCCCTCGAAGTCGTCGATCAGCCAAGTGGGGCTGATCGCGGATGAGACCGAGAAGATGAAGTTCACGATCTGGGAGAACTCCTACCAGACGAACGTGAGCGAGGGAGAGACGGTGCGAATCAGGAACGCGGCGAAGAACTGGCACAACGAGCGATGCAACCTGGCCGTGACCGGCTGGAGCCGCCTCGAATTCCCCGAGCGCGGCCGGTGGTGGACCCAGGAATAGCATAGTTCCCTCTCTTTTTTGTGTGTCCGACCACACGCTCGCTTCGCTCGCGTCCTCCCCATCCTCCTCCCTGCGGGGCGCACTAAAGTGCGCCTCCTCGGTCGTCCCTCGCGCGTTCTGCGTGCTAAAGCGCGCATTCATCACGCGCCACCGCTGACGCAGCTTGGAGGGTCTCGTAGAGCCGTCTAGCCGAACCGCACCCACAGCAGTAGAGAAGGCAGAGAGGAGACCTCTCGAGTGGTTGCTTCGTTCGACGCGATTGTGGCGTTGTTCCACCCTCGGAGAGGGGTAGAGGGTTTGAAAGATGGACGACGAAAACATCCCCGGATACCTGCTGTGGCGTGCGTGGAGCAACCTCAGAAACATCGACAAGGAGCAGTTGAGCGACGACGATCGAGAGAAGGTTACCAAAGCAATCGCACTTCTTGACGAGGTGGAGGTCTGATTGGAGTGAGCGCCGATGCACAACTCGCGGATGGGACTGACCGCGAGAATCCTCACCTTCCACGTCCTCGAGAGCACGACCTCCCAGGTGGCGACCTCGCAGTGTCGAGCCACTGGGTCCACGGCGTTCGCGATGCGACTGTCGTCGCTGCCGAGGACCGCCCGCTGTACCGACTGCTCATGGACCTTCTCACGGACGTTCAAATCCCCGACTGCATGCCGGCCCGGCTCGTATCTGACTGTGAGGACCTCGTCGACGTGAAGCGAGCGGTCGAGAATATCAACCGCGGTCGTGCTGACATCGGCGGCGTCGGGGGGGGGATGGGATACTGCTACACCGTCCGGGACACGATCGAGGAGTACCGGGACCGCGAGCCGCAGACGCTCGTTGCGGTTGGTTGCTCGGGCTCGAAGTACGAGGTCGATGACCCTGTTCCGGCAGCAGACCTCTACCGGGGCGCGTACTGGTCGTGCAAACGCGAGTACGGCCAGACGATCGGCGACGATCGACGGATCATCTCGGCACAGCATGCGCTTCTTCGATTTGACGAGGAGATCGCGTCCTACGAGCGAACGCCGGGGGACCTCGAAGGGATCCCGGTCCACTCGAGTAAACGGCTTCCGAACGGAGAGGATGTCAACACGTTCCTCGACCAGTGGGCACTGAGCGTCTACGAAGGGCTGACCCGTTGGCTTCGAGCAGCCGCGGGCGGGGTCGATCCACGAGATGTATCGCTCGAGATCCTCCTCGGGAGAAACTATCGTGACCCGCTCAAGGAGCGGGGTGTGTTCGATCGGCTTCGTGGCCCAGCCGATCTCGAGATTTCGTTCCCCTTCCAGGAGGTGCCCGAGGCGCAGGGAGGAAACGGGAATCAGATGGGATGGATGACCGACGAGGTCAAGAAGAGGTCAGGGTGACAGTGGTGATCTAGGAGACGCGAACAGCGGACAAGACGGGGACGAGGCTGTCCAAAGAATTGTGCGGATGTACGTGAAGTGTGGTGACTGAAGTGACTGAAGATCGCTTCTGTGATGCGTGGGTTCCAGCTCGCCCACTCACCGCCTCCCACCCACCTCCAGGTTCCGGGATGCTCGCTCTCTTCGAGCTCGCTGTGCTGCCGGGCTTTCCCTGTTGGTTCTCGTTCACTCTGGACAGCCGGTGGTGTTGTTCGCTCCTCATGAGGAGTAGAGAGATCAAAAACGATGCAAACTGCCAGCCGGATCACGAACCCACTTGCCGTTGAGTTTACTACCGAGTCTGATCGACCGTCGAGCAGTCCCGCTTCGACGTATTCGACGCCCCTGAGCACACTAACACGAGCTGTGACTACTGCGGGAAGTTCGGGCTTGTTCCGACGCACAGATGTGAAACTGCCTGTGACCTCGACGTTCAACTGATCTGCTCCGACTGCGAGAGCACGTAACTCGAGGCGATAGACCAGTCTAACGGTAGTTACACCCAATCTATGTCAACATCACCATCAGCACATCCGATCGAGCGACTTGACCCGCCCCAGCGGACGCTCCGACGCGCCCAGTACGAAGCCTTCGAGTTCGAACTTGTTGCGCAGGGCGTCCTCGTTCGCAACGCCAGCCACGCGACTCCCGAAGATCACGAGTATCTGGTCACGATCGAGGATGGCCTGCCCCACAGCTGTCCGTGCCCGGCAGACGAACACCACCAGGGCGCGTGCAAGCATCGCGTTGCAGTCGCGATCCGAACGCCCGTTCTCGAGGCTGCACGCAACGCACAGCGGATTCGCGAACTGCAGACCAGCAAGATGCAGGCCACAGCGAATCCACTGACGCCGTGAGTTNCCGTTCTCGAGGCTGCACGCAACGCACAGCGGATTCGCGAACTGCAGACCAGCAAGATGCAGGCCACAGCGAATCCACTGACGCCGTGAGTTACCCCACGTTTTCGGACTTGGTTTCGCACGTGGGGTAACTCTGCCAGACCGATCAGCGTCTGCACGAACGCACCGCACGTGGTGTTGTTCCACCCTCGAGAGGGGTGGAGGGTATCACAGATGTCACGAGCAGACGAGACGACAGCACAGCCAGCAGAGACACCCGATGAAGCGCAGTCACTCGACGAGACGACGACGCTTCCACGACGGTTCCTCGTGACTGCCAGCGGCCCGGTCGACCGGATCACTGACTACGGTGACGAGACAACCGAGCGGGTTCGTGCCGACATCTCCATCGAGTACTCGATCGAGACGCTCGAAGAGTTCGCTACGTTCTGGAGCTTCCGCGATTACCGCAGCTGGAAACGAGCGGCTCTCGAAGCTCTCCTCGAGCGGCAGGAACCCGACGCTGTGACGTACGCCGTCGACGAGGACGACCTCGAAGCGTGGGACATTACGGTCGACGGACGTGTCGAAGCGTTCGCAGGGCTCGTCGAGACAATGGCCGACTACACAGGACGAGCCCCCTCTTGCCGAGACGCAATCCCTCACCGGATTGCAGCTCGGATCAACGGTCTCACCGATGGTCGCCAGACGACTGACGACGTTCTCACGGAGTTCGCTGACGAACTTCGCCGGGCAGAGCTGTGGGGGCATGGAACGCCCCTCGCTCTTCTGAACGTCAAACACGCCCACCACGAGCCGATTGAACAGCAGGCCGAAACGCTTGCTCGCACTCTCAGTAACGACGAGGTGAACCGATGAGCGAGCAGTCGATCAAACTTGGTGACGTCTGTTTGGATCTCGCACAGGGGCGACCAGTGCACGTGGTCACCGATACTGGCCAGACCGTAGCGGAGTGGTCCGAGGCAAACAACTACAATCTGCTCGATAATTACGGCAACTCACGATTCGACGCAACCAACGACGATCGCGTGTTCGATGTCGTCTACTGTTCGAGCCTGAAGTCCAGGCCCTCGAAAACCTATGCGTATCCGGAGTCGCGGCTTGGCCGCATCGAGAGCGAGGCAGCCGATGCTGGCCGTCAGGTCGCCGATCGTGTAGTCGTCACTGTCCTTGAAGAGCTGTTCGAACGAGCAGCCACGGACGATGATGGAGCTGTGACCGTCCTCAAGCGCTATGCCACCGACGTCGGATATGAGGACGAGGCCGCTGAAGCGCGTGAACTGGCTGAGGTCGACCGGATCATCGGAGATGAGATCTGATGATGGCCGATCTGCTGACGTACGTCGACGAGATTGACGCACCCGAGGACACGCTCACCGACTCGCAAGTGTGGGCGCTTCGCCAGGGCGTGCAGGCGGCGATCGATTGCGGTGACGTGAGTCTCACACACCCGTCGAAAGCACTCTCACCGGGTCGATGGCATCATTGGGGCATCGGCGTCTCTGTCTGGCTCCACGACAGCGGCGTCGTCGTCCTCCANCCCGTCGAAAGCACTCTCACCGGGTCGATGGCATCATTGGGGCATCGGCGTCTCTGTCTGGCTCCACGACAGCGGCGTCGTCGTCCTCCAGAAGGATGGGAACACGATTGTGACCGATATCTCGATGCTCGAGCACGTTTCGCTGGTACTGGCTGGGTCTCATGGAAAGGTCGGCCAAATAACACGTGTGGACCCGAGCGAAGGCGAAACGTGAGATTCGGCTCCTTGGATTTCTCCATCGCACGCACCACAAAGGATAGGGCTGCATCGATCAGCGTCCGCACGAACGCACCGCACGTGGTGTTGTTCCACCCTTGAGAGGGATGGAGGGTTTCAGAGATGTCACGAGCAGGCGAAACGATTGAGGTGAATAACGATACCTCTTGAGAGGAGCCAAACGATGCTCTCCAGGTTCGGAGGCAGTAATTTGGAGCGACTCCAGCTACAGACAGAGTCCTCCTAAAATGGCGTTGGTGAACCCTTCGAAGTGCGCCTGCCCCAACCGAACCGTATCGTGGGTTATATTTCGTCTGTCTCTATAGCAGTTCAGCTAGCATAATAGCTAAGTTCGTGTGTACGAATGTACACATATATGAGTTCGAGCAAACGAGTCCAGTTTCGAGCACCGGAGCAGTTAATCGAACAGGCGGACATCTTGGCAACGGCAGAAGACCGTGACCGAACGGACGTGATCATCGAAGCGCTTCGTGCATATCTGCGCGAATCATCCGAGAGCGACGATGTAAAGCGGGATATCGCTAACGCATACTACGATGGAACGATTCAGTATGAAGAGATGAAGGCAGTTCTTGGACCGAAAGAAGCCGAGAATCTTCGGCTTCTCAAAGGTCAGCTCGAAGACGACGAACTCGCAGAAGATGTCGCAAATCTGTAGATGGTAGTTGTCCCAGATACCTCGGCTCTCGTCAGCCTAGCAATTGCGAGCGACGAGAGCCCGATTGAGCTTCTATTTACGGAGTACAAGGTCCGAATTTCGCCAGAAGTTGTCGAAGAACTTGAGGAGATTGCTTCCTACGAGGATACGCATGCAGAGGCGGCGACACGAGTGCTTGATCAACTGGACGAAAATCATATCCAGCAGCCGAGCGAGCAGCCGGAGTATCCACTCGATGAGGGAGAAACAGAGGCAATCGCGCTCGCGAACGAGACGAACGCAGAGATATTCTTGTGTGACGAGTACGGCGAACTCTCGACAGTGCATGCACTCCTTTCGAGCCCTCGTCTTCTGACAACACCAAAGATGATGGAAGCACTCGTTCTGCGGGGCGTGCTTTCAGCAGAGGACGCACAAGCAGCGCTTTCAGAGATGGTAGATGAGCGAAGTTGGCGCAACAACTCGTACGTGACGCAGTTCCTTGCTCGGTTCTCGGAATAACAGCCAGACCTATTCCGATGAGCGATGGTAGAGTGAGAGAACGAGAAGGGGTTAGAGGGCGTGCGCTCGGGCAAGTGAACTGCATAGCAGGATAACTAAGACTGATGAATTAATATCCGAACAACATGGAGATTGAATATTATCGAGCGCCGTGGCCATTGACCCGTCATGCTGATCACAGCGTGCAGATTCATTCTGAGCTAGCTGGTATCAATCCCGAGGTACACACCACATACGATCCACGTCGGCGTNCCCGTCATGCTGATCACAGCGTGCAGATTCATTCTGAGCTAGCTGGTATCAATCCCGAGGTACACACCACATACGATCCACGTCGGCGTCATGAAATACCGCGCGTAGTTGTTCACCGGAACGCTTGGGAAGATCTTGTTTTCGAGGGCAGAGATGAGATTATCAACTCAATGCACCGTCTCACTGAGGAGGACGCTACGTACCAATATGTTGGCACTGAGTGGCGGACTGACGGTGAAAACGGTCATAGACACCAATATCTGCTAATTGATGTCGATACTGACGAACGTGGCGTGACCCGTGAGACGATTCCGATCTCAAATCTTGAACTGGATGCTTCTCTATCGGCTCCAGATCTCGAGTTCCATCAAGCAACGCGACGACCTAATATTGGAGAACCTCTTGATGCTGCCTTCGTCACAGCTCACTATGGTACACTCAATGCTTACTTTCCAATTGACAGTGATTCGTATGTCCGGTTATTCTGGAATATAAACAACGAAAACAAACATTGGCGAATCGAGCAAGCCGATAGCATTCGTACTTTGGAATCAGAAATGGTCAATACTTACAAAGAACGAGTTATCTGGCGCTGTTCAGATTAATCCCTCTGTTATTTAGATAGTAAAAAGACGCGGCCGATGGCAACGATTACGTGATAAGCTCGGGAAGAGTACGTAAGACAGTTGATCAAGCATTGGGAGGCCGTCCTTTCCGAGTTTGAGTAGCACGCTTAGCTCGCGTAGGAACGGACAAGGCCAAAGGAAAGCCCGGAACCTGGTGGGGGTTGGGAGGCGCGCTCTGCGCGTGGAACAGGATGGGAACAAGAGATAGGGGAGCAACGCGATGCTCGAGCACATTTCACTGGTACTGGCTGGCGCCCGCGGAAAGGTGGAGCAAATTACACGTGTGGGTCCGAGCGAAGGCGAGGCATGAAATTTGGCTTCTTGGACTCTCTCCATCGCACGCATCACAAAGGAGAGGACTGTATCGATTAGCGTCCGCACGAACGCACCGCACGTGGTGTTGTTCCACCCTCGAGAGGGATGGAGGGTTTGAACCGATGAACCAGTTCAGAACCATCGATCGAGTGGTACAGCGATCCGAATACTACGAAACCGACACGGGCCGAAAACTGCACCTGCGTGCGGAAGCCGAGATGACTGCTCGTACAGAGCGGATGATTCCCGATGGCGGGACCGTAGCCGCCGAGGCTACTCAGAGTGAGTCCGAGAAATCGACGTACACGCGGCATGTCGAACCGCCAGAACAGGGCGGGAAGACATACGTCCGCTGTACGTACTGCAAACGTGAGCTGCTGACCGAACTCGGTGGACAGGACAACCTGTCGCATGCGCCTGGCTGCCCGGAGCGTGAGTCGCGATGAACGAGTCCACCGACAACTGGTCTGACGAACGAGTGCAGGCCGAACTCGAAGCAGTGCTGGCCGATCTGCGAACGCTCGAGGAGTACCTGGTCGAACCGTTGACCCTCGCAGATGCAATCGCTGAACTCGAGACGACGCGTGCAATGTACGAACATGCGGTTGTGGAGGCCTGACGATGCCTGAGTGTTCGAACTGTGGCGCGCACGTCACAGAACAGTACAAGCGGGTATTTGCGGACAACAGCGGCGTTCTACACGCCTGTCCGAACTGCCGATCCCAGCGCAAGCGATTTTCAGGGGCAGGGGCTGGCCTAGCGGAGGTAAATCATGAATACTGAATACCTTGAATACGAGTGGTCGGAAACGCCACCGAGCATTGCAATTATCGAAGCAATCGCGAGTCTCGAAAACTGCCCGTCAACCGAGCTGGGACCAACCCACGGGATCGTCTTGTCCGACACGATCGACCCCGAGGCGCTCGATCGACTCGTCACAACCGGCGAATCGGTGTCGGTCGCGTTCTCAGTCGGTGATTATGACGTCAAACTCACCGAGAAGATGCTGCTCGTTCGCGACACCTGAGACGCGAACGGACGATCAACAGTGAGTTGCGATTGTACCACTTGGGTTCTCTGTGGTGTTGCTCACCCCCACAGAGGGTCGGAGGGAGCGTGTACAAGCAATACGCGCTCTCCAAGACTGATCATCATGCCACTCCTAGACGTATACGAACACACGTTCGACGAAGACGTTCCCCTCTCTGAACAGCCGCCCGTCGGAGACGGGGACAGCGAGGAACAGATACTGCCCTACGACGGACTCAGCGCAGACAACAACGCCGAGGAGGGTCGATCCCCACCATGACGATCGACAGTCCAGAACACACGTCAGGACGGCAAGTACGCGCCGCAGAGCGCCTCCACGAGTTCGTGATGAACGACCTTCGGATGACTACTGACGACGTCCTCGTGCGTATCCACGCTGACGGGACGATTACTGTCCAGCTCGCCGCGAGTATCGGGAACGGAAGCGACCCAGAGGTCAAGACACTCGGCCTTCCGAGAGGCCACTGTGGCTTTGTCGGTAGCTACGATGATACACCAGGACTGTCGATCGATCTCCACCGCGATTACGTCGACGAGACCGACGATGCATCGATCCGTCGTGACGCACTCACCATCCTCGAGGTGCTCTCTAAGGAGGTCTGGGGCACTCGACACCGAGTAGGATCAGAGTGACCAAAGATGGTAGGTTCCCACTGTGCCGAATGTGGATATGAGGGACTGAAAGAGGGTCCGCTGCCCCAGCGCGGCTCGGATGGGATTCCGATCTACGAGTGTCCGAATTGTGGTGACATCGCAGCGATCGGCTGCTCGTGTGACGATCCCGAACGCCATCGACCATCCACCAGTCAGTGAGCTCCTGACCGGTGGNGGAGGGTTTTACAGATGGCAGATCGACTAGACGAGACGACAGCAAGCATCGCTCTTCCCAACGAAACCGTTTGTGCCGTGGACCTGTTTTGCGGTGGTGGGGGCCTTTCAACGGCCCTCGCAGAAGCTTGCGAGGAGTTGAACCGAGATGTCGAACTCGTAGCGGTCAACCACTGGGGGAAGGCCATCAAAACCCACAAGCGAAACCATCCGTGGGCGACACATCTCAACGCAAAGATCGAAGAACTCCACCCACCAGATGTCGTCGACCCCGGAACCGTCGACATCCTTATCGCGGCTCCTGAGTGTACACATTTCTCGGCGGCCCGAGGCGGCAAGCCAGTGACCGAACAGCAGCGTGCGAGTCCGATGCACGTGCTCGACTGGGTCGGCAAACTCCAGCCTGACTCGGGTCTCCTTGAGAACGTCCCCGAGTTCGAATCGTGGGGGCCAATTGTGGACGGGAGCCCAACTCGAGACGGAACAAAGTTTGACGCCTGGAAGAGCCAGCTCGAAGCCGACCGCTACAGCGTCCGGCATACGAAACTGAACGCTGCGAATTACGGTGACGCGACCTCTCGCCGACGCTTCTTCGTTATGGCACGTCGGGACTACCGTCCCGAATTTCCCGATCCGACCCACAGCCCGAACGGTGAAAAGCCAGCCACTGACGAATGGCGCAGCGCCGCTGAGATCATCGACTGGAGCGAGCTCGGCGACTCAATCTGGACGCGATCACGCCCCCTGTCGAACAACACGATGCGCCGTATCGCCGAAGGCATCCGCCAACATTGTGACGACAGGCTGGTACCGTACGCCGATGCCGTGGCCGATATCGACCCCGAGGACCTCGAGGCGATGCAAGACGACATGGTCGCTGTGGACAATCTCGAGCAGTCAGTCGAGGTACGCGACGAGCCGTTCATCGTTGAAGGGCCGGCAGTTGGCCCTGATATCGACAAGACCGAGTTCTCGACGACGATGGTGATGGGCCAGCACTCCAACGCCCTGGCAAAAGACGCAACCGAGAGCCCCGTCCCGACAGTAGCCACACGGGGTGCGATCCACTGTATCCACGCAGACCCGTTCGTTCTCCCACGCAACGGCGCGTTTCGAGGGCTTCACAGCAACCCCACCTACAAGCCCGCTGAGCGCCCACTCCACACGGTCACGGCACAGAACCACGACGGTCATCTCGTCTGGCCATTTCTCGTGCCGTACAAGGGAGAGCGCGAAGGACAACGGCCGCGAACGCACGACATCGGGGAGCCATACCCGACGATCACCGCGACCGGTTCCGACCCGTACCTCGCCCGCCCGTTCTTGGTCGAATACTACGGCAATTCTGACGTGCAGTCCATCGACGAACCACTCCCGACAGTGACGACCAAGGATCNCCTCGCCCGCCCGTTCTTGGTCGAATACTACGGCAATTCTGACGTGCAGTCCATCGACGAACCACTCCCGACAGTGACGACCAAGGATCGGCACGCGCTGTGCATCCCAGACTTCTATCCGTGGGGACTCGATCTCCGCTACCGGATGCTCCAGCCGCGAGAGCTCGCCGCAGCTCAAGGCTTCCCGGAGGACTACGACTTCGCCGGGAACAAGACCCAGACCACAAAACAGATCGGGAACGCTGTCCCGGTCAACCTCGGAAAGTCGCTCGTGAAACACCTGCTGCTCCCGACGAACCAGCCAACCGTTTCCCAGTTCGAGAAACCGCGGGGCACCTGACGGGGGTAAATCGCCTAAAACCACAGCCAGTGTGTTGTTCAGTGGTCTCGAGGACTGAAACCCATGGAACCAACCATTGACTCCGTGACAGCAGCCGTCACGTGCGAAGATTGTGGTGTTTCTCAACCGTATCATCCGGTTCTGGCGATCGAGTGCTCGTCGTGTGGAGCGAAGCCAGGTCGGAAATGCAAGCGACCGAGTGGACATCGCATCCGCCAGTCGCACGTAGATCGGATCAACGCCGCGTATGAGACTGGCTACACAAAGTGTCCGTGTAAGACCGACAACGCCGTGATCTGTGCCGGATCGACCGTTCCTGCAGATGTCCCGTTCGACCCTGACGCGGTGACGATCGAGGAGACGGATAGTGAAGAGCTACTTGATCCAGATGCGCTCCCAACACTTCCCTGCTCACTCGGTGCCGAGGGTCTTCCCCCAGTTGGAGCGTCGATGCCGTCGCGACGCTCATCGGCAAAGTCGAGTGCAGACAGCACCCAACAGACATTCTCAGAATTCAGTGATCATGAGTGATCGAGAGGTGGAGTCTCTCGAGAAGAGTCAACTCATCGCCTCGACGATAGAAAAGTAAAACGTACGGAAAGCGCGGGTGAGCTGCCTCTGACAGGTCCGATCCCCTCTCCCCAAATGTGTATTAAACAACACGTATTGATAGCTCTTTTGATCCATTGACAAGATCTCGTTTCACTTTCACTCCACTACCCGGAGATTAACGAGGATAGGGATAAGAGCGAAAATTGACGACACACCGAGGATTTCCAGATACCATGAACTACAACGATGACGACCGCTGGGAGTTCGCTCCCAAAGACGAAGGAAGTATTGCCCCCGATGCGACCGACTCGAGAGCCGTCGACGACGGCAGCTACGAACGCGTCGACGACTCGCTCGAGAACGGTCACGTAGGGTATCCAGACGCTCCTGGATCAGCATCCTACGAGAACGGCTCCACCGCTGAGAACCAGTGCGAGTGTGGCACGGAGATCGCTCACGATCGAACAAAGTGCGACTTCTGTCTCACGACCAGCCTCGACTACGGTGATATAGCGGTCGAGCCTGACACCGAGCGCAAGCTCACTGGACTGATTCATGTCCTCATCGACGCGAAAACCGAGCACAACGCCATTAGCAAGGCCAAGGCCGTCTTCAAAGGAGTAACGGGCGATCCCTTCACCACTTCTATCGATGGTATCGACGAGTGCGAAGTGATCGCTGACCTCGAGGGCGAGCTCGTGACGCGCTTCACTCGTGAATGGGGCCAGTTGCCTGGTGCCGCTGCCGTCGAGACGACTGAAGGACAGCGCCAGCTCGATATCATCCGCCAGAACGCCGGCCACGACTACACCGTGGCCCGTGGCGACAGCACTGACAACACCGAAGAAAACCGACCGACGCTCGATCCAGTGCTGTTCGACGCTGAAGGAGAGCCGATCACTGACATCGAGGAGGTCGGCCAGCTGATTGCCGGTGGCACGCTCAAGCGAACTAGTTCCAACTGGGATACTGACGAATATCCACGACGGGACGAGCCAACACGCACCTGGATCGTTCCCGCAATCGCCCTCGAACATGTCTCCCCACCGGATCGCTCCGACGAGACCCCTCGTGAGGGACGAACCCGTCGGAATTTGGAGTGCCGATCGTGCAGTGAGACGACACGACACACATTCGGTGGCTTCGATGAAGTGCCAGTTCCAGAAATTCCCGACTCACCGATCTGGGAGTGCACCAGGTGTCAATCCCCCCGACACGGGCCGGACCCTGACAATCCGAAGGGGGACACGAACCACCACTAATATGGAAATTAACCTGTTGAACTCGTCTCTCGGGTATGTGTATTGGTCTCTGTGTTAAGTTGATCACCTATCGAGGAAATTAACACTTCGGAGTCCTCAATACGAGTCATGGACGACGTGAATGTCTCTGATGAAGAGTATCCGCAAGAACTCTTAGACGCACACTATATCGAGGATAGCAGGCTTCACCATCCTGCCGATAATGTAATTCACGGTCTTGAGGCCCTCCTAGTCGAAGAAGGGGTGTTTCAGGAAATGAGCCCTGGAGAGTTCCCAGCCTGTGATCGGTGGGGGAAAATATCAGAATACATCAAGCCCCTCTCACAAGAAGAGCTATATCAGGAAATGCGGCAGCACGATGAACCCGTGGTCAGTTCTGCTGCAAAGTATATTAATCCAGAGTGGAAGCCACAAACCAAATATACGTTCGAGATCATCCAAATGGCTACCTCTCCCGGATATAGTTAGTTCCATGAGTCTGAATAATTTCAGAAAAGAATCAACCGTTGGATCGACTGATACCACACCAACGTAAGCAGTTGGTGGTGTTGTTTCTCTCCTCGAGGGGTGAGAGGAGTCCACAATGGCAGATACAGACCAGACTGACGAGCCACTGACGCCCCAGCAGCGCCTCGACTCATCGAATCCCCGGCTCATTGATGCGGGAATCGCGACGATCACCAACATGGAGACACTCCAGGCGTGTGTCGCCTATGAAAATCAGCACCAACAACGCCTTCCGATCCTCAAACTCCTAGCCCAGCGAGCTGAAGAACTTCGCGAGGAGTCGTGACTGGTCCACCGATTGCGACGCCTGCGAAGATTTGAGAGTGTTGTTTGCACCCTCGAGAAGGGTGGAGGGTTTTACAGATGACAGATCGACCCGAGATCACGATCCAACAGCAGACCGCGTTCACCGCTGATGGTGGACTCGAACCGACCGAAGAAAGCGTTGAGACCTCTCTCGAGGATTTCGGTGCTGACGTCAGCCATCGCGAGGTCGAAACACAACTCGATCGCCCCGTGGCCAGCGAGTTCGGCATCGACGATCGCGTCGAAGTTCGATACTCGGAGGGCGACAATACCGACCAGACATCGCTGTTCGCGGAGACGGCCGACGACCAGCTGACGCTGACAGGCGAGGACGCCAGCGCCCAGTTCCTCTTCGACTCGCTCAGTGAGAACAGTGACTGATTCTTCCCAGGATGTCCCTCAGACTGACGAACGGAGAGTCACACGGGCGAGCGCAAGAGCACGCATACGCGCACTGGCCGCAGCGACTCCCGATCCACCAGTCAAAGGCGGCTACACCCACGGTGATCCGTGTCCCCGCTGCGAGGTAGCGGTGTTGACTGGACGATTCAATGATGGAGGAGAGCAGTTTCTCGAGTGCGAACGGTGCCTGTTCCGTCCTCCAAGCGCGTGAGACGCCAGAATCACGTGCACCGCGCGGTGGTGTTGTTCGTCCCCGGGAGGGGTGAGGGAAAAACAATGAGACGATCCAAAGCGCAAGAACAGACCGCACAGCGAACCGAACACCCCAAGACCGTCCGTGAAAATGGGGGTGGGAACTGATGAACCCCGATCGCGCCGCCTGGCTCGCTGGAGAGCCGCGACACCCCGAGCCCGATATCCACCCACCAGAGCCGACTCTCGAGGAGTTCCTACGTAGCAGGAGGAGCAACCCGAAGCCCGAGGACGTGGACCACGAGGAACTCAGCGAAGCGATCGCCATTGCCGGGCCGGAGGGGGACGATCGCGACCCACTCGCTCGGGTCCGCGATAGCAGAGGCGAGAACTGATGGGCGCTGTTCCTTTCGAGACGCTCGCGTTCGGCAAGACTGCCGACAAGGCGTTCAGAAACGCCGTTGCGGACGCGAAGCATATGCACGGCCACGCCGGATACACGGGGACGATCGCCGAGAAATCCTCGGTCGAAGTCATCCCCGAGCAAGAGCATCACGGAAAGCAGAAACGTCGATACGCACACCAGCTACTCGAGGACGGAGATGAGCGGATCCGAAGTAAGTGGGGTCCCGCCGGAGCGATCAACTGTTCGGGGACGACGGGAGCCAAGCGGTATCGCGAACAGCACGGGCTAAAAGGCAAGCACGGCGACGTCTGGCTCTTCTTCGGCTGGGCCTCCCACTGATCCGACCCCTTGTATGCGGTTCTGTTGTTCCACCTCCCCTGAGGAGTGAGGAGACTCGCGTTTCAGGCATCATCACTCAAGTCGTAGTTACCCCACGAACGCGCGGTCTC
Source organism: Natrialba taiwanensis DSM 12281 (assembly GCF_000337595.1). GTDB lineage: Archaea > Halobacteriota > Halobacteria > Halobacteriales > Natrialbaceae > Natrialba > Natrialba taiwanensis. The sequence goes on along the minus strand of NZ_AOIL01000038.1, from coordinate 35,406 downwards.
TCCCGATTTGTGGGGTAACAGACAGAGCGCCCAACGTGGGTTCCAGCACTCCGTTTCATGTCACACTCAGCACACCCGATAGCGACCAGTAGCGACAGTGCCGCCGAGATTCGAGCCGCTCGCCAGGCTGACTACGTCGCCTTTCTCCATCGAGTCCCGTTCGCGATCGATGCACTCTCCCTCGGTTACGTGACCGGGTTTCGTGAGGATTGCTCCTACCAGCATACACAGTACGAGACGCTCGAGTTGCCAGTCGGGATGCTNCTCTCCCTCGGTTACGTGACCGGGTTTCGTGAGGATTGCTCCTACCAGCATACACAGTACGAGACGCTCGAGTTGCCAGTCGGGATGCTCGACAACGACTTTCGCAATCCCGACCTCGAGCGATATCTCGAGCGCTTCAGAGAGTACGAGCCTCGCGTTGGCGTCCTCGGTGATGCTTACTCCATGGATGAGGCACACGAGTACGTTCGTGCTGCACGCGACCTTCAGGCAAGCTATCCCGAGTCCGAACTCGTGATCGTGCCGAAGTGCCGCGAGGCGATCGACGCTATTCCGGAGGATCTCGTGCTCGGCTACCCGCGTGGGTACTCCGACCAACTCGCACACGAGTTTTCAGATCCGGCAGACTGGCGTGGCCGACGGGTCCACATCCTCGGTGGCAGTCCGCGAAAGCAGGTAAACGCGATCGAGGCACTCACTCGGCCGACACTCTCCGGCGATCCACCGGCAGACATCGTGGGGCTCGATTGGAACGGCTTGCATCGCGGAGCCCAGTTCGGCGAGTTCTGGTCAGCCGACGGCTGGGACGACAGCGGACGTGACGCTGATCACGTCACCGTCCGAAAGTTAGTGCGCCACAGCCTGGGCCGGATCAAAGCCTTTTGGGAGACCCAGGGAATTTGGCCGGAGACACGACTCCACGACGAGAACATCACCCTCGAGTACGAGGGACCAACGCCGAGCGACCTACAGAGCGCGGCGTGTGCAGCCTGTGGAGCGAATGTCTGGACAACCGATCGTGGCCCGTTCGTTGCCGAGTACGATATCGGCGAGATCTGCGGGTACTGCTCGTACGACTGTTACTTCGAGCATCGGACGCAGAATCGACTCGAGGAGATCGTCGATGAACAGAGCGTTTTCATCCCTCCGTGAGCCGATTTTCACTCGAAATCAGGTGTGCGACGAGAGTGGTGTTGTTGTGCCCCTGAGAGGGGTGAGGCGCTTTCGAGCAGGCGAAAGCGTCAACACAAGTGATTCCAATGGTAGTGACCACAGAGCGAGCAGCTTCGTTCACCGACACCGAGACGCGCAGCGACGAGATGAACAGTACGATCGAAACGTGGGTTGACGACCTTACCGACCTCGTCGACGACGCTGCGGCCAGTGAGGAGTTCAAAGCCTGGCTCGACGTACAGAGCCACTTCCACGACTACTCGTACCGAAATACGCTCCTGATCAAACAGCAGTGTCCCCACGCAACCCGGGTTGCAGGGTACAACACGTGGGCAAACGAGTTCGAGCGCTACGTCCAGGAAGGCGAGAGCGCGATCTGGATCTGGGCACCGATCATCACGAAACAGTGCCCCGAATGCGGAAACTCCCCGTCGTACCACGAAAATAGTGATTGTGAATACGACGAGACGCAGCCCGAAGAGTGGTCGAAAGGGCTTGTCGGGTTCAAACCCACCGCTGTCTTCGATGTCTCGCAGACCGACGGAGAGCCGCTTCCTGATCTCGAAACCGAAGCATATGGTGATGCCAGTAATCTGGTGCCGGCCCTCCTCGAGAGTGCAGAGCAGTTGGACGTCGACGCACAGATTGTGCCGGCCGACGAGGGGAACTACGGGGAAGCGAAAGGAGTCTGCAAACAACGCTGTCCGATGACTATGCGCCCGCGAGTCGAAGTGAAAGATCGAGACAACCAAGCGGATCTCGCTGGGACACTCATCCACGAGTTCGCCCACGCCTTGTTGCACTTTGATATTGAGGACCGTGATGAGCGGTCGAAACGCGAGCTGGAAGCCGAAGCCGTTGCGTACGTCGTGGGGCGCTACTTCGAGCTGGATATGAGTGGATCAGCGTTCTACCTTGCGGCGTGGAACGGTGACAATCCCGAGGCGATCACTGACCGGCTTGGCCGGATTAGCAACACGGCCCAAGAGCTAATCGAGACGCTCGAACGAGAACTCGAGCGTCTCCCGAAGGCGGAATCAAACGCGGATAAGGGAAACAACCAGGATGAAGGATAACCAGTACCAGACAATGACTGATCAGTCGAGTGCTAGACCCAGTGTCGATCCAGAAACGCTGTCTGGACGCAATATTCCCCATCCGCCGCATTCGTGGGAGGCCGCACAACGGTGTATCCGAACCGCCTGTCCCGCAGATTCTCACGAATGGGTTGCCCTTCCCACACCCGGCGACGAGAGCAAGGGGGCGGAGAAACAAGCCAAGGAGACGACAACTGAAGAGCCAACACATCGATACTGGCGAGAGTGTCGTCGGTGCGGCATTGCCGATGTGACTGCGAAAGCGATCGGACAAGACGTCGAAACCCCCCACGCAGAGACTTGAGGAAGTAGCAACCAGTGGTCGAACGGTGAGTACCGACTCGGGAATGAGGGAATCGGCATTACACATATGTATGTCTAGATAAGAACCCCAGAAGAGGGGAAATCACACATGGTAACACGAAAACGAATACAGTACTGGGCACGCCGACGTGGCGTCCTCGACTGGCAGACAGATCCATATACAGCCACAGAGCGTGAGATTCAATGTCACTAATACAGCCGCAAGAAAACGTCGAAAACGCAGACTGGCTCCACCTGATGGAAGATGAAAACGTACAGTGGTCCGGGCGACCGTCGCGATTCACGATCCTGTTCGCGATCGTCGGTGGCCTCCTGTTCGTACTCGGCGGGATCGTTGGCACACTGATGCTTCTGTCAGTACTCGACGGTCAAGAACTGCCGGTGTGGGTTGGATTCCTTCCGCTCGTCCTCGCTGTGGTCGGTGTGGTGATCGTCGGGAAGACGTATTTGGAGTGGATACGACTGCTGTACGTGATCACCGATGAAGAGATCTACGTCAAACATGGACTCATATCCCGCGATGTCACCCAGATCCGTCTCGATCGCGTCCAGAACACCTCCTTTGACCAAACGATCCTCGAGCGGATGCTCTCGTTCGGCGACGTCCGGATATACACCGCCGGGACGAGTACCGAAGATCTCACGTTCCGAGATGTTCCCGACCCGGAGCAGATCAAGTCAACTCTGACACAACTTCTCAGCGAACAGAGCAGGCCCGATACTACCACACCACCGACTTAACGCTTCTCTGGTTTTCGCTTCTCGACCGAGAACATAGCGTTCGCGGCGGCTCGCATCGATTTGGGCATATTGCGTTTCCTATAGAAAATTCTATAGACATAAACTTACGTCATACATACAGGAGTTTCTATAGGAATCTCTAATCTTCTGGCTGTAGCTATTCCTATGGGATATACTATTTCTTAAGAGCCCGGGCGATTTCGCGATCGCAACGAAATCCGATCAACAGACGAGATTCGAAACAGTGCCGACAAGCCTACCGTGCCTTCCCGCTTTTGCTGACGGTGGAGCACTAATCCTATAACAGATACTTTAGAAAGTTCTATAGTAGATCCTATAGCTGTTCAACCGACTCTTTCTTCACTTCCAGGAGATCGTCAACGACGTTTGGTGCCGCGTTCTTCAGACCCAGTCGGAACGTCATCCGCATTAATTCGCTTCGATCTAGTTTGTCGACACTCTCGTCGCGACCGAGCGCTTTCTGCAACTTCTTCCCGACCTCTTCACCGCGATCGGTGAGCTCGTCTCCGTCCTCCAGGGCTCGGATTACTGCAGCCATATCCCCATCCCAGACGGACATGGTCTTCTGCTTCTCTCCCTCCTTGATCGCTTCGAGCTCAGCCCGAAGTTCGTCTTTGAACTCTTCGCGATCGGCGTCAGAGGCGAAACGGTTCCCCTTCTCATCGAAGATATCGCTGTCACTCATTGATTCGATCAACCAGTTCGTTTGCGTTCACTTGATACGCCTCACGTGCGCGCGTGGCTGTATTCGACGGCTCTTCGAGTGCGAACGTCGTTTTTCCAGATTTCTGCGCGTTTCTGATATCCTGCGACTGCGGAATGTGTACCGGGGCTACTGTCTCTGCATAGTCTTCACGAAGCTCTTCTAGGAGCTGCTTTCCGAGATTCGTGTTCGATTGCACGCGATTCGGAATGACCATGGAAACCTCAATTGTCTCGTCGAGCGCGGCATTGAACTCTTCGAGATCCTCGTGAAGAGCCTTGAGTTGCTGCTCTTCAAACTCCCCCAACTCTACCGGAGCAATCACCTTCCGGGCGGCTTGGAGACCGTTCAGCGTGATGTTGTTCGTCAGTCCTGGCAGGTCGATCAGAATGACATCGTACTCCTGGGATTCGACATGCGAAGTCAGGAAGTCGTCGAACATCTTGTCCCGGTCTTCGACCGGCCGACTCGCCAGCTCGTCATCGACTTGATCCAGACCTTTGTGCGCTGGGATCAGGTCTGGGCCCTCGTCGGTCTCGAACGTGAGCTGATCGACGACGTCCGGGACGTTCTCGACGATGTAGTCCCACGAGTCATCGAATACGTGCGCGATATTCGGCTTCTGCTCGCTCGCTTCGATCTCGTCAAGCAGACCGAAGTGTTTCGCCAGGTCGTTCTGTTTGCCGGCGAGATCAATCATGAGGACATCGAAGCCATCATTATGAAGCGCGACGCCAAAGTGTGCCGTAGCCGTCGTCTTCCCCACTCCACCTTTGTCGAGGAAGGCGGCGGCTCGCATTGGTTTGGACATATTGTGTTTCCTATAGGAAGCGCTATAGACATAAACTTACGTCAGACATACAGGATTGCCTATAGTCTGCCCTAGTGTTCTGGCTGTAGCTATTCCTATAGGATATGCTATCGCCGGCCATTTTCTGAAGTCATCAACCCACTCATCTGAAGTCAGGTCCCTATTTCCACACACACAATATATTGAAATAAATAGATGATCTAAATTTCTCAGGCGGCTATGCATGACAAATCCATCTAGCCGACCTCTGGTGAATCGAGTTTATCGAGCCGTACAACTACGCACCGGAGTGAGAAGTTCAGACCGCCTTAATTTCCTATAGGCGTCCGTGAAGGTATCTGACGTTCGTTTTCGGTAGAATCGTATCTAGCGATAGATGGTTTATTTTGTATATCACTATATGGTTTACCACGGTTCTGCATGTTTTTGTGAATATAGTTGCTTGGGTCGTGTGTCTGGATGAGACACCTGTGCAACCAGTAGTATTATACTACTGTCAATTGTAGCAAAACGTACGAAAATGGTGGTCTTAGAATGCACCCAACCCGGAGAAAACGGCCTTCTCGGGCCGGTGAGCAGATGAGCAGCGGCGAACAGATCAACTGGTCCCGAATGTCGCTCGCCGAGCTGCAACAGACCTGGAATACCGAGGTCGAACCGAACCTGCAACGGAACGGTCTGGACCTCGATAACCGACCGGCCTACCGCGAGGTCGCCGACGCCGGCTACTCAGGAATCGCATACGCGCTGCGCGAACACCACGATATGACGCTGACCGACTTTCTCGAAACTGTCGGCTATGTGGACACCGATTCCGAGGACGCTTACCACTGGGGTATCGACGACGAAACCACCATCGACCCCCTTGAAGCGTTCCTGCGGCGCGTCGAGCGCAAGCGCAAGGAAACAACGGCGGACTCAAAGCGGTATCGACTCGCGACCTACGTCCGGTTGTACGACGCCGTCCATGCGACCGACGCGATCGTCGACCGCGTCATGGACGAGCAACGCCAGTTCGACGAACTCCGGCGCGTTGAAAGCGTCCTCGATGAACTTGAAGCCGACCTCGAAAGCTACCAGTCAATGCTGCGGTATCTAAGCGATGTCCGGGAGTTCTACACTCATCTCGTGAACCGCCACGGGGCGAAGTTCAATCCAGCCGAAAACGTCGACCACGCCGAAATCTGGGCGGATAAAGCACCCGACGAGCCCGACAACCCGACGCTGACGAGCGAGCAGGTCGGTGCGTTGTACGCCGCTGCCGAGGACGTAACTGACCGACTGATCGTCCTCGGACTCTGTGCGTGGGGCCTCCGACGCAACGAGGTCGCGGCCTTGAAGGTCTCCCAACTGTCGTTGTCTGGCAACGACCCACACATCGAGTTCGGCGACGAGCGAAAGAACGGGCCGGGGACGGTCGCGTTGATCTACGGCGTCGACGAACTCGCCGCACGAATCGACGCACTCGAAGATCGTGGCCCCGAGTGGACCGGCTATCTGTTCCCCTCGGCACGGTCCTCAACGGGCTACATTACGGGCGATACTGTCCAGGCGCGGTTTCGAAAGATTGCCGATCGTGCGAACGTCCGCGTCTACGGCGACCCGCCGACCTCGAAGATGGGACGGCGGTTTTGGTACACGACGTACAATAAGGCGGTGAACGACCTACTCGACAATCTCGACGTGATCGCCGCCGAGCAGGGCAGTTCCGATCCATCTGTCGTACTGAAGAACTATCTCTCAGAAGCCGAACGCCGGAAGTACCGGCGCGAGTTTATGCGCAAACGGCTGGCAGACGCGTTCGAAGTGGAGCAATAGGCTAGGGGTGGGAAATGCTTCAGTAATCCACTGAAATCCTGCGGTAGACAGTCTCTGGGTCAAATGTAGTGCAAATGCGTCGACGAATAGGTCGATAGATCACTTACACTATGAATTGACAATCATTAAGTGCAAAAATTTCACAGTAGTCACAGTGCTCTCATCAGACTTAGAAGACATCTCCGTTGAGGATTTAGAACGACTAATTGAGATTGGTGTACCAGAACGAACAGAACTTGAGTTCAAGTATATGCTCGATCCGGGAAGAAACTGCTCTATTGAAAATGGACGACGGCGACGGGATTGCTCCGTAATGCGTTTGAGGAAACGAGGTCGAGAAATCGATTATGGGAGTCGCGCTTCTCGACCTCGTTGAGACTGCACTGCGTGTAGCCAAACAAGCGTTGGGGAAGCGAGCGGGCAAGCCCGACTCGGGCGGGCTTGCCCGCGAGGCTCACATCGTCGCACACTGTATTCGCAAGGAAGAGGGCTACAGCTATGCCGAACTCGTCGATCGGTTGAGCCTCATGCCGGAGATATGTGACCGGCTCGGCCTTCATCCTGATGCGCTCCCTGATCCTACCACATTCTACCACTCCCTTGATCGGTACGCGATGTACGTCTGGCGGGCGTTGCTGCGCATCTCAGCGCAGCAACACCCGCAGTCTGGACACGTTGCGTTGGACAGCACGTTCTTCGAACGCAAGCAAGCCTCGCAGTACTATCTCCAACGGAGCGGCCGCACCGTCAAGACGATCAAAGCGACGACGCTGACCGATACAGAGTCGCTTGCGGTACTGGACATCCATTGCTGTATCGAGCGCGAACACGACACGAAGGCTGGCCCGCGGGTCGTCCGCCGGAACGCGGACGACCTGCGGTCAGTAGCTGCTGACAATGGGTTTCAGGACTGGCACACCGAATACGAAATCGCTGCACTGGACGTTGAGTACCTCGTTCATCACCAAGGATCGAGACCGATGGCTACTGCGAATAACGCTCTCATCCGAACGAAGGGCTACACCCAGCGCTGGATGTCGGAGACATCCTATTCGACGGTCAAGCGAACGCAAGACTCCGCCCTGCGTTCGCGGTTCTGGTACCGTCAGTTCCGTGAGATCGTTCTCGTGTTCGCGCTCAACAACATCAAGAAACTCGCCGAGACGCTATGATCGTACTCCCGCACCGAATTTGCAATAGAGCAGCTCATTGTCGTGCTATTATCTATTTTAACAAGACAAATTGTCCTAATACTATCTGATCATCGGGATGCCCTGGAATGACAGAAATCCTTCAGTTATGAAAACCATTATAGAAATGTCCTCTGTACATGGCGTATGGCAACCTCAGGACAAACGGGACCCGTGGCTCAGCCAGACGCACTCTCGACGCGGGAAGCACAACTCGATCCGTTCCCGTGGTATCGAGAGATGCGCGAGGAATCACCGATTCGCTACGACGAGGACCGCGAGTGTTGGGACGTGTTTCGCTACGACGACGTTCAAGCCGTTCTCCAGAACGCGGAGGAATTTTCCTCGGAACGACCGCTGACAGCACAGGGCGAGAATGAAACCGGGGGCATGGCTCTCGAAACCATGCTCAATACCGACCCACCACGCCACGACGAGCTCCGAAAAGTCGTCGACGACCCGTTCAAGCCCGGTGCGGTGAAACATCTCGCCCCGCACATCCAGGACATCACCAACGAGTACATCGATGCCGTCGTCGATGACGGTGAAATGGATATCATCGCGGACCTCGCCACGCCGCTGCCAGTCACCGTGATCGCCGAACTCATCGGCGTGCCAGCGGACGACCGCGAGCAGTTCAAGCAATGGTCCGATACCATCGTCGAAGGTCCCGGAGCAGCCACGGTGAGCGCAGAAACCGTCAGGGAAGAACAGCTACAGGCCCAAGCCGAGATGGCGACGTACTTCACGGACCTGATCGAACAGCGTCAGGAAGACCCACGCGATGACCTCATCAGTAAAGTCATTCACGCTGAAGTCGAGGGTGCCACCCTCTCAGAGGGTGAAACGCTCGGTTTTCTCGCATTGTTGTTGATCGCCGGGAATATCACGACTACGAATCTGATCACGAATGCGGTTCGGTGTTTCGCAACGCTCCCCGATGGGATCGAATCAGTTCGTGACGCCGCTTCGCTCGAACTCGCCATCGAAGAAGTGCTACGGTATCAATCGCCGATTCAGGCGGTCTCACGCATAGCAGCAACCGACACACAACTCGGCGATCATGATGTCAAAGCTGGTGATAGAGTCGTCGCGTGGAACGGCTCAGCAAACCATGATGGCGACCAGTTCGATGATCCTGACACGTTCGTTCCGGACAGATCGCCGAATCAGCATCTCGCCTTCGGCAGTGGCATCCACTTCTGTCTCGGAGCACACTTGGCACGTCTCGAAGCGAGGACCGCTCTCTCGACGCTGTTTGACCGCTTCGAGACGATGCAAGTCTCCGAAACGGAACTCCAACCTGTCGGGAGCTCGTTCCTCTATGGAGTCCAAGAGCTGCCAGTACAGTTCAGTACGTGAGAAATCTAACTTACTGCTCTATTGAAAATTCGATGCGGGAGTACGATCATAGCGTCTTAGTACGTTTCTTGATGTTATTGAGCACGAACACGAGAACGATCTCACGAAACTGACGATACCAGAACCGGACAATCCCGACGCCGTGTGTCGTTTTCAATAGAGCAGAAGAAACGGGCATAAAAAGAACCTGGTGAAAGAGGTGACGTCCTTTGCGAACACAAGTGGTGGAGATCTTCTAATCGGCATTCCTGACCCAGACGATGTAGATCACCTTGGGCCTTCGTTAAACTGGATTACAGACTATAGCCGGGATGAGTACAAGCTCAAATTAGAGGATATAATTCGAACGGGAACGCAGCCACAACTCTCGAGTCACGAGATACATACGATACCGAACCCGAACCAAGGTGGGGATGGATTCGTGGCAATAGTACGGATCCAACAAAGCATGATTTCCCCACACAGAGCTACTAATAGCTCAGGAAAGCCATTTTACGGCCGTAATTCCGCTGGGACATACTCATATGATGTTGAGCAGCTTCGGGAGCAACTTATTGAGCAGTATCGACTAACAGAAGAGATCGAATCATTTCTCGCCGACCGGATCGCTAAAATTCGCGCTGGGAACACCCCTGCACCATATGAGACAGGTCCATCGATCATTCTACACGTGATCCCGGCGACAGCGTTCGGGTTACAACCAGAGGGGGATATTTCACCCGGTGAAAACGAGATGAGGGGGTTGCCACTGTTTCACAGAAATGGCTCAGGAAGTCATTATGGCCGTGCAAGAAGGAATGTTGATGGGATAGTGAATTCAAAGGATTTTCAGCGTGATGACGAGGATCTCTGGTCTGAATACACTCAATTATACAGGGATGGTCGTATAGAAGCAGTCCATTCGTTTCACCTCCGAAATGAGCGGGTAGAGGAAGATAGAGTTGGGTTTTTAACGTTATACGAAATATTGCGGGATCGAATTCCGGACTATTTGGGATTCCTCGCAGATAGAAAGGTTCAGACGCCAATGTTCCTGTATATGACCTTTATTGAGTCAAAGGGTTACGTACTAGCGAAGGGGAGAAGGAATCAAACAGATCGACTCGACAGGGACGTTGCCACCCTCCCGTCAGCAACGGTTGAATCATACGATACGCCTTACTCAGAGATCATTAAAGATCTATTACAAGAAGTGTGGCACGCCTTTGGAGNCCCTCCCGTCAGCAACGGTTGAATCATACGATACGCCTTACTCAGAGATCATTAAAGATCTATTACAAGAAGTGTGGCACGCCTTTGGAGAGTTTGGTGATCCATACGACACTCTTGGGAAACCTGAAGATCGACTTTCCGAGAACGGAAGGAGGGAGGATTTTCTGGGACTCTCATCCTGGCATATTGTAATAGAGGAGCTTTTCGAACCAGTTATCAGGTGGGTTAAGCTTTAGTGCCAGAAAGTCGAGGTACTTCTGGAGATGATGCTTCGAGACACCATCAAGAAGTCGAAGGAAATACCATCTGATGTCAATTTGTGAGTGATGTCCTCCCCTCCAACCCGGGCGACAGCTGGCAGGGCTTCAGTATTCCTCAACATCAACAACCTTCTGCGTCTCCGGGTGCGTGAGATCCCGATCAGCGGAGACCACCGGTGCGTCGAGTTCACGGCCGACAGCTGCGATCGCGCCGTCCATCCCGGTTAGGTACGGTCCCTGTGTGCCGACCTCGTCAGCGATCTCTCCCGCGGTGACAGCCGTCCGCTGGTCAACGGGGTACACTTCAGCCCAAGACAGAGCTTCGCACGCGCCCGCAATGTCACTCTTGTCCGGGCCGTTTCCCTCACCAACGAGGACCTCCGCGAACGCCGGCGCCGGAATGACGAATCGCTCGGTCGAGTGCTCCTCGAGATACGCCGTCGCGACATCAACGTCCTCGAGATAGTCAACCAGAAACGTCGCGTCCAGAACCTTCATCCGTCAGCGCCCGCCCCGCTGCTCCATCCGCTCTTTCGACTTCTCTTTGTACTTCTGCCGGGTTTCACGTACCTGATCAGCCTTCGCGGATGACCAGAAGCCCGCCCCAGCAAGAAGGTCACGTGATCGGTCACGGTCGGTTCCGAACACCCGCTTGAGGACATCGTTGTAACTTTCGCCCTCACGCTTCCGCCGTTCGATCTCACGCTTCACGGTTTCGCTCACGCGGATTTGGTCGTCAGCAGCGCCCATTCTACGTTGACGTTAGGCGTTGACGTTCCTTTACCTTTTGGTAGGAAATCTGAAATCGAAGAGATTCACATTCAGTTCATTCACCTGAAGTCAGGCAGGTAGATTGCTTATGCACAACTAGGCTCGAAATCTATAGCGGTGATCTAAAATCTAGTAACAGACATTCATGGCAAATCCACTTATCTGATTTCTGCTTAGATAGTCTGTCTACTCATCAAAGACGAACCAGTGGATGGAGAGAGCTAACAATAGCAATCGGCAAATGCTGACTACAAAAGCTTGGCAGCTATCGAGTGAATCTTCTCTGCATCGATATCATCGAATGTGCTGTCTTCCTCTAAGTTCTCAAGGACAGCATCTACAGGCTCGTTGAATTTGAAAAGCAAGTGGACACCGGACTTGTATCCACTACTCGTCCGCTCGCTCTCGAGGACGCCGTATGTCCCTGCCTTGTTGATGTGACTATTGACGGTTTCCTGCGTGTATATTTCCCGGTTAGACATATTGCAGATGGTTTTGTAAGCCTGATAGACGACGGGACTCGGTGCAGTTCCGTCATTCACATTGGCAACCATCGCAGCTGCGTAGAGGGAAAGCTTCTTCTGAAGTGACATCCCGCCCACAATCTCTAGGACTCGATTTTTGACTACCGAATCGTTGGCCGATTGAACGTGTTCTTCCTTCACTTTGGAATCGCCGTTCTTATTTGCGATCTCTCCAGCGTCTCGGAGCAAGTCAATGGCACGTCGAGCATCGCCCTCATTTTGAGCACCATAGGCGGCTACGAGTTTGACGACACCGTCTTCAAGTGCGTCTTCTTTGAAAGCGTCACGTCGACGGTCAAGGATCTCAATCAGCTCATTCGCATCATAATCCGAGAAGTGGATACCGTTCGGGTTGTACGAGCTGTCGGTTCGACTGTCGAGGTTCTCTCGAAACTTGGGATAGTTCGTAACGACTACTGTCGAAATGAGCGTGTCAACGTGCTGTTCAGCCATAACTCGGCTAAGACTGTACAGTAACCGGGAATACGCCGGTTCATCTTCGTTCTTGTGGCCAGTGAGGGCATCAATCTCATCAAGAATAAAAACGAGAGATTCGAAATGCTGGTCAACAATCTCATAGAGACGGACGTACTTCGCGTCTGTCGACACACCTTTACGTGGGATATCCCACACGATCCCCGCCTTTTTCGCGGTCTGATAGCCTAGTTTCCAGACTGCGCGGTCAAGGGTGTGTGACTCCATCGTCTTGAAGTTCACCGCCACAAAGTCGAAAGCAATGCCCTTCTGTTCTGCCCGTTTTTTGACCTTGTTTGCGACTGCTTTCACAGTCAGTGTCTTTCCAGTACCACTCGGACCATAGAGCAACAAATCGGGTGGCCGTTCCCCTTCTAGCGTATCTCGAAACGCACGGGCTTCTGCGGCTAGCTGTTCATCCCGACCATAAATCCGGTCTTGGTCAACAATCGTGTTCGGGTCGACAAGATCCTTGTTTTTGAAAACCGTCCTTTGTTCTCCGTCGAGTATACTGTCTACAACTGATGATCCTGACTCAGACGACCCCGCGTTTCCGGCATGGGTTGATTCAGAGTCGTTTTTCATGGTTATTGATCCTTTGCGGACTAATTCCTAATAACCTTTGTCGATATGAACGGGGGTCTGTCGGAATGAATGGGGGAGAGTCGATATGAAGGGACCAATATCGAAATGAACTCCGAATGGGGACACTCAATAATCTCACCGCCGTTTTCGAAATGAAGGCAGCTTTATCGAAATGATGCGATCCCTCTACGAGTCACAGTCCAGTTTGACCCCCACCCCTTATTCGAAATGAAATCTACTACTAGGGGTAGCTATAGAGAGTGAACCGCTCCACCGAACACCGTTATCGAAGTGATTTTTGACTGTCATTCATCAATTACTTGTTCTCGGCACTTTAGTCGCCCTAATACGCCAAAATATCAGTTTCCATTTCCAATTTCATTTCGAAGATGGTGTGTGAGGGTTGTCTATCTAGACTTCTTCTAGCCAATTTCATTTCGAAGATGGTGTGGGTGAGTAACTAAGAGGAGTGGAGTGTGCGATGGTTCAAGACGGAGTGACGAGGATTGCCGTTCATTTACTACACGTGGTAGAAAAGTAGAACACTAACTATACATAACAAATCGACCTAGCCGACATCAGATTCACGGTCAGGCCCCAGCGCTTCGAGATCGTCTGCTGAAATATCACGGTTCAATACTTTCTCCCCTGTGTCAGNCCTAGCCGACATCAGATTCACGGTCAGGCCCCAGCGCTTCGAGATCGTCTGCTGAAATATCACGGTTCAATACTTTCTCCCCTGTGTCAGTGATTGAGTAATATGGACCACCATTCTCGTCAATGTGCAATAATCCGCAGGATACAAGCAAATCTGTTCGTCTGCCAACATAATCTGGGGAATAGTCAATATTCCTGGCGATTGCACCGCGATTCAGCTCTAGCCCCAGAGGAGGTCCAACCACCTCCAAGATTGCAACATCCACCGGCCGAAGCCAAGAAACTCGACTAAACACACTGCTGGCATTCATGCGCTGACGGTTTAACTGTCTGGTCTGTTAAAAATGTACGCGATATGGCGTGGCTGAGATCGGGAATTACCGCATAAAGGTTAAGAGGGTAGCCACTAACAGGCTATTTACCCACAAGAAAACGGCCAATGATACTCCCCTCAACAATGTATCGGTCGACGCGACTACAACGAGATCAATCGTCTGACGAGCGTCAGATAATCCGCAGAGAGCGTCGGAATTTACCGAAGGGATTAATAAGCCTACAGACCAGCGACTAGGGGAAAGATAGAACAACACAACGCATAACACACCAGCGGCTCATCGCAGATAACCGCAAGAGAAGGGATTGGACTACTTTCTCTTGGGTTGTCCGGTGACATAAGCTTTCCGCTCGAGTAGCGGCTGTGCTGTTCCATGCCCTAGGAATAGCCCGCAATCTCGTTGGAGAAGCGTTTGGTGTCGAGTAGATGTACTGCCCGATAACCAACTGCAGACGACCCAAACACAATGTCAACGAAAACACCGACGGATGCACCGACCAACCACGAGCTAGCAAACGACCTGCGCGAACTCCGCGCTCGCGTATCCACAGTCGAGACCGAGAACAAGGAACTCCGAAAAGCGAACAAGAAGAAAGACGAGCGGATCGACGAACTTGAGGACCGAGTTGAGGAACTCCAAAAGGCGAACAAGAAGAAAGACGAGCGGATCGGCGAACTCGAGACCGAGCAGGAACGAGTCCAGGGCACCGCAATCGGGGCACTGAACAAGTCCAGCACGAACACTGACCGGCTCAAAGAGCTACAGGGGCGCGAACTCGAGAAGGGCGCACCCCTCCTCGAAGAGAATGTTCCGAAAGGCGACAAGGGCGAAGGAGAGTACGGCGTCGACGTCGTCGACGGCCTCCTCGAGAAGATCTCCAAGGAGGACGGTAAGACCTACCTCCGCATGCCCGAGAGCGAGGATCCCGTCGGTCGTGGCGGTGCGACGACGCTCGCCCACGGCGATCTCCTTCCGATTCAGCAGCTCGCCCAGATGGACGACGACATGCTCGACCGGACAGCCAAGACCAAGGGCGACTATCTTGCAGCGCGCCTCTGGCAGGCTCGAGACAGCGAGGNCCCAGATGGACGACGACATGCTCGACCGGACAGCCAAGACCAAGGGCGACTATCTTGCAGCGCGCCTCTGGCAGGCTCGAGACAGCGAGGTTGACAACCCCTGGAAGAAGGGCTGCAAGGGTGTCCGTGAGTACATCGATGCCAGCGAGATGAAGCACTGGATCCGCCGAGAACTCGGACGTGGGGCTGTTGACGACGCCTACGCGAAGAAACTCGTCACTCGCACGATCGGCGCAATGAAGGACCTCACGAAAGATCGGATCGTGATTACCAAGACCAAGAGCGGTCGCAGTGGCGTGACCAGCAAAGAACGTCGTGTGAAGATCATGGACGAAGTCGAGATCCCTGGGGAGACAACACAGAAAGACGATGCTGACGGGACATCTGACGTCCACGGGGGACCGTGTCCCCGACCCATCCAACCGGGCGTGAGCCCTCATCCATCAAACACGAGTAAAACAATACACACAGCACGCGGTTGTAAGCAACGAACCGCTACTAGCTCGTATACCGCTCGATCGGTCCGTCGTCGGTCTAATCCAGGGACCGATTCGGAAGTAATTCGGTGGCCGTCATCTGTCCACGGGAGGGTCCGTTTGGAGGCTTCCCGTTGAGATCACGGTTCTCCTGTATCGCTCACTCACTCCATCAAAATATCTATATATCTAGTTGGAAAATTATTGCTCAAGTTGAAAGCGAGGATCGATATCGAATGAGCACACTCGAGAGACAGATCAACTCACGCTACGACGATCCCGACACGTATTCGGGGGATCGTCCGCCAGACTGGGAAGCCCGTCGAAAGACGGTCTACCGACACGACGACTGGACGTGCCAATCGTGTGGTCGCCAAAGCGGTCCGCACGCTGGTGACGAGGGCGTTCGGCTCCACGCCCACCATGTCGTTCCGTTGTCGGACGGTGGCTCGAACCAGTTGTCGAATCTGGAAACGCTGTGTGAACCGTGTCACCAGAACGAGCACGACCACGATATCTTCACTGGTGACTGGGTAGGGGACGGCCCGCATGTGTATACGGTTGGGTCACTGCGAGCGACTGCACGAGGGATTTTTGCAGCGTTGGCAATTGCTCTGTGGACCGTCCTCGTTGTTCGGCTGATCGCGCTCTCAGGAGGATATGCCCCGATGGCAGTGGAGAGAGAGGCTGCCCTCCTGGTGGGAGCGACACTGCTGGGGAGTCTGGTGGTCGTCTCGAAACCACTCTTCGTCACGAGTGTACTGGGAATCGTGGCCGCTGTGATGACGGCGGTTGCCTGGACCGACTTTGGATTGAGCCCCGAATTCGGACTCATTGGGGCGATCGTGTGGCCGCCAGTCATCCTCGGTGCATGGGCTATTGCCTGTGACTACATTCAGTGACCTTCCGACTTGTACCCATCCCCCCATCTAGGATTAAATATAAATACTAGTAGCTAAGAGGTCCGAGCATGGCATACAGAACGAAAGGAGCCAAAGTCCTGACCGGCCTGTTTGCATTCATCGCAACAACCGGAGTTGCTGCTGCCCAGGAGAGCGAGATCAACAACTCGCTGTCGGAGATTGAGTCATTCGTCGCAACGACACTCGGCCAGATCGGTGTCATTGTCTTTCTCGTTGGTGCCGCTGCGTGGTTCGTTTCCCGCAAACATGCCGACCGTGCCCAGTGGGGCTGGCGAGGTATGTGGGGCGGGGCGGGCATGATCATCCTCTCGGTTAGCTACAACGTGTTCGTGACGCTCTTCGAAAATCTCGCCCCCGGGATGGTCACTCCCTGGATTCCATTCTAAGTAGCACACCCAACAGAATCACGTCTTACCCCTCAACCGATCCCCTTCCACCCCACACCCACGAATGGATGGCCAACGTTTGTCACTTGTACTTCTTCTCGTTGTCACCCTGACACTGTCAATTAGCGGTGCAGCGGCGACGTCCACCGCAGAGACAACGGCCAACGAAACAGACATCTTCATCTCTGATAAACCGGACACCAAGGCTGGCTCAGTTCCACCGTTCGTGCTCCCAGACCTCGAGGAAGTCGATGAAGAAGAGAATATCTCAGTAGCAGAGCTGAGTCAAGCCCGTGATATCTTCTACTCGACGACCCAGCCCCCATATCAGGTTGGCCCAGATCAGCAGACACTGCAAGAGTACCGGCTTGAGCAGCTCCAGTCAATCAAGCGCACCGAGTCGACAAGCCTCTGGCTTCCCGACTCACAACGATCGAATGGTACACTCGTCACGGATGCTCACGTAACAATCCTTGGAACAGCGGAGGGGACACAGACACGTCTGGAGTCTGAAGCAGGTCCCCAAGACGACAATTCGAGTGAGTTAATGCTGGTTCCGGAGGATGGAACGGTTCTCACCCCCCTTGATTATGCAACTCGCATCCCGGAGAGGACCTGCACTACGACCAATGAAACCCGGACCTGCCTCGACTCCACACTTACCGATCAGGAGGTCGACCGCACACTCGAGATTGGGTCCCAATCCTGGAGTGGTAATTCAGAGACGCCCCAGCAGCTCACCTACTCCGACGCGAACACAATCGAGCCGACAACGATGGAGGTGGAGGCGACGATCACTTCAACGCTTGTTATCCAGGAGACAACTTACATCCGTGAAGAGGGTGATTGGGTGCCAACGAATACAACCGATACCGAGACGCTCGAATACTCTCACACGGTACAAGATGAGGCCCCCGTTGTCGTTACGACGAACCAAGAGCTTTCGATAGAGCAGACGATAATCGAATCAGACGACGGCATCGACCGGCTCATCCTCGAGTTTGATGGCCCAGAGACGCTCCATGAACGTCGGCTCTGGAGTACTGCGACGTTCGAAGAAAGCGCTGGCAAGATAGAGAATATCTGGGGCGTCTACTCACAGCGCCAGTACGAGAGTGCCACGCGCGGTCGAGCAGGTGAGCTATCGATTTCGCCGGATCAAACCGAGTCCCTCGCGACGGTACCAGCGCCAGCAACCCAACAGGAGACTGTTCCGTTCCCGAACATCCTCGAGAAGCAACTTGCCGCACAGCGAGATCGGCCTACACTTGATGGAGGACAGAATATCAATATCGCTAACCCACCAAAACTGACAAGTTCGAACAGCTTCAGCTTCGCATCTGAATCAGCACCGCTCGATGGGGACATCAATCTCTCCTCGGTAGAACCACGTGGACAGACGACGCTCACCATTACAAACGCAGAGCAGCCGATCGCAGAGGTTCGCGATATCCACGGCGATCCAATCCCGGTGTCGACACAGACTGTCCAAGAGCGCGACGCTCAGCTCGAGATGGAGATTCTCAATGACACGCACGCAGAACTCCACCTGTTTGAGGAGGGAACCGGCGACGCGCTCGCCGACGAGACACTCTCGCTCCACGGGGCTGCCCAGGGACAGGTTACGACCGACTCGGATGGAACCGCAGTCGTCGAACGGCGTGACCTCTACGTGAGGGCTTCGTTCACGGGAGAGACTGATCCAGCTGAAGAGGGGTACTACAGTCCAGCTGAGGCCCAGATCACGTTCCAGCCAGAGGCGTTCAACATCTACCAGCTACTGATGAGCTTCACTGGGGCGTTCGTCTCGATCATTGCATTTGTAATCTTGTATATTCCGTTCGCGTATATGAGGGGTGCAAACAAATGACGCTTCGAAATCGAGTTAGCACAGTGAGGTTGAACAGCCCTTCTACGGCAGCTACACCCATAACAGAGACCCCATCCAACCCATGACTGGATTCAGATTGCCCGCTTCGATCACAAGTATCACAGAAAGCGTTGACCCCACGATACTGGTATCGGCCCAGAAGAGCAGTGCCTTCCTTCCAATTGACGGTGTCCCCCTCACCGTCGCGTTTATCTCCGGTTGGGTCTCGGACTTTTTCACCTACATCCTGTCCGGAATCATTGGGTTCATCAGTAGCCTCATTGCGAGCGGCATTCGTTCATTCATCATCTTTGATAGCCCCTATAATGATCCGACGATGCAGGGTGCTTTCCAGCACAATCTGGATATCTTCCCTCAACTGCTGGTGATCGTTTTCATGGCTGGGATTGCCTCCAAGCCGTTCGCCGATCGACGTGAGGGGACGAACTTCATGCTGGTCTGGAAAACGCTAAAGGTGATTATATTCGTGGCCGTTTCCCGCCAAATCATGCATTTTAGTCTCCTTTTGACGAATGCGATCATTCTACATGTCTACGTCGATGATTATGGCGCTGCGTTCGGCCCTGAGATTCTCGAGGCTGGATTTGGCGGGGCAGCCGCGCTGAGCACTGGCGCCATCATCGGTGGGATCATCATTACCTTGGTCTCTGTTGGGGGTATCTTGTTCTCCCTCGGGGTCTTTGTGTTTCGAGAGTTCTTGTTCCACGCGACGTTCATCTTACTCCCTATTCTCGGAGCCATGTTGTACTTGGATTTCGGGCCGCTTCGCCACAGCTCGGCGATCGCGAAAACGCTCTTGCGGGCGACAGCGTACATGCTGCTCGCAGGAATTGTGATGGCCGGGCTGTTGCAGGCAGGTGCGGCAGCCGTCGGGGCGTATTCGGATGTCGCTGTCCAAGGCGAGCAAGCAACTGAGGCAGAGTTTGGCGAACTTGTCGAAGCAATGCTCTTCTGGCTGATCGGGTTGGTCGCCCCCGCGGCTGTCGGGCTGAAAGCAGCCATGATGGCTGGAATGTCGCCGAGAGGCCTCGGTCGGAGTGTAAAGAGCAGCTCGAGTTCTCAAACGCAACCCTCTTCATCGACCCAGTCGGGGGGGAAGTCGCGACGCACTAAACTGATGGAGCAAGCGAGGTATGGAGGGTCGAGAGGGGCCAGATGGGGCGACAGAAAGACAGGTGGAAGGGCGAGCAGTGCTGCCAGCAGCGTGGGATCACGCATAGGCCAAACGAAAGCAGCAGTTGGGAGTACAGCCGCGTCGAAAGTCCCGGATAGATATATGAGCGGAGGTAAGAAAATAGGATCTGGTGCGAAGAGAGGTGGAAAACGCGCAGTTTCGGACATGAAAGCTGGTGCTACCTATGGGCCTCGAAATCTTCACGAATCCCCGACCGAGTGGGCGGCGGCCGGGTTGGAACGCTATCGGGAAAACCCCGTTATCGATACGTCCACTCAACAATCGACCAGTGGTGGCGCAGTCGAAGCCAGCAACAACGCCGCCGACACATCTCCAGACCCGGAATCGAGTCAACAGACACTGGATGAATACGACAACAATAACTAACGGAAGATGGACAGAACATCCCAACCCAAGAGTGTCCTGAAGAAAGTCGTTGTCGGCGTCATTTCTCTCAGTCTCTTTACTGCGAATTATGTCATTGTTCCACTCGGAATCGTTTGGATTGTAGCGTATTTCTCCGATCCAATTATAGCGCTAATTGCAATCCCCGTGATTTGGATGGCAACCCCATTTACTGCACTTCTGCTGACTGGTGGTCTCTACCCACTCCATGGTGACAAGTCTGAACAAGCGGATCGTATCTGGTTGATTGGAACTTTCATTGGAACATCGATATTGACAGCGGTATGGTTTCTCCCTGCCTGGGAGACTAATTGGCCCGCTTTCGCAAGCATCCTTGCTCCGCTCCGAGTCTCTTCTATGTTTGATAACTTTTGGTATATGGGTGCCAGTTGGCTCGCGTGTGTTCCACTGATGCTATCTGTGAGTATTGGAACCACCGTAGAACTTCTCGATGAGAAAGTCGCGACGGAAGAAGGGGAGCAGACGGACGCCGTGGACGCGACTGCCCAGAGAGAGAAAACCGAGACCCAACACAAGAAGACATCCCACTCCAGCAATGGACCGGCTCAAGAGCAGCCCACTCTTTCCCAACTTCAATATGGCTGGCAGCCTGCGCCCGACACAGGATTTGCGGACGTTGGTGGGATGGAACCTCTCAAAACGGAGGTCGAGAGCTCGGTGATCCGTCCGTTGACCCGGCTTGATGCCGCCTACGAACGCTTCAACATCTCCCCCCCGAACGGCATTCTCTTCCACGGACCTCCAGGGACAGGCAAGACGCTGTTCGCTCGGGCCATTGCCGGTGAACTCGGCCACCCGTATCTCGAGCTCTCGGCGGGCGATATCAAATCGCGCTGGGTCAATGAGTCCACCGAGCAGGTCAACCAACTGTTTGCGGAGGCTGCACAGTTCGATCGATGCGTCATCTTTATCGACGAGATCGACGCACTCCTCGCGTCACGCGACAACGATCTTCACCGCGAGCATGCTCAGGTGGTCAACGAGTTCCTTGCCCATCTGGATGCTGATGACCCGAATTNTCCTCGCGTCACGCGACAACGATCTTCACCGCGAGCATGCTCAGGTGGTCAACGAGTTCCTTGCCCATCTGGATGCTGATGACCCGAATTACCTTGT
Organism: Natrialba taiwanensis DSM 12281; assembly: GCF_000337595.1. Taxonomy (GTDB): domain Archaea; phylum Halobacteriota; class Halobacteria; order Halobacteriales; family Natrialbaceae; genus Natrialba; species Natrialba taiwanensis. The sequence goes on along the minus strand of NZ_AOIL01000038.1, from coordinate 13,874 downwards.
AATCGCAGCTACGAACCGCGCTGAACTCCTTGATGAGGCAGCCACTCGTCGTGGCCGTTTTGACCAGCAGTACGAACTTGGGCTTCCAGATCGCGACGCTCGAGAGGCAATTTTCCGCGTCCGCCTCGACGAGTTGCCGACGAATCTTAACGCCAACTCATACAGGAAGATGGCCGAGCAGACAGAGGGACTCAGTAGTGCAGATATCGTCGGGATTGTCGACGACGCCGCGATGCGCGCCGCCGAACACGACGCTGACGAACTCACGCTCGAGGATCTCCACATGTCGCTCCCAGACCAACCAGACCAACAGTCTTGAGCCCGTTCCCAGCAAGAGGTAGGTTGGATCGTAAGGTCATTTAAAATCGGCACTCCACTAGAATATCTAATAGTGAGTAACTTTTAACTAGACACTCCTAAGACGTGCAGATTGTATATGGAAACATTCCCGATCGCAGGGCGTGTCATTAATACGAAGTTGGTTTTCGGGCTGACCGCTCGAGAAGTTGGCGAGGTTCTCGTGGTTCCGTTCCTGGCTATGGGTATCGCCCAAAGCATTGGCTTCACTGGGTCACTGTTCCTGGGTGCCGGCGGGATCGGACTCGCTATCGGCATTCTCACCCTGCTGGTTTCCCCCGCCGGGCAGCGCCCCATCAGCTATGCTCGTGCCGCCGCCGAGTACTATCTCGGCACAAACGAGTACCACAACCGGAGCACGCGACCCGAACCAGAGTCACCCGTCGCACAGGATGTCGTCTACGTTCAGCAGGCTGGCCTCGATATCGAGACGATCGAAGCCGAGCAGGACGCGGAAGCTGACGGACGGTGATCGATGATGGGAACTGCACCCACCGACGAGACAGCCACTGACACAACCACAGAACCACACGACGAGGACGAGGAGCCCGTTGTCCAGCCGACTGCCACCAGTGACCACACGCCGCCCACACCCGAGTCCGACCTCGAGGTCCTGCGAGCACTCGACAACTTCCTTGACGATATCGACACGGACCTCCCAACCGCTCGAGAGCGCTCCCGAGCGCGCGATCACTTCGACCTCAAGGATCGTCTTGGTGAATCGACAACGACCCAGGAGGCACTCAGCTTCGACTATGTCCGAGAGGATGGCATCGCCGTCGACGGCGACAGCTACATCGGCCTCTTAAAAGTCCATCCGCAGAACTGGCTCTCGCTCAGTGAACAGGCTAGACACGACACGATGAGCGCATACATGTCCTTCCTGATGTCGCTCGAGTTCAGCGTGGCCGTCCCCTGCTACCCGAAAACGTTCGACCTCACGGGACCCCTTGAGCGCTTCTACACAGCATCGTCGAGTACGACTACCCGAGAAGAGACGCCGATCCTCCAGTACGGACGGAAGTTCTATATCCAGTGGGCGAGCGACCGGATCAGAGACGCCGACCTCAAACAACGCGATTTCTACATCGTCACACGCGTCGACGCCGACCAGGTTCACAAGAATCTCGACACGGGAAGCGTTCTGAGCCAGCTTGGCGATCTCCCGCTTATCGGCGCTGCCTGCTCGCGAGTGCTCGCTCACACGCCGTTTGGCGAGTCACACGAAGATGCACGAACTGAGCTCTGCATTCGCGAAGTGAGACAGCGACAGCGCCGGATTACAAACAAGCTCGGACGGACGGAGGTCTCGATCAACCAGGTAACTGACCGTCAGGAAACCATGGAAATTCTGTACCACTACTACAACCACGTCGACCCGCAGTTCGAGAAGTTCAACCAAGCGACCAAAACGGAGGGTGAGTACTGATGGGCCTTCTTTCAGGGCTTCGTTCTCGTCTCATCCCGGGTAATAAGCACACGCTCAAGGAGATCGATGACGAGACGTTCGACCGGGCAGCATCAATCGTCGAGGCCAACGGCGACGACCTCACCAAGGAAAACATCCGCGAGCAAGCCGAGCATCTCCTTGAACTCGAGGAGGTCGACGAAGGCGAGTTCCGACTGGGTGTCGTGCAAGACGATACCGAACAGTCGCTTGCCGACCGGGATATCATCGCCCCACGAAAGCTGAAAGAGGTCTCCAACTTCTTCGAATCGGGGTACATGATCCGCAACGACAAGTTCGTCCGTACGCTGACGATCCACGGCTACCCTGAACGCGTCCCTTTGGGCTGGCTCGATGAACTGTATACGACGAATGATCATGTTCGGGTTACTCAACACATCCAGCCACGCGATACTGGGTCGGTTCTCCGTAAGTTGCAGAAACGCCTCACCCAGCTCCGGGCTCGCCTTCACAAGAAACACGAGAAGAGCCAGACCGACACCCACGAGGAGGAGGCCGACCGTGACATGGTTCAAGAGTTGATCTGGGACATCATCCTCGGGGAGACGAAGCTGTTCGACTTCGCGATCTACATCGAAGTGGTCGCCGACACCGAACAGGAACTCAACGAGGCGACCGAACGCGTCGTCGATTCGCTCAGTACCGCGAACGCGGAAGTAGTCCCCCTCGAGAAGCGCCAGGTCGAATCACAGGACGCACTCGGCCCGCTTGGTGATGATTCGATCAAGTCGACCCAGTTGATGCAGGAGCCCGCCATCGGCACGATGTTTCCGTTTATCGAGCCGGTGATTACAGATCCCGAGGGGATCTTCTATGGGTTTGATACGACTGACACACCCGTAATCCTCGACAGATACGAGCTCTCCTCGTACTCGAAAGCGATTGCGGGTACAATGGGCTCCGGAAAGACGTTCGCCGAGAAACACGAGATGTACCATCGGTTGATGATGGACCCCGAGATCGAGATGCTCGTTCTCGATCCGCTTGCAGATTTCGTCGACTTCGCGAACGATCTTGGTGGGCAAGTGATCCGTTTCGGCGGCGATAACACAGTCAATCCGCTTGAGATCCAGCGCGGTATCGACGACGCTGTGGACGATCCGTTTAAGAAGAAATTGCGCTCGGTGATGGAGCTGTTTCGCATCCATTTCTCGGCGGTAGCCGAGCAGTCGTTGAGCAAGGAGCAGGAGGGAATCCTGCGGCGAGCAGTTCGGCTTGCCTACCTCCAGTACGGCATCACGGAAGAGACGGCGACCCACGAGAACACAAGCCCGACGATCAAGGATCTCCTTGATATCCTCGCAGAAATTGCAGACGGTGGCTTGCCATCGGAATTCCTAGAACTGCACGAGGATGCGAACGACGAGCGAGTATGGCCCGAGATTGACAAGCTCGAGACACGGTTTCGGGATGGTGACGAGCAGTACGCCTACCAATTGCTGCTGGGTCTTGAGGCGTTCCAGAAGGGCGGCGAGAACGACAATCTGACCGGCCGGACGAACGTCGAACTCGACAATCGCTTAGTCGTCATCGACATGTCGATGTTCTCCGACACAGGGCAGGCACCACTGTTCATGCACGTGATGTTCGACTGGATCTACCAGCGAGCGGCCAGCGATCACGACCGCCGTACACAGGTGACGATCGACGAGGCTCACTACCTGTTGCGGCGGGAGGCGACGACAGATATGATCGATCTGTTCATCCGGCATAGTCGTCACTTCAATACCGCAATCACACTCATCTCCCAGACTGTCGATGAGTTCGTCGCCCAGTCGGACGACCAGTCCAAGGAGGCTGCCGAGAAAGCACGCAACGTGTACAATCTCTGCGACATCAAGCAAATATTCCACCACGAGTCGGTCAGCGACGAGATGATCGACTTCCACGACCTTACCCCCTCGGAGCAAACGTTCCTCACGACGGCCCAGACTGGGGAAGATGGGGGCTACTCAGAGTTTTTGCTTGAAGCCAATGAGTGGTCGAAACCACTTGCACTCCATGTGAACGACTACGAAGTCAGCGTCCTCGACGACGACCTCGATCCATGGGAATACCTCTCCAAGAACCGATATATCGACGCTGACGACGCCGAATACCTTGCCGCAGAGGACCGACTCGATGAGTACGAGATTCCAGAGTCGGTGCTCGAGGAAGTGGATTTAGATGAGACCGACAAGGAGTCTGAGACCGATGAGCCGGTCGTCGAGCACGCCGATCGGGAGCGAGCCGATGTGGAGACCGAATACCACGAGATGGACGCTGGTGAGACTGCTGAGGCCGGTCAAGAAGCGACAACAGCTGGAGATGGGGGAGCGGAAGAACCGCATGAAGAAGCGATAGAAGAACCGAATGAGGAGGTAGTAGAGGAGTCATGTGCTGAAGCGGGAGCGGATAAAGAAGACGATCTCACCACGATCTCTGGAGTCGGCGAGACGTACGCAGGGTATCNAGTAGAGGAGTCATGTGCTGAAGCGGGAGCGGATAAAGAAGACGATCTCACCACGATCTCTGGAGTCGGCGAGACGTACGCAGGGTATCTCGCCGAAGTGGGTGTCGAGACGGTTGGCGATCTTGCCGTGGCAGATACTGAGTCGCTTTCAGAGGAGACGTCGATCCCGCTCATGTTGCTTGACGATTGGGCTGATGCTGCCAGCTCGATGTGTGAATCGGAGACCGCGAGTGGTGACGCTTCTTCGAGCACGGAGGTGACAACCGATGCAGACGACTGAGAAAACCGAGAGTCCCCCCGATACCGACGCTGAATCCCTTGAATGGATCGTTGCAGAGGACGAGCAAGTGAAGCAGGTCTCCGACCTGGACGTGCAGTGGACTGGCACACCACTGTTTCGAGGCGGATTTCGAACGTATCTGGCCACACTCGTCTTCGTGGCGGTCGCGATCGCTCTGGCGACCGAGAGCATCGCCGGGGTCACAACAGGACCGTCGCTCGTCGGATTCGAGCCCTACATGCTCGAGACAGAACTCGTCACTGCCGAGATTCCACTCTGGTGGCTGAGTGCTGTTCCGTTTCTGGTTGGCCTGGTAGGCGTCGCGATCGGTGTGCGTCCGATTGTTCGGGCGCTTCGCACGACGTACGTCCTCACGTCGGAGAAACTCTATGTCCGCACGCGGGGAATTCGTGGCGATGGGTTCACGAAACTCCCACTCGACCGTGTCGTCGACACCACTTTTCACCAGTCGCCCGTCGGCCAGCTGTTGTCGTATGGCATCGTCACGTTCAGTACGTTCGACCACACGTCGCCCGAAATTCAGTGTTGGGCGATCGAGGACCCAACAGAGCTTCACGAACGAGTGCTCGAGCTTGAGGCGTCCGCTAGCTCGCCGCTCGATCGCACCCAAGAGTACATCCGAGTTGTGCCGTCGACAGGTGAACGACCGCCACAGGAAGTCATCAACCAGGTCCGTCCCTTGCACGACGTCCGACGAGGTGGGCTGTCGTGGTGGCAACAGCTCAACCCGCTTTCGAATCCCGACCCGCTCACGTTCGAGTTTGTGATCTACAGCGACGGGACAGACTCTCCGATCGAATTCTACTACACCTGCGAGCAACACCTGTCCACGCTTTATGATCGGCTCAACTCGGCCTACCCCGACTCCGTGGAAATCGAACGTATGACTGTTGATTTTGCGGAGAAGCTCATCACTCCACAGCAGTACTCATACGATGAGTTCGAGACCGCTCTCGAGAACGGTACGCTCCAGTGTACGCCCGCGGAAGTCGAGGCACTCGTTCGTGTCCGTGGCTCCAAGCCAACGTTAGCTGACGGAGGAGCAACGGCCATCAGCGAGCAGGTCGATCGGGACGATAGCGATCTCACAGCTGAAGAGAGCACCAGTACGGAGGAGTCTGATTCCGAGGTTTTTGATTCCGGTTCCGACTCTGAGTCCGATTCTGAATCCAGTTACCCACTCGGCAAGCAGCTCCCGAGCGTTGACCTCGAGACACTCCGTGTGAAAGAGGAAACAGAAAACCGTGATCCGGGATCGCTCACGTTCTCCCTCGAGACGCCAGTCGATACTGGTAAGGGAGTACTTGCTCGGCCACATCCGGATGAAGTTGAACCATATGGATTGCGGTGGACCGGCCGTGGAGATCCAATGGCGTCGATCAAGAAGTTCGATGGGCAGATGAATGAAGATGATCGGACGAAGGCGACCTCACACGCGCCGCTGACTGTGTTGATCGATCACTTTGCAACCACCGATCACCCGATCGTCTTCCAGGCCGCATTCGAAGGCGAGCCCGATCTGACCAGCGAAGGTGAGCATCACATCACCGAAATCGAACAGGGGCGTGATACGTTGGCTGGTGAAATCGCCGTGGCCTTTAAAGAGTTCGTACGCGGTCCAAAGAACACCGAGTCGTCCTCATCGCGGTCAGAGTCACTCAGTGAATCTCGATCTGAGCGCATCGCCGAGATCAAAAACGAAGACTGGGGGCATACGTTCACGACCAACCTGCGGGCGGTGACTGTCCCCACGACTTCGTCTCTGAGCGACACATCCGAAATCGAACACGACCTACGGAACCTGAGTACCGTGTTCGATCCACTTGCTGGTGACTACTATAAACTCGAGAGCGAAACCCTCCACAAGAAAGGAGTTCTTGAGCGCAGCCGGCGCAAGCAGTCGCGACGCTGTTTCAATCGGTTTCTCGAAGGTGAGGTCGTCGCTGGTGGGCGGGGGAGCCGATCCGAACCCGACCTCCATCTCGATCCCGCCGAACTCTGCAACATGGTCATCGTCCCCAGTACCGAGCATCTCACCGACGAGGCGGTCAAAGAGACCCATGCGAATCCCGAAAGCCGCACGACCCTTCCTGGGTTGGACACCGCCCAACGCCGTCAGTATACCACGGGGATGGTCCTCGGCCAGGATGCCAACAGTACCGTCGAGGGCCCCCTTCGGTTACCACCAAACCGTCAGTCGCGCCACTGGTTGCTCTGTGGAGCGACTGGGAGCGGGAAGAGCCAAGTCACGTACCACATGTTGCGCTCGCTCGCCGAGACGACACCCGGCCCGAACGTCCTCTTCGACCCGAAAGGCGACAACATGTGTAAGAACTACCTGATGGCCCACTACAAGAAATTCGGGAATCTCGACGACGTGTACTACTTCCGTGAGCCAGGAACACTCCCAGCCATCTCGTTCTTCGATATTCGATCAGCGCTCGAGGGGAACGATCGAGAGACAGCAGTCAAGGAGAAAGTCGACCACTTCCACGAGCTGATGCGGATGATCATGGGAGCGGAGAAGTACGAACAGGCGTTCGTGGCGAACGAAATTCTGACGTTCCTGATCCAAGCGTTGTTCGATCCGAAACACGGTGACGACGTCTTCGGGTTGGATGATCTCGTCGAGGCCGCGACGCGAATGCACCATCATCAGGAGTTGCCGGAGGTCTCGGAGATCAATGCCGACATCCACGATTCACTTGCCGCACAGTTTGCCAAGGACGAAAACCAGTTCGACACGACGATGGGGGCGGTGATGAACCGGCTGAACAAACTAAAAGAGGATCGCCACCTTCACTGGATGCTTCGACACAAACCCGGTCGCGAAGCCGAATCCACCGGAGACGATCTCTACGGCTTCCACCAGCAGGAGACCCACTTCGACTTCAGTGAGTTCCTCGATGAAGATGTCACGATCCTGTTCGACCTCGGCGATCTCACGCTCGACGCCCAGCGTGGGTTCACCACAGTCATGCTGAGTGATTTGTGGCATTCGATCCAACGACGGCGGCGGACGAACCCTGAGAACGTGGTCAACGTCATCATGGAAGAGGCTGCACCGTTCGTCGCGACTGAACTGGTCGCCGATCAACTGCTCCCTCAGGGTCGATCGTCGGGACTGAGCCTCGGGTTCATCATGCAGTACCCCGAGCAGGTCAAGAAGTTCCACAATGGGAATGGTGCGTACGAGGAACTGCTGACGGAGGTGCATACGAAACTGATTGGTGATATCTCGATGAAGGACCGGTTCGCGAAGACGTTCACGCACGACGAATTGTCTGTGGAGGATGTCCGGAACCGGAACAACCGGATGGCAGCGGGCGAGTGGTTCACGAAACTCGTTTCCCCTGGATTCGGTGAGGAGCGACCAGCGCCGTTGACTTTGCACTCGCCCCCGATCATAAGCGGGCACCCAGAAAGCGACGAGCCGCTGACGGCGGCCGAACAACAACAGTTCGACGAAGAGCTTCTGCCGGAAGTACTTGAGCGGACTGAGGACGAATACGGGTTGTACGTGCCGACCCACGAGGACGCGATGGAGTGGTCGAATTGGAGCGACACAGATCGGTGTGCTGGCGCACCGCCAGCACTGGACGAAGATGAGAGTGAAGTGACGGTGGAGTTCGACGAAGAGAGTGAGGACACAGACGGCCAGCAGCCGCTCGAGAAAACCAGTCCTGACGATGGGGCCGACGATCAGCACGATGATCGAGATGATAGCAGTGACGTGGAGACCACCGATGATGATCCAGTTGGCGTTGCAAATGGAGCCGCCTTCTTCGATCCGTCCACGGATGAAGAGGAGTGCCCAGTCTCGGACCGTGAACTCCGGCAGCGGGGGCTCTCGCGAGACGACGCGATCTTCCTCAAACGCGTCCTCGACGCGATGAATCGTGACCTCCCGGATTACACGCTGTTGGAAGGGATGGAGGAGTTGCAAGAGGACCTTGATGGGGTTGACGTTGATGTGTTGATCGAACTCGAACTGCTCGAAAGAGAGAAAGTAGATCGACGACCGTACTATACGGTCCTGCCCGCTGGCCGAGAGCTTCTGGATGAGACAGTCACCGCCCAACCGGGGATTGGTGATCTTGGAGAGAAGACGCCACACAAAGTTGGAGTCGAACTCCTGGTGTGCTGGCTCGAGACTTTCGAAGCGGTCGATCGAGTGGAGCGATACTACCAGCAGTCCTCGGAGACGGTGTTCGACGTTGCCGCGTTCGACGTTGATGACGAACTCGTGTGGGTTGGAGAAGTAGAGATGACGTCAAATAACGCGGAAGCAGTTGTGAGTGACTACGAGAAGATGGCTGCGGTCGACGCGGATGCCGTGTGGGCATTCCCATCACGTGACGACGCTGGCGAGATCGTGAATGTACTCGCCGATGCAGAACGTCTCCCTGAGAATGTGAGCGGTCGAACAGCTAACTCATTTTCACTTCTCCAGGAGGCAGTCGAAGGATTCGAAGCCGATGGAATGACGACTATCCACACCTTCAGGAAGCTGACTTAAACGAGGTTAAAATGACTGTTGACATGACATTCGCATTCACCGGTGGTAGACCCTTATGACCTGGCGACAGGCAACCCGTGACGAGGTCTATGCGTACTATACCGAGGAGTTCCCCAAGTATGTAGACCAGTTGCCGCCGTTCATCACACCAACGGCACCGAAAGAGTTCGGGATCAGCTTCCGCGAACGCCATCCCATCCGCAAAGAGAAGCGACCTGACCGAGACTTCATCCGACGGCCGACGTGGCGCACCAGCTCAGATGGCGAGCCAGTCTCACAGAACTTTAACAACTTCGAAGAACTCGTCTCGTTCATCCAGTCTCCCGCACGGTATGACCCGTTCCAAGGGAGTGAGTACGTGTTGGCTGATCCCGATCTGCTCGAGAAGAGCGATCCGATTTCGGATGGCGTCTACTACGGGTTAGACAACTGGGACCGATCGTGGGTCCTCGCGGTCGATATCGATGCGAAAGACATCGCGACAGCACGCGCTGAACGCGAGCTTGATGAGAACGACCTCGAGATCCAATCGGCAGATACGAGTCGTGACGACGCGTTGCTCGCTGAGTCCGAGATTCGTGATGCCGATCCGAGGGGGTATCCCTACTCGTTCGAGGATATCGACCGTGCGATCGAGTACGGCTTCGAAACACGAGACCTCTTCACGGATGTGTTTGCTGCCGAGGAGACGATGGTTGTCTACTCTGGTCAAGGCGTTCACGTCTACCTGCTCGACGACGATCTTGAATACGGGTACGATGAGAAAAGCCGAGAAGTGCTCAACGACCTCTTGCTCGAGCGTTATGAGATTCCGATCGATCCCGTTGTGACCGCCGACCGGAGTCGTCTGCTTCGTGTGCCCTACTCGTTGCACGCTGACGTCTGTCGCGTCGTCCAGCCGATCGAGAGCCTAGCGTTCGATCCGCGAACGGAAGCCCGACCACAGTTCCTTGAAACGGAGAGTGAACTCACCCATGATTGACCCACGAGAGACTGACCGAGATGCCTACCTCGCTGCAGCGATCCCAACCAATTACACCGATAACGAGATCGTTCGACTGTTCACTCGCGGGTACGACCGCTACGTCGTCGATAATACGCCAGACCGAGAGACGCTGCTTTCGGATCTCGAACAGTTCGGGACTGCTGCGTTCAAGAGCTCCCAGCGCAACCGTCCGCTCGAGTACCCATTCGTCGACGAACCTGCCACGCTCGTATTGTTGGCTACTCTCAGTACAGTTTGCGTGAGCGAACAACCCCGCTTCGAAGACACGCCGCCTCGTCGGAATCAAGTCCTTCATAATATCCGCGAGCTGTTCGCGACCAATCTCCTCGCACTTGTGCATGAGTACGACGATCCGACTCTGTATCAGGATATTGCTGAGGTCCTCTACGCGAAAGGCCCCAGTCAGGACGGTCCCCACCCAGGTCGCGTTTGTACGGGCGTCAAACCAATGCCCGAATTTGACGAGGTGGAAACTGCCGAAAATGAGTACGATCTCTACGTCGAGATCCCAATGGCGGCTGCTTCTCGAAAGTGTCTCGCGCGAGCATCCACCGAAGCCACAAGTAGCGATGAGACGGGCGAGATTCGAACGCAGATCAAGAACAATCATCTCTACGTCCCGCTCGACCACCTCCATGACACTTATCGATCGTACGCCAAGCGGTGTTTTGGCCGGCTACAGACAGTTCAAGAGGATGAACTCGGTGAACCACAACGCAAGTGGCTTCGAGAGCACGAAACTGCCATCACCGAACGGACTGACTACGCCCTCGAGATCGGCCAGTACGAGAAGGTGTGGAAAAACTGGGATCAAGGCGAGCAGATCGTCCGACTGCTCCAAAATGCGGTGCGAGCGTCACCCCAGACTCAGATCGGCGAGTTTCATACTGCTCAGGAGTTGTCCGACGCGCTCGAGGCATACGAACCAGAGAACGAGGGTGAGAAAGCTCAGTTGGGGCAACTGTCCAACCACCGTAGTGTCGCAAAAACACTCGCTAATTCTACGTCACATCGGTCGGTGACGATCGATCGGAGTGACCGCGTCAATACGTATCGCATCGGCCACTCGGGCGGGGGATCGCGCCCACTTGAAATCATGGAACTCGAAGACCTATTTGAATTACCTTGTCTGGCAGCACTCGACGAACGGCTCCAAGAGGAAAAGCCAGTCCGAAAAGACCTCTTCAATCTCGTTCGGATGGTGATGTGGCTTCCGCAGTATCGCGAGAAGCCCGTCGACGCGATCACTGATGAACTCAAAGACCTGTTCAGCCGGTGGCCATGGTTCGATCCAGAGATCTCTGCCTACCAGATCAAGTACGAAGCCCGACGGGGCGACCGTGGCATTGGTTCCGAGGGGAACACACCCCTGCCAATGAATTGTAATAATGACGATATGCAACGGTACTGTATCGGGAAAGAGCAGTGCCCCTACTCAATCTATGGCAGCCTCCCATTCCCCGACGACATGTACGACCAACTCGAGGAAACCGACCCCATTTAATATAGAGGAAACTCACATCGGATTCAACCCTCTCTTTAGGCTATTTCTTTCGAAACTATACAGAAGATCTAAAAACCGGATTTGGTGCTATTCTACCCAACCAATATGATATCTAGAATATATTAATTACAACCATTATCCAAGAGATAGTATTCCGTTGCGCATTATCTGAGCCTTGATGATGGAGAAATCAGCGGATAAGGGGGATTCTTCTAAGAATGTGACATCTAACTGTCTCTTCTGCCGTTCCTCAATTTGAACATTGAAATCTAGAATCGGCTGAGTTGGGTGGCTGAAACCCCTTGTTGCGCGTTTTTTGACTTTCGTGCTTGAAATCTTTGCTCGTTGCGCGTATTGTTACGACCTTAGATATGCGCAACGGGGGTTTAAAACGATTTGAGGGCTTAAATCCGGTCGTGAATGACGAAAAATCGTCCAAAGGAATGGGGGTTTGTGCAGAAAGAGAGGTGTGCGCGACGGGATTGAGACGTGGCGAGTTCAGAGGGCAAGGGAAGGTGTATGTATCAGAAACTGGAGGTGAAGTCTGGAGGAGTGTGCGGACTCGAGAATGGAGGGATTGAGTTGGGTGTAGAACGGGNGGGAAGGTGTATGTATCAGAAACTGGAGGTGAAGTCTGGAGGAGTGTGCGGACTCGAGAATGGAGGGATTGAGTTGGGTGTAGAACGGGTGGAAGGTAGGGGCAGTAACAAGGGGTGGTCGGAAGGGGAATGAAAGAGGAGTGAGAAGCATTTTTAGAACACGATCAGTGGGAGAATGGAGAGCGGTAGAGAGGGGGGAGGGAACGGGTGTGAGACAAGGTAATAGATGTGAGAGAAAGTTGAAAAGAGAGCAGAATGTGAGGTGCCAATAGAGAAAGAAGAGGGGTGGGAGAAATAGAGAGAGGATGGTGCTCGAGGCGAGAGGGAGAACAGAGAGGGAGGTCTGGAGAACGAGTGAAGAGCGGAGAACAGGGTGGTGTGTGGTGATCGGAGTAGAGGGGCAGAGGACTGGAGATGAAGCTGAGGAGAGATGAGAGCTGAAGGAACGTACAAGCTAGGAGTCAGGCCGTGACGGGGAATTTGGAAGAGAGCTTGAGGATAGGGATAGAGTGGACTTGGAGGGGAGGTAGTACAGTGTGGGTTCCTCTCCTCGAGGGGAGAATGTGGCCGTGGGCAAGGACGTCGACGGTGAGGTGGGACTCGAGGGCGGTGGTGAGNGAAGAGCAGCTAGGAGAACGTCAGGCTAGGTGATCGCGACGGCAGTGTTGTTCACTCACCTGAGAGGGGTGAGTCGGGATATGAGCTGGACTGACCAACACCAGACGGAAGAGGCAGAGGACGACGACCAGAACCTGAGCGAGGAATTCGACGAGGGGGTTCGAGAAGGAGCAGCGCCAGGCGAGGAAGACAAATCGGAGGCAGACCAAGCTGATACCACAGTGGACGAAGACGAGAGTTCAGCCGAGGATAGTAAGGAGAGCAGTGAGGGTGAACCGGCCAGGGTTGCACCGATGGAATCGGGTACTGTCTCGAGGCAGGGATCGGACGAGCCGCTGATGATGAACCAGTGTCCGCGGTGTGACGGTCGCGAGTTCGTCTCGAAGAAGCTCGTGTACGAGGAGTTCCACTACAGCAAAGCGGGTGAACTCGAGGGGCACCAGAACAACGTCCGGGCAGAGTTCGAGTACACGTGTCTGGAGTGTCAGGAACGGTTCCACGAATTACCGAGGAGTGCACGATCGTACTATACGGAAGTGGCGGTGCTACGGCAGGATCTGCGCCGAGCGATCCGAGTACAGCTGCGAGCATGGGCCAGTTCGATGAAGTCCTGGATGCGGAAGCCGTACAGAAGGNATGGAGCAGCGAGCAGAGGAGGACCGCACCGCATAGCACCGCCCTCCCACGATCACCCGCCCTCCTCCAGGTTCCGGGCTGCTCGCTCGCTCCCGGTGGTCGCTGTGCTGCCGGGCTTTCCCCTGAGTGGAATGTTGGTCCCTCTTAGTCCGGTGGTCCTGCTTCTCGGGGATTGTCCGAAGGTTGGAAGCTGGAACGGTCGGTCCTTTGGGTGACGATCGAGACGGAGACCAGCTGGGGGACGGAGCCCTCTCGATGGCGGTCCGAGTGTTGGATAACCGGAGTCGGTTGACGGGAAGACGACGTGGGTGACCGGCGGGTTCGATATCGGTGGTGTACGGACCACTCGAGAAGGCGGTACACGCGGGGTGGTAGTACGCTGGTACGCTTGAGGAGAGACGAAGACGATGTTGC
>NZ_AOIL01000037.1 GCF_000337595.1 Natrialba taiwanensis DSM 12281 | reverse complement strand
TCTGAACCGTCGTAAGTGCCGCCCTGACAAGGTGTGTTCATCCGGCAGGACCAGGCGGCACCCTGGTTGTGATGTCCGCCAGAAGCGCCACCCTCGGCCTGATTAGCCCATCCTGGGAGTTTCGTCCCTCCATTGATCCCGTCGTTCCACACTTCCCAGTCATCGGGAACATACAACTCATACCGCGCGTGTGCTACCTCTGGCTCGTAGCCAACTGCGTTTTCGAGATAGACACGTTCATTAATGCCGTCGGTCTCTCCCTCGGGATAGTTGACCTGGAGTGCGTCCCCATCCCCATCACCCGTCCGCACAATGTGGCAGCGTTCGGCCCTCGTCGTCTCCCGGAGCTTTTGCGAGTGATAGTCCGGCTTGGGTTCGCCCTCGCTCACGCCGGCTACAGGCGCGTCTCTCGGACTGTCAGTGAGAGGCTGAATCTCGGCGAAGTTATAGCGATATTTGCGGCTCTGAGAGCCGCCGGACGAGTAAATCCCGTGTGTTGCGTCCAGGGCTTCGCTCTTGACGGGATAGTCGACGATACGGCGACCTCTCTCGTAGACGTTGCCGCCCGCAGCACAGACGACCTGATAGCCCGAGTCAGATTCAAGCGAACTCGTGAAGCGAACTGTCCGATCAGTGATCGGCTGAGACTCAATTATTTCGCCGGGTACCGTCTTGAGGTAGGCCATCGTCACGCCGCTAGTCCGATCGGAGAGGCGACATTCCAGCCCTTCGAGGGCCTGTTTCGTGCGGATTCGGACGCCAGAGTGACGTGTCTGTCCCTTTTGCGCGCTCGAGTCTTCGAGGAGACCCAGCGGCTCAAGTTCTGGTTCAGGTGCGGGTTCAGGCTCGGGCTCCGGTTCGGGAGTAGGCTGAGTGTCTGGTTCGTCTGGCTCTGGTTGTTCGTTGTCGTTGCCACTGTCGTTGTCTGTCCCCCCAAAGATGAGTTTGAGGAGTTCAAGGAGTGCGTTAAACATGGTGTTTCACCAGTGATTTGACTGCGTGGCGGCGAATTGACTCGGAGTGAGAACCGTCAGATTGCGACTTACAATATCGCTCAATACCGAGTCATGGTCTGCGGTTGTGATCTCGTCGTCTGTCGTTCCAACCGTATGCCAGCCCAAGACGAGAAGGTCGTTATAGGTCTCGGCATAATCCAGCATCGTTGAGACGCCCGCCGTATCGCTACGCGGGAACCAACGATTCATCGTTAACGGCGATGTTGGGGCTGGCGACGTGACCGCGCTTGACTTAGACCCTGTGGTGAACGCTAAGTCCGCATGTTTCTCCGTTGCTTCAACCGCTGTGGTATCGTAATTCCCACCCCTGTAGTACACCACATCGAGACCGTTCGTGACGCCGTTCTCGATAAGCTCTCGCTTCGCCGGGCGGAGCTGTTCATCAACCTCAGATTCGGTCATTCCAGTCAGATCAGTGTTCGTGACTTGGTGGTTGTTCACGTCCCACCCCGCAGCTTCGAACTCTCCGATCTGGTCCCACGTCATGTATCCCGAATCACCAACCGAACCAGTCATTACACCGATCCCGCCCGGTAAACCGTACTTCTCGTGATTCGGAAGCGCGTTCTCATAGACCGAACTTCGCCCATCGTCGTAAGTGAGAATAACAATACCCTTGTCTAAGCCTTCGACGAACCGTAGATCATCGAGATATACGTCGATCCCGTTCGAACCGTCATTCGTGATGATCCGAACATCTACCTCGCTAACAGCCGTGAGGTCGACACCACCATCGTTCGAGACGCCAAGATCATGCCGCGCCCACTCGCCGACCGCGTTCTTCTGAGCGTAGAGATTTCGGTGGGTAACGGTATTCCCGTTCGAATCTCGATATCGGACTTCAACCCGAAGTAGCTTATCGACTGGTGAGCGAGCACTGATCGACGGGTTGATGTTCGTTAGGTCAACTGCCGAACTAAACGTGTATCTGATAACGGCAGTATCGCTATCCGGAGAAGTCAGATGGCCGCTTTGACTCCCACGGTACACGTTGTTCGTCGATGCACTCAACGACCCGACAGAGACATACCACTCAGATAGATCCTCGAACAACGAAGCAGCGGGAGGCATCGTTGCCACAGGCCCACCGCGTGTCGAATACCACGATTCAACGTCACGTTGTGTTTGGAGTTCGCCAGTCGTATCCGTGGCTGTGATCGTAGCTGTATCAGCGTCGACAGACTCCGCAGTCAGTGCATCGAACGTTCCATCCTCGACAATTATCTCGATCGTCGTATTCGCGTTGTCGTCATTGTAGTACGTCCCTGGATCGGTTGGCTCACTGACTTTACTGATACTGCCAATGTTATTCGCTAGGATGTCTGCTACGTCGTCACTGACCTCTGCATAGGCGTTGTCGGTGAACCAGACTTCTTCAGAGATTTCGGGAATCTTTATTCGGCGTGATACTGGAGTTCCATCTTGGAGTGTGTTACTACTCTCTAACCAGGTTGTCATTGTTTAATCGTAGTACTGTAGGATTACTTTTGCAACACGTCGTGCCGATTCCTCTGCGTAGTTATCCCGGAAGGAATAGGGTTGTTCGAGTTGGATACCGTCATCACCTGACTGGGTTATCTGATTGACATAGTTGGATGTATCAGTCCCACTCAGAGAGTCACCCTCCCCAACAACCTCCGCCGTTGCTCCGCCGAGTTCATTCAGAGAGTCCACTATTTTTTGCTTGACGGTATCGGGGGCTCTACCCCCAACTAATACTGTATCTCCCGAATAGCCGTGGAACGACACTGCGGCAGTATATCCGACTGATTCGAGTCTAGTCAGCCCAGGATACGACGAAGAGCTAACATCAGTAGATGTGATGTGCCAGCGGTCAAATGCTCCGTTGACCCCACCATGACTATCGCAGACCCACAAGGAACTGTTTGCAAGATACTCGTGACATTTGCGGGCCTGGTACCCTGTGTTATACTCTACATCGCCAGCATGGGGGGCGGTTGCGACAAACTCATGAGAAGGGTGTGATACGGTTTGTTCCCACAACTCTCCTCGTGAATCTGCTTCTGCTTCCGATTTACTCGTCTGATGAGGGATACTCGCGATGAACTCGCAACCGAACGTATCGGGGGTTGTCGTGTTGCTATCATAGAGTCGATCGCGAGCGGGCGACCCCATCCGGACGTATTGACTACCACTATCGTCGTGAGTCCGTGCGATTGTGTAAGACGCGTCGTTACCGTTATCGGTACTCGTGAGACGGATATTGTCTCCGACGACTAACGGAATTGAGTCCAGCCAAGTACCGTCGACGCTGCATAGCTCTTGGTCAGAGTTGATGTCCCAACCAGACAACCCTTGCCGGACTTCTCCTGAGTATACTCGCACGGCAATCACCCAAGAACGTGGTTTGTTCCGTTCGAATCTTTGTACTCTACTTGTGAGTCGGTGGTGTCAAAGAATAGAGTGCTATTGGATGGGGCAGTGTCATCAGAGTATTCGGCAAGATCCCCAAAGTCATTCCCACCGAGGCTAATTTTATCACTCGGAGTGACTTCGAGTCCGTTGTTGTTATTGTTGATTAGCTCTGCGCTCGATGATGCCGCTGCCTTGAGACGCACATTAGAGCCCGAGTTATCGAGCCATCCGACTGCGCTTCCATTCCGAAGGACTCGAAGCGCCGACTCAAACGAATCATCATATGATCCTACGTCGATGTCACGGACGTGCTCAAAAGAGGCATTCCCAGCAGCCGGGTCGAAGTTGAGGATACCCGTAAACGTCCCTGCATCGACGGTCCCAATACGTCCCATACCCGTGTCTGGCTCGTGCTGGGACCGAATGCCGTTATCTTGATCTCCACCAAGATGGAGAGTCGGGAAGTACTGTGAGCCAGCGGCCGTTAGGAGTTCGAGAAGCGCATCTTCTCCGTCCGTATCAACACGTACGGAGCCAGTGAACGTGTCTCCTGCGAGTTTCGCGAGCTGGTCGCCGTGATAGCCGTCGACTGTGTCTGCGTCCTGGCCTATCTGCCTCCATCCAGATGCACTTTCGTCCCAGCGATAGTACCCGACATTGCTCGTCGTCGATCCGTCTGCGAGCGTAATCGAGTTCGTCCCATCGTGCAGGTGGAGTGTGGTGTCCGAGCCACTGACTTGTGAGAGGTCAGTCGGAAGGACAAACATCTGCTCGGTGCTCAGATCATCAATGTCTCCGACTTCGGCAGTAACAGCATCGAACGTACCATCCTCGACAATTATCTCGATCGTCGTATTAGCGTTGTCCTCATTATAGTACGTCCCCGGATCGGAGGGTTCCGAGACTTTGGTGATACTATCGAGGTTATTCGCGAGGATATCAGCTACGTCATCACTGACCTCTGCATAGGCGTTGTCGGTGAACCAGACCTCCTCTGATATCTCGTCAATTTTGATTCGGCGCGATACTGGTGAACCGTCTTGAAGCGTGTTACTACTCTCTACCCAAGTTGTCATAGTTTAATAGTGTCGCAAGTTCCCTTTCGATGCCATACCTTATCCGGAACATCAACCCAGAACATGGTTGTTGCCGCTCGGGTCTTTGTACTCGAGTTGAGAATCTGTGGTATCGAAAAACATCGTATCGTTCGGTGGTGCCGTATCGTCGGAGTACTGGGGCATATCACCTACGTCATTCCCTCCGAAGCTAATTTTGTCACTCGGTGTGACCTCAACTCCGTTGTTATTGTTGTTGATGAGACGGACACTTGAGCCAGATGCAGATTTCACTCTCAAGTCAGACCCGGAGTTGTCGAACCAACCAACCGGGCTGCCGTTCCTCAAAATCCGGAGTGGATTGTCGAACGTGTCATCTTGCGGCCCCACATCCATATTGAGGATATTTCCAGCGCTGAAATCAATCGTTCCGCCGGGAGTAATCTCAATACCTTGGTCGCTATTATTGATAATCATAGCACTTGAACCCGATGCGGCCTTTAATCGAGCGTTTGTGCCAGAGTTATCCAACCAACCGACGGGTGATCCATTCCGGAAGATCCGTAAAACGGATTCATATGTATCCGTCGTAGTTCCAGCGTCTAATGCTTCATATTTAGATATTCCAGGGACTGGTTGGCTGGAACTCCCTTGACCGCTGAAAAACTCCCAGTCCCCTGAGTCACTGTCCCAGCGCCACGTGATATTCTGGTCCGTCGCGTGATAGAGTTCATCGTCATAGTCTCCCGTCGACGGGCGGTCGGCAATCGGGCCGTGGACAATCGCGTGTTTGTCGACGGCCTGGACTGTGTCCGTGTGATCCCATGACTCCCCTTGGCTATACGTGTCGAGTCCTAATCGTGATGTCTGATCTGGCATTATTATCTCTGCAGCCGTCCCGCTCGGGATTCCGCCCGTGTCGTTTCGGTTGTGATGCTATCGGTGGACGAATGTCGGAAGGTTAATCTATTCGGATAACTCATCAAAGAACGGCAGGGGGGATGACGCCTCATCGACACAAATCTACTCCTCTGCCAGCTCACCCACCTACCGTATTCTCTGAGGAGAACAATTCGTCACATATCCTGGCCGGCCGTAAAGTCGTCAGAATCGATTATCCGGTAATCGCTGCCGTATATTTCTGTGACAGAATTGAACCAGAATTGATGTCCGGCCTCGTCCGTGTCCGGACTGCTATCCTCTCCGCTGATCGTGCTGATGAAATTCCCCGTGCCAGCATCCCATAGATGGCACTCAATGTACGGGAACTGGCTGAGATCGACGACAACACGATGATAGTTACCGTTGTCGTTGAATCCAGTGAAAGACTCTGCATCCCCAGTCCCCCCATACACGGTGCTACCCTGCTCGATGCGCCAGTAACCGTCCGTAAAGCGCAATCGGATGTGATTGCTCGGATAATATCCGTCACAGAGGAACGAAAACCGGAACTGGGAATTTGATCCCCACGTCGCGGGCCGAAGATAGATTTCTGCGATTTGGCCCGTTCGAAGGTAGTTCTCGAGGTCCACATCCTGCATGCTTGAGTCGTAACCGGAGTTGTCCGATGCGAGATTCGAAGCGTCGTTGGGATTGTCGTACGGGAGCCAGACCGCGTCCGGGTTGTCGTAGCCCTCGTTGCTGACGATCTGCGGGAGTGTTGCCTGTCCCGTGTCCCCGATATAGTAGCCGAGAGACGACCGATCAAAGATGTCGATCGGGATTTCAGCCACGTAGACCTCGACGCCGTTGACGTAAACAACATCCGCAGGCTCCCCATCTGGGAGTTTCGGCGCAGTCTCGTTACTGTTTGTGAGCCACGGCATGATTACTCTCGCACGAGTTCAATCGTGTCTCCGTTCGACGATTCGAGCACCATCGAGTCGCCGTTCCAGTCCTGAGTCACTCGGAGCGTAGCGTCCCCCTGATAGTAGATATGGCCGACAGGAACATCTATATCCCCGTTATCGGCTACCAGAGTGTTCGTGGCGTTATTGCGGATAATGAACGGCAGATGGGGTGTGGTCGTCGTGACATAGTGCCCCATCGTATTGTCGAACTCACGACTATTGTGCATGTAGACGTTGCCATAGTCGCCTTGTGGGTCACTGAGTCTCAGCGTGCGTTCCCCAAGGACTTGACCGGCGAAGTCGAACGATGGGACTGTTGGGTCGTATTCCATCGGCTTCCGAGTCGGCTGAACTCGTGTGGAGTCGGAGACACTCCCGCCAGAGGTCACGATCTCCCAGACTGGATATTGTGGGTCCTCAGACGCAAAATCACCCGATGGGCCTATGATGACGTTATCGTTATCCGCGGGGGCTGTACCCGACGATAGGACTGAACCCGCGTCGTACCCAACGTAAACCGTCGTCGTGCTATCGTCTGGGAGCGTGACGGTCGTCTGTCTATCCCGACAGAGCCAGCCAGCAACGTAGGCCTCTCCTCCATCAAACGTCACGTCGAGACCGCTGGTCGACGAAATGGCGAACGAATTGACTCCGGTCTCATCTAGCGATGTATAGTTGCCAGCCAGATCCACGCCATTAACAACCCAGCCGCCTGTCCCCGCTTTTGCGAGTGCGTGGCCCGTCGATGTCGAGTCGATTTCGGCGTCAACCTCTCCAGGCGTGACCAAATCGGACATCTACGATACGCGCCTCCATTCAAGGGTGTAATTATACACAATCATGTTGTTGCTCGTTTTATCGATGTGGTCAGTAGAATCGAGAGCCACGTGCGTAAGCAGTTGCCAGTTGTCGTCCACCGCCCCAGTCACAAAGCCAATCTCACGAAGCGTGTACCCGTTCGCCTCGTTTTGACTGATGAACGTGGACGTAACGCGGTCACGACCATCCGGCTCATCGTCTCCGACAACCGTCCGATAGACCTCGTTATTGAGACTCGTATTCGTGGCTTCTGCAGGCGTGTCGTCGTCTCCGATTGCAAGATGGGTTGGTTGTGGATTGTCTCCCGCTGCGAGCGCCTCGAAGTAGCCATCAACCGCAAGATTCGTCGTCTCGCCCTCGTGGATAGGGGCCGCCGGATAGGTCGACGGATCTTGCAGCATGGCGTGGCGTTCTTCTCTCGGACGGTTGGGCCACTCGGGATCTGCGTTCTCGACCGTATCAACATCCCAGATACGAATCTCCACATGACCGTGGATTGTGGCCCCGTCGCGGACATCAACGTCACTCATAGGAACCCCACGAAGAAGTGCGCCAGCCGGTATTGTCCCACTGTCCTGTTGTCATCGTGAGCTCGTCAACCGAGTCGATTCGATCTCCGATCCCAAGTTGGTCAGACAGTGTGACAAGAAAGGTCGGTGTCTCGGTCGACCGGGACTTTTGCTCAAGATTCGATACCCTCTCGTCGAGATCTTTGATCTTCCGTGTTGCTCGGTGATTGTCGTCGTTGAGTGGCATGTTTTCTAATTCTGGGGTTCGAGGACGCCTTTCCGCCACTTAGCGGTGATTTGCGTCTCAAGTTTGATGTCATCTGCATTGTACGAGTGCGACACCTCGACTACGATAAACTCGCCGACAGCGTCCACATCCGGCCGATCAACCTCGATTATCTGCCCCGGCTCAAGAGCATGTGCTCGGATCGAGTTCGCGGCGAACTCGATTGTCTTGCTCGGCCACGCCCTCCGTGCGAGTTCGGACTGGGCCGCATCTTGGACAGCTGTCACTGTCTCGAGGTTCTCACGCTCGATCGAGAGTTCCCGTGCGCCGAACTCATCGATTGACTCAGTTGAGGATACCTCGTATGTCAGCGGATGCGGGTAGTACGACCGGAATGTCGGGTCGCCGTCAGTGTTAACCCCGATATCGTGACCGTTTGGGCCATCCGTCTGGATGATAAGCCACGGGTCCCGGTCGGGCAACGTGTGATTCGGGAAGAAGAACGACTGCCAGCCTTCTCCAGGGAGGTTATCGGCATCCCACGACGTGCTTTCGATGTCCGAGTCAGTATCATCAATCGCAACCGGAGAACCGCCTTCATCGGCCTGCAATCGGACCTCCAGGCTCTCGTCGGAGACCGAACTAACGTAGAGGTCAACAGAGTGAATCTCGGATTTTCGAGCACGGAGCCGGTACGTCAGTCTCGATGACTCCGTAACCCGGTCAAAGGAGTCCTGTGTCTCTTGGCTTTGCTCCTCTCGGCGTGCTACACCCGAGTCGACACGAATGATGTTCTTGACGTTGTCGTCAGTGTCTGTACTCCAGGGATACAGCCAGTCCTGTGGCTCAAGTGAGAAAGCATACTCGAGATTGTCGATCGGCTCCACGTGGAGCTCTCGACCATCCTGGTAGAGCAGACAGTCGGCTTTTGCAGCCAACCCAACGATCATATCCCATGCGTCGGCCTGCTGAGCGAACTGGTCGGTCGAGACCCCTAAGTCAGGGATGTTCGACCCATCAACCTCGCTGGCGTTTTGGTTGATGATATCTCGGATGATCTTCCCTACATCATCGTTGACCCAACTTCCAGTGACCTTCCGATCCTGTAGGATATTACCCACAAAGTCCGTCGCGTCCGTCTCGAGTGTCGAATCCACTCGCCCGCAGTGGGAGCGTGATCGTCCCGTGGGTTTAATCCGTCCCGTCCACGAGACGGTGAAGCCGCCGCCGTAGTTCGTTCCGTAGGAGACACCATACCCAACGCCGACCAGAATATCAGCGTCGAACTGTACTCGGTCTCCGACTCGGAGATCGTACTCCTCGTTGAGAGGGAGTTTGGCCTCTATAGATGCCTCATCAAGAACGTCCTCAGCTCGCCCACTGATTTCGACTGAATTGAGATCTTCGCCTTCAATCACCGTGTCCGGCGGATCATCTGGGTCTCCGGGCTGGTTTTGATGCCAGACGCTCAACTCAACGTTATTGACGGTTGTGACCATCTCTATCTACCGCCCCACGTTGTAGGCGTCAAGTGCCTGTGCAAGACCACGATTGGCGTTGGTTCTCGTCTGTTGTGGGTTCTCAGACCCGCGGGCGTCAACTTCGATATTGATGGTATCACCACCCCCGCCGCCAGCAGCAGCACCCACGCCTTGGGAAACTGTCGGAGACGGCATTTCTGTGAGGGCGTTCTGTAGTGTTCCCATATTCGCCTGGGCGTTCTCCGCGAGCGTCTCGGGGATAGATGCGCCAGACTCATCGAGGTCCGACATTGGACCCTCTTTAGCAGGCGAGAAGGGGAGATACTCGCGTGCATCGCCAACCACGTCCTCAACAGCGTTTTTCACCGCTCCAGGGGAGTCTTTGATTCCGTCGACAATCGCATCAACAAGGCCCTTCCCAGCGCTGACGAAGTCCGATACAGCGTTATCGAGCGCAGACAGACCGTCATCAATCAGGTTGTTGATCGACTGCACGAAGTCGTCTTTCAGGTTCCTGACCGTCTCAATAACGTCGTCTTTCAGGTCGCCAACCCAACCAGTGACCTTCTCCCAGAGCCACTCGAACAGGTCGATAACGCCACTGACTAGCCGGTCTACGATAGACTCGATGTTCTCACGAACAGTCTCCCAATCACCGCGGAGGAGCGCGAAGAAAGCAGAGAACGCTTCGGAGACTGTCGCGATGAATCCCTCAACAACACTCTGAATGGTGTTGAACAAGGGCCGAACCACGGACATGACCTCGTCCTTGTGCTCTGACCACCAGGACGAGATATCATTGAGTAACTGGCTGATATTCTCATCGGCCCATTCGAGGAACGGTCCGATGACGGTGTTCTGTATCCAGGTAATGACCTCGTTGACTCCCTCAGACCAGACCTGAAGGGTTTGACCGGCTTCTTTGACCGGCTGGGAAAGGGGTTCGTCCCAGATTGTTGAACTCCACTCGAGGAACGGGCGAATGACGTTCTCCCATGCGGTCGTGATTACGGTCGAGATGATCCCAAATGCTGTCTTGGCAACGTTGGCAGCAGTCCGAATGGTGACAATGAGTCCGTCAGAGAGGAGAGAGACGAACCGAGAGACGTAGGGCTCAGCAAGATTGACGAACTCGACAACGGCGTTTTTAATCCGATTGAAGATTGAGATTCCATTGGACTGAATCCACTCAATTGCCGGCTGGAGTGCCTCTCGGAAGGCATCCACAACCCGCATGGTTTGGGTTCTAATACCCCCGAAGTCTGTCGCAAACGCTGTGGCTAGAGTTGCAACCGCTGCGATGACAAGTCCAATCGGTCCCGTGAGCGCACTCAGTGCTCCGGTGAGCGCCGTCGTCGTTGAGGTCGCAAGTCCGACTTGTGAGGCAAGTCCGGCAAGACCTCCCACAAGACCGGTAATGAGGGTAGTTATGAGAGTGAGGGAACCAGCCACTCCGTTCGTCGACTCGTTGAACCGCGAGAAGGCACTGATCCCGTTATTGATCCACTCTAGAAACGATGAGAGATACGGAAGCAGCGTCTCGCCAATCGAAATCCCGATATTCCGAAGTCGGTTACGCGTGATCTGTAACTGGGAGTTGAACGTGCTCGATGCACTCTGATATTCCTCTTGGAGAGAGGTCCCATTCCGCATTTGCTGGTTCGCAGTCTCTTGGGCCTGTGACAGCCCGTCCATGTTCTGCGAGAGGGCCGTCAGGGCTTGCTGGGATGTCGTCGACAACGTCCCACGGAGGGCGTCGGCAGCCTCATCGCCCTCGCCCATCGTTGTTGCCATCTGGCGGAATAGCGCTGTCGGGTCGCTCGACCGCATTGCCTCGAACTCGTCAACGTTCATCCCGAGCGCCACAGCCAACTCCTCGACTTTCTTCGGATCTTGGATCTCCTGGGCCATCCGACGTAGCCGTGTACCGGCTCGTTCGGAGCTTTCGGAAGCCTCGTTCATCGCGGCGTTGAGGCTCAGAATGTCCTCGCTCGAGGCTCCCATCTGCGAGAGTGTACCCGAACTCCGAAGGGCCGCGTCCGTAATCTCCGTCGAGGACGTAGCCATGGTATTGGACAGCTCGTTGATGACGTTGCCCATGTCGCCGACGTTCTCAATCGGCTCGTCCATCAACGTCGAGAGCCGCGCGAACGACTCGCCGGCCTCGGAGGTCGAGAGGTCCGTCGCGACGGCCATCTTACTGACAGTCTCGGTAAAGTTCTGGATGTTCTCAGAACCCTCAATCCCGAAGCGACCTGCCTGCTCGGCAATGCCCGCGAGTTCTTCTTGGGCAACCGGCATCTGGGACGCCATATCTTGGATGGCATCGCCCATCTCGCTGGCCGTCTCCGGGGTGGTGACCTTCTCGACTTCAACCATCTGCTCCTCAAAGGCCGCAGCACTCTGGGTCGCTTTCGCTAACCCTCCTGCTGAAAGACCTGCAAGGGCAAGACCAACTCCGGCAACGGCGGCCTCAAGACCACCAAGGGATTGCATCGCCTCCCCAATTGACGAGGTCAGACCCTCTGCAGACCCGTCTATCTGTACATGAAGGCCGTCTTGAAACGGATTGCTAACCATTTGACATATGTGTGTTGAAGACGTTACTCATCGAGCGATTCTTGTATCAAGAGACAGAAGATACAGCTATGGCTGAGAAAGGAACCTGTCAAAAATGCCACTCAGAGATATCCACAGACGCAATCACCTGCCCTCAGTGTGGGTATGAACCCAGCGCAGAAGGCAAGACACTGCGTGCTATCTTTTACATCCTAGGGGGACTCTTAACGGCCAGTGTCATCGGTGCTGTGGTCGGACTCCCCATGATGGCACTTGCGTACTTCTCTGGTCGAAAAGTAGAAAGTAGAAAGCCAGCTACCTACAAATCGGCTTAGGCACTCGCCAGATCGTGTTTCTGCGAATAGTTATCCATCGCCTCGTCAAGAGTGTGCTTTGGCTCCGAGTACTTCCTCCGACTACCGGGTGATCCGGACGAATCGTCTGGCTGTTGTTGCTCGTTGTAGACGATGTGACCGAGAATAGTTAGTTTCCGTTCGCCAGTAGTCAGTCCCGAGATTGGTGCATCTCCGTTGAACGTGTACCCCTTCCGATGAAGGATGTCTATCTCGAGTGCCTTTCCCTCAACAGGGTTTAGTTTCCCTCGCCACCGTCTCGCTTCTCGAGTTCCTCCTCCACTCCCTCGTAAAACTCGTTGTCAGCGCCGCCAGTGAACTCCTCCATGAGTGCCATCAGACACGGCATGAAGACATCTGGCTTTGCAAACTCCCAATCGACACCTGCCGGTTCCTCAATATGATTCTCGAGGATCGGGTTTATCTCCTCAAAGTCAACATCCTCGCGCCCCTTGAACTTATTTTCAAGTTCTACTTGGTCGGTTGGGAGTAGTGGACGGACCGTTACACGCCGCCATTCGCCATTGTACTGGACAGCGTGTGCATTCGGTTTGAGGTTTCCGTCTGGGTCTCTCTCATACTCTGCTTCGTCTTTCGTGAGAGGATCGAGTTTAGACGGGTCCGGGGGAGCATTGTCAGCCTGCTCGTCCGGTTCAACACCAAACGCTTCGTCCATTTCTTCTTTCGTCGGGGTATTAGGTTCTGATTCACTCATGCGTTATGCGTTGTTCTGGAGTTCGACGCCAATTGATTCCCACGTCCCATCCGTCTCCGCATACGCTTCGTCGGACTCCCGAGCGAATGCAGGTGCCTCAGTGCATCGGGAACTCGGGAACGTGAAGATAGTCCTCGAGAGTTCCCAACCCATATCTGCCGGGTTGTTCGTGTACGCACTCCGGAGGATATCATGAGAGGCACGCTCGCCGACGACGTTTGCCTCAATCGTGATTTCACGGTTCCCTTCCTCAATCGAGGGGCGACAGCCACCACCGTCTCCCGACGGGCGAGCTTCAAGGTTATTCGCAACCTCAAGCGTGATGTTATTCAGATCGGGATCGGGGGCGTTACCATCAAATGCAAAGTTAAAGATCGATCCACAGAAGTCCTCGAACGGCTGATCGATGGGACTCGGAGCCGACCCAGCACCGAGTGCTGGAACACCAGTATCTCCCTCACGCTCTCCACCGCCATCTGCGAGTGTGACACCGCCATCAAGCTTGGAGAGTTCACTTCCAACCGTAGGATCGGCATCAGTCCCGTCGTTAATATGGAGCGTCACGTCACCCGTAGCAGGTTCCGAGAGTTCGAACGCGTCAATGTTGTCGAACTCGACGGTCGTTGAGACAGGGGTAGTTCCGTTCAGTGTAATTTCATCCGTCGTCGCTGCCCCTTCATCCTCGATGGTAACCGTCATCGTGTCGCTGTCATCCGTCGACTGAAGGGCAAGCAACGTAGAGCCTTCAGGCTGATAGATGTGATACGAGCGAACCTTTTCGCCCATGTACGTCAGTTCAACAGGGACAGGATCGGCCTCAGTCGCATCGGGCTCCATCGTCGCATCTGCCTTCCCGCCCTGCATGACGAGATAGCGGCGCTGCCCCTCTGCCCCATCGGGATCGTTCGGCCCCGGACTGGGGTTGTTATCCCGCCCAACCATACTATGGGTGTTCGGGATCTGATTTGCCTGGTTCCGAGTGAGCGCGTCATAAACGGCGTCAACGGGCTCCCCAGAGGCATCCACGACAGCCTGCTGGAGCGAGTACGCAATGGTAACCTCGTTCTCCTCGATTGCTCGTCCGAACTCGGCAGGGTCCGGCGTTCCGAGGCCGTCAAGACGCTCAAGGCCAGGGTCAAGGTCTCCCTCCGTGCTTACGAGCCGGTCGGAATAGAGATTCCAGTCCGGGTCAGTCGGAGTAACGCCCTTTTCGGCCTCCCGAACGAACCAGGCACGATCGAATCGTAGCCCGCTCTCTGGCGTCTGCTGTTCTGTCTGCTGATTAGGGTTGACACTCATGAATTGTAGTCTCTGGGTGTGTTACTGCTGGTCAGAACTCGTCTCGTCCTCATCAACCGACGAAATCGAGTCGTAGGCCTCAATGAGGTACTCCTCGAGTTCAGCCGAGACGTTCGCCGTATGGTTATCGGACCATTCGACGGTTTCATCCATCTCGGCGTCACTGAACGCTACTTGATGCTCGTTTTCTGTTTGAATCCAGCCCATAATTTCGGGGTGGTCGTCATGCCGCTCGCTCACTATAGCGACCGGCGGAAAGGAAAGTCTCAAACGCTGTCGATAGCGGTTGAGTTACGTCTTTTTCATGTCGCTGAACAATACCGGGATGCGCCAGCGGGAGCCGATTGGCGTTTCCTCTGGTTCCTCAGGACTACGGATTTGTCCCGTTCCGAGTGAGTCCCAAGGGTGGTCTCCATGGGGTGCATTGTCCAAGACAATTAACTCAGCCCGGAGACGCAATTGCCAGGCGTACTTTTTCGGATTGATGCCGCCGGTCAGATCCCGGTCATTGTGGACCCACGTATCTATGTAGGCCGTGTTATCGAGGAGTGCCGACTTGCCGCCCTCTCCAGTCGTTGCGTCGAATCCAGTCGGCGTCCCTGGGTCCGTACTGTCGAACGTCACGGACACTTGCGGATTCTCTGATGTGGAGTCGAACCAGCCTGTATGAATCCATGCCGTGTCGAAGTGATTGTCAATCACCCAATCGAAGTCATCGTATCGATTGGCGAAGTCTGTCGTGACACTGGCATCGGACCAGTGGCCACGGAGCAGATCCATTATGATGACCTTCGGGTCGTATGGAGTTACATCAGGCATCGGTCAAGTGGAGTCTTAGCTTTCCGTTGTGCTCGTCAAACCAGTTGTGCAACTCGAACTCGTGGGTCGATGACTTGATTGTCGTTAGCCCATCGTCTGATTCGACTGTATGCGTGTCCATGACCCACGCAACTGCCCGGACATCACTGTCTACGCCGTCAATCCGGCGTTCGAACGCTGGAGTTCCACGGAGAACGATCTCGGCAGTTGCCTCGGTCTCCGTTGTAGAGTATTCCGGATCTCCGTATTCGTCCTGGCCGGTCTGAGTGCGCGTTACTATCGTGACGGATTCCCCGGATGCATCGAGTAACCACTTTGCCGGGCCTCTCGTGTACTGTTCAAGATCCATCGTTTAGGTCACTCTAAGGGGACTGTCTCGACACTGCCCGCGAGTGTCCCGGTCTGTGGATACGGCCGTGTGCTCGTGTCCTCAAGTCGAGCACGGGCATTAGCTTCGATATCCAACGCCGTGATCCGGAGTAACTCGTTTGTGGTTGACGCTTGCTTTGCAATCCGCTTGCCATCCCGGACTGTCTCGTCAACAGCCGGTTGCAACCACGGATATGGAGGCATACGTGAGGTGCCTTCCTCGAGAAATGGGCCGTATTTGATCGGTGACCCGACTGCGTAGGCATCGATGGGCGTGACCTGCTCGGACATATTATCGAACGCGTTTTTCAGCGCGTTCAGTCCGGCTATCTTAGCTAAGTCGTTCGCCATTATCGCACCCCCACGATAGACGGAGCAACAGACCGCTGACCAAGACATCCAGACGGGTCAAGCATGATAGCCTGATCCCAATAGGAAGTCCCCTCAGCGGAGTCACTGGACGCGCTAGCGAACGTGACTTGTGCGCTTTCCTGTTGGACCCGAGTGACTTGCTCGCCTTTCGCACCGCCCGTTACTCGTGAGACTGCGAAGTGTGCAGCTACGAGAGTCTCGAGGTCTTCGAGGATTTGCTCATCTATATCTTCGATGTCGCAAACCCGTTCCTCGACGAGTGCATGGGCACGACGGGCGTAGCGCTCTGCAACACTATCCGAGAGTTCCGTGCTATCAACGTCGAGTTCATCCCGGATAAGGGTAGGAGTGGTTCGGACCATGATCAGTCATGGTACGGGCATGGACGTTCCCGTCCACACGTTTCCTCGTTAGTCATCTCAACGGTGCAGATATCAGTTTCATCGGTGTCATCCTCTGTCCCCTCGTAACTGATTGGACCGTATTGATCGGCCAGCCGCTCTGCCTGTTCATCAGAGAGGTCCGAATCAATGGGGATACGCTCGCCCGTCTTGGGGTCGCGTACTGTCCCCCAACCCGATCGACTACAGGTTAGACGGGCCATTGCTGTCTTAGACCCCGCCGAGTGCTTTCAGAGCTGCTTCTGGTTCCGTGGGAACCCAGTCAATCTCGCCGTTGAGTCCGTAGAACCAGCACCGTTCGTCGTCATCTCGCCACTGCGTGACATCGAAAGCCTTGCGCGGGCTTTCCCAGCCGTAGATGCCGGTGTCGATGAGGTACGCTTCCTGCTCGCCCATGAATCCAGTATTCGTCCGGATGACCGGGTGTCCGAGCAGTTCGCCGTGTTGGATGCCCTCAGACCGGAGTTCATTAGCGAAGCGTTCCGTCTGGGCTGCAAATCCAGAGTCGCCGGCAGTCTTCGCGAGCCCGCCCCATGCAGTCGGGGAGAGGATGAACAGGAACCGGTTCTGGTTGTAACCGGCGTTGATCAGCTCCGTCTCCATGTCGACGGCCGCCTCGTAGTTGAAGTCGTTAGTCGAGTCACCGACTTCAACAGAGTTGCGGTTGTTCTCGATAACCAGGCCAGCAATAGCATCAAGACGCCGCATTTCCTCACGGGCCATTTCCTGCTGGTTGGTCATCACGAGGTTGATCTTGGAGTTCCGGACATCCTTGTCGCGGATACGGAACTTGAAGCCGTACTCGGTCCAAACAGCCTGCAGGCCGTCGAACTCGAGTTTGGCCTCAGGATGCTCCTCGTCGGGTTCAATCTCGACAAGGTCGCCCTCGAAGTCGTCTTGGATACGGGGGTATTCGACAGTATCCCCGTCTCGGTTGGGAGCCTCGTTGTCGACCTGGAACGCATTTCGGAACGCGTACATCTCCTCCGGCTCGGGGAGGAGAGTCGTCTGCATGTCGGTATCAGTCGGAACGTCGTGGTAGCTAATTGGGGTTGCCATAGATTATATCACCCGAGGTGAACCGCAGCGTAGCCAGCATCGAGAGAAACGCTACTGGTATCATGCTGCTTGAATTGGCCGCCTTCGTCACTGAACGTGTCGTACTTGCCGTTCGCAACGGTCTCGCCTGCTGCCGTACCCGATGGAACTTCGCCGATAACAACGCCAGTCACATGGACTGGGATATTGTCGCCTGCTTCAGCGTCCGGGTTGGCCTTATCGGAGACAATCCCGATCGCATTCGAGGAGCCGTCCCCAGCCATCGAACTTGCCTGTCCGCTGCCGTCAAGTGCAACAATCTCGCCACTCGCGACACTGCCATCAGTCGGGAAGGAAACGGTACGTCCGTCGTAGACTGCATGTCCTGCTGGTTTCGCCATTTAGAGCACCTCCTCAAGTTCCGCGAACTCGTCTGCACCAGCCATATCGGCTGCCTGTTCTCGGAGTTCGGCCGCATACTCCGCGTCTACCGAGTCGAGCATGTCAGCCCGGTTGGCTAGATGGGCAATCTCCTCGCGTTCCTCGTCGTCGAGTCCGGAGAGGGTCGCCGTAACGCTCTCACCGCCACCGTCACCGGTCTGGGGCATTGCCATCCCCGAGAGGGCTGCCTCGGCAGCTTCCTCCTCATCAACGTCGAGTTGGTTCGACAGTTCAGATTCAAGAACGTCAATGTCCTTGTCCTCGAAGAACTCTTCCGAGAATCCGGAGAGTTCGGCGAGCTTGGCAGCATAGATGCCCTTCACCTTGTCGATCTGTTCGTCTTTCGCCTCAAGTTCCGACTCGAGTTCCTCGTTTTCTTCCTGAAGGTCCTCGAGTTCGGTCTCTGCAGCGGTCAGTTCTGCGTGCCGTTCCTCGTCGATAACGACCCGCCCGTCAAGGTCAAGGTCGGGAGTGTCTGGATTATCGTCGTCAGTCATAGAGTCGTTGTCATCCGCTGAGGATTCCGCCCCTTCGTTGCCTGTGTCAGTGTCCGGACTTGCGTTATCGAGTTCGACAAGTTGAGAGTCGCCACCCTCGAGTGATGCCGAAAGTGCCGCTGCCGACGCCGGACTATCCGGAGCCGGGCCAGCGTTCACTTCGTTCCCTCGAGCGCCGCCAAACGGGACAATCGCTAAGTCGCGCGAATAGATGTTAGACATCGTTGCCGCCCCGTCATCAGTCTCTCCGGCATTTGCGCCACCGCCATGAAATGACACCTCAAGATGGTTGTTGTTGAGTTTGCGGGCGAGTTCCGCGTCACCCACTTCCATCTCATAGCGCCAGCCCGTATCCGGATCGTACCAATCGTTCGTAACCTTCCCCTCAACGGCCTCATTCAGCGGCTGGCCGTTGTCATCGTAGGAATGTCCGTCAACAACCGGACGATCCGTGAGAGAACCAGCCGCTTCCTCAAGTGCGGCTGCGGGCCAATACTTCTTCCCATGAGACCCATTGGTCACTTCATCGTTCTCGATAACCGTTCCGTAGAACGTCCAAACACCAGCATCTTCATCGAACGTGTCCGCTTCTAACGTTGCTCGGACTGGATTCTGGTGCGTCATACTGTCGATTCTCGTGTCACAAATCCTCGGGCGTCACCACTCGTGTGATGGGTGTCGTTCCGCCGTCATCGGCCGCTATCTACTGCATTGTTTCAGTTATCGGTGCGAGGGAACAAACACAATTCGGATGCTCTGGGAGGAGCGAACCCGCCTCCTCAATAGGATATGGCCCTGATTCTCGCAAGTCTACGCACCGATCGCACGGATTCGCAGTAAGGATGCGGACTTCCGTCACACCCAAATCGGAATATCGGGCCGCACTATGGAGGTTATACGTCCGTGCCGTCTCTGTCCGAGCAATCCGCCGGCCTCGAGTCAGACCTACGTCAACCCGGTCGGTCATACGACGTGCCGTCTCCCTCGGATTCACTCCCTCGGCCAGAGAGTCAGACATCACCCGGCTTATCTCAGTCGACATTTCCGACGTGATATTGTCGAGTTCATCGTATGCTCTGACGTAGGCAGATGACAAGATATCCTCATGGACTGGCGTCCGTAGGACCGTCCCAATCTGCGTATCCTCATCCGAGAGGTCTACCCCCGCACGCCGTAACTCCCGATGGGAGTGCTTGACTCCCTGCTGACTGGACTGATATAGATAGTCACTCGAATAGTGACGACCATCTACGACTTGTCTTCGAGATGCCGACTCAAGCACATCCGACCGAATCTTTCCATCAAGCCAGTCCTCGAAGTCAGCAGCGGCTTCAGGATTCTCCGGGAACTCGAACTGGAGTTGTATCGTCTCAAGTCCAAGGGCGTCTTCCTCTACAACGCGCTCACGGATTTCAGGGGACAAGGGCTCCCCGTCTGAGTCACGGATGAGCCGATGGTAGATGTCGGACTCAAACGCTTTCTGTATCTCCGTGATCTGCGTCCGTGGGTTCGTCTTGCGTTTGACCATTAGTCATCGGCCGGGATTCCATCTCCCCCTTGTTCTTCAGGCGGCTCCGGAGGTTCATCACCTTCTTCAGGAATATCTGGGTCTTGGCCGTCGTCAAGCGGACCCATCTCGTTCAACTCTTGCTCGAGTTCCTCAGGGTCAACAGCGTATTCTTCTAGGTCCATCCCAAGAATCTCGCCTAAGAGTTCAGTCACGTCCTCGAAGTAGACATCAGCACCCGAATCAAGGAAGTTCGTCACTCCCTCCATCATCGTCTTGAACTCTTGCGCGTCGAAGTCCTCATCCTTGAGGGGGTTCTCCTCGTCTTCGGGCTCGAGATGGCCAGTCACGTCCGAGACATCAACCGACTCATCAAACGGACCATCGCCACGAATCTCACGGGCCTTCATCCGAAACAGCGGCGTCAAGAACTTTCGTTCAATCTTCCGCCGGTTATGATAGATGTCCTGCTCGAACTGGCCGCGTTGGTCTCCCGTGATATCGCGGTTGATATTGTCCCCGAATCCGACCAGGGCCTTCGGGACTCGCAGGCCACTCAAGATGTAGTCAACTGAGTAGTGAAGCGAGTCGATCACGTCCGGCACCGAACCCTCGATGAGTTCAGCGTCAGCTCCAGGCGGGGAACCAACCGACCCACCGGGATCTACCCAGTCCCCATCGAGAGAGTATTTCTTATTGTCCCCCTCCCGAGTGAGTTTGCCCATGTAGTCCGCAATCTTCTCTCGGTCCCACGAGACGACCTCATTGCCGCGCTCGTAGTCCTCAAACTGGACCTTGAGTCGTGGGTATGCGTGCGCTGCGATGCTCGCATTATAGTCCTGCGAGCGCGCTTCCATCCGATCGACCTCGGCCGAAATGCTCTCAACAAGAGAGACGCCACGATTCGGACCAAAGTCTGCCGACTTGGGAGCGTTCCCTCCTGGTGCTCGCTTATCGCTGAAGCCAGGTGACCGAGTCAGTTTGATGTAATCGTCTTGAGAGAGGTAATTCTCGTTTTCGTCGAATCCCCATCCCTCTGGATACTGAACCGCAGAGGGAATCTTACCCGATGGAGTGCGTTCCTCCGGAGCTATCCGATTGCCCTCCTCATCCCGCGGGAGATCCTCCTCGTCGGCAGGAAACAGCATCGAACTGTTATCCGGAGTTAGAAAGTCCGTCTGTGCCGGGTCGAATTGCTTGACTCCCTCGAGCGTAGAGGGATCACTCGGGTCATCCCAGACGTTTTCGGCCAGGACAATGCCGTCAAGATCGTGATCTCGTGCAACTGTCCACAAGAGCGGACTCAAATCCTCGCCAGACTCTCCGGCGTAGTAGGCCGCTTCACGTGCCCAATCCTCGAGTTCTTGCTTCAGAGAGTCGTCATCGGCTTCGATACGATAGCCCGGACGGACGGTCTCTGATGCACGGATGTCGAGTGCTGCCGCAACAAATGGATTCGTCCGATACTGTCGGCGATAGGTATGGTAGTCGTCTTTCGGAGGGGTGTCGCGCTGGATGTCGTTACCGCGGTCGACGGGTCCCCCACCGGTCGTTTCGACTGTCTGGGGCGCTGCCTGTAGCATCGCCGTGAGTTTGTCTCGTAGTCCCATTGTTAGATTAT
This sequence comes from Natrialba taiwanensis DSM 12281, assembly GCF_000337595.1. Classification (GTDB taxonomy): domain Archaea; phylum Halobacteriota; class Halobacteria; order Halobacteriales; family Natrialbaceae; genus Natrialba; species Natrialba taiwanensis. Next base: position 25,183 of record NZ_AOIL01000037.1, on the reverse strand, counting down.
TGGTTCGGTTACGCTCGGTTTGACGACTCTATGGGTTTCTTTTGCTAAGTCAACCCAATTCGCCATTAGTGCGCTATCCAGGTAGTCCGGCGAATGGCCGAGTTGTTCCTTAATTTCCTCTTTCGGAGTGGCTTCGATAACGTCCCCGCCACGACTTCGGAGGGTCTTATCATCAAATTCGACTACACGGGCAGCGGCCATTAGTTCCTCACGGAGCCGATCGTTGTGGATCACACCGCCGTTATCGAGGAACTCGCCAAACAGGGCGAGGGCTTCGGCCCAACAGTCCCGATATTCCTCGTCGTCTCTTGCTGTGGCCCCGTTACTGAAACGATGGACACTCGAGAAGTGCATATCCAACTCATCGGCCAAACCAGAGCCTTCACCAACAGCGTCAACTGCTATCTCTGGCCCATTGAGGTCGAGCAACTCTGCCCGAATCGCTTCTTTCTGTTTGACGTGATTTGTCCCCTTCTCGTTGTAGTGGACACGGATATGCTGGCCGTGTTTCCCGCTGAGAACGGTTTCGTCATTACTTCGGGCAACGTCAAGGCCAGCAGTGTTGCACGCCCCATCGCGGAACTCAGTGCGCTTGTAGGCCGCACGAACATCCGAGATACTGAACGGCCGCCACTTCGATGCCCCCTGTGGTGGCATGACACCAGCGCGCCGCTTGTACCACTTCTCATGCAAGTCCGTCCGGAAGTCTGGATTGTCCTCTTCTGCCACTGTCTCACGAACAGTGGGCTCTCCGTCTTCGGTCAGATACGGACTGGACCACTCAATGACTTGGTCAATACCAGGCCATTCCTCATCATGATACTCGGCCCAATCGTCTTTCATCTTCCCAACGCCAGAGAGCCCACCAATCTTGGGCCGGTCAGTTAGGCCCCGATCGGCTCGAGCGTTACGTGACTCCCACGTCGGATACCGGAGAACGTTCCACGAGTCTCGTTGTTCCAGCTCGTAGACGATGTTAGTCTCGTCAGTCGGTGGGTTGCAGAGGACTAAGATATGGTCCCCTTCTGCCAGCGTACTCCGGGCACTGTCAATGTGTTCAGCAGTGAGTCCGGGTTTGTCCGCCTCTTCGATTATGTAAATGACGTTCGCATTGTGGTCCCCTTCAAGATCATCGGGGTACTTCGGACTATGACACTCGAGGAACCACTCGTCATCAAAACCAGTGTGTAGGGAGCGATCGTTATCCTTGTAGTCCCCTGGAAGCTCCGAGTTGCGCCACAGTGACTTAATCGGCTTCCAGATACTGTTCTTGAGAGTGTCCCCATTCCCTGCTGTAATCGGGACGACTGTATTGGGGTTACAGTAGAGTGCCGCTATGCCTAATGCACTCGCGTCGTAGGACTTGCCAAGACCATTACCCCCTACAACGAGGGTCTGTCCGTGTTCATCCAGGCTTTCGGCAATGTCGTCAAGGACTTCGGTACGCTCGAGGCCCAACCAGTCCCCGATGAAACGAGCGTATCTGTTGTTTCCAGTTCCCGGTTTGTAGTTCCGGGGCCGGGGTAAGTCCTCTATCTTCATGTGTATCTATAACTCGCTATAGGTATCTATGAGTGAGTTAGTCCGTGAGGTCCGATTCCCACACCTCTGCTAAGTCCGCAACTGAATTGGCCGTCTGTGACTGTGGGTCCTCGAGTAAGCCAAGGTCCTTGAGCCACATCCGATTCTCGTTACTCAACGTCTTCTTGGCCGCTAATGACGGACTCTTCTTGTACTTGAAATAGCGTTGCCCGCCTTCTGTGAAGTGCTGTTCACTGTCGATATGGGGCGTACCAGAGTCAAGCACTTCGGGCCGATCGGTCGCCCAATTCTCAACTCGGATCTCAGTCACCGCGTTTACAGACAGTTTGAACAACCGAAGCTCGTGCCCGGTGGGAATATCCCCGTGGGCCTCGAGATATCTGTTCTTATAGTCCTCAAAGATATCGTCGGCTATGTCACGCTCTGCATTGGTAAACACGTCGTTATATAGGTTGGACTGTTCTGCATATGCCCCGTGGGAAACAGAGTTCGTGTTGCCTTCCTCTGCCCCACCGTCGTTCCCAACAGCGTTATCGTTCCCTTCGTGAGATTTCCCATCTGAACTCGTCCCGGCGTGCATCCGGCACTTATCGGACCCTTCGATAGGATAGGCCCCACAGTCGGACCCGTCTTTGCATGATGCTACACACTTCTCTGTCATAGTTGCATGGCCTGTGTTGTTTTGGTATCCGCTACTGAGCCGCTCGGAATACGCGCCACTCTGCAGAAATCGGGTCTTTGAGGTATGTAACTACGTCCCCGGTGTAGTAGTGAAAGCGTTGTACGTCAATCGAAATGTCCGAAAGGTCTGTCATAGCTAACTGATTTACGGGAGTACCGCCGTATTCGTATCTGATACTCTAGATGGCCTAACGCACTGGGTTATATATCGTTACAGGTGTATGTGATGGGTTACATGCCACTGGTTAGTCTGCAAAAGCGTCTAAGCCCTGCTGTCCTACACCGGACATAAGGGGTTCACCGTCACTATCGAAGTTCATTAGGAGAACTTCAGTTGCATCCTTCACGCCGTCGACGTTGTCAATCGCAAAGTTGGCGTCCTTCGTGACTACTTGCCACCCATCACCGTACCATGGCGGTATATCGTCATAGGAGAGTAGAACACTACCCTCACACTCAGACAACCGTTTGTGCAGACAACGATGGTTGAAGTCGCTATTGGCGTAACGGTGTTCTGTCCCAATGTATGGCGGGTCACAGTAGAACACTGTGTCTTCACTGTCGTACCTGTCAATGAGGTCGATCGCAGACTGTTCCTCGATATGGACACCGCGCAGTCTATCTCGGAAGGGTGTTAATGCGTCAACCTTCTTGACGAACTTCGAAGATTCTGGTATTTCAGAGGAGGGTCTTCGCCAAGATGCGGTATTATCCAACGCCCCACCGAAGGACTGGTAGCGGAGTGTGAAGAATCGGCCTGCTCGTTCGATTGGGTCATCAACCCTTTCGCCACCAAGGAACTCATCACGCCACTCTCGGTAAACGGACTGTGAGAAGGGGACGTTCTTCAACCACTCTTGTAGATCATCACCGCGTTCACGGAGTGTCTTGAAGAAATGGACGAGGTCCCCGTTGACATCGTTGTAAACCTCTACCTTGCTCTTGGGCTTGTTGAATAGGACTCCGGCGGCACCTCCGAAGGGTTCCACATAGCAGGTATGCTCTGGTAAGTGCCCTATGATCCACTCACTATGGCGTGCTTTGTTACCGGGATAGGGAAAGACGTTTTGAGGCATAGTCACCCATTACGAATAACGTCGACATGCTGTTCCTCCCTATACTCATCGGCCACGACTGGTATCCTTTGTGTGGACTGTCTTGGACTCGCACTGCCGACAATAGGACTCCGTGCGCTCTTGATGCTCCTCCTCGATAAGACACGTCACGTTGCCACAGAGTGTGCAACTGAACTGCTGGGACAGCGCTCTCATTCTAATGCCTTCCCAAGAGCAAGTTCGATGTCGTCTGTCCGTACGTACTCCCGGTGAAACTCTTGTACTGAAAACTCCACGTCCTCGAGTAAGGAAACCACTCGAGTCACCACGCTATGCTGATTCGCTAAATACGAAACGTGTGCCGTGTGATCTGTATTACCGCAGTTATCGCACACAGTGCCTGTAACAACGCGCTCGTTGTGTTCTTTCTCTCCAAAGCCTGCACTAGGTGTCTTGTGTTGAAAACCGACTGCGGCTTCCCGTGTTACCTCTTGACCGAATCGTTCAATGTGTACCGTCCCTGTCTCGGGGTCAGTGTACCAACCGACTCCTGATACGTCAAACGCATGGTCGGGCTTGGGTGGGACGATCTCTTTCAGTTCGGTCATGCAGGTGAAACATCTGCAATGATCGAACTTTATCCCTCCAAGTTCTTTGCGCCCTTCGTGCTTCAGCTCGCACTTGTTGGAACAGTAATCCCCATGGTGGAACTCCCATACCTTTCCTATCTCTTCGCAGTTTGGATACTCGCACTCTACGGTGACGTTACTCTCGTCGCTCTTGGGTTTGGCAGACATAGGACTAGGCGGGGTTGGGGCGTTTGCTTGTCCCCTTCCACAGTGACGTTCTCAGTGTGAGGATTAGCGGGGTGGGCTTGGAGGGCCGAAGGGTATGCCTTAACGTATTATAGCTGTCTACTTAAATATAACGACTGCATTAATCGAGTTACGCACTGCTTTAATCGTCTGCGTTGCTCTCACTCATCGTCAACACTCCCGATGCCGAACAGCCGCCCGATCTTGCGGGACGTTTCCTCTGCCGAGTCCTCTGATCGCTTCACTGCTTGATACCACTGTTCGCCCTTCTCTGTCTGTCGGAGTGGGTTCTTGTTACTCATAGTCTATCACCTGCTCGTCCCGGTGTCTTTCGAGTTCGTCCCCGTCATCTTTGAGTACCCCACCGTCGTCCAACCGCGGGAGTGACGGTAATAGGTCTCTCAGTCTACTCATCGTCAATCGTCACCCCACAAACCGGACATTTATCGAGCCCGACCTCACGCCACTCCGGATGTGACTCTAAGCACTCGTCGATCTCCCCAGCGTATTCTCTGACGAACCGTTCCACCTCATCGTCTGGCAACCGCACCTCTATGGTCCGATTCCCGCGGTTCACGTATTCTCCCTCTTGCCATGCCTCTTCCCCACGAATTGCCACATACACGCCATCGTCTTTGATTCGGAGTTCATTCCCTGAGTTGTCGTGGTCGTATGGTTCAAATGTCATCGTCGATCAGTTCCTCTTTATCCCCATCAAGTGCTTCATAGCCACGGCGGATTGCAGCCTTGGCGTACTCCTCGTCCCAAATTTGGACCATTCGATACGCCTTCGCTAATCTATACTTCGCCTCTTCGATATCTTCCTCACTGACATCGCTATCGCCATCGTCTACCCTCTCAACCTCAAATATCAGTGCATGTGGGTATCGGTCTCCAACCTTCATATCCTCCTCGAACTGCCAACTCTCGTACTCCTCTGCCGCTTCTATGGCACCCTCTGGAGAGTTGCAGATTGCTCGGGGGATGAAATCAGGATCTGCCACCGGCTTGACGTACCCATCGTCTGATAATGTTCCATACATCTCGTAAACGTGGTACTCCTCACTCATCGATCAGTTCCTCGAGTTCGTCCGCTGCTTTGTGACGATCAATAGCGCCCGCGGATTCATCGCGACCGACTCGCTGGGAGGCTGAATCACTCGAGGTCATCATACGACACCCCCTGAACCCCAGGCATACCGAGCACGTCAAGACGCTCAACAGGGCACCAACGCTTATCGATCTCGTCGTTCTCGTCGATCTCCGCGGCGATCATCTGCCTCCACTCGAGATCGCCGACACTCGCATCCAGGTCAGCGACGCGACTGTCTGGAACCGGGTTGAGTGCGTCGTCGTCCATGTTGTCGAGCACGGCGAATCGGGCCAGCATATTCCCGTCGTCGGGCTCGACGCGAGTGACGAGCACCCACGGTTCCCACGAGAGTCCGTTCAGTGCGCGGATCTCACCTCGGTCCGGAATGCGACCGACTACTTCGGACACTTTAACGCACCTCGTTTAGACGGTCTTCGGCCATCTCGAGCGCTACGAGGGCCTTCAACACGTCGCCTTTCGCCGTCTGGATTTCCTGTTCGGTGCAAGGCATGTCGTGCATCCACGAGGCTGCGGACTCCGACTCGTGCTGCGCCACCGACCATAGTTCGTCGATGGACGGCGGCCCTTCGCCTTCGAACGCTTCTAACTCGGCTCGAATCTCGTCTTTCCAGCCGGCGTATCGTTCAGCCATGGAGCGTGTCACCCCGTCCAAGAAGCCTGCTACCGCACTCTGGACATTCGTACCCGTCACCGATTTCCATGTCGGCTTGGAACCCACGCCAACCGCAGTCGCAGGTAGAAGCCGACCCAAGCCGGATGGGGTCGGATCGGTCAGTATCGCCTGAGGCGTTACCGCGCGAGGTCCCATTTCCAGATGAATCGCTGTTCATTGTTTTTTGAAGCCCTCACCACAGTCAGTGCACTCACCGTAGGTTCCGATTCGTAGGATTCGTCCGTCACAGAACGGACAACGGAGTTCTTCGCGTTCCTCGTCCCAGAGCTTGTAATCCTCTGGCGGGACGTGACGACCTCCATCGGCAGACATTACGCGTCACCTCGTTCAGTGTCCGTGTCTACTTCCCACGGTTCTTCTCCAAATAGACACCACCAGTCACATTCTGTACACTCCCAGCCGTCGCTGGTTCGGTGTCCCCGAACGTAAGCTATCGTATTCTGGGCATCTGAACCACACTCGGGGCACTGTTCAGTATCGCCCGCGAGTCCATCACTCACTGGAATCACCGAAGTAGTCCTTCGTATCGTCCTCGTTGACCGGCGCGTCCTCGCTATCGATCTCGACGATATCCGCGAAACGGAGCGCGGTCTGAAAGTCCTCGTTGCTTGCGGGCAGCGTGCTTGGATCGCGGCCGTGCCCGTCCGTCTCCGTTTTGATCCAGCCGATGTCTTCCACGAATTCGTAGTAGTGCCGACGGGTTCGGAACTGTGCCATGAAGCAGCGGCCGTCCTCGAGGGCGCGCTTCATGTTCGAGACGTTATTTGGAATGTCTTTCTCTGATTTCACGCTGTCTCACCTCGGTCAGTATCCGACTCTTGTGTGCAGTCAAGGAACGACTTAGGGACGACGAGTGACGCCTTCTCTTGCGTCTCTTTTCGAACGTCCCCGAGTCGGTTTTCGACGTTGTAGTTCTCTGCTTGATACTCCGTAGACCACTCGAACGTCTCTTGATCCGCGTTGTCGGGATCTTCCATCAACATCTCAAACGCAGCCTGTGCGGCCTCGTCGATGGCGTCCGCTTCCGTTTCGATCCACGGCCGTTCCCAGCGGTCAGTTTCTTCGGACACTTTAACGCACCTCGTTTAGACGGTCTTCGGCCATCTCGAGCGCTACGAGGGCCTTCAACACGTCGCCTTTCGCTGTCTTGATCTCCTGCTCTGTGCACGGCATGTCGTGGATCCACGAGGCTGCCGATTCGGACTCATTCTGTGCGACAGACCACAATTCGTCGATCGAGGGCGGGCCTTCGCCCTCGAAGGCCTCTAACTCTGATCGAATCTGGCTTTTCCAGTCGTCGTACTGCTTGGTTTCTTTCTCGTGTCGTGCATCGTCGTTCTCAGTCATGATTCACCTCGAAGTTCCGGGCTATCTCCGAGTCCGTGACAATCTCTGTATCGTTGAACTCTGAGGCAACGTCACGGAGTCGATACAGCACCTCGTCCGTGTCCACATCGATCATCCGATTGGTGATCCGCCACTCCGACGTGTCGAACTTCTCGAGTACGTCGCCGGTCTCATGTTTATGCTGAATGGCATCGGCGGACATATCAGAGATCACCTCCTTCTTCGATCCCTGGAACCTCTCGAACCTCTTGCCAGTCACCGTCACCGAAATTCACAAGCGCGTCTTCGTCGGGGTCGCGTCCGGTGAACTCGTCTTCATCTGGTTCGAAATCGGGCTCAGGGACGTTACCGGCAGGATACGCGTAGTGTCGTTTCACAATCGTCCCGGTACACTCACACTCTCCTTGCTCCATCGCGACAGTCTCTCCTACCTTCTCGAACGGGCCGATCGCCTCGATGATATCAACCCGATGGACCGGCTCCTCGAGTTCGTCTTCGATCTCATCGGCCGCGTCAACGAGCTGCCCGCAGTTCTCGCAGTACTCCGCGTGATAACTGGAGAACTGATTTCCTTCGTCCCCGTGTTTAGCAGGCATGTCAGTATACCTCCTCCCACGTCTGTTTGTCGAGCAGTGACGCGAGCTGCGGAGCGTCATCGTCGTAGATTCGCACTGAATCCGCGACCTCGAGATCTCCGTCATCCTCTTTCACGCCGATCAACTCCCGTCCCGGGAAATAGTTCGTGTTCCGGAGCGCCACTCCGTGGAAACCGCCATCTGGCTCTCGGAGCCACTGGATGTGGCAGTCAGGGGTTCGCAGTTCGAGCGTTTCGTTCGGGTCGTCATCTTCGTCGAGTGCCTCACGGACCAGGCACTCTTGACAGCGGACGATCTTGCCGTGTTCACCGAAGTCCTTGACCGTCTCGAACTCGTGACCGTTCACGCGGTATAGCTTGTCCTCGAGTTGTTCAGTCATTATCGGAGCCCCGCTTTCAAGTCCTCAGTGTTGTCACGCGCCTGTTCTGCCAACTCTTGGGCCTTCTTGATTTCAGCCATAATACCCGAAACGTCCATATCCGTCGTTTGGTCGTTCGCCATGCTAATCTTGTCCATGCTATTCTCCAACCCCTCTATGATCTGTTCCACATCAGGAGCATCCCGGAACTCTGGACTATTGTTCTCTATAACACGGTCAATTACGTCGTTATAGGACTCGTTCTCGTGGATTTTCCGGTCATCCAGTTTCCCCTTTACGTCGTCTTTGACATCTACTGTGGTCATTGTCTTCTACAGTTAATGCAATGAGTTACAACCACTTATAGCTACCTATAACCAGTTACGGACAGCTATAATACCAAAGTGATTTTGGTCGTCTCTATGCGCTTCGGACACGAACGTCTCCCCATCGCAATGAGTCAGTCGGCATGAGACATCGCTCCCTCTAAGGTCGTCTTGGTACTCCGCATTCTGTACTCCGAACACGCAATCACTCGACGAACACCAGCAGGCAGCTCCTCTACTGTGCTGAACTCATCATAATCGCGTTCCACTCCCGGTAACGTTGTGACCGTATGCAAACGGATAGTCTGGTAATCTAACCGCTCAAACGTGAACTCGTGACCATCACCGGGTACCATGAGTTTCGAGTTTCCCGACTCTGTGGTGCCTATGTATTGGAGTTCGTTCATTGAACCGCCTCTTTCCGGTGTTCTTTCTCACAGATTTTGCACTCAAGCACATCCCCCTGATTAACGAAGGGATCATGCCCGCACGGGAGGAATCCATCCTCATCGTCCATCTCCAAGTACGCTTGTACTGCCTGATACACCACTGGTTTCGTCATGTACAGGTTTGCCTTGCTCTTGTATTCTCGACGTTCGACGAGTGTGATTAGACCCTCGTGCCGGAGTTTGCAGATGTTACTCTTGCTCATCCCGATCTGGTTACTCGACCACTCTACGCCCGGCTCGGGAAGCTTCTCAAGATCATGGCGATTGTGCTGTATCCACATCGAAGTCCCCGATGGCAAATCCGAAAATTGGCGCACGGACATCTATATCGCCTCTGGGTCCATCTTGGCCAACTTCGAACTCAGATTCGGCCCGAGTTGCTCTTGCTCTCGTTTCCCCTCACACCGCTTGCAAGGCCGATGATGCGGGATAACGTCCGGATCTTTACGGACCCACTCGATATCTGGATGGATATCATACCCACACTTCGGCTCGTCTGGATTGTCTTCAGACGGCTCGTGATAGACTTGGTCGCCCGTGCACCAGCGGGATTTGACTAATACGTGCATTAGACCGCCTCCGGGTCCATATCGGACAATTTAGTACACAACTGGCGTCCAGGAGTCCCCGTTGGCTCGTGCTCTCCCGAGCACCGCTTGCACTCGTGATGGTTCGGCACTTGCTCGATGTCTTTTACCGTCCACGGCTTTCCATTCTGGTTCACCGTGTTGCACTTCGGCTTCGTTGGGTCGTCCTCTGAAGGGTAGTGATAGTGCTTGTTGTACCGATTTCGGCCTTGTTTAACGATTACCTTCATGGCCCCGTCTCCGAGTTGGTTCCCGATTGTTCAGACCGCTCTACGATCTCGGCATTCGTTGCCTCTGAATCATGATACTCCGCGTCTACAGGGCAAGATACGTCCAGTCCACAGGGGAGTGGATGGTATTCCCCACATGGCTTCTCAGACTCGTCCGTCATTGCAGCACATCCTCGAGTTCGTCCTCATCTATCGTTATCCAGCCGTCCGGATTGTCCCCCTCCGCCACCGTCACGTCCCCGTTGTTTACCAGCGTGACTGTGACCGGCCGATCGGGATATTCCACGCCATCAATGTCGAATAGCGTCCACCCGAGTGCGTTCAACTCGTCCGTCTTCTTAAGAGTCCACTCGTCAGTCGTGCTCATTGGTCGCCCTCCATCATTTCTTCTGCCGACGTAACGCCAGCTCCCGTCGCCATGCTCAGAACCCGACAGGCCGCACGAGTAGACGCGAGTTCGTCGAGATTGTGCTCGGCCCCCTGCATATCCTCTCCCTCAAGATGAGCCGTCCCGACGTTCGACCATTCCTTATCTCCCTTCGTGGCCGTCGCTTTCCATGCAGAGGTTTCAGCATCACCTTCCCACGTCGGATTCAGCGGCTCTGTCTGAACGTCGATCCCATCTTGGCTGGCGAGGTAATAGTACCCCTCTTTCTTGATGTGGATCTGCTTGTCCTGTGTCGTCCCCATATTGACCATGAACGGGTCTGGGACGCCCTTCACCTGCGTGACGAACTGTTCTTCGCTCTCGATGGACCCAGGTTCTACGCGAGTGGGTTTCTTTACCGGCTCGGGTGATTGGTGGTCGCCTTCTGGCTCTTCGATGAGTGACCCGTCTGCACCGTCTACGGCGTATGCTCCTCCACCGTCTGACCGGTAGTTGTCGACGAGTTCCACATCGTCACCTTTCTCCTCGAATAGTTGCTTCGTGTTTTCGGCGTTTGACTTGTCGTCGAAGTCGTTCTCTCGGTCTTCCGTATGGTTGATGAGTGTATAGCGGGCCATTAGTCGTCTACCTCCGTTTCGTAGTCCTTTTCTCGCTCCTCGAGGAGGTCCATCAGCATCGTCCACTCCTCTTTGTCATCCGTCCGCCGTGTGCCGCTCTCCGTGATAATGACGTACTTCCCGGTCCCTGCCTTACTCATTGTCAACCCTCCGAACGTGCGTGACGTTCGTCGACCCGCAGTTATTACACTGGCACTGTTCTCCCTTGTCCAGACGATAGGTCACGTCCGAGTCCCCGATCGTCCCACAGTTGGGACACTCTCCGCTATACTCGACTGCGCTCATTCGCTCTCACCCTTTGCTGTGACTTTGTGCCCCTGTTTGCTGTATTTCTCTGCCGTCTCCGCGTCCGAGATTGACAGCACACGCGACTCCGTCACGATTGTGTAGTTACTCATCGGAATCACCCGGTTGCGTCTCTTTCATCGGGAGTGCCCCCGCTGCCATCATGGTCAGACCGACTGCCACGAGTACCATCTCACTCATCGTCGGACACCTCCGGAGCGTCCGGATTCGGCTCATCGAACCCTGCACGGTAACACGCGAAGCACGCGAGGTCGTGGAACGCCCGAATACACTGACACTCGTCTGGCCTCTCCTCTACCCCACCGTCGAAGTTCTGAAGCGTGGTACTCATCCCTCCACCTCCAGCGCGGTCTTGCACGCGCTTTCAACGACTTGTGACGGGTTCTGTTCCGCGTTCGCCCGCTCTTCCAGCACCGCCTTGTATTCCTGAAACGGGACTTGTGCCGTATCGTTCAGCCAAATTGACTTGGCCTCAGCATCCTCAGTTTCCTGTGCCATACTCACAGCTATAGGCGCTACTCATAATAAAGCTGGCGATTAATCTCTAATAGTGTGCTTTACTAGACTAAAGGCACAGTGTAGATGAGTCTATAGGGTGTGAAATAAGTAGGAGGTAGTCCTGGAACGGAATTAGATCAGGACAGGATGGCTAAACAGACTTTTGCCGTGCTAATTCACCATGGTTACGTCGTGCGGAGCGTGTCGTTGCTTAGTCGTTCACCCTGTACTTCCCGTTCTCTTCGATCAAATCGCCCTCGGAAGTCATCGTCTCTAGGTAGTTCCCTACCTTCGACTCGGGATGTCCGACCGCTCGAGCAATTTCATCTTGGAACAGCTCATCTTCGCCAATAACCTCGAGAATATCCGGCTTCAACTGTGCGAACTCCTCTCGTTTCTGCTGTTTCACCGGCTTACTCCCGTCCGCCTGCGTGATGTTCCCCTCTTCGTCAAGAGCCACCTGTCCGATGTGGAAGTTCATTAGCGACATTGCGCGTTCGACGTCTTGGGTTTCAACTTCGTCCGAGAGTCGAGCCCGTGCCGACGCTTCCGAGAGACGTCGAAGGCCGTCGTTCATACGCGGGCCGATAGACGGGCCCATTGTTTCGTCATCCGAGTCATCGCGAAGATCGGCATAGTACTCCGCGAGTTCTTCCTCCGGTTCACCGTCCGGCCACGAAGGTCGGACGTTTTGGCGCGCATACGCGACGTACTCTCGGAGTAGGTCTGTCTCAATCTCCGGTTCCAGATCATCGCCAGTTGTCTTGAGTTGGTGTCTCGAGATATTCTTGTCCCGCTCTTCGTTAACCGAGTCCGTCAGACCATAAATCAAGTCGAACCGACTGATTAGCGTCGGTCCGAGATTGATCTGTTCGGAAAGCGGGGTGGTCCGATCGTACCGTCCATACTCAGGGTTGGCCGCTGCAAGAACACTACACTGTGCGGGTAGCGTCACGTTCATCCCGGCTTTGTTGATGGGGATTTCTTGGTCCTCGAGTGCCTCGTGCATCGATTTCCGCGCCCCATCGCTCATCTTATCGAACTCGTCGATACACGCATGACCGTTATTCGCCATCACCAGCGCCCCGGCCTTGAGCGACCAACCGCCTGTTAGTTCGGACTGCTCTGCCGTGGCCGTGAGACCGGCCGCTGTTGCACCCTTACCCGACGCTTTCACGCCCTTGGGTGATATCTCGTTAGACGCGCTAAGGTACTGTGACTTACCCGTGCCGGGTTCTCCTACGAGTAAGACATTGATGTCACCTCTCCGGGTAACACCGTTCGGGAGTTCTCGACGAACCCCACCGAACAGTTGCAGGACCGTGCCGAGCTTCAGAGTGTCGCCATAGTCATCGGTAAGGATGTGCGGGGCGAAACTCCGAATCAGGGCTTCGTATAGATCCGGCCGGGATGCTAATTCCTTTATCTCGTCTAACCGAGTCGTTTCCAGGTCGTCGAACGACTCTTGCTCACGTTCGAACCCGTTCGCACGCATATACAGGTCACGGGATGCGTCCGGATTCGTCTCGACCTGCATACTGTCGACGTCCATCTTGAGTTGACCGGAGACTTTGATCCGGTCCCCTGCCTTCACATCACCGGCAAGATCGCCATAGGCTTCCACCTTCAGGTCGCCCGTGGTATCTCCACCACTATCCTCCGGGAGAGGCTTCAGATTGATGAGTTGCTTGTCCCGGATTTCCGACTCGTTCCGAAGGAAGTCGAATCCAGCTTTTCGTTCGCATCCGTCACACTGGTTCGGCGGGCTAATGGTGTCTCCCAGTTTCTCCGCGTAGTTCTTGGTATCACACAGTTTGCACTTGAACACACCCACCCGGATTTCCGGCTTGACCTGCGTGATTTCCTCAGTCTGTGCCGTTACGCTGATATACCGCTCGATGTCTTCCGACCGAAGGGAGTTGACCCGTTTGTTCGGTTCGGCGTTCACGATACGCACCCGTGCCTTTTCCAGATCCACGTCTATCGACACGTCGAACGTCCGAAGGGCTTCATCGAACCCATCAAGGAACGGTTCTGGTTGAACGTGGATGTCGTCGGCCAGGTCCGGATCGTACTGGTAGATGTCCGCATAGTCTACCTCGAGAGACCGCTGCTCGTTGGGGTACTTCTGGGCCAACTCGAGGATGTCCTCCTTGTAGTACCGCCGGAGGAATAGCTGAAGGTCTTCGATATCCTCTTTAGAGAGTTGGACCGTCATTCTTCATCCACCTCGTAACCGAGTTCCTTCAGAAGTTCAGCGGGTTCCATATCGACCTTCTCAGCCTGCGTCTTGACGGCAGGATTGTCCGGCGTAAGGCTTTCCTCAGGGATGTTCTCGAGGTTATCGCGGACTTGTTCTGCTTTCGAAGACTTCTCTTCCCGCTTGGCCTCTAATGCCTTGAGTTCTCGCCGGAGTTCCTCGAGTTCGGCCTCCCTCTTCTCGAGTTCGTTCTCTACAACAGTGATACGCTTTTTCTTCTCATCGATACGTTGATCTATGGCAGAGTTCTTCTCGCCACCGAACTCTCTCCAGAGGGCAGCTTGTACAATTTCCTTGTTGAACCGAGAGTCTGCGTCAACCAGACGCTTGAGTTCGTCCGGGACCTCTGCAACGAGCCGTTCCTCAGACATTGCGACCACCCCACTGACCTAAGAATGTACATTGTACATCAAATGTACATTTGTACATAGTAGTAGTAGTAGTAGTAGTAGTAGAGTAGCTCATTGAGAACCACCCTGACGGTTCTTCTCAACCTCAATATACAGATTAGTACCGTTCTCAATCCACTGTGGAACCATCCCTCCGCCCAATGCTTCCACGTCTGCAACGTCCAGTTGGTTCAATGCGACGAACGAGTTGATGTCATTGTGCGTTAGTTTGAACCATTCGCCGGTCTTTTGGGAGGCACTGTATATCTGATGGAGTTTCTGCTCGACTACAGCAGCGTCGTCTGACTCAAGAGTAGTGACCATTTCCAATTGGTGTGGCGTTCCTGAGTTGAGTCGGACTAAGCGTTGCCTTGGCTCAGCTGCAATGCCGATCTTGTGGTAATCAGCCGGATATTTTAGTCCACTAGCCCCTGTTAGCGGGTAGTGTTCGTGCTCAACCTCATGGTGCCCGATGAGGTATATTAGTTGGCTGTTCTTCTGACGTCCGCGTGTATTCGAGCTCATGGCTGTCTGTCATCACGCGGACAGCGAAGCCACTCTCAGAGGCAAACTTTATGCCTCTCCGGGAAGAAGAAGGGGTTAAGGGACGCCAGGAGTGACCGACACTCCTGACAGGCCCTCCTTCTTGGGCTTGCTACCGCGCTTAGTGAAGACATCATTCGCTGTTCATATAAAGCTTATCGTTATCTATCCAGATTGCTGTGTCTAATCGTGCATATGATCTGAAAGACATACATTAGGCGTGTAATGACAGTCGTGTATGTTTTGGAATCTGCGGCCTAGATGGCCTAATTCTCACGAAAACGTCTAAGAAGGTGTTATTGCGGTCCTACGGGGCATATGAGTATCGAAGAAACACCGGGATTTATTATCCCTTAGCCGTGAGTATGAGGTACGAAGCCACGAACCGGCGTAGCAAAAGACGCCGCCCGGTGCTGATACACCGGACGAGTGGCTCCATGAGGAAGCCAACATGAGTGTACACACGTCCCAGCGACTTGAAAGCACCGATTTAGAAGATACTGGCAGCAATAGCGCGGAAATCGATGAGATATTTGCGCTCCTCTCGAATAGTCGCCGTCGGGCCGCCCTTCGAATCCTAGTTGATCACGGACCGCTGGACTTTGGGGACCTTGTGGATATGGTCGCTGAAATCGAATATGGACGACCTATCGAAGACATCAGCGGGAACGAACGGCACACGATCTACGTGTCGATGCAGCAAACTCACCTCGGCCGTCTTGAGGAAAACGATATCGTCAAGCGAGATCGTGACACTGGCACGGTTGAGTTGGGTCCCAATGCAAATATGATGACTGAGTGGATTAGCAAAATCGATGGAGGAGACTCTATCGGTAGCAAGCTCAAGCGCGCCCTCAAGATATAATTACGATTGATTTGCGTCCTTGCCGTCTTGGAAGCCTTGACGGTACATCTCTTGCATCATAGTTCGGTACTGCTCCATAGATACCATCGGTTCGTCTGGCTCTGGTTCTGACTCGGACAGGTCGCGCGGTTCTAATTCGTCAGCGGGTAGGTAGGGCCGATAATCGTCCTTCGTGATCCTGCCCTTGTAGCGATCGTCGATGTAGGTTTTCACTTTGCCGTGGTCTTTCTTGATCTCTTGGATGGTTCGGGGATCGTTGAGTCCATCATTAAACTGCTTATCGTCATCAATGGCCATGTATCGCTTATAGACCTTCCCAAACATGGATTCGGACCGGTTCTTCCCTTCATGTGCCTTGTGCAAATCTTTGAGTGTGGTGTCTGGGTCCCATTCCTCGTCGATGATCTTTGCAACTTCCTCCTGCGTCTCTGTTGCAAAATTATGATTTGCAATTTTGAGGTGATCTGGAGTTACGTCTTTTGCCATCTCAATCAGGCTATTTGCATGGGGGCCTAATGACTATTTTGTCTTTTAGTTCCGCGAAAGCCAATTGTAGTAGTAAGTAATCGTGCCGTAAAGAGGATGTGTCCTATCTTACAGCATATCAACGTCCCTAAGGCGTTTAAACATGTGTTCTTCGCAGAGTGTCTTTTGTCCCGGCTCCCCTACCGGGTGCTCTACTATCGTGTTACAGTCAGTGCATCTGAGTTCCACCATCTCTAATGATTTTCCATCCCTTTTCATATATGTCCTTGTGATGCGCGGTGAAAGTGAAGCCTTGGGTGACAGTCACTCCCCCCACACCATCTTCCAAACGTATATCTGTGGATAACTGGTTATATACCTTGTGTTGGGTAGTCATCCAATTAGCTGACTGTAGATATCCATTTAGATCCTGCAGTCCCCCAATAGTCATATTCCATGAAATGTTCTGCAAGCTTATGGTACCTCAAAACGGAAACGGGGATATGCATGGACGGGTAGAGTGGATGGTTCCGGCGGACCCGTCTATACTGGAATTTCTGCATAGCGCGCGAGACCCATATGGCGACCCGGCTATTTTGAGTCCATCAACTGTCTCGAAAAACGTCCCATTCG
Source organism: Natrialba taiwanensis DSM 12281 (assembly GCF_000337595.1). Taxonomy (GTDB): domain Archaea; phylum Halobacteriota; class Halobacteria; order Halobacteriales; family Natrialbaceae; genus Natrialba; species Natrialba taiwanensis. Next base: position 8,446 of record NZ_AOIL01000037.1, on the reverse strand, counting down.
GAGCAGACCATGTCGGGACGAGACTTCGGGAGGATTTGCAAGATAACGGCTTAGTCGAACAGACTGAACGTGGGTATTATAGGTTAACTCCGATGGGGGATCGGCTCATGTCTGGCGAGATTCGTCCCGACGAACTGTCAGACGGATAGTCCTGTTTCATACGCGATATGGGTATAGAGTTCGTCTGGCATAACAGGCGCATTATCAAGATCGATAATCCAGACTTCAGATACATCACCAACGTTGTACTGTTCTCGCTTGCGTTCGGCCACGTCTTCGGATAGGTCATTCTCGAGTTCCACCACGATCGGGCGTCTGTCCTCCAGCCCGAATGCGAGGATGTCTGCATCGCCACTTGGACACTCGACCTCACTTCGGACTCGATACCCCACGTCAATACAGACACTGGCTGCGACGGTTTTTGCCACCCGGTGAGCCGTCGTCTCGCTACCTCCGTTAAATTTCACGCAGTTCTCGACACCATCTATTTCCCAGCCTTGGTGATTGAGGCGCTGGTACTGTCGATAGATTGTCTTAGTCCGCTTGCTCATCAGTCCCCAAATGCCTCCAAGTTGGCTTGGTCAACTCCGGCGAAGGGCGTTACTTCCTCCGGGTCGAAGTTCATCACCAATCGTTCAGTGGCCTCTTTACGCTCATCATGGCCGTTCGTACCCATGCTATACGTGGTCCCCTTCTCAGCAACATAGAACGATTCGGGTGTACTCTCTGGCAAATCCTCGTATGATATGATGACCTTCCCCTCCAACTCGGCCACTCTCTCCATTAATCGTCTGTGCTCAAATTCCCCTCCGTGGGAGTAGAGAGAGTCACCGGGTCCGACATAGGGCGGGTCACAATAGAATAGTGTCTCAGCCCCGTCATAGGTGTCGAACATATCTCCGAAGTCCTTGGACTCAATGACAACGTCCCGAAGACGGTCGGAAAACTCATCGAGGTCTGCGGCCCGGTTCATGTATGCACCTGCTTGGTCTACTTGAGGGTGTTTCGATGTGGCAAACCCACTCTTGCTAGCGTACTTAGTGCTAAATTGGGTTGATCGGAGATAGAAGAACTTACCAGCTCTCTCAATATCATCGTCTGGCCGCTTCCCGTCGTAGAACTCCGTTGCATACTCATCATGTAGTTCCCGACTGAACGGCGTGTTCCTTAACCACTCGCGGAGTTCGTTACCCCTGTCCCGGAGTGTCTTGAAGAAATGGACTATATCACCATCCAAGTCGTTAAGAACCTCAACCCGAGTTTCTGGCTTCGATACTAGTACAGCAGCACTCCCGCTAAAGACTTCGACGTAACAGCCGTGGTCTGGAAAGTGGCTAACAATCCAGTCTGCTAGCTTCGCCTTCCCACCGGGATAGGGGAATACTGACTTCATGGCCCGGTGTTGCTCTCCGTTCCCGCTCCGTGTTGCTCGAGATACTCCTTTGAACCGCGGTACGACGCGACCTCCACTTGGGGTATCAGCGTATGGCTCAATTCCTCTGCTAACTGCTCGTGGTCCACTGGTTCGCCCTCGAAGGCCTTGACGATTTGAACCATTTCGGCGAAGGCTTCGGCTTGGTTTCTGCCGCCCTTGAAATCGTCAAACCAGTCTTTGTCATCCGAGTCAACACTGACGCTACCCATCGATACATCCCTCATGAGCGAGTTCGCCGGTAACTGTGCGCTCTAATCCCCGCCCTGGAATCTGACAAACAAAGCAGATGCCTATTTCCTCTTGGTCATCAACCACACGCATATAGCAACTATACGCACGCATATATGATAAAGATTGTCTTTAGCCAGTTATAGACATGGAAAGCTATAAGTAAAGAGCGGTGAATGAGTCTATACGGCATTAAAGCCGTGATTTAGAATGAGTATGGATGCCAAACTCACTACGAACCCGCTCTCAGACCAGAACACAGGATTTCGCCGTGACATCCTTGTCATGATTGACCGGCTTGGTGGGGAGCCAAGCGGGATGGAAATCCTCGACGCACTGCAAATGACTGGATATCCTGATGCCACTCATGGCAGATTATATCCGAATCTTGATGACTTGGTTGAGGATGGGTTAGTTGAGAAGGGAGAGATTGACCGTCGCACCAATTACTACGTCCTGACACCGAGCGGAGAGCAGGACCTCGACGGATACCGCGAGTTCGTGGGTGAATGAGGATGTGGACGAGTTACAGCGCGGATACCAAGCCTGATACGGAGTGTCGCAACTGTGGGTCGCACATCATCCCACAGACGGCCCGTGTGATCGGTGACGAGTTCAACAACGTGCACGCGTGTCCAGAGTGCACGACCTATCGCGAACTCCCTGGTGGTGACTTCCTGTGACGGACCCGAGAGAACTCGTTGAGGAATGGCGAGATATGGCCGACAAAGAGGGCAGCATCGGAAATCATGGGAGTGCAGTCTCCTATGAAATGTGCGCCGATGAACTCGAGGAAGCGTTAGACGAGACCGAAGAGCGCCGGCCGAACGCACAGACCTACGAGGTGACGGACTGATGGGGGACATTCGAACGACCAAAACCATCGAAGTGGAGGGTGATTACCGGGTCACTGTCGCAGAACACGAAGACGGATACGAAGCGGCAGTTACGGAAGTGCATACTGGGAGTGCAATCACTCAGTCGTTGAATGCAATCGCTGGAAGTGGCGACCCCGAATGGAGTCGGTTTGTTGACGAACCACGGGTAACGGATTCGAAGAAATACGTTGCTGTTGGAAAAGCGATTGAGGAATTCCTAGAGGAGGATGACGATGAGCAGTAGGAGAGTCGCGAAGCTTGACGACGAGTGTCTGACAATCGAACACGAACCCACGTCAGATCCGTACGCACTCCAACTCATCCCCATGGCCTTTGAGTGGGCCAGAGATCACGGCTACCCAATCAACGACGTTGTGAACCGATACTCGGGAATCTCACTCAAAGAAGACGGAGATGATGGGTATCTCGTCATGGAGATTGAAACGCTCGAATATCCCCAAATGGTCGCGGATGTCGCAGTTGACTCATGCACGCTGTGGATCTGCTCGTGTAGGGGCTGGCACTACCATCACAACAAGGGGATGTTCGACAATCTCAACCCTTCTCAGTCTTCGGACTGTCCACACGTGACCAAAGCCAAGCGGAAGGAACGGCAAGCAGTCGACGACGAGAGTCAGACAGATTTCGACGGGGTGCTGGAATGAGCACTACCTACTCCATTTCCAACCGAGAGCGCTGGAAACTGCACTCTGACCACGATACCAGACTGTCCGACCACGTGCTGTTTGATCGGTGGGACGAACGAACTCCCGAAGATAGCGTCTCTCCCGAGGAAGCGTTTGATCGGTTGATCGACGTGAGCACTATCCGGAGTCACGTTGAGGACAACGGAGGACAGACGCCCCACAGTTGCCGGTTCTTCTACGATTTAGACGCTTCAGACCCGTATGGTGTGCTGTTCCTTATTCACCACTACAATGACGGCTGCAACCGCATTTGCAGGACTATCTATACGGTGGACATGATCGACCACGGGCCAACGCGTGCGTATCTCTATGCGCACAGAGGGATGTTCCAATGAGTGACGAGTACGAGACGTATCTGAAAATCAGCGGTGAAGCCTCTAATCATGTTGAAGCGTTTTATCACGAGATAGTCAAACAGTCCAAAGACGGGCAACGGTTCGGAGTCAACATCGACGTAGAACGTGTGGAGCTGCAAGAGGATGCGGACGGATTCAGTAAGGCCAATGAGTAGTGTTAGAGACGACGCTATCAAAGAGCACGGGAAGGAAACCCTTCACGAGCCCCACCAGCGGATTGACTACAATCCGAAGTTTGATGACTACGAGTTCGGAGATCGGGGATTCTGGTGCGATACGTGCCATAGTAAGTGCACTCTCGGACTCGATGCCGAGGAATACGGTCACTATAGCGGGTGTCCTCACAGGGATATAGATCGGACACCGGCGAATAATAAGGGCCAGTTGTAGACACCACGTTTCTGTTGAAAGCTACTCTCCAGTCCAGCCGATATTCCGAGTGTGGCTAAATCCAGCCTCTTTCAATGCCGGTTTGACATCCTGTTCCCACCAGGTTAGCTCTGCATACATCATGTCCTCAGAGTGCCACTCATCGAGCACGTCCCTTTTGGTCACTGGCTGATTGTCACGCACCCACTGGATTATCTCATCATACTCTGTCGAGGGTTGATCTGTGTCCCGTGGCTCGGATTCTTCGAAGTGGTTCAGTCTCCGCTCTAGTTCATCTACCCGATCGGCGAGTTCATCGTAATCTCCCTCAGATTCTTTGGCAGAGTCCTCCATAGTAATCTGCTTGCGATTACGGAGGATGGTCCGCATGTATTCTGTAGGCGAAAGTTCCTGTTCCTCGGCTTCTCGCTCGATTGCCTCTTTCATCGTTGCTGGTAATCGGATGGTCGTAATCTCCATCGTATTCTGCTGTAGCTATCTAACGCAATCGGTAAAAGAATACGTTATTTGCGTCAATTTCTGGCCATCGGTAATAATAACCTTGCTAATATCTTCGTGGGTCAAAAACCCATTCTTTATATACCATGGGCGTGTACGGTAAAACGTCGATGGCAGACAACAACGAATTCAGCCGACGGAGTGTATTGGTGGGAACCGCGACTGGACTGACGGCAGCAGTGGCCGGTTGCTCTGGTTCGAGCGATGACGACTACGAGGAAGGCAACGGTGGAGACAGCGGGAATGGAGGAGACAACGGAGGGGATAACTCCTCAAGCGGAGACGAGGAGACAGCATCAATCACGGAACACGAGATGACGACGACTGAAACCGATTACGGGACGACCGAGTTAGTCGTCGAGGGGACAGTAAAGAACAATACTGACGAGCTGATTGACTACGTTGAAGTTAGTGTGCGTGCGTACAACGATGACGATCAGCAGATAGACACGTATATGGCTAACACGACTGAACTCGGTGGAGGGAAAGAGTGGCCGTTTGAGGTCTCTCTGTACGACGTAGAGGAAAGCGATGTCGCAGATTATGACATCGCTATCGAGGCGAATCAATACTAAGTTCCCGCAGCCCTATTATCGATTATGACTGACGAACTACCAGATAAAGTAGAGACATTGAAAGCAGACGATCGGGGACGTGTGAATCTCGGAATAGAGTTCGCAAATAAGACTGTGAAGGTGTCGGTAATCGAGGTCGAAGACGAGGAGTAGCGACAGACCCGAAAATCGTCTCTAGCTTTCGTGCGGGATCTGGTTGTGCAGTGTAGCACTTGTTTGAACCACAAGTTACCCAAGCCGACCAATAAAAAAGTCAATTGGTCAGTCCCAACCAAATGGGACATCTCCGCCGTGGTCCTTGAGGTACTCTACCCCATCCGGGAGTGACGTGAGCGTGATTGCATCACGTTGCCCGCCGTAGGCTTGGACTGGTGGCGGATTGCGGATTAGGTCGCGAATCGCGTCCTCCGCGTCACCTTCCGCGTGAGTCGGTATCGCTGCATTGCTTTTCACTTGGTCCACAGTCATGTTGTGTCCACCTGTCACGTCGTTCCGAACGAGGTAGTACACTACCTTGTTTTTGAGTTCTTGCTCGTCTATATTTCTCACCTCCATACTATTCCTACACACTAGTGTGTTATAAGTGTGTTGTTTCTGTGCAACGCCAATGCGCTACTTCAGGCATGTGGTGGGGTAAGACTGCAAAGACTTATGGCACTGGAACGTTATAGGACAAGTATGGCGACAAAGAGCAAAACCATGGATGACGAGCCCGAGGGACAGGTTGTTCTCGGACTGCTTGGCGACCACCCAAAGACCAAGATGCTCTTGGCCCTCCTCACCAACCCTGACAGAGACTACAATCTCTCCGATATTGCCCGTATGGCGGATGCCGATCGATCAACTATCCACCGTCACATCGATGACCTGCTTGAGTATGGCGTCATCAAAAAGACGAGAAAGGCTGGTAACGCTTGGATGTACCAGATTGACAAAGACAATGGAGCAGCAGAGGCATTCGCGAACTTTGAGTGGGAAGCTATCAAGGCCCTCGGAGAAAGCCGAGACGGTGACGAGTGACTATGAGTAACAAGAACCCACTCCGACAGACAGGGGGGTTTGATTTGAAGTGTGCGAAGTGTCGGACCGGTCTTGACTTGGAGGCAGAAGCGCAAGAAGAAGCTGAACACGCGAAGGATGTGTTCAGCGATACCCCATGTGCAAAGTGCGGAAATGAACAGTTCGCAGTCGTGGATCACTTAGCATAAAGTAAGAATCCCAGAACAATGACTGAACAAGTACACCACGACCGGAAAGCAACGACTGCCGCAGATACATGGGACGAAGAACCCATGAGCGAAGAAACCGCTTTGGAACTACTCGAGAAACTTCAAAGTCGGGAATACAGTGCACGACTCGTCGTTGAAGCAAAGCATGAGGATTCGGCCGTCATAAAGACGGTTGATAACCAAGAAGATGCTGAGACGACGTTAGCGAATATCCGTGTTGATGAGGAATACAACGATGAGTGAACACGATACAGACGGTACTGAGCGTATCCCGTACGGCGAAGAAACACGAAACGAACTCCCAGACGGTACGGCGTTGTACATCCCACGCGACTCGGAGAAATGCCATGACTGTCAGGTTGAACGTGGCGAACTGCACGAAAAGGGATGTGACGTTGAGCAGTGTCCTGAGTGCCGAACTCAGTTGATTAGTTGTGACCACGCCGAACTATACCTACAGACGGCTACTGAGTAGTGATGCCTCTGTTTGCATATATGCAGTGTTCTAACCCACTCGGCAAAAAAGACCGCCGGGTGAGTGACTAGTCGCTAGGATAGCCGATCGGTCGCGGGTCCTCAAGACGGGAACGGACAAAATCGTTCGCCGACTCAAACACCATATCTGTCTCCGCTAAGTGCTCCTCTGGATGGTGCTCTGGCGTCGGCTCCGAATGGGCCATGATCTCGGTCCCACCCTCCACTTCGAACAGTCGAACGTGCACCTGTCTATTCGGGAGATCTTGGCCGCTGTCGTAGATGTACTGACGTAGATTCCCGTCCTCGCCACCGTACTTGTAGCTCAGAGGCCATTCAGGGACGAATCCCTGCCGTGCAAGCGTCTTGCGAATCTCATCCACTGACTTATCGACCACAAACGAGGGATGGTCTGGCTTGTCGACGGTAAAATAGCTTTTCCGAATCCATCGGAACAACTCGCGTTTAGCCGCCCACGGGAGCTTCCTGTACGGGATGTTGCCTGTCTTCTGAAATCGCCTGCCGGTCTCTGTGAGTCCGACGATGAACGTCAAGAGAATACCGATTAGTTCGGGATCGATGCCACGAGCGAGGGTTACGAGTTCGTTTATCATTCGTCGTCGTTGTCCTGCATTGTGACTGTGATTCCAGAGGATGACACTTCGACAGAGGCGACTGCGATAACATCTGCCAATAGAACGATGTTGACGGCTGCGATGGAGCCAATAGCGAACGTCGGGCTCCCGTCAAGCGAATATGCAAGAGCACCAATCAGAAGGGAGATGAAAGTAGACTGGAGGAGTCGGAGCCTAACCGCGGTCATGCCTGGCCATTTGTCTTGTAGATTCCGGTCGAGACACCGGAGATAGTCGCCTTGAGAGTCCGGCACATCGATTTCGCAGACTTGAGTGAGTAGGCTCACGGACATCCCCTAGAGTTATACTGTGGTCTGGAAACGGTACTAGCGCCGTTGCTGAACCTGTCCAAAAGTTCCAGCAATGGCCGTCGCTGGGGCTCTCGCCCCGGTGTTTCGTAGTGTGCATTCATGGCTTGGATACGAGTTAGCTACTTCCCTACCTCCCATCAATTTTCTATCGCATTATCCAGTGTATCACCTAACCAACCCCACTAGGTGGGGGTATCCCCATTTGGATAACTGGCGACTGAGGGTTCCTACGGGTCATATCCAGTACTCCACATTACGACGATAATGTGCTGTACACTCACATCTCCGGAACGCTCTCGTCAGCCCACACCGAGAAATTGCGAGCGTAGAGCTTGTTATCACTCGGCGAGCCCCACGAACCACCGAAGTAATAGTGCCAGCGCCAACAGCGGACACCCTGGTGTGCGTGGTCCTTGTCTCGGAACAGATAGCCCTCTCTGTCGAACGCCTTCACTCCGTTCACCCACCCGATGAGACGCCCATCCGCTACCCCTGGTGTATTGAGTTCAATACGATAGTCGATCGTCGTCCACTCGCCCTTACTCCCTCCCGCCTGCCAGCGGTCAACGTAACCGTATTGATGCACATCAGGATCTACCGTCCCATCATAGACCTGGCTCGTGAACGGAACCTCAGCACCATCTGAACCGTCGTAAGTGCCGCCCTGACAAGGTGTGTTCATCCGGCAGGACCAGGCGGCACCCTGGTTGTGATGTCCGCCAGAAGCGCC
>NZ_AOIL01000036.1 GCF_000337595.1 Natrialba taiwanensis DSM 12281 | reverse complement strand
CCGCCGGCGTCGGGGCCGAAATCGCTGCGACGATCCAGGAAGAAGCGCTGCTCTATCAGCAGGCACCGATCAGGCGCGTTACCGGCTACGACGTGCCGATGCCGCTGCACGAACTCGAGGAGTACTACCTGCCGCAGGCAATTCGAATCGAGGAGGCGATCCGCGAGACGGTGTCGTTCTAGCGCGGGATCGGGGGTCATCATCCACTGACAGTCTGACTGTGTCTGACTCACCGACACAATAGTTGAGATTACGGTTCTCAACACAGATGATTGTGATAGATAAATCCTTCTTCACTAGAACCAACAGTGGTCTCGAATAGGCTTCGCGAATCAAGGATGTCCCCCTCTTCTTTCAAAATGTATAACATCTACGTTCACGAAACAAATTTATGGGAACTGGTAGAGTTACACAGCTCCACATTGCTCCCGATAGTGGTGACCCGATGCAAGCACGACAAAACGTCGACGCAGTCGCCAAACGCGGGCTCCGCGGCGACCGGTATTTCGAAGAGCGTGGTCTGTGGAACTTTCTCGACGAAGACCCGGACCGAGAGGTACAGGAAGCAAGCGATATCACCTTCATCGAAGCCGAGGCGCTGGCAGCAGTCAAACGGGATGCCGGAATTGAGATCCCGACGGGTGCACACCGTCGAAACGTAACGACTCAAAATGTTCCGCTCAACCACCTCGTGGGTCAAACATTCACGGTCGGTGATGCCATCTGTGAAGGAATCCAGCTATGTGAACCATGTGGTTATATGCAGTCGCTCGTCGGAGAGGAGGAACTCTCGAAAGCGCTCGTCCACCGTGGCGGGCTTGATGCGAATGTCGTCAAGTCTGGTCCGATCGCCATTGATGACGAGGTTCGGTGGTAACCATGGTTGTCGTCGAGTTGGAAGGATCCATTTCCGTTGAAATGACGACGGGAGATTCAAAGCCGTGCAAGTACACTGTTATGTACGAGGGAGAACGGGTCGCTCAGTACGAAACCAGCGCGGATCCGCGAACGGCGGGCGGTCGTATTGGGCTTCGAAACATCGTCTGCAGGCATGTATCCGGTGTCGATAAAAATGCGATTGATGAGCGGCTCTCGACTGAGATATCGCAAAACGCAGAGGCACTGTCGAACGAATTCGGGACGAGATAATACCTGTCCTCTCCGTAGTAACGTCTGCAAGACGTATTTTTGCCATCTTCTGTATTCATCCGCTTTTTGAACTATCTATAGTTTCGAACAGTATCCGAGAGAGTAGCGCGAGTTCAGTCCGCGGTGGGATCATGAGACAGCCCTCGTCGGGTCCTCTTCCAGCCGCCGTCATTACGTACTAACTCAATATTGAGTCGGTACCCGACCAGTCTACGCTATGGCGGAGTAGTCATCGACGGTTCACTACAGATCCCAGAAGCACGATCAAGGCGGCTGCAGTAGTGACTTACATCGGCGAGCGCTATAGCTCGCGGCCATCATACGCCTCGAGAATCTCCTGTACGTGCGCTCGGACCGCCGTCGCTCGATCCGCAGTCTCACACGGTACCGCCACCGGCGGCGTAGACAGTTTATCCATCGTCCACGAGAGTATCCGTCCGATAGCGTCGTCCGGCAGGTCGTCGGGTTTCCAGGCGAGAACGAGACCGGTTCCGTCATCGCTTTTCCTCGCCTGTCGAAGGTTCGTCAGCCCGTAGCAACTCGTTTTTCGGCCGTCGATCGTCTCGACACAGAGCGAGCCACCCGCTATTCGCCAGCGACGCTGTTCAGCCGTCCACTCGAACGCCGTTTCGGTCGGGACCAGACACGCTGTTTCTCCGGAAAGATCGACGATTTCGCCGGAGCGAATCTCCTCCCCGAGCAGTGACGCATCGAGCCCGACAGCCGAATGGTGGGGAATCGACTCGAGAACCGGCGCGTCGGTCTGATAGAGTTCGACTCGAAAGACGAAGTGCGCTCCAGTGATTCCATCGGTGAGTGCGATGAGATCGAAGAGATGTTCTCGCCCCCGTTCAGTCGTCGTCGGGCACGTCCACGCAACCGTCCCGTTCCGGTCTGCC
>NZ_AOIL01000035.1 GCF_000337595.1 Natrialba taiwanensis DSM 12281 | reverse complement strand
AGTAGCGCGAGGTTGCGCAGTCGGGTCGTCGTTCTCGTTAGTTTCGTTAGTCATGGTCAAATTTCCGTCGTTCCTAGTTCTAGATTCAAGTCCTCTATCGCTGCTGCGGCCGCTCGGCCGGCGACAGCTCCGGTGGCCAGCGAGACGCCACTGGCCGATTTCTCGCGGGCAACATCCGCACCGCCGACCGCTGATCCGGCCGCGTACAGGTTTGTGAACTCCGGGTCACCGTCCGCGTCGAGCGGTCGCATCGTTGCGTCGGGGTTGACGCCGAACCGGGCGTACGGGTGATCGCCAAAAGCGTCGTCGACGAACCAGTCGTACCGATCCGGTGGTTGCGGGACGTGACAGTCGAACACCGGTTCGAAGACCCGATCGCGGTCAGAGTCGAGCCCTTTCCCGACGAATCCGCCGGTTGCGAGCACGAACGCCGAAGCCGAATACGGAATCTCTTGACCGCTCCGATCGACCAGTACTGTCTCGACTCTGGACGGTGTACCCGCGGCGGTTTCGTAGCCCACGACCGGACACCCGGTCTCATACTTCACCTCTTCGGCATCCAGTGCTGCGTAGAGCCGATCCTCCAGCCGCAGGCCGGGGAGGCTCGGTGGGCCGGTCGGAATCTCGAACACGGCTGCGCCCAGTCGATCCTCGAGTTCGGCACGGACCTCGTCGGCGTTATCATCGCCGAGCAGGGCGGGGAACCCGACGCGTTTGGCGTCACCGACGTGCGGGGAAACGGCGTCGGCCAGCGCCTGCCGGGCGGGCGTCCCGTCGATGCGTTCGTCGTGATCAAGCGCCTTCGCGAAGCGAGTCACCTCGGCGTCGGCAGGGAACGGATCAGCGAACGCTATTTCGGCACCGGTTACCCCGAAGGGGACGCCAGCGGCGTCAAGGTTATCAGCGACCATGCGAGCGTCAAAGTCGGTGAACGACCGAAATCCGGCGACAAGCATCGACCGATTATCGCTCGCGATTCCTGCCGCCGCCGCGCGCGGATATCGCGCGGTTGGCTTCACCGTCCCGCCGAAGGTCGGAACGAGTGCGTTCTTCTCCGTGTGTCCGCCCAGGTACGCGCCGTCGACGAGATCGTCGAACAACGAGAGCCCCGATCGGAGAGCGTCTGCTCCGAGAATCGAATAGGGATGGCCATCAGGGAGGGAGTCGATTCCGTCGAACGGCGTGATTAGCGGCCCACGGTACTCACTCCGGTTGTCCCGAAATGCTCGAAAGTCCCTTCGCTTCTGGGAGGGAGAGTCTTCCCGATCGGTCGACTGAGACCGTCCGGGAACGTATCCGAGCCCGTCGACGAGTCCGGATGCTTGCCTGAGCGTCGTTTTCTTGTGGGAGATCAGGCGGACATCAGCGCCGTTGCGGGCAGCTGCGACTGCACTCGTCACACCGGCGAGCCCTCCGCCGACGACGAGAACATCGCTCTTAATCGCCACAGCTTCCCTCCGCAGTTACTCCAGAGTCGTACGCGCCGTAATCGATCTCGTCGTCGAAAACGGCGGGATCGGCGTCGTGGTTCATCGTGGTCGCGTGAAGCATGTGGTTCAGCATCGCTTGAGAGAGCTGTTCGCCCCAGAGGGTGTGACGCTGTCCTTTCCAGCGCTCCTGGTACAGCCGGTCGATCTCGTCTCGAGCAGCACCCCTCTCGTGGTTGGGGTACAGCTCAGCTCCCAGCCGATGGGTGCAGAACCCGCCCTGACAGTTCCCCATCGATGCGCGAGTTTGGAGCCTGACGCCGTTCAGGTTAGCGCCGACCCGGTCGATTGCGTCCTGGATCTCGGCTCGAGAGACCCCCTCACACTCACAGATCGTCGGGTTCGCTCCGTCAATGTCCAGTACTTCCGGAGCGCGGTCGCCGAGTCGCTGACGGCTTCGGCGAGCGATCGGTGATCGAAGGTCGAATTCGTCCATCCGATCGTCGAGCGCGGATGGATCGGTGCTCCCCGGGAGAGGCTTCTCGTGCGTTCGACAGGTAGCGTCGACGCCGAACACCTCGCAGACGTGGTCAGCGACGGACTCGGACATCTCCCGGTACGTCGTCAGTTTCCCGCCGACGACGGAAGCGAACCCCTCGACGCTGTCGCGTTCGGCGTGATCGAGGATAAAGTAGTTACGGGTGACATCACCGGGATCGGTCGTCGATCTGGGGTCGGGGTCGTACAGTGGTCGTACACCCCAGTACGCGCGAATCATACGCGCATCGGCGACGACCGGGACCATCTCCGCGGCGATGTCGATCATCATGTCGACTTCCCGCTGCTCTTCGGGGTAGTTGTCTGGATCGTCTACCGGGTCGTCGTTGGCGCCGAGCAGGACGGTCGTCTCGTGAGGGATGATCGTATCCCCCTCGCCTTTCGGGAGACAACGGTTGATCACCGTGTCGAGTTGTCGGACGTTCGTGACGACCATCGCGCCCTTCGAGATGGACATTTTCAGTTCTATACCGGCCATCTCCGCCAGTTGCCCGGCCCACGCGCCTGTCGCGCTGACCACATAGTCGGCCTGGAGCGTCTCGATGTCTCCTTCCGACCCCTTGCCGAGATAGGTCGGTCCGTGACGCTCGATCTCGACGCCGGTAACTGATCCATCGTCGACCAGCACGTCTACGACTTCTGCGTGTGTCTCGACGATTGCGCCGTGGTCGACAGCGTCGGCAGCATTCGCGACACAGAGGCGGAACGGATCGATTGCACCGTCCGGAACCCAGATTGCTCGTTCCACATCGGCGGAGAGATACGGTTCGCGTCGACGGGCTTCCTCCCCGGAGATCACTTCTGTCGGGATATCACACTCTTCACAGTCTTCGAGTTTCTTCTCGAAGTACTCGTCGGGATCGCCCTCGAGCTGGACGAAGAGCCCGCCAGTGTCCTCGATACAGTGGCCGGCGATATCGCGCAGTATCCGATTTTCCTGCATGCAGTCGACGGCGCTCTCTTGGTCACTGACGGCATAGCGAGCACCGCTGTGGAGATGGCCGTGCGTTCGGCCCGTAGTCCCCTCGGTGAGATTTCCACGTTCGACGAGCGTCACGTTGAACCCTCTCATGGCGAGGTCACGGGCGGTTCCCGTACCAGTCGCTCCGCCGCCGATGACGACGATGGAATGGGGCATACAAGTACGAAGAAGATCTTGTGTGGAAACGTTATAATGGTTGTGTTTGGTAGGTTGGCGAACGTCCGTCCGGAAGATGGGACGGCGGTGACTATAGTCTCTCAGTCATAGCGCGGGAACCCATCCGCTCCCTGGCAGGATACCGAGAGCAGCACACACCGAGATCAGGAAGGTGCCGAAAACGATGGCTGCGGCGGGGGGGTCCAGATGGGTGTCGCCGTGCGCGTAGAAGACCCGCTGGAACACTTCGCCGAAGAGCGCACTGATCAGGCCGAAGATCGCTCCGACGGCGACGACGCCGGACAACGACACCGTCGCGACAGAAGCCGATCCGGCGAGAGCGAAGACGGCGGTACTCGATGGGAGCGCAATGTGGTGCGTGACCGGGAAGTTCTCGTGACCAATACTCAGGAAGATCAGTGAGGCAGCACTGATCCCGAAGGCGAGGTACGGACTCTCGCTCACGTAGCCGACATACGCGCCCAGAATCCCTACAACAACTCCGAGCACCGCCACGTTGAGCCACTTGTACTGCTGTGGGAGCCACGGTTCGACGGCGTACCGCTGGCCGATAACGCCTCCGTCGGCAGCGACGGCGTCCGGCGACTGGAGTTCTTCCTGCTCGAACGGCTTCATGTCGAGCCACCCTGAGCTAGGCGTACCGACGACGTCGTAACCGAACGCGACACGGTGGAGCACGGCCGACAGAACAACGCCCATCGCGACCTGATCGAACGGCATCGCGAATGCGACCATCAGCTCGACCATCACGTAGCCGGCGGCTCCGAACAGCGCGCCGACCGCGAGGACATCTGGCTTCGTGCCGAACGCGTAGTTGATGTTTTTCGCCTGATGGTAGTCGAAGTCGGTATCCATGTACCCCCGCCTAGCGGCGTACGCCGACGCGGCCGCGCCGGCCGCGAAGCTGATGTGAGGACCGAACACGGGACCGAACGCGATTGCGTCGGTGATCATAATTGCCGCGGCGTCGCTGCCGGCTGCTGCTTTGCCGGCCAGATTCGCCGCCTCCCCGGCGATCACCATGAAACCGGTGAAGATGAATGCGGGGAGCCCACCAATCGCCGCCCCGAACGCGCCGCCCGCCAGCGCCAGTAGCAAGTACTCGATCGACCAGATCGCCGCGACGTCAACCATGCTGGCTCGCACCTCGTTTGCCGATGCTCCGGCCGTCCGCACTGGGACCGACACGGGATACCTGGCTCGTCGACTCGCCTCGCTCGATACGGTGTCTTCGATGATTGATCATCTCTAACTTCGATCTGAGCATAGGTCCCACCGAACATAAATATAACTAATAGTAATTAGATGTACAGTACACTCTAACGGAGAAAAAGCTCTCGCTGGCGGTCGCGATGTCAGTGCGACTCTTCGAAGGCCTCGACGCTGGCTTCAGCGACCGTTCTGTCCTGTTCGACGGCGCCGCCGCTGACGCCGATGGCGCCAATGACCTTGCCGTCGCGGATGAGGGGATACCCGCCACCGAAGACGACGAGTTGATTGTCGTCAGTTGTCTGAAGTCCCCAGAGCGACTCGCCGGGCTTCGTAGCCTCCGCGAGTTCGTGAGTGGGCATGTCCAGCGCGGCAGACGTGTACGCCTTGTTCCGGGATATGTTCACGGAAGCGAGCCAAGCGTCGTCCATCCGCCGCTGTGCGACGAGATTCCCCTCGGAATTGACGACGGTGATCACCATCGGATTGTCGATCGCCTTCGCCGCCTCTTCCGCTGCGTCGATTATTTCCTTTGCCGTCTCGAGTGTGATTGATGGAATCATGGTCGTAATTGTAGCTGTGTGTCTGTGGTCAGTTACCCTGTCCGTAGTCTGCGAACCGGTCGAGGAGCGTATCGATCTCCTCGTCGGGGAGGATATTGGGTTCGCCGACACTGATCGCCTGATAGTGGATGCGAGCGCAGTACTCCGTCATCAGTGCGACCTCGAACGCCGCTTCAACCGACTCGCCGACTGCGAGCACGCCGTGATTTTTGAGCAGACAGGCGTTGTACTCCTCGCCCAGCGCATCGAGCGCCGCCTCGGCAAGTTCGGCCGTGCCGTACGTTTCGTACGGAGCGATGGGGACCTGATCGCCGACAAACGCGATCAGGTAGTGCGACGCGGGAATCGCCTCGCCGAGACTGGCGAACGTGCTGGCGTACGGCGAGTGAGTGTGGACCACACCACCGACATCGTTGCGCTTGCGCAGCACGTCGGTGTGCATACGGAATTCACTAGAGGGATCGAGTTCACCGGTGACGCGCTCGCCGTGAAGATCGACGATAGGAACGTCTTCTGGCGTGATCTCGTCGTACGGCGTTCCGGAGGGGCTGATCGCGACGTACTCGCTCGACTGGGCGCTGATGTTACCGCCGGTGCCTTTGGTGAGTCCCTGTTCGAGCATCTTCTTCCCGATCTCTGCGACTGCGGTTCGTTCTTCTGTGAGTTCGAGTTCTTGTGCCATCGTGTGCTTGGGTTCGTGGACTGTCTCCGCGTCCACGTCGGTGTCTGTAGGCGATTCAGCCATCATTGTCGACAGTCAGCCCGGCGAGCGCCGCCTCGTTGGCGACGTGGTCGGGTTCCCGTCCAGCTAGCACGGCTGCGATATCGTCGGTGAGTATCGCGGAGTGACGGTCCACGACCTCATCTGCGGCGCCCGCTAGGTGCGGCGTCGTGACGACGTTGGGTAACTCCAGCAGCGGGTGGTCATCGGGAAGCGGCTCTTGATCGTACACGTCGAGCGCGGCGCCCGCGAGTTCGTCGTTCTGGAGCGCCTCGATTAGCGCGTCCTGATCGACGATCGCGCCGCGAGCAGTGTTGACGAAGTACGCGTCCTGCGACAGCAGGTCGAACTCTGCCTCGCCGATGAGGCCGCGAGTCGCGTCTGTCACAGGGCAGTGTACCGTCACGATGTCCGACCGCTCGCAGAGGTCGTCCAGTTCGGACTTCTCGATACCGTGCTCGGTCATCTCTTCGGCGTCGACGAAGGGGTCGAAGCCGAGCAGTTCCATCTTGAATCCGTCGGCGCGCTGAGCAACGTTCCGACCGATTGCGCCCAGGCCGACGATTCCCAGGGTCTTTCCCTGTAGCTCCGGCCCCGAGAGTTCGACGTACGGCGATCCGTTCGCGATGCCCCACGTTACGTCGTCGCGTTCGCCGCTGTCTGCCGCATCCGCGACCGGTTCGCCGGTGTACGTTCCCGTATGGAGCAGGTGGTGGCTTCGCGCGATGTTTCGCACGACGGCGAGGATCAGGCCGAACGTGAAGTCGGCGACGCTGACCGCGTTACGTCCGGGTGCGTACAGGACTGGAATCCCGTGCTCGGTCGCGGCGGCGATATCCACGTTGGCGTCCGGCCCGCCCCGGGCGCAGGCGATCAGCTGGAGATCCTCGGCCGCGTTCATCAACTCGGCGGAGACGCCCTCGTAACCGACGACGAACACGTCGACGCCTTCTAGGAGGTCCTCAAGCTCGGACGACGACAACCGCTTGGAACGCTCCTCGATCGGCCGGTAGTCGACTTCCATACCGAGTTCGTCTCGCAGTCTGTTCAGGTTTGCGTCGTCGAAGTTCGCCGTGACGAGTGCCTTCATGTTTCGTAATCGGTAGCGCACAGAGGGACCCGCCAGCAGTTGGACGGTCGTCTGCCGACCGGCGGATTACCCCTTCATGATCACGTCGATCATCCCGTCGTTGTGCGCTGGCGCACCGGTCCGGTGCCGGCCGTTCGTTCGTGGTCAAGTATGGTCCCATGGTCGGTTGCTGCGACTGCGAAGCCCGCGGCTGAACGCCGCGGAATCTCCGAGCGACGCTCTACTATCGCGAACTTCTCTCAGCACTACGACATCGTCAATCAATGATAATAAGTATTTTTGTCAATTTGTATATAGATATCATATAGTATCGCGTCTGAGCTCTCGTAGTACGGAAACCTTTATTATTAATAATCCAAACGGGATGCGTATGGGTCGCGTACTCATAGGCATAGACGCAGGTACCACTCGCATCAAATCGGTCGCATTCGACCTCGACGGCAACGAACTCCACCGGGCCGCGAGAGACAACGCTCTAAAACAACCGGAGGCCGGAAAAATCGAACAGGATATGGAACAGACGTGGGCGATGACGGCCGAGACGATCCGGGAGGTCGTAGACTCGCTCGATGAGCCTGACAACATCGTCGGCGTCGGTGTGACCGGCCAGGGCGACGGCTGCTGGTTGATCGATGAAGCGGGCGATCCGGTTCGCGATGCGATCCTCTGGAACGACAGCCGCGCGGCGAAGTACGTCAACGAGTGGGAGGAGACTGGCGTAGCCCCGCTCATCTCGAACATCTGCGGCAGCGACCTGTTCCCGGGGTCGTCGCTACCGATCCTCCAGTGGCTCGCCGATGAGGAACCGGAGTCCATCGAGCGCGCCGACACCGTGTTTTGCTCGAAGGACTGGCTCAAGTATCGGCTCACAGGGGAGCGAACGACCGATCGGAGCGACGCGTCGCTCCCGTTTATCGACATCGAGACGGGCGAGTACTCGGATGTCGTTCCCGAACTCGTCGACGTCGACGGAATCGACGAGTTACTGCCGCGTCTTGAGCCGGCGTCGGAGATCATCGGCGACGTGACCACGGAGGGCTCCGAAGCGACAGGACTGCCGATCGGAACGCCGGTCGTCTCGGGGGCGATCGACATCGTGGCGTCGGGAATCGGCAGCGGCGCTGCGCGAACGGGCGACAGTTCGTCGGTCGTCGGAACGACGTCTCTCAACCAGATGGTGCTCAGCGAACCGCCCGAAGAGACGAAGGGAACGGGATTCCTCTTCGCCGTCGAAGACGACTTCTATGTCCGGGCGATGGCGTCGATGGCCGGGACGCCAAATCTCGACTGGGCATTCGAGGAGTTCGCCGACGACAAGGACTTCACAGAGGTCGTCCCCGACCTTGAGGAGTTGCCGATCGGATCGGAGGGGGCCCTGTATCATCCCTATCTCAGTACATCGGGTGAGCGGAGTCCATTCCTGAAGACATCCGCTCGTGCACAGTTCCTCGGATTGTCGCCCGAACACTCCAAGGAGCATATGCTCCGCGCCGTGTACGAAGGTGTCACACTGGCGATGCGAGACTGCTACGAACACATGTCCGGCGAATCCACCCGAATCATGATTAGCGGCGGCGGCGCACGCTCGGACTTCTGGTGTCAAATGTTCGCCGACTGCCTCGACACGCCGATCTCGGTCCCCGCTGGGGATGAGTTCGGTGCGAAAGGCGTGGCGTTCCTGGCCGGCGTCGCCACCGGAGTGTACGACGACATCGCTTCGGCTGCCGAGGAGACGACGACGATCGACCGGACGTACGAACCCCGGCCGGAGTGCGCCTCGCAGTACGACGAGTGGTACGAGTACTTCCGCGACTCCTACGAGGCGATGTTCGAGGTCTGGGATACCCGCGAGGATGCGATGGACCAACTTGAGAGCGCCGCGGCACCTCCGCAGTCAGACTGATACTACAGACTGATCGTCCTTTTATAAACCGCTCTCGCGCCATAGGACAACTACCATTAACGTAGGGTGGGTACCGTAGTTCATGGAAGTAACAAACTACGAACTGTTCGAGGTGCCCCCGAGGTGGGTGTTTCTCAAACTCGAGACCGACGAGGGGCTGACCGGCTGGGGCGAACCGATCGTCGAGGGACACGCGAAGACGACAATCGCGGCGGTCGAGGAGATCCTAGATAACTATCTCATCGGAAAAGATCCGCTCGAAATCGAGCGCCACTGGCAGGCGATGTACCGCGGTCGCCACTTCAGAGGGGGCCCGATCCTGATGAGTTCGATGGCCGGCATCGATCAGGCGCTCTGGGATATCAAGGGGAAACACTACGGCGCACCCGTGTACGACCTCCTGGGCGGCAGAGCGCGAGACCGGATTCTCACCTACCAGTGGATCGGCGGTGACACGCCCGAAGAAATACGGGAAGCCGCTGCAGCGGCCGTCGACGACGGATACACCGCGCTCAAGATGGCAGCGAACTCGCAAGTTCGGCGCATCGACTCTCCCGGAGTCGTCGAAAGGATCAGAGAGCGTCTCGCCGCCGTCCGCGACGAAGTTGGGGACGACATCGATATCGCCGTGGACTTCCGGGGACGGATAACGAGCGGGATGGCCAAGTGGGTGGCATCAAAACTCGACCCGTACGATCCGATGTTCTACGAGGAGCCGGTCCTCCCGGAACACTTCGACGCGCTTCCGCGGATCGAGTCCCACACGAAGACACCGCTCGCATCCGGTGAACGCCTGTACTCGCGCTGGGAATTCCAGCAGACACTCGCGAACGGTCTGGTCGACATCGTTCAGCCGGACCCGTCACACGCCGGCGGTATCACCGAGGTCAAGAAGATTGCCGGCGCCGCCGAAGCCGTCGACGTGGCCGTTGCACTCCACTGCGCGCTCGGTCCGATCGCCTTCGCCTCATGTCTTCACATCGACGCCACCACTTCGAACGCGTTCGTCCAGAGCCAGAACCTCGATATCCACAATCCGGAGCAGAACGATCTTCTTGCGTACCTCATAGATCCAGATATCTTCGGCTTCGAGAGCGGTTACGTCGACGCGCCGGACGAACCGGGACTCGGTATCGAGATTGACGAATCATTCGTCCGAGAACAGGCCGATGCGCAGGTCGACTGGCAGAATCCGATCTGGTACCACGACGACGGAAGTATCGCCGAGTGGTGAACGCTCCTGTGGGTTTTTCGGAATGAGGGAATACTTCTTTACTGCTTCACATACAGGTCCCCAGTATGGCTGACAGAGAAGATACACCGGTCAAGGCGACCGCCACCAGCGCACGTGTAATCGAGGCGCTTCTCGAACTGGAGAGCGCGACAATTACCGAACTCGACGATCACCTGCCGCACTCGAAAAGTACCATTCACAGTCACTTGGAGACGCTCGAACAGTTGGGCTTCGTCGTTCGCGACAACTGGGCCTATCAGGTCAGCCTCCGGTTCCTTGAAATCGGCAGTGTCGCGCGAAACCGATATCCACTCTATCAGCCGGGTGTTTCGGAGGTTCGGCAGTTGGCGACAGCGTCAGGGCTGGTGGCGAGTTTAGTCGTGATCGAGCGTCAACGTGGAATTTGCCTGTACACCGCGATGGGAAAGAAGTCGGACCGATCTTTTGGCGACCCGGGTGAGATACTTCCATTGCACTGTACTGCTCCCGGGAAAGCGCTCCTTGCAGTGATGGCTCCGGAGAACGTCGACTCGATCATTGATGACCACGGACTACGAGAATACACGGAGAATACCCTAACAAGCCGGGCGGCCCTCGATGAGGAACTACAGGACATCCAGTCTCGAGGAATCGCTTTCAATCGTGAGGAGTGGCGAGAAGATGTTCGAGGAATCGCCGCAGCGGTGGAAGGCAAGACCGGCAGCCCGGCGGGAGCGATCAGCGTGAGGAGTCCCACTGATACGATGTCCGGCAAGCGGTTCCAGCAGGATATTCCCGGGCTAGTCATCAGTTCTGCAAACAGACTTCGAAAGGCGCTCCGGTCGGAGCGGTGATAGTCCGGCACCATCCGGAGAAAGACGACTTTCGCCTGTGCCGAATTTCTGCTACCGCTGGCGAAAAGTCATAACGACAATCCGTGTTCTGAGGTATCAATCGTCATGGTCAGAGCCACGAACAGACAGTATAACAGATGATCCGTGAGATAATTCCGAGATGGCGAATTATCTCGTAGTATCCATCGAGGATCACCTTCAGTGAAGAGAGTCGCGCCACCGATGCGGGTGACCACGGCGAAGTTGTGGCCTTGAATTACAACAGTATGGTTGTAAACGGCTGCTTTCGATAGCCCCATCCAATAATTCGGAAGTAACGAATATCAGATAACGGGCTCAGTACAAGGCTCGCTTATGGCACTGTCTAGTTCAGCACCTCCTCAATAGTCACTTGACCAGTGAGCGCTCGATTCGGCCGATTGTGGTTGTAATGGTGTCTGAACGGTCTGAGCCAGCGGCGAGCGCACGATCGAGGACTCTATTGCCGCTAAGAGTCGTTGTGTTGGCTTCTTTCCTTCCACGTTGTCGAGGGTATCTTGCAATTCTTTGACGGAGATCTCGTCGAGATGATCCACTGTGTTTAGCAACAATATTCGAGTTGAAAATTCTAACGACTGCTATAGACGCTCTCATTCGGGCTTTCTGGACCAAGCTGGCGAAGGCCTATTACATGAGTACGGGTGTAATCGACCGAGAAACGTTCTCGAGGAGTCATTCGGTAGCCACTCGGACTCCGCGATCGTTTTACAGTATTAAATCGTTCTCTCACGAGTAGAATCGGCCGAAAGTATTTTCCTACTGCGATGGCTCGCCTTTGCCATGTCCGTCTTAGCAATAGTTGCACATCCGGACGACGCCGACATTTTCTGCGGTGGAACGCTCGCAAAACATGCCGACCGGGGCGACGATGTGACGATCATTCACATGACACGCGGAGAGCTCGGAACGGCGGACGGCACCGAGGAAGAAATCGCCGCCGTCCGGGAAGAAGAAGCGCGACAGTCGGGCTCCGAACTCGGCGCATCAGTCGAGTTCCTCGAGTTCCTCGACGGTCGGGTGACCTACTCGATGGAGAACCGACTGGAAATCGTCGAGACGATTCGCGAACACGATCCCGAGCTGATCCTGACGCACTTCCGGGACGACATGCATCCGGACCACCGCATCACGTCGCGGCTGGTGACGGACGCGTACTACATGGCATCGCTGCCGCTCGTCGAAACCAACTCGGAACCGTGCGATCCGTCGAACGTCTACTGCTTCGGCAAGCCGACATCGTCGTTCGACCCGGACACGTTCGTGGACGTCTCCGAACACGTCGAACAGAAGATACGAGCGGTCGAGGCCCACGAGTCTCAGGCCGCGTGGCTGGACGAACACGGTGGAATCGACGGCGAGTTCGATGATTTCGTCGAGAACGTGCGCGCCAGAACGCGGACGCTCGGCCAGCGGGCCGGCGTCCCGTTCGCGGAGGGGTTCACATCGCTCCACACGACGCCGGTTTCGTACCTCGAGTGATCGAGGGGGCCGTTGAGCGGTCGATCGGACTACAGCGAGGTGATGTTCACCTCGACGATGTTCACCGCCCGGCGGATCAGCTTCGGCAACTCCTCGGTGAGCCGTTCGTCCTCCATCCGGCTTACCGGACCGATGAGCGAGACGGCGCCGTAGAGTGTTCCATCTTGGTCGCGAATCGGCGCCCCGAGCCCGACGAGTCCTTGGATCGTCTCCTCGTGGTTGTACGCGATGCCGCGCTCGCGAATTTCGGTCAGTTGCGCTCGGAGTTCACCCGGGTCCGTGATCGTGTTCGGCGTGATCTGCTCGAAGTTGGTTTCTCGGATGATCTCCTCCCGCCGTTCCTCCGGCATGAACGCCAGCAGCACCTTTCCAACGGCGGTATGGTACAGCTTGTTCCGGTAGCCAACGTACAGTTCCGTCTGCACGGCATCCTCGCCCTCGGCCTTGTAGAGACAGATGCCCTCTCCGTGCTCCTCGACGGTGAACAGCGCCATCTCACCGGACTCGGCCGCGAGTTTGTCGACTTCGGCACGCGTGATGTCGTAGATGTCGACGCGGTCTGTCGCGTGGTGAGCGAGGTCGATGAACTGGAGGCCGAGCGAGTACTGCTGACCGTTCTTAACGACGTAGCCGTTCTGCTCGAGCGTCGCAAGGTGGCAGTGGATCGTCCCCTTCGAGAAATCTAGTTCGTCGGCGATGTCGGTCACACGGGCCTCTCGCTTCTCTTTAAGCACGTCGACAATATCGAGCGTGCGTTGGACCGCCTGTATCGGGTGTTTTGCTGAGTTCATCTGTCGTATGGCATGATACTACGTACCAGATTAAATGTTTGGATGTGCCAAACATCAGTTCGGCAAAAGTGTTGTCTCGGTGATTGTATTGTCCTATCTCCGGATACAAAGTCCAACTACCGCTACTCATAGCGATAGATGCGTTCGCGCAATCGCCTAGATGAAAGCGGCGTTTGATAAGAGTAAACGGACGGTGTTCAGTTCAGTCGCTTGAAGGCGAGAATTCCCACTCCACTCGTGGCGTGAACTGCTCGATGTCGAGGTTGAGAGCAGCACCGTACCCGAACGATGCGTCAACGACCGACTCGAGTTCAGTCTGGCCGTCGTCGATGTCGAGCGTCGGGAATCCCTGGTCGTGCTCCCGGTAGAGGTCGCCGTGGGTCGCAAGGAGGTCGTCCTGAAGGTCAGTCGGGAGCATCGCCATCCCGCAGAAGTAGTGGTGTCCGTTTCGTTCGACGTGGCGCTTTCCCATCGTCGCCATGACGGCCAGGTCCTGCGGGAGCGAGACCGGACCGACGGTCGAGAGGTCTTCGCCGCTGATGACGTACTCGCCGTCGGGATCCTCGCGGCGGCGGTGTTCGATCAGGCAGGCGTTTGCGAGGCCCTTGAAGACGCCCTTGCAGTTCTTGTGACTCGTCCCGACGTAGCCGCACTCGAGCGCCCGTCCCAGACTCCGGAGTTCGCCGTCCGATTCGTCGATGATCATCGGCGGCCGATCGTCCCACTCGGCAAGCGTTTCACGGGTGGCGTCGGTGAGAGCGTCGCCGCGAGCGAGCGGTTGCTCGATGTATCGCAATCGTTCGAGTAGCGGATCGATTCCTGGTTCGTCCGTCAACCGCTCCCAGTCCGTCCGGAACGAGTCGGCATCGCCGTACTGCTCATTCGCGTCGAGGGTCACGGCGTACTCCTCGAGTTCCTCAAGTTCGTCGGCCAGCCGCGTTAGACGGTCCGCATCGCGCTCGACGTCGCCGCCGAGCTTGATCTTGAAGTACGACACACCCTGCTGTTCGATGTACTGGCGAAGTGTCTGTGGGAGTCCGTCGTCGAGTCGGCTCTCCGCGTCGAGGTCGGCCTCGGTGAGCGGATCGGTGAACCCCACCGTATGCCGGATCGCTGTCGTCCGCTGGGGCTCGTCCGGCAGATGGTCCGCGGGTTCGGTGCCCGTCAGCGCGGAGTAGATCTCTCCGAGTTTGATCCCGAGTGCGTTCTCGCACACCGCCTGGTGGAACGTCGTCTCCCGCTCCCGGCAGAACGCGTCAATCACCGCGCGCTCGACGAGGCTCACGCCGAACGACCACAGCAGCGGTGGGTGGTCGGTCATTGTGGCCCACTCGCACTGACGTTCATAGAGCGCCAGCCAGAAGTCGAAGACTGTGTCAGCCTCGATCTCCGCGGCATTGGCGGCCGCCTTGTCGATTACCTCGAGCATCTGGTCAAGCCCGTCCGCGAAGGTGACACCCGGCTCCTTGAGGAACCACAGCGGAGAGAGCCCCTCGGCCGCGATACCCTCCTGCCCGTCTAGATCGTCGCCACCCTCGATCCGGACGAACAGGTGTGGCAGTTCGGTGAGGGTCGTGTTTCCGAAGTGAAACGGCATTCGCAGCTCCATGTCCAGCACGTACTGGTCGACGGAACGGACGCTGATTGTCATACCCATGCTCACTCTTCGAATTCTCTTAATTTCTGCGGAACGAATCCGAGGATAGCGGTATTCTCGGGTGGGCGGACGACACACCACACATTACTGCTTCCGACGGAGGTGTACCGCAAACTCACTTCGCGGAACCGGTTCACCCGCCTGCGCGTTCGCATCGACGGCGCGACCGGAGAGACGGACCACATCTCGTGTATCGCCGAGGCACGGCGCGAACATCCGGACCGTCCATCACTATCGCGCGGAGGGCTCGCTGTTGGTTAGCAAGACCGAACTCGTCTTCCTCGTCGAGACGAGCGGCGCGGGCCATGCGGGCCGGACCATCGAGACGATCGAGGACGAGGGGGACGACATCGAGCGCGTGACGTGATCGCTTGCAACCGTTCGCGGGACGCAATCCGGGTCGCTCAAGAGGTTTCAACGGACCAAACAATTATCTGTCCCGTGATAGACACGCACGCCATATGCAAGCCGGAATCGCGGGTGCGGGCTTCATGGCGCGAACGCACCTCAAAGCGTACCGAAAACTGGATGTCGAGATAGCGGCGGTCTCGTCCCCGAGCGGTCCCGAGGAGACGATCAAGGAGTTCGGCCTCGAAGCCGAAGCCTACACCGATGTCGGCGAAATGTGCAAACGTGAAGACCTCGACTTCCTCGACGTCTGTACGCCGACGCACACGCACGTCCCGATCGTCGAAACCGCGGTCGAATCGGGGCTCGACGTCTTCCTCGAGAAGCCCGTCGCCTCCTCGCTCGCCGACGCCCGCGAGCTGGCCGCGTTCGTCGACGACGCGGACGCGACGTGTATGGTTGGTCACGTCATCCGATTCCTTCCGGCGTACCGGCGGGCGAGGGAGCTAGACATCGGATCCCCGGGCGTCGCGCGGGCGCGTCGACTCTCGCCGTTCCCCGACTGGGGATCGGACGGCTGGTTCGCCGATCCTGAGAAGAGCGGCGGGGTCTTCGTCGATTTGGCGATCCACGATCTTGACTACCTCCGGTGGTGCTGGGGGCCTGTCGAGCGCGTCTTCGCCAGGACCTGCGGGGAGGCGGATTCGGCACACGGGTTCGCCACGCTGCGCTTCGAGAACGGGGCAGTAGGATACGTAGAGGCCTCGTGGGCCCAGCCCTCGAGCAGATCGCTGACGTCCGAACTCGAACTGGCGGGCGACGACGGGCTCGTCGAGTTCTCAAGCGAGGACGGCGAGCCGTACGTGAACTGGACCGAAGGCGGTTCGACCGTCGAACGCCCGCTCGCGACCGACGGCTACTGGCGTGAACTCGACCACTTCATCTCTTCTCTCGAGTCGGATTCGGAACCCGAAGTCGACCTAGAAGAAGCGGTCGAATCGCTCCGGCTCGCGCTCGCCGCGCGGCGCTCGGCGGAGCGCGGCAAACCCGTCTCGCCGACGGAGGTGGGACGATGACCGTCTCCCTTGGCATCCTATCGGCGGCGCACGTCCACGCGAGCGAGTACGCGGCCCTGCTCACCGAGCGGGAGGATGCCGACCTCGTCGGGATCGCGGACGAGGAACTCGACCGCGCTCGCGAAATCGCCGACCGGCACGGCGTCGAGTGTGTCTCCGAAGCAGAGGCCGACGCGCTGCTTGAGCGACTCGACGGTGCGCTCGTTTGCTCGAGCAACGCCCGCCACGCCGAGTGGGTTGACCGAGCTGTCGACGCCGGGATCGACGTCCTCTGTGAGAAACCGCTCGCGCCGACCCTTGAGGAGGCCCAGGGGATCGTCGATCGCTGTCGCGACGCCGGCGTCGGGCTGGGGGGGGCGATGCCCCTCCGGTCTGTCTCTTATACACATCTCTGATGGCGCGAGGGAGG
>NZ_AOIL01000034.1 GCF_000337595.1 Natrialba taiwanensis DSM 12281 | reverse complement strand
GGGTCGCGGAGGTGTATGCGGAGACGGGGACCCGCTTCCACGATATCAAGGTCGAGGATGTCAACGTGCTCTCGATGCGGCTGACCGACGGGACGACGTTCCTACTCGACGGTTCCTGGAGCCGGCCGGAGGCATGGCACACGTGGGGCGACGCGACGGTCGAGTTCGTCGGCCGCGAGGGAACGATCGCCGTGGACTGCTTCGACCAGTTGCTTCGGCACACGGCGGCGTCGGGCGCTGATGAGGGCATTAGAACGGTCTTCTACGGAACCGATCCGAACGCCGAGATGCTCGGGGATTTCGTCGACAGCGTCGCCGAGGGGAGCGATCCCGCCGTCTCCCCTCAGGACGCGCTGGCGGCAGTCGCCGTCGTCGAGGCAGCCTACGAATCTGCGTCGGCCGGACGACCGGTCGAGGTCGAGTACTGAGAACTCTCGCCGAAGATAGCCTTCCCGGTCGAACTGTGACGCTTGCCGATCAGTTTTTGTCCGGTCCGGTCGTTAGTCATCTCGATGCCTACCAAGTCGCCACCGCGCGTCGCGATCGTCGGACTCGGGACGATCGGTCGCATTCACGCCGAGCGGATCCTCCGACTGGACGCCGCGCTTGCCGCCGGCACGGACGTCAGCGCCGACGCCCGGGAGTTGTTCGCCGGCGAGTACGACGTCCCGACGTACGCGGATCACGAGACGATGCTCGCCGACGCCGATATCGACGCCGTGTTCGTCTGCGTGCCGAATCGCGTTCATGAGCAGGTCGCGATCGACGCCCTCGAACACGAGTGCGCCGTCCTCCTTGAGAAACCGCTGGCCCACTCCGTAGAGAGCGCGGAGCGGATCGCGGCCGCGGCCGCCGACGCAGAGGCGTCCTGTGTGGTCGGGTTCACGATGCGCTTTTCAAACGCGACGCGGCGGGTCGCGGCGCTGCGCGACGAGGGTCGACTCGGTTCGGTCAGTCATGTCGACGCGACCTACCTTCGGCGGAACGCGCTGCCCGGCGAGGGGCGGAGTTGGTTCACGGATCCCGACCTGGCCGGCGGCGGCGTCGCGATGGACCTCGGCGTCCACGCGCTCGATCTGGCACTGTATCTGCTCGAGTATCCGACCGTTCGAGAGGTGACCGGCGTCACCCGCAGCGAGTTCGGGGACTACGACGTGGAGGACTCGGTGCACGCGCTGGTACGGTGTGGCGACGACCGGACGATCTCGATCCGCGTCTCGTGGCGAGCGACGCGGTCGTCCTCGAAACGGTGCATCGTCCGGGGGAGCGACGTGGGTGTCGAGTTCGACGTCACGGAGCCGACTCTCGAAGTGTTCGATACCCCAGTCGGGGCCGACGAATCCGACGGTCGGCCGGCCGGTCCCGACGAGACGCTCTCGGTCGACGGAGACGACATGCATCTTGCGGAGGACCGCGCGTTCCTCGCGACTCTCGCTGGAGAGCGGACCGCCCTTGCGGGCACCGTCGATGACGCGCTGACAGTTCAGCGGGTACTGCGGGCGATCTACGACTCGAGCGACCGGGGGGAAGCGGTTCGGCCGTCCGAGTATCAGTAGGTGACGACGAAAGGTTTTGTTCCTCCCGAGGACATTAGTTCCGATCATGGGAACGCTGCAGGTTGCACTGCTGAACGGTTCGTACAACGACATGGTGATGACGGAGAACTTCCGGCGCGATGTCGACGCTGCGGTCCATTCGTTTACGGTGACGAGGGTGATCTGCCAGAGACGTTCACGTACGACGCCGTCGCCAGCGGATCGGGCGCATCGTTCTACTGGGATGAAGACAAGAAGTACGAGTAGTGCCCGTCAACCAGGGACAATTCCTGTCGATCCTGCAACTGCTGATCGAAACCGACCGCCGCGACCGATTCGTTGCTGCAACCGAAAGATCATTACTCCGGTAGATCAATGCTCGGACGAGGATGCACACAGTCCGATTCAGCGATCCGTCCGGCCTCGTCCGGACCGGAACGTGGACCGACAGCGGTATCGACGCCGGCAACCAACGGTATGACCCCGCCGAGGTGACGATCCTCCCGCCCAGCGAGCCGACCAAGATCGTCTGCCAAGCCGGCGGCTACGTGGACCACCGCGAGGAGTCCGGCTTCGAAGACCTACCGGACCGGCCCGAACTGTTCCTGAAGACGCCGAACTGTGTCGTCGGCCACGGAGACGCGATCGAACTGCCGCCAGGACGGGACGAGGTCGAGTTCGAGGCAGAGTTCGGCATCGTGATCGACGAGCAGTGTCGTGCGGTCGACGAGGACGAGGCGATGGAGTTCGTCCGCGGGTTCACCTGCGTCAACGATATCTCGAACCGCGACGACCAGGCCGAGGAACGCAACTGGGTCCGCGGCAAGGCGTTCGACGCCTCGCTCCCGATAGGCCCGGTGCTCGCTACGCCCGACGAGGTGCCCGATGACGCCCGCCTCGAACTCCGGCTCAACGGCGAGGTGAAACAGGAAACGACCCGCGACATGATGATCTTCTCCGTTCCGAATCTCATCACCGAGGTGAGCGAACTCATCACCCTTGAGCCCGGGGATGTCATCGCGAGCGGCACACCGTTCGGGCCCGGTCCGCTCGGCGAGGGCGATGTCGTCGAGGTCGAGTTCGAAGGCGTCGGGACGCTCGAGAATCACGTCGTCGCGCGCTGAGAACGAGTCGTCGAACTACTTCTCGACTGTCACCCACCGATCCGTCTCGGCCGATTCGTACGCTGCATCGAGAACCCGGAGGACGGTCAGGGCGTCCTCGAGGGTGACGGGCGGTTCCGCATCGGCTTCGCAGGCCGCAAAGAATTCCCGGACGAACTCTCGGCCCCACGTACCGCCGTATCCGGCTCCCGGCTCGTACTCGTGCGTGATCGTCCGGTGTGGCGTTGCGCTCCAGTCGTCGTCCGCCGACTCGAGTTCGAGTTCGGTCTCGCCGTCGAAGCCGAAGGTCCGACCCATCGGATTCCAGTTGCTTCGGCCGCCGCTGCCGTAGAGATTGAGCTGGGTGTCGTAGATTCCATCACGCAGGTAGTAGCCGCAGTGGACGGTCCCGAGCGTTCCGGTTTCGGTCTCAAGCTGGAGCGTCGCGCCGTCTTCGACGTCGACTCCGTCGAACCCCGCGGTCATACTAGCATTCACCCGGGCGATCGGTGCCTCGAGGAGCCAGGTGAGTAACTGGATCCAGTGGATGCCAAGCCACTGGAGGATGCCGCCGCGGCTCGCGTCCGTGTCGAAGACGAAGTGGTCGGTGTTTCGGTACGCGAGCTGCGAGGCGACGAACCGTGCCTCAAATCCGCGGAGGTCGCCGAAGAAGCCGTCGTCCAGGCGGGACTTCAGCTGCGCGGCGATCGGATGGCTCTGCCACGGGTAGGAGACGCAGACCGTCGCGCCGGTCCGGGCCTCGAGGTCGAGCAGCGGCTCGAGTTCAGCGGCGGTTCGGCCCGCCGGCTTCTCCGTGTAGATGTCGACGCCGCGCTCGAGGGCCTGTTCGACGGCCGCCGGCGTGTCTCGGTTCGAGAGCGTCAGGAACACCGCGTCGACGGCGGCGTCGGCGAGCATCGTTTCGAGGTCGCCGTAGACTGGTACGTCGCCGAGGCTCGCCACGGAGTCGACATCGAACGCATCGTTCGGCTCACAGGCGCAGGTCACCGTCGCCGGCAGCGTCTCGAGGGTCCGCAGGTACGGCTCGGCGTGGTGGTGGTCGAGACCGACGTAGCCGACGGTTGGAGCCTCCGTCCCGTCGCCAATAGTGCTGTTGCCAGTCTCAGTGTCTGATCCGGCCATGGTCACTCGAACGCAGGGATGACTTCGTCGCCGAAGCGCTCGAGCGTCTCGAGTGTTGTGTCATGGGGCTGCCCGGGGAACTGACAGCGGACGTACACCTGGTCGACGCCGAGCTCCTCGTACTCGCGAAGTTGCTCGATACAGTCCGCGGGCGAGCCGATAGCGAACTTCTCTTCGAGGTCATCGTAGTCGACCTCGACCTCGTGTTCGTCCATATATGTCTGGCCCCAGCGGGCGTACATCTGGTAGAGCTTCAGGAGGTAGGGCTCGATGGTATCTTTTGCCTCCTCGACGGAGTCGGCGACGAAGCAGTCGCGCATAAGGATGACTTCGTTGTCCTCGCGATCCATATCGAACTCCTCGAGTGAGGATTCGTAGACATCGATCTGCTCCTCGAGGTCGGCCGTCGTCGAGGAGGCACTTGCAATCCAGGCGTCGCCGCGGTAGGCCGCCCGTTTGATCGCGATGTCTGCATGGCCGCCGATCCAGACCGGCAGCTCCCTTTCCGGGCGAGGACTGACGAACACATCCTCGAACGACCACTGATCACCGTCGTGGGTAACGCTCTCTTCGCTCCACAGCCGCTTGAGCACATGCAGCGATTCGATCATCGCTTTCGATCGTTCCTCCATGTCGATCCCGAACGGTTCGATCTCGCGCTCGCGGTAACCGATCGCGGCGCCAAAGTGCATGCGTCCGCCTGAGAGTCGGTCGATCATCGCGATGTACTCGGCGAGGTGTAGCGGGTTGTACAGCATCGGCAGCATAGCCATCGTCGAGAGATCGAGCGTCTCGGTTCGCGCCGCGATTCCCGAGAGCGCCGTGATCGGCTCGACGACGCCCTCGTCGTGGACGTGTCGCTCGCCGAGCGAGACGCCGTCGAAGCCGACGTCCTCGATCAGTTCAGCTTGCTCGTACAGACCGGCGGCCTCGAACTCGTCGCCGGGCGTGTAGTACTGATTCAAAAAAACGCCGAACTTCACGCTCGCGTCACCTCGTTCTCGGTTCCGTTGGTCGCGGTGAGAAGGATTCTGTCGTCGGTGCGGCGGAGGGACCCTGGTCTCTCCCCGAACACATGGCTGTTTACAGGCATTCGCTGGTCTAGCTTGACGAACTAGTTCCTAATGTAGCTTGCGGCGCGTGTGATCCACTCATGATGGACTGTCTCGCCGGTAGTTATTTATGGTACGTCATCACGTACCGATATATATGGCGACACGCATCTCGGGTGCCATAACGGGCGGGACGGTGTGGAATCAACTGCGGGCGCTCGGACCGGCGCTCGTTCTCGCAGCAGTCGTCGTCGGTCCGGGGAGCATCGCGCTCAGCACAATCGCTGGAAGTACGTACGGCTACCAGCTGCTCTGGGTGCCGATCGTGACGACGGTCTTCATGATCACGTACACGTGGATGGCCGCGCGGATCGGGCTGGTCACCGGCGAGACGATCCTGCAAGTCGCAAGGAGACGATACGGGTCGGCAGTCGCGACGGCCGGCGGGTTCTTCGGCTTCCTCGCGATCCTCGCGTTCCAGGCCGGGAACAACGCCGGAATCGGGTTCGCGACGAACGCACTCGTTGGCTACGACATTCGCCTGTGGGCCGCAATCTTCTCACTCGCCGCGATCGGCTTCCTTTGGTTGCCCGACCTGTACGACAAGGTCGAACTGCTGGTGAAGGCCGTCGTCGGCGTCATGCTGCTCGCATTCGTTGGGACGCTCGCAACCGTCGGCTTCGACATCCGGGCCGGCGCGACCGGTATCGTACCGACCATCCCCGATGTGGACGCCGCGCTCCTCGCGCTCGGGATGGCCGCGACGACCTTCTCCATTGCCGCGGCGACCTACCAGAGCTACCTGGTGCGCGAGAAGGACTGGGGCGTCGACCAGCTGTCAGAGAAAGGGATGGACAGCATCCTCGGGATCGCCGTGCTGGGACTCATCGTCACGGTCATCCTCCTGACCAGCGCGAGCGTCATCTCCGGGACGGGCGAACCGGCCTTCTCGGCGACGGATATGGCCACCCAGCTCGAGCCCGTCGCCGGATCGGGTGCGTTCTACCTGTTCACATTCGGGTTCTTCTTCGCAAGCCTCTCGTCGCTCGTCGTCAACGCGCTCATCGGGGCGACAC
Organism: Natrialba taiwanensis DSM 12281; assembly: GCF_000337595.1. Taxonomy (GTDB): domain Archaea; phylum Halobacteriota; class Halobacteria; order Halobacteriales; family Natrialbaceae; genus Natrialba; species Natrialba taiwanensis. The sequence continues at coordinate 84,892 of NZ_AOIL01000034.1, read as the reverse complement.
TGCTGGTCGACGGGCTCGGCCTCGATCCCTCGATGGACGGTCGTCCGGTCAAGATCTGGTCGACGGTTGCCGTGGTGTTCGGACTCGTCGTCGTCCTGGTCTTCGAGGGCGATCCGGTCGAACTGCTCCGTATTGCCCAGGCAGCCGCCGTGGTCGCGTTTCCGATCCTCGGCTTCCTTATCCTCGCGCTCGCCAGCAGCGACGATGTCATGGGACCGCACTCGAACGGCCGCTTCGCCACCGTTCTGGGCGTCGTCGGCTACCTCGCCATCGTCGGAATCGTCGGCAACTATCTCTACGAAGTCGTCTCTGAACTCGTGCAGTATCTCTGACGCGGTGCCTTCGGCAACAGCACCGCTGTCGGCTGTTTTCTCGTGGGTCGAAATAACGACCGTGCGAAGCGGAACCCCTCGCTACAGCGAGACTGATCGTACACCAGACTTTAAGGTTCAGCGGTGCGATCGTAGTCGCAATGGCGATACGGACAGCCCTGTTTAGCAAGGTGCTCCGCGACCGCTCGCTCGAGGAGGCGGCCGAACTCGTAGCGGAGATCGGTTACGACGGGTTCGAGCCGATGTGCCGAGACCCCCATCTCGACGCAGACCGTTCGCTTGAAGAGGTAACCGCATTCCGCGATCATCTCGACGACCTCGGCCTCGAAGTCCCGTGTCTGGCAACGTACACTGGTCACTACGTCGGCAAGACCCGGGAAGAGTGTGAGGCGGAACTTGAGACGTTCGAACGGTTCCTCGAGTTCGCGGACGTGCTCGACTGCGGAATCGTCAGGCACGGTCCCGGCGGACCGCCGGTCCGGGAGGCGACCGACGACGACTACGAGCACGCCGCGTCGTGGCTCGCTCGCGCCGCCGACCGCGCCGCCGAGTACGACGTGACGATCGGCATTGAAATCCACGCGCACACAATCGCCGAGACGGTCGACTCGACGCAACGACTCTTAGCGGAGATCGACCGCAAGAACGTTGGCGCGATTCACGACGCCGGAAACATGTACATCACGCTCGACGACTTCGGACTGGCGTCGGTACGCGAACTCGGAGACAACCTCGTCCACGTCCACGTCAAGGACGAGCAGCGGATCGACGATCCGGACCGGCCGGGCGCGTTCGAACTCGAGACTGACGACGGACTCGAGACGTTTCAGCCGCGGCTGCTCGGTGAGGGCGCCGTCGACCACGGCCCGCTGTTCGACGCACTTGCGGAGGCAGGGTACGATGGCTACGTCACCGGTGAGTGCCACGTTCCGCGGGACGAGCTCGAGGACGAACGCGAGGTCGCCGAGCACGAACTCGCGGAGCTGAACCGGTTGCTCGGCTGAGTTTCTCCGTTACTCGAGTCGGTCGCGAATTTCCGCCGCGTGTTCCTCGCGACCCGTTTCTTCGAGGTGGCTGGCGTAGTCGTCTACCCGGTCCCAGGTGTAGTAGGGTCCCTTCTCGCGGAGTACCTGCCACATCGGGTCGGTGACGCCGTTCGGGGCGTCCGGATTGCCGCCGCGCTCGCCGCGGGCCGCCTCGAGCAGTCGGTCGTCGTGCCAGCGCTGCAGCCTGGCCAGCCCGTCATCGACGACGTTCGGCTTCGCCGTGGAGAGATCGGTCGTCTCGTGTGGGTCGGCGGCGAGGTCGAACAGCATGACGTCCTCGAGGCGGCTCCGATAGGCGTCGTGGTAGGTACGGAGCAACAGCCAGTCGTCCCAGCGAACGCCCCGCTGGCACGTCCACGCCCCCTGACTGACGATCAGTTCGTCGCGCCCGTCCGCGGAGCCGTTGGTAACTGCGTCGACGAACGAGCGGCCGTCCCAACCCTCGGGCACGTCGCCGCCGACGAGATCGACGAGCGTGGGTGCAAGATCGAGCTGGTAGCGCAGATCGTTGTCGGTTCCTGGCTCGACTTCGGGACCGCGAACAATAAGGGGGACCCGACACGTCATATTGTCGGCCAGTTGATGGTCTCCGTAGACGTTGAGTTCGCCGAGATTCTCGCCGTGGTCGCCGCTGATCACGACGAGCGTTTCCTCGAGAACGTCCCGCTCGCGGAGGAGATCGATCAGTTTCCCGATGTAGTGATCCATGTAGCGGACGCCGACATCGTAGCCGTCGATCATCGTCTTGAACTCCTCGCGAGAGGAAATCTCCGGCGGCATCCGTGGGCGGTCCCACGACCTGACCCACCCTTTGAGATCCTGCGCACTGTGGGGACCCGACTCCTGGTAGTGCTGCTCGATCAGGTCCTCGGTCAACCACTCTGGTGCGGGCTCGTCGGCGAACGGGTTTCCGTACTCCGCCGGGGTGCGATAGGGCGTGTGTGGATCCCAGAAGTTGACGTGGCAGTACCAGTCGTCTTCCGTCGCGTGCGCCTCGAGCCAGTCGCGGGCGTAGGGGTACACCTCGTCGGCGCGCTCGCCACCGTTGCCCCCGGTGTCGTACAGCTCCCGAAATCCTTCAACCACCTGCCAGCCGTCGTGGCGGTCCGGAAACGGACTGATCATCGTCGTGTGAATTCCCGCGTTGTTCAGTGCCGACGCGAGCGTCCTGAACCGGCCCGGGTAGTTCGCGCGCCGACTCGAGCCGTGGCGTCGAGGATCCGCGTTGCGGCCGCCGTGGTTGATCACGCCGGTGTGGATCCCGAATCGGCCCGTGTAGAACGCCGTCCGCGAGGGGAGACAGGGCGCGTCAGAAGTATAGACAGTGGTGAACGTTCGCCCTTCTGCCGACAGGTCGTCGATGTTGGGCGACGTCTCGCGGTGGTAGCCGTAGCAGCCAAGGTGATCCGGCCGCAACGAGTCACAGTCGATGTACAGTATCCGCATGCACCGATAACGGCCAGTATCGATAAAATAAGTTTCCCCGAGCAACTCGGCACTCCGCCCTTCGACGACCGGAGTTGCATTCCGCAGTTGGCCGCTGCAGATCACACCGCTGACAAAGCTTTTGTGACAGGACTTCCTCTGGCTCGGTATTGCATGACGGACACCGAGAGTCCGCGGCTCGCGACCACGGACGACTTCCACGAAATGACGGCACTGCTCGATCGACACTTCGCCTACGAGCGCTACGGGATGACCGCCCGACTCCCGTTCTGCTACGACTCGGAACGCAGCGAGCGCCACGCTATCATCAAGAAGGACGGGGAGATCGTGAGTCACATTGCCGCGATACCACAGACGCTCGTCGTCGGCGAGGGAACCGTCGAATGCTGGGGGATCGGCGGCGTCGCGACCGACAAACGGTACCGCGGAAACGGGTATATGAGTCAGCTGCTCGAGTTCTGGCTCGATCGGATGGACGACGCCGGCGTCCCGCTGTCGGAACTCAGCGGGAACCGCCAGCGCTACAACCATTTCGGGTACGAGAATGCCGGCGCGGAACTCCGGTACACGATCTCGAAACGCTCGTTCGCGACGACGCCCGAACCCGCGGTCGACGCCGTCGTAACTCACGACGGATCGGACGCACACCTTGAGGTGCTCCGCGGGATCCACGGCCAGGAACCGTACCGCGTTCGGCGCGACCGGGAGCGAAGCCGGACTACGTTCGGCCAACGCGGGCTCGAGACGCTCCTGTACGAGGGCGACAGCGGCCCGGCGTACCTCAGCCTCACGCGGGAGAGTCGTAGCCGCACGATAAAGGAATTCGGCGGCTCCGAACACGGCCTCGAGGCGCTGCTCGGCCACGTGCTCGCGATGTACGACCTGAACGACCTGACGGCCTGTGTCCACCCGCGCCACCCGCTCGACGACGTGTTTCACCGCCATAGCCGGTTCTGGCAACAGCGACCGCACCGGAAGTTGAACATCCGGGATCTGTCCGCACTCCTCGAGGCCTTCGAGGGACAGTTCGAGCGGCGCTGGCGCGACGGGGGTCGGACCGAGACCGGTGAAATCTCGCTGGCGCTCGAAGAAGAGGAGGCAGCTGTTCAGCTCTCGTACGGTCCGGGACGCGTGACGGTCGAGCGCGTCGCCGACGATCCCGATCTCTCGCTCGATCGAATTTCGATGACGGGCTTGCTGTTCGGCTTCCACGATCGGAAGCGCACGCTCCGACAACAGGACCCGTTCCTCGAGGCGACACTGCCGCTCCAGTTCTACATCTGGCCGACGGAGCACGTCTAGAACGTCACCGGCCGTTCAACCGGTCCGGTCGCAAGGCTACCCGGTCGCGAGCCGCAACGACGGTTCGCGACGACGCGGCCGCACCGGCGAACTCGTTGGTTCGGTCGACCCGCGCATTCTGTCACCGAGTTCGAGGGCGAGACCCGTTTCAGCAGTAATCAGAATTATATATCAAGAAAGTAGACGTATCTACAATGATCGAGCTAGGGGTACTCGGACTAGACACCAGTCACTCGGAAACATTCGCAAACATTCTCGAGAGCCGGTCCAACGCGTCGGTTACGGCCGTCTGGGACGGCGGTGACGTCCGCGAGAGCGAGTACACGCGCGAGTTCTGCGAGCGCTACGGTGCGACCAGGTACGACGATCCGCACGCAATGATCGGCGACGTCGATGCGGCGATGGTCCTCACGGTCGACTGGAACGGGCACCGTCACCTCGCCGTGCCGTTTCTCGAAGCGGGTATCCCGACGATGGTCGACAAACCGGTGGCGGGATCAGTCGCTGACGTGATCGCGATCGAGCGGGCGGCGGTCCGCGGCGGCGCGCCGCTGTTCGGCGGCTCGGCACTCCCGTTTCACCCGTCGGTTTCGTCGCTCGCCGAGACGATGCCGGACACAGCGTTCTCCGTCGGCTACGGAGATACGTTCTACTACGGCGTTCACCTCGTCGACAGCGTTCGACTGCTTGCGGGGACCGACTGGACGCAGGTGACGCCGAACCACGGCCCGGGTCGGGTCGCGACGATCGACTTCGCGGACGGCTCCGCGGCGACGCTCCGGTTCGACGGACCGGAGGGCGACGGCACGTTCGGCTTCCTCACGGTCGGCGAACGCACGCAAACCGTCCAGATTGGCAGTTCGACCGCCGAACTCGAGCAGATGTACGAACCGTTCTTGGATGAGTTCCTCGCGGCGGTCCGCGGTGAACGCGACGACCGAAACCGCGTCACCGACGCGGGGACGCTCCTCGTCGGCGTGCAGACCGCCCTCGAGACTGGTGATCCGGTGACACCCGACACCGGCGCGCTCGAGACGGCCGAGGTCGCCAGCGAGTCGTTCCTCGCCGACTACGAACCGTACTACTGAACGACCGTCACGGAGCGTCGGAAGAACGGACGCCGCTCTCGCAGGTAGCTTCGCGTCCCGCGCCGCTCGGTCAGGAGTCGGTGTCCGGCGCGACCTCCTCGTGGGCCGGACGGGGAGAGAGTTCGCCCGACTCGACCATCGAGACGAGCGGGTTATCGTCGATCGAGAGGGGGAACGCCACGCGCTCGCGCCGGCGCACCGACTCGTAGCAGCCGAAAATAATCTCCATCGTCGCGAACGCCCGCTGCGCGCCCAACTGGGGCTCTGCGTCCGTCTCGAGGCCACGAATAATGTCGCCGACTGCGGCCGGAATGTCCGCCAGCGGCTCGCCCGTGTCGATTTCGTCCCACGCCGCGGCGTCGGCCGTCCGCACCCGAATCTGGGCGTTGCCGTCGGGATTGAGTTCGAGGACGCCCTCGGTCCCCACGACGCGAACGTCGCAGTCGATGAACGGGTTCTCGTCGCCGGTCGCGATGACGGCGTCGGTTCCGTCCTCGTACTGCCAACGCACGAATGCTTGGTTCTCGTTGTGGACACCGTAACGGACGTTCTCCTCACGGTAATCGATCTGGCCCATCACCCACGCCGCGGAACGATCGTCGAGAATGGAATTACAGAGATCGATGAGGTGGGTACCGGCGTCAAAGAGGTTCTTCGTCGCGAGTTCGACGCGGGTGACTTCGCCGAGGTCGCCAGCCGCGACCAGCTCCGCTGCGCGCCGGCTCGGGGTTGCGACCCGCCGCTGGTGGTTGAACGTCAGCTGGACGTCCCGTTCGTCGCAAACCGCCACCATGCGCTTGCTGTCCGCCATGGTGTCGGCCATCGGCTTCTCGCAGTGGATCGCTCGCGGCCCGTCCGCGTTCGCGCAGTCGATCACGATGTCGGCGTGGGTCGGCACCGGCGTACAGACGCTGACGATGTCGGGTTCGACCTCCCGAAGCATCCGCTCGTAGTCGGTGTAGACGTTCGCCGGATCGATGTCGTTGCGCTCGGCGAATGCGAGCGCGTTCTCCTCGACGATGTCGGCGCAGGCGACGAGCGAGCAGCGCTCGTCCCCGTCGTACGCGCTCGCGTGGTGGTACGCCATCGCCGCACTTTCGCCCCACACCGGGTTGTCCGGCTCCGGCCCTGTTCCAATGAAAGCTATGTCGTAGTCTGACACGGTGCCAGAATGGTTGTGAACGTATCAACAAATAGGTACCGGACCTCCTCACTTCAACGCTCCGTCGCCGAGCGGACGACCACGGGGCTCGGCGACGGCAGCTATAAGATGGCACGGAACTCGATACGACGTACCATGATCTCGCCCGGCGAAGACGCGACCGACCGCGCGAGGGAACTCCTGGACGCGGCAACGGCCGACCCCGCGCAGATCTCGCTCGCGCACGTCGTCGAACTGCTCGTGCTCGGCAACCCGGAGACGCGCCGACTTGCGATGAAGTGTCTCGAGGCCACGCTCGACGTCCGGCCTGAGGCGTCCGAAGCCGCCGTCACCGCGTTCGAGCGGCTGCTCGAGGACGGCGATCCGCACGTCCGCCGCAGGGCGGCACTCTCGGCGGGGGCGGCGATACAAGGGGCGGATACCGAGTCGTTCGAAGCGCTCGTCCCGCCGCTCGAGGCGATCGGAAGCGATCCCGCTGAGCCGGGTCGCGACGCCGCGGTCCGTGCGCTGGCCACGATCGGGCTCGAGCGCCCCGAATCGGTGACGGGGGCGGTCGAACTCCTCCTCGACGTCTGTCATGCTAGAGTCGTTTCGGCGGAATCACCGGCCGACGCATCGCCGGGAGCGTCGTCGAGCGTCGGCCCGGAACGCGACCGGAGGTTGGCAACTCGCGTTCAGGCGATGGCCGGACTCACGCGGATTGCGGCCGAGCGGCCGGAGACGATCGTCGGTCACGTCGATCAGGTCGTAGCTTTGCTCGAGGACGACCACCACCTGATCCGGTCGGGAACGTGCGAGGTGCTCGAGTCGCTCGCCGAGGGCCACTCCGACAAGGTGGCCCCGTTCGTCCCGGCACTGGTCGATCGCCTCGCTTCGGACACGGACCACCCCGTTCCGTGGCGCGCGGCGGACGCGCTCAACGCCGTCGGCGGTGAGTACCCAGAGCTTGTCGGCGCAGCCCTCGGGTCAGTCGTCGACGACATCGACGCCCTCCTCAAGCGGCGCGATCCCGGAATCCGTGGGGTCGGAATCGGCCTCCTCACCTACGTCACGCAGGTCGATCCCTCGTCTGTCGAGGGGCTGCTCCCGCGCGTTCACGAGCTCCTCGCGGACGACCACGCACCGGTTCGGGCGAACGCGGCGCTGACGCTCGGGCTAACCGGCTACGGGGATGCGGTCGACGACCTTGAGGTGCTCGTGGCGGACGACCCCGAGCCGGCGGTTCGCGACGCCGCGACGCGCGCACTCGAACGGCTCGAAGGCGAGAACGAACCGTCGCCCGAGCACGTACACGAGAACCGGCCAGTAGACAACCATTAAGGCATCCGTCTTCATTGCTACCCATCACATGCCTTCACGCGAACTCGACGTCGTCCCCCGACCGCGTCGAGCGGACCTGACCGGCGAGGCGGTCCGTCTCGAGGCCCCGTTCGCGGTTGAAACGGACAACGGTGCGGGTGCGGTCGTCGCGCTGCTGTCGGACCTCCTCGAGCGCGAGACGAACGAACGGGTTGTCAGGTCGAACGAGGGCCCGGACGTTCGGCTGACGATCGACGACGCTTCCTCGAGTCTGGTCGACGACTCGGAAGGGTACGTCCTCGAGGCCGACGGGAACGGGATCATCGTTCGATCGTCGACGGCCGACGGCCTGCGACACGGCTGTCAGACCATCGTCGGGGGTCTCGAACGGGGTGACGGCGACTGGCTGTTTCCGGCCGGCGAGATCCGAGACTGGCCCGCGACCCGGTGGCGAGGATTCATGCTCGATCCGGCGCGGGGTATTCTCCCGCTCGAACGCGTCAAACGGCGGATCGACCAGGCCGCCCGGGCGAAGCTGAATCGACTTCACCTCCACCTGCTCGATCACGAATCGTACGCCCTCGAGTCCGAGGCGTTTCCCGAACTGAGCCGTGGCCCCGATGGCGAGAATCGACCGGCGTACTCCTCCGAAGAGATCGAGAACCTGATCGAGTACGCCGGCCGCCGCGGGATCGAGATTCTCCCCGAGGTCGACGTTCCCGGCCACGCCAGTCACGTCCTCGAAACGTACCCCGAACTTCAGTGCACCGTCGAGGACGGCGAGCCCAGCGACGGGACGTTGTGTCTCGGAACGACGCGGACGGACGAGTTCGTGGAGACGCTGCTCGGGGAAGTGATCGAGCTGTTCCCCTTCGAGACGGTCCACGTCGGTGGCGACGAGTGGGCGATGAACTGCTCGTGGAACGAGTGCTCGCGGTGCCGAGAACGGATGATCCGCGAGGGGTCGGAGACGGTCGCCGAGCACTTCTACGAGTTCGTCCGCCGGCTCCACGAGACGCTCGAGGCGAACGACCGCCGGCTGATGTGCTGGAACGACCAGATCGATATCGCCGAAGCGCCGGACGTGCCGCGGGACGCGCTGGTGCAGTTCTGGCGCGTCTCCGGGAAGGGACGCGGCCCCGTCGAGGGGTGCAGCCTCGAGCGGTTCCTCGAGGAGGAGTTCGAGGTCGTCAACTCGTACGTCTACGCAGCCTACGTCAACGGCTGGATCTCGGAAGAGTATCTGCTCGGCTGGGAACCGCGGAGTCGCCCGTCCATTCCGGACGAACGAGCGGAACAGGTGATTGGCGGCGAACTCCTGGCGTGGGAGCCCGCCGCCGAGGAGACCCGCGAGTACTTCGAACGTGCGCTTCCGTCGGCGATTCCCGTCTTTGCCGACCGACTCTGGAACCCCGACGCGATCGCGGACCGTCGATCGTTTGCGACAGCGCTGACGCGACACGCGCTCGGCCCGTTCGTCCCCGCTGGCTTCGATATCTACCGTGAACTCGGCGGGACGATCCTCCCGACGGAAGGGGAGAACGACCCCTCGCCGCCGGCCCACGCGCACCGCTCACTCGGGGATCGGACCCCGCTCGAGGCCCGCGACGACTACGAAGACACTCTCGAGACGCTCGGGTCGCTTTCGGAAGCGGATGAGGTGGTCTATCCGGAGACGGCGGCAGCGTACCGAGACTGTCTCGAGTGGCTCGTCGGGGTCGCCGACCGGGAGGGGCGCGGCGTGATCGACCGCCCCTGAGGACCCGAACTTATAATCCGTCCTACTGCTAGTATCGGACCGTTCAATGAGACAGTTCGACGAGAACGTCGACGGCTACTACGACGTAGAGAACCAGCTGCCGCGGTACCTCCGGCGGCTGGCCGAACCACAATTCGAGCGCGGCGACGAGCACCGGGAGGCAATCGACTCGGTCGCGGCGGCCGAGGAACACCGCGAGCGTGTCCGCGAGGACTTCCTCGAGGCGATCGGAGGCCTGCCCAAGGAGCGGACGGACCTGAACGCAACGCGGACCGGTCGACTCGAGTACGACGGGTACGCGGTTGAGACGGTGATCTTCGAGAGTCTCCCCGGCTTTCACGTGACGACGAACGTCTACGTCCCCGAGAGCGCTTCTGCCGACGACCCTCGTCCTGCGGTCCTGTTCGTCTGCGGCCACGCCGCCACCGCGAAGACCGCCGACGGCTACCAGCAGGGGTGTATCGAACTCGCGCGCAACGGCTTCGTCGTCCTCGCGATGGATCCGATCGGCCAAGGCGAGCGCCACCAGTTCTACGACTCCGAGGCGGAGGCGATTCCAATCGCCGATGACTCGCGGGACTACCCGCGGGTGAACACGCTCGAGCACACCTACCTCGCCCGTCAGTGTATGTTCGCCGGCGCGAACGTCGCGCGCTACTTCGTCTGGGACGGGATCCGCGCGCTTGACTACCTCGAGTCCCGCCCTGAGGTCGACGCCGACCGCCTCGGCGTGACCGGCAACTCCGGCGGCGGGATGCAGACCAGCTACCTCATGCTGGCCGATGACCGGATTGCCGCCGCCGCGGCGTGCTGTTTTATCACCTCGAAGGAGGCCTACATGCGGACCGGACAAGGCCAGGACGGCGAGCAGATCATCCACCGCGCGATCGAGCGCGGCCCCCGCTACGACGACTTCCTGCTGGCGTTCGCACCGAAGCCCGCGCTGATCGGGGCCTCACAGTCCGATTTCCTCTGCATTGAGGGCACCCACCAGTCCTACGAGCGCGCCTCGAGTGTGTACAACCTCTACGAGGCGGGCGACGCGCTCGAGTTGACGGTCGCCGACTCGACCCATGGGTTCGGCCCGGAGTTGCGCGAGGCGACGGTCAACTGGTTCCGACGGCACTTGGCCGGGGAGCCGCCGACGTTCGAGACAGACGATCCCTCGACCGAGGATCGGGAGCGACTTCGGTGCACCGAGGCCGGCGAGGTCAGGGATGCATACCCCGACGGCCGAACTGTCATTGATCTCAACCGGGAGTACCTCGCAGAGACCGCGCCGGAGGCGGCGACGGCTCCGGCGGTCGATGACACGGACGACTACACCTGCCAGCTCCGCGAACGCCTCATCGACCGGTTCGACCTTGAACGCGACCGACCCGATCTGTACCCGCGGACGATCGAGACCGAGTGCAACGGCGACGTAACGTGGGAGAAGGTGTTTTTCCCGAGCGAGCGGGAGGTCATCGTCACGGCGATCATCGCGACCGTCGACGACGGCGGGACCGAGGAGCCGCTCGTCCTGCTGCTCGAGGAGGGGACCGACGAGATTGAGGAACGCCGCGAGGAGGTCGCGGCGCTCGCGCGCAAACACGGGACCGTCGTCGTCACCGACCCTCGCGGCGTCGGGGGCGTTTGCGCACGCGACGTCAACACGCGGCTGCAGAACGGCGGCGACTACTACGACTACCATGGCACCGTGTACAAGCTCGCCTCCGACGCGCTGATGCTCGGCACGTCACTGCTCGCGCTGCAGACGTTCGACATCCTCCGTGCGACCGAGTACCTCCGCTCTCGACTCGACGAGGGTAACACGGAACTCGCGATCGAGGGTCGCGGTCCGTGGGGGATCCAGGCATTGCTCACGGCGGTCGTCGAACCGTCGATCCGGACGGTATCGGCCGTCGAACCGTTCCCCTCGTTCCACGAGCAGGCTACAACGGCGGAGATTCCGGTCGATCACCGGCTGAACGTCCACGGGATCGTCGGCGAGTTCGATATTCCGCAACTGCTGCCGGCGCTCAAGGACCGCGACATCGACTGGGACGGCGACCTCTCGCGGTACCGCCACCCGTCGGCCGACGAAACAGTTTAGCCCGCTCGCACTCACGCGTTTCTCATGCAGATCGGACTCTGTACGATCTCGAACCGGGATGCGAGCGTCGATGCCGTAATTCGCGAGGCCGGCGAGACGGGCTACGACGGCGTCGAAGTGTGGGGCAAAGACCATGTCGGCAATGGCGATCCGGAGACGTGTCGGTCAGTCCACGAGACCGCCCGCGAAGCGGACGTCGAGATCCCTGTCTACAGTTCGTACCTGCGCGTCGGCTCATCCGACTTCGGCGAGACGGTCGAGCGCGAACTCGAGATCGCGCGCCGACTGGACGCGGATCTGATCCGCGTCTGGGCCGGCAGCCAGGAGTACGGTAACCACGACGAGGCACACTGGGAGCAGGCGGTTGCGGATCTTGAGCGAACGAGTCGCCTTGCGGCCGATCGGGGGATCGGCGTCACAGTCGAGAAGCACGCGAACACGCTCACGAACGACAGCGAGGGCGCGCGACGGCTTCTCGAGGCGGTCGACCGCGAGAACTGCTGGCTCAATTGGCAGCCCACGTTCTCGATGGAGCCCGACGCGCTGGTCGAGACGGCCCGCAACCTCGCGCCGCTCTCGAATAACGTACACGTCCAGGCGGTTCCGGAACGGGGCTCCCGCGACCGTTGCCCGCTCGAAGACGCTTTCTTCGATCTCGAGGAACTGCTCGGAATCTTCGAGGACGCCAGCTTCTCCGGCTTCGTAAACGTCGAGTTCGTCGCCGACGATCGCCCCTACCGCCGGGCGATCGAGACCGACCTCGAGTACCTCCGTCGGATGTCGTAGGAAGCCGTTCTCGAGTCGAAAAAGTGCGTCTCGGAACGGCCAGGGAGGTGGGATGAGGGTTACTCCCGCGACCAGGTCGATGTCAGCGGGATTCTGATGTCGTCGTTCTCCGTGATGATGTGCTCGTAACCGCCGTCCTCGAGCTGGTCCGGATCCTCGAACTGCCGGACGAGTGTCCGCTCGCCGACATCGACGGTCACCGTGTTCCCGTTACCGGTCTCCAGGTCCTCGATCGGGTACGCACCGTTGTCGGGAGCGCGCGGTCCCTCGAGGATGGGAATCTCCGAGGTTGGCGGTCCACGCCACTGGTTCGAATCGTCGTTGTCGACGTAGACGAACCCCGCGTGCCGATCGAGTTCGTCTCGGTCGTTGGCAATTCGGAGGTCGAGTTCGTTTTCGAGGCACATGCCGCGCGTGAAGTCCTCGATGAATCCTCGCACCTGTCCGGTCGATTCCTGCACGAGCGGCTCGCCGCCGACGGGGGCGAGCAGCGTCCCGTCGTGGACGTACGCGTACTCGGGTTGGCCGTCCTCGAGCGAGTAGACGCCGAAGAAGCCCTGGAACCTGAACGTGTCGTCGACGGTGACCGGGTTCGGTTGCCCGTCCGTACAGACGACGTAGTCGGTGCGTCCGGTCGCGAGTTCGAGTTTGAGGGCGCGACTCTTATCGCCGGTGACCGGAACGTCCTCGATCGATTCGACGACGCGGTCGCCTTCGTAGTGCTCGAGTACGGATGTGAACGTCGTCTCGAGGTCCGTACCGTGCCGGCTGAGGAACGCGTAGCGCAGACTGTCTTCCGGGGCGGTACTTTCCGGACTGTGCGGCGGGTAGCCGTCAGCGAGGGCAACGTCGTCGAACTCGCCGAACGATGTCAGACGCAGGTGGACATCCTCGGCGTCGTCGTTACGGCGGTTAAAGTGATCTGCGACATCCCAGTCGACGACAACCTGCCGGTCGGGCTCAGCGTCGCGCTCGACGGTATCGAAGTAGTTGAAGCCAGAGCCCGCCGAGTTCGGCGAGCGAGCCTGGTTATAGTCGTCGTCGGCGTACAGGACATCCGGGCCAGCCAGCGTTCCGCCGTTCTGGGCGTCGAGCTCGAGTCCCTCGGTGGAGACATCCGCCTCCGTCGCGTGGAAACTGAAGCGGTGATCGTCGCCGCCGTCGACGCGGAAGAAGTCGATCGCGTAGGAGTGCTCCTCGTCAACCGTGATCGTGGCGATCGTCCGCCGGTATTCGTCGGTTTCCTCGTAGACGTGGGGTGCTTCGACGTCGACCAGGCTCACCCGCTCGTCGTTCCCGTCGAAGTGGCGCGGGACGCCGACCCAGTGGTGGTCCTGTCCGCGCTCGTCGACCACAACCGTGTTGTGGCTGATCGTATTGTCCGTGAAGAACAGCCGCGGCGGATGGTCGCCGGTCGCCTCTGGGTAGCCGAGGTCGCGCGAGAGCTCCATCTCGTTGGCCGCGACGCCGATCTGTAACGCGTCCCGGTGGGCGTGGGTCGTCCCGCCGGCCCCGTTCCCGTTACGACCGTAGTACATCCAGACGGCGCGCTTGGTGTTCCCCATCTCGTCAGCAGCGTCCCGCTGTTCCCGGTCGCCCTCGTCGAGCACCGTCAGGTAGTATAGCGCCATGCTGTACCCGTTCGCGTCCTCGTTACGGCCGATACACTCCCAGCGCATCTCGTTGGTGCCCGCCTGGAGGTCGAGCGGGTACGCGAGCGTCTCCTGCCCGGTCCCGTCGGCCATGAAGTCGACCGTGGCGACGTACTCATCGTTGACGTACAGCTCGTAGATCCCATACGTATCGACGAACAGCGTCTCGATCTCGAGTTCATACTCCGCTGCCTCGTCGACGGCGAACTCGAATGACCACCACTCGCCGGCCTTGGTCGCCTCGAACTGGATGGCTTCCTCGAAGCTGTCGTCGACGGGTGCGGAGGCCTCGGCGAACAGCGCAGAGGTGTCGTGAGTTTCGCCGAGAGACCCGATCTCGTGATTTGTGCCGTCGCGAAGCGCGGCGAAGCCGAACCCGGCGAGGTTCTGACTAGACAGGTCGAGCGGTCCTTCCGCGTCGATGACCGCTTGGATATCGTCGGCAAGTCCCTCGGGTTCGGCTTCGTAGATCGAACCCCGGATGCCAGCCGTCGAGTAGCCGTTCGAGTAGTGCCAGAGCTTGGCAAAGATCGGCCGTTCCGTCGCCTCGTACCCTTCGGACACCGCGCTCTGGCTCCACTCGGTTCTCGAGGGGTGGTGGGTATCGCCGAGTGCGGGCGAGAACTCATCGAGCAGGAGCAGGTCGGCATTGATCTTGAGTGCGTTCTGGAACTTCGGGTGCTGGTAGAGGTCGGTGCCATCGAACCCGTCGTATCCCTCCAGGTTCTCGGCCACCTGCTGGATCGACGACATCCGGATCCGGTTGTACCCCAGCGATCCCTCGTGCCAGTAGCCGTCGCGATCGCACTCGTCGACGATCGGTGCGAGCACGTTCCCGCCGGTCGTATACCAGTTCTCGGGCTCTTCGTTCCACTGATCGCCGTCGAAATACTCGTCGCCGGGCTGGAACACCCACTCGAGCGCCTCTCGCGTGTAGCCGTCCTCGCGGGTGTCATCCTGGACGCGCGCGGAGATCGTAACCGCCGACAGCTGTCCTCGCCCCGGCGCCATGTCCGATTCCTTCGCAGCCGGAAGCATCTCTTGGAGGTAGTTCTCCTCGATGTTCTCGCGAATCTTCGCGACCGAGTCCTTCTCTGGCAGGTCGGGGTACTCGTCGGTTTTGGTCTCGAGAAAGTCAACCACTGCGTCCGCGGCCTCGGCATCATCAAGTGCGGGGAAGAACGCGTCGTAGGCGACCAGCAGATTGCGGGCGAGATTGCCTTCCCAGTGGGAGCCGATGATACGACCGGTCTGGCGGCCGCCGGAATTGTTCCAGAAGCCGTGTTCTCCGCGCTGGTAGTCCCAGATTGTCATCTCGGGGTAGACGTCGGCGATTCGGTCGAGGACGACCAGGCCGGCGATCGCGTATTCCGACTCCTCGGTGAGCAGGTACGCGTCGACGAGGGCGTTGACGAGTCGTCTGATCCCGCCGGGTCGCCACGTGAACCAGTGGTTGTAGTACGCGACGAAGTTCCAGCGGTTCCCCGCGCCACCGCCGAGGTCGTCGTCCTCGTCGTGCCAGCCCCAGCCGTCGTCGACGCCCCAGCCCTCGCCCATCTCGGGGTGTTCCTCGTTGACCAACAGGGAATCGTCGGCCAGCTCAGGATCGAACATGCCGCGGTCGTCCAGTCCGCTCTTCCGGTAGGCCCCGAAGTCGTTCGTCGGCACGATCAGGTTCCCCTCTCCGTGGGGGTTCTCAACCGTCGTCTCGATCTTCCAGAGACGGTCCGTTCCGGGCTGGCTGTGACCGCCAAGGATGCGGCGCTCGAACGTCTCGCCGCCGCCACGAGGGATCTTCTGGGACGTGACCAGCCTCCAGAGGCTCTCGAGGTCCGGCCCATACTGTGCGAGGCGCGTGTCGGCCTCGCTGAGCGCGCTGTCGCGCTGGCTCTCGGCCCAGTCGTACCGATCGATATTCGTCCGCGCGTTCGTCCGCATCTCCTCGGTCCACATCGTTGGCCGAGTCTTCAGGTGATACCGCTCGTCGTTCTCGGCCGCCGCGGTGGTGTCGCCGATCGAGACGAGTCCGCCAAGCGCTCCGGCACCCGTTGTCGCAAGTATCGATCGTCGCGACAGATCAAACGCATCCCCGCTATTGGCTACCGAACACAATCGCTCTCGAGACCAGGGGCTATCGACCTGGTCACGTATGTCTCGTGTCATCAATGAACATATCACCGTAACCAATAAAATAAGCTTCGGTTATATAAGTTCTGAGTGAGATTTACGGACAACTGGGTCGCTTCACGAACCGATCTCCATCGGGAATTGAACCCACACCCGACGGCGGAAGGTTTTTCCGGTCCGTTTTCGAACCGAGTAAGTATGTCAGTTCGATCGCAGTCGGTGATTCAGAGTGCCTGACAAGGCGACAATCTACGACGATCTCGAGGTCCCGACCGTCATCAACGCGACCGGGACGAAGACCCGCATCAGCGGGTCGCTGATGCGCGAGGAGGCGGCGGACGCGATGCGCGACGCCTCCCGTTCGTTCGTCCGCATCTCGGACCTGCAACAGCGCGCCTCGGAACTCGTCGCCGAGGCGACCAGCGCTGACGCCGGCTACGTCACTAGCGGTGCGAGCGCCGCGCTGTCGATGGCCGCCGCGGCGTGTCTTTCCGGAGACGATCTCGAGGTGATGGCTCGACTCCCCGACACCGAGGGTGTGGCGGACGAGATCGTCATGCCGCGGACCCACCGGAACGGCTACGATCACGCCCTTCGCCTGCCCGGAGCGACGATTGTCGACATCGGGACGAACGACCACCACCTCGGCACCGGTTCGGAGAACGTCGAGCCCTGGGAGATCGAGGCAGCCATCACGAACGACACCGCCGCCATCGCTTACATGGAGAAACCCTACACGCAGCCACCGCTCGAGACGGTCTGCGAGATTGCCCACGACCACGACGTGCCGGTCATCGTCGACGCGGCGGCGGAGCTCCCGCCGGCCGAGAACCTCTCGCGATTCGTCGAGCAGGGCGCTGATCTCGTCGCGTTCAGCGGTGGGAAGGCGATTCGTGGCCCCCAGTCAACGGGCATCCTCGCCGGCGACGAAGAGTTGATCCGATCAGTCGCCTGCCAGCACCTCGACATGCACGCGGCCGACGCAGTGTACGATCCGCCAGCCGATCTTATTACCACTGACGAGCTACCGGGCGTGCCACGCCAGGGAATCGGTCGTTCGATGAAAGTCGGCAAGGAGGAAATCGTCGGCCTGATCCGCGCGCTCGAGTTGTTCCTCAAGGAGGACCACGGGGACTGCCTCCGAAAATGGAACGAGCGGGCGGAACATCTCGCAGCGGGACTTGCCGATATCACGGGACTCGAGACGCAACTCGAGGGCGGGGACAAGACCGATGCCGTCGCCCAGGTGGTTGCGACCGTCGACTCGGACCGCGCGGCGACCGACGCGACGAGACTCGTCGAATCGCTCCGGCGAGAGACCCCGCGCGTGTTCGTCGGCGCCGATCGATTGGACGCCGAGGAGTTCACGGTCAACCCGATGTGTCTCACCGACGAGGAGGCCGACTACGTGGTCGATCGCATTCGGGCGACGCTCTCGTAGGCGAAGCGAACTCGCTTGAACGGCTCGGAATTCTACGATGAACGGGGAAACGGACTGATCAGTTGATCTGCTCTTCGTCGCTGCCGACCTTCTTCGCGTGTCGGGCCCTGATGCGCGGGTTGAACACGCGGTCCATACCCTGTGCGAAGAGGATCAGCCCAAACGAGAGAACAACGACCGCGGCCATCGGCCAGAAGATCTGGTAGAAGTTACTCAGGTTGACCAGCGCGTGGGCCTCGGAGTACGCGGTGTCCATCATGATTCCCCAGTTCGCGGTCGTAAGCGGGAGGACACCGAGGAAGTACAGCGCGACGGAGCCGAACACGACCTGGCGGCCCGCGTTGGCGAAGTTGATGAGGATGTACGGCATCAACTGTGGCGAGATGTCCCTGGCAAGGATCGTCCGCGAGGGCAGGCCCATCGTCCGGGAGGCCTCGACGTACGACTCCTCACGGAGGGTCAGAACCTGGGAGCGAAGTGCCCGCGCGAGCCCCGGCCAGGCGTCGATCGCCAGCACGACCCCGATGAGCCACGCCTGGCGAGGAGACCAGATCGCTACGATCACGATGAGCAGCGGCAGGCCGGGCATCGTCATGACGATGTCCGTGATGTACATGAGGAACTCGTCCGTCTTTCCGCCCTTGTAGCCGGCCGTGATCCCAAAGATCGCGGCGAGACCGACAGAGACGATCGCGCCGGCGACCACCATCTCTAGCATGTCCGGCGTCGCGTGGATAAGGTTGCGTCCGATCGGCGTCCCGTAGTTGTCGGCGCCGAGCGGATACCGGATGTCGATCCCCGGGACGGAGATCGGCCCCATGGACAGCTGGTGGTCGACGCCGATATCGATCCAGCCACCCTCCTCCCAGAGGGCGGCGACGCCACCGTCGAACGGCTGGAGGTTGTTCGGTGCCTGGTTCGTTGCCGGCGGCGTGACCAGTCGCGGCCCAATCGTCCCGAAGAAGACGAACAGGGTGACGACCAGGATTCCGATTCGCGTTCGCCAGTCGTCCCAGGCGACCCGTCCCGGCGCGAGGAAGTACGCATCCAGGATCCGCTCGAATCGTTCCCGTCTCGAGAGGGAAACGGTGTCATCCTCGGCAAGGTGGCCGAACAGTTGTTCATCCGTGAGCTGTTCGTCCGTTTCGAAACCTGATTCGTTAGTATGACTCACTGTGATCACCTGAACCGATCCGTGGGTCGACGAGTCCGTACGTGAACTCGGCGATGAGGATGCCGATGAGCGTGACGATCGTGAAGAAGAGGAACGACCCCATCAACAGTGGATAGTCCCGACGCATGACCGCGTCGTAGGTGTACCAGCCGACACCGGGATACGTGAAGATGAACTCGAGTAAGACGCTGCTCGAGAACACCGTGGCAATGCCGATCATCATCTGGGTGTACAGCGGCAGGATCGCGTTGCGCGCAACGTAGCGGGTCGCAATACGCGTCGAACTGATCCCACGAAGTCGCGCGACCCGGAGGTAATCCTCTCCCAGGATTCGAATGGAGTTCCCTCGCATCGAGAGGGCACCGCCGCCGAACCCGACGATGAAACTAGACATCACCGGCAGGACGGCGTGGTAGGAGATACTCGCCATGAACCGGACGTTTAGACCCGTCTGTAGATCCGTGTTATACCGGCCGCCGGTCGGGAAGAGCCCGAGTTCGTAGCCGAAGAACGCCAGGAAGAGGATCGCGCCGACGTAGTACGGCACCGAGTTCAGGAACGTCGCGAGCACGGTCGCATAGTTGTCGAAACGTGAGCCTTCCTTGTAGGCCATTGCCGCTCCGAGGAGGATGTTCGTCGTGTAGCCGAGCGCCAGCCCGTAGACGCTGATGAAGATCGACCACGGCATCGCCGTGAACAGGATGTCAAACACGGCTTCGTTGTAGAAGTACGACTGGCCGAAATCCTGGTAGAGGATGATATCCCGCAGGTACTCGACGTACTGGATGTACCACGGCTGGTCCGGATTGAACCCGATGTGCTGTTCGACCATCGCGTCGAGTACTTCGGGGTCAGCCGTCCCGCCACCCGCTTCCATATCTGCCTCGAACTGGGCGCGCATCGCTTGGGCGGGATTGCCCGGCATGAGCCGAAAGAGCGCAAACGTGATCGTCGTCACAGAGACGAGCGTCACAGCTGCGTGAACGACCCGCTTGACAAAGTATCTCATCTACTATGGTATGGTATCTCGTTGCAGTGGTGATATATTTTGTCCTTCTGTGAATTTTCGCGGCCGCAAGACACTACCGACACCGCCACAGGAGCCCGCCGCTCAGTGCCGTGAGGGCGGAGAGCCCCGCGACGTTCATGAGTGCGACGACGAACGTCTCACTGCCCGAGTCGGCGACGACGAGCCAGATGATCATGAGCCCGAGCAGACCGGACGAGAACGTAAACAGCATCCGCCACGCGCTCTCGTAATCACAGAGGTGATCGAGGTACGTCTTGTCGTATTTTCTGCTCATCTACCTCTGCGATATCGTCACGGTAGCAAAAACCTTCGGTCGGTTCAGTCGGCTTCGCTCTCCGTCTCGAGCGAGACGGTGTCGCTTTCGATCGGTTCGCTCGCCCAGTACTCGTGATCGTCGTCCTCGCGAAAGCAGGCGACGCGAGCAGCACCTTCGGTGCATTGCAGTTCGGGAACCTCTCGGGTACAGACCTCGCGGGCATCAGGACACCGCGTCTGGAACGGACAGCCGCTCGGCGGGTCGGTCGGGTCCGGAATGTCGATCTCTCTGATCGGCGGATCGGTGGCGTTCGCTTCCTTGGCCTCGTCCGGATCGAGTGGTGGCGTCGCCCACCGGAGCACCTTGGTGTAGGGGTGTTTCGGGTCAGAGATGATCTCCTGTGCCGGCCCGATCTCGACGAGGTTGCCAAGGTACATGATGCCGATCCGTCCGTCGGACTTCTCGGTGAGATAGCGTGCGTTCGAGAAGTCGTGAGAGATGAATAGGTACGACGTGTCGAACAGCTCCTGGAGGTCGAGCATCAGGTCCATCATCTCGACCCGCAAGGAGACATCGAGCGCACTCACCGCCTCGTCGGCGAGAATGAGGTCAGGGCTCATCAGGAGCGCGCGAACGAGGACGACGCGCTGTTTCTCTCCGCCGCTGAGCTGGTGGGGGAACCGCGCCGCGTAGTCCTCAGGCGGCTTCATGCCGACGCGCTTGAGCAGGTTATAGATCACCGTCTCCCGGTCGCTCGGGCCAAGGTCCGGCCGCCACCGCTTCAGCGGCGCCGACAGGCTCGCACGGACCGTCCGGGAAGAGTTCAACGAACTTCCCGGGTCCTGGTGGACGATCTGGAGGGCGCGACGGATGTCGTCGAACTCGTAGTCGCCGCCCCCGGCTTTCGCCTCCCAGATGTCCTGGTCGCGGTAGCTAACCGAGCCGTCCGTCGGCTCCTGGAGTCCGATCACGGTCTTTCCGAGGGTCGTCTTCCCGCACCCGGATTCGCCGACGAGGGCGACGACCTCGTTTTCCCGCAGCTCGATCGACACGTCGTTGACCGCGCGGACCACGCTCTCCTTGCCGAACAGTTCGTCGATAAGTCCCGCCTGTTCGAAGTGAACGTCGACGTCATCCAGCGAGACAACGGTCTCCTCCTCAGACTCGAACGCCGCGGTGGACTCCGGAAATTCATCTGGATCGACGCCGAGCGCGTACTCGATCTCGTCGCCCGACTGTTCCCAGTGGAAGCAGGCCGCCCCTCGTTCCTCGGAGACCTCGTGGTAGTCGGGATCCGCCTGCACGCACTCCACGGTCGCGAGCGGACAGCGCGGATGGTATGAACACCCGCTCGGTGCGTTGACCGGGTCCGGGCTCTCGCCCTCGATCGGGTGCATATCCTCCAACGACGCGTCCACGCTCGGCACCGACTTTAACAGCGCCCGCGTATAGGGGTGCGTGGCGTCGCGAATGACTTGCTCGCTCGGACCGTACTCGACGAACTCGAAGGCGTACATGACGGCGAGCCGATCGGCCAGTCCGGCAACGAGCGGCAGATCATGGGTGATGAAGACGATCGTCAGGTCGTACTCCTCCTGGAGGTTCCCCAGGAGACTCATGATCGATCGCTGCATAAGCAGGTCCAGGGCCGCGGTCGGCTCGTCCATCACGAGGACCTTCGGCTCGAGGATCAGGCTCAGTGCGATGAGCGTCCGCTGTTTCATCCCGCCAGACAGTTCGTGCGGGTACGAGTCGAAGACCCGCCCTGGATCAAGATAGAGATCCGCGAGCAACTGCCACCCGTGCTCCATCCGCTCTTCGATGTCCTCCCCATGGGCTCTGATCGTCTCCTCGAAGTGCTCCCCGATCTTCATTGTCGGGTTGAACGAACTCATCGCTCCCTGGAACACCATCGAGATTTCCTCCCAGCGGAACCGTTCGAGTTGGAATTCGCTCAGCGAGAGCACGTCGACGGGTTCGCCGTCGGGCGGGTGGTAGATGATCTCGCCGGATGTCTGGCCGGGGTCAACGACAGCGTTGAGCAGAGCCGACGCGAACATCGACTTGCCGCTTCCGCTCTCGCCGACGATGCCGAGCATCTCATCTCGGTGGACATCGAATCTCACGCCATCGAGGACGCGGGAGGTGCCTCGTTCCATGTCGAAGGTCACGTCCACGTCGCGTACCTCAAGGATGACGTCGTGCGAGCTACTGTCGTCGCGCGTAATCTCGAGTTCTGTTTCGGTTCGCGTCATGGTTCAGCTACCGGCCGTCGGTCGCTTCTCGTCTCTCGGTTCTTCGGCGGAATGGTACATCGGTATTCCCTGTGATATGGTTTGTCACAACACATATTAATCTTTGCGACGATCGATCTCGTCTCGCCGACCGAACCCGGTAACGGCGTACAAAGTTTTATATCGAATCTTACAGAACGTAGAGCAGACACAATGGCAACCGCTTCGGAGAGTGACCCGAGTCAGACGGACGAACCACTGTACAGGATTCTCAAGATACTTCGGGGATCGCTCCTGCTATCGATCGTGGCGATCGGCGTCCTCCTGCTGCTCATCGGCGCCGTTTTCGAGCTCCCCTTCCGGTTCACTAGTCAGGACGGTGTCATCGCTGGGATACTCGGCGTGTTTGGGATCACGGCGATCGTCTCCGCAGGATCGTTTTACGTGCTGTTGACGTGGTTTCGACGGGACTGATCCGGCGTCTATCCGGTCTAGCATTGGGAATCGGCGGGAAACCCGTAATTCTGTCACTAGCGAGCGAATGGGTAACTGATACCGTGTATACTTATCCGACAGGTTGTGATGACACTCATCACAGTATTGGCTTGGCCGAGGCATTTCTGACGCGTCGCCGAATGCTCGCGACGAGGTGAACTTCAACACCTGGGCGTCAGGTACCCGCGGTCGCAGACGTGGCTGCTCCTCGAGCCAGTCCAGCGGTTCTTCGCCGACGGCTCCATCGAAAACCAGATGATCAAACACTGGGAGTACGGCCCGGACGAATAGGCCGTGAGGGTGGAGTTCGAGGGGAGGACTGGTACGGTGGAACGGCGATCAGATCATCGCGGAGGACACGTACTGGTACGAGGTGTACGCTCGGTTCATTTAGGGAGACGGCAGCGACGTCAAGAGACTGATTCTCGAGGGAGAGATGACGCTCACCCGGATCAACGGCCGCGAGATCGCGTCGAACTGCCGAAGCGATCGCCCGGGAGAATCTCTCCGAGTCGACCGAGGAAGTCACTCTCTTTGAACTCGACCAGGAGTGGCGGGTCACCGCCGACGAGGAGCGAAGCAGGGAGATCGCCGAGACGTTCTCGTGACACTTGAACTTCCACCTCCGCGAAGTCGGCCACTTCGAGGTCCAGAGCGGCACCTTCGGCAACATCCAAGACTTCGAGTTCCACACGGACACAAAGGACTGGAACTGCTATCGCGGCGCGTACCGCGGCGTGAAACGGGGCCACGTCTCTCCGAAGTGAATGTACCGTCGGTCCAAACGTGCGAACCCGAGAAAAATATTTAACCCATGACTTGTAATGGTAGTTTCGTATGCCAAGTAGTGACAGACACGGAACCGTGGACTCTGCCGAAGAGTTCCTGACGCGGCGACAGATGCTCGCCGCGAGTTCGGCGATGGTCGCGGCGGGGGTCGCTGGCTGCATAGGTGGTGAAAAAGAAGGCAGAGGAGAAGGTGGGATCTCTTCGTGGCAGCCGACGATCCCGGACGAGATTAATTTCAATTCCTGGGCGACGGGATACCCGTGGTCGCAGTCGTGGATGCTCCTCGAGCCGGTTCAGCGATTTTATGCTGACGGCTCGATGACGCTCGAGCAGATCAGCGATTGGGATTACGATCCGGACGAACAGGCGGTGACCGTAGAGTTCGAGGAGGGCTGGTACTGGTGGAACGGCGACCAGGTCACCGCCGAGGACAAGTACTGGTACGAGGAGTGCGCTCGCCTCTTCCAAGGAGACGGCAGCGACATCGAGGAACTAATTCTCGAGGACGAGATGACACTCACCCGGGTGTACAAGGAACCCCAGAACCCCGAGTTGGTCCAGTACCAGCTGGGTGGCTACCTCGGCGAGATGCAACGCGTCCATCGGGACAAGTTCAAGCCGTGGGCAGAAGAACTCCAGGATGCGGCGGACCACGACGAACGGCTAGAGATTCAAGAGGAGATGGCTGAGGAGATGCCGCTGCATATCTCGACGGTTATGGACGAAGGACTCGGGAACGGGCCGTTCGAGATCGTCGACTACGACACGGAGGGGATCTACTGCGAACTGTTTGAGGACCACCCCTATGCCGACGAGATCGAAATCGACGAGTTCGAGTTCGTACTCGCACAGGACGACGCCCTCGCGCAGCGGATTCAGGGCGGCGTCGTTGACTTCGGTTTCGGATTGCTCCAGCAGTGGGTCGGCGAAGGAACGGCGCCCAACTCCATGGACAACATCACCGTCTACAACGATACGTTCATGCGAAAACTCGAGTTCTTTGGGCAGGGGCCAGGAGCTGAACACCTCCGCCGACGTGAGGTTCGACGAGCGATCGCGCACGTCCTGAACCTCGAACACATCTCGACGAACTACAATACCGAGAGCGTCCCACGGGAGGCACAGACCGGACTCCCATCGGCGGTAACCGAGAACTGGCTCGACGATAGCTACGTCGAGTCCTATATCGACTATCCAGTTCAGGATGACGAGGAGCGCGCGGCGGCACTGATGGAACAAGCCGGATACGAACTCAGGGGCGACGAATGGGTCGACGAGGACGGCGACCTCGTCTCACTGCAGCTGGTCCTCCCGGACTTCCGGACGAACCTCGCCCGAACAATCTCCGATCAACTCATCAACTTCGGCTTCGAGATCGATCTCAACGTCCTTGAGTCGGCGACGTACAACGATCGGAAGTCGAACAACGTCGACTTCGACCTGACGATCGAAAATCACGGCGGACAGATCGCACACCCGTTCTACTACTTCCGGCACAATCACACGGCGGGCAACGAGCTCGGCGAAACTGTCGACATCGAGCAGGCGCTCGACGCCGGCGAGACGCAATCGCCGTATAACGGCCGCGAGATCGTCGTCGAGGTGCCGACGGAGGTCGGCCAGGAGGATCTCTCCGGGTCGACCGAGGAGGTCAACCTCTTCGAACTCGACCAGGAGTGGCGAAGCGTCAATGACGAACAGCGCAACCAGGAGATCGCCGAGACGTTCTCGTGGTACTGGAACTTCCATCTGCCCGGAGTCAACCTCGTCGAGGTGCAGACCGGAACCTTCGGCAACACCCAAGACTACGATTTCAACACTGAGTCCAATGACTGGGAGGCGTACCGCGGTGCGTACCGTGGCCTGAAGCGCGGCCACATCTCCCCGTCGGACTAGCAAGTCCCGGCGCTCGAACGACTACGCCACCCGCCGTTTCGATCCGCAACCCGCTTTCGAGCCCGCCGATCGGCAAATCCCGTCAGGCGGCACGCTTATTAGTATTCGAACGGGTTACTGCTGGTATGGATCTCGCCTGCGTCGGCGCCGGCATCATGGGCCAGCGCCTGCTCGAACAGTTCGACCATCACGACGACGTCCGTATCGTGGCGATCTGCGATCTCGATGAGGAAACCGCTCGCGAAGCGGCGGAAACGCGTGACGCGACGGTATACACGGATCATAATCGGCTCTACCGGAACGAATCGCTCGACGCCGTCGTTCTGGCGATCCCGTCGTTCGCACACACCGACCAGGCGATCGGTGCCGCCAAGCGCGGCCTCGACTTGTTTGTCGAAAAACCGGTCGCGCGGACGACCGAGAAGGCTGCAGAAATTCGCACCGCGATCGAGAAGCACGGTGTTATCTCCCAGTCGGGCTATCTCTCCCGGTACTCGCCGTTGGTCGATCGCGCCGAGGAGGTGATCAGTGATCGGACGGTCAGCCTCATCGAGGGTCGTTATTGGGGCGGGGTCCCCGGACGCGAGTGGGGGCGGGAGAAGGCCAAGTCCGGCGGGAGCACGGTCCAACTGTCGACACATATCTTTGACCTCGTTCGCTACTTCGGGGGCGAGGTCGATCACCTCGCCGCTGTCGGCGGCTCGCGAGTGAATCTCGAGTCGATTGACTTCGAGGACGTCAACTCGACCACGATGAAACACGAGAACGGGATCGTCAGCTACGTCTCGACGAACTGCGTGACATCGGTCGGCCGCAAACTCGAGTTGGCCGGCGAGGAATTCGCCCTCGAAATCGATTTCACTCACCAGACGCTCACCGGAACGGTCGACAGTGAGTCGATCCACTACGTACCTGACGACGCCGCGTCGTCGCTACGCCGCGAAGTGGATGCGTTCGTCGACGCCGTCACCGAGCGAGACGAGTCATCTATCCGGACCGACTACGCCGACGCCGCACGAACTCTCGAGTTGACCTTGGCCGCGAACGAGGCGATCGAAACCGGCGAACCAGTTTCGCTCTGATGGGTCTATCAGATTTCGGTCCGCTCCTGTGATTCGATATCGCTCGAGGCACTCGACCGTCGGCCACCGGGTGTACTCGTTCGACCGAGATAGCGTTTTACAGTACTAAACAGGTCCTTTCGTCGCACTACGACTGCAGACGCCAGCACCGCAAAGACGGTGTATATTGGTAACGATGAGCGGAAATTCGTCCGGCGCAAGTGTCAAATTTCGACGTGTATCGTGTTCTGTTACGGGAGTACAATTGTAAAATATTCCGCTAAATAGATATATTCTGGCTATTTCTAGATAGATATCTGATAAGTGTCTGAGACACGAGTTTAATATCCCTAAACGAATAGACGATAGTGAACGAAGATTAGTTACTTCGGAAGTGTGACGAAGTAGCTATGAACCCATTCACTATTACTCGATATATTTCCCATATTTAGGTAGGTAGTGAATATCAAGGTTAGAACGTTGCATTTTGAAGAATAGCGAAAGCGGTAAGCCATGATCTGGCCGAGTCGGTAGTTCTATAGGAGGGAAATCGGTGCCAGAAGCGACTGGTCCGCATTTGAGGAGATTAACCAGGCTTCACTGAGCAGTCGATTTCCCTATATGTTTCCCGCTTGGGTTCACAGGCAAGGGGTTCAAACGGCCGATCGTACCAGGGGCCCGATCGGCCCACACAAGCGGGCGACCGCGGCACCATTTAAGAGTGAAATTTGATTGTTTAACGGCCACGATTCGGCACGGTTTCGTACGTCGAGTTCCGGGCCGAACCGGGCGATTCGGCCATCACCAGGAAGTGATCGTCACGTCGCGGAGTGGCTGGTCAAGCGGAATCGACACGTCCCCGCCGGTGTAGTGTGAGATATAGAATCCGGCGATGATCTCCAGCGACCGAGCGGCCTCCCGACCCGGCGACCGGTTCGTCGCCTCGCCGTCGAGAAGTTCGACGACATGGCTCGCCGCGTTGCCAAACGCCGATTCGTAGTCGTCTTCCCACGTCCACGCACCCTCGATACCGGGCAGCGGTTCCTCGACGTGCTCGCCGTCCTCCAGCGACCAGTAGCGCCACTCTCCGTCGTCATTGTTCATGTACAGCTTGCCCTCGCTCCCGACAAACGAGAGGATCATCGAGGAGTCGTCCCGGGGAATGGTGCAGTCTATCGTGGTGAACGTGCCGTCGTCCATGAAGGCATAGCCGCCGCCCGCAGCGTCGTCGACGCCCCTGTCGGCATCGAGTGAGTTGACCGCCTCGTTCTCCCCGGAGATATAGCCGGACACCCGGTCGGCACGGGCGTCCAGCAGGTAGACCAGCGTGTCGAGCAGGTGCGTCGAGTTCCGGAGCAGTTCCATCCGAAACTGGCTCGACACCGAGTGGACGTCGCCCAGCAGGTCCTTTTCCTGGATCAGTTCGTGGAGACGCCGAAGCTTGTCGGTGAACCGGAACGAGTGGTTCACGAGGAACTCCGCATCGGCGTCATCACAGGCCTCAATCATCGCCTCGGCGTCGGAGACGGCGGAGGCAATCGGCTTCTCGCACCAGATCACGTCCGGGTCCGTCTCGGATCTGGCGGCGTCGACGACGTGGTCGCGGTGCAGGAACGACGGCGTGCATACCGACACAACGTCTAGGTCCTCGGCGGCCAGCATCGCATCGTGGCCCTCATAGCGGCACTCAGACGGGATATCCCACGCCTCGCCGAATTTGTGGAGGCTCTCCTCGTCGATGTCGGCGACTGCGATGAGTTCGACGCCCGGCGTCTCGTCGTAGCCACCCGCGTGGCTAGCGCGGATCTTCTCCTGCCCGATGGCCTCCTCGTCGTGCATCCCGAGGATACCCATCCCGGCGATCCCGCCGGTGCCGATGATACCGGCTCGGTACATCATTGTCGGGTGAACTCGTTTTCCAGTACGCCGACGCCCTCGACCTCGACCTCGACGATGTCTCCGTCCGAGATCGGGCCGACGCCCGCGGGCGTCCCGGTTGAAATTACATCTCCCGACTCCAGCGTCATGTACGCCGTGATCTCGGCGATCAGCTCCTCGACGGAGAAGATGAACTGGTCGCGACCGGAGTTCTGGCGGACCTCGCCGTTCACACGCAGTTCGATGCCCGCGTCGTCGGGCACCACCTCCGTCGGCGCCACGACCGGGCCGACCGGCGCGGCGTTGTCGAACGCCTTCCCGCGGACCCAGTTCTGCTCGACGCGCTGGTCGTCGCGATTCGACACGTCGTTGAGGCAGGTGAACCCCTCGACGATGTCCATCGCCTCGCTCTCGGGGACGTTGCGGCACTGCTCGCCGATGATGACGCCCAGTTCGGCCTCCCACTCGACCGTCTCCTTGCCCTGCGGGAGCGAGATTGTGTCGCCGTGGCCAGACACGGTGTTCGGCGGCTTCAGGAACAGCATCGGCCGATCGGGCAGCTCCATCCCCTCCTCCTCGGCGTGGTCGGCGTAGTTGAGGCCGACGCAGACGATCTTGCTCGGCTTGACCGGGGGTAGCACGTCGACCTCGGCGGGGTCGTACGTCCGTCCGCCGAACTCGATTCCGTCGTCCGTCCAGAAGCCGGTCCGTACGCTCCCCGCTGGGTCGCTGAATCGAACTCGTCGCATACGGTGTGGGTCAGTACCAACCGCCAAAAGCGTTCTGATGGCCGCATCGCTCGCCGGTTGCAACGGATGATAGAGCCGTCGGCGATGCTCGACGCCTCGTTCGACATCGACGACCCGACGGCGTCGCTCAAGGCGTTCGTGAACTTCGGGACCTGCAAGCTGGTGTTCTCGTTCAGCTGACTGTTACGCCACCACTCTGGGACGCGGTTCGACAGTGTCCAACGAAGTTGGAAACAACGAAACACGCCCGAACGGCGTCCAACACCGTTGATCGCGGAACGCGAGATGTTCCTTTATGTCTATCTCTGAACGCGGCCACAGGATTACGAGCATATGGTTGTAATTCCCGAGGACCAATCCGTGTGGACACGTCCCACGCCTTGTCCAATATCGTTAGACCCGGGTATGAGAAGTAATCGCGTACGCCTTGATGGTCGCTACCACGGCATTCGACCGATTGCCATCGTGGATCAATCCACCCTGTACTCGCTCGCGCCCTCGAAGGCCATCCCGTGGCCCGGCCGATCCGGCGGCCGGATCTTGCCGTCCTCGACCGGAACGGGGTCGGCGAGCAGCTCGTCCAACACGGTCGAATGGTGCTCGATGTAGGGGACGTTGTCGACGGCACGTGCGAGGTGAGCGTGGAGCGGTTCGATGAAGTGGGGCGACACGGCGAGGCCGGTCGCAGCCGCCTGCTCGGCGACGTTCATCCACGGCGTGATCCCGCCCACGCGGCAGACGTCGGGCTGGACGTAGTCCACCGCGTCCTGCGCGATCGCCTGCCGGAACTGCGTCTCGTTGTAGAAGTTCTCGCCGGTGGCGATCGGGACATCGATTCGCTCCCGAAGGTCGGCATACGACGCGTAGTCGCCCTTCGGGAGCGGTTCCTCCAGCCAGGTTATCGCGACATCGTCCAAGCGCCCGGTCAGGTCCCGCGCCTCGGGCACCGTGTACGAGCAGTTGGCGTCGAGCATCAGGTCCAGGTCGGCCGGAAGCGCGTCCCGGACGGCCTGCACGCGCTCGACATCGCGGTCGACCGACGATCCAACCTTCATTTTCATCCCCGCGAACCCATCCTCGGCAATCCTCCGCGCGTTCTCGACAAGGGTATTGGCGTCGTACTGGAGCCAGCCACCGTCCGTCTCGTACATCCGTACCGCCTCCCGGCTCCCGCCGAGCAATTCACATAGCGGGAGCCCCGTGACCTTCCCGAGTAGGTCCCAGACGGCGACATCGACGGCCGCGACGGCGAACTCGCTGATGCCCTCCCGCCCGATGAACGTCGTCTCCCCGCGCAGGTTCGAGCGCACGGTCCGCGGGGCGACTGGCTGTCCCTCCAGTAGCGGGACGAGTTCGTCGTCGAGGAACTGCTTCGTCGCCGCACCGCCGCGGCCGATGGTGTAGGTGAATCCGAGGCCGCGGTGGCCGTCCTCCGATTCCAGGGTGACCGCGATGACCTCCAGCGTGTCGAACGACTGCGTGGCGTCCTCCAATGCCTGCTCGTTCGGCACGCGGTAGAGGTTGGTGTCGGCAGTGCGTATCGTATCCGTCGCCGTCCAGCTCATGGCTCGTTCGGACATCGCCTCCCCGGTACAAATCAGTTTCCCGCGGCTGGGGGTGACCCGTGCGCTGTGCCTACCGGCGTTCGGGGTCGAGCAGCTCGACCGGGTGGTGCGTCTCCGGGGACAGCAGCGAGTCGAGCTGCTCCATACAGGAGGTGCCGCTGGCGACAACCGTCCGCTCGTCGGCGGCCCCCTCGAACTGGTCGGCCAGCGTCTCTCCGACATCTATGCTCAGGTCGTAGTACTCACTCTTGTAACCGAAGCTCCCAGCCATCCCACAGCACTCGACGTTGGAGGTGAGCACGTCGTACCCGAGCCGCTCCAGCACCGCCGCAGTGTACCCCTCCAAGCCGAGCGTCCGCTGCTGGCAGTGGCTGTGGTACGCGATGCCGTCGCCGTCACCCGCGGGCAGGACGTCGGGGTCCGCACCGTTCTCCAGCAGGCCGTAAGCGTACTCCAACACCTCGTAGCTGTTCCCGTCGAGCCGCTCGTACGCAGCTTCGGGGAGCAGCTTCTCGTATTCCCGGCGGAACATCGCCAGGTCGCTGGGCTCGACGGCGACCACGTCGTACCCGTCCTCGACGTACGGCAAGAGCGACTCCGCGACGGTCTTGGCCTTCTTCTCGGCCGTGGCAATCATCCCCTGGGACAGCGGCGCGCGGCCGGAGCCGCCCACGTCTGGGACGACGACCTCGCAGTCGAGCGCCTCCAGCACGCGAACTGCGGCCTTCCCGCGCTCCGCCCGGACGTAGTTCGTGTACACGTCCGGATACAGCGCGACGCGGCGTTCCGGATCGGCGACGCGGGGCTCGCGCGACGCCGCCCACTCGCGGAGCGTGGTGCGCCGGAACTCCGGCAGGTCGCGCCGGGCGTCGATCCCCAGAACCGACTCCA
Organism: Natrialba taiwanensis DSM 12281; assembly: GCF_000337595.1. Lineage (GTDB taxonomy): Archaea > Halobacteriota > Halobacteria > Halobacteriales > Natrialbaceae > Natrialba > Natrialba taiwanensis. The sequence continues at coordinate 53,339 of NZ_AOIL01000034.1, read as the reverse complement.
TCGCCTTTCGCGCGAGCCCCGTCGAGGCGACGGCGTTCGACAGCGGCGCGGTCGCGCTACCTATCCTCGCCACCGTCTCGAAGTTCCCGAAGAAGCGCTTGCGGAGCGGCGTACCGGGTTCCTCCTTGTCCGGCACGAGGCCGTCGACTAGCATGTCGTCGAAGCCGGGGTCCTTCCCGCGATTGATGCGGTCCCGAACGACCGTGTTGATCCACGGGATATCGATCTTCACCGGACAGGCGTTCACGCAGCGGGAGCAGCCAGTACAGAGGTCGTTGAACTCCGCCGCAACGTCGTTGCCCTCGATCCCAGCCTCCCAGCCGGTGGCGATGCCGCCCGTGTATGTCTCCCCGCCGAAGGCGTGGCCGCCGACGGACTGGAAGTTCGCACACGAGTTCGCACAGGCCCCACATCGGATGCAGTACAGTGTCTCGCGGAGGTCGTCATCCTCGCGCATCTCCCGCCGCCCGTTGTCGAGCAGCACGAGGTGGAAGTCGCGGTCCGCATCGCTGTTCCCGAAGTACGACTCGTCCCTGCTGTCGAAGTCGATCGCAGGCGTGTCGACCGGCGGTGTCAACAGCGACAGGTACTGCGGGATGTCTTGACCCGTCGCCGACCGCGAGATGAGCTCCGCGAACGGCTCCAATTCCGCGATCGATGGGATGATTTTCTCGATCCCGGCGACGGCGACGTGCGTGTCGGGGATCGACGCACACTTGCGGGCATTGCCCTCGTTGGTCACCAGCGCTATCGACCCGCTCTCGGCTAGGACGAAGTTCGCGCCCGTGACCCCGACCTCGGCGTCGTCGATGCACTCGCCGAGGTACTCCCGTGCAAACGCCGTCAGCTTCTCCGCGGAGTCGAGCGACTCGTCCGGGTCGAACTCCTCCTCGAACAGCTTCGTGATCTCCTCGCGGGACTTGTGGAGTGACGGGCCGACGATGTGCGACGGCGCCTCCTCGGCGACCTGGATGACGAACTCGCCGAGGTCCGTCTCCCAGACGTCGAGTCCGTCGGCCTCCAGGGCCTCGTTCAGGTCCATCTCCTCGGTAGTCATTGACTTCGACTTCACGACGCTGTCGGCGTCGACATTGTCGGCTACCTCGGCGAGGTACTGGTTCGCGTCCTCGGCGTCGTCGGCGACGTACACCGTCCCTCCGTTCGCCTCGACGGCCTTCCGTGTCCGGTCGATGAGTTCGGGGAGGCGCTCGATCGCGTCCGCTTTTATCTCTCGCGCCTGGGTGCGGTTGTCCTCGTGTGCGCCTTCGCCGACGGCTTTCACCGCGTCGTACCGTTCCGTGTTGAATAGGCGCGTGTTCTCCTTTATCTCGTCGCCTTCCGATTCGAGCAGCGTGCGGATGCGGTCGGCATCCAGTTGTTGTGATTCACTCATTGTCTCTGACGATGATGACGTGGACCTCTTTCGGCCCGTGGACGCCCTGGACGAGCGCGCCCATGTCGCCCGTCGAACTCGGCCCCGTCGCGAGGATGAACGACTGACAGTCCTCCTCGAACTCCGCCCGGAGCCAGCCGAAGGCGTCCGACAGATCCGTCCGCAGGTCGCTCGCCCTGACGACGACTACGTGCCGCTCCGGGTACAGCGCGATGAACTCGTCGCCCTCGGCCCGGGACTCGACCGCGACGGTCCCCAGCGAGGCGATGCCCATGCGCGACCCGCTTACGCCTGTCACCGCCTCCCTGAGCCGGGAGGGAGACGGATCGAGCGTCACCGGCGCGTCCGCGATCGAGAGGCCGTCGAACGGCAGTTCGGCCCCGACTGCGGGGGGCTCGACCAGGTCGGCCACCGTCGACACCAGCTCGTCGGGTGCAACGGCGGTCGACGCCGTATTCAGGCGTGACAGCGACTGCTGAAACTGCTCCACCGAACCCGTGCTCATACCTTCTCCATGGATTGTATCGAAATAAGTCTTGCATTGTTCCTGTCCGTTTCGGCCGGGGTCGGCCCACCGGACCGGCGGTTCGTGGTGACTTCACGGTCGACCCGCGGCCGCCTACTCTGCCTCCATGACGGTGACAACCGGGCGCTCTGTGTTCAGCAGGATCGACTGCGTGACGCTGCCGAACAACGCCTTCCCGGTCGGGGACCGCGCCCGCCCGCCGACGACGACATACCGCGCGTCAATCTCGTCGGCGTACTCGACGACCTTCTTTCTCGGAGTTCCGACCCGGCCGACGACCTCGTAGTCCGCGTCGAGTGCCTCGTCTATCCCCTCGGCCGCGGCGGCCGCAGCGTCGTCCTCGATGGAGCCCTCGGACCCGGTCTCCCGCACGCTGGATCGTTTCTCCACCAGCCGCGTGTACTCGGTCTCCTCGATGACGTGGACGAGGTGGAGTTCGTCGTCGAACGCCCGTGCGAGTTCATCGGCCTGCGCGGCGATCGCTGTCGACTGATCGGAACCACTAATCGCTGCAACGATGACCATGTTGAATGGAGGTATCCATTCAAATATAAATGTTAGCCTGGGGGTCCGCCTCAATCCATCGAGATCATGCCCTTGACCACGACCGGCTCCGCGGCCCGCTCGAACGCGTCGCTCACGCGGTCGAGCGGCAAGTCGAAGTCGATGATCTCCGCCGCGTCCACGTCACCGCCCGCTATCAGGGATATCGCCGTCGGGTACGTGTTGGCGAACCGGTAGCTCCCCCGCACGTCGACCTGCCGCCGAACCAGTTCAAACGTGTCCACCGGCACCTCGGTGTCGGGTGCGAGGCCGACCAGGACGACGGTGCCGTCCGGCCGCGTAACGTCAAGTACCGACTCGATCGCTGGCGGGGCCCCGGTCGCCTCTATCGCGGCATCGACGCCCGTTCCAAACGCCTCGCGGACCGCCGCCGCGACATCCGCCTCGCGGCCGTCGATAGCCAGGTCGGCCCCGCGGTCGACGGCCCTGTCGAGTTTCGAGTCGACCACGTCGACGACGGCCACGTCCGCCGCGCCCGCCGCCCGCGCCACGTCTGCGGCGAGCAGCCCGATCGGACCCGCGCCCATGACGAGCACCGAGTCACCAATTCCCACGTCGGCGCGCCGCACGGCGTGGACACCGACGCTGATCGGCTCGCACAGCGCCCCCTCTCGGGTGGAGACGGCGTCCGGGAGGCCATAGGCGTACTCTGCGGGCCAGGCAACGTACTCCCTGAACGCGCCGTCGGTGCCGGGCGTCGCCATGAACTCGACGTCCCGGCAGAGATTGTACGTTCCCCGACAACAGTACTCGCACTCGCCGCACGGAACGCCGGGTTCGATCGCGATCCGGTCGCCGACAGCGTGGCCGTCGACGTCCGCACCGACTTCGACAACCGTGCCCGCGCTTTCGTGTCCGAGCACCAGCGGCTCCTCGACAGCCCGGTCACCCATCCGGCCGTGCTCGTACCAGTGGATGTCGGAGCCGCAGATGCCAACATCGCTCATTTCGACGAGCACCTCCGATGGGCCGGGCGCGGGGCACTCCCTGGCGTCCAGTTCGAACGTCCCCGACTCGACGAGCGACACCGCTCTCACGCTCGCCACCCCTGTACCGCAGAGACATCTCCGTGGATCCGTTCCGTCGCGTCGTCGCCGGGCGTCGGCTCCCAGCGCTCCTGTTCCGCCGTTGACTGTCGTTCGAGCAGTACCATCTCATCAAGTACTCCGCGAGTGGGCAACCTAAGCTTTGTGTCCACGCCGCCGCCAGCGGTACATGGTCCTCTATAGCGACGGACCGATGCGGCTGACGGCGAACGACGTGAGTCCATGCTCCTCGCTGGCCGTCCGGCCGCCGTCGGCGACACGAGCGATCTCGGACAGCAGCGCATCCGCGTCGGCCCCGCGGGCGTCGAGGTCCATGTCGTCGGCGAGCGCGTCCGCCGTGGTCCCGTCGCCGGTCACCTTGAGGACCGGGACGACCGGGTGGCCCGTCGGTACCCCGTCGGCCGTGACGTGGATGACGACCGACGCCCCAGCTGCCGCGAGCGTGGTCGCCGCCTCCTCGAAGCGGGCGGGGGAGTCGACCAGCGTCACCCCGGCGTCGGCCGACGCCCGGCCGCCATACGGAATGAACTCGTCGACGTTCATGCTCCCCCAGACGCCGACGACCTCGTCGAACGGTGCGTCCGCAGCATGGCGGGCGATCCGTCGTACGTTCCCGGGGCGGCCCGTGTGACGCTTTCCGACCTCGCAGATCGCGTCGGCGACGTCCGCCGTCGTGGCGCGGTCAGCGGCGGCGTCCGTGTGGGGGGCGAGCCGCTCCGTCCCGGCGACAATGACGCGCGCCCCGGCGTCGACCAGCGCATCGACGGCCTCGCCCACGAGCGGATCCGCAACCGCGCGCGTCGAGCCATCAAGGTCCGAACTCACGACACCGACGGTGAGGTCCGCAAGCCCAGCGCCAGCGCGGTCCGCGTCCGCCGCGGCGTCCGCGAGGTCGGCGGTCGCGGCGACGCCCTCCTCGACGCAGGGTTCCGTACCGCCCGCGTCCTGGATCGCCGTCTCGCGGACCGCTACACCCCGCTCCCCGATCCTGTCGGCGAACGGGCCGCTCTGAAGGTGTTCGCAGCCCAGCCCCACGACGAGCGCGCCCGCGATGTTCGGGTTGCGGGCGAGGTTCAGGAGCGTCCGCTCCGTGCGCTCGTGGTCATCGCCGACCTGACCGCAGCCGTGGTCGTGCGGGGCCGCGACAGCGTGGTCGTGCTCCGCGGCGATCCGCTCGGCGACGAGGTGCGAGCAGATCACCGATGGGACGACCAGTACGCGGTTCCGCACGCCGACGCGCCCGTCCGATCGCCGGTACGCGTCGAACGACGTTCCCGGGACGCGCCGCCGTGGGGCTCCACTCGGCGCCGACATCAGGCCACCTCCCTGTCCGCGGTGCGGTCGCCCCGGCCGCGCCTGCTCTCGCAGTTGTGCGTGTGCACCCACTCACCGGGGGCGATCGGCTCAACGGCCTCGCCGATCATCTCGCCGTACTTCACGACGGCGTCCCCCGGCTCCAGTGGGACCAGCGCAACCTTGTGGCCGAACGGGATGGCCTCCGCGAGTTCGACCGTCCGGTCGTCGTACGGTATCCCCGTCCCTGCATCTAGGTCGTCGATGGCCGTGACGACGTTGTCCTGCGCGGCCATGTGCAGCCCCGCGTCGCCGAGGACCGTCCCCTTCATGCGTCCCCCCGCAGCTCGGCGAGTTCGTTCGGCTGGAGCTCGTTGACCGCGAACTCCTCCAGTTGGCGGCGTTCCGCGGCGGTCCGCTCGCCGCTGGCGACGTCAAGCAGCGTCCGGTAGATCCGCTCGCCGACCGAGTCGATCGGCTCGCCGTCGATGACGCCGCTCGCATCCACATCCATGTTCGCCGCGAGTCGGTCCGCCGTCTTCGGGTTCCCGGTCACCTTGATCACCGGGGCTAGCGGGTTCCCGGTCGTCGACCCTCGCCCGGTGGTGAAGGCGACGACCTGCGCCCCGCCTGCGACCTTGCCGACGACGCTCTCGATATCGTACCCCGGCGTGTCCATCAGCACCAGACCGCCGCCGACCGGGAGCCGCTCGGCGTAGTCCACGATACCGCGGACCGGGGTCGTCCCGCCCTTCGAGATGGCCCCGAGACTCTTCTCCTCGATGGTCGTCAGGCCGCCCTCCTGGTTGCCGGGGCTGGGCTGTGCGCCCCGCAGGTCCACGTCCATCAGTTCGGCCGTCGCCTCCCGGTGATTGACACGCTCCAGAAGCCGCTCGCGGACCGCCTCATCCACACACCGCTCCGCAAGGACGTGCTCCGCGCCGATGAACTCCGGCGTCTCCGAGAACGTCGCCGTGCCGCCGTCTCGGATGAGGCGGTCACAGGCTGCGCCGACCGCGGGATTCGCCGCGATCCCGCTCGTCGCGTCGGAGCCGCCGCATTCGACGCCGAAGACGAGTTCACTTGCGTCGCACTCCTCCCGGCGTCGGTCGGTAATCTCGGCGTGGAGGTCGCGGGCCAGCTCGGTTCCCTCGTCGACCGCTGCGGCCGTTCCGCCCGTCTCACGGACTGAGAGTGTCTCGACGTCCCGCCCGGCGGCCGCCGCCGCATTGGCGACGGCGTCGGCGTCCACCGTCTCCGTGCCCAGCGACACGACGAGTGCTGCCCCGACGTTCGGGTTGCAGGCGACGCCCGACAGCGTCCGCTCGACCTGTTCGCGAGCCGCCTCGGGCGGGTCCGTCCCCATCTGGTGGGGCGTGGCGCTGACGTTTGCGGCCGTCCGGTCGGCGACAGCCTCGGCGACCGGCGACGCCGTGACCGATATCGGTATCACTGCGACGTAGTTTCGTACCCCGGCGGGACCGCTCTCCCGTGGGTATCCATCGAACGTTGCCATGGTTGGGTCTCTCCGTCAACCAGGAAAAACGTTTCCGTCAGCGCAGCCGTCGCCGGGTGACGGGGCGGACAATCGAGCGTGGGCGCCACGTCAGGCGCCCATCAGCGTGGTCACCGGGTACGTGACGATCTCCGGGATGAAGATGGTGAGCAGCAACACCAGGAGGATCGGCACGTAGTAGGGCAACACCGCTTTCATCGCCTCCTCCAGTGTCGCGTCGGTCACCTTCTCCAGGACGAAGAGGATGACGCCGAACGGCGGGGTCAACAGCCCGAGCATCAGCGTTAGGATCATCACGATGCCGAAGTGGAGCGGATCAATGCCAGTGATGTCCAGGATTGGCATGAAGATCGGAACGAGGATCGTGATCGCGGCGATCGTCTCCATGAACGTCCCGACGACGAGGAGAAGCCCGACCAGCAGCAACATTACGACCGTCGGATCGCTGGAGAAGTTCGTGATCGAATCGGCCATCAGGATCGGCAGGCGGAGCTGGAGGGCAACGAGGCCGTACAGCGACGCGACGCCGATGATGAACGTCAGCGAGAACGTCTCGACCATCCCGTACTGGAGTTCCTCGAAGAGCCCCTCGAGGGTGAGATCTCTGTAGACGAACATTCCGAGGAGGATGGTGTATACGACGGCTATTGCGCCCGCTTCGGTGGCGGTGAATGTGCCGGAGAGGATCCCGCCGATGATGAGGAGCGGCGCGAACAGCGGGAACACCGCCTCCTTCAAACTCTTCCAGAAGTCAGCGAGGTCGAAGGAGTCCTCGGTCTCGTACTCCCGCAGATACACGAACAGGAAGACGAGCGCCATCAGGAAGACGCCGATCAGGATACCGGGGATGATCCCACCCAGGAACAGCTGGCCGATCGACTCCTCGGCCAGCACGGCATAGATGATGATAGGAACGCTCGGCGGGATGATCGGACCGATGATGGCCGACGACCCAGTGACGCCGAGCGAGATGTCTTTTTCGTACCCCTGGTCGCGCATCGCGGCGTACTCGACGCGGCCAAGCCCCGCAGCGTCGGCGACAGCGAGGCCCGACATCCCGGAGAAGATCATGCTCGCGACGATGTTGACGTGGGCGATCCCGCCGCGGAACTGTCCTACCATCGAGTTCGCCAAATCGAAGATCCGCTGAGTCATCCCGATGCGGTTCATCAACCGCCCGAGCAGGAGGTAGAACGGGATCGCGAGTAGCGTAAAACTGTTGAGCCCGTAGAGCAACTGCTGGGAGATGAGGCCGTAGTTGAGGCCCCTTCCGAAGGGGGAGAGCATCACTAGGACGCACGTCGCGCCCATCGCAATCCCGACCGGGACGCCGAGCGCGTACATGACGAGGAGCATTCCGAGGAACAGGGTGCCGATTACGAGCAGCTCACTCATCGGCTATCCCCTCCTCGAACTGGGCGGCGGCGTTGTCGGTCCTGGACGCCGCTATCTCGCGTCCCAACGTTACGATGTCGATCAGAGCATAGATCAGCATCAACGCAATGCCGATCGTGATCCCGAGATAGAGGTGACCTGACGTAACGGCCTCGATCCCGCCGATCGACGTCGTCCAGTCGCCGATGGTTGTACGGATGGCTCCCCAGAGGGCGACTGACAGGAAGCCGATGACGATCAGTTCGCCCAGAATTTGAACTATCAGACCGACACTGGAGTTCCACCTCGTAAGGCGTTCGAGGAGGAATTGTATCGAGATGTGTTCGTTGTTCCGGACGGCAACGGCAGCACCCAGGTACGTCGCGACGATGAGTACGAACCGTGCCGCCGGTTCGGTCCAGTGAAGGAACCCGAACGTGGGGAGGCTCAACAATCGAATGAAAACTTGAAGCGTGGTCAAGATGATCGTGAACGTAAACAGTCCCGTCGCACTGTAGAGTACGATCTTGTCGAAAACGTGATCGCGCTTCAGGTCGAGTGATTGGTCGATTTCCATGATCAGTGAAAGGGTGGTGATTGTCGGTATGTAACATGCGTCGCCGGTTCACAGTTACATGTTCCGGACGGTTTCCCAGTCGAAAGCCCACGTCTCATCGAACAGCTGTTCCACGGCGGGCGCCGCCTCCTCCTGAAACGCTTCAGTGTCGACGTCTTCGATGACCTCCATACCCTGATTACCGAGCTCGTCGATCAGTTCTTGCTCGCGCTCCTGGGACTTCTCGGCGGCGGACTGCGTCGCTTCTTGGCCGACCTCCATGATCAGATCCTGGTTGGTCTCGTCGAGCCCCTGGTAGAAGGACTCGTTGATGTAGATGTTCCCGTTCGCGATCAGGTGGCTCGTCAGGCTCAGGTGGCTCTGGACCTCGTGAAGGTTGAACGAACTGATCTGTTCCGCGCCGCCCTCTGAGGCGTCGGCCGTGCCCTGTTCGAGCGCACTATACAGTTCGTCCAGCGCGACCGGAGTCGGTGAGGCACCGACCTGCTCCCAGGTCTGGACCCACGGGTCGAGTTCCGGGAGACGCAGATTGAGCCCGTTGACGTCGCCCGGTTCCCGGATCGGCGTGTTCGACGTGAAGTGCCGAGCACCGCGGTAGATCTGCTGGCCGATCGGCCGCTGGTTTCCGTTCTCGATGAGCGTGTCGTGACCCTCTTGCATCTGCTCACTGTCGAGCACCGAGAGCAACTGATCGTAGCCCGAGAGGACGAACGGGCAGCCAAAGAACCAGTACTCTGATGCAAACTGGTAGTAGGGGAAACTACCTGCGGAGTGCGCCTCAACACCGCCTTGGCTGACGACCTCGCCGATCTCGTCTTCCGACCCGTAGGAGCCGCCAGGGCTGATCTCAACGGAGATATCGCCGTCGGACTCCTCCTCGATCTGCTCCTTGAAATTCTCGGCGGCCTGGACCAGGATGTGACCCGGTTCAAATGTACTGGCGATCGTCATCTCGACGCCGCTGCTGCCACCGCCGGCACAGCCGGCTGTTGCCGCGATTGCGCCTGCGCCGATGCCGTTGATTACCGAGCGTCTACTGACACCAGAAGCTCCATCTAACATGGTTCATCACACAGGTTCAGCCTTAATGGTAAAAAACTTCCCCCTGTGGAGAATTTCGCCACCACTCTATCGAGGATGGCGCGTTCGACGCCGCTACGCGCGGTTCTCGCAGTACCGCCACGCGTCCGAGGTCCACCCACCGTCGGCCCGAAGCACCTCGCCGGTGACGTAGTTGTCGACCCGCGCTAGGAAGCTCACGCAGTTGGCCATCTCTTCGACGGTGCCGTATCGCGCCATCGGCGTCCGCCGCCGGATGTCGGTGTCGGTATACTCCGCCGAGTCCTGCGTCTGATCTGTGATGTCCGTCTTGATGAATCCCGGCGCGAGCGCATTCACGCTGATGCCGTCCTCCGCCCACTCCACGGCGAGGGTCCGGGTGAGGTTGATGACGCCCGCCTTCGCCGCGCAGTACGGCGCTCGCATGTGAAAGCCCATCTCACCCATCATCGATGCGACGTTGACGATTGCCCCGCCGTCGTCCTGGGAGAGCATCTGTCGCCCCGCGGCACGGCTACTGATGAACACGCCCGTCAAGTCGACATCGACCACCCGCCGCCAGTCCTCAATGGTGATTTCCTCCGCCGGACCAAGCGTCGTCATGCCCGCATTGTTCACCATCACGTCCAGCGAGCCGAAGCGGTCGACGGTCGCCTCGACCATCGCCGCCACGTCATCCTCGTCGCTCACGTCGGCCTGCACCGCGACGGCTTCGCCGCCTCGGTCGGCGATTTCGTCGACAACCGACTCCGCTTGCGTCTCGGAGGAGCGGTAGTTGACCACCACCGACGCCCCCTGCTCCGCGAGCTTGGTTGCGATTCCGCTACCGATACCTCTCGATGCGCCCGTGACGATGGCCGTGTCTCCTGCGAACGTGTCGCTCATTCGTGATCCATCGAAGACTCGCACGGCGGGGAGTTTCTATTTTTCCCTCTTTTCCGCTGTCCTGATCGTTCCGCTCGCATATCGCGGGCCCACTCGCTCGCCATACCTCAGCTCCCCGCCGCCCGTTCGGCAGCAACCCGACTAAAAGAAAGCTATTTAACCGTGGTTCCAATTCGTCACGCTATGGTCGACTTAGCGGTAGTCCTACCGCCACAGCCGGACGAGAGATGGCAGATAGCCAAGCAGATGGGCGTAGAAAACGCCGTCGTACACACCCTGGAGATCGGCGACGGAAAGACCACCTGGTCGTATCACGATCTGCTACATCTCAAGAACTGGTACCAGGACGCTGGGCTCGACGTCAGCGTCATCGAGGGGAGCGTCCCCCTGACCGACCGCGTCAGGCTCGGGATGGAAGGACGCGACGAGGACATCGAGGAGTTCAAGGAGTTCATCCGGCACTGCGGACAGCTCGATATCCCGGTCGTCTGCTACGACTGGATGGTCGGCATCCGCTGGGCGCGCACGGAGGCCCACGTCGAGACTCGGGGCGGCTCGCTGGTGACCGCGTACTCGAACGATCGGATGCACAGGTGTAGGGCGGGACCGGCGGTCGACGCCTCGCGCGAGCAGCTCTGGGACGCGCTGGAGTACTTCCTGCAGGAGGTGACGCCGGTCGCGGAGGCGGCCGGGGTGAAGCTCGGACTCCACCCGGACGACCCGCCACGAGAGTCAGTGGGCGGTGTCCCCCGAATCATCAACAGCACCGAGGCGTACCAGCGCGTTCTCGACAGCTACGATAGCGAGCACAACGGCATCACGTTCTGTCAAGGCAACTTCGCCGCGATGGGCGTCGTTCTCCCAGAGACAATCCGGCGGTTCGGCGACCGCATCAACTTCGTTCACTTCCGGGACATTGAGGGCGACGCTGACGACTTCGTCGAGACGTGGCACGACGAGGGCCCCCGCGACATGCTCGCGGCGATGGAGGCTTACCAGGACGCCGTCGACGACGACGTGGTGATGCGCCCCGACCATGTCCCGACGATGGTGGGCGAGGATAACTCTAACCCCGGCTACCACACGAAGGGACGGCTGTTCGCGGTCGGCTACATGCGAGGCCTGCTAGAACAGACCCAGCGGTAGTACGACTGACGCGTCGTCGGCCTGCCGCGTCGGCGCGCAAGCACAGAGTTTCTCTCACCCGTCCAGTGTGACGGCTATTCGTTGTTCCGCCATAGTCGCCCCTCTCCTGTGTCCCTCAGCCAGTCGTTCATGCTTATCCGCCGCTTCGCTGGCACCCTCACGGCGGCCGTTGACGACCCAAACTATAACGAATATCGATCCTGGGTGCCGAGGATACGATTCCAGTATCGTTGGACAATTTCGAAAAGAATATTGAGGGCAGTATGTGATACATACACACACACACACACACACAATGACGAACGGTCCAAACCGGATCAAGGCGGTCGAGAACGTATTCGAAATCGTCGAGAACGGGGGGAAGCTCGACGGCTGCCGGGTCAGGGAGTTGGCGGATCACATGGACCTCCCGAAGAGCACAGCCCATATCTACCTCAAGACGCTGGAAGACACCGGGTACGTGGTCAGGCGGAATGAGCAGTACCAGCTCAGCCTTCGGTTCCTAAACGTAGGGGGACAGGTCCGGCACAACAACAGCCTCTACCAGGTAAGCCGCAACGAGGTCGACGACTTGGCCCGGACGATAAGCGAGGTTGCCACCATCGGCTGTGAAGAGAACGGCTACCGGGTGATGCTGTACCGGACCGAGCCGACCGGTGCCATCTTCAACAACGCGTCGACCGGCGAGTACACCCGGATGCACTGGACGGCACTCGGCAAGGCGATACTGTCACAGAAGTCCGACGAGGAGATCACTGAGATCGCCGACCGCCACGGGCTCCCGCGGGCGACTGAGCACACGATCGTCGACCGCGACGCCCTGCTCGACGAGATAGAGACCATCAGGTTGCAGGGGTACGCGATAGAGGACGAGGAGCGCGTCAAGGGCGTCAAGTCCGTCGCCGTACAGGTCGAAAGCGACAGTGAGACGCCCGATGCCGCCATCTCTGCCGCCGGGCCGAAACACGAGTTCACCCCCGAGCGCATCCAGGAGGAGCTGCTCCCAGCGCTCCAGAACACCGCGAACGTAGTCGAACTCAAGACCAAACACTACTGATCCCCACCGCCCTCACGCGGTCGATCCGCCGTCAACGTGGATTACCTCGCCGGTAAGGTAGTCCGACTGATCCCGCGCGAGAAACGCCGCAAGGTCGCTGATGTCCTCCGGCGTCCCGAGGCGGCCGTACGGGACGTTCTCGGCCCGCTCCTCGACCCACGACGGGTCCTCCGCCCTAACCCCTCATTCATCGATGTCTTCGTTGTTCCTGGGGCTATCGCCACCACTGAGACACCGTCAGAGCCGTAGTCGACCGCGAGCTGCCGGACCGCTGCATCGAGGCCGCCCTTACTTGCGCAGTACGAGGGGAGCTCCGGCACGCCGACCGACCCCGCTTCAGAAGTGACATGGAGGAGCGTCCCCTCCGTCTCTATCAGCGCTGGCAGGACATGCTTGCTGACCCGAAGCGCGCCGAGAAGGTTCACGTCGAGCACCGCGGTCATATCCGCCTCGTCCGCCTCGTGAAGCCGTCCTCGTGTGATCATTCCCGCGCTGTTGACAGCCACGTCGATCGCTCCGAGGCAGTCGACCGCGGTCGTGACGGCCCGCTCGACGGTCTCATCATCCCGGACATCGCACTCGATCGGCACGCACCTAGTCGGCAGCGATTCGGCAAAGGTCTCCAGGTCGTCCGAGGACCGGGCGACCACAGCCACGTCAGCTCCCCGATCAGCGTATTCCTCAGCAACCTCCTTCCCGATCCCGCGACTCGCTCCGACAACGAAAGCGCTCTTCCCGTACAGGTCTCCCGACATCGCCCCCACGTCCGTCTGCCTACGGAATAATTCCTCGGGTTGGACCGGAACTGAGCCACGGGTCCAACGTCGTTGGACACGGCTGGCTCCACGGTCAAATCGGTCCGACAGTGGCCTCCGGAGAAAAGCATTGGTACGCATTCGTTCAGAGTCACTACACGCCCATGAGTACTATCGACGTGCTGGTCCCGCGAAGCGTAACCCACGGGATGCCCGCGGCGGACTATGCCGCCGCACTGCGAGACCGGCTACCCGATCACCGCATCGAGGTGGCACCGGTACCCAGGAAGCGGCAACTCGCCGCGAACGCTAGGGTAATCAGCTCGATCCACCCGACGCGGCCCTGCTCGACAACACGACGGAACTCGAACTATTCACAGTCGCCGCGGTGGGGTACGACCACCCGCCGCTCAACGCGCTGGCCGACCACGGCGTCGCGGTGACAAACGTCTCGGGCATCCATACGCCAAACAGGTGCTCGAATACAGGTTACAACTGGCCGACATCGTCGCTGGGAACGTGCGGCGACTAGAACGGGGACAGATCTGACCTTGAAAGCCTGGTTTGAGCCCCGAAATGACCATGAGTGCGCGAGCGGCCTCGTGGCTTGCGAACGTGTCCGATCTCCCCTCCGTGGAACGCGGACGCAGCCAGCGGCACTGTCAGCAGGGCACTGTTGAGCCCACTAGTGTCCACTGTCGTTGGACACTGTCTCTGATCCATGCGCTCTGTCCGCTCCAGTAGGTGCGGACCGGAGTGTTCTCCCGGCACGACTGCGTTTCAGTGACGCCTCAGCGGGAGTCAGATGTCCCTCATCGATTAATTACATGTGTACGTTCGTAATCCATTCTACAGGCCACTGCCACTATCGAGGGGGAAGTACGGGAACTGAGGAGAATCGATTACCCAGTTCACATTGAGATTCATATTTAATAGCCAATACATTACGACGATTTCGGCAATGTCTTTGTAGTAATCGATCTAGTCGTTTTCCGGGTCGTAGTCCTGAAGCGGTTGATTGTGCTGCAACAATCGTGACAGTGCTGACCGGTGCTGAATAATGAGAGTCATAGACTCTATCATCAGAAAGAATTCGAAATAATCAGAATGAGATCACCGGAGTTCTAGCCTCTACTTATATCGTGCCTCTTCTCAAGGATCTATTCTGACTATTTCGAATAGACTCCTATCAATCTGCCTAACTCGCTCACACAATTATAGCAGACCACTATTCTTCAGTTCAACGCTTCCCTCTTCGAAATAACCGGAACTATAATGGAGGTTGATTGAGAGTCTGTTACCATGTCATCACAACCACTCAAATCTCTCTGTCGCGCTAATCGTATCGTAGAACGGCTTGTCGAAATGGAGTCCGCATCTGTAAGTGAGTTAGCTGCCGAATTTGATATGCCGCTAAGCACGATGTATGAGTATGTGAACACGCTCGAGACGATCAATTACATTACCAAGAAACCAAATGGCCGCTATTGTGTGAGCCTTTCCTTTCTCGAGATCGGAAATCAAGTTCGACGGAACTATGCTATTTATAGGGTTGGAGAGTCGGAAACCCGACGATTGGCTGAAGAAACGGGAGAGTTCGCCGGCTTAATGGTGAAAGAGGACAATCTCGGAGTGTTATTATCGATGAAAAAAGGGGACAAGGTAAAACGACTCCACGTCAGCCGGACGCATCCAGGTGTCAAATCCCGACTCAATACGACAGCCTATGGAAAGGCAATTTTAGCCCAATTATCTGATACAGAGATTCAGGACGTAATAGATCAGTATGGCCTCCATCCCAGAACAGATAACACGATAACCGAAATTGATCCTCTCTTCGAAGAAATTGAGCTCATTCGTCAACGTGGATACGCGCTTGATGACGAGGAATGCTTCGATGGGATGCGCGGTATCGGCGTTCCGGTCGTTAGTCAAACAGACGATCTCGTGGGCGGTATCGCACTTTATGGGCCACCGAGTCGTCTAACTGATGACGTTTTCTTCAAAAAGTATCCATCCGTAGTGCAGGAATATGCAAACATCATCCAGGGAAATCTGGAATATTCGTGATCACATGGTGAATATTGTCAGTTCTATTCCACACTCAGTAACGCTGTGCGTTGCGAATTGGAAGATGTTTCGCTGGCTTTTCAGCGGCTCCAGTTATTGAAATCGGGAACCAGCATCACGCTAACACTAAGAAATCATCGTCACCGAATCCTACGAGTCCCTTTTCCGCCAAATAGCGTGACATCCGTATGGATGATCCGCGTCCCTTGCGACTCTCGTTTACTGAGACTGAGACGATCGAAAACAGTAAGGGGAACGTCGTAGAGAAGTGTGGTGGATGACTGAGAGCGATCGGTACGACGCCTGGTGCCTCTCCAAACGAATCGTCAGGGAAGTTGCGGATTTCGAAGGGAGGGACCCGGCGGACCTTCCACCACTCTACGAAGCAATAGATCCGGAAGCGCTTGAAATGATCTTCACACGGACGGAGGGTGGGACGATGCGTACGGGGAAAATCGATTTTCTGTATGCAGGACATGTGGTAACGATTGAGTACGAGGACGAGCCGGTCATCAGAATCGAACAGTAGCTTCCGATAGTCGGCACGTAACCGTGGAAAGCGGCTCTCGTAGCAGGGCGTTTCATCCTGCCGATCGGAGCTATCAGGACGGTATGCTCGCGGGATCGTTGAATGGGTGGCACGCTGCTAGCGGATACCCTCAATCAAGATTGATCGCCCCAGCTGGAAGAGACAAATGGAAATGAATAGCGCGTAGACGAAACGACGGACGCATCTCGTTTCGGGCCTCGTACCCATCCTAGCCGCCGGTCGAACCGTAACTGGGTCGTCGGCTACTGTTTCGTCAGTTGTTGAGCGTGTGGACCGCTTCGCCGCGAGCGTTCGCGGCCGCCTCCATGACCGCCTCGGTGAGAGTCGGGTGCGTGTGAACCGTCGTTGCGATATCTTCTAGCGTGGCCTCCGTCTCGATAGCCAGGGCGAGTTCAGCAGCTAGCTCCGAGGCGTCGGGACAGACTAGCTGCGCGCCGAGGACCGTGCCGGAGCTCCCGTTCGCGACGATACGCACGAACCCATCAGTCTCGCCGAACGTAAGTGCACGCCCCGAGGCTCGCATCGGCATCCGTCCGACGACTGGATCGAGACCCGCGTTCTCGGCCTCGGCCTCGGCCTCGGTCATCCCGACCGTGCAGATTTCGGGATCGGTGAAGACGGCGGCCGGAATTGCTCGGGAGTCGAATGTGGCCGCCTCGCCAGCGATAACGTCGGCCGCAATTTCGCCCTCCTTGCTTGCCTTGTGGGCGAGCAGTGGCTCGCCGACGACGTCGCCGACGGCGAAAATCCGTTCGGCGACAGTTCGAGTCTGCTTGTCGGTCGGAATGAACCCCCGATCGTCGGTCTCGATACCTGCTGCTCCCAGGTTAATCGTGTCGGTGACGGGCTCCCGTCCGACGGCGACTACCACGCGGTCAGCCTCGTATTCGGACCGGTCGGCGTCGTCACTCTCAGTGAAGACGCGGACACCGCGGCCGGTTGCCTCCCAGCCACGGGCCCCTTCGCCAAAGTGGAAGTTGATACCGAGGCTTTCGGCGCGCTTCCTGACGACGCGAGCGATATCCCGCTCGTAGCCGGGCAGTACCTGATCGAGCATTTCGACGACCGTCACGTCGACGCCAAGTTTGGCGAACACCGTCGAGAGTTCCATACCAATGTAGCCCGCGCCGACGACGAGCAGCCGTTCGGGAAGCGACTCGAGTCCGAGCGCGTGCGTCGAGGAGAGAACGTATTCGCCATCGAATGGGAACTCGGGGAGTTCGACCGGACGCGACCCGGTAGCGATGACGGCGTGAGTAAACGCGATTGACCCGAGGTTCGTTCCGTTCCGTGTGATCTGGACCTCTGTTTCGCTTGTAAAGGTCGCAGTCCCGTCGATTAGGGTTACACCGTTGGCCGTACAGAGCTTCTCGACGCCACCGGTGAGTTGCTTCACGACATCGTTCTTCCAGCCGACCATTCGACTGAAGTCCACGTCGAGTTCGGCTTGGATCCCCATGTGCTCAGCGTGAGTAGCGTCGTGTGTGATATCGGCCGCTGCGATGAGTGCCTTCGAAGGAATGCAGCCGACGTTGAGGCAGGTCCCACCGTAGGCATCTTTCTCGACGAGCGCTACGTCGAAGCCGGATTGGGCAGCCCGGATAGCGGCTACGTATCCGCCGGGACCGGCACCAATCACTACTATATCCGTTTCTACCGGGATGGATTCTCCAACCATCTACTGTCACTGTCACGCGGAAGGATAAAAAAGAGGACCCTTCTCGTTTTCTATTTCGTCTGATAAAAGGTACAATTATGCCGCTCTAGACGGATGGCATAAGTGAAGCAATGTCATCGACACTCCACCCGCAAGTCGAGAAGTACCTTCACGGGCTGTCAGAACAGGGCTTACCACCGCTCTACCGGCTGTCACTAGAAGAAGCCCGTGAGACATATCGCGATCTCAGCATTCCCAGCGAACCCCCAATCACGGTCGCAGCCGTGATAGACCGCACTATCCCGGGTCCAGCGACGGATATCCCCGTGCGGATTTACAAGCCAATTGGGGACGGACCGCATCCACCGCTTGTCTTCTTCCACGGTGGTGGATGGATGCTCGGGGATTTGGGGACGTACGACGCGCTGTGTCGGGCGCTCTCGAACGCGACCGAGTGCATCGTCATCTCCGTCGACTACCGACGCGCGCCCGAACACCGGTTCCCAGCCGGACTCGAGGATTGTTACGCCGCGACGTGCTGGGTGGCGAACAACGCCGAAGCGATCGATGCCAGGCCCGATACATTGGCTATCGCCGGAGACAGCGCCGGGGGATCACTCGCATTCGGCGTCGGGCTCCTGGCACGCGATCGGGACGGACCAGCGATCGACTATCAAGTGCTCGCGTACCCCGCTTCGGACTACGCGTTCGATACGGAGTCCTACGAGGAGAACGCACAGGGATACTTCATCACGCGAAAGGACATGGAGCGGTTCTGGGACGGGTACCTCCAGAGCGAACTGGACGGTGAGCATCCGTACGCGTCGCCGCTTCGTACCGAGAGCCTGGACCGACTCCCACCCACGCTCGTTCTGACGTGCGGGTTTGATCCGCTTCGCGACGACGGCACGGAACTCGCAAGTCGGCTGTCTGAAGCCGGCGTTTCGACCGACCACGTGCAGTATGAGGATATGATCCATGGGTTCCTGATCATGCTCTCTGATCCGGAACTGGATCGGGCACACGAGGCCCTCGAGGAAATCGGAGAGAGAGTTCGAGACGAGTTGCAGTAAGCGAGTTCACCCGCCTCTCGAGGACAAGCCACGACGAGTCTCCGTCATCCGATACCAGTCCCATTGTCTGTCGCGGTCCATCCGTTTCGGTTCTTGCCACCATGATTTATAATTATATAGATCCTCTAATCGAGAGACGATGGTAGACAAGAACACACTAGACGGAGCGGTGTCGATCGTGACCGGTGGCGGCGGAGACATCGGTGGTGGGATCGCCACAGAACTCGCGGCTGCGGGAAGTGACGTAGTTATCGCCGACGTGGACATCATGGAGACGGAGTACAACCAGAAATCATCCGCGGAGATCGGCGGGGCGACGCGTGCACGTGAACTCGTGGATCGCATCGAGTCGGAAGACCAGCGCGCACACGTCGTGGACTGTGACGTCACGAAAGCAGCCCAGATCGACGCGATGGTCGACGAGGTCATCGACGAGTTCAGTCGGATTGATGTCCTCGTAAACAACGCGGGCGTCATCACCGCCACACCGGTCGAGGAGATGGCCGAAGCGGAGTGGGAGACGGTAATGGACGTGAATGCGAAGGGGATGTTCCTCGCGGCACGCGCCGCGATTCCACACCTCCGCGAGTCGGAGGGGACCATCATCAACACCGCCTCCATCGCGGGTGAGATCGGCGCCGCCGGCCTCGCACACTACTGTGCGTCGAAACACGCCGTACTCGGGCTCACGAAGTCGCTCAGTCTCGAGTTGGCGCCGGATGTTACGGTCAACGCTATCTGTCCAGGAATCGTCGAGACTCCGATGTGGGAAGACGTTTTGACGCCGGAAATCGGCGAATCGTACGACGAGACTATCGACCGAGCCATTCCGATGGGGCGCGACCAGACGCCTGAGGACATGGGGAGACTCGCCGTCTTTTTCGCGGAGAACCGGAACGTCACTGGACAGTCCGTGGTCGTCGACGGTGGCATTCTCCAGAACGTCCTCTAGAGGGGGATCCCCGGCGCAGCATATTTTTATCCAATAGTGTGACCGACGTAACCAGCTTCTCGACTGATTCCGATTCGGAGAAGAAAGGCGTGAATGACTGCACCGCGAGCGCCTCGCGGGCCGAACCTGTCACGTACTCCGTCGAAATCATCATCGGTCAAGAGATACGTTTTAGTAGATTGGCACACATGGATGATTTATAATGGCGTATATTATCAAGATGCCAAAGCTAGGGCTCGAAATGGAACAGGGGACCGTCCTCGAATGGTTCCGTGAGTCGGAAGACGACGTGTCGGAAGGGGACAAGCTCGCCGAAGTCGAATCCGAGAAGAGTATCGGCGAGGTCGAGGCGCGTGAAGACGGTGTCCTCCGTCGGATCTACGTCGAGGAAGGCAAATCCGTTCCACCCGGCACACCGATTGGTATCCTCGCAGCGGCCGATACTGATATCTCCGATCTCGAGGCCGAAGCCGAGGCCGAAATCGACGGAAAGACCGAAACAGAACGGGATACCATAGCCGACCCATCGGACACGGAGGACGATGCCGTCACGGCCGAGACGCAATCGGCCGCGTCCGCGAGAAGTTCGGCCGCTCCCGCGGCCGCAGAGGAGACGACCGAAGTGAAGGCGTCCCCGCGAGCACGGAGTCGAGCGGAGGAACTCGGTGTTGACCTCATGTCTGTCGAGGGTACCGGGCCGATGGATTCGATCACCGAGGACGACGTTGAGGCGGCAGTCGGCGATGGGACAGAGAGAGAAGAGTCCATCAAAGCTTCTCCCCGAGCCAAAAAGCGCGCGGAGGAGGCCGGCGTCGACCTCACGTCCGTCGAGGGTACCGGACCGATGGATTCGATCACCGAAGACGACGTCGAGGCGGCCGCTGAAGCCACGCGGGAGAGCGGTGCGGAAGTTCGGCAAATCACTCCCGAGCGGACCGCTTCCAACCGGTTCGAGCGAGCCACGGCTGTGGCCGACCCGTCCGCCGGAACGGCGTTGCTCGAAACCACGGAAGCGGTTCGGTCGGCGTTCGAGGAGCGAGTCACGAGTATCGACGTGTTGCTCGTGGTCGCCTCGGCGGCGCTCGCGGATCGACCGCTCATGAACGGAATCTACGCGGAATCGACGCACCAGCTCCGAGAAAGCCAGGACATTGCCCTCGTGACCGAACTCGACGACGAACTCCACACGGGCGTCGTTCCGAACGTTGAGGAGAAGTCGCTGACCGAGATCGTCGACACACGCGAACGGCTCGACGATGACAGCGAGGGAGAGCCCTCGTTCACCCTCGCAAACGCGGCCAAGACGGACTCCGACGGGATGCTCGTCAATCCACCGTGCGTCGCGGCTCTCGAGTTCGATGCGACTGGCCAGCGGGCGGTTCCAGAGGGCAGCGGTGTCGATCTCCGCCCACTCGTGACTGCTAGTCTGACCTACGACACGCGAGCGATAGACGAATCCGAGGCCGACGCCTTCTTACAGCGGTTCTTTGAGCGGGCCGAACGTGCGTCCGAACTCGTTCTCGAATCGTACCGCGGTACGGAATAAGAAGACACCACTCCTCGTCGAGCGTCTATCTGAACTCCGTCCGAATCCATTTTCGGACCAACCAAGATTCTCGAAGCTGGTTGAGTCACTCGAGACGATCCGGCGAAACGGACACGATAGGTCTGTAGGGATAATCGACTCGATAGTGGCGAAAACGGAACGCGAGGTTATCGGTCTCCAATCGGTGTCTCACTGCTGACGAGGGATCCAGCTGCTGCGGCCGCCTCTAAGGCGGTGTCTACGTCCACGAGACGTGGCCCGTCGGCGGTGGGCGTTATACTGACGATCGCGTCGGTGAGCTCGAGTTCACGCTCTCCGTCCGCGCCGACGACGCCGTCCGTTACCGCGAAGGTTGCCGGCTCGTCCCAGTCTAGCGGCTCGTGTGCCTCGATGCCAACCGTCGTCGTCATTCCCGGTGCGAGGACCGCGCGGACGGACCGGTCAGTCTCATCGGGGTCACCGAGGCGAAGTGCGGCTCCACCGGGTGCGTTGGGAGCCAGCGGTTCGATACACCCTGCGACGCTGGTGAGCCCGATGGCTGCGGGATGCGCCCGCGAAACGACGCCCCCGAGTAGCTCCGACGGATCGATAACGGCCCGCGTTCCGACGAACGACCGATCAATGATGCCGACGGTCGCTAGACCAGAGAGTCGCTTCTCTCCGGTGACGTCGTCGGCTCGGACGTCGATCCGTCCGTGACGGTAGGTCACGGCGTCGCCGTCGACCGCGTCGTTCGCAACGGCGGCGGCGGCCGCGCCAGCGACGGTTCCATCGACGGGCGTCGGCACGACGTTGTTCGTTCCCGTCGAGACGGAGACGAGCGGAACGTCGCCGAGTTCGAGTGCCGCGTCGCGGCTCGTCCCGTCACCGCCGAGAACGACGACGACGTCGGCGCTCTCGCGGAAATGCGCTGCGGCGCGCCGCGTGTCCGCGGCTGATTCTTTGATGGGCATCTCGACCGGTTCGATGTCCATCTTGGTGGGCGCTTCCGCGATGGCGTGCGAGGCGATACCAGTCTTGTCCGGCATAACGGCGACACTGGGGAACTCGCCGGCAAGAGAGAGGCCGTCGAGGACGCACTCGGCGACACGGCGTTTCGCGTAGTTGTCGACGACGCTCGCACCGCCAGTGAGACGGCGGATGTCGCGGCCGGCCGATGGATTGACGATGAGTCCAACGTGGGCCACGTGTGGTCAGGTTATCCGCCTGATGGCATTCTCGACCCCCTCGCCGTCGGGAAGGACCTCCTGTTCGAGCGGCGTGCTGAACGGCATGTGTGTATCGGGCGTACCGACGCGCTGGATGGGAGCGTCGAGGCTGAAGAACGCCTCTTCCTGTGCCCGCGTGATGATTTCGGCGTGGGTGCCATACGAGAGCGGGGTCTCGTCGGCGACAACCATCCGTCCGGTCTTTCTGAGACTCTCGGCGATGGTTTCAGTGTCGAGCGGATAGAGCGAACGCGGGTCGATGACCTCGACGCTCACGTCACCGGCCAGGCGATCAGCGACATCGAGTGATTCGCCGACAAGTCGCTGGGTCGCAACCACGGTGACATCCTCGCCCTCGCGTTCGACGGCCGCCTCGCCGATTGGAACGATATAGTCCTCGTCAGTTGGAACATCTCCTTGCTGCTCGTATATCATCTTGTTCTCGAAGACGAACACGGGGTCGTTTGACCTGATGGCGGCCTTCGTCAGCCCCTTCGCGGCAGCAGCAGTACCCGGCGCGACGGCTTTCAGGCCGGGGAAGTGTGAGATCCACGCGTGAACTGTTCCGGAGTGCTGGCTGGCAGCACCCATCCCACCACCTTCGGTTGCGCGAACGGTGACAGGAATCTCGGTCTTCCCACCGAACATGTACCGCATCTTCGCCATCTGGTTCATGATCTGTTCCATCGAAACGCCGATGAAATCCGAGAACATGAGCTCGATGACAGGGCGCGTTCCGGTTGCGGCCGCTCCCGTCGCAGCACCGACGTACCCGGCTTCGGCGATGGGTGTGTCACGGACCCGTTCCTCGCCGAACTCCTCGTAAAGGTCACCGGTCACCTCAAGGACGCCGCCGAACGCACCGACATCTTCACCCATGATGTAGACATCCTCGTCGCGTGCCAACTCCTCGCGCAATGCCTCTCGGATAGCCTCCCGGACTGTCATCGTCTCCGTCTCTTCCCGCTCGAGTTCTGCCTGAGCAGTCATTGCGAATCACCTCGGCTGGAACCACCGTCGGTACGGAGGCGGCTCGCGAACTGTTCGACTTCGGGTACCGATTCGCTGAACATGTCTTCGTAAGCTTCCTCGGGTTCCGGCAGGTCGGAGTTCTGTGCGTATTCAACCGCGTCGGCAATTTCGTCCTCGACCTCGGCCTGGAGCTCTCCGAACTCCGCCTCGGTCAGTTCGCCGCGGTCGAGAAGTCGCTCCTTGAAAGACTCGATTGCATCGCGTTCCTTCCACTGTGCGACCTCTTCCTCGTCACGGTAGTTCTGTTCGTCACCTTCGTAGTGGCCGTTGTAGCGGTAGGTCTCGGCTTCAATCATGGTCGGCCCATCACCGGCTCGCGCCCGCTTTCGCGCCTCTTCGACGGCCTCGGTTACGGCCGTCACGTCCATCCCGTCGACTGTGACCCCGGGAATATCGTAGGCCTGTGCGGTGTCACTGAGTTGTTTGACGTTATGCTGCTTCTCGACGGGCGTGGCCTCACCGTACTTGTTGTTTTCGACCAGGAAAATCGCCGGAAGATCCCACGTCGAGGCCATGTTCACGGCCTCGTGAACCTGTCCCTGTGCGACCGCGCCGTCGCCAAGGAAGGCCAACGCGACCTGATCGCGGTCCTGGTAGTCGATCGACAACGCGGCACCGGTCGCAAGCGGCGGGCCCGCACCCACGATGCCGTTTGCGCCCAGCATCCCGGCGTCTACGTCGGCGATGTGCATTGAACCACCCTTCCCGTTACAGTATCCGCTCCGTTTGCCGAACAGTTCGGCCATCATCAGCTTGGTGTCCAGCCCCTTCGCGATGCAGTGACCGTGGCCTCTGTGTGTACTGGTAATGTAATCGTCCGGTTCAAGAGCAGCACATGTCCCGACACCGACCGCCTCCTCACCGATATACAGGTGAACGAATCCGGGAATTTCGCCGTCGGCGAAGTACTCGCCGGCTTTCGTATCGAATTCACGGATCGTCAGCATTCGACGCAAGGCTTCGAGTCTGCCGTCTTCCGTGTCTAGCGTATAATCTTCCATGCTCCGTCAAGGCCTACCATACATTAAGACATAATATTATCGATTTTTCATCCAAGACCTCTCACTGGGGGAGCAGTACTCGTCCACTATATTTATCACGGTGCATGGTAACTATCGGTTGGTATGAGAGCTGTTACCTATCACGGGCGGAAAGACATCCGTGTCGAGGACGTTGAACAGGAGGCCGTCGGGAGAGGGCAGGTTCGTATCGAGATCGATTCGTGCGGTATCTGTGGCTCAGATCTCCACGAGTACACTGCCGGACCGATCTTCGTACCCGATGATGAACCGCATCCAGTGTCGCAGGAAACGGCACCGATAAGGATGGGACACGAGTTCAGCGGAACCGTCTCTGACGTTGGCGAGGGGGTAACGGGATTGGATTCGGGTGACGCCGTCGCCGTCAACCCAATCCTCTCCTGCGGGAAGTGTCGCCAGTGTCGGGAAGGAAACTACCACATCTGTGATTCGATCGGCTTCATCGGACTCTCGGGCGGCGGCGGTGGATTCGCCGAAAGCGTCGTCCTAGACGCGGAACACGCCGTAGCACTCGGTGACGACGTGCCGATCGAGTACGGTGCGCTGGTCGAACCGCTAACCGTCGCGTTGCACGCGGTGCGACGCTCCGGACTTCACTCCGGCGATTCGGTCGCGGTCTTCGGAGCGGGGCCGATCGGGTTGGCCGTGATTCAGTGCGCCCGGGTCGCGGGCGCGAGGTCGATATTCGTTTCCGAACCGCGAGAGGCCAGGCGCGACCGCGCAGTAGCGTGTGGCGCCGACGAACTCATCGATCCCTCGAATGCGGATCCCGTCGAGTACATCGCCTCGAATACCGACGGCGGTGTCGACGTTTCGTTCGAGGTCGCGGGTGTCGAAGCCTCGTTCAACGCGGCAATTGAGAGTACGGTTCCGAGCGGTCAGATGACTGTCGTGAGCATCTGGGAGGAAAAAGTGAGCACTCATCCGAACAACCTCGTGCTCGGTGAGCGGACGGTCACTGGAACGCTCGCCTATCTCGGCGGCCCTCGATCCGACGAGGAGTACGGAATGGTGATCGACATGCTCGCCGACGGTCGACTCGATCCCGACCCGTTTATCACCGACCAGATCGGTCTCGAGGAAATTGTCGACGACGGGTTCGAGCGGCTCATTGATCCTGAAAGCGATCACATCAAAATCCTTGTCAAGCCGAACGACTAGCGGCGAATACCGAGCGACCGACTCGCTGCTGGTACCGTCCGAGTAGCCCACCTCACACGCTCCACTCCTTCCCAGCGTTGGCTGTCTACTGATCAGTACCTATAACGCTTATTTCGGGGGACAACGTCTGTCGTTTGTATGCGTGTACTCCGCGGTCGAGCGTCCACCATCGAACGGGATCACGCGGTAACACAATCACTACTCTCGGAACCGATCGAAACCGCCGTCAGAGTGTGGCGTCCGCTTCGACACGTCGCGTTCGGACCTCGAGACGTCCAGGAAGACCGATACGAACGGGCGTGTGAAACCGCCAGAAAGCTGGGATACGGAACATACGAGCGCAGCGTCGGTGGCCGGGCAGTGGCGTACACGGGGACGACCATCTGTTTCGCACATATCGATACAGTGGCTGACAAGCGAGCAGGATTGACGGACCGCTACGAGCGGATTCTCGATCGACTACGGATCGCACTCGATGCTGTCGATGTAGCGTCCGAACGGGGCGAGCCCGAAGCGGCCTTCTGTCCCGGAACGCACTCCCTGTCGGCCGGCGGAAAGCTCGTCGGCATCGCCCAACGCGTTCGCCAGAACGCGGCGCTGACGGCCGGCATCGTCGTCCCTCGCGACCGCGACGAACTTATCGCCGTCCTCGAGCCGGTTTATGCAGAACTCGATATTCCGTTCGATCCGGACGCCATGGGGAGCGTCCGTCAGGCGGGTAGCGAGGCGAGTCCCGAACGCGTCCGTCAAGCTATCGAAGACGCATTAGTCGCCGGAAGTGAACGGGATGGTACACAGATACAGCGGGAACGCGTCTCTGTGGGCATCTAACAGGCAATCCGCCCACAGTTGGATATTTCGCCGCCGCCAGAAATCCTGTACTGTACGATCGTCTCCGTTGCGAGACGCCGCTGGGGTCGGTGCGAAATGAGCGAGACAGAACTCGGGGAGCGAACTCACAGGATAACCGAAAGCGATCGCGAGTATTCGAGATAGTCAGAATGCCCCCGAATGCCCCCATATGACATGGGGGTTAATACCAAACCTGGGAAGGCTATTACGACTATTTCGAATTCCGCTGAAATGCATGACTGTGACGGTCACTGAGAATACTGAGCAATATGACTGCGTCCGGCGGATAAGTAGTGCCGGGAATATTCACCAACGACAAACGTCGTTGAGGGTTCCGAATAGAGGATCGCGGTTGCAGGTGGGAACAATGGGAACCTAAAGCAAGGTAGAAATGCGGTATTGAACTGACCGGTGGAAACCCACTAGATTACGAAGGTACGATTGTAATCACCAATGGGAAGGAGATTATTGGTACCCACGATTAGCGTTCATGGTCGGCCGTAAAACCAACCTCATAGCTGCTCAGATCGATAGCGTGATCGGCACTTGATGAACTCCGTATTGTGTCGAAACCACCAGACAGCTCTCCCCTCAATAACGTGCTTCACAAGGCGGCTGCTAAGATTACCATGGCTGCCCTTATGACGGAGTAGGTCCCTCCCTCCGTCTATTTTTCAGGGATCGAAAGCAAGTGAATAGCAGCACTCACTGGAGCAATTGGGTTCTCTTATTTCCCTCTTCCGTTCGATCCACCCGAGGGGAGGAAGTGGCCATCGTTGAGTTCGTTTACGACTCGCGTTTCCGTCCCATTGAGTTGCAGCTTTAAACTCGGGGCAAGCGTACCACCAAACAGTTCCTTTTGCTCTTCGGGAGGGAGATATCCGACTTCGTCGAGACTGATTTCACCCCGAGAAGTGTCGTCGAGACCACGGAAGTTCTCGAAGCTCTCGACGAGTGCGTCGTTCCCCTGGGGCATCGCCAGCCATGAATAGCCCTGGAAAGAGGCCTCCTCGGGGTTGGCAATGACCAGTCCGCTGCCGTTAAGCGGCTCGTAGTCACCATAGAGCGAGTCACTCACGAACCCGTACAGTGCGTCAGGGCCCTGGAGGCCGGGAGCAAAGGTGAACTCGTGACTCAGCACGAACAGGTACCACTTGCCGTTCTGGAAGACGTAGTGAGGGCGCTCAAGTTGCTGGTTGACTTCAATGGCTTCGAGGTTCGGTGGGAGCAGCTCCCACTCGGTGAGTTCGTCGTTCGTCGCTCGTGCCACGCCAACGTTCCCGTTATAGCTCTGTGGGTCGTCCGGGTTCTCTCCTGCTGTGGGCGTGTTACCTTCAAACACGACCATGTCCTCTCCCGTATCAGGGTGCTGGAAGTACCACGGATCACGGAACGCATAAACGATACCTTGCTCTCGGGACTGCTCTAAGGTCTGGTAGAGTTCTCCGTCAGCCTTACCTATGAGGATGTGTTCCTGCTCTCCAACCACCTCAACGCCATGTGGGCCTGTCTCTAGCGTTGCGCCCTTCGCAAGCGCAAGCCGCTGGCGGAACTCCGGTTCTGCGCTGGTTGGCGTGTAGAAGTGATAGATCTGGTCCTCGCTGCGGTCATACATCGCGGATCCGGCCCACTGGTGATGGCCGAGTGGGTCGTCCAAGGCCGTACCGCCCTCCTGCCAGTCATGGCCGTTCCGGGAATAGAAGTATCGAATTGTTGCCTCGTTGTGACGAGCACCGGGTACGAGGTCCTTCGACGCCGTCAAAGAGAAGACGACTTGCCAGCCGTTGATCTTTGCGATTGAACCGTCGCGGTATCGAAGCGGCCAGGTATCCCAGATCCAGTAGTCGTCCGAGATCACGTCGGGGTTTTCGTTGATCACTGGCGCAGTCAGATCATCTGTGAGTTCAATGTTGTTCGCGTGTTCACGCGTCCATGCGCTGGCCTCGCCCGTTTCACGTGCGGCCCCAGATCCAGTTCCGGCTGCCAGTCCGAGGCCGGCCGCGCCAATTGCGCCGGTTGCTTTGAGTACGCCACGTCTATTCAACTCAATATTACTACTTCTATCTCCCATTTCAAACGAGTATTTACTCACTCTGTACTAAAAGATTCCTATCTTGACTATGCTACATGGAGAGTATTTCATTATCGGCACTGTCTAGTTGAATCAGCTTGAGCAGTGAGCAGCCGTTGAGTTTCTTGGGCAAGATGCTCGCAAACCTGCTCAGCGAAAGTTACGGGCGGATTTAGAAGAATCGTGGGAAAACAAGCGGACGGCGACGTTCAGGAGAACCTCACTCCCCTGCAGCACATCAGAACTCGTTGGGTTCTGAGGCCGCCCGTCAGGGCGTTCGCCATCCCCCTCCACGAAACTGGTTGTTCTCTCATGGNTTCTGAGGCCGCCCGTCAGGGCGTTCGCCATCCCCCTCCACGAAACTGGTTGTTCTCTCATGGAGACACCAACGATTTTAGCTGAATGAAGCGTTGGACGCTCTCTCATGGAGCGCTCTGCAATGTGGTGTATCGGCTAGCTGACAGCATTTCCGACCTGCCGGCGTCCACGAGAGCAAAGCTCTTGTGTGGCCCATCAGAACGCTCCACGTTCTGCGGACGGCGAAGCCGTCAAGGGTCGCAGTTGACAAGACCGCGGTCAAAATCAACGGCGAGTGGTCTTGGGTGCACGCTGCAATAGACACCGAGACACAATTGATTCTCGATGTCGCGCTGTTTGGCCGGCACGGCACCGATCCAGCNCATCAACTCAAGGAGAAACATGATCTCTGGGATGCTACGTTTCTCGTCAATCAATTCGTCTATCGGACTGCCCCTCTGTCAGTTAGGATTAAGCGGCCAGGTCAAATATCCAAACGAAACCTGATCGAAGTGGTTTCATACCCTCAAAATGCGGATCGACCACTCCCATAATTCGTGGGTGGACAGTCAAGCGAGCGTCCGCGAGTGTCTTGAAAACCCCATGCATTACTATAACCGTCAGAGACCGCACCAAACTCTTGATGGAAAGACCCCCATTGAGGAGGTTCAGAACTAGACAGTGCCCTCTGTGACGGTGCACCAGTATACGCGACGTCGAAGACTGTTACAACGATTGGAGGGTGTCATAGAAGTCTTCTCACACCGAGATTACAGTACTTCCTGGATTGTCTCCACGTTCATAGTTGGTGATCGCAACGACGAGACGGAGACATAGAGCAAGAAACACCTGCGCTCGTGCATGGACGCGGCCTCGGGCTCGGACGTGCCCGAGGCCGCAGTCCTTGACTGCATTGTTGGTTCGTTCGACTCCTGTACGGCGGTTATACGTCTCGTCTACCGTCGACTGCTTCAGCTGAACGTCCTTACTGTGCTCGGTGATGCGGTCTTCGACCCTGTACTCGATGTCTTTCGGGTTGTCAGTGTTTCGTGCGTTGTATGGAGCGACTGGCACGACCCCTGCGGCCAGCAGCTGGTCGTGCCAGTCAAGCGTGTCGTAGGCACTATCACCGACTATCCAGATCAGCTGTTCGACGGCGAGCGCGTTACGCGTGACGCGCATCGCCGTCTCTTCTGGGGCTTGTTTGCTCTCGGTGAACTCCGCGGCGATAGGGATCTTTTGTCCGGTCGAGACGATCGTACAGCCGTAGCCGTACGGCGGTTGAATCATAGCATTTCGACGCATCTTGATCGGCTGGCATCGTTCTCACATCAGTCGAATCGATACAGTAGGTCAAGTCGAGCAGGCCGTGGTGGGCGGCCTGCTCGACGAGGTGGTCAAAGATTTCGTCAACGACGTGTTCGAGATCGGTGAGAAAGCGATCGACCGCGTCTCTCGACCGCGGTCGATCGAAGCCACAACTGAGCCAGACAACTGTATTCTGAAGCTCTGGTTCAACGGGGCGGATGCCGTAGATGTCTTTGTAGTAGCAATGGAGGAAGCCACACATCACTCTGGTGGCTCGTGATCTCGTGTTCGCCCCGTTTCCACCGGGGCGAACACGTCGAACTCTTCGAGAAACTCGAATGAAAGGTGCTCAAACAACGCTAGCGTTTCTGTCTCCACGACATTGAAGGACGTCTCCACCGAAGAATGCTCTTGCAGGGTCGCTGGACTCATCCACCACAGCGTTCACCCTGCTCTTTGGTGTGCCACTCGTTCTATGACACCCTCATTCATATTCAAGAAGTGAAACGAGCGACCACGTTCCCCCTGGCGAGTAACTGGTTCTCCATCATCTTCTCGAGCTTGTCCAGTACAGCATCCCGATATACCTGGACAGTACGTTGCAACTGCCAAACACGTTGCCGAACGCAGCTCCGTCCTATTTTTTGAACCCCCGAGAGGGGTGCGGGAACTCACTCCCGTCACCGAGCTATGACCGAGTCAGACCATCCGTGGCGAGACGAACCCCTACTGTACGAACTCTACTGGAAACTTGAGTTGAGTACGNCTCCCGTCACCGAGCTATGACCGAGTCAGACCATCCGTGGCGAGACGAACCCCTACTGTACGAACTCTACTGGAAACTTGAGTTGAGTACGGTCAAAATCGCGGACAAGCTGGGGTGTACACAACAGACGGTCCCGAAGTGGATGCGCAAGTTCGACATCCCTCGTCGGGACGCACGCGAGGCGGCCCCAAACCGGCAATGGCATCCCTCCGTGTTCACCGACTCTGGCTACGTTATCTGTGCCTCGAGTTATCGGGAGCCGAGAGTGAACGCGTGCTTGTTGATGTCCGGCTTACCAAGCGCCATTCCGCCGATACCGAAGATTTCGGACGGGAGCATCGTACCGGTCGCCGTGTCGACGAGGTACGGGGCGAGGTAGCCACCCGCGACCATGCCGATATCCATCTACACGTCGCTGTCAGTCAGGGCCTGTGTGGCCTGATCGAAATTCATCGTCATGCGAGTCCAATCAATCGGCCGGACTCGGATATATGAGTGCGTCAGACCCGCAGTTAGCCCACGTAGATGGGGGCGGTCTGCGGTAATCTGCAGTCAACCCTGTCACAAGAGAACCCGTTTTCCAAAATCCTCGTCTCGTATTTTGAGTAGGGCTACCTCAGGCGAGAGATATCAAATCGGTTTAAGAGCGATATGATGAACAGCCCGGGGTTCGTGGTATAGTCAAATGTGGACTCGAGAACTTCCGGAAGAGGCTCCCGGCCACTATCGCGAGTCTCATCCATTTCCATACTACATTCCGGACAAGCTCCCCTCTCGACAGGGATCGATGTCGACGACGAACTCACCGAACGTATCGCCGACGCATCCTTTCAGCTCGGCCAGATCGACGGGATCAGCCCAACCATCGACTTCTCGCCGGTCCTCTACACATCCCTCGTCCGCCTCGAGGCCGTCGAGACCGCCGAAATAGAAGGGGCCGATGTCGACGTGGACGAGGTATACGCCCATCACACACGGACTAGCAGAGACGAGACCGTCGATGTGAACCGAGACTTGCAGGAGGTCCTGGTTCGCAGCCAGTATTGACACCGACACACCACAGATCGCACTCCCAGCCTCGGTGGAGACCCAGATCGAGACCGCCAACAAGCCCTACACCGCAGCCGCATTCTTCCATTTCAAGGACATCGAGTTCTGCTTCTCGATCGTAGAAGGTCATACCCTAGATAATGATTATCATAATAATGGCTTATAGTTTCCTCCGCTTCCAGTGCAGTTCCGGTGGAAGAACCAGTGTCCTTCCGCACTCGAAGTACTACTAGAGCGGTTCTATTGGAATTTTCAATCGGTGATAGGGTTAGCATCCAAGCGATGCGTATAGGTATCTATATACTGTCTCTTTCTTCTACTTCGCCCTCAATTTCGCATCATGGAAGTCGTTGAGTGCTATCCGGCATCCGATGTATGCTGCAAGGACAGCGGTTACAAACACCATCACAAGCAGAAGAATGGTTTCAGCGACCATACCAAATAGTAGATTACTAGCATGTATTTGTTTTTTGGTCTATCGGGGTGTTCGGTTCGAATCTCTGCAACGGCTGTTTCGGACAAAATTGCGTCTGATGAACAGGATTTCAATGGCCACTAGAGCATATCTGGATATCTGGACAAGAATACCAAAATCGCCTCGGTCGTCGCCTGTGAGCCCACTTAGATCGAAAGACGGAATGCAAGTGGTCACGCATTGCGGTGTGGCAAATAATTTACTGAATGCTTCGTATGCATGATGCAGTTGCGATACGAGATAGAGCCTCTCGTCGGCACCAAATAACCGCCCGTTCTGTCCTTCTAACCTCTGTTCTGTTGCTCTATTTCGCCCCGCAATGAGAGAAAGACATATCGCACCGTTCAGCGTAGAACTCGTATGACAGAAGCCACAGCGGACAAACAATCCGCTGATGCCCACGGGGAGTGGATAGCGATTGGGGCCGGAATGGGGATGGTCGTAGGTCCAGCAGCAGGCTCAACCGGTGCAGGTCTCGTACTCGGAGCCGCTGCTGGGGTTGCGTATGAAGGAATGAAATCCCGCACAGACTGACAAGACGCTTCTCAAGAACAATTGAAAAGCACCACTCATCGCTACATGCTCGACCACGGTTCGAACACTTCGAGGGGAATAGTTTCATTTGATTTTATTTCACGGAATACCCACTCTATTTATTGACTATGATTGATGCTGTCTGGTGATTTAACACAGGTAGATGGTGATGAAAACACCCGCCTTCTTACCGGTCAGCGGTAGATATAAGCCGCTACCGTTCAACAATTAGAACGGAAGCCATTAAATGAACACGAAAGTGTCCCGGGTGGCCTAACACCCGAGACGTGGCTTCCAAACCCGTCCGGGGTTTGCAAGCATGTTTGCGTACATTCTCACGGGATATAAACATCCCGCACGACTGATGCATCGCACTATTCAAGCAGTAACACGACTCTCCTGCGGTATTGAAGGGTCTCTGAGGTGTCGCTCAGTATGACTGACGGTACCGGTTCCGAGTACAGCACGAACACGGCAGGTGGGACCGAGAAGAGTCGCAATGACACTGTCAGTACCGATTCTGCTCGGACAGCAGTGACGTTCGAAACGAACGACTCGGCGGACGGTGATCAGGGATCTCAGCCGGAACGCGACGCCGTCGATGACGGACGGGTACCCACTGATGGCCTTCACGAAGTACTCCGTAACGCCGAACGTGACCTCAGAGAGATCGACGAACAACTCCCCGGTCCACTGACGCTCAACGACTCGCTCACTGAACTCCGCGCCACCGTAGACGCGTATGCTCGGCTCGGGCCTGCCCGCTGCAACAGCGGGGACTAAGTCACCGGAATAGCGCAGTCGCTCGTCGGAGGTCGACCCCTGTCTTTCTCGGGGGTTATGTCCTCTTTTGCACTTCTGCAGAGGGACGACTGATCCTGAACATGCGCCGCACAAACGCAGTATTGTGAGGATCAAAGAGAACCTGAAGGGCCTGTGACGGATGAGGCTAGTGTCGATAACCGACGACAGGATCGGATATCTGCGAGAGCACACAGAACCGCTCGCACCGGAAGACGAAACGACCATCAACTGCTGGCTGTCTCGTATCGAAGGCACAGACCAGTTATCCGGGGAGCAAGACCAATGTTCAGTCGATGATGAAACACACGAACCGAACGACTAACGGATTACCGGTCGTAACGATCGAACATGGACAGATGCGAGATCCGTGAGGCACGTGCGGACCTCGACGGACTATCGCTGGAGGCGGCGATCGCTGTCGTCGACGAGTCGGCGGAGTCAGACACGGTACGTGAGACGCTCGCTATCGTCGCCGAGGACGGTGTCATCCGCCGGACGGCCGTCGACGGTGCACTGGCGAACGCTTCGAAAGTAGTAACGACCGCAGAGACGCGCGCAGAACTGGCGGCCACCTCGCTGGAAGATGTCCGCGACATCGCCGGACCCGTTTCGGATTTAGATCTCGTCACGAACCGTCTCAACCCCTTTGAGACGCGTCTAGAGATTATCGAGGATCGGACAACCGATCTCGGAGATCGCATTCAGAGAATCATCGATCACAAGAACGATGGCGATCTCTACGACCTCGCCCGGGAAATCCGGCGGGTTACAGCTACGGCCAACGAAATCCAGCGCGCCGCCGACAACCTTCAGCTCGAACTAGGGAACTTCGAAGAGTGGCTCGAAGACCCCGACCACCGAGTCGAAGAACTCGTTGACGATATCGATGCATTCGAGCAGTCGCTAGACGAACTCGACGGCGTCGCCACCGATCTGGCGGCCGACGATACTGAACTCGAGGACGACGCTGCGGTTGTGTGGGTACAGGGGACGATCCAACACCGCGTTACTGCACTAATGATCGATGACATACAATATGAGCTGGCTACGCTCCGAAAGTGGGCTGATCGTGAGGGAGCCGATCGACCGGCGGGCGTCGATCAGCGACTCAGCGACCTGGAGGCGCGTCACGATGCTCTGGGCGAGCGATTCGCCAACTGTGCCGAGTCTACGTGGTACGAGCGCTTTGGTGACCGGGTGGAAGATATCGACAATGCGCTGGGGGAGCTGGAGCCACCAGTTGCGTGGGATGAAGTCGAGGCCGTCATCAAGGAGCACCGGCCAAGCGTCGAGTAGCGACGCTATTGCCGGCGGCAGTGAGACGGAAAACCGATGACAGAAGGAGCAACCGACTGACAGTGACTGGAAGTCTGGGGTAGCTGTTAGCGCGTCAAGTCCGGCTATCAATATTCTCAGCACGGATCGCGGCCCGAACGGCGATCTTGGCGATAGCGTGGCCGTGATCGGCGGTCCTGCGGAGGTGGTCAAGTGCGCTGGTCAGCGCGACTGCCGTGGGAACGGACTCCACGCGCGAGCCATCAAATAGCGTCTGTTCAAGCGTATCAACCGCCGTGACGGCATCGTCGCGGTACTTTATCGCCTCGTGAGCCGTACTAACACCGTCTTCGTTCTCGAGAACAGCGGTCACCGCAGTATCAACGGCGTTTCTGGCGTCCTCGGCAGCCGAGCGTACGTCCCCGGCGATCTCTTTGGAGAGCGGTTCAGGGAGTTTTTCGGCGATGCGGGCAGTCCGGACCGCCCGGTTGACGACGGCGCTGAGCCGGTGGGCGGTCGCGTAGTAGTCAAATAGGTCCGGCCGTGAAACGTCCAGTTGGTCGAGTTCATCGAGCGAAATTAGCGACCGCGAGAAGTGTCGGGCGATCAACTGTGCAAAGCGGGCGACCCTGTCGGCGCGCTCATCGACGTGAGTGCGAGCGTCGTCGGTGTTGACAAACGCCACTGTCGCGTCCTCGTGTAACAACAGCGCGGCGTACTGGATTTGGACAAGCACGTGGCGAATTGAGACGTTCGAGGGGTCCAGAAGGTGCTTGACCGTGATTTCTGTCTCGGACTCGGCAAGGACGTCCGTTCCGACTAAGTTTCGCACCGCCGACCGCGCACCCCGGCGTCCAGCGTCGGTGAACAACTGTCTCGGTGTCAGCGTTACGGTCTCGAAGCCGCCCGTGTGGGCCATTTGGATTGCCTGTCGGATCCTTTTAGGATCGTCACCGTCAACCTCGACGGTCGCCTCGGCCAGTTGTTCGACATCTTCAACCGAGGAACGGATGACGATCGATCCGTCGAGATGGATGTACAGCTGCAGTTCCATTCCCGGCTCCAGCCGGTGGTCAGTCACCCATTTCTTGGGAATCGAGACAGTATGGGTATAGCCGCCGGCCTCCTGTAGTTTTCTCGTTTCCATAGGTGTCGTCATATCCTCGGCAACACGAGTCGGATCATCAGTATCAGTATCAGTATCAGATCAGTATCAGATCAGTATCAGTAGATCAATTCTGGGTCATTCTCAACCATATAATGGGTGCGCGCGGCGATGTTGACGGCATGGTCGCCGATCCGCTCCAAGTCACGAATCGTCAGCAGTACCCGCGAGACATCGTCCAGTAATTGTTCGATACCCCAGGCGCTAGCCTCGCGGGCGATGAGTTCGCGTACGACCGCCTCGCTGGCGCGCTGACACAGCGCATCGATTTCGTCGTCGCGGGTGTCGATCGCCCGACAGGCGTCGGTGTCGTCCGCGACGTAGGCATCGATAGCTGCCTGGACTTGATTGCAAACTTCATCGCCGATTCTGTGGATATCGACCTTGGAGAACGCTCCTGAGGTATCAGCCAGCGCATAGCGAGCGAGATTTGTCGCCAGGTCGCCGATCCGTTCGAGGTCGGTGAGGATCTTGAAGGAGGCGGCGATGAACCGCAAGTCCGAGGCGACGGGTTGCTGGAGCGCTAGTAAGTTTATGCAGTCGCCCTCAAGGTCGAGGTACCGTTCGTTGACGATCTCATCGTTGTCGATCACCTTGCGGGCCACCATCTCATTACCGTCTTCGAGCGATTCCAGCGCCTGCCGGAGCTGGGTCAGTACCGTCTTGGCCATCGATTCGACGCCGTCACGTAACTCGGTAAGCGACTCACGGTAGTCCTCGCGGGCCATGCGTATCACCCGAACTTCCCGCTGATATAGTCCTCAACGCGCTGGCTTTCGGGATCCTCGAAAATCTTCTCGGTATTGTCGTACTCGACGAGTTCGCCACCGGTCAGGAAGACCGCCGTCTGATCGGAGACTCGGGCGGCTTGTTGCATGCTGTGGGTGACGACGACGACCGTGTAGTCTTGCGCGAGGTCTTCGATGAGATCCTCGATCTTCGAGGTAGCGATCGGGTCGAGCGCCGAGGCTGGCTCGTCCATCAGGATGATTTCTGGATCGACTGCTAGACACCGGGCGATACAGAGCCGCTGTTGCTGGCCGCCCGACAGACCCAGCGCGTTGTCTTCCAGTCTGTCGCTGACCTCTTCCCAAAGCGCGGCTCGCTCGAGCGAGCGCTTGACGAGTTCCTCCTCGCTCTCGGGATCGGCGCGACCGGTCAGCCGTGCGAGTAATCCTGTCTCGATATCACCGTGTTTTCGCGGCCCGTAGGAGACGTTTGCTCGAATCGATTTCGGGAAGGGATTAGGGCTCTGGAATACCATACCCACGCGCTTGCGTAACTCGACGAGGTCGATCCCATCCTGGTAGATGTCCTCGCCGTCGAGTTCGACCGTCCCGTTGATGCTGGCGCTGCGGATGCGGTCGTTCATCCGATTGAGACAGCGCAGGAACGTCGACTTGCCACAACCGGACGGTCCGATGAGTGCTGTCACGCTCTGTTCTGGGATATCCATTGAGACATCCTTCAGGGCGTGGTCGTCACTGTAGTGGACGTCCAGATCCTTGACTGCGAGTTTCGTTTTGCCGCCGGTATCGTAGTCGACCCATTCCGAACGTGTTTCCTCGGCGGTTTCGCCGTCGGTCGTCGATATCGTCTGTCCGGCTGTACGGTTCATCTCATCAGTCGCGTCGACAGGGTCTGTTTGACTCATTGGTGGAGTTTCTTTCTGAAGTAGTATCGCGTTGCGATGCCGATCGCATAGAACACCAACACGACGAGCAACAGTGTCAGTGCCAGCCCCCACGCAAACTGTTGGGGGGCCTCGATGTTTCCGCTGAGCCCCGCCGTGATGAGTGCATACAACTGGTAGGGCAGCGCGCTGGTTGCCTCGAGTAGCGAGGGGTTGGTGACGAAGGGCGGCGAGGCGCTCACCTGGAAGCCGCCGAGGACGCTGGGGGCGGCTGATTTACCCGGTAAGACGCCCCCGCCGGTCGTCAGCAGGATGGGTGCCGTTTCCCCGGCGATGCGGCCGACCCCCAAGATGACGCCTGTCGTAATCCCCGGGACCGCCGCGGGCAGGACAACACTGCGGATTGTTTTCCACTTAGAGACGCCCAGCGCAGCGCTGGCGTCGCGGTACTCGTCGGGGACTGCCAGAATCGCCTCGCGGCTCGTGATCAGCACTAGCGGTAGCAGCATGAACCCGAGCGTCAGCATGCCAGCGATCAGCGACTTGTTGTTGCCAAAGCGTGGAATGAGGAAGGCAGCGCCGAAGAGCCCGAAGACGATGCTGGGCGTGCTCCAGAGACCGTTTGTTGCGACTTCGACGACCTGTGTGAACCGGCCCTGTTCGGCGTACTCGCTGAGGAATACCGCTGCGCCAACACCGGTCGGGACCGCGAAAAGGACGGCGCCGATGACCAACCAGACCGTGCCGACCAGTGCGGGAAACACACCTGCAACGTCGGCCAGCAACGACGCACCGTTAGTCAGGAACGGCCAGCTGATCACTTGTTCGCCACCGATAGAGAAACCATGGAACAAGCCAGGTAACCCTTTGACCACGACGAATGCAACGAGCCCAACCAGAACTGAGAGGATCGAAAGAACAATCAGATATATCAGAACGTACGCACCGACGTTGCGCCCGCGGGCACCAAATCCTCCGTAGGCTTTGGCGGCCGCCCAGCCGGTTAGAAGCGATGCAAACATCACGACGACTGGGACAGCGGTGTCACCAAACAGTGTCGCGTTGTAGCTGACGAGCACCCACTCCCAACCGGGGCCGATGACGCCGGTTGCGAGCGCCACTCCGCCGAGGACGGCCACGCTCCCGGCTGGCAGTGTCGATCCAATATCTTCGCGGGGGAACGCAGTTACAGCAAATGCGACCGCCCCTGCGACCAGTCCGACGGCCATCCAACTGACCGTTCCGAGACCGATCGCGCCAGCGACGAGCGCACCGATCGCGAACCAGACGCACGTGAACGCGACCGCGGCGACGATGCCTGCACTGGGTTGAGGACGGGTATCAACGTAGCCCAGCCGTGAGGCGAGACCGAAGCCGATGACTCCCACCCCGAGCGAGAGCAGCGCGATTCCCATCGCTGTCGATAACTGGACGCCTGCGGCGGGGGGGGTAATTTTGAGGACATCGACAAGCGTACCCAATCCGACAGCAAACACCACTCCGGAAAGGCCGATTGCGGTGGCGGCAGCACCCTCATAGCTGCTGCGCCCTTCCCGAACGAGTGCGGTTTCGGTCGCACGGCTCATCACTCAGCCCCCCCAAGGCGTCGACGCATGCGCGCCTCGATGTACTGCGAAGCGATACTGAGGCACAATACGGTCACGAACAGGACGATGCCTGCAGCGAAGAGAGCACTTTCGTGGACGCCAGTGGAAGAGCCGTAGCCTCGAGCGATCAGCGACGTAAGCGTCTCGTAGCCGTAGAAGACGTTGGTCACCGGGTCAGGAATTGCCTGGGTTCCTGCGAGCATTACAGTCGCGGCCATCGTCTCGCCGATGGCTCGACCGACACCGAGCAGGACGGCTGCCGAGACGCCCGAAAACGCTGCCGGGAGCGTGATTGATGTCATCGACTGCCAGTCCGTCGCGCCGAGAGCGAGCGCCCCATCCTTCATCGAGTCGGGGACGCTTGTCAGTGCGTCTTCGGCGACGGAGACGACCGTCGGTAGCGCCATCAACCCGACAACTAACCCGACGAACAGGTACGTCGACCCGCCGTTGAGTGCGAACTCCGTGCTCGTCCACGGGTTGATTACCGTAAAGCCGATGAAACCGTAGACGATCGAGGGAATGCCCGCGAGTATCTCGATGCCGGGTTTGACGAGTTCTCGAACGGTTGGCGGCGCGATTTCGGCGATGAACAGCGCCGCTGCGACTCCTAATGGGGCCGCCACGAGGGTCGCAATAGCCGTCACCATTACGGTTCCGTGGATCATCGGCAGCAGCGAGTAGCGAACGGGATCAGTGACCGCGTCCCATCGCGTTTGGATGAACATCCCCAGTCCAGGCACAGAGACGCCGAAGACGGTCGCACTCTCGTACTGGAACGCCGGAATTGCCTCGTAGAAGATGAAAACGACAATCAGTCCCAATGTGACGATAGTCACGGTCGTCATGGCGAACGTGACAGTCCGTGCGATGAGAGCCTGATGCCGGATCCAACCGTAGCCGGTCGAAACGAGAAACGTGGCGAAGGGAATGGCTGTCCACGATGACGCCAACAGAAACCCCCCGAATGCGGTCAGAAGCGACCCGATCGACAGGATGACTATCGCGAGCGCAACCGGCTCCGTCTCGGTGACGAACTCTCGAGTCCGCTGAAGCCGCTGCTCAACATGTTTCCTCCAATCCTGAATCCCCAAACCAGTGTGTGAACTCATAGTATCATAGTATTTGTGTATCTTGCCGTAAATCGTGCCAAAACGGTCGGTTAGCCTACTCCTGATCGGGGAGCTTCTCCTTCTCAGCTTCCAGATCGGAGGTCGGAAGTGTGATGTAATTTTCATTCTCGACGAACTCCTGCTGGCCGAATTCGGTCAGGAACATGTTGAGGAACGCGGCTTCGCGCATGTCCGTTCCGTCGGGAGTGTCGTCGGTGATCCGAGTGTACATGTGCAGGTCGCGGTTCAGCGGATACTCGGCGTCGAAGATGGTGTTCTCTGCGTCGGGATCGGGCTCGAAGACAGTCCCGTTAAAATCGATGGCAATTGCCTGAATGCCCGACCCTGAGAACGCCAGTGCCATGTAGCCGATCGCGTTGTCGTTGTCCTGAAGGACCTGCTGCACCTGCTGGTTCTGTCCGCGGCGAGTATCAACATCCATCTCCGCATCGGCATCGCCGAGCATGTTCATTCGGAAGGTGGTGTCAGTCCCCGACCCTTCGGCGCGACCGACCACATAGATTTCCTGATCGGGACCGCCGACCTCGCTCCAGTTGGAGATTTCACCCTGGTAGATTCCACGGATCTCTTCGCCAGTGAGCTGCTCGACGCCGCTATCGTACACTTCCTGGCTGACGAAAACGGGCTGACCGTCGCGGCCGACGACGTGATCGACGTAGTTCTCGTCGCGCTCCTCCTCGCTGATATCGAGCTCCTCGGTGATCGGTCCCGAGGAGTTACCGATGTCGACGAGGCCGTCGCGGACGGCCTCACAGCCAGTTCCAGAGTGGCTCAATGCGACCTGCGTACTGAATGGCGGGTTCGACCGTTCGCCGGTCTCCTCAAAGCCGTACAGACCCGCGAAGTAGTCTGCAATGTTCTTATCGGTCTCGATCTGATCCCATCCGGGGACCGACGACTCGTCATTCGCCCCCCAGTACTCGCCGTCGTCCGGCGGCGAGTTGGAGTTCCAGTAGGAACTACCGGTGTTTGATATGGGATACACCGTCGAGGATCCCTCGGCGGTCAGGGTGTCCGAAGACTCAGAGTCGGAGTCCCCGCTACCGAGACATCCAGCCACTCCAGCTGCTCCCACGCTAGCAGATGCAAGCAGGTATTTTCGTCGTGATACCCAGTCAGCCTGGCGCTCCGCATCCCGTGACATCATCTGATCCGAAGCAGGAGTATAGTAAACCGGTTTATAATAGTAGTATATCTTGATACCTACGTCTCCGTGACAATAGTTGGTAATACTATCTCTGGATAGAGATATGTTCGAATATATATTGACATAGAGAAGAAGATACTGCTATCTTCCTGCGAGGAGAGAATTGCGCCGTAAACGGCAGAAGTGAATCCGACAACCCTGACGCCAACCACCGACGATGGCAGGCCGGATATTCAACGCCAATCCACAGTATTTAATAGGGTTATCTATATAGGCTATGTTTGGCGATTAAGGTCACACGAACCTACATTGGTTCTATTCAGAACCATCAACAGGTGTGTGACGGCCTCGATTCGCTCGGAGACTCCGCCTCGGAAATCTGGAACGTCGCACGCTGGACAGCAGACCGAATCTGGGACGAAACCGGCGAAATCCCGGACGAAGGACCGCTGAAAGCATACATGAAGAACCGCAAGTGCTGGAAAGACTTGAACGCACAATCCAGTCAGAAAGTCATTGAAGAACTTTCTGACGCTTTCCAGTCATGGTTCGACCTGCGACAGAAAGACCCAGAGGCGAATCCGCCCGGCTATCGCAAACACGGCGATACACGTCCCAAAAGTACAGTCACGTTCAAAGCAGACGGGTTCAAACACGACCCAGAGAACAACCGCGTCCGCCTCTCGAAAGGCTCGAACCTCAAAGAGAACTGGGCGGACTTTCTCCTTTGCGAGTACCAGACCCGTCCGGACGTTGACCTTTCAGAGGTCAACAGGGTGCAGAACGTTCGAGCTGTCTGGAACGGCGACGAGTGGGAACTGCACTTCGTCTGTAAAGTCGAACTCGAAACCACCGACTCAGCAGGCGACGGAGTAGCAGGCATTGACCTCGGCATCACGAACATCGCCACGGTCGCGTTCCCCGACGAATACGTCCTGTACCCCGGCAACTCACTCAAACAGGATAAACACTACTTCACGCGAGCTGAGTACGATACTGAGGGTGAGAACGGCCCCTCGGAGAAGTCGATGTGGGCGCGTCGGAAACGCGCAGACCGTGAAACACACTTTTACCACGTTCTCACGGACACCATTATCACCGAGTGTATCGAACGTGGTGTTGGAATACTCGCGGTGAGTTGGCCTGAAGATGTGCGTGATTCAGACTGGGGGAAAACTGGCAACAAGAAGTTGCATTCGTGGGCGTTCGACCGCATTTCCCAGTACCTCGAATACAAAGGCGAGATCCGTGGCGTCGAGGTGCTGAAGGAGAACGAGTGGGACACCAGTAAGACCTGCTCACGGTGTGGTGACGACACGAAGTCGAACCGCAAGCACCGTGGCTTGTACGTCTGCTCGTCGTGCGGGTTGGTCGGAAACGCGGATTGTAACGGGGCGGAGAACATGCGCCAGAAGATAACTCCGAGTCCTCACGGCGAGGATAGGAGTAACGACTGTGTGGCACAGCCATCGGTACACCTGTTCGACCGCGAGAGCGGGACGTTCAACACGAGAGAACAGGTCGTATCGTAGACCGGCAAATATCCCAACTGCGGTACGGGAAGCCTCGTCGTTTACGGCGAGGAGGATGTCACAAAGAGAAGCGTGTCGTCCCACGGGAAACTTCTCGGGCACATATTCCGTACCGATTATTGTATCCCTCGGTGGAACACCGCCCATCCGATACGTTTCGTCTGCTCACAGATCCGCGCGGATCGTGGTTTATAGTAGCCACTGAACGTCAGTGCCCACCCACTCGCACGACAGCTGTGCGATTGGTGTGTAAACAGTTTCAGTTGGTACTAGAGCTTCAGGACGAGTTCAGCGACTCACAGGTCTGTTTCGAGTAGTCGACTGATCGTATGTGCCTCTCCTCGGCGAAGGAGTTCCGAGGCGGTCGAGACGGCACAGTCGAGTTCAGCGGCGACAGTCTCGATTCCGTTTCGTCGGGGCACGTCGAAGTACCCAACATCCCACGCGACTCGGAGGGCGTCCTGTTGGCGCTCGGATATCGAGGTCTCAAACGTCATGACGCCATCACCGATTTTTAGGATCTCGATCGAAATTCCCTCGGAGATCGAATCCGAAACGGCTCTGAGATCGTCAGGATGACCAACGATGGTCATTCGCATTGTCTGATCGGAGCGAAACTCGATCGGAGGGACGATCACGACCGTGTCCTGTGCGAGCGAATCCATCATCGACAGTCCCTGCGGACCGAGCTCCTGCCGGAGGTAGACGAAGAACCCGTCCTCGTCGGGCGTGAGATCGTACTCGAGAACCGATTCCTGCTCGGCCAGTATGGACTCGTAGGCGTCCGGGCTCCCGTAGACGAACGAACTGATGGTTTC
This sequence comes from Natrialba taiwanensis DSM 12281, assembly GCF_000337595.1. Taxonomy (GTDB): domain Archaea; phylum Halobacteriota; class Halobacteria; order Halobacteriales; family Natrialbaceae; genus Natrialba; species Natrialba taiwanensis. The sequence continues at coordinate 9,392 of NZ_AOIL01000034.1, read as the reverse complement.
AACGCCGTCAACAGACTGGCCACCCAGAATGATCTCCCGGTCCAGAGCAGGTGACTCACAGAGTTCCCTGTGGAGGGGGATAAGCGCCTCGTCGCTGTACCGGAGCTCGACAGACATCGATTTCATTAGCTACGCCATTGGAGCGAGACTACTTGAATCACCGATACGCTTCGGGAATGGAGCCAACCCAACTGTCGATCAAGTCATACTATGCGAATTCGATCGCGCCGAGGGTTGATTCTCGGCGGACTCGTGTTCGGTACCGCCGCCTGGTTGCACCGGTCTCTGCGTCGTTCCGACATTTCCTCGACGGACGAGTTCATCGACGAGCGGCACATGTGGGCGTTCCTCGTTCGTCGCCGTATCGATCCACAACACGTCGACGCGATCAGAGAGGCTGTCTCAAAAGCGATGTTCGAGGACGAACCAAGCGCGCTTCTCAGCCTCGACGGCGCAACGACAGCGTCGCTCTTCCTCAACCGAGATCCGACCACTCCTGAACTCGTCTGGTACGTCGAACTGCCTCGGTCTGCGATCGCTGACTGGGATGATCCCGAGGTGACTGTCTCAGAGGCGTTCCCCCTCACCCACGACGCGCTGGCCGACACTGACGATACGGTTGAGCGTAAACTACTCGTCCACGCGGTGAATCCGCTTCGGCCCCGGACGAATGTCTCCGACGGAGTGGTGTCCCAGCATATCACGGGTGCTGGGGGTGAGCGAACGGTGGATATAGCGTTAGTGAGCGTGTGGTTCACCGCCGGCCTCCCCGAACGTCTCGCAGACTGGTTCACAGACCTCACACATCGATTTAAAACAGGCGAATTGAATCTCGGCCCAATTGAGACGTGGAGTGTTGAGATGATCGACATGGAGAACATGTATACGGAAACACTGTTCCTCGAACGCAGCGCGACCGGGTACGAACTACTGAGTTACATGGAGGCCGACGAGATACAACGGGTCTACGACGCTTACTACGACACGTGGAATCCGGTCGCTCGTGTGTCGGAGATCGCTCTCAACTGGGCGCTCAGAGATCCGAGCCCGATCCTTGACTATCCGCTCAAAACCGACTTCGAACTACTCGCTCATGCCATCACACCGAATCGACCACGACGAGTGCCAGAGCTCCCTGGTCATCACGAGGGCACTGGTGAACCACGAGACGGCGACAACTTGGGATGAGAAACCACGTCGACCGGATATCTCTCCGGAGAGTGCACTAAAACTCGCCTTCCGGTAGCACAGAATGATTCAAGAAGATTCGTCACCTACCCTTCCTATCCCCAGATAATGGCGTCCAAAAATTCTTCTGAAATTCCTGAGGACACGTACGTAGAACTCATCGAAGCGACGATTTCAGCAGTATACGAGACCGGGTATGCCGACCTCGGTGTGCGAGACATTGACGCTAAATTCAGCAAGAGCCGCCAACTCATCCACCATTATTTCGACGGGAAAGACGAACTGATCACCGAATTGCTGGTGTACCTTCTTAGCGATGAACACGAGGAGATCGCGAGTTCGATGGACGCCGATCCATTGACGAAGCTCAACGCTGAACTCGACAATATTTTGCTGAGTACGTACATGGACGACGACGAGTTCTGGAAGGTCTTCACGGTCGTCTACGAGATTCAGGCCCAGGCCCACCACAACGCAGAGCACCAGCGGCTTCTCAACGAACTCACCGATGAGTACGTCGCCCACCTGAGCGAAATTCTTCAAGACGGAATCGATGAGGGAATCTTCGATGACGTAAACCCACAACAGATAGCGATGCTGATTAACGATCTCATCGCTGGTGCTCACATTCGAAAGATCCACCTCGGGCAAGACGAGGCACCTGGCAATGCGCGCGAGACGATCGACCAACTCATCGTTTCTCGCTTGTTGGTCAATTCGTCGACAGACACCATGTCGGGAATATGATCCGCTGTCCACGTGGGTTTGCTACTCGTTTGACGGTATAACTCACGGCAACAACCGAGTAGCTATTGTGATCGTACTGGTTCCGGCTAGCCGACATCGTGGGTGTCATAGACGTCTTCCTGCAGTGTTGATCTCACTCTCTTTTATGGTGTACCGGCCGCTGAGTAGGCCTGCGAGTACAACGACTGTTCAAGTTCGCGCGTGATAGTTCACTACGTTAGGCCCCACACCACACCGAGAAAGATACCGAGAACCATACCAAATGGAATCCCTATCGTGATATCACCCAGTGCGAGTCCAAGAGCGGCTCCTAGTAGCGGTCCGAACGCAATCCCCAGAGCCATCTTATTCGAATCTATTTGGTCGTCTTCTTCGTCAAACACGTGCTGTCTTTGGACTTTCGGTGAGATAAACCCAGAGATCTAGTGGCATGTGAGTTCCCTAGCAGTACCGCAGTCTCTCAAGATAATCCGCGGCGAGAAGCGGTCATGCGTTACCCGCGTGTGGGAATCAGATGGTGGAGATCGTACTGAAAACCGGTGTGAGAGTTCAAATCGAAGGAACGCTCGGGACGCTTGGACAGCTAACAAGTCGCATTAACTATCAGACAGATCTCTAATTGCGACTGTTTCAAACGGTTGCATAGCAAAGAAGTCACGTTAATCACTCGATAGTGTTATGACTGGTATTTGTGCGTACTCGTGTAGTTATGTGGAAAAGACGTTCTGTGCTAGCGACTGGAGCAGCGCTGTCGGTCGGGACCGGACTCGCTTCGGTGGGGGCTGGAGCCTCTGAGGCTGACGTCGACGAACTTCCGGATCCGGATCGCGAGACGGGACCGAACGAGGACTGGCCGTCACACCGAGGCGACCCCGGTCACGCCAGATACATCGCGGACGGCCACGAGTTCAGCGGCGGTGAACTCGAGGCCGCGTGGTCCGTCGAGGGCGCGGGCGCGGGGTCCGTCGCCGTCGCCGACGAGACGGTCTACACGCCGACCGACGATGGCGTCGTCGCCCTCGATGTGACGGACGGCACCGTCCGTTGGGAGAATACGGATATCGACGCGGGAACGCCGTCGGTCGCCGGTGAGAGCGTCTATCTCAGCGGGAACGAGGTCGTCGCGCTCGACCGGTCTGATGGGAGCGTTCGCTGGGAAACCGAGTTCGATCCCGAGGAGGAGATCGTCTGGCAGACGGTCGCCTACGGCGGCGTGTACGCCGTCGCCGACGGCACCCTGTACGCACTCGAAGCCGACGACGGCTCGGTTCGGTGGAAGAAGGAGTCGATCACCGCTGCGCCGTTCGGTAACGAGGAGGACGAGTATGAGTTCGTGACGCCGCCCGCCGCGGCAAACGGCGTGATATACAGCGTCACGGGTGCCGGTCCGATCGCTCTCGAGCCCGAGACAGGTACCGAAGTCTGGCAGGAGGGAACCTCCATTGGCCCCCATGTCAATACCATCTACGCAACGTCGGCAGCGGTCGCTTACGACGCCAGTGCCGAGGTGGGGTGGCCGTTGTACGATGCCCAAACTGGAGAGTTTATAGCCATAGGCGACGGGATGAGCGAAATAGCGTTCGGCGAGGAGATCCATGTCGGCAGCGCCACAAACCAGGGGTACTCCGGCGGTTCGATCCGCGGCGACGAATACAGTTGGGATCTCGACGTTACGTACACCTACGGGCAACCCGTCATCAGCGGAGAAACTGTGTACGCGTATCTCACTCAGGACACGCCCGATTCCGGGGAGCAGAACTACGATGAGGACCTCGTCGCCCTGAACAAGTACGACGGGTCCGAGAAGTGGGCGCTCTCGAAGGATGATACGCCGGTCGGATCGATCCGTGCGATCAGCGGCGAGACAATCTACGTCGACCACGATGGCGAGCTCGTGGCGCTTCGCGAAGAAACCGACACGAGCGATCAGCCCGACGACAGTGACGGGAACGACGACACGGACGACGGAAACGACGAGGAAGAAGGGTCCGACGAGGAAGACGATCAGCAGGACGGCAAGGACGACAATGACGACGGAGGATCCGGTAGCGACGACGGCGGATCTGATAGTGACGATGGAGGATCCGGTAGCGATGACGGAGAGTCTGTCGATGACGATGGTGGCGACGCCGGGAACGGAAACGCCGGAAATGGGGACGCTGAAAACGAGACGGACACCGAGACCAACAGTGACACCGACAACGTGCCCGGCTTCACGGCCGGTACCGGACTTTTCGGTGGGGCGCTCGGCCTTGAGTGGCTGCGCCGGAAGGCCGGCGTCGACGAATCGACCAGCGTGAACGAACCGTCTGAGTAAGGGGTTCCCGGACAGGGCAAAGTAGGACGAGATCACTGGACAACGTACGGAATATTCGGCTTGCCGATTACGTTTTCACCGTGTCCGACGCACCCAGATATTCTGTATGTGTCCTTGGAACCTTCTCAGTAGATCACAATCCATTGCGTTACATTGGTTCCCTGTACTGACCGTTTGTCGGGTAGGCACAGAGAGGATATGGTAACTGTTCTATGACACCCGCCCACCGGTAAGACATTTACCGATCTGAAAATATAGGTGTGGTATGGATGCCATTACAACGAATTCGCTTAGTCGGCGGTTTGGCGATATGAACGCCGTTGAGTCACTGGATCTCACGGTCCAAAAAGGAGAGATCTATGGATTTCTCGGACCGAATGGGGCTGGAAAGTCGACGACAATCAATATGCTCCTCGGGTTTCCCCCACCGTCGTCGGGATCAGGAACAGTGCTCGGCTACGATCTCGAGCACGAATCGGTGGCCGTTCGCCAGTCAATTGGCGTCCTTCCAGAGGATTTCGGGGTATACGGTCGTCTGACCGCCCGAAAGCACGTTCGCTTTGCTATCGAGACGAAAGGCGCGAACGACGATCCGGATGACCTTCTAGCGCGTGTTGAACTCGCGGACGTAGCTGACCGGACCGCCGGCGGCTTTTCAACCGGGATGAAGCAACGTCTCGCGCTGGCGATGGCGCTGGCCGGAAATCCAGACCTCCTTATTCTGGACGAACTCTCGTCCGGTCTCGATCCGAACGGAGCCAGAGAGATGCGTGCGATCAGCCGTGAGGTTGGGTACACGTCGCCTGGAAGGACTTTGCGGACGCGCTTCGGTCGAAGTTACTCTGGGTTCTGTCGGCCCTCATGATTTTAGTCGTCGCAGGCATTTCTGCGATTCCTCAACTGTTGTATATTCCCGGCGAGGGGCCTACTCCGGGATTCGACGATGGGATGAGCTTCATGTTTACATGGATGACAATGATGGTCTCGATCATCGGATTGGTTGTCGGTTATCGAGCGATCGTTGGAGAGCGCGAATCCGGCAGTATTCGATTTCTTCTCGGGCTGCCGAACTCTCGACGCGACGTCGTCGTCAGTAAGGTGCTCGGACGTGCCACTGTCGTCGCGGTACCAACAGTGATCGGCTTTCTCGTAGGTGCGGTCGTAATCCTCGCCCTCTACGACGGCTTTGCCGTGACCGACTACATCGGCTTGCTGGTGTTCGCGCTCGTCATCGGACTAGTGTACGTCTCGGTTGCAGTCGCCGTCTCCGCTAGCGTCAACACACGAGCGAAAGCCGTCGGCGGCGTACTCGGAATCTATCTCATCTTTGATTTACTCTGGTGGACGGTTCCGATGGGAATTTACTGGCTCCTTGAGCGCGAGTTACCTGGTTCGACGGATCTGCCGGCGTGGTACGTCCTGGTCGAACGCCTCGGGATCTGGGAACCACTTGGCATACTCTCGGGGACGCTCGTCAACATCGCCGGCGTAGAAACCGTCTCTACGGCCGACCGACTCGCGGGCGATGTCCCGTTTTTCCTCGAGACGTGGTTCGCCTGGGTGATCGTTATCGCATGGATTGTAATCCCACTCGGTATTGGCTACTATCGGTTCAATCGAGCGGTGATGAGCTAACTTCTCGAAAACCGTTGGAAGCCACGCAAACTGAACGGAGAACGATCGAGAACTTGAGGGACTGACCACGTTGCTCGCCACCGCCTGTATCACGCAGTGCCCGTTATCGGGGTACTCTGGTATCCATCACGAGATGTGCAGCACCGTCGAGAAGGTGAGCTTCGAGACCACCAGCATACTGGACTCTACAACCGTGTGTACAGAAGCAGCAGTTCAACATTCTGGTCTGTTGACCCCTCCTCCAACTCTCCGCTGACCGTTACGTTTTCGGAAACGTCCGAGTGAACTGCGCTCGTTCAATCATTACGTCGAGAGTTTGCCAGAGCGGATTTGGTGCATAAAACTGTTGTACGTAGGTAGAGAAATCAACGATATGAGCACTACTACAACGAAGCGCCTTCCATCACGGGTAGCATGGGTGTTTGGAAGTATTTCCCTCGTACTTGGAGTTACCGCTGCTGAGTATATCGAGGCGGGTCCTGTCTGGGCGGTTGTTGGAACTGCTGTTTCGATGCTACTTCTGGCGCTTGCCTATGAATTTGTGTTCGCCTGAGAGACCGTCTATTTCTAAGAGTCGCAAGAGGATAAGCGAGGCAGTTGTCCACTCCATGAGGCAACGTCGGTTCTCGCTGAATCAGACGTTGAACGCTCTTACAGAGTCGCTTATAAGTGAGTCCATCGGCTCGCTGATAGCGACTCTGGCCTGCCGGTGTCTAGGAGAGCAGTGCTCTCGTGTGGTTCATCAGAACGCGGATCGTTCTGAGGACGGTTTCACCGTCGCGAGTCACTATTGGTGAAATCGCTGTCAAGATTAACGGTGAGTGGTCTTCCAAAAATTGAAGACTACAGTGAGTTGGACTCAGGTGTTTGTGAGAGACGCCAGCGAAGAGTTAACACGGGACTTTTAAACACAGCACCGAGTTTCTGTGCGAAATCATGCTGGTTCGGATCGAAGTCTGTATTGATGGCGACCCTTACAACCAACGATGGCGTCGAACTGTACTACGAAACACAGGGTGAGGGACCACCGCTCGTATTCGTCACTGCCTGGTCCAGCACGTTACAATTCTTCGAAAAGAACATCCCCGACCTCGCTGAAGACTACCAAGTAGTCGCATTCGATCATCGGGGCCACGGCGAATCGGAGAGACCCGGACACGGTTATCGCATCTCGCGACTTGCGATGGATCTCAAAGAATTATTAGATTACCTGGATCTCACTGATGTTACCGCAGTGGGATGGTCAATGGGAGCAGTCGTACTGTGGTCGCATCTGGAACTATTCGGCAGTGATCGCATTTCGAAACTGGTCTGTGTCGATCAATCCCCAAAAGAAAATCTCGTCCCACAAGACTGGGACCAACAGCGGTGCTTCGATGTCGAAGCGTTCACCACACTCGCAAAAGACATCGAATACGCCGAAGAAGACGTCTTCAGCCGGATGGCCGGTCGGTACGATTCAGTAACGCTCGGAGACTCAGGGTTTGTGGACGAGATGGTGGACTGCTCGAAGACGGCGAAAATCGAACTCATGAGGGATATTCTCAATCTTGATTGGCGGACATTCCTTTCCGAGATTGAAATCCCGACGCTGGTGTTCGTCGGCAGAGATAGCCGAGCAACGCCTCCGGAAGAGAGCGCGTACGTCGGCGATCAAATACCAAATGCTGAAACTGTGTTCTTCGACAACGCTGGCCATATGCTGTTCTGGGAGAATTCTGAGAAATTCAACGAGACAGTCCGAGAGTTCAGTAACGGAAGAGAAGATACCTAGTTGCTATTTGTCTCCGAGTGTGCTGCTTCTGCGCCGAAATTCTTGATAACCCGACTCTCAGCTCGGTGACGCAACCGACTTACCGCGGATTTGTGAATACCAAGAACGTCCCCCAACTCGGCGAGCGTACAGCGTCGCGGAGTCTCGTAGAACCCCCGTTCGATTGCCTCGGTAATGAATTCCCATTGACGATCCGTGAGTAGCTCACTTGCCGTATGAGATTGGACAAGCGACACGATCTCATACGGAATGCCAGCCGCTGCTAACTCATCAGTATACTTCGATAGCTGTTCGTGTGAGGCCGCTAGCTCGACGGAGAACCATCCGTCCCGAAGAATCGTCGGATAAATTGAGATGTTCTTCGACCTGCGGAGTGGATCATACGACTTCGTTGCTGAGGTCTGAAACTGGAGCAACACCATCCGCTCATCGGTATGGTAGACATCAACTGCGTCTACTTCGGGTGTGTTCTCGAACCGACGAACGAGTTCATCTCCCTTGGGCGTCAGTACTTCGAGAATAACGAACGCACCGTCGTCCCGTAGCTGGGTCGCCATCAGTCTGAACTCGGCATCGGGGAACTCGCTTGAAATCGTTGCCAGCCAACCGTCCACCGCTGTCCCGTCGAGTTTCACCTGAATTTTGGGCATCTCAGCGGAGAGTCGGCTCCCGAACTACATAAAGGCAGAAACTTGTTCCTGTGAAGGCACACGATCATCTCCCGCATAGTACCAGATGTGGTTGCAATGAATTCACAGACCGATACCTGTACTGACACCGACGAGGAACAGTATCAATGACGGACTCATCACCCACCGCTCAAGTAGAGGCGAATAAGCAACTTGTCCGCCGCATTCCCGAAGAGATCTTTGCGGAGGGCAACCTCGATCTGCTCGACGAACTGTACGCCGAAGACGCTGTCGAACGCAATGCGATGGGAACTCACCGGGGTCGACTGGCGATTCGAGAGTCCTATAGCAGTTTTCTCACCGCGTTCCCCGATGTCTCGCAGACCGTCGAGAATATCGTTGCGGAAGGAGATCTGGTCGCGGTGCGTATCACGAGTCGCGGGACACACACGGGTGAGCTTGGGGGGATCGAACCAACCGGAGCAGAGATCGAGGTTCAACAGATGTTTTTTGCCCGCATAGAGGATGGGGGGATCGCTGAACGATGGTTCTTGCCGGATAACCTCAGTCTTTTGCAACAGCTTGGTGTCATCGACTTTCCACCGACGTGATACCGAAGGCGCACCGCGTTACTGAGCAAGAGTCGAAGTGTGGCTCCAGTAGCACCGTCATTTGGCACACACTGTACGCACGATAACAGCAAAGTAGGCTTGCTCACAACCGACACTGGAGGAGAATACTACACAGGTGACGGCAAGGGCACAATGGAACCAATTCGAGGCTTCAGCACCTCTGGTAGACCGACTCGACCCCTTATATCAATCAAATAAATTAACTAGCTTAAAATTTGATGTCTTTCTCATCACCGAGAGGACGACAATGGCCGAAACCAGATGTGTCACGTATGAAACATCCGTGTCAAGCCCTCTAATGAGCGTATCGGAGGTTCCCAAGCGCTCGGAGAATAACACGAGAAAGTGTCCAAGGTTTTCTGTGCTCTTCGACTTATTTTCTCGGCTTCATTGAATCCGCAGAGGGCAGCGGGTTTCACTGTTTGATGGCTTGTTCGACGTTGTAAACGGCAGCAGTGAGAGCGATTTCA
>NZ_AOIL01000033.1 GCF_000337595.1 Natrialba taiwanensis DSM 12281 | reverse complement strand
GAGAATCTTCTGCACAAAGACGCCTCTTCCGCTTCACCTCAATCGTTCTGACGACTTACCCCAATGCCGTCCGTGGATTCAATAGAACCATTTTCTCTATAACTAGTTTGTATGGTCCCCGAATTCGTTCCGGAAGCATATCGCCTTTGCCGTCGAATTCATTCACGATCCATGTCCCAGAGGAGTGACTCGAACGGTGTGAGGGGGTGGCGGCGGTGGATGGCGAGCGGTCTCTTGCTTCTCGCCGCCCTCGGTGCGGTATATGCGTTCGGGACCTCCATCACGGCTGTCCGAACAGCCGGTCCCGAGGCGGTAGTCGCCGAGAGTTGGCGGCTCTTTGGTCTTCTCGTCTTCGCCGGAATCTTTCTGCTGCTTGCAGTTCGACCACGACTGTACCCGGGCATCTGGGAACTCGCAATCTTCCACAAGGCTGTGACGGCAACGTACCTGTTTGCCTTCGCCAGCGATGCTCCAGATGCCACGGGCACGGCTATCGCCGACGGTGTGTTGGCCGTCGTAATTATCGTCGCGTATCTGCTCGTCAGGGCGGACAGAAACTGGGAAGGGTTCCGAGACCGCCAGCCGACTGAAGAGAAATCAGTTCGATAGTCCGGTTGCTGGTCATGTGTACCCGAGCAATGACTAACCGAGTCGGTGGCTGTATCGACTATAGTATCCGTTAAAAATTTTTACTCAGAGATTCTTTCTGAAGGTAGTAGATCATCTCGACGAAATCTCCATCAAGGAATTGCAAGATGCTCTCGGCAACGTGGAGGGAAAGAAGCCGATAAAACGGCTCTTAGCGGCAATAGCGTACAAAACGGCGTTACACAGACTGAACTAGCCGAATGGTACGACGTTCAACGACGCACGATCTATAGCTAGCTCAAGCGACTCGACACCGACGAGTCGCTTGAGCAGGCTGTAACTGACGATCACCAATCTGGGAGAAATCGAAAGCCCTCAGAAAAAGAACAACACGAATTCGAAGAAGCTGTCCACGACTCACCCGAAGAAGTTGGGGTTGACGCGCCGGCGTCCACGCCGGCGCTCGTCCAGCAGTATCTCGACGAGACCTACGATGTTGAGTACCCAATCCCGAGTTGCCGGCGGTTGCTCAAAGAAGCGGGATTGAGCTATCAAAAACCACGCCGTACAGCCGCTGAAGCTGAGGCTGACGAA
>NZ_AOIL01000032.1 GCF_000337595.1 Natrialba taiwanensis DSM 12281 | reverse complement strand
AGGACGGTGATCGCTTTTTCTCTCGGTTCGAAGAGTACGTGACCGCCGAACATGCGAAACATTTCATTCTCGCGTTATGCAACGAGTTCAAGGATAATTTGATCGTCGTGTTGGATGGAGCGCCGTATTACCAGGCGTCGGCCGTCACGGACCTGGCGGCCCGTGACGACCTCGCCTTCGTCACGTTACTAGCGTATTCACCGGAACTTAATCCAGTCGAAGAGTGCTGGAGACAGTTGCAATCAGCTCTTAGCAACCGATTCTTCGACTCACTTTCTGAGCTAACAACAGCGATCGATACCGCTCTTGATCAACTCTCCATTCCCAAAATGAGTAGGTATTTCTAACTCCTACTATAGAACTGCGCGGCAGCGATCCGCACGTGGTGGTATCGGTACTGAAATATCCGATAGCGGTCCGGTGAGACGATAAATGCGCGACACCGGCTCGACGAGCGCTGAACTCTCAAGCGACCCTTCGTTCGCTTACGCTACCGCAGCCCGCACGCGTTCGACGATTTCGGCGTGGACGCTCCCGTTCGATGCCACGAGACCCTCGCAACCTGGCTTCCACGGGTTTCCCTCGAGATCGGTTACCACTCCACCGGCTCGTTCGACCAGCGCGATACCGGCAATCGTGTCCCACGGGTTCGGCTCTGGTTGAGGCGACACGGCTGCATCGAGTGTGCCGCGGGCAACCATCGCAAGCGTCACTTGAGCGCAGCCGAATCGACGCAGATCGCCGAACTCGAGTATCGACTCCCGAAGGAGGGTACCGAACTGCCGGTCGCGTTCGGATCCGTATCGAAGGATCGGCGCGACAACGAACCGCTCGAGATCCGCTTGATCGCTGACGGAGATGGGCTCGTCGTTCAGCGTTGCATCGGTGGAATCCGCCACGAACGTCTCGCCGAGCGCCGGGGCGACGGTCACCGCCGCGACGGTTTCGTGGTCGCGGACGGCGGCAACCGTCGTCGTCCACAGCGGAACGCCGCGGACGAAGTTCGTCGTCCCATCAATTGGATCGATTACCCAGGCGTTGCCGTCCTCGGGAACGGACTTCAGTTCGTCCTCTTCCTCACCGACGATCGTCGCATCCGGGTACGCGTCGCGAACGACCTCGATAACGCGATGTTGCGTCTCAGTGTCCGCTTCGGTAACGAAGTCCATCTTCGAGTTCTTGGTCGCGATGTCCAAGTCGGTGCGAAAGCGCTCGTGTGCGATCTCGGACCCCGCAATCGCCGCTTCGTACGCTGTATCAGATCGTGACATTGTTGGTAGGTCGATAGTCGTGAGGCAGTGTCCTAAACGTTGGTGACTCCACGGGAAGGTTAGACGATTCGCGTCCCGTCCTCCTCGAACAACCACGCCTCCTCAGTCTGGATGTCGACGTGAACTCGATCGGTATCCCTCGCGATTTCGCCCTGTGGCGTGACCGCCGACAGATCGGTACTGCCGGCCGACAGGTGGACGGCATCCCGATCGCCGAGCGGTTCGACGACGTCGAGGTCGGCGACGAACGCGCCGCGGTCGGTCTCGAGATCCAGGTACTCCGGACGAATTCCGTAGATAACCGTTTCGCCGACGAGCGACTCGAGGTGTTCGGCTTGCGTCTCCGTGGCCGGAATCGTGTAGAAGTCGGACGCGAGCGCGATTCCATCGGCCGTCCGTTCGACGGTGCATTCGACGAGATTGGGGGACGGAGAACCGATGAATCCGGCGACGAAGCGGTTCGCTGGTTCGTTGTAAATCTCGTAGGGCGTGCCGATCTGCTGTACGTATCCGTTGTTCATTACGACGATCTTGTCTCCCAGCGTCATCGCCTCCTCCTGGTCGTGGGTCACGAAGATCATCGCCGTGTGCAACTCCCGCTGAATCTTCTTGACCTCGACGCGCATGTGGTCGCGAAGGTTCGCATCCAGTGCCGAGAACGGCTCGTCGAGCAGGAACGCCGCAGGCTCCATCACCATCGCACGTCCGAGCGAGACGCGTTGCTGTTGGCCGCCCGACAGCGCTGAGGGCTTCCGGTCGAGGGCTTCGGAAAGCCCGAGCGTCTCCGCGACATCCTCGACGCGGCGTCGCTTCTCCTCGCTCGAGAGGTCGGTGTTCATGTCCAGTCCGAAGCGGATGTTCTTTCGGACGCTCATGTGCGGGAACAGCGCGATACTCTGGAAGACGAACGCGAGGTTTCGATCTTTGGATTTTAACCCAGTAATATCCTCGCCGTCGACGGTGATTGACCCCCGGTCCGGCTCCTCGAGCCCGGCGATACACCGGAGCGTCGTCGTCTTGCCGCAGCCGGAGGGACCGACGAGCACGACGAACTCGCCCTCGTCGATTTCGATGTTCACGTCGTCACAGGCGACGACCGATCCCTCGTTGAACGTCTTTCGAACGCCGTCGAGACGAATCCGGTTGCCCGAGACGCTCGCGTCGACGGCGTTCTGGTTACCACTCGATGCTCCTGATTGCTTCGGTTCGGTATCCGAACTGGTGTCTTCTGTCTGTTTCATGGGTTCTCGACTCATACGCTGAACGCACTTTCCAGGTAGTTGCGCGCGACCAGGTAGATGATCGTCGGTGGAGTACCGATGATGAGCGTTTCGGCCATCAGCTTCCCCCAGTAGACGCGTTCACCCGACCCGCCGCCGATGGTACCGTACAGTACAGGCACGGCTGGAACCGGCCCCGTGCCGGTGGTCAAGAGATTGGCGAAGAGGAAATCGTTCCATCCCGTGAGAAACGCGAGGAACCCGACGGCGACGATCCCGGGTGCCGCCAGCGGCAGAATAACGCGAACGAATGCGGTGAACTGCGTACATCCGTACACCTGTGCGGCCTCCTCGATGTCCGTCGGGAGGTTTTCGAAGAAATCCCGGAGAATCCAGATGGAAAACGGGGTGACGAACACCTGGTACGCCAGAATCATTCCGAAGATTGTGTTGTACACTCCCAATGCAGTCCAGAGGTCCATGATCGGAATGACCAGGAGAATGTAGGGGAACATCATCGCCGAGATGATCGCGTAGAACCCGGCTGTTTTCCCGTAGAACTCCTTCCGGGCGAACGCGTAGGCACCGGGGATCGTGATGGCCAGCGCCAGCAACGCGGTGCCCGCACCGATCAGGAAGCTGTTGACGAGATTGCCCCGTAGTTCCTCGAACCCGCTCGTCCACGCTTCTAGCGTCGGCTCGTACGGCACGAGGTGCGGATCGGTAAAGAACTCGCTCGGCGGCATGAACGACACCGAGAGGATGAACAGAAACGGAACGAGGTTCGCGAGCACGAGAAACGCGACGACGCCGTATGCAGTCGCTTTCAGCGTCACGCCGGTCGCGTCGTAGCCGGTCGTGCTCATGCTCCCGCCCCCTCACTCGCGCGCTCGAACTCGCGAATGAACACGAAGACGAAGCCGAGGGTCATCACGAGCAAGACGATCCCAATAGCGTACGAGACGCCCATCTGCCCTCGCTCGTAGGCGAACTGGTACAGTAACACCGCCAGGATGGACGTATCGTATCCCGGCCCGCCGTTCGTAAGCTGGAGCACCTGCGAAATCTTCGTCATGTTCCAGATGATTCGGATACTCAGTGCGACCAGGATGGCGCTTTTCAGCTGGGGGAGCGTCACGCGAAGGAACGTCTGGATCGGCCCTGCACCGTACATACGGGCACTCTCGTACAGCTCCTCCGGGATGCTCTCGAGGCTGGCCGAGATGATGAGAAACATGAACGGCCAGAAGGTCCAGGTCGTCACGAACATCACGACCGCGAGCGACATGGGACCGCTGCTCCCCCAGTAGATCGTCTCCCCGAGAACGTTCAACTCGGTGAGATAGCCGAAGACGGGCCCGAAGTCCGGTTCGAGCAGATACGCCCAGATGGTCCCGATGACCAGCGGCGGCATCGTGTAGGAGAGCAGAAACGCCGCACTGACGAAGCTCTTCCCGCGGCGAAGTTCCCGCACGGCGAGCGCCGCTGCGAGTGCGACACCCAGCTGGAACACCGTCGTCAGCGAGAAGATCGCGGTCGCCTTCAGGGACGTGTAGAACGGTTCCCAGTTCAGCAAGAACTCGTAATTCGCTGCCCCGATCCACGTCGGGTCGCCGCCGAAGGGCCACTCGTTGAAGCTCATGTAGATACCCTGCAGGAAGGGAAGCCACATGAGCACGATCAGGAACAGCAACACCGGCATGATCAACAGATAGGTGAACCAGTTCTCTCTGAGAACCGATCGGTAGCGTTCGGTTCTCCCATCGATGTCGAAGAGACGTCGTGTCGACATTTCAGAGATCCACCTGGTTACGTATTTCTTCGGCAGCTCGAGTGCAAGCCTCTTCGGCGCTGATCTTCCCACGGATAGCCTCTTGGAACCGCGGACCGGCGATATTGTACTGGATTGCGTTCATCTTGGGGTGGCTCGACCAGCCGTGTTCCATTCCCTCGACGGTCGTCTCGAGCGTCGAGATGTAATTACTCCGGGAGAGCGCCTCGTCGTCTTCGAGATCCGGCCACACGTCCCTTCGAACCGGGAGCGTCGCCAGTGACTTCGGCACCGCCGCCTGAAAGTCCGCCGAGAGCAGTTTGTTGATCCACTGGATCGCCATCTCCTCGCGCTCTTGCCAGGCGTCTTCCGAGACGCCGTCGGGCTTTCGCATGAGCGCGACACACTGTGTGAAGAAGTCGCCACGATTGCCCGCATCGCCCTCCCAGGACGGACCGAATACGATGGTTCCGTCTCTGATCATCTCCTCCGCGCGGCTCATGAACTGCCCGAAACCCTTCGTGCTCCCCTGGTACATACTCACCTCTCCCTGAATCAGCATCTGGGCGGCACCCTCGTTCGATGCCGTCGCCGCCTTCTCGGAGGAGAGTCCGTGTTCCCGGTAGAGGTCGACATACTGTTCGGTCGCCTCCTTCCAGATGTCATTATCGTAGTTGACATCCGACCACTCTTCGTCGAGGTACATCCCGTCGTATCCGCCCTTGGAGGCGGTCCACGTCACGAGCGCCTCGTCGGTAACGTCTCCGTGCTCGCCGTAGATCTGGAACCCGTACTCGCCCGGCCCCTCCTCCTGAAGTTGCGTCGCCACCTGGACGAGGTGCTCGTAATTCTCGGGGGGAAAATCGTCCTCGATCGAGAGACCGGCCGCTTCGAAGTGATCCGCCCGGGCGATGAACGGTGCCCCGACCTCGAGACCGATCGGAATTTCGTACAACTCCTCGTCGAATCCGCGATAGCAACTCCGGGCCATCTCCAGCGCCCACTCGACGTTCTCGAGTGCCTCGTCGTCGAGCCTGTCCCTGTACTCGCTGACGGGCTTGACCCAGCCGGGTTCGATGAACTGCCCGGTGAGCGAGTTCGTCGAGTCGTAGAGAAGCGGCCGATTGCCGTTCTGGATGTTGTTCTTCCACTTGCCGCCGTTGATGTCGTCCCAGGTCGACCAGTTCATCTCGAGTTGCGCATCCTGCTCGCGCTGGAACTCCTCGACGGACGTTTCCATCAACTCCGCGGCGACTTCCGATTGCGAGTGGAAGTACTCCCAGTACTCGTTGGTATTTCCCGCGCCAGTCGATCTGTCGACGATATCGCTGAGGCAGCCGGCTGAGCCTGCAGCCCCGACGCTACCAGCAGTTACGACAAACTGGCGTCTCGGCATCTGGCTTGCCATACAGGCACATGCAGTATCGACTCCAATAAACATTTGGATTAGATCATAATCAATTATAGCGGACCGATCGCTCACAGCACGTGCCGATTGGCCAGAATTAATAACCCCACCGCAAGTTTGGTAGGACGCTGTCGCGGGGTACACTCGATCTCCCGGCGGCGGAGTCTACTATGAGCAACGATACACCGGACGTTCTCGTCCTACGCTCCGACACGCACGGACTGCCAGCGCGCGAGTACGCCGACCTGCTCGACGAACAACTCCCGGATCACGACGTGCTGCTCGCCCGGACGCCGGCCGAAGAGCGCGAATACATCGAACACGCCACCGTCGTCTCCGGCGTCGACATCGACGAGTCGCTGCTAGAGCGGGCGGAAAATCTCGAACTGTTCGCGGGTATCGCCGCGGGCTACAACCATCTGCCGCTCGATACCCTGCGCGAGATGGACGTCGCCGTCACCAACGCCTCCGGGATCCACGCGCCGAATATCGCGGAGCAGGTCGTCGGATACGTACTGACCTTCTCGCGGCGGCTACAGGAGGGGCGACGGCGGCAGAATCGCCACGAATGGCGCCACTATCAGGGCCACGAACTGATGGGAAGTACGGTCACCGTCGTCGGGCTCGGCGCGATCGGGACGGCCGTCGTCGAACGACTCTCCGGATTCGACGTTGAAACGATCGGCATTCGATACACGCCCGAGAAGGGCGGCCCGACGGACGAAGTCGTCGGATTCGACCGAGAGGCCGTACACGACGCGCTGGCGCGAACCGAATACCTGATCGTCGCCGCGCCGCTGACGGAGACGACGCGCGGATTGCTCGCAAGCGCCGAGTTCGAGACGCTACCGCCGGACGCGAAGCTGATCAATGTCGGTCGCGGAAAGATCGTCGACACCGACGCGCTCGTGTCCGCGATTCGGACGAATCAGATCGACGGGGCCGCACTCGACGTGACCGACCCCGAGCCGCTGCCCGCGGATCACCCGCTGTGGGACTTCGAGAACGTCATCATCACCCCGCACAACGCCGGCCACAGTCCGAAACACTGGGATCGGCTAGCCGATATCGTCGCCGGAAACGTAACGGAACTGTCCGAAACCGGCGACACGGAGACCCTCACGAATCTCGTCTGAGCGACACCGCGAGCCGACGATTGACGGCAAAGGCGAGGTCCCGATTCGAATGCCCAAAACACCGTCGCGCTCCTCGTCGAGAGGCATCGTTAAAGGCGTGCGAGTCGATGACGGAGATATGTTCGACAACGCATCCGAATCGACGGCGAACAACACGCTCGGATCGGTCGAGAAAGCCTTCACCATCCTCGAACAACTCAGACGATCGGGGACGATCGGAGTCTCCGAGCTGGCGACGGCACTCGAGATCCCCAAAAGCACGATTCACATCTACCTACAGACGCTACGGAAGCAGGGCTTCGTCGTCCAGGACGACGGCGAGTACGCGTTGAGCTACCGGTTTCTGGAGTACGGCGGCGAGCACAGGAATCGATCGCGGCTGTACGAAGTCGCGCGGCCGGAAGTAGACAAACTCGCGTCCGAAACCGGCGAGGTGGCAAACCTCGGTATCGAAGAGAACGGCCTTCGAGTGCTCCTCTACAAGTCGGAGGGGCCGGAGGCGATCCACGACAACGCCCCGATCGGAGAGTACGCGCACATGCACTGGACGGCCCTCGGAAAGGCGATGTTGGCCCACTACCCGACGAGCCGCGTCGAGTCGATCATCGACACCCACGGGTTGCCGCGTGCGAACGAGCACACCATCACGGACGCCGACGAACTCGTTACAGAACTCGAGGACATCCGCGAACGCGGCTACTCCGTGGAGGATCAGGATCGAAGACACGGCGTGCTCACGATCGCCGCCCCGATCGTAGATCGGCAATCGGATGAGGTCATCAGTTCGGTATCGGTATCTGGACCGAAGAATCACCTGGACGACCACGATCGGTTCGACGAACTCGTCGCGGCGGTCAAGAAGGCGGCGAACGTGATCGAACTTCGCTACTCGCACTACTGAACTCGGGTTCCCCGCTATCTGACATCCGTGATCGGATTTCCTGTTCAACGATGCTGAACGCTTACCAAGCCAATTCTGCGCTCGTAGATATCAACTGGATCTTTTTACACTCGTACAGTTGTAATCCCCCTGTCTGTACTGTCAGTATCCTCGGTGCGAGTCGCGTGTAACCGCGCGATCGTGCCGAGGAATAATTGTTATCGACCCACCATGGTCCGAATTATTACTACTATACATCTGCCGTTCAAGATGGTTGTGTTCCACCTGTTGTTCAGCACTCCCATCTCAAGGTGCAGTCCTCGTCAACCACAGGGAACGTCCCTAACCGTTCGGAACACGCCTGATTCAGAACCACGCAACTGGTGACCGGGCTACGGTTCTCCATTACGAACTCATTCCTAATCGAGCGGCCTCAAATTGGATGTAACACCCATCAATTAGTAGTACAAATAAGCAGTAGGTTGGCGTCTCGAGAATTGACTAGTAATGATTTTGCTAAGAAAGATGCCAATCTATATTGCTCAAAATTTGCAATACAATAGACAAGTAGTTTCTAACAGGATACGGTTCAAACGGAACGTCTCAGACCCGGCCGCTGTGTTTCCACATCAATCAACCAAGAGAGGATAGTAAGATATCGTATTCCTCCCGTGTTACGGCTGTTTAACGGCGCTCTTTCGATTGAGATCGGCTATTTTTGACTTATCTACCGGAACTCGATCGGAAAATGAGTTCATACATTCAAGATGTGAGCTGACCGCTACCACAACTCGTGGGCGGATAGTTGGTCGAGTGCTAGATATAATCTTGTACTATTTACACTCTACTATAACACGTAACGATCTCACAAATCATACAATAGATGATCACCAGCAGAAGTGCTAAAAAGATAGATAGGTGAAATTTGGGCTGGTTACAGGGTTCAGATACTCACGAGGTGGCCCATTCCCGAAGTTCCCCAGCCGCATCGACCTCGACCCGCCGTCCCACGTCGTCGAACGTGACACCGCCGTAGGAAACACTGCTTCCATCCCCAGCATAGACGGCAGTACTGCCACAATTCGCTGCGCGAGCGGTTGTGAGGGTGACATCGACGTTTTCCCGGAACCGGAACGCCTGGTCGTCCGCGCCGGTTGCAGTCACGGTGCTCATCTTCAGGTCGTCCATGTCGTCGAAAATGATCGCGTTCGTGAACGGACCGTCGACGGTGAGGTTCGATATCGCGGCTCCGTCAAACCCACTTGCGTACAGCCCAGATCCGCCAGCTACCTCATCATCATCAGTTCTGATCGTAGTGTTACTGATCGTCAGGTCGCGCCGTCCGCTCTTGCTGTGACCCAGCGTGATTCCTCTTGCATTGTCGATACAGGAAACGTCGTCGATGGTCAGGTTCTCGACTTCCTCGCCGGGATCGGCTCTGATCGCCGTGTACTGACACCCCGTGAGATAGCCGTCTGTGATCGTAATCGATTCGTTTACCCCCCGATGCAGGTGAATCCCGTACTCGGGGCTATTTTTCGGGTCGATCTCGAAGTTCGTGAGCGTACAATTTCTGGACGGCGTATCGTCATCTTCGACGAGTTCATCGTCGCTACCGGTCCAGACGCTATTCCAGCCGGTTCCCGACTGTTGGCTGTCGAACTGCACCGGCGCGTTCGAGTCGCCCTCGCCGCCGCGGGTCGCCCAGTAGCCGTCTACGACGACGTTTTTCGAGGAGACGATATCGATGTGGTGATAGTAGATCGCGTCGCCGTAGATATTCTCCACTCTGACGTTTGCCGCGTGAGCGGGCATGATCCCGGTCGACTCCGGGGCGTCGATGCGAACGTTGCAAACGCCCCAGTTCGACGCACCGTTGTAGCCAGTTGCATCGTAGCCCTGGTTAGAGAGAAGCGCTCGACCCTCGGTACCGTCGGGACGCGGTCCCTCGAAGACGGTCGAGCGACCCGCACCGAGGAGGATCGTATCGTCGCCGATCAGTGGCGTCCGCTCGAAGAGATATCGACCGGGCGGGAAGTACACGATCCCGCCGCCGGCCCGGGCGACCGTCTCGAGGAGTTCGTGGACGGCCTGTCCGACGTCGGTGGTTCCGTCCCCCTCGATCCCGTGTGCCTCGACGTTCCACACGGGGGTTTCCTCGGTCCGGGCGTGAACGACGGTCGCCGCCTCGAAGTGACTCGTTCCCGGAACTGGCTGTTCCGAACACCCCTGGCCGCTGAAATAGACCCAGTCATCGCTCGCGGCGTCCCAGCGCCAGGTGATCCCCTGGTCGGTCGCGTGGAAGAGTTCGTCGTCGTACTCGCCCGTCGCCGGGCGGTCGGCGATCGGACCGCGCACGATCGCCTGCTCGTCGACCGCCTCGACCGTATCGGTGTGATCCCACGATTCCCCCGCTTCGTACGTCCCGAGTCCGAGACGCGGCGTTTGCTCCCCCATATTATGTAGTGCCGTACCCCTGTCCGTACGCCGTTCCGTATCCGGACCGACTGGCGCTTTCGGCAGACTCCGATACGTCGCCGCTCGAACATCCCGCGAGCGCACCGTATCCCCCGGAAACGGCGATAAGGACGGTCCGCCGCCCGATTCCAGAATTACTCACAAATCCGAATTTGTCCGGTAATACATAAGAATGATCATCTGATGGGTTCAGCGACCGGGTGGAAACTGCAATACAAGGTCGTGGATCGAGAGACGCGTTCCGAACGCGAGAGGATGGCCGCTCGTCTGCAACTCGATGGAACCCACCAGTCAGCGCCGCTACAAAGAGCCGTTCGCCGGCCCCGTCAGTGATCGATCACCGTAATCTCCTCGACGGGCCACTGGCTCAGGATTTCGACGCCGTTCTCACGGACGACAACCATTTCCTCGACCCGAACACCCTGTCTGTCGGCCGGTTGCATCGTCTCGACAGCCATCGTCATCCCTTCCTCGATCTCGATCGGATGGTCGGGCGAGAGACCACGCCAGATCAACGGCACCTCGTAGAGCTGTAATCCGAGGCCGTGCGCCCAGTGATTCGTCGTCATCTGCCAGAACTCGTCGGCGTCGTACCAATCCATGTGTTCGCCCTCCTCGTCCGGGAATCCCTGGCAGATCTCGTCGGTCGTTGCCCCGGGTTCGATGCGCTCGAGCACATCGTAGAGATCGTTCCGCGCTTTCTCGTAGGCCTCCTGCTGGGCCTGCGTCGGCTCGCCCATCGAGAAGGTCCGATAGTAACACGACCGGTAGCCGAGGTAGCCGATGTTGTAGAAGTCGGCATAGACGAGGTCACCGGGGCGGATCATCCGGTCGGTGGTGTTCGCCTGATGTTTGGGCCACGTGTTCGGCCCTGACGTGACGTAGCCGCCGCCGACGAACGCGCCGTGACGCCAGAGTTCACGAACGGCTTCGCCCCAGACCTCCGTCTCGCGCATCCCCGGCTTCGCAGTGTCCGTAATCGTCTGAAAGCCCGCCTCACAGATCGCGGCGACCATCCGCAAACACTCGATCTCGTCGTCGGTCTTGGTTTTCCGAGCGTCTTCCATCACCGCCTGCGCAGTGGAGACATCGACGGAGACACCGCGGTCCTCGAACGCCGAAACCAGGCTTCCGTTGCCGATATCGATCCCGAGCGTCTCGTCGGCGACGCCGTAGTCGTCCATCGCCTCGGAGACGGTCTCGGCCATTTTCGAGCGCAAGAACTCGCGGGCGGAGGCGCTCCCGGAGGCTCGCGGCACGTTCCCGAGGCCCGGGCAGGCATAGCGGATGTCATGGAGCCAGGGACAGTTGAATCGCTGGTTACTCGCGTGATCCGCGGTGTCCCAGTGGACGATATCGCCGTTCTCGGTCAGCAGCGTGTAATGGTCCGCGCCACTGCCGCCGGTCATCGCGAGCCCCGTGACGTACCGAATGTTCGGGTCCGAGACGAGCAACATCGCGCCGAGTTCAGTGTCCTGCAATCGATCGAGCGCCTTCGCTTTGCGTTCCTCGCGGAGCCGCCGGGTATCGATGCGTTGTTCCCAGTCGACGGCTTGCGTGCCGCGGGTACCCTCCATAAACTGCCGGTCGTAGAACGTCATGAATAAGTACCGTATTCTTCTTGAGCGATATAAATCCTGACGCTACTGACGGAGACGCGATACCGAGGGTAGCGCTGAAACGGCGGCGAGAGATCTCCAGGGGGTAAACCGAGTCACGGCGAGGCGCGGACGACAAGGTGTTGGGGTTCACACCGGGTTTCCGGTGAAATACCGCCGATTTCCCGGCGGCGAAAGCCGCTGAACGCGCTGTTCGAGCGAACGCTCTTCGAACTGTTGTCGTAACCGTCGCTAATCACGCACGATATCGGACGAGTATTGTATTTTTATTGGAGACAGGGTAAATATGGCCGTCATCAAGTCATTAAGGGCCATCATCCGACAGTATATATCTGGATGATCGATACAGTACTGCATACCGGTTCACAACACCCGAATCTCGTCTGGGTACTCCTTCCGAGTCTCCTCTCGTTCGCCGCGGGCCTCGGTATCGGAGCGGCCTCCGGACGATTGCGCAACGTTTTCGACCACAATCGGACCGCATCGAACGACTGACCGCAGAATCGACTTCGAGCAGCCGTCATGAACACGATTCGCGGTTGCAATACCGAACGTGAGCGAATCGGTGCTTCCACGTCGGCGTGGAGGGCAGACAATCGCTGCGCCTGCTAGACCGCCAGATACTCCGTGACGGCTTCACGCGATTCGAGACGATCGGAACCGAGTTCATCGACGATCGTACCCTTGTCGATGGCGTAACAGCGTTCGGCGAGATGTTGGACGACGTGGAGGTTTTGTTCGACGAAGATGATCGTCGTCTCGAGTTCTTCGTTGACCCGCTGCAGATCGCGAGTGATGTCCTGAACGATCGATGGTTGAACGCCTTCGGACGGTTCGTCGAGGACCAGCAGTTTGGGGTTCCCGATCAGTGCGCGGCCGATCGCGAGCAGTTGCTGTTGGCCGCCGCTCAGCGTCCCCGCAGTCTGGGACTGTCGCTCCTCGAGAATCGGGAAGAAGTCGTAGACGGCCTCATACTGGAGACGATCGTCGGCAGCGTGTATCGTCTCACCCATTCTGAGATTCTCCTCGACGGTCAGTTCGGGAAAGACGTCTCTTCCTTGTGGAATGTACCCCATCCCGCGGCGAGCACGGACAGCCGCACCGGTCGACGTCACATCGTCGCCGTCGAACGTAATCGTTCCCGCATCGACTTCGAGCAGTCCCATGACGGCTTTGATGAGCGTCGTCTTGCCGACGCCATTCTTGCCCATGATGCCGATGATCTCGCCAGGATCGACGGTAATATCGATATCGTGGAGGATCGGAGTCGTGCCGTACGAAACGTGTACGTCGGTGAGGTCGAGCATTACGTCTCCTCCCCCAGATAGATCCGCCGGACTGCCGGATCGGTTTTGACCTCTTCGATCGTCCCTTCGGTGAAGATACTGCCCTGATCGAGCACGGTAACGCGATCCGCGATCGTCTCGACGAAGTCGATATCGTGTTCGATGACGATGAACGCGACCCCCTCCTGGGCTCGAATCGTTCGTAACAGCTCTGCAACCTCGGCCGTTTCCTCGACCGAGAGCCCGGCAACCGGCTCATCGAGCAACATGAGGGTCGGCTCGAGAGCCATCGCCATAGCGATCTCGAGGCGCTGTTGCTGGCCGTGCGAGAGGGTCGCCGGCGTCTCGTCGATCTCGGCCAGCAGATCGAACTGCGCCAGAAGTTCGCGAGTTCGCGTTTCGAACTCGGCGGCATCGACGATGCGCTGGAGTGGAATCCGCAGGTTCTGGCGGGCGGTCAGGTCCTCGTAGAGAGTCGGAACCTGGAACTTCATGCTGATGCCGCGATCGACGCGTTCGTGAGAGGGAAGCGATGTGATGTCGATCCCGTCATAGTAGATCGATCCCGCGGTCGGTTCGAGTTGGCCGGTAATCAGGTTGAGAACGGTGCTCTTGCCGGCCCCGTTCGGGCCGATCAGACAGCGCAATTCGCCTTCCTCGACGGCGAAATCGACCGTGTCGGTCGCGGTGAGGCCGCCGAACTCCTTGTGGAGGTCGCGAGTCTGGAGGATTCGCGAGGATCGCTCGCCCGTCTCGTCGACGGCCCGGGTGGTCTTGACGGTCGGATCGCTCGCAGCCATTAGTCCGTCACCTCCTCAGTTGTCGCAGGCGTCGTCGTTGGCTCGGACGACGATTGCCGGTCGAGGACGAAGGTCCGAAGCCGCGGTGCGATCCCCTCCGGCATGACGAGGATGACAAATACCAGCAGTGAACCGACGATGACGAGCGCCCACTCGCCACTGAGTTGGAGTTCGATCCACTGGAGGACGATTGCTGCGGCGATCGTGCCGGCGATCGAGTCGCGACCGCCGATACTGGCCCAGATGACCGGCATCGAGGCAGCTGTAATCGCGAACTGTTGTGGATTGATGTAGTTCCCCCAGGTTACGTACAGGACACCGCTGAGTCCGGCAAGTGCTCCGCCGAGCGTAAACGTCACGAGCTTGATGAACGTCGTGTTGTACCCGAACATCTCGGTTCGGGTTTCGTCCTCGAGTGTCGCGACCATCGCGTATCCGAACCGACCGTTGACGAGAACGCGCAGGCCGAGATAGACGCCGATTAACGCGGCGAGTGCGACGTAGTAGTGCATCGCTCTGCTGACTTCGATTCCGATATCGCCGACTCCGATGGCCAGGTTCGGAATGTTGCGCATCCCGTTGAACCCGCCGAGTTCGGCCTCGCCGACGGCCCACTCGCCGCCGGCCGTCTGGTCCATGAACGTTTTCAACACGAGAGCGACGACGAGCGTGATAATCGTCACGTAGACGTCGCGAACGCCGCCGTAAAACATGAAGTAGCCCAGTGCGGCCGCAAACAGCGTGGCGACGGCGATGCCGGCGACGATCCCGAGCGTGACGCCCGTGTACGAGGAGACGTTGAGTCCGACGATACCGAAGGTGTACCCGCTGACGCCGAAGAACGCTACCTGGCCGAAGCTGAGAATTCCGCAGAACCCCCAGACGAAACACAGACTCACGCCCAAGAGTGCATACACGAGAAACACCGCCCGCTCCCCGGCTGCATACGTACCGAACAGAACCGGATACAGCGCTAGCGAGACGACGCCAACGCCGAAGGTCAGCCAGAAGCCGTTCGAGTTCCCGAGCGTATTCGGTCCCTCGAACGGGGATCGAACGCGCTCGAGCAGCGACGAGTTCGGCTCCGAACTCATTCTGACTCCCTCCATGAGGTGCGAACGGACTCGACGAGTCCGCTAAATCCGTCGGGTAACAACCGAATCATGACGATTGCGGCGACGAGCATCGCAACGGTGCCGATGAACTGCGTCCACTGAAAGGTGAAAAACGCCTCGATCAGGCCGAGAAACCCGCCGGCAAGCGGCGTACCGACCAGTACGGAGGGCCCGCCGACGACGACCGCGACGAACGCATCGACCAGGAACTCCGAGCCGAACTCCGGTGTCGGACTCGCTCTCGCCGGGGCGTACAGCGCCCCCGTCAGCCCGGCCAGCGCAGAGCCGATCGCAAACGTCGACATGTACATCCGATCGGTATCGACGCCCATGCTCCGTGCCGTTTCTTCGTCCTGAATCGTCGCTCGTGCGCGAATTCCGAACGCCGTTCGCGTGAATAGGAGATAGAGCCCGAGCAGCGTTGCGATCGCAGCCCCCGCTAACAGCACGCGGTAGAGCGAGTACGAATAGGAACCGTAACTGATCGCGCCGAACGGCGTCGAGACCTGATCGATCGAGTTCCCGAACAGTATCCGGGTCAGTTGCACTAATACGAGGCTAATCCCGAATGTGGCAACCATCGAGTCGAGCAACCGGCCGTAGAGACGGCGAATAATCGTTCGCTCGAGAACGATCCCGAAGATCGTCGTCGCCACGACCCCGACGAGCATCGCGGCCGGGAGCGGGAGCCCCTGATGGGCGGACAACGTCGTCGCGTACGCACCCACGAGGATGAACTCACCGTGAGCGAGATTGATGATGCCCATCATCCCGAAAATGACGGCCAACCCGACGGTCGCCAGAACGATAAACGCGAAACTCTCGAGGAACTGGAACGTGACGTTCAGTAGTTCGTAGCCGTTCATACTAGATCTCGTCGTAGAACTCGTCCGGTTCGTACTGGGTCTGTTCCGGGTCATCGGGCAGATTACAGCCCACCTCGTGGAGGAACGACGGTTCGATGTACTGTTCGTCACTGAACGTAACCTCGTGCTCCCCGTCGGCGCGACCGATCCGCATATGATGAGTCATGTGATGTGTTTCGGGATCGAGTTCAACATCGCCTTCCGGCGCTTCGACTTCGATGCCGTCCTCGAGTTCGGCGATGACGGCCTCCTGGTCGAAGGTGCCAGCTGCCTCGACGGCCTCGGCCCACATGTGGATCGAGAAGTAGTTGTTCTGCGCTTCCTGGTTGAGGTAGTCGGCGTCGGGGAATTGCTCGTAGAAGGCGTCGACGAACGCCGCGTTGCGGTCGGTCTCGAGTTCCTCCATGTAATTGACGCCGACGTACATATCCTCGAGTGCCGGCGGGTCGAGCCGTCGATGTTCGTACCCCTGGGCCATCGTCGTCGACGAGGCCATCGGAACGTCCAGTTCGTTGTCGGCACGCTGTTCGTAGAAATTGGCGTGACCGTCGCCGACGAGCATCGAGGCGATGAAGTCGGGGTCCTCGCCCTGGATTGCGTTGATCGTCGACCCGAAATCCGTCTCGCCGAGCGGGATGAACTCTTCGCCGACGACCTCGGCGTCGTGTTCGTCGGCGAGCAGTCGGACCCAGTCGCCCGAGATCTGTCCGAAGTTGTAGTCGGCGGCGATGGTGTAGATTCGGGGGCCGTACTCCTCGATCATGTACGGGATCACCGCGCCGAGTTGCTGGCGAGCGGTGGCACCCATCGCGAAGGTGGTCCGATCACAGACGCCGCCCTCGTACTGGGTGGTATAGAAGTACAGTTGCTCTTCCTCGTTGATGATCGGGCGGATCGCTTCGCGGGTCGCGCTCGAGTAGCCCGCCCAGAGCGCGTCGACGCCCTCGCGATTGAGGGCTTCACGTGTGAGTTCCTGATAGCGCTGGTTATCCGACTGCGGATCGGGATCGTACACGTCGAGTTCTTCGCCGAGGACACCACCGTCTGCGTTGAGTTCTTCGACGGCGAGAAGCGACGCCTGCCACTTGGCCGTCCCGTTGAGCGCGAACTCGCCCGAGCGGTCCTCGAGAACGCCGATCATCGGCCCGTCGGAGCCGCCCGAGCCGTTGAGAATCCCACCCTCGGAAAGGCAGCCGCCGATCGCGGCCAGTCCGCTGGCGACACCGCCAGCGAGTGCTGAGCGCCGGGAGATCGAGCGCCGAGTCACTCGCGGTCACCCCTGCCGGTTCCGCCACCCAATAGTTGTACAGCAGGGAACGCTACCACGGAAACTGGCAATGAACGTCCAAACATCGTCTACACGCTGCGAATCCCGGCCTAATATAAAAGGATTCCCTACAGATACTACAAATTCTATCCTGCATCAGAGGGGTGACTAACCAGACAGTGTCTCATTTCCCCTCCTAGTATAATCGGTGAATGTCTACTATACCGTCTAATAGATAACGATAGGCATATTCTCGATCAGGTCGCGTTGCGCGCTCACGGTGTGGCTCGAAAAGGGCACGCTATCACGGTAGTCGCTAGTAGACCGTGTTGTGAAAGCGAAGTGAGAGCCGTGGATCGACACGCGGTTGTCCGACGCCGGAGCGACGGTCCCTATTATTCATCCAAATCAACGGTTTACTGCGCAAGTATTGTCGATCACAGGAATACTTACGTTGATTGTCCCGATACTACGCGCTATAATGGTCGATACTAAACGACGGCTCGTCATCCGGTGGGAACACGGGACCGGAGTGATCAGCGAATGACCGCGTTCGTCCCGGGCGAGATACTTCCGGCCGACGAGCCGGTACTGATAAACGACGGGCGGCCGACGGCGACCGTTACGGTCGAAAATACCGGCGACCGACCCGTCCAGGTCGGCTCGCACTTTCACTTCTTCGAGGTCAACCCAGGTCTCGCGTTCGACCGCGAGACCGCCTACGGAATGCGACTCGACATCCCGGCGGGTACGGCCATCAGATTCGAACCGGGCTGCGAACGCGACGTCGACCTCGTCGACATCGGCGGTGGTCGAATCGTCCGCGGCATGGGCGGCCTGGTCGACGGTGAACTCGACGACGAGGACGTGAAAGCAACGGCGCTCGAGCGCGCCCGAAAACGGGGATATCTGTCCGTGAAGGATACACCATGAGTCGAGAACTCCCGCGGGCGGAGTACACGGAACTGTTCGGACCGACCGAAGGCGATCGAGTTCGGCTTGGCGATACGAACCTGTTGGCGGAGATCGAAACCGATCACGCCGTCCCCGGCGAGGAGGCGGTCTTCGGCGGCGGGAAGACGATGCGCGACGGGATGGGGATGCAATCGGGTACGACGCAAGCCGAGGGGGCCCTCGACTGGGCGTTTACGAACGTCGTGATCATCGATCCCGTACTGGGCGTTCGAAAGGGCGACATCGGCGTCCGAAACGGGGAAATCGCCGGCGTCGGGAAGGCCGGCAACCCCGATACGATGGACGGCGTCGACATGGTGATCGGTCCGAGCACGGACACGATCCCGGCGGACGGGTTGATTGCGACGCCGGGGGCACTCGACATCCACGTTCACTTCAACAGCCCGCAACTGGTCGAGCACGCGCTCGCGTCGGGAATTACGACCATGCTCGGCGGAGGCTTCGGCGGCGGCGCGACGACCTGTACGCCCGGGCCGCAAAACGTGCAGCGGTTTCTGCAGGCCGCCGAGGACTGGCCGGTCAACGTCGGCTTCTACGGAAAAGGGAACAGTAGCGAGCCCGAGGCACTCTTCGAACAGATCGAGGCCGGTGCGGCCGGGCTCAAACTCCACGAGGATTGGGGGTCGACCCCCGCCGCGATTGACACCTGTCTCGAGGTCGCCGACGAGGAAGACGTGCAGGTCTGTATCCACACGGACACGTTAAACGAGTCGGGGTTCGTCGAAGATACCTTCGCAGCGATCGACGGCCGCGCGATTCATACGTTCCACATCGAGGGGGCTGGCGGCGGCCACGCGCCCGACGTGCTCGAATTGATCGGCCACGAGCACATGCTCCCGTCGTCGACGAACCCCTCGATGCCCTACACCGAGAACACGTTCGACGAACACCTGGACATGGTGATGGTCTGTCATCACCTCAATCCCGACGTTCCCGAAGACGTCGCCTTCGCCGAATCGCGCATTCGCGCGGAGACGATCGGCGCGGAGGACGTGCTCCACGACACCGGCGCGATTTCGATGATGACGACGGACTCCCAGGCGATGGGTCGGATGGGCGAACTGATCTGTCGTACCTGGCAGACCGCTCATAAGATGAAGGCACAGCGGGGTGCGCTCGAGGCGGACGAAGGGACCGACGCCGACAACGCTCGCATCAAACGGTACGTCGCCAAGTACACGATCAATCCCGCGATTACCGCGGGGATCAACGACTACGTCGGCTCGCTCGAACCGGGCAAACTGGCGGACATTACCCTGTGGGATCCGGCCTTCTTCGGCATCAAACCCGAGACCGTGATCAAGGGCGGCTTCCCGGTCTGGTCCCAGATGGGCGAAGCCAACGGCTCGTTGATGACCTGCGAACCCGTCGTGGGCCGCGAACGCGCCGGCGCACAGGGGCGAGCGAAACACGGCCTCTCACTCACCTTCGTGAGCGAGGCTGCATACGAGAACGACGTCGGCGACACGTATGATCTCAAAACGCCGGTCCGGCCCGTTAGCGGTACACGTTCCGTCGAGAAATCGGACATGCTTCACAACGACCGCTGCCCCGACGACATCGACATCGACGCCCAGACCTTCGAAGTAGCGGTCGACGGCGAACACGTCACCTGCGACCCCGCCGAGGAAATTCCCCTCGCACAGCGGTACCTTCTCTGAATCAATGATTGCCACCCACACACTGACACCGACGATTACACCGGCACCGACGACGATCACGACCGCATCGACGACGCAACCAGTCCCCGCGACACGACCGGAACCCGCAACACGATCGGAGCCCGCGACTCGACGAGTTCAGTCGCCGACCCAGGCGGAGGTGCGTCGTCGCCGATGAACCTCTCGCCGAAGGAGATGGAGCGTCTGACGGTCTTCATGGCTGCCGAACTCGCCCGGCGGCGCAAGGACCGCGGCGTGAAGCTCAACCATCCGGAGTCGGTCGCCTACATTTCGGACTGGGCCTGCGAGGCCGCCCGCGACGGCAAGTCCGTCTCACAGATTCGCACTGAGGCGGCCCGACTGCTCACACGCGAGGACGTCATGGACGGCGTTCCCGAGCTGATCGATATGATTCAGGTCGAACCGGTCTTCCCGGACGGCACCAAGCTCGTCACCGTTCACGATCCGATTCGGGCCGATAGTCCGGAGCAACTCGAGATGGACAGTCCGCGACCGGGCGAAAAACGGGAGCCAGCCGATGAGCGCAGTGCAAGTGACCGAGAGACGCCAGAAACCGGTGGCACTGACACGCCACGGGAGGTACGCTGATGGGCTACCGCGATGTCGCAAAAGTCGGACTCGGTGGCCCCGTCGGCTCGGGTAAAACTGCGATGGTTCGCCGGCTCGTCCCTGAACTCGTCGAGCGCGACTACGAGGTCGGCGTCATCGCCAACGACATCATGACCCAGGAGGACGCCGACGTGTTCCGGGAGTCCTTCGACGGACTGATCCCGGACGAACTCGTCGAGGGCGTCGAAACCGGCGCCTGCCCGCACACGGGTATCCGCGAGGACCCGTCGATGAACCTCGCGACGATCGACGAGTTCACCGAGCGCCATCCGGAGTTGGACGTGGTGCTGATCGAGAGCGGCGGCGACAACCTGGCTGCGACCTTCAATCCGGAACTGGCCGATTACTTCCTGTTCGTTATCTCGGTTGCAGAGGGAGAGGACATTCCGCGAAAGCGTGGACCGGGCGTCACGCAGGCCGATCTGCTGGTCGTCAATAAGACGGATCTTGCGCCCCACGTCGATGCCGATCTGGACGTGATCGACGAGGACGCCGCAGCGGTCCGGGGTGAGGACCCGTTCGTCTTCACGAACTGCAAGGACGGGGAGGGGGTCGATGCGGTGCTCGAGCACGTCGAGCGGGAGGTGTTGTTCGCGTGAGCGTAGGCGGGTCGAGCGTGGGGACGGTCGACTCGGCGCGGCTCCCCCCGGCGTTCGAGGACTATGCCGACGAATCCCTCGCGCAGGCACCCGCCGGCGGGCCGGGAAAGAACGGCCTGCTCGAGGCGACGGTCGCCCGCGCTGGCGACGGGCCGACGCGGCTAATTCGGGACCGCGTGACGGTGCCGTATCATCTGACCGGCACCCTCGACACCGATCCGGCACCGGGGCTCACAACGCTGGTCGCGCAGGAGCCAACCGGCGGCGTCGCACAGGGGGACCGCCACCGAATGGCTATCGACGCACACCCCGGTGCTCGTGTGCACGTGACGACCCAGAGTGCGACGAAAGTCCACAGCATGGCGGCAAACTACGCCCACCTCGACGCCTCACTCCGAGCGGCGGAGGGAGGTTACCTCGAGTACATCCCGGGACCGACGATTGTCAACGAAGACGCCCGCTGTCTCCAGACGGTGACGATCGATCTCGCCGACGAGGCGGTGGTCGTCGTTGCGGACGTGCTCGTTCCGGACGGCTTAACCGATCACGAACCGTTCGGCTTCGATCACTACCACGCGCGCGTCGAGGCCGAATACGACGGCCGCCTAGTCTGCGCTGACGCCGTCGATCTTCGGCCGGCCGAGCGCGACCCGCGGGATCCGGCCAGTATCGGCGAGTTCAGCGTCGTCGGGTCGCTGTACGTTTTCGCGCCGAGCGAAGACGGGACTGCGACCGAGCAGGCCGCCGAAACGGTTGCCGATACGCATCAGCCGGCCCTCGAACCGCTCGTCGACGCCCTTCACGAACGGATTGGAGACGACGAGCGCGTTCGGGCCGGCGTGTCGCGGCTGCCAGCGGACGCCGGCGCAATTGTTCGCCTCCTCGGCCACCGGGAAGCGGACGTCACCGAACTCCTCCGCGAGGCGTGGGACGAAATCAGACACCGGACACTCGGCGTCGGCGCACCCGCCGACCGGCGATACTGATGGAGCGCATCGACACCATCGTCGGCAACGTCCACGCCGACGACGAACTCGCGGCGCTTCGTGCAACCCACGAGGAGAACGGGACCCTCGAACGGGTCGTCATCGACGCCGAGAATCGCCGTCGATCGCGGTTCCGGGCAACGACTGACGACGGGACCGAACTCGGCGTCATCGTCGACGCTCCGGCAGTGTCGGCTGGAGACGTGCTGCTCATCGAAGACGACCGAATGATCGTCGTCGCGTTCGAGCCCCGCGAGGCGATCGCGATTTCGCTTCCCGAAGCCACTCCGGAGGCGCTACCGACGGCGATCGAACTCGGGCATCGGCTCGGAAACCACCACTGGGATCTTGCCGTCACAGACGGAGTAGTCTACGTCCCGCTGGAGGCGGATCAGCACATCATCGAGCGCGTCATCACCGATGTTGCTTCCGATGCGGACATCCGGAAGACGACGGTCGACGCCGACCTGTTCGTGACGGACCGCGAAGAAGGAAACGACGGTCACGCTCACGGCGGCGAACGCAAGCATGAGCACGAGCATACTCACGATGGAGGCCACCAGCATACGCGCGGGCTTGGCCACACCAGTCACGATCACGAGACCGATCACCAGCACAGTCATACTGGAGACCACCAGCACGGCACCGGGAACGACCACGACCATGACTACGGACACGACACGAGTTCACGACGGGAACACTGACACGAATGACGCCTGATCCCAGTTCGTTTCTGACTGCACTCCGGCTCTCGGACTCGTTTCTTCCGGTCGGCGGGTACACGGCCTCCTACGGGGTAGAGCAGTATCTCAACGAGGATCGGCTCGAAGACGGCGAGGACCTCCAAGCGTTGCTCGCAGCCTACCTCCGGCGCGTGGTCGGACCCTGCGAAACCGTCGCGCTGGCGAACGCCCACGCTGCGGCTGCTGCGGGCGATATCGAGCGGCTGTTCGCGGTCGACGAGCGCCTGCACGCGGTGACGATGCCGCGCGAGTTCCGCGAGAGTTCGACGAAGGCGGGGGCGAAGCTCTGTGAACTCTTCGGGCCGGCGACCGCGACTAGTTCAACTGCAGATGGGCGCGAGGATCCGTCAGCCGAAACGGGGTCGTCGGTCGCCGATGGCGGCGATCTCGTGGCTCCGTTCGCCGACGCAATCGACAGCGACGCGACGCCGGGGCACTATCCGGTCGTCTTCGGCGTTGTCGCCGCGGCCCGCGATCTCTCGCAACTGTCGGCCTGCCTCGCGCACGCGTATTCGTTCGTTACCGGACTGCTCGGGGCGGCACAGCGACTCGGCCGGTTCAGCCACACCGAGATACAGTCGGTGCTCGAATCGCTCGAACCGGTGATTACCGACGTGTGCGAACGCCACGTCGACGAGGACGTAACGGCGATGGCCGCGTTCGCACCGATGGCCGAGATCATGGGTATGCGACACGAACGAGCCGGCAGACGGTTGTTTATGAGCTAACGGAAACCCTGCTCTCGGTCGCGGAGTCGCGATCGAACAGGAGAGCGTCGAGACTGTACCGCCCGCTGCCGTACGCGATGAGGGCGAGAAACGCTGCGATGTAGAGCAAGCCGAGTTCACCGCCGTTCTGGATTGGAACGAGACCCTCGGGGAGATGTTGGAGATACTGAGCGACAGCCATCTGTCCGGCCGTCACGATGGCGACGACTCGAGTGAGGACACCGAGAGCGATGAGCAGGCCGCCGAGCAGTTCGACGACGCCGGCGACACCGTACATGCTGGTTAGCGAGGCAGTAGCGCCGCTGCCGTCGACACCGCCGAACAGTCCGAGCAGTTTCTGTGCGCCGTGCTGGAAAAAGAGGAGTCCGACGAGAACGCGAAAGACGGCGTAGACCGGTTGTTCGTACGCTTCTGGAGGAGGTGTGAGTGAGTCGTTCATATCCGCCGTACCCCGTCCCCACTATTCAATGTCGGGACAGCGGACTGTATTGCCAACAGTGATGGTCCTTGTTGATGGAACGACGAGGCCGTCGTGCACCGGGTGTCGCATTAACTCGCTCGGTGGCGTATCCGGACTATGCCACGCGAGGACATCGCACAGTTTACGATCCGGTCCGTGCAGGTGCTCGCCGAGGACGGGACGGTCGACGAGGACCTGGCCCCGTCGCTCTCCGACGACGAACTGCTCGACTGTTACGAAGCGATGAAACGCGCCCGCCGACTCGACGAGCGCGCGATTTCGTTGCAACGCCGCGGTGAACTCGGGACGTACGCCCCCGCGATCGGCCAGGAAGCGGCGCAGGTTGGCAGCGCGTTCGCGATGGACGAAGACGACTGGATCGTCCCCTCGTTTCGCGAGCAATCGGCGCTCATGGTTCGCGAAACGCCACCGCAGCGGATCCTCGAGTACGCGATGGGAATGGAGGAAGGGGCCGATATTCCGGCCGACGAGCACGCGCTTCCGCCGGCGATTCCCGTCGGAACCCAGCCGCTTCACGCCGCCGGCGTCGGCTGGGGCGAAGCGATCCAGGAGAGCCCGAACGTCGCACTCACGTACTTCGGCGACGGCGCGACCAGCGAGGGAGACGTCTACGAGGCGCTCAACTTCGCCGGCGTGTACGGCGCGCAGACGGTCTTTCTCTGTCAGAACAACCGGTACGCGATCTCGACCAGACTCGAGGATCAGACCGCGGCGGAGACCCTCGCCCAGAAGGCGATCGCAGCGGGTATCGACGGCGTTCGAGTCGACGGCAACGACGTTCTGGGCGTCTATCGCATCGTCTCCGAGGCGATCGAACGGGCGCGAGACGGCGACCCGACCCTCGTCGAGGCGCTGA
The DNA here is from genome assembly GCF_000337595.1 of Natrialba taiwanensis DSM 12281. Lineage (GTDB taxonomy): Archaea > Halobacteriota > Halobacteria > Halobacteriales > Natrialbaceae > Natrialba > Natrialba taiwanensis. The sequence goes on along the minus strand of NZ_AOIL01000032.1, from coordinate 100,013 downwards.
CCTACCGCCGGTCGATGCACACGACTTCCGACGACCCGTCCGTCTACCGCGAGGCTGCCGAGGAGGACGAGTGGGAGGCCCGTGACCCGATCGTGCGCTTTCAGGTGTACTTAGAGAACCGAGGGCTGCTCGACGAGGAAACCAAGGCGACGATCGACGAGCGGGTGGACTCCGAAATCGCCGACGCTATCGACCGGGCGAACGCGGCCCGCGACGAACTCGATCCCGCGGACATGTTCCGGCACGTCTACGCCGAACAACCGCCCGAACTCGAGCGACAGGCCGCGGCGTTCGAGAGGAAGGGTGATAGCGATGGCTGACCGGCTCCGGATGGTCGAGGCAGTTCGCGAAACCCTCCGCGCCGAACTCGAACGCGACGACAGCGTCGTCGTCTACGGCGAGGATGTCGGTCGCGCCGGCGGCGTCTTCCGAGCGACCGAGGGACTGCTGGAAGCGTACCCGGACCGCGTCTTCGACTCGCCCGTCGCGGAGGCGGGCATCGTCGGCGTCGGCGTCGGACTCGCCGCCACGGGACTCCGGCCGGTCGCCGAAATTCAGTTCCAAAGCTTTCTCTATCAGGGGTTTCACCAGCTCGCCCAGCACGTCGCCCGAATCCGAAGCCGAACGCGGGGCACGGTCACCTGTCCGATGACGATCCGGACGCCCTACGGCGGTGGCATTCACGCCCTGGAACTGCACTCCGAGAGCTTCGAGGCCGGATTCGCGCACGTGCCCGGCCTCACGGTCGTCGTGCCCGCCTCGCCGGCCGAAACCGCCGGTTTACTCACCGCCAGCGTTCGCTCCCCCGATCCGGTTCTCTTCCTGGAACCGACGCGACTGTACCGATCGTTCCGCGAGGAAGTACCGGCCGATCACGAACTCCCGCTGGGCGAGGCGCGGATCGTCGACTCCGGCGAGGATCTCACCATCGTCGCCTGGGGATCGATGCTTCGCGAAACGCTCGCAGCCACCGCTGAACTCGACGTCGATATCGAAGTGATCGATCCGCGGACGATCTCTCCGTTGGACACCGAAACGATCGTCGAGTCCGTGCGAAAAACCGGCCGCTGCGTCGTCGTCCACGAAGCCCCGCGAACGTCCGGAATGGCCGGCGAGATCATCTCGCGCATCACCGAGGGCGCGTTTTACTACCTCGAAGCACCGGTCGAACGAATCACCGGCTACGACGTTCCCGTCCCGCTGTTCGCTCGCGAGGACGCGTACCTCCCCGACGCGGATCAGATCGAGGGTGGAATCCGACGGGTGCTCGAGAACGGTTGATCCTCGCGGGTAACCCGGACGCGTGCGGACAGCGACGACTCTCAGGAATCCTCCGACACCAAGACGACCTTCCCGCTCGCTCGCCTGGAATCAAGCAATCGAAGCGCGTCGCTCGCTTCGGATAACGGAACTCGACGATCGATCGCCGTGTCGATCTGCCCCTTGGCGAGCAGCGCCAGCACTGCCGTGAGATCATCTTCGAAGTGCTGTGGCCAGCGCTGGACGTAGTAGAACGTCGCTTGTCGACCGTTCGGTATCGCCTTCCACAACAGCAGTCGGGCGAGAAGCGGGACGAAGGGGAGCAGTCGATGCCCCTTGGCCTCAAGTGCGGACGCGACCCCGTACGAGACGAGTGTCCCACCCGGTGCGAGCAGCCGCCACGAATCTGCCAGTCCCGGCCCGCCAACGTGGTCGAACACAGCGTCGACGCCGTTCGGTTCGAGTTCACGAACGCGAGCCGGAACGTCGTCGGTGCGGTAATCGAGCGGCGTCGCGCCGAGCGAACGCACGAGATCGTGTTTCGACGCGGACGCCGTCCCGATCACGTCGACGCGAGCGATTCGAGCGAGCTGCATGAGAAGCGTTCCGACGCCGCCCGACGCACCGTGGACGAGAACTGTTTGACCCGGCTGAACTCGTGCAACGCGATGGAGCATCTGCCGTGCGGTCACGCCGTTCGTCACGACGGCGACCGTGTCGGCGGGATCGAGATTGTCGGGAACCGGGACGAGTTTCTCGGCAGGAAGGACGACGTTTTCGGCCCAACTACCGGTTTCGGTGAGTGCGGCGACCCGCTTCCCGACAGCGAGGTCACTGACGCCCGGTCCGACGTCGGTGACGGTGCCCACGAGATCGTACCCGGGAACGAACGGGAATCGCGGCTGGTTGAAGTACCGGCCGCGAAGCATTTGCACTTCGGCGAAGGAGAAGCCGGCCGCCTCGACGCGAACGCGTACCTCGTCGGCTTTCGCCGGAGGCAGGTCTCGCTTGCGTTTTTGCAGTATGTTTGGGCCGCCTGTATGCGGCATTACGATTTCGGTTGTTTGGTGGGTGTTATTCGACTGTACCGGCGGCGTTGTCTTTTCTCTCAAGAAGAGACGGGTATTCATCGGGTACACCTGTGATCAAATGTCAACTCTGTCATCACCGAGTCTGAATCGCGCCTACCGCATAACCTCGTCCGCGAATATGTTAACAGGGCCGTGGTGAATCGCCATACGGCGTTGAATTTGCCTAGCTCACAGCACGCTTGATGTTGTAAACGTCACACATCAGAACGATTTCACGGAATTCTCGATACCAGCTTCGCGCACGCACGGCGTCGCCGAGCATGCGCTTGATCACCGAGAAGACGGTCTCAGATAACGCTCTCTGGCCGTAGAGAGTTCCATCGATCCGCGCGTTATGCGCGTGATCGAGGAGACGGAACTCACGATGCTTGATTAGCGGCCTCACGCCATCTCCCCTCAGCTTATCGCGTAATTGCTGCCAATCGTAGCCTTTGTCGGTGGTGAGGCTGTGTAACTCGCCTGCGTTGCGGCGGGCGAGTTGCCAGCCAAGCTGGGTGTCGTGACGTTTCCCAGTCGTACAGTGAACGTCGAGGACAGCCTGTGGCGCTGTATCGACGAAAGCGGTTGTTTTGAGCGTCTGCACGCGGTAATTTGTCCGTCGGCAGTAGTGTTTGCTGGCGTTTTCTCGGTTGAAAAACGTCGCGTCCATCGCTGGATGGCCAGATGACTCGTGCAGCTGCGCCAACAGGCGCAGCAGCACTCGCCAGACCGCCATCTTGATCCTGTCAAACGCCTTCACGAGCGTCGAGTGGTCAGGGGGATTGGCCTTCCCAAGGCTGATCTCCGCCAGTATTTGTGGCATCTCGCTCAGGAGATCAAGCGCTTCCCGGTAAGATTTCTCCAAGTAAATCCGCAGGCAGTGTAGTGAAACGACGGCGTAATCGGCGAATCCACCGCAACCTCTCGGGGTAGCGGATTCGCCACGTCCACCCGTAACTCTTTGTGTAATCAAGACACAACGCTCGGTGAAGTGGGAGATTTTGGTCATGGGAGAACAAATTTCTCAATATAATTTCTCTAACTCATATATTCTGCCTCATTATAGTGATTCCACGCATCCCTATTTCCACCATAGATATTTTCCCATATTTCAATAAAATCCCTAATTTCGAGTTCGTATAGAAGCGTGCGGTTCGATCTGGGATCTATTCGCCAGCTCGCAGCGGGTGCATGGGCCAGTATGATCGGTGTAGTCGCGGCGCGGTTCATCCCTATCCTGCCAGTCCTTCGACCAGATTCTCTGTGTAAATTAGATTATTACTGACATAAGTTCATATTATAATATTAGAAGAAATAATGTTTCACCATTCATCCAGCAAATGTTTCTACTCAAAATTAGGAGATGATCTATCAAGAGTCTAGATACGTAGGAAGAAGAATGTTATATTATCCTATTCCAAAAATTATAATATAATATCTCTCTTAGACCCAAGAGACGATGAACGAGAATAAACTTGGACGACGACGGTTCCTACGATCAACTGCGACTGTTGGAATCGGTGTTACTGGTGGAATCGCCGCGAATGGGACAGCAGCGGCAGATAACACGGACGAAATACGGGTATATGCTGATGGTAATCACTGGGAGTATCAGATAATCACTCGCCCAGCCTTCGACAAGTTAGAAAAGGGTAGTGAGGCTGACGAAGAGGACTCCATTATCGCGGGTGGAGATATTGCGGATGGGCAGATTAGTGACGGAGTAGACAGCTACTGGATGGATTCTGACGATTCGGTTACTGAAATTAAAGTTACCTATGAAGATTACGGATACATAGATATCGATATCGCAACACCAACAGATTTCTACGAAGCAGTTGCATTACAAAGAGACGAGAATCCGGATTTTCCCGGATATGATTACATCATTGATATCGTCGATGGGGATGTAAAACCTCATGATAGATTTTTTGACCATGGTCAAGATTCTATTACCGGTGGTACATTTAAAGGTACTGTTGACCCCGGTGATACAGACGCAGTCCTAAGAACGGGAAAGCCGGTCCACGTGTTTATTGAAGATCCAGATTCTCCCGGCTTTGGGTTTACCGTGGATCTGCCAGAGTAATCGTGTCTTTATAATTTCCGCACAGATTTCGTACGAAAGTTCAAAGAAGTCCACTGTAAGCGTAGTAGACGGGAGAGCTGTTTTGATCGGGTTCGGTGTCGGGATCGTTATCGCCGCGCTCGGCGGGGGGACGGCCGTCGGCGAACTGTTGCTCCTGGACAGCAGCGGATACGTACTCGCGGGGCTGCTTGGCGGCTTCGTCGCCGGGTTCATATCCGGTAGCTCCGCCAGGACCGGCGCGTTCACCGGCGGTCTTGCGAGCGTCTTCGGCAGGCTCGTCGTCCTCGGAATCGTCGTCGTGTTAGGCACCCTATTCTCAGGAATTGTCGCCTCCGCGGCGGTTCTCGTACTCGGCGTCCTGTTCCTGGCGATCTACGCCATCCCCGGCGCGATCGGTGGCGTCATCGGTGCCGCGGTGAAAGACCGTCGTGAAAGCGGACGGAGGACCAGGCGGGCCGCCTGAGCACGGATCGGCCGAAAGCATTCTTTTCGCTGTGGCGCTCCCCTGGAGCGGGCGTTTGATCGCGGCCGAACACCGATCGCTACGCGGGGGATGTAAGCCCGTTTGCCAGAACGGAAATCATCGTCTCCTGAATGTGTTCGTAATAGCCCTCGTCTATCATTTCGAGTTCAGCCTCGTACTGCTCGTACTCCGCTTTGTGGACCATCAACCAGCCGAGCGCGGCGGACATGAGCCCGGTGATCGTGAGCAGGTCCATCTCGGCAAGCGGGCCGTCACACTGTTCTTGTAGGTCTTCGATCAGCGGGATTAACTCCGACCACATCTCCCGTTGAATCTCCTCGAGTTTGCCCCACGAACCGTCGCCGATGATATCCTGGTAGTTTCCCTCGATGACGACCTGCTGAATGAACGGATTCTCCTCGCCGAACTCGACGTAGCACCAGAACAATCGCTCGAGCCCCTCCTGCGGGTCTTCGACGTCGGCAAGCGCCGTGCGCACGTTGTCGAGAAATGCGCGGCTCTCTCGCTCGAGGATGACGAGATAGAGGTCCGCTTTGGCATCGAAGAACTGGTAGAACGTCGGTTTGGCTATTCCGACCGGCTCAGTGATGTCCTTGACGGTCGTCTTCGTCGGACCGTACGTAAGCAACAGGTCCCGACCGGTCTGGATGAGTTGCTCCCGTATTTGCTCTCGCTCTTCGTCACTGAATGTACGCATGTCTATACAACCGCGCTACAAACTCATAACCAAATCGGTTTTCAGTTATTACTCTATAACCGAAAACAGTATTTAGTTATAGCCCGTCTGAACACGTATGGCGACGATTGAAGTGACGGATCTGACCAAGAATTACGGAAGCGTTCTCGGCGTCGACTCCGTCTCGTTCAGCGTCGAACAGGGGGAGATATTCGGCTTTCTCGGGCCAAACGGGGCGGGAAAGACGACAACGATTCGAACGCTTCTGGGCTTGCTCGCGCCGACCGACGGAACCGCGACGGTACTCGGCGCAGACGTTCGCGATGACGGCGAGTTCATCGACGCAAAACGACGAATCGGGTACCTCCCGGCACAGCTGGGATTCAACGAGGAGGTGACCGGCGAGCAGGTTCTCGACTACCACGCGTCGGTCAAAGGCGATCGTCGCCGCGAGGAACTCCTCGAGATATTCACACCGCCCGTCGAGCGTCCAATTCGAGAGTTCTCGACCGGGAACGAGCGAATGCTCGGCATCGTCCAGGCGTTCATGCACGATCCCGAACTCGTGATCATGGACGAGCCGACCGCCGGGCTCGACCCCCTCAAACAAGAAGAGTTCAACGAGTTCGTTCGCGGCGAACGCGAGCGCGGGACGACGATTTTCTTCTCATCGCACGTCCTGAGCGAAGTGCGACGCGTCTGCGATCGCGTCGGCATCCTCCGCAACGGCGAACTCGTCGGACTGGAGGATATCGAGACGTTACTCGACCAGGGCGGCAAGCGGGTCCAGGTCGAGACGACCGACGACCTTGAGTCGTCGCTACCGGCTCTCGACGGCGTCGTCGACGTGAACTCGTTCGCCGACGGCGTGCAGTTCATCTACACTGGTGAGTACAACACACTCCTTCGTGAACTCGCATCCCACGATATCCGCGAGATCGAGATCAGTGAACCGCCGCTCGAGGACGTGTTCATGCACTACTACGGCGACGATGAATCGACACGGGCCAATCAAGAGGTGGAATCCAATGTTTGAAACCACTCGGTACGAGGCGAGTCGGCGGGTGCGAGGAACGGCGATACTCACGATCGCGATCAGCCTCTATGCTGCCTTTATCGTCTGGTATTTCACTATTCTGGAGGGCGTCGATTACGAGGCGGTGTTCGAGTCGATGCCGCCGGCGATGATCGAGGCGTTTGGAATCGAGGCCCTAGCGACGATCGGCGGCTTCCTCGGGACGCAAATATACAACTTCGTGTGGTTGCTCGGGCTAGGACTGTACTTCGCGTACGCGGCAGGAGGGCTCATCGCGGGTGATATCGAACACGAGCGCATGGACCTGTTGCTCTCGTTTCCGGTATCTCGATCGCGGCTACTCGTCGAGAAGACTCTCTCGTTGCTGCTCCCGCTCGTCACACTCAACGTCGTCGTTGGAGCCGTCATCTACGTGCTGGTGCAGGCGATCGGCGAGTCGATCGACCCGATGTACCTCGTGTTGGCTCACGCACTATCGATCCCGTATCTACTCGTCTGTATCGCGATCGGCGTCGTCCTCTCGGTCCTCGTCGATCGGGCGGCGATCGCAGAGCGGGCCGCCATCGGACTCATATTCGTGCTCTTCCTCGTCGAATCGGTCGTCGGCGGGGCGAGCGAGTTCGAGTGGATTCAGTACGTGAGCCCGACGTATTACTACGATCCGACGCCGATCCTCATCGATGGGTCGTACGAACTGCTTGATACCGGCGTGTTGCTCGTGGCATTCGTCGTGTTACTGCTCGTCGGCCAGGTATTGTTCCAACGACGAGACATCTAGCGGTAAACTGCCTCGGGGCCAACCCCAGAGACACGCTCCCCGTTTTTGTAGTGTGAGCAGCGCATCCAGATCCCCTCTGAACCCGTGGCAGGCCTCGTCATTTCGAATGTACTACTAGTCAGTATCGAGGGTGTCATAGAACGACCCGCATGGCGCTCTTTTCACCCTATCTGGAGCGAACTATCCGTTCACTACACTTGCTAACTGAGCGTTTAGTGTTCCAAATAGNGTCATAGAACGACCCGCATGGCGCTCTTTTCACCCTATCTGGAGCGAACTATCCGTTCACTACACTTGCTAACTGAGCGTTTAGTGTTCCAAATAGTTTGGACAATTCAGAGATGGTTAGTTATGTATAATGTAGTTGGTTAGATATGAAAGCGTTACTGAATATATAAAGGTAAAGAAAACTACAATGGCTAGTTGAAGAGTGAACGATTGAGTAACTGCATTCGCTACCAATACCCCCAAAAAGGCAGAGAGTCCACCGATAATCCCCCTTATCCAGACGGAGTCTACTGTCAGTGGGGGTTCGTTAAGTGTTTTCCAGAACCGCTGAAACGAAGACCATATTTGACCCATTGATTACCGATAAAATATGACTGGTGATAAATATTTGGGGGAGAAAGATACGAGATAATACTAATATTGGCTGTTCAATGAATCCACTGTACTTACCGTTTGTCGGATAGTCACAGAGAGAGGATATGGGAACTGTTCTATGACACCCTGGTGATCAAATCGAGGTGCATACAGTTGACGGGGAGACTATCGCCGACGCATTAATTGACGTGGCGACCAACGTTGGCGGGCCATTGCTCGTTGGTGCGTCTCGAAACCGAGTATTTCGTCGATTCGTCTTCGGAAGCAACGCTGACCGGGTCGTTCAACAGTCGTCTCACGTTGATTTCCCGGTACTTGTGTATGCCAGTGAAACAGGACTCCGCGGCCGCCTCCAGTCTGTATTGTTCACGCCCTATCGGTATCTCCTCAAAATCAGACGTAGATAACGCATCTGCCGGCCGGGACTGTATTCAGTTAACCGACTGGTCTAACTTGTAACTCTCCAAGAGGTTCAACAGGGTCGGTCAGTTCGAGTTCCGTGCAAACACGAGTTCAGCCGCGTGTTGGTGGGGTTCAGCCCCGGAATCATCGTCGAAGATGAGACGGTCCGTCTCGAGGACGATCCACCCGTCGTAGTACTCCACCAACTCGCCCGGTGCGTAGAAGAACTCGTTGTCGGTCCAGTCCGGCGGCGTCGGCACGTCGGGGTGGTCGACGAACGCGAACATCGCGTGGATTCCGTTTTCGGCCGTGTTCCGTTTGAGATGAGCGAACTGTTGGGGACGATTTTCCGGGACGATATACTGGATCGCACCCGCCGAATAGATCACGTCGACCGGACCCGAGATCGAAACGTCGTTCGCATCGGCCTGGATCGGCTGAACCGTCACGCCCCGCCGGTCGGCGAGTCGCTGAGCCTTCCGGAGGCCGTTCGGGGAAACGTCCACCGCACAGACGTCCCAGCCCTGTTCGGCGAAGAACACGGCATCCCGTCCTTCGCCGGCACCGAGATCGATCGCCGTTATCGAATCGGCCGTTTCCGGAGCGAACTCGAGCGTTTGTGCCGCCATCTCGTTCGCTTCAGTGCCCCAATAATACTCTTCTCGCCCGTAAACTCGCTCTCTGTCTTCGAAGTTCATGAGGGCAGTTTTCGCGGGAGCGAAGATAAAATTGGCCGGTGCACAACTCCACACGACACGGCTACAGCATTGGTCTTTAGATAAGCCTCAGCAGTCGGTTGGATGGTAGTAGCGAGCTATTCTTGAAGGATCGGTCGTTGCTTGTGGATCTTCTGAGCGTCTTCGATCAGTCGCTCTAGCAGTGGCGGTGGCGAAATATTCCCTCAGTTCGCGGAGGATGAGCTTGGCGTGCAACCGGAAGTTGCTGCCCAGCGTTCCGGCGCAACACGACACCATCATCAGCATGTTCTATGACCAGACCGAGTAAATCACGACTCACGACCAAAGATAACAACACTGCGTACAGCAGAATCTCTACAATGTGCTTCTTTGTCGTATCGAACTCATCCAGCTTGTACTGCATTTTGAGTTCCCGGAACAGCAACTCCACCCCACCGGCACCGGTAGATCGTCGCTAGATTAGCCGGGTGAAACTCCTCCCGAGAGAGGGTCGTGATGTACCTGAAGTCGACTAGGTGACCAGCCAATGCGCGGACTGCCTATTCATTCCGATTACTTTTTCGATGTACCGAAGAAGCCAGCGATAGTATTGGGTCGTGGTCTCAGAATCGGGCTTGCAGCGCATGAGATAAACAGCTATCTGACAGCACTGCCGCTCACGAACGGGCGGTCACAGGGCTGTCGGGTCTCAGTCAGGCGGATCGAGACCGTAGAACTGCTTGGCGACGGTCAGAAACTGGTTCGCGTCCACTCGCGGTGCGTACGACCGATTCTCGCCGTCGATGGCGAGCTTCACCAGCAGATCGACCAGCCGCCAGACGTTATACAGCACGCACGCGAACGCGAAGTTGAAGAACCGATAGTCACGCTCGGTCGAGGTCGTTCGGACCATGAAGTGCTTTTGCTTCTTGAAGCCATTCTCGATACCCACCTGTGACGATACCACCGAATCATCCGCTCGATCATGTGGATGAATGTCTTCGCGTCCATCTGTTCTCCGTCGGCGTCATTGGCGGTCACGTACGGATGGTTGGTCTCGAACACGACCGTTTCAGCGGTGTCCGCCTCTCCGTTCTGTGCTTTTTGTTTGCGCTCTTCGACGGCTTCCTCGCGCTGGATATCCGCGATGAGTCGTGAGAACGACAGCCCCTCGCTCGGCTTGGTGTCCTCGTCAGCGAAGTCCCACTCGCCGCACATCTCCGTCCACGCTTCCGAGAGACTCTCGTCGTCATCATCGTCGTCCGTGTTCGACTGCTTCGGCAGATAGAGCGGCTTGCGCGTGGGCGTGCTGTCGTCGGTCTCCTCTTCGGTGACGTGGAAGCGTTTGCCGTTGCGGTACATCCACGCGATGGTCTCAGTCTCGTCGCTGCGCTCGAAGATCCGCGTCGGGTTGAGGTAGTGAACGCCGTGCTTCTCACAGGTGTCCTTCACCGGCTCGCTATCGAACTCGCGGTCCGTCATCACGAGATCGATGTCGACCATCTCGGTCGCTTGCGACAGGAGCTTCTCAACGATCTCGTCTTTCGACTGTCCGCGCACGCGCGGGATAGCATCGAGAACGAGCGGCACGTCCATCCCGACAATCTTGAGCACTGCCCACTGGTAGTACTCGTTGCCGTCCTTGTACCCGAGGATGTCGTCCTCGTGGTCTTCAGTGTCGCCGGTAAACGGGAATCCCTTGGTTACGTCGATAGCGGCCCAGAGTTTCCCGGTGAGTTCGCCGTGCTGACGAGCACGTGCGATGATCATTCGCGTCGTAGTGCGAAGCATCGAGCGGATGTCGGCAACCGAGAGCTTGCCGATCTGGTAGCGGTGGGTCGATCCAGTTGGGATTCGCTTCCGCGTGGTATCGAGCGAGAACGATGCCGGGCCACTCCGCGCGTACATGTCCTCGCGCATCCCCATGTAGGCGTGGTGCTCGAAGAAGGCGTTCTCGTGGATCTGCCAGTTCGATCCGCGATCGAGCGCGAACGCATCGGTCACGAACGGCTTGGCCTGCTGCCACACCTCATCGGTTTTCTCGGCGACGAGCTGGTGTTCGGGAGTGTCATTGGCGTCCGACTCATCTGCTTCGCCGGTGCTGATCCGATCGGGAAGCGGAACCTCGCAGGCATGCGCGGCCATCACAATCGCGTCAGCACACTCCTGTACGGCATCGCGGAGTTTCTCGCTGAAGCGTTCGTTCCATGCGCGCCAGAACGTCGATTGATTCGGGAGCGTCTCGAAGCCGAGATTCAGACGGAGCGACGGACGGGCTTGCAGGTGGTCGTGGAGCGCGGTTTCGTCCCAACCGTTGATCTTCTTGAGCAAGCTGGCTCGAACGTGGATCGCCATCGGGTACGGTCCCGTGTACGGAGCAGACGCATCGTGTGCGGCGAACGTGAGATGATCGATCGGGAGATGGGAGATCAGCGTCTCGATGTCGGCGTAGCTCTCCCACCGCTCGCACTGTGACTGCGCGATGGTCGTGACATCCCCAACGAATCCGTCGAGAACGTCACCACCCCCGTCGGAATCGTCCTCGAAAAACCGAGACCGGCCGTGATGGCCGGTGGTGTCGGCGACGAGAGCCGCTGCCACCATCTCCACAGTGTCGTTCAGCGGGGTCGTGGCGGGTGATTTCGCGTTGATACGTGAATCGGTGTCGGGTGAGTCCGACTCTGGTGTTGGCTTCGTCCCCATATCGTATATCTAACCGTACCACACGTCGTCCGGCAGACGAACACTGAGCGGAGGGCTTGCTGCTTACACGCGGCTGCCGTACTGCGGTGAGTGTTGTCCCATCGGTTTCTGTCGAGTATGACGGTCGTCTTGTCACCGGGTCATGGTCACGTCGGTTCGCTCAAGCGCACCGATGGCTCCGAACGCTCGCTTCACGGCGAATTGCTACTGCTCTGTGCCTCTCGTCGGTGCGAGTGGGTGTCCGCTCTGAGCATCGAGCGGTGGGAGGTCTTTCTCGCCGGCGTCGACCTTTGCGCGTTCGAGACGCCATTGGTCGTTATCGAACGGGACGTCGTAGTTCGCCTCGGCCCGTGCGAGGATGCTCTGGATCGCGGAGTCGGGAATCTCGAAGAACGTGGCGGTGGCGTGTTTCTCACGGCCCTTGCGCACCTCGCGGATGAAGGTCTGGGCGCGGACGTACTCGGCGGGTATCTGTTGGAGGAAGCCGTCCTCGACGGTGTAGCCGAACGGTGGTCGACCAACTCGCTTACCGTCGGCGATGGCGGCGTCGATCCCCTCCTGGACGCGCGAATGAATCATCTTGCGCTCGGCATCAGCGAAGACCATCATCATGTTCAACATCATCTCAGCCATCCAGTCGTCCTCGCCGACCGTGCCGATGGGTTGGTTCACGAGGTCGATGCCGACGCTTTTCTCGCGGAGGTCCTCGACGAACCCGGCGAGGTCGGCGAACGGCCGTCCGAGTCGATCGAGTTCGTGGGCAACCACCACGTTGTACTCGTCGACATGTTCGCGGAGGCGCTGATACTCGCGCCGCGAGGTCGAGGCCCCGCTCTCGCCGAGGTCGCAGAACCACTCGATCTGGTTCTCCCCCCCGCTGTACTTCTGTCGGATCACGCGCATCTGTCGCTGTTCGTTCTGATCGCCGGTCGAGACGCGGACGTAGGCGGCGATGTGCATGGGGTGTTCGGATACCCTAATCGTACCGGAAATCAGCATATAAAGAACGGGAGTTTTCGTATCGATACGAAAAACTGGTGTTTTCTGTACTGGCTAAACACAGTCCTTCGCCAGAACAGTAACGTCGCTACCGAGATCCAACCGGGCAGCGTCGGGAGAGTCAGTCATTGCCGAAAGTCGTGTGACCGAAGCTGAAGCGGTGCTCCCTACACTGTCAGTTGGCGTCGGTCGCGCGCACCCGCTTCAACACCGAGACGAGTCGGTTATTGACTAGCCAGTCAGCAGGTCAACCAACTGCTTGCTTCGGTCAAACACCCGCTGGAGTTTTTGAACTTTCAAAGTTGCGCTCAGATCTCGCTGATTCGGCGTTCTCGAACATCTCGGCTACCGAATCGAGTGCCCGGTTCATGATCCGGAATTCTTGCATGGCTTCCCGATCCAGGACTTCCTGAATGACGTACCAACAGTCGATTTCGACCTCGAAGCAGACCTTCTTCCCATTGCTCGGCATCGACCGTTGGTGGACGAAGTGCAGCCGTTCTAAGGAACTCATCGCGGTGCTCACCGTGGCTTTCGCGTAGCCGGTTTCCTCAGAGAGTTCATCGAGCGACCCCGTGGTAATCTGCTCTATTGTGTTGCGGACGCTCCCTTTAGTACGAATCTTGAACTAAGTCCTATAGAACGAACTCGGTTAGCCATCACTAACTTGATGGTTTAACCATCTCCCTGACGAATTGGTATCTGCAACATGCAGTACAGAAACTTGGGCGAAGGAGGACCGACAGTCTCAGCGATCGGGTTCGGAGGAATGGTGCTCTCGCCAGGTGTTTACGATGAGGTCGATGATGCTCAGTCACGTCGAACGCTTCAAGCCGGAATCGAGAGCGGGCTCACATTTCTCGATACTGCCGATATTTACGGTGACGGTCATAACGAGCGCCTTCTCAGCCAAGTCCTTCAAGACCACCGGGACGATCTCGTTGTTGCGACGAAATTCGGGATGGTGCTTGAAGGCGAAGCCGCTGGCGACGTTCAGATGAGCCGCAACGGCACTCCTGAGTACGTTCGTGAGTCCATCGATGCGAGTCTCGATAGACTCGGTGTTGATCAGATTGACCTCTACTATCTCCACCGGGTTGACCCGGCAACGCCTCTCGAAGAGACAGTTCAGGCAATGGCGGAGCTCGTCGACGAGGGGAAGGTTAAGCACATCGCTCTCTCAGAAGTCAGTGGCGACGAACTCAGACGTGCCAACGATATCCATCCTATCACGGCGGTTCAAAGTGAATATTCGCTGTTTCACCGTGACCCCGAACGGGATATCCTTCCTGTATGCCGCGAACTTGGCGTTGGCTTCGTCCCGTTTTCGCCGCTCGGTCGTGGACTCCTCACAGGGAACTTGGATCTCGAAGTGACCGATGGTTTCCGCCAGTCACTCCCCCGATTCCAAGATGAAAACCTAGAGCGCAATCTCGAACTCGCAGCACAGGCAAAAGAAGTCGCAACGGATGTCGGTGTGAGCCTGCCCCAGCTGGCATTGTCCTGGCTGCTCCATCAGGGCGACCATGTTGTTCCGATTCCAGGAACAAGGAGCGCTGACCATCTGAAGAGTAACCTCGCGGCTGCGGATATCGAACTCGACGAAACAACTCTCGACCGAATTGAGGATGTCCTTCCGTATGGAGCCGTCGCGGATTCGTAGGCTGGTTTTCCAGGCTGACTGATGATGAACGCTTGGCCTTCCACAGCCGGATCCCTCGGATGGTACGGACGAAGCCCTCAGTGTTCGTGACGCAGCATCCAGTCGTGGAAATCCTCGAAGACGGACTCGAGTTCTCGCGCTTTGGGAGTGGCTTCGTATTCCACCCGTGGCGGGATTTCATTGTACGGGTGGCGAGCAACCAACTCGGCATCAACAAGTTCACTCAGTCGCTCGGAGAGCGTATTCGGAGAAATATTCAACCGGTCTTTGAGTTCGTTGAATCGCCATGGCTCAGGTTCAACCGCGAACTCATGAAGAATGGCAATCGTGTGTGCTTTTCCCATAAGTTCGAATAATGTACTTTTAGTTGCCATATCCGTACATTGCATGTCACGACGTACTGGGCGAGTTCGTTCTGAACCATCGGTCGACGTATTCGAGTGAGACATACGCTGAGCAAAGAGACGAGACATGTACTATTGTGGGTGTCGGAATATAATTCAACCATTCCTGAAGGGGGCTAGGTGGATTTTTCATTCTCGATGACACCGAAACAAATCTCGGCAATCTACATTTCGCAGATAGCTGTGCATGACGAATCGACCTAGCCGACCTCTGACACTACCGGACGTGCTTACCTCAACATTTCCGCGCTGATCGGGAGTTGTGCCTCCCAATCCACCGAATTACAGACGGAAATAATCGAGGAAATCACGACCGAAAGTATGTATCACCAGCTACAAATCGAAGAAGGTCAGGAAACTGAATGACAGTATGGATTCACTGTAACCTCACCGTAATTTAACCCTTGGACGCAAACCAAGCCGAAATCGGTGTTAAACCCCAGAAGTAGTGCTACCCGACCTCTTGCGAGAATCGGCGGGGAAGGGACTGAGATACGACCGAGTGAAGTGAACGTGTCGTAGTTTCCACTAACCCTGACACCAGACCGCGACTCTCGTCATGGGGCCATTCACGCGATTTTGGAAGGACATTACGCTTCAATCGTTCTACCTGGTTTCAACATCACCGAAAGCACAAGCATGAGAACACCGAGTCCTGCAAATCCCAGAAATGTCAGTCGATACCCACCGAAGAGGCCTCGCAGCCACCCCGTGATGAATGGCCCGAATGCACCGATGGAATACCCGATTCCAATCACCATTGCGCTCAATCGTCCCGCCGCGTCCGCATTCGGCGCGTAATCGATTGGCAATGTTAGCGACAACACCGACGCTCCGCCAACCCCCAATCCCATTATCACCACCCAGAGCCACGGGCTCAGACGCGGAACCAGCGCGACAGCGGCTAACCCAACGATACTCAACCCGGAAAGTACGACGAGTGCAGGGCGGCGGTCATGCAGTCGGTCGGCCAGCCCACTAATCACGAGGGCACCGACGACTTGCCCCCCGATGGAGACCGTCAACAAGTATCCAGCGCGTTTGGCACTCCAGCCAAGTCCCGTATAGTAGGGTACGATCCACGTCAATTCCACGAAATACATGAAGACAATCACCATCACGAGGAGTGTTAGAGCCCACGCCCACGGCTGTCGCCACGGTATCCCATGTGAGGAGTTCTCTCTCTCATGATCGGAGAACGATTGCGTCTCGTGTGTCACTGGAAGCCAAACGAGAACTGCGGCCGCCGCAGGAACCGCCCACATGGCGAGCGCAGCCTGCCACGACCCGGTGAGGGTTTCGATTGGGACGGTGAGTCCAGATGCGAGACCCGCGCCACCGACCAAACTCGCAGTGTACAGCCCGGTTGCGAAGGCAGCGCGGTCGGGGAAATACTCACTCACGAGTTCTGGAAGCAGTGTTTGGATGATTCCGATACCGACGCCAATCGCTATGGTCGTCCCGAACAGCACAAAGACATATCCACCTAACAGTCGGCCGACTGTCGCTCCGCCCGTGAGAATTGTCGCCCAGAGGATAGCGCGCTCACGGCCGAGTCGGCGAGCGATCCGAGGAGCAGCGAATGCAAAAATACCTATGCAGAGCGTTGGAATCGTCGTTAGAAGACTTACAGTAGCGTAACTCAATCCCAGACTCGTCCGTATCTGTCCAAGCACAGGTGAAACCGACGTGACCGCTAGACGTAGATTCAACCCGACAAGAACGATACCCACAAGGAGGAGTGCTTCCCTCGAAATTAGTCGAGCAACAATGCTTGTCTGATTCCACTCGCTATGGTCGGTCTTCACCATCTGGATTGGATGTTGGGCCCGACAGTTATAAGTTTCAGCGATAGCTTATCTACAAGTCGGTATCCGAAACATGGGAGAAAAAACTGCCGGTAATGGCGACCGTCCACGGGGAGTTCTCACGCCCGAGGACCGCGCCTATCTTGCCGGAGAAACCGACTATGAGTACAGTCAGAGCGAGATCAACGCTCGGCGGCGGATTCGTGAGCGTATCTATCACTCGCTCCTCGACGGCCACTACTTGTTCACCGCGCTAGATAGTAGGGACTGCTGGCAAATTTTCGACCCTCGCCATCAACCGCGACTGGTCGAAGACGAAGACGACGAAAGCGTGAGCAGGGGCATGGCGTATGCGGACGAATACACCGAAGAGGAATGGTCGCGGATGAAAAAAGCACTCGAAGGCTGGCTTGCGTTAATCTACAGCGGAGTCGAAGAACCACCGCTGTTGGGGCAAGAAGTGTTCGCCTCGCTGGTCGAAGGAGGCATCCGGCAAGTCATCGAGAACCAAAACTGTCTCTTGGACGAGTTCGACCTCACAATCGAAACTCAGCGGGATGTCTCGGATGACGAGTTGCTCGATATGTTTGAGACAGGTGAATCACTCACCAACGATGAACTCGTCCATCTGTTCAAACATGACCTCATTGGAGGTGACGATCTCCTGAACTCGATTGAAGGCAGATCAGAAACGGTTCGGACCGATTACACCGATGATGATTCCTCTAAGTGATGACGATTAACTGGCCTGCATAGTTACACCCTGCCGTGTTGAATCGCAGGATGGCACGGAGATCATAATGACTTACAGAGATATTCAATGTTCAAGATAGTGAACATCAGGACGATCTCACGGAACTCACGATATCAGAATCGTGCTCGCACGGCGGAGCCGAGCGAGCGCTTGGTCGAGGAATACGACGTTCCAGCCATCCACCACTGAGAGTAGCCACAATCCCGGATCAGGGCGTTGTGACCGACTGTTTCTGGTGATGTCCGCGTTCGAGAGCGAGCGGATCGACGTCAAGCGTATAGAACTCGAACTTGCTCATTTACCCCTGAAATCCCTTGTCAGTGGCGACTGAGAGCAGGTTGTCGTCGTTCCGCCGAACGACCTGCGGCCCGAGTCCCGTATCGTGCTTCCACTCAACCAGAAGTCAAGTAGGTCGGTTCATCATGCACAGCTATCTGCGAAATTTAGACTACCGGTATCGATTTCGAGACCAGTCGTACATGAGCAATCTACCTGCCCGACTTCAGGGAGGTGGGAGGCTTATTCGGTCATCGGATGACTTGCGAGTGGAGTGACGTCAATATCTGCGTAGGACCAGACTGGTAGGCTCGTCAGAGCTTCTTCCAAAGCGTCCACGTCTGAAGCAGACCAAATGCCAATATTGACTGGTTTACCTGGTATGCGCCAAAAATCCTGTATTATCCCATCTTCCATCAACTCGCGGCCGCGCTCGCGCTCTTTTTCGATTAATGCGGTTGCCTCATCGTCTGGGAGGT
This sequence comes from Natrialba taiwanensis DSM 12281, assembly GCF_000337595.1. Lineage (GTDB taxonomy): Archaea > Halobacteriota > Halobacteria > Halobacteriales > Natrialbaceae > Natrialba > Natrialba taiwanensis. Next base: position 81,852 of record NZ_AOIL01000032.1, on the reverse strand, counting down.
CGTAGACGTCAGCCCCATCGACACGGACTAAGAACTCCATTACAGCCTAGTTTCGGCATTTTCTCGTTTAGGTGTTCTGTCTGCGGAAGAACCGATGGGGTATTGCCATTGCTTGTTTAAAGCTTCTAATTGATTTTTGGGGTCCACTAAAGCGCTCTATTTGTTGAGTCGTGAACTCTCATCTGAACTCTTCAGAGCTGAAGTCAGGCAGATGCTGTTCTCATGCACGATGGACATTGGAATCAATCGGATATAAATTTCACATGGGACTATGCATGACAAATCAAGCTAGCCGACTTCAGTGATGTACAGATGGTAGTCATCGGCGTCCGTAACGATAACGCCGACGACGCGAAACCGTTTCTCGTGACTGCGTCCCGCGTACTCTCTCCGGTCGAGTTCAACCTCGACTTCCACGTCGATGTACTTGCGGGAGAGTTCGTCTACGATGTCGAAGATTATCTTGCCTTCCAAGGGAAGGCGCGAACCGCCGATACTTGAAGGAGGCGAGATCGAAGATCGCTAACCGTCCTTCCAGCCACAATCCTGTCTCAAACTCTGTACTGTCGTGCGTTTTCTCGTCTGTGACGCTGAAGTGTTCGACCGTCTGGTCGGTGACGGTGTGGAGTAGGTGGAACTTCGCTCCAGCTACTTCTCGTGACGCACGTTTTCGCGTGATATGTCTGCCTCTTCGAGAAACACACTAACTGATCGATTGGCTCAGTACACGACAAGAAAGACGTAATCGGCAACATCTTCGGTTCACACGCTCTCTACACACTCCAGCAGCATAACGTACGAAGTCAAGTAACTAGACAGCGCCTCACAATAGAAGAGAGTACGTGGTAGAGTTCGCCCACGATTCGGCGACCGCGTACTGTTTCTGTTGGACGGTCACCGAGGAGCGAGTCTGTTCTTCTATTCAGTACTTCAGTTATACGCGCGATTCAAGGACGCCAGCGACGGCTTCAGCAATCTCCATACCGTACTGCTCTCGCGACTCTTCGTCTTGGCCGATCCAGATCGCACAGCGCATGGCGAGACGGTTCACTAGCGTATTGTCTCCATCGACACGGTACTCGTCAGTTCCCAGCACTGCGTTCAGGTCCGTTCCCTCGAGCGCATCGTTAATTGCATCACGAACCTCTTCGCGGAACGACTGGGGTGCCTGACCCCCAATCTGGATCGTGGGGTCGCAGGTACCGTGGAACGCAATTGCGTACTCGTATTCATTCTCGCTAACCTCCGCAAGTTCGGGATACGATGCCTCGGACATATTGTAGGACGGGACGTACCATCTGACGAACGCACCACTGCCGTTACGATATCCACGGGTGCCCCAGTGATCGACGTCGCCATTCAGTTCATCGACAACTGTCTCAGCTTGCTCGCCAGTATGTGGCTGCACGTCTCCGCCGTGGGGCGAGAGCACGATAACATCCGAGTCTGTTTGCTTGCTCACCTCAACGTAATCGTCCGATTCCTGAGCTTCCTCGACGCTCAGGTCCGGGTTGACGACCATTGGATTAACATCGACATCGACTTCGTCGTCATCGTTGATCGGGACAGACGCCTCTGGTCGTGGACAGGCCAGGCGGCAGTCTCCGAGATTTTCCTGGTCGCTATTGTTGACTTCCCAGTTACTATTGTTGAGGTCAAGGCGCGCCCGCGAGAGAGCGTTACCAGCAACCCCCGGCCCGTCTCCGGAGAGTTCACCCTGGATCGTGTAGACGGCGACCTCATCATCATTCCGTTGGACGCGGACCTGTTCGCCGACCGTTCGACCAACGTTGTTCAGTAGGTCAGACGTTGCGCTCAGATACGTGAAAGCGTCACCATCACCCGTTGATCCGGAGTCGGTCTTTCCAAGCGTCGTTTGCGTGAGTTCGCCGTCTCGGTCAACTGCCTTCTGGTTAACAGATTCGATGGTGTTCCTTCGTGAGGTTGCCTCGTATCCAGCAACGGCCCCACCGACCAGAAGAGGGGTACTTACTAGTCCGCCCATCAATGCGCGCCGTGTTGTATTACCAGACTGTTTTTCAGCCATGGTATTACATATTACCGATACCTATTAAAAATACCGTTTCTGTCCTAAAAATATTAGTATAGAAATATCTATATACAAAGGGGGAAGACGGCGGTTCGAGGGGGTGTGCTATCTGGTCACAACCGGCTGTTGCTCGGATTTTTCCCCACGAGTGAGGCCGACCAATTGGTCAGTATCGACCGTTCGAGCGTCGATCGCACGCTCAAGGTCGCGCATCCAGTCAGCAACTGTGTTGCCCATAATGATCACAGGGCGTTCCTCAGCGAGCAGCGAGCCAAGTACCTCGTCCGCAGGATCCTTCGTATCGTCGTGGATAATGACTGGGAAATCAGCCTTTTGACTGAACGCTTTCGTCGTCTCACCGGCGATGTGGACGTCGTCGATGGCACCATCCTCATAGAGTTCTGTAAGATAGTGTAAGAAGGACACTGTCCGTCCACGTCGATCACCTCGAAGATAGACAAACGGTGTAATCTTACCGATGGAGGGGTCCTTTGAGACCAGTGCCTGTCGGATCATCTCGGTACTTTGGACGTCGTTGACCTCGGCCGCATTGTGGATCCTTCCGTTGGAGAGACGAGTCCACTCAACGGACATCTTCTTCCGGTATACTGCGAGTTTGTCGTCTGATAGCGGATTCAGCCCGATCGCCCGAAGTATCTCATTGAGTGCATAAACTGATTCGATACCGGGGATGTTGGCGTACTTATCAGGGACAGAGACGTGACTTACGGTCGCGCCACGCCGCTCTACCTCAGTCTCGATGTACTCCTGTAAGTTCGGATCCTGTTCCGCGTTGACGACATGGGTCCCCTCTGGAATTGCTCTGACCAATCCTCGAGCTACTTTGTATCTGTCAGCACCCAACGTTGATAGATGGTCTTCGCGGATGTTACTCAAGACGACCACGTCGGGATGGGAAAACACACTGTTGAACATCCGCGTGGTGTAGGGACTAATCGCTTGATTCTCGAGGATCATCACGTCCTTCGGCGTGTGCTGCGAGAGTTCTCTCGCGTTTTCGTATAACCGGACTCGGGATCCGCGTAAGATAGGCTTCTTGACAGTGTTGTGGACCGTAATCGGGTTATTGCCAGTAATCTTCGCCATGACGTCGTACTCCCGGTCATAGAGAATATCGTGTGTCCACTTCGTGAGAGACGACTTCCCCCGGGTGCCGGAGATAACGATCTTGGCATCGATACCGTCGAGCCGACGTTTATGAGTTATCCCACGGAAGAGCGCTCGAGCGGTGTGTTTGATAGAGTTGCTGACACCGTTAGTGATGTCTTGGGTTGAGTATTGTTTTCCGCTCATGCAGATACCCCCCTAGCGTGGTGTTTCGCAACGGTCATACGGCGCTGTTCAAGCGTCCATACGCAATAGGCTGCGAGCACGAGTACGCTGACGATTACTGAGATTTCAGGTACTGATGGATCAGCTAAGAGGCCATCAGCTGTCGGGTCGATGAATAGTCTAACACCGACCAGTAGACTCGCGAATAGTCCTGCCGACAGACTGAGCGATTCGAATCGTTCGGCAGGTGCGACTCGGTGAAAATTATAGGCCCCAACCCCGGAGAGCAGAACCACGAAGAATAACGTGAATCCTGAAACCGTAGTTGTGGCTGACGCGATGAGTATCCCGGACATCATCGAAACGATAAGTCCGAGGTTCAACAGCGCCCGGCCGTAGATGAGTGTGAGTCTGTTGATGGCCGTGATGGCTGTAAAGGTGGCTGACAGCACAATTACGTACACTCCGACGGTCCACGCGTTCGTGAGTGCCATGGTGGCGAGGAGTGGGACAGCAACTAACCCACCCAGCCGAACGCCCCACCGAGAGTGCGCTGCCTCGGAGATCAGTAGGCCAAACCCGAGTAGAACGATCAGCCATATCTGGCCGACAACGCCCCCTGACGACGGAACTCCCTGGATAGCGTTGCGGAACGCTGCAATGTCTGATCCAGGAGTGAACAGCACAGAGGTTAATCCCGACCCCAATTGCGTGGCGACCGTAGGATTCACAATCGCCGCACCGAAGACGATGAGACCGGCAACCAATCCACCGCTCAATGCCAGGTCAGACCAGCGGTCTTCCGGCTCGAGTTTGTGGTAGTTGTAGGCCGTGATACCGGGGAGAACCGCGCCGAAGAACGCCATCTCTGAAATTCCGAGAGACCACGAGCTAATGATCACGTGGGCAGTGATTGGCGTGATTGCTCCAACGACAAGACTTGTGAGTAGCAACTGCCGCCCGTAGATAAGCGTGCGTGCTCGTATGATCCCAACGAGACAGTACGCGATGGCCCCGCTAATGAGAAACATCGGGAGTGCAACAAAGGAGTAAAGAGAGTAGACTGCGAGTAGCGGTGCTACAATCACACCACCTAACCGAAGTCCAGTCATATGAGTTACGACAGCCCCGATGGCGAGACCAACGATCATGACTAATGCGGCAGCAATCATAACTCGGTCACCTTCCAAAATCTGCATTTGCTGCATCGGCGGAGATTCATTCCAAGAATAGGTCAACTGCTATGAGACTTAAATCTTTATAACAAAATGCATTATTATACTCCTAAAATAGTGAAATAACAAAAATATCGACTATCATCTAGTAGTTAATTACTATATATAGTGAATGTCTCCAATTATACAATTAACAAGAAATCCATACAGTCACGGTGAAGAAGATATCTCAAGAGGATTGGGCACAGCATGCACCCGTTTCACACTACCCACAACACATTATTAATTATTCATAAATGGAGTCACTGTTGGACACATCTATTCCCACCCCATTTCTCTCGAGAAGAATACGCGATGAGCTACTGCTGTACTGCGGTTCTTCTCGTAGCTAAAGACGAATGCACGGCTGCAGTATGCAGATTTTGAACGGAATCGCCCATACGAACGGTGTTTCACAGCCGGATGGAGCTACCGATCCGCCATACCCCTCGAAAAAATCGGCGTCGTGAGTGGTGTATCAGAACCGCTCAGCCGAGCAGCGCGGTTCCAACGGACTGCATTCCGTGCCCGCCGCGGACCGGCAGGATCGAGACATCATCGGACGCTTCCACAGTAACCTCGCCGTCGACCATCTCCTGCAGCGTTGAGACCGTGTACTGGTAGGTACCCGGTTCGGTGTCGTTCTCGACCGCGTAGGTGAGCGACACCGTTTCCGATTCGCCGCCGTCGAGTTCAATCGTCGCCATCGAGTCGACGCCGGCCTCGCGGCGTTCGTCGGCCGATCGATCGCCGTCTTCGAGATCGATCTCGGCCGCCGTGGTGTCCCAGAACAGGAACACGTCCTGTTCGTCGAGTTCGTCGCCGGTGTTGGTGATCGTCGCGTTGATCGTCAGTTCGTCGCCGGAGTCGACGACATCCGGCCCGGCGAGTTCGGTGACTTCGAAGTACGCCGGGTCCGGCTCGCTGTCGTTCTCGACGGTCGTCTGTGCGGTCGCCGACGCGTTTGCCGAGGCGACGACGTGCTCGTACGTTCCCTCGGCGTCTGGAAGGTCGGCGGTGAACTCGAGCATCGCCGTCTCGTTCGCGTCGAGCGAGACGGTCGTCTCGGCGACGGTTTCGTTGTCGAATGCGTACGTCACGTTCTGCGTACCGGCGGCGTCGCCCGTGTTCTCGACCGTGGCATTGGCCGACACGGTCTCGCCCGGACCGGCCGTCGCGGGCGCGTCGAGTTCACTCACGTCGAAGGTTGCGTCGCCGCCGTCGTCGCCGTCGATCGTAATCGTCGTCGACTCGACCTCGTCGGCCGAGATGCCGTGTTCGTACTCGCCCGGCTCGTCGCCGGCAGGAATCTCGTAGGTGAACTCGACCGTCGTCGATTCGCCGCCGTTGAGCGTGACCGTCTCGGACAGTCCGTTCTGGGTGTCGATCACGTCGGGACCGAAGTCGGTGCCCGGCGGGAAGTAGAACACCGTACGGGTGTCCGTCTGGTCGCCGGTGTTGGTGACCGTCGCGTTGACGGTGATATTTTCACCAGGCGCGGCGGTGTCGGGTGCTGCGAGGTCGCCGACCTCGAAGTAGGTGCCGAGGGTGAGGTTGGCGATCGTCGTCTCGCCGGTCTCGACCTCGACGAACTCGACGTTCGAGTCGTCGTAGCCGTCGGCGGTCGCTCGGAGCGCGTTCGTGCCGGGCGTGACGTTCGTGATTTCGTAGTAGCCGCTCTCGTTCGTGGTCGCGTTGAACGCGCCGTTGTCGGCGTCGACGACGTTCGCTTCTGCGATCGGAATACCGGCGGCGTTCGTGACGTAGCCCTCGATCGAGCCGGCGGTGCGGTCGATCTCGAAGTCGACGCCGTCGACGTGCTCGCCAGGCGCAACGGTGATGACCTCCTCAGGTTCGAAGCCCGGCGGCGTGTCGGCGACATCGACGACGTACGTGCCGGCCGAGACGCCGTCGAGTTCGTACGTGCCGTTCTCGTCGGTCGTCGTCTCATAGACCTCGCCGTCGCCGTTCTCGGCGACGACCGTGACGTTTTCGACGGGTTTGCCGTCGTCACTCGCCGTGACCTCGCCGCTGATCGTTCCCGACAGCGTGTCGAGGGCGATGTCTTTCGTGACCGTCTCGTTTTCCGGTACGTCGACGGAGACGGTCCGATCTGTGTAGTTCTCGGCCGTGACCGTGAGCTCGTGTTCGCCCGCGGGGACGTTTGCGAGCCCGTACTGTCCGTCGGCGTCGGTCACGTTCGTGTAGGTCTCGTTTCCAGCTTCGAGTTCGACGCTGGCGTTTGCGATCGGCTCGTCGGTCGCAGCGTCGGCGACCGTTCCCTTGACGGCCCAGTTCGGGCCGTCGTCGATCGTGACCGAGACGAAGTCCTGTTCGTCCGCGCTGGCCACGATGTGGCTCGCATCGCCCGCCTCGGCGTCAGCGGGCACGGTATCCGAGAACGGTACCTGCTCGCTCTCTCCCGGCTCCAGGGAGACGAGGGTCGTATTGTCGACCGTCTCGGCCTCGGCCGTCACGCCGCCGGTCGTGGCGAACTCGACGGCGTTTGTCAGCAACTGGTTCGCCTCGTCGGTGAAGTCCGGTTCGTTGGTGAAGTAGTCGCGACCGGTGGCGGTGAGCAAGACTTCGCTGCCGTCGTCGCTGACGGCGACAGACGGACCGGCGTAGTCGCCGCCATAGTCGGCGGTCGCGAGCGTCGTGCCGCTGTAGTTGTCGAACCAGCTTCCCCAGGTCGTGGTCCCGGTGTACATCTCGACGGTGTCACCGGGCTCGCCGACGCCGGCGAAGACGGCGTGATCCTGGTCGATGTCGATCGTGACGGGATCGCTCGACGTGCCGAGTCCCTCGGAGTCGCGCTCCGCGGGATCTTCGCGGACGTTGTTGAGACGGAAGACGCCGTCAGCGTAGGTCTCCGCCGTGCCGCCCTGGTGCGAGTCGAGGTAGACCGCGCTCTGGGTCTCCTCGAGTTCGTCGAGGAAGTCCGACGCGATCGTGTCGCTGCCGAAGCGCTGGATGACGAACGTATCGTAGTCGTCCATCGCGTCGAGCAGCGTATCCGCAGTGACGACATCGACCGTGTAGGTGTCGTTGTTGAGCCGGTCGTCTAACACGCTAGCGACAGCCTCGCCCTGCGAGGTATCCGCAGCAACGTCGACGACAGCGACGTCGCCCTCGCCGAGTTCGTAGACGACCTCCTGGTCGCCCGGTGCGCCGCCGGTGTTCTCGACGACGGCGCTGACGTTGTAGGACTCGCCGGGCGCGAGTTCGGCCGGCGCGTCGGTGATGTCGACGCTGAAGAACGCTTCGTGGATATCGATCGTGTCCGTCGCCGCGTCATCCTCGGTGAAGACGCCGTGCTCGTAGGTCCCCGCCGAAACGTTCGCCGTGTCGGCTTCGAAGGAGACCGTCGCGTCGTCGCCGGGCGCGAGCGTGACGTTCTGTGCGAGGAGCGCGTCGTCCAGGTCGTCGAACCGGTACTCGACGGATTGGGTATCATCGACGTTCCCCGTGTTTTCGACCGTCGCGTTGACGGTAATCTCCTCGCCGCGGTCGGCTTCGGCCGGCGCGTCGAGGGACGTGACCTCGAAGTTCGAGGCCCGGACGGTGAACTCGGCGGACGCGTCGTCGTCCTCGCTCGTGACCGTAAGGGTGTATGTATCGCCGTCCATGGCCGCGGTGTCGAGTTCGACCGTGATCGTCGTCTCGGCCGGGTGGTCGATCGGATCGTCGACGCCGGGTGCGGCCATGTCGACGACTTCGGTTGCGACCGGTTCATCACTCGTGTCGTTCAGGGAGAGGTTGAGTTCCTGTACTGCCCCTTCGTCGCCGGGGTTTTCGAGGTCGACGGTGACCTCGAGTGTCTCGCCCTGGTCGACCTCGTCGGGAACGTCGAGGCCGGAAATCGTGATCTCACCCTCTGTGAGAGTGCCCTGAACCTTCTGCTGGAGCAGGTTCAGGTCGGTCGTGGTGACCTCGCCGTCACGGTCCAAATCAGCGAGTCCCTGGGCGAACGGCTCGGGCTCCATATCCTGCAGGTACTGCTGTGTCAGCTGCACGTCCTGCACGGTGAGTGACTCGTCCTGGTCGACGTCGCCGAGTTCGTACTCGAGCGCGCCTGCGGCGACCTCGTCGACGGCCGCATGGGCGTCGATGATGCCGTGGCCGTAGCGAACGTCTTTCTCGTCGGGTGCGTCGTCGGGTTTCCAGGCGGTTTCTTCGAGCGTCGACTGAACCTCCTCGGCGGTGAGATCGTCGTTTGCCCCGAGCATGAGCGCGATGACGCCCGACGTGTGCGGGGCGGCCATCGACGTGCCCGAGAGCGTGTCGTACTCGCCGCCGGGTGCGGCGCTCAGCACGTCCGCACCGGGTGCGGAGACGTCCGGTTTGATCCACTCGTCGGGCCACTCCGGATCCGGTTCGTCCCAGTTGTCGCCCGCGATCGTGTCGCCGCTCGAGAAGTCGGCGATGTTGCCGTCCTCGTCGGAGGCACCAATACCGAACGAGTCGTAGATGTTCGCTGGCGAACCGACACAGCCCTCGCCGGAGTTGCCGGCCGAGGTAACCGCCACGACGCCGGCGTCGTTAGCGTTCTGAATCGCCGGAATCCAGGCGTCGTCGTAGACCGGACCGAAGAGGCCACAGCCCGCGCCGAAGCTCATGCTGACGACGTCGGTGTCCATGTCTTCGATGACGTACTCGAAGCCGGCGAGCGTGTCCGAGTCGGCTCCCGACCCGCCGGGCAACACGAGTGCGTGCTGCAAGTCGACGTTCGGAGCGACGCCGTACGCGGGCGTCTCGCCGTCGGTCGGCGCATCGGCACCGACCGTACCGCCGACGTGCGTTCCGTGATAGTGCGTATCATGCGGCTCGGAGCCCTCGACCGGCTCACCGTCCGGGCCGATCTCGACCCAGCCGCCCGGATACGTCGGATCGTCCGCATCCTCGGTATAGAGGTCGAGGTCCGGGTGACTGACATCGAAGCCAGTGTCGAGCACTGCGACCTTGACATCCTCGCCCTGCGTGCCGAAGTCGTTCCACGTCTCGGACGCATTGACCTGCTCGAGGCCGTAGGTGAACTCGTCCGCGTCGGGAGTTGCGTCGGCGGCGGACTGGTTAACCGGCTCCGTCACCTGGTATTCCGGCTTGAGCTGAATCGTCCGCACGCCCTCGATCGACGCGAGTTCAGCCGTGTCGACGGCGGTCGTATCGACTTCGGCGCGGACGGCGTTCGTGATCCAGTAGGTGTTTATCACCTCGACGCCGGACAGAGTGTCTAAATCCGCCGTCACGGTGGCCTGTGACTCCGCCGCGAACTCCTTGAGGCGGGCGATCGCCTGCTCGCGGTCGTCGCCGAGTTCACCGTCGTACTGATCGAGGATGATGTAGACTTCCTCGGTCCCCTCTGCATTGTCGAGTGCGGGATCGACCGTTGCAGGGGCGGCCGATGTATCGGTTGATTGCGTTTCGATTCCCTCTGTTGCGACTGCACTGCCTGCCAGTCCGGCACCGGCGATCGCGACGAGCGAAAGCACCAGCAGCACGGAGAGCAGCACAGCCATGAACCGTTCTCGTATGTCTGTCATGTAGATGTGTCTCTTGAACCCCAGTAATTGCCACACAACGCGGATCTCACGTCTCTCCGGATTTTATTGATTTCTTGGTGTTATTTCACACTGCGTGATCACACTCGGAGGGAATCACGAACGGAGTGATATAATTAACGGATATTTGAATTACCAATTTTGTCTAGATATGCCCATTGGTATCCAATCGTCGACGTTCCGTGATCGGATGGAGGGTGAAATCACACACCCCACAACGCAGGAGAAGAGCGGAGTCACACCCCTGGCGTGGAAACCAGGCCGAAAGAGACAGAAAAATAGCTAGTCAGGGGACTCAACGAATCGGTCCGTGATCTTTCGCCAGAGTGATGGGAACCAGTCGATGAGTGTGAGGCCGAGCCTTGTTTTTCGGTCGGGCGTGATCACCGGTTGCGTCGATTCGACGTGACTGGCCAACTTGCGACCGACCGCCTCGGGTTCGGACGTCATCCACAACGGGTATTCAAGCCCGGCCACCATCTGCGTATTCGTCGTCGGTGGCACCATCAGGGTACACGAGACGCCGGTGTGGTGCAGTTCAAGCCGTAGTGAACGAACGAACGCCTTGATCGCTCCCTTCGTGGCGGCATATCCGGACAGCCCGGGATGACCGACATCGCCCGTCCCGGACCCCATGTTGTGGATGATACCGTCACCGCGATCCCGCATATGTGGGAGTACCGCCCGAATCATCCGCATGTATCCGAAGAAGTTCACCTCGAATTCACGGCGCGTCTGCTCCATCGCCAGCTCGCCAAACGGAGCAAAGTTGGAGATCCCGGCGTTGTTTACGAGAATATCGATTCGATCCCACGTCTCGATGACGCCGGAAACGGCGTCCTGTACGTCGTCCAGGTTCGTCACGTCACATTCGTAGTACCGGACGCGCTTCGGTTCGGTTTCCTGGAGCGATTCGAGATTTGCAACGGTACTGTCCAGCCCAGCGACCCGGTAGCCGTCGGCGACCAGCGACGTGAGCATGTGATAGCCAATACCCTCGTTCGCACCGGTAACGACAACGACTCTATTACTCTCAGACAATTGTATCCCGTCCGTTTCGCGTCCGGGATAACTATTCTACCGGTGGTGATGAATGTACGCTATCCTCGGGTGCATTCCTCGATCGCCTCACAGATGATCTCCGTTCCGACCTCGGCCTGTCGCCGGGTGAGCACCAGCGGCGGAATCAATCGCAAAACGTTCCCGTGACGCCCCGCACTCCACACCAGTACGCCGTTCTCGTAACAGTTCGTCTGGACCGCTTTGACGAGTTCATCGGCGGGACTGCCATCGTCGTCGACGAGTTCGACGCCGATGAACAGACCCTTCCCGCGAACGGCGGCAATTTCGGGCGTCGTCTCGGCGAGTTCCGCGAATCGGCCGCGGATGAACTCGCCGAGATCGGTCGCGTGCGAGAGGAGATCGTGTTCCTGAATGTATTCGATGGCGCGAATACCGCCGACCATCGCGGGCGCGTTACCGCGGAAGGTACCGACGTGGCCGCCGGGGCCCCACGTGTCGAAGTCTTCGTGATAGAGCATCGCACCGATCGGGAGTCCGGAGCCACCGAGGGCCTTGGCCATCGTGATCGCGTCGGGGGTGACGTCGAAATGGTCGGACGCGAACCACTCGCCGGTGCGCCCGAGCCCGGTCTGGATTTCGTCGACGATCAACAGCGCATCGTTGTCGTCGGCGATGTCCCGGAGGCCGCCCAAGAACTCGGCCGGGGGGACGTTGATACCGCCCTCGCCCTGGATCGGTTCGACCCAGATGCCGGCGGGGGATTCGTGACCGCCGTACGGGTCCTCGAATTTCCGTTTGACGGCGTCGAGTGCCCGGGAACAGGAGACGGCCTCGCTATCGCCGTCCGTCCCGGTAGCCGTGTCCGGGTAGGGCACGTGAACGGCATCGGCGAGCAACGGGCTGTAGTCGGTCTTGTACTTCCTGGCGGCGGTGAGGCTGAGCGCGCCGGCAGTCGTCCCGTGGTAGGCCCCTTCGAACGCCAGCAAGCCGTGGCGACCGGTGTGCTGTTTTGCGAGTTTGATCGAGCCCTCGATGGCGTCGCTCCCGCTCGGGCCGCCGAAGACGACGTTGCTCGACCCCTGAAGTCCACCGGGGGCGATTTCGCGCAGTTTATCGATGAGGTCAACCCGCGCTTCCGTCGGAAAGTCGATCGTGTGGGTGACGGCGTCCAACTGGTCTTTGACGCCATCGAGAACGTAGGGGTTGGAGTGGCCGACGTTCAATACGCCGATGCCGGCGAAGAAGTCGAGGAACGTATTCCCGTCGGCGTCACGGACCGTCGCACCGCGTGCTTCATCCAGTGCGATGGGGATCCGGCGCGGATACGCAACGGCATTGCTATCGACCTCGCGCTGGCGCTCCAACAGGTCGGTTGATCGAGGACCGGGAACGTCGTCGACAGTGGGTTCGTCACTGAAGTGTAGGTCGTCGATTGCTGGACCGATAGGCATATCAAAACTATCTCACGCATCCCACATATAGTTGACTCTTGTTCCATATATATAGATATAGTGAGACATCATCCAACAGAATTCGGGAGCGAACCGGTCATCCCCGCACGTTCAGCCGAGAGATTGGGTTGAATGGTCCGCATTGAACGACCAATCAGGACACATTACTCTGTTACCCACCTGATCCGTAGTGCGTAGCGTTTTCACGAGTTCTTATATCAGAGGAGATACTCCATCGGGTCGAAATTCTTTCCCCAAGGAAGACTACTGGGCAGTTCAACCGGATACGGATGCTCACCATAGGAACCTGATGGACAGGTGTTTTTCGGCGATCGACGACCACCCGATGGGGAGTCCTCCCGTGGAGCGACCTCGCTGAAGAAGTTTCGTCCTTCCGCTGCTAATTCTGCGGCCGCGTACTCGCGGTACGTCCACGCTTCGGTCACGACCATCACAGCATCAAACTCGTCGTTGATGAACGCGTACGCGGTACCATCTGTGGTGCTCGACCGTGTCGTATCTGGATACGAGAGTGAATGAGACGCAATCGCGTCGATCGTATCGAGATCGTCGCCATCGACAGCATCCTCACCGTAGACTACGGCGTCCCAGTCGGAGTTCGTTGTCGAATGGAAGTCGAATCCCCAATAGACATCGTCCAGATTCTCCCGCATGTAAGACATCATGTTCTCGATTTCAACCGGTGACTCCGTATTCCACTCACGGTTCAAATCGGATCCTTGTGGAGTGTGTCTGTGATGTCCCTCGTACATCCCGTCTGGATTCGCATTCGGAATGAAGTGGAAGCAGAACTCGTCTTCGAATGCAGCCTCTGCATCACAGAGGGTTTCGAGCACGTAGTCGATCGCGGCATCCATATGCCACGAGCCCTCCACTTCTCCGGGGTGTTGTCTCGTGATAGAAATGATATCCTCCTTCTCTTCGTCGGGGACATCCGGATTAGTGATACGAACCGCGTGCATATCCCGTCCATTCGCACTCTGGCCGATCACTTCCGTTTCCACAAATTTCGGATATCTACGCTCGAGTTCGGTCACTCGCTGCACCGTCTGCTGATACGGATAGGCTCTGTAGCCCGAGATATACACCTCATCGGAGTCGAATGTCTGGGAAAAGTCGTCCTTGACCTCATCGTCCATCCGGGTCCAGTCTCCGGATTCGAGGCTCGATGTATACAGAAGCCTGTAGTTCGCAGGCATTCTCGACTCGTCGAGATTTGTGATGTTAAACGAAACATCCGTATTCGCTGCTCCCTCGAGCCTGAAATGCATATACCCGAGGAAACTATACCCCGCGTCGTCGATATTGGTTAATTCTATGCGACCGTTTTCTTGATCGATCTCGACGCCACCGCCTGAATCGAAGTCCGTGGTCGCAGTTATCGAAGTTCCATCCTCGGCTCCGCTTGTGATACCACTCACCCCTACTGCACCCGTGAGACCCGCCACAGCCGTCCCACGAAGAAATCTTCGTCGGTCGAGTTCAGTACTGATTGTATCTGCCATTCCGCGAAAGTCAACCGCGGCGACATAGTTAGTAAACACCACCATTACAAATTGATGTAAATTATCTCCATCAAATAATGGCGATCTACCACCGGTTAAGCTTCAGAACAGCAATAGAGATCGGCACACCACCTCTAAGAATGCCATTCCCGCCGGAGAGGTTGCATAGTGTCTTTATTCAGAAATTCAAGGATATTTGACGGAGAATACTCGTAGAGTTCAGCCAGTTTCATGAGAACCAACTGGGCGTACGACCGGAAGGGCGTCTCTTCCACCGTTCTTTCGAGAGCGTGTGGTCGTCGCCTTGCTCTTCGGTATAGCCTACGCGTCCAGATCAGCATTCGAAGATCGATTCTCCGATCACGCTTGACGACTTCGCACTTGCGGGTAAGGACGTCAATTATCTCGGGGGAAACGGCGAAGTCAACAGAGTACTGGCTGTATCCGGAGAGAGGTTCGTTCACTCATTCTCACTCAACCGTCCGAAAGAACACCCTAGGTTAGCCCTCTGTCATGCGGTTTCGGTCCGTACCCGAACACAAGTGGTTTCAAATCATACCGAACCCCGGAGCAGTACGAGAACGGGAAGGATCGTCAGCCGTTCGACCCACATATTCCCGCTGAGAACTAATTTCACGGCCCGAGATCGACCCGGGGAAGTAAGACCGCTCGAGAGACCGACGTTCCTCTGTGCGCTTGCAACCTCGAAGACGACGTGCTGAAATGATTCGTTTTCGGGCGGAAGCAACACGAACAGAGCAATCATCCCACCAAGCAGGAATAGCAACCAGAGCACCAGAACGACCGACACGTTGTAGAAATTTGCCGAGACATGTTCGCCACTGATCTCGATATCTCTGGACGAATCGATCCCCGGAAACGGTTCCCCGATGCGTTCGATTACTCCCGCTTCGAGACTCACGACGCGGACGATCTTGACGCCGCTGACGGTCGATCCCTCCGAACCGCCCACGATCATCTCGACAGTTAGCAACAGCACCGCCCCCGGGACCACATCGAACCCAGATTCGTCGTCGAGAAGTCGGTGCAGGTGATCGCGGAAACGAATTGGAACGTCACCGTAATCGCGTCGTGAGCCGTCGAGCGAAGAGAATCCGTCGTAAACATAATGAGAGGGGCCAGCGTCGTCCCGCACGCGATAACGAGCAGCAGCCACTGCGTCTGCCGGTCCCTCGCGAATCCTTCGAGGCGACCCCGAAGCAAGAGGTAGTAGATCGGTAAAAGAGCGACCTGAATTCTGCGGCTCCCATACGTCGCGATACTGTTATCGGTGACGGCGAACCCGCCGGTCGATAGGCCGGTCATTCCGTGGTTGATGGCGTCCCACGGCGGCATTCCGGCTACCCGGAGAAGAATAATTGCGAGTAGCGTGAAGACGGTAAACGCCCCACCATCGCCGTCGGATCGGGGATTTCGTCCCCGGATCGGCCCAGCGGTAAGCGCTCCTCGTAGTACTGGTCAAGCACCCCGCCGTCGGACCGTCGAACGACCGTGAGGATCAGGACGGTGACGCCAATTCCGCCGAGCCATTCAGTGAGCGACCGCCACCACTGCAGCGTTGCCGGCAGTCGGTCGCACTCCGCGTCACCGACAGTCCCGGTCCCGTGATCCCGTTGAAACCCTCGAACAACGGTTAGTCGGAGAGAGAAACGCGCGCATCGTCGGATTCATCGGGGGCGGTGTGACGCCACCCGGGTCGAGAGCGATGGTGAGGGCGATAAGCGCGAACGGGAGTGCACTGAGCAACCCCACGGCACCAGACGAGTGCCGTGGACGCAAACGCTTGCGCAGAGGACGTCTCCTCAGTGCCTGACGTACCGTAGCGGAGTACCCTACCGACGCCGAAGACGACCGTCGCTGAGAGCAACTCGGCCGGAATCGCGTAGTACTCGTCCCTGATGACTGAGACCACAACGAGACTCAAAACGACGGCGGCGAACCTGGTTAGAACCACATCAAGAGTTCGCACGATCGGATCGTACCACCGTCTCTGAGAATCGTCGATATCCATATCCGTTCTCCCAAGTGCATTATCCCTCCACGAACGCCGACGATTGGTCGTCGTCGGCCGCCTGCGGATGATCGCGGTCGATCACCTGCCCGTACAATTTCGTAAACGGCGTCGCCGTAACGCCGTGAACCAGCACCGAACTCGCGATAATGAGAGTGGACGCGCTCCAGACGAGTTCAATACCGAGGATTCGGTGGGCCACCGTGGCGTAAAAGAGCGCCGCGATGCCGATCGGGCCGAACCAGCCCGCAAAAAGCGCATCTCGACCGTCGTTGATCGGCCGGATGAACCGGTGGAACAGGAGCATCATCGGCAGTCGGCGCAGGAGCAAGACGCTCGCCGCGAGGGTGATCCCGGCCCACCCCAGCGCGAACCACTCGGATATCGGGATCGCCATGCCGAAGAAGACGAAAACTGGGAACGTGAACAGCCGAAGCACCGTCTCCTGAACTTTCTGCTCGTCAGCCTCGTCACTGGCGTCTGCGAACCGGTTGAACAGCAATCCGGCCACGAACGCCGCGAGGATGCCGTCGCTTCCGAGGAGTTTGACCCCGCCTAACACGGCAAACGTGAAGGCAACGGTCACGCTGAGCAACGAGGTCTCCTCGAGAAAATCGTGTTCGTGGGATTTGCGTTCGATCCAGCCGGCGGCCGCCCCGACGGCAGCCCCGATCACCACGGCCGTCCCGATTTCCCAGAGTACCGTCGAGAGCAGCCACTCGGTAATCGCTCGCTCGGAAGAATGCTGGAGGACGAGAAGCGGGAGAAAGACGATCGGATACGCGAGCCCGTCGTTCGCGCCCGCTTCGCCGCTGAGGAGATTTCGGACCGACGCCGGGATATCCCGCTCCGCGAGGGATCCAATCACGATCGTTCCGGCGAGGACCGGATCCGTCGGCGTAATGATCGCCCCGATAAGCAGTGCAGTCCAGAGTGAAACCCCCAGAAAGAAAAAGACGAGGAGTCCGCTCACGAGCCACATCACGATCATTCCGGGGAGGAGGACAATCGCCATCGAACGGACGCGCTCTCTGAAGTATCGCTGGGGAAGCCGAAGCGCCGCGGCCATAACGGCCAACCCGACCGTGAGGCGGGCGAACTGTTCTACAATCAGAAACGGGTCGCCCCACTCCGCAAGCGCGAGTAGATCCGCTCCGAAGGGACCGATCACGACCCCCAGAATCACCGCCACCATCGGTTCCGAGAGAACGTAAATCTTGTTTCGCATCAGCCCGGCGACGAGGCTCAGTAGCAACGTGAGTCCACCGATCGTGACGAGCGCGATGTTGAGGTCTTGCATGCGAGCAAATCTCACATCAAGCGGCGTCGAAGATGGGTCCGTCCAGAAGACGGACACGTACGGAAACGTATTCTCCCTCTCGGGATAGTAGTATTCCCTGCAAGCGTCAAACCGCGTCTTCCGGTCGTCGTCCCGGATCCGAACGAGAGTCCCTCGAATACGACATCGAACAAGAGTCCCGAACACGACATCGAACACGAGGCGCATCGGGAGACGTTACCGAAGACGTGCGAAGAGTCGAAGAGAGGGATTATAACGGCAGGGCCGAAACAAACCGCTGTGACTACGTCGGTATTCCCGTATCCCGGCGGCAAATCCTACCTCGCCCCGTGGATTATCGACCACATTCCGTCCCACAGGTGCTACGTCGAGGTCTTCGGCGGCAGCGCAGCCGTTCTCGTCACCAAAGACGAGAGCCACATCGAAGTCTACAACGACCGTGACGGCGATCTGGTCCAGTTCTTTACCACCCTCCGCGAGCGCGAGGACGAACTCGTCGAGTGGCTCCAGCAAACGCCCTACGCCCGCGAACAACACGAAGCGTGGAAACGGGCGTTTTACGACGGCGAGCGACCTGACGACCCCATCGAGCGCGCCGGGCGCTTCTTCTATCTCCGATACTCCCAGTACGCCGCCAAGTACCGAACCGCGTCCGGCTTCGCCGCCGCCAACCAGCGAAACAAGGCCCGCAAGTTCCGCAACGCGACCGAGCACCTCCACGAGTTCGCCGAGCGCTTTCAGAACGTGCAGATCGAGAACCTCGATTACGCCGATTTCATGACCCAGTACGACGGGGAGCAGACGTTCTTCTACGCCGATCCGCCGTACGTCGACGAGGGCGATATCCTGTATCGCCACGGCGAGTTCGATCACGAGCGATTCGTCGAGACGCTCCGTGAACTCGAAGGGCGGTGGGCAGTGTCGTATCAGCGGTTGCCGGAGCGTCTGGAGGAGTATACGGTCGTCGAACAGGACCGCCCGCAGTTTATGAACAAGCAACACGACGACGCGAGTCGGTCGACGGCGGCGACGGAGCGACTGGTGATGAATTACGAGATCGAGGAGACGGGACGCTTCCAGCGAGGTACGCAGACGACGTTACCGGGGACTGGCGGCGGACTCGGCCAGTCCGATACGTCCGACCGATCCGATCAGGGCGAGTAGCGTCGACCGTGAGTAGTGTTACTCATGGCGGCTAACGGGGACCGTCTCGACTTCACAGGCGATCATCCACGGAGAGGACAGCATTCGGAGACCGCCGTGCGGATATCCCGGAGATGGGGAGTACCGGGTGATAGTAGTGAGGACAGCGAGCACGACAGCTACTGGTCGGGAGACGCAACCGGTTCAGATTCCGAGTCCGACTCTGACTCCGGTTCCGGTTCCGGTTCCGGTTCCGGTTCAACGGCGTACGTCTCGCTGAACTCGGCGATCAACTGGCCCATTTTCGCGTACCAGTCGTTGAGCAGCCGTTGCATCTCCTGAGAGATGTCCTCGGCATCTCGCGGGTGATAGACATGATAGTATCCGCCCTGGTCGTAGTTGATCTGCTCTTTCTGGAGGAAACCAGCCTGCAGCAAGCGGTTGACGGAGCGATAGGCTGTCGAGCGCTCACGATCGATGTGGTCACCGATTTCGTCGACCGTCAGCGGCTCCGGTTCGTCGCTGAGCAATTGGAATACCTCTTTGTCAATCTCCTTGAGGTCGTGGAAACACTCCAGCAGCCCCTCACACTGCATGTCCTGACGGAGCATTTCACTCATTGAGTCAGCCATCTGTTATCCGTACTAGGATCGCGGCGCTCAAAAGTATTCGCATAAAGAGCACAATACTGGCAGTAGAGCGACGAGAGCAGGCGAGATAGCGGGCCAGGTTCACTCGCCCGTTGTGCTATGGCAGGGACAGAATCGATCGGTTCTGTTGAAATCCTCCTCCTTATAAGGCGAGTCGTGACGATCTACGGCCCCGGTGGCAAGGATCGCTTGGAGATTGTACTCCCGTGAAGTCCGCTTTTCTGTCCCACCAGGAGGAATACGACTCTCCGCTCCCCCAGAACCGGGGAATATTGATAAGCCACTACCACATGTAGGTGAGTGACCATGAGTGTGTCTGACTCACTTACGACCCAGCGGGTCTCCGAACTCGTGATGGCGAATCGGGCAATCAGAGCACCCAACTACCGCGCCGACCACGACGAGGGGGTTCGTTTCACGGATCTGGAACGGGGGCTTCAGTGGGGTGCCGACGCCATTCCAGCCTTGATGGGCCTTTTCCGGGTCGAACAAGACGCCCGGGACGACCACCCCGACGGTTGGGTGGGCTTCGCTCGCCACTGGCGAGGAGGGACGTTGCGGCTGGACTTCGACCTGTTTTCTGCTCCCGAAGAGCCAGACGAAATCTTGGTCGTGACCGCGATATCAGGTCGAGAGGGAGAGAAAACCATCGTGGACGAGGACATCGGGGAAATCGAACTGTCAGACAAGGTTCCGACGGAGGAAGAATGGGAGGAGAAACGGAAACAATACCAGGCGGCGCGGCGGAAGGATGATACCGATGGATCGGCAGCGGTGAAGGCGTACATTGCAGCGCTGCCGGGTTGGAAGCGTGAAGTTGCGGCACAATTCGACGAGATCATTCAACAGGAAGTGCCCCATGTGCGTCGCGCCGTGAAGTATCACCAGCCGTTCTATGGCGTCGAGGACCGAGGATGGTTCGCGTCATTCAGTGCGTTCTCGAAACACGTGAAACTGACATTCGTGTGTGAAACGTACCTTGAGCCGGAGCCACCCAGCGGGACGGGTCCGGATAGACAGGCTCTGGACCTGAAGGAAGCGGACACACTGGACGAGGAGCAGGTCGCTTCCTGGGTCCGGCAGGCCGCCGATGACCCGGGGATGGGTTGGTGAGTCTCTACGAATCGAAGCAACCGTGATTTCGGGAGTCTGCATTCGGTTCCACTACTGACCGAACTTGTAGCTCCTCACGGGTTGAACGGAGCCGATCGATCGACGGAGTTAGCTAGACGCTGTCTCGGGAGTGCTCTCGGTACCGAGTGAACGACGAGTTCGCCAGTAGCCCTGTGCGTACGCGCCGAGGAACATTCCGGCGACCGCCCACAGGATCGGATAGTTGCCGATGCCGACACTCGCGTAGGCAGCGCCCGGACAGATGCCGGAGATTCCCCACCCGATGCCGAAGATCGTGCCACCGATAACGACGTTCCGGTCGAACGATTTCAGTCGGCGCGTGTACCCGGTGGCGGTCAACGGCGCACGGTGGAGGAATCGCGTTGCGACGGTGAACGTGATGCCGGTCACGACGGCAGCCCCGCCCATGACGAACAACAGCCCGAAGTCCTCGAACTGCAGAAAGTCGAGTACGACCTCCGGACGGGCCATGCCACTGATCGCCAGTCCGAACCCGAAGAGCAATCCACCGATGTAGATAACCGGGACGACCAGCGGACTGCGATTATCGGCAGTGTCACTGCCAGAACGGTCATCGCTCGCGCGCTCCGCAGGGTCCCGCCGAGCAAGTTCGGTGCTCACGGCGTCACCCCCAGTGCCTGCACCAGTTGGGCGGTCCCGATCGCAAACGCGAGAAACGTCGCCACGTTCACGACCGACGTATTCGACAGCGAGCCGATTCCGCAAACGCCGTGGCCCGACGTACAGCCCTTTCCGAGGCGTGTTCCAACGCCGACGAGGAAGCCCCCGCCGAGCAGTCGCCACCACTGTACTTCCGTCGTCCAAAGATCGCCCTGGAATAAGACTGCGTACGCGGCAGCGCCGCTGACGATCCCCGCCGTGAATACGAGCCGCCAGTCCCGTGATTGGACGTACGTAAGGCGATTGAATCGCGGGACGTCCGAGACGTACGACAGCGTCGACTCGAGGAACGTGCTCGCGCCCGCGATGATCCCAGTCGCGAGGTAGATAACTGCGGCACCGAGCCCGACGAGGACGCCGCCGAGGAGATACGGTATGATTCCCCGCGGAAAGAGTTCACCGAGTGCGAAGAGCGGGACGAAGTCGGTCATTTCAGTTCGGTCGCGTTCGCGGCAGGTAGCCGGTCATCCGAACTGACCTCGACTGTGGTCTCGAGAGCAACGACGGAGTGAGCATCATCAGTACGACCAGCTCTAGTCGGCGCGCCAATAAGGATTTTCATAGTATTCCCTCGATAGCACAATATGGATATCCATTTAGAGGGCATAAGGACCGGTAGCTAACCGAATAGATAAAATATAGATGCCGCCATGTATATAGTTTGCACTACTGTCGACACGCTTTTAGTAGTGGCTGGAGTATTGTGCAGTGAAATCACTATCATGACTGACCACGATAGCACCGAAACGCTCGACGTAACGGGACAGAACTGCCCGATGCCGGTCGTGAAGACGAAACAAACCGTCGACCGACTCGACGACGGCGACGTTCTCGAGGTTCTTGCAACGGATCCCGGAAGCATGAACGACATCGCCGGTTGGGCCGAGACGACCGACGGCGTCGAACTCGTCGCTCAAGAGGACGGAGAGACGGTCTTCACTCACTACGTCCGCAAAACGGAGTAATACGATGTGTACGGAACCCACACAACCAGCTGCCGTCGACAACGACAGGGCTGCCAGCGAAATCGACGCGGCCGACGGGAACGAACGCAGCGCCGACACCGACGAGTCACCGAGTTACAGCGAACCCCGGACTCACGTCGCTGAACTCGAAGCCCGAGTCGCCGAGATGGAGGCTGAACTCGACGACGAGGGACCACCAAAACTGTCCATCATCGCAACCAAGGGCACGCTCGATATGGCTTACCCGCCGCTGATCCTCGCCAGCACCGCTGCAGCCTTCGGGTACGATGTTACGGTGTTTCACACCTTCTGGGGGCTCGATATCCTCCACGAAGAGAACTCCAAGACGTTGGGGCTAAGTTCGGTTGGGAATCCCACCATGCCGGTACCGAATGCGATCGCTACGCTTCCAGGAATGGATCGCATGACGACGAAAATGATGAAAAAACGAATCGAGGACAACGACACTGCCACCATCGACGAACTCATCGAGACGGCCCTGGAGATGAACGTCGAGTTCCAGGCCTGTCAGATGACGATGGACCTCATGGGTTACGACGAAGCGGATTTCTACGAAGGTGTCACTGTGGGCGTCGGTGCCGCGTCGGCGGTTCAAGACATGGCGGACGCCGACGTTCAACTGTTGGTCTGATCGGACCGAATGACAGCCAGAACAATGACAGATTCATCAGCCAAAGAGAAAGACCCGATCGACGAAGCGCACAGTGAGGTGGGAGCCGGGCTACTGGAGGGGGACATGGGCCCGAGTTCAGCGATGGCCCACCTCTATCGCGGTGAGATCCATCGCATGAAATTCTGGCGGGAGCGCCTCGATCGGACGACCAACTGGGCGGTACTCGTGATTTCGGCAATTCTCACGTGGGCGTTTTCCAGACCGGATACCCCGCAGTACATACTCCTCATCGGTGTTGCGACACTGACGGTGTTTCTGGTGATCGAGGCGCGACGGTACCGAGGATACGATATCTGGCGGAGCAGGGTCAGAACGCTCCAGAAGAACGTCTTTGCCTACGGACTGGATCCGTCCGCTGAAGTGCCAAACCCGACCTGGCGGCGACAGTTGAGCCGGGACTACCGGACGCCAACGCTCAAGATTACGATGGAAGAAGCGATGGCGCACCGTCTCAGACGGGTGTATCTGCCGCTTTTCACCGTGTTGCTCGCTGCCTGGCTCGTCCGAATTACCGCATTCGCTTCCGGGTCGTGGACGACCAGCGCAGCGATCGGGATGATACCCGGCGGAGTCGTCATCGCGGTCGTTGCAGTGTTCTATCTCGGGGCGGCGGTCATCGCACTTCGCCCTCGAACGTGGCACGCGAGAGGTGAACTCCGATCGAAAGACCTTCGCAAGCGATGAGACCACTCAGGACAAGCACAGTGGATACTCGGTCATTGCTGGTGAGATGCCGGCTATCGCACGCTATTCTCGCAAGCCCATTACTCGCAATCGACGGAGCCCTCCAGCAATGATTGACTTCAAAAGTATAGCAGCCGTGCCCCGCCGCAGAGAGATAACTGAGGGCAATAGAAAGCATCCAAAACACAGCAGACCCCACATTACTGATATATATCGCATCTATTCCCGATTTCGGAGCAGATGATCGTGTTTCCGCCCCAGGTAGATATGACATTAAGGTTACTTGAATGCAGTACAGCGAACATTCATATCCGTTCCGCGTATAGTCGAGTATGCGAGAAACATGAGCAATTACGAACTACCACCGCTTCCGTACGACTACGACGCACTCGAACCACACATCAGCGAACAGGTTCTGAACTGGCACCACGATACGCACCATCAGGGCTACGTCAACGGCTGGAACAGCGCCGAAGAAACCCTCGAAGCAAACCGCGAAGAAGGCGACTTCTCCTCGTCAGCGGGAGCAATCCGGAACGTAACGCACAACGGCTCCGGCCACGTCCTCCACGACCTCTTCTGGCAGTCGATGAGCCCGGAAGGCGGCGCAGAGCCGACGGGCGACCTCGCGGCTCGCATCGAGGAAGACTTTGGCTCCTACGACGCCTGGAAGGGAGAGTTCGAGGCCGCTGCCTCCGCTGCGGGCGGCTGGGCGCTCCTCGTCTACGACTCCTTTAGCAACCAGCTTCGCAATATCGTCGTCGACAAGCACGACCAGGGCGCTCTCTGGGGCAGCCACCCGATTCTGGCCCTCGACGTCTGGGAGCACTCCTACTACCACGATTACGGCCCCGACCGCGGCGACTTCGTCGATAACTTCTTCGAGGTCGTCGACTGGGACGAGCCATCGACCCGCTACGAGCAGGCCGTCGAACACTTCGAGTAAACCGGTACGTGGGCATCGTTCCGGTCGTTATTTCTTCGTTTTTCAGTTTTCAGCAGCAATTACGTTGCAACACGCTACTCGATAGGCAGAGCCATCACTGGGAGGCCTGTTCACCAACAGTCGTTTCGATTACCGAAACCGTCTCGTCGAGCCGTACCACGAGTTCGTCTCCCGCGCAGGGAAGCGTCAGTTGAACGCGAAGCGGGTCGTCCGAAACGATCGTCGTCTGCGTGTCGCTTACGCACCAGTCGAATTGCCAGAACGGGTCGGTGTTCAGGTCGACGCCGCGCTTGGAATGGAAAACGAGCACCTCGGCGTTGTCGAGCAGGGTGAGCCCGACGGTCGATTGGAGTTGGTAGCCACAGCGTTGACAGACGTGGGTGACGGCGACCTCGCGGTCATCGGATTCCGGATCGCGAACGAGACTGGTCTCGACCGCGCCGGTGCATTCGGGACAGACCCCGTCGGCGGCGAGGCAGTAGTGGTGGCGGACGTAGTGGTGAAACGCCTGGAGGAACTCGTCGGGCGATCGGTCGTCGAGGCCGCCGGTCGGGAACGGATACTGCACCTGAATCGTCCCGCAGTCGGTACAGCCGATGGTAAGCGTATCATCGACATACCAGCCGTGAAGTGACCCATCACAAGCATAACACGACCCATCAACGGGGAAAAAGCCCAGCTTCGCACGATCGGTGAGTGTGCCGCTGAAGATCGAACTGACGACTTTCCGTCCCGGATGGCGGAACTCGTATCCGCCGTCGCTCTGCGTGATGAAATGGCCGGTGAGTTGGTTGAGATGGTAGCTGAAGTTCGCACTGTCCTGCATATCGACTTCTTCGAAGAGAGCCGTGAAGCTGACGGGAGCGTCGTCCGCGCCGAGTTCGAGGAGCGCCCGGAGGATGGCAACTCGTGTATCATTGCCGAGAATCGAGAATACTTCCGCAGGGAGCAGCTGGGATTCAGTTCGGGCGCTGGACGCTGACTCGAGTGTCCGATTCCGGTCAGCGTCCGTCCCTGATTCCGCACTGGAATCGACAGTCCGGTCGGAGTGGCTCATACGCGTCTCATTAGTGACCCAACGATAAAACCTGTCGGAGATACTGAAGAGAAAGACGAGTTCCGGTGTGCGGAGAGAACGTGTGCATGAACTCGTCCCGTTACTCGGAGAGAAGCCGGTCGTCGGAGTGGTGATGGGGAGTTCCGTTAGTTCTCGCTCGCTCGTCTGAAGAAGACGATAGCGGCACCGAGCAGCGTTAGATTTTGGAGGAAGGACGTGAGTTCCTCATCGCGTGATTCCGAATCGACGGCCCAAAAGTCGTGCATAACCGGTGTCACTCCCGCAAGGAACGCCGCAACGCTTCCTGCGGAAAGTTTCGGGAATTTCCAGGTGCCGATACCCAGACTGCCACCGAGGAGGAGCCCGCTCGCCGCCGGAACAAGCCTGTCCGCAGACGGGACCCCCTTGGCATCCGCATAGGCGATACGCCCCTCCAGATCGGTCAGGTTTCGAATCGCGAGTATTGCGAGCCCACCCGCAAAGAGGAGTCGGCCGAATCGAGACGGTGTCCCATTGTCTGTCGCGTCGGTCTCGGACATTATCGGACTTCAGGAAGGCTACCGGGTTAACTTCCCCTCTTACCGAAGCCACTGCCGCTACTCCGGTTAACAGGAAATATTCCCTGCGAGAAGCGATGGACGCTCTGGGTCGGCACCTACCGACGAGTTCGGCAGGTCGAAAGCCCTCAGTGGAGATCGCTTTCTCGAAGGATCCGCCGTCCCGACTGCACGAGCTGATCGCGGTGTTTGCTCGCGGGATCGTTGTACAGGACGCCGTCTTTCTTGACGATCCGTCCGTCGACCAGGACCGTATCGATATTCGCAACGCCCGCCTGAAAGACGACCGTTTCGACCGGATCGTGGACCGGCGTCGTATTGATATCGGTCGTCCGAACGAACGTGATATCCGCTCGCTTGCCGGGCGTCAGCGAGCCGATCGTGTCGTCGAGTCCGAGTGCTCGAGCGCCGTCGATCGTCGCGAGTTCGAGCGCGCGTCTGGCGGATAGCGAGACCGTTTCGATCTGTTCGTTTTGCTCGACGGTCGGCTGGGCATCGAGGGCGCGCTGGACCTGCAGCGCCGTTCGCGTCTGCGTGAACAGGTCGCTGCTGACGTTCGAGACGATGTCGACGCCGACGGCAGGTGTCGCGCCTCCATCGATAGTTTCCCGGAGTGCCGGCATTCCCATGCCCATCTGCATTTCGACCTCGGGAGTCGTCGATACCGAACCGCCGGAGTCGCCGATACGATCGAACTCCGCTTGCGTCAGCCGATTCGCGTGAACGTAGTTGAGGTCGTCGCCAAGGAGTCCGAGTTCGTCTAGCGTCGCGACGCCGCCGGGACCGAGCGAGCCGATGTGCATCGAGGCGGGAATTCCGAGTTCCCGGGCGAGTTCGATGTCGTGCGTGACGATTTCGTCAGTCGAGTAATCCGGGCCACGGATCCCCATCGCCAGCGTGAGTCGTCCGTCGGGCGAGGGAAAGCGCTCGCGGTGAAGCCGGCGGATATCGTCCGGATGCGGTTCCGTACTGTCTTCCCACCACGTCGCGCTGTCGTCCCCGGGCGGTCCGTGAGCGAAGACTGCGCGGATGCCGGCGTCTTCGAGACCGTCTATCGCACGATCGGTGTGTGACGGCGAGTTCGCGATATGAAACCAGTCGAGAATCGTCGTCGTTCCGGCGTTGAGTTGGTCGACGGCACCGAAGAGGTTCCCGAGGTACGCATCGGCGGGTCGGTAGTGACGACTGATCTCTCCGAGCATCGTTTCGAGATACTCGGAGAACGACCAGTTCCCCGCGATTCCGCGAACGCCGGCTTGCCACGTGTGCAGGTGCGAATTGACGAATCCGGGAAGGACGATCGCATCCTCGGCGTCGAGGTGGGCAGCGCTCGGCTCGTCGATCGACTCGTCGATCCGTTCGATCGCTCCGTCCGCGATAAGCAGGTCCGTATCGCGGAGAATACCGAGGTCGGGATCAACCGTAACGAGCGTCCCGTTTTTGATCACGATCCGGTCGGGGTTCCCCCGGTGCTGATCGGAACTCTCCGGCCGTGCTGTCGCAGTTGCGCTGTCGATAGCGCCGATCGAAAGTGCCGTTGCACTCCCGAATTTGAGGTAGTTTCGGCGCGAGATACCGTGGCGTTCAGTGTCGTTCTGCTTGTTCATGGGCTTGCAGAACTCGAGTTTAGGCGCGGACAGAATAGTAGTTCAGTTGGGATATCTCAAATGAACTCGAAAACACGATAGATTACGAAGAGAAAACTAGGCCCTATGAGTGCGCTACGTCCGGCATCCAAACCGTCAGACCGATGACGACCGCCATGATCACGGCTAAGGCGAGATATCCCTGATCGAAGTATCCGTGATCGGCGATTATCCCAAAAATGACCGGGCCGCTAGCAGCGAGCGACGCTGACACCGTTCGGACGACGCCGAGTCCTGCCCCCTGCATTTCGTCGGAGAACGAATCTGCGAGAAACGATTGGGTCACCGCGCCGGTCCCGAGCATCGTGCTGATGAGCGCGGTGATTCCGACGAGGAACCAGACGGTATCGAGGAGCGGAAGGAGGAAGAACCCCGCAACTGCCGGCAACAGGATTCCGACGAGCGATTTTCGCATTCCGATGCGATCGTACGCTGCGCCTGCTGCTGGCTTGACGAGCACACCGACGGCGAAAAAGAACCCGAAGAGGACGCTCGCGGTCGACGAAGAAAGTCCCTTGACCCGAATGAGATACGTTGGGTAGAACGCCGTGAACGACTGCCAAATGAACATATAGAGGAACAAAATTCCGGTCATAAGCCCTATCGACGGCGTTCGAAGCTCTGTGAACACCCCGAGTGTGTCACTGATCGATTGCGATGTGGATGCCCTCGCCCGTGTCGACTGTGGAGCAGACGTCGCAGCGATAACGATGCCAGCCAGAAGAAGAAACGGTGTCACAAACCCGATCCCGGCCTGCCAGGCAACCGCTGCAGCGAGCGTGCTTGCAATCGGTGGAAGTACCGTTTGTCCAATATCACCGGTCGCCATCGTCACACCGAGGGCGCTTCCGAGCCGCCCGGAGTACAGGTTCGAGAGAAACGTGATCCTGGCGATCGGGTACAGCGAGTGACCGAGTCCCCAGATTGCAGTGGCGAGAAACAGTACCACTGCTGAGGAGGACGTAATCACGAGACCGAGCGCCGCTGCGACGATAACCGTACTCGTCGCCATGAGTGCGCGCTCGTTGTATCTATCGGCGAGCATTCCCCCGGGTAACTGGCCGATCGCCGCAAAGAACCACAGAACACTCACCAACAGGCCGGAAACCGCGAGGCTCAGCCCGTATGCGATCTCGAGATCAGGAATAATAATAGGGTAGACCATCCGCGTCCCATTTAAGAGCCCCCAGCCGACAGCAACTCCGGCAAGCGAGATTCCTTTTCCGTTACCCCACAATGCCGTCACTTCTCGTTTAAAGATAGTCCGAACATTCATTGAAGAGCGTATACGCGAAGTCTCGCCCAAGAGGCCATAGTAGCTGGTTTCCGCCGCCCATCTTTCCTCTTCTCAACGAACTAACTCCACGGTTATCGGGGAACAACGACCGGTACCCGCTATGGGCACGAGTTCGGCTCTGGCGAGCACTCGCGTAGAGAGCGAGAGCCGGGTTCTGTCAGCGAGCCGCTGACTGCGGTCTCCTGCACTTCAGGTGGCCGCTGATATCGGCCCAGCGTGACTCGTTATATGGCCTGTCGAATTGCAGGTCAACGCATAGAACGGGTCCCGACTAGAGCAACGTACTCATGGCAACCGTTGAAACGGTCCTCTCGTCACTTTTCAGCACTATTCCCGAACTTCATTCGGGCCAACTCGGATTGCTCGCGGGTGTCCTCGTCGGCGTGCTCTATTGGCACGGGTACCGCCAGTCCTCGATTTGTCTCCTCACCCTGTTCTATTTGCTGGCGCTGGGTATCGTTCCCGCTTCGACGAGAGGGCTTACGGTGGTTCAGGCCAAGCCGTGGTACTTCTGTTCGCTGCTGATTATCACCTCGATCGGCGCGATTAGCGGACGTGTCGTCTGGACGCGGCTATCGCTCTCGAACGAGCCTCGATCAGTAGAGATCGAACGACAGGATTTCTAACGCGATTATCTATGCTTGCTTGCGGAGCCACCGCTTGTCTGGAAACCAGCTCGGATCAGCCCCGTAGAAGCCCGAGAGTGCTGGTAGCAGCCTCGTTCTCGTGGAAGGAAAGCTGCGGTAGATCGACGAAGACGAGACGATATGCGGATACTCGCTAGATGAAAATGATCATAGTGATTGCTACTGAAGAATTTCGCAATGGCAGTATCCGCCCCATTGGTCCTCTTTCTTAGCGGTGGTGGTATCGAGGCGTTCGTTGAATCGGTGACAGGCTGGCCAGGAATGGGGATTATCTTCATCTACTCGTTTCTCATCGCATTTGCCCTCCCAGGCCCCAGCGAGGTCGTTCTCGGCGTCCCACTTGATCTCGGTCTCCCCGCGTGGGGACAGCTCGGGAGTATTATGATCGTAAGTGCGACCGGAAAGGCTGCAGGAAGCATTTTCGCGTTCCATATCGGACAGGAAGCCAAACAAGCCGGGCCGCTTATTCGGTGGTTACGCCGATCCAGATGGAACATACTAGAGTGGTCAGAGAAACGCTCAGTACAACTCGCACAACAGTACGGGTACGCCGGGCTCGCGATTGCGCTGTCCGTGCCTTTATTTCCCGATACGATATCGATATACGCGTTCGCCGCGCTCGAAACGAACTACGTGCGGTTCGCTATCGCGACATTTCTGGGAAGCCTCGGGCGGCTGCTCGTCACGGCTGGCTTCGTTGGGTGGCTCATTACGGTATTTTAAGGCACTCCTCTCACCTCGGCCATCCTAAGCATCGTGGGTCGTCCCAAACATCGTTCGAAAGAACACGGTCACCCGACGATCAGCCCGCAGGCACGAATCGATCCGAGTTTTCCACGTGCTCCGCAAACGTTTCGAGGAATCGAGCCGCGTCTGCGCCGTCGACGAGCCGGTGGTCGAAACTCAGGTCGACGGGCAACTGATTGCGGAACACGACGCCGTCAGACCCACGCTGTGCGCGCTCGCGGATCCGGTTGACGCCGAGAATCGCAATCTCCGGCGGATTAATGATCGGCGTGAACGAGTCAACGCCAAAGACGCCGAGATTCGAGACGGTGAACGTGCCACCGCGAAGATCGCGCATCGAGTACTCGCCTTCCTGACTGTCTCTTATACACATCTCTGATGNCGCTCTTCCGATCTGAGCAATGAGGGATTTCGAATCGAGATGACGGAGGACGGGGGTCACCAACCCGGCCTCGATATCGACGGCGATACCGATATTATGCTCTTCGTACAGGACGTGCATCTCGTCTTCGAACGTCGCGTTAAAGGTCGGATGTTCGGCAAGGGTCGCAGAAACTGCACGGAGTACGAGGTCGAACACGGAGATGTCCACATCGAGGGTCGTCGCTGCACTCTCGGTTGCCTGCAGGAGTGGTTCGGCGTCTATCTCCCGGCTTACAGTCACGTGAACCGCGTTCCGAGAACTCTCCTGGAGACGGTTCGCAATCGTCTGTCGCATTCGAGACAGTGGCCGCTCCTCGGAGACGGTCCGGCCGAGATGGGATTCGGAGGCGTTCGTCGCTGGTGCATCGTCGGGCCGGGTTGAATCTGGGTCCGGATGCGGGCCCGGGTCTTCGTCTGAATCGGGATCTGGGCCGGTATCAGTGTCGGTGTCTGGATCAGTGTCAGTCATACTCTCTGGAAACGGGTTCTAGACGAGCGACGGGGCTAGTCACGGCGAATCCAGGCGATCGTCTCGCCCTTTTCGAACTCGTCGTCTTCGTCGAGGGCGATCTCGTCGAGGATGCCGGACGCCGGTGCCGGCACGTCGACGCTTACCTTTTCGACCTGGAATTCACAGAGGGGATCGCCCTCGTCGACGCGGGTCCCCTCGCTCGTGAACCAGTTGACGACGACGCCCTCGTCCTCGTCGGTATCCGCGGGCCAGACGTCGACCGTCTCGACGGCGACGCGGGGAGTGTTCGAACTCATTCGTCCGATCGAACGCGTCGAATCGCCGCCGTGATATCGTCGGTGTCCGGGACGACTTCGTCCTCCATCGGGCGCGCGTAGGGTATCGGGACGTCCGGAAGTGCAACCCGTTCGACGGCGTCGAGAGCGGCGAGTTCAGCTTCAGCCACCCCTGCGATGATTTCGCCGGTGAGACCGTACGAACGGTAATCTTCGTCGACGACGACGAGTCGACCTGTCTTCGCTACCGATTCACAGATCGTTTCGATATCGAGCGGAACCAGCGTCCGAAGATCGATGACTTCGGTATCGATCCCGTCATCGGCAAGCGAGTCGGCGGCCGCAAGCGCACGGTGGACGTGCAATCCGAGTGTGACGACGGTCACGTCAGCACCCTCACGTTTGATGTCGGCACGGCCGAACGGGATCGTGTACGCCTCCTCGGGGACGCCCGTTTTCGGGCCGTCCGGTGCGGGGAGCCACCCGATACCCATCAACCGCTTGTGAAACATGTAGACGACCGGATCATCGTCACGGATCGCAGTGTGTAGCAGTCCCTTTGCATCGTAGGCCGTCGATGGGACCACAACCTTCATTCCCGGCAGGTGAGCGAACGTTCCGTAGAGCGTCTGGGAGTGCTGTGCAGCGTCGTTATACGTCCCGCCAACGGCGGCGGTAAGAACCATCGGAACGGAAACGGCTCCCCCACTCATATAGGTATTCTTCGCCATCTGGTTGTAGATCTGGTCCATGCCGACGCCGAAGAAGTCGACAAACATGAGTTCGGCAATCGGCCGCATCCCCTCCTGTGCGGCACCGACCGCAGCACCGATGTACGCCGTCTCGCTGATGGGCACGTCCATGATACGGTCGGGGCCGAACTCATCGAGAAGTCCCTCGGTGCTATCGAAGATGCCGCCGTAGTCCGCGACGTCCTCGCCCATGTAGAAGACGGCATCGTCCTCGCGCATTTCGTGGGCGATCGCTTCGACCATTGCCCGGCTCATCGTCAGCGAGCGATCCGTCTGTCGGTGCTCCTCTTGCTGGGCCATCAGTCCTCACCTCCCGTGTCCGCGACGGACGGAGCGCGTTCCGGGTCCTCGGACGGTGGCGACGAGAACACGTCCTCGTAGGCCGCCGATGGCTCGGGTTCGGGTTGTTCTTTCGCCCACTCGATGGCGTCGTCGACGCGCTCGCGGGCGCGAGAGCGGAGTTCATCGAGCGTCTCGTCATCGATATCGTTGGCTCGCAGTTTCGTTTCGAGACGTTCGATCGAGTCTCGCCGGGTAGCCGCATCCTTGTCCGCATCCGGGCGATACCCTTCTGCGTCTCCCATGAAGTGACCCATGCGCCGATGGACTTGGACCTCAAGTAGCGACGGGCCGTTTCCGTCGCGAGCGCGTCCGATGGCGTCAGTAGCGGCGTCAGAGATTGCGACCACGTCGTCGGCGTCGACGCGAGTGCCTGGAAGATCGAATCCGGCGGCCCGTTGCACCCCGTTCGTGACATCGGTGACGCGTTCTTTCGGCATACTGATTGCCCAGTCGTTGTCCTCGATGACGAACACGACGGGCAGGTTCTGGACACTCGCCAGGTTGAGCGATTCCAGAAACGCGCCCTGGTCGATCGCACCTTCGCCGAGGAAGGCGACTGCGACGCTGTCAGTATTTCGTTTTTTCGCGGCCAATCCGGCACCGACCGCCGGCGGACAGCCCTCGGCAATGATCCCGCTACACGCGAAGTTGACGTTGGGATCGAAAAGGTGCATGTGGCCGCCTTTGCCGCCGCTGAGACCGGTCTCTCGCCCAAATATTTCGGCGGTCATGGCTTTCAAATCGATGCCCTTTGCAATCGCGATGTGGTGCGGGCGATGGGGCGCTGTAACCGTATCCTCGGCTCGCAAGTGATGACAGACGCCAACGCCGGATGCTTCGTGACCTGCCGCGAGATGCAGTTCACCCGGAATCGGACCAGCGGAAATATCGAAGGCGGGCTGTTTTCCCTCGAGGTACTCCTCCTGAAGCCGTTCTTCGTAGTAGCGCGCCATCACCATCGTTTCGTACATGTCTTGTAATTCGGTAACACCCAACATGGTCCCGCTACAACTGAGGACGTGATTCGCCAAATAGCTATGCCAAATAGTCGTTCAAATTCACAAAACAGATTCTCTGCAACAGCAGGACCTCCCACCAATTCCGATACTCGATTCAACTGAGAGAAAGAACTCGAAAGTGGATACGCGGGACGGAGGTGATATTGCGCCACGGAGTCGGGATCGGAACGAGTTCAGAACGCTGGCAGGGCGCTGAGAGGGGCGGCCGCTGTTGTCCGAGCCGTCGCGATTCGACGCTCCCGGTAGGGAGGCGGTCAGTCCGGGTGGGCGACAGTCATGACTGGCACTGGAGCAGAGCGGACTGTCTTTTCGGCGACGCTTCCGAGCAGTATTCGTTCAGTGCCGCGTTGTCCCGTCGTTCCCATGACGACGGCGTGGATAGCGGTCGACTCGATGGTGTCGAGAATCCCATCGATCGGCGTGCCGCGTTCGATGTGCGTGACAACGTTGGAAATGCCGCGTGCCTCCGCCTCCGACACGATGTCGTTGATTGCATCGGTTGCGGCCTGTTCGCTATCCAGCCCGGAGACTATCGATCCGAGACCCAGTTCAAGGAGCGTCTCATCGACGACGGACAGGACGTGGACGGTTGCATCGAGTGACTCCGCGATCGAGAGCCCGTAGTTGGCGGCGTGCGCTGCGGCGGCGCTCCCGTCCGTTGGAAGGAGGATAGTCTCGTAGGGGAACGTCAACTGCTCGTCGGGTTGCATCCGTACTGTAAGCACCGGAAGCGAAGCGAGACGAACGACCTTCTCGGAGACGCTCCCGGCCAGATATCTCGAAATCCCGTCGCGACCGTGGGTTGGCAGGACGATCAGGTCGTGCTCGTAGCGGTCGGCGTACTCGACGATCGTCTGGGCTGGATTTCCCTGGACGACATCGGTGTCGTACGGAACGCCGAGACTATCCAAGGTTTTCGCCGCTTCATCGACGATCTCGTCACCTTTCCGAACGAGTGCGTCGACGACCTGGCCGTCGACGACGGTGACGCTATCCCGAGTCGTGTCGGCAACGAACAACACGTGGAGCGTGGCATCGGCCCAGTGTGCGACCTCGGCGGCGTGATGAATCGCCTCTGCAGCCCCGTCGCTGCCATCGAACGGAAGGAGGATATCTTCGTACATGCTCACGAGAGGGGATACGACTGCCATCGCTACAAACTTTGCACCAAAATGGTCGACTAGTTGATTAAATTACATGAGGTCTCTCACAGACTATGGGCGCTTTGATTCGATAAGAACAGTGTATAGTTTTACCGGTCGTCACTACTCTGGGTCTTCCGAGCAACGACGCGAAGCCGCCGATAGTCCGCGATCCACGTCCCGTCCTGGAACTGGGCCTCTCGAAGGCGATCCTCAACGGCGGCGATGACCGTTGACTGTTCATCATCGGGGATCGTAGACAATAGACTGTCACCAAACATGCCGAGCCAGTCTGCGAGTCCATCGGTCCCGTTATCGAGTTCAGTCGGTCGGTCGAAGAGTGTCGCGTAGCGCGTTTCGAAACCGTGTGATTCCAGTTTCGAGGTGTATTCGCCGACACTCGGGAAGTACCATGGACTCTCGACATCGTAGCCGCGTGCAGCCGCTTCGTCACGAACTGCGTTCACAATGGCAGCGACGTTTCCTGTCCCACCAAGTTCCGCGACGAACCGACCACCGGGAACGAGTGCGTCGGCGACCGACTCAAGAACGGCATCCTGTTCAGGAATCCAGTGGAGGGCTGCGTTGGAGAACACGGCATCGAACGGATCGTCGAACGAGAAGTCCCGGGCGTCCTCGTTGACGAATGTATACTCGGGATAGGTTTCGTGGGCCGTCTCAACCATCTCTTCAGAGGCGTCGAGGCCGACGACAGTTGCTCCTGGCTCGGCAATTCGATCTGTAAGGTGGCCAGTCCCACACCCGAGATCAAGTATCCGCTCCCCGTGCTCTGGCTCCAGTAGATCGACTACCCCTTCACCGTACTCAAAGACGAAGGAGTGTCCCTCATCATAGCTATCGGAATTCCACTTGTTCGCGGGCTTCTCGTCCGGTTTGCCCATACAGATCGCTACTCTATACATATACTTCTACCTGTTGAAATAATAGGTGTTGCTTCCTGTTCCACCAATCTCGGCCATACACGTGTTACGGAGCGCTTCTAGACACGTAACACAGTGATTGTCGTGTGACCGGTATATAGCGCGCATCAGTCACGGCGCTGTGAATCAGCACCAGTATTGATAGAACACCGATTGATACAGTCGCATACCTACTTATCGGCCAATGCACCGTCGAAGTGGCTGTAATCAACACCGCGGGAAGACTTCGATACCCGCCTAGTTGGCCGCGCAGTTGTTCGGGCCGAGTTCGAGTTCAAATGCCGTCGCGTCATCGAGTGACTCCGCGCCGAGATTGGCGGCGATGATCGTCTCGTAGTTGGCCGGTCGCGGGGGCAGATCCGCGGCGACGAACTCGACGAACTCGGTCTCGTCCATCGACAGTGCAGCCAGCGTTTCCGTCAGTTCGCCGAGTGTCGCAGTGACCGCCCCACCGTCGGTCGGTACTGCGGAATCGCTACTGTGTGCGGGGGCCACGATCGTCTCGGCCGGCCGTGCCGATACTGTCCGGGTCAGCGACCCGTACAGAGTCCGGGCTGCGTTTCTGGCCGCCGCAGGGTCTTCGAGGTCGGGGCGGGCAACGCTATCCGTGAAGAGTCCGTCGCCAGTGAACAGCACGTTCTCGACCTCGTATGCGGTCATTCCCGCCGTATGCCCGGGCGCGTGAATGACGTCGATGTCGACGGTGCCGACCGAGAGCGTGTCGCCGTTTGCGACGGTATCGAAGGCCACATCGTAATCGACGCCGCGGGCCGCAGCAGCCTCGGGTACGACTGCCGTCGCCCCAGTCCGACCGGCGAGTTCACGAACGCCGGAGACGTGATCCGCGTGGATGTGGGTATCGAGCGCGTACCTCAGTTCGGCATCGAAGGCCCGCACATCCCGCAGGTACTCGTCGGTAAACGCCCGTAGCGGATCGATAACCGCGGCTTCGCCGTCCGAAACGACGAGAGACGCCAGACAGCCGCTCGAGGGGCGTCGATACTGTGCTATCGTTGCATTACTGTCGGTGTCGAGCGTCGTGAACTCGTAGACGCGCGCCCAGCCTCGCATCCCGTGTTCGAGATGAGTGCTGTCATATCCCGCCTCTTCGAGGCGTTCAGCGACGAGTTCGCTGGAGTCGCCTTTCGCACAGACGACCGTGATAGGCTGGTCGTCAGGAAGTTTCGCGTGGAGTGTGTCCGGAATGCCCTCCAAGAGTTGGAAGTAGGGGTAGTGAACGACCTCGACAGTGGGACCGTCGATGTGCCACGCGTCGAAATCCGCTGCCGAGCGGACATCGAGGAGGAAGACGTCCTCGTCGCTGTCGATCCGCGCATGCAGTTCTGTCGGCGTGGTCGATTCGATCGAGTCGGTGACACCAGTAGCTGTCATCGTCGTCCCACACTACAGACAGCACACAGATAAGGGTTTGTATAGAAAACCACATATTATACAATACTACTCGGCATTGGCTGGCGACGACAGCGGCGGAAGAGACGCGAATCAGTCTGCCGGTTGCGGGGACCGAGAACTGGAGACGCCGGGGAGACTCGGGCGGTCCAGATCGGTTCGTCGAAGGAACTGCGCGTTGATCGCGACGATGACCGTACTGAATGACATGAGCAACGCGCCGACTGCAGGCGAGAGGAGGATGCCGATCGGGGCGAGGATACCCGCCGCGAGCGGGAGTGCGAACACGTTGTAGCCGGCGGCCCACACGAGGTTCTCCTGCATCTTTCGATAGCTTGCCTTGCTCAATTTGACGAGGCGAACGACATCCATCGGATTATTCTGGACAAGAATAATATCCGCTGACTGGACTGCCACGTCCGTCCCGGAGCCGATAGCGATGCCGATGTCAGCCCGCGTCAGCGCGGGCGCGTCGTTGACGCCGTCGCCGACCATCGCGACGGACCGGCCCCGTTCTTGAAGCGCGGCGATATTCTCGTCTTTGTCCTCCGGCAGTACTTCGGCGAAAACCGTGTCGATACCGAGGTCGTCGGCCACCGCGGTGGCAACGTCCTCGCTGTCGCCGGTGAGCATCGCGACTTCGATCCCGAGTTCGTGAAGCGCGTCGACGACCTGATAGCTCTCTTCGCGAATAACATCCGCGAGTGCGAACGCAGCGATCACTGTTGCTTCAGTACTTTCGACGTCGCCGCTCGTTCGAGCCGCGGGTTCGCTGCGCTCCTCCTCGTCGGTCGCCTGTTGTGTCGCGTTCGGTTGGTCCGAGGAACGACCGGGAGCGCCCTCGCGCACGAGATAGACCACGGTCTGTGCGTTATCGCCGGCGCGTTCCGCGAACGCGGTTAACTCGGACGGCGCTTCGACATCGAGTGCAGAGAGGAGGTTCGGACCGCCGACAGAGACCGTGTCACTGCCGACAGTTGCCCGCACACCGCGACCTTTGAGCGCCTCGAAGTTCGTCGCCGTTCCCGCCGCGACAGCCCGTTCGTCGGCGGCCTCGCGGATCGCCTGAGCGATCATGTGTTCCGAATCGCTCTCGACAGCAGCAGCGAGCGCAAGGGCATCGTCTTCGGTGACGCCCTCGACGGTTTCGATACCAACGACACCCTGTTCGCCCCTCGTGAGGGTGCCCGTCTTGTCGAAGACGATCGTATCCAGGTTGCGGGCTCGCTCCATGGCGACCCGATCTCGAATCAGCATGCCGTTTCGTGCGGCGAGTGACGTGTTGATCGCGACGACGAGGGGGATGGCGAGCCCGAGCGCGTGCGGACAGGCGATTACCAGGACGGTGACGACTCGTTCGATAACGGCGGCGTCGAACGAAATCGCGACGGTCCACGCGATAGCAGTGACGATTGCCGCAGCCAGGGCGACGTAGAACAGCCATCCCGCTGCGCGGTCGGCGAGTTGCTGTGTTCGAGATTCGCTCTCCTGGGCCTCCTCGATCAGGCGCATGATCCCTGCAAGCGTCGTCTCGTCGCCTGTCGCGCTGATCCGAACGCGAAGGCTGCCGTCGCCGTTTAACGTGCCGCCGATTACTTCGTCACCCGGTTCCTTCGACACCGGCTTTGACTCGCCAGTGATCATCGACTCGTTCACGTCGGAATCCCCCTCTTCGACAACGCCGTCGGCCGGCACGCTCGCTCCGGGTCGTACGAGAACGAGGTCGTCCGCAGATAGATCGCTCACGGGGACTTCCTCAGTATCGCCGTCGTCGGTGAGCCGTTCTGCCGTATCCGGCAGCAGTTTCGCCAGTTCGTCGAGCGCACTGGAGGCTCTGCGAATGGAGCGCATCTCGATCCAGTGACCGAGCAACATGATATCGATGAGTGTTACGAGTTCCCAGAAGAACGTCGACGCGGACGGGAAGACGACGCTCGCGAGGCTGTAGACGAACGCGACGGTGATCGCCATCGAGATGAGCGTCATCATCCCCGGCGTTCGGTCCGCGAGTTCAGGGACGGCCATTCGAAGGAACGGCACCCCGCCGTAGGCGAAGACGATCACCGCGAAGACGGGTGTGAGCCACTGGCTGCCGGGGAACGCGGGGACGGAGAAGCCGAGCCACGCCTGTAGCGTCTCGCTGTAGAGCAACACCGGGATCGAGAGCAGCGTCGAGACGAAAAAGCGTCGCCGAAAGAGTTGTTCGTGGCCCGCATGCATCCCGGATTCACCACTGTGACCGGTGTGCTCGTCGTGAGCGTCGCGGCCTCCGTGACCGCCGGCTGATCGCCCGTTGTACTGCTCGTCGACGGTCCGGTGGCCCTTACTGGCGTCATCGGCCTCGGATTCGAGTATCGACTGTTCGACGCCCGATTCCTCGCGCTCGGCGTCGGGTATCGCGCGTTCGTCGGTCCGGTCATGAGTGTCTCGCTCGTCGCGAGCGTCGCGAACTGCACGATCCGGATCCGAATGAGGACCGGAGTCAGTAGTGCCACCGTCACCCGGTTGATCGCTGTGATCGTCCATACGACAGCCTCACCGGTACGGCTACACGCTCGCAGGTGAAAGTTTCCGGCTTGCGCTGGCCACAGTGCAATCGGTTTCGCTGCGAGCGGACGACGAACGAGACGACGAGTAAACGAGAAGAACTCGTTTCCCCTGAGACACAGCCACGTGCCCTCGTCATGGGGTTACACGACATTGCGGTACCGGTTTCCGAACCCTTTTGACTGACCAGTTAGTAAGTCCTATACCAACCGACATGGATGACGATACAGCAAATGAAATACTAGATGGGACATATCGTGCCCTTTGTAAACACGGTTATGCAGAGCTTACACTGCAGGATATCGCCGATGAGACGGACAAGAGCAAGGCGTCGATTCACTACTACTACGACACGAAAGAGGACCTCTTTACGGCCTTTCTGGAGTTCCTGTACGGCCGCTACACCGACAAGGTAACGGGGGTCACCGGAGCGTCCCCGCAAGCGCGGTTGTTGTCGTTGCTCGATGTCTTGCTTGCAGACGGAGAAGACGGTCCGGATACGGAGTTTCGGACCGCGATGTTGGAGATACGAGCGCAAGGCCCGTACAACGACGGGATACAGGAACAACTCACCAAATTCGACGAGTTCCTGTACGAGGAACTGCACTCGATCATCGAAGCGGGAATCGAGCGCGAGGAGTTCAACGAGCACGTCGACCCCGATCTCGCGGCCGAGTTTCTGACGACGATGATCAGCGGCGCGCACACGCGCCGCGTCGCCGTCGACTACTCGATGGATCGACTCCACGAGACGGTGCGAGCGTACGTTGAGCAACATCTCTCGCCCGAACCCCTGGAGGTGACTCACTGATGGGAGTCCGGCAGTTCGTCAGTAAGTTCTTCAAGGGCCCCGACGAGTTCGACCTCACCGAGGGCGGGATCGGCAAGCCGTTGTTCTACCTCTCCCTGCCGATCATCGTGCAGAACCTGTTCCAGGTCACGTACAACCTCGCGGACACGTTCTGGCTAGGGAGACATAGTACGGCGTCACTGTCGGCGATCACGTTCGCGTTCCCGATGGTCTTTCTGATGATCTCGCTCGCGCTCGGCCTCTCGGTTGCCGGCAGCGTCCTCGTTGCCCAACATATCGGTGCCGGAAACGACCGGAAAGCCGAGTACGCGGCCTCTCAGACGATGGCGTACGCCGCCGTGGCGTCCATCGTACTCGGTGCGATCGGGTTCATCTTCGTCGACGATTTCCTCGTGATCCTCGGGACGGGCCCCGAGATTTCGTCGCTGGTCGCGGACTACATGCGGGTCTACTCGGTCGGCCTCGTCGGGGTGTTCGGCTTCGCCGTGTTCATGGCGCTCATGCGCGGCTACGGCGACACGATCACACCGATGTACGTGATGGGCGGCTCGGTCGTCCTCAACGTCGTGCTCGATCCGGTGATGATCTTCGGCTTCCAGAACAATCCCCTGTTCGGCTACCTCGGGGCCACGGGCCTCGAAGCGTCGCTGTTCGAACTGACGGGCTATACTGGGACGGGAGTCGCCGGTGCCGCAATCGCGACGGTATTCTCGCGGGCGCTCGCATTCATCGTCGGACTGGCGATCATGTTCCGCGGGAACCGCGGCGTCCGAATCCGACTCGGACAGATGGTTCCCGATCTCTCGTTCGGACGGAAAGTCATCGACATCGGTCTGCCGGCGTCGATCGAGGGAACGGCCCGCTCGCTGTCGATCACCCTCCTGTTGTTCGTCCTGGCGATGTTCCCCGAGGAAATCAGCGCCGCCTACGGGATCGGGACGC
This sequence comes from Natrialba taiwanensis DSM 12281, assembly GCF_000337595.1. Taxonomy (GTDB): domain Archaea; phylum Halobacteriota; class Halobacteria; order Halobacteriales; family Natrialbaceae; genus Natrialba; species Natrialba taiwanensis. The sequence continues at coordinate 40,478 of NZ_AOIL01000032.1, read as the reverse complement.
GAATCTTCTCGGTCATCTTCCTTCCGGCGCTTGCGGTCTCCCAGGGGATCGAAACGATAACCGGACAGAATATCGGCGCGGAGAAACCCGATCGGGCCGCTGAGACGAACCACTTCGGCGCTCGCGCGATGCTGGCCATACTAACCGGTCTCGGAATCATCACCATCCTGGCTGCACGGCCGATCTCGTCCATCTTCACGGACAACCCGACGGTCGCCGCGGAGAGCGCATCGTTCCTCCGATATACCGCGCTCACGTTCGGCTTTATCGGGGTCATGCGAGCCTACACGGGCGGCTTCCGCGGTGCCGGGAAGACGCTGTTTGCCGCCGTGATCTCGGTCGTGACGCTCGGACTCGTCCGCTTGCCCATCGCCTGGATCGGCGCAGAAGCGATCGGCGCTACCGGCCTCTGGATCGCGTTCCCGATATCGAACGTCATCGGCGGCGTCATCGCGTACTTCTGGTTCAAGCGCGGTACCTGGCGGGAGGCGTCGCTCACCGGATCCGATATCGGCGCAGACGTTCCCGGCTCGGAGACGCCATCCGACGACTAGTACCAGTAACCAAACTGCTTTTGTTGACGGAGTCAGACAGGTAACGAGACAGAGCATACAGATCGGAATCCGGATCTATAATACAAAACGTTGTCTTCTCACGGGTACTATTTCCAGACAGAACACTATTAGTGCTCGAATAGAATTATTCAAATCATAATTGGGAGTTTGAATCTGGGTTCAGTGATGGCGAGCTAGTATGAGTGAATCCAAACCAGATACTAAACTAGTATCTGACACATATTCGAGTACTGCGACGATCGCAGTACCGACGGTCACTCATCCCGAACTCGCGACCGACATGACCCGGTCCACGGCAGCGCATAGGACGGCTCAGTGACGAATCGATCGAGTGACGCTGCGACCGTGAACCGCGTTCCGCTCGGGAGCGACACCCGAATGCACGTCGACTCAGGACGTACCAGTTCATCGTCGAGTTCTATCGCCGTGAACTCGTGTTCGCCGTATGCACCGGCCTGGACGATCACGTCGCGATCCCGTCCACCGACGTTGACCAGCGTCAGCGTCACGCCCTCCCGGGTCATGTCCTCGACCAGCGCGGCGACGCCGGGCGGTAGTCCCGGCCGCTCCCGCTCGGGGTCGAAGTGGCGAAGCTGCGCCATCACGAGTCCGCCGTAATAGACCGGCTGTGGGGCACCCATCGTCAACTGGAGCAGTCCGCGGTGAACGATCGGATTCCGATCGCGGAGGTAATCTTCATCGACATCGTCCGGGACCCCGCCCTCCTCGCGCATGAGCGCGAGGCGGTCCTGTACGTGGGCGTGGCTCGCTTCCAGCCGCCGCTGGGGATAGTCCGGAAACTCCCCATCGAGGTACGCCAACCAGGCGTACTCCTGGCCCGCCCCGTGCTTGTTCGACGGCCGGTAGTCGACCTGCGTCCAGTCCCGTGACCCCCAGTCGCGAAGTCGATCGACCCGCTCCCGATCCGCTTCCGACAGTGACAGATACCAGAGGTGGAACACGTACGGATCGTCTCGATGCGGCTTGAACTCGTACCAGCCGTCGCGCCACAGCACCTCCCCGTCGTCCTCGGTCAGGACTCCCGAGGCGTCGTAGTGGTAATCGCCGGGACCGCCGTACTTGTGCGGAACGTACAGCGTCGAGTGGATCGAATCCTCGTCGACCTCGATCCCGTTCTCGATCAACACGTCGAGTTGCGACCGCGGAAACGCCAAATGCTCCCGATCTCCGGTGAGCAACACGGCGTTCTCCGCGGCGACCGTCGGCCCGATACCGACGTAGTGCCACCCGCCCCACGACCAGCCGTAATAGCCGCCGTACCACGAGCCGTCGGTGTACTCCCCGATCTCGCCCGACCGACCGACGTTGTCCGGAATGATGCCGCCGTTCTCGGCCGTTCGCTCGCGCCACGCCGCGAGATACTCGAGGGCCCACTCGCGATACCGGTCCTCGCCGGTGTGGAGGTAAGCGTTCGTCATCAGACTCGTCACGTTGAGATTGAGCGGAATATCCCCCTTCGAACACCGCTCGTCGAGCACTTCGAACAGTCGCTCCTCGTTGTCGGGGTCACACAGCTCGGCCGCCTCGGCGAACTCGAGATCACGCCACGGCAGACCGTGACTCGCCCAGCGGTACTCGGCCCCGTAGGGGTGGTGTTCGTACGCGGAAAAATCGCAGTGATCCGGCCCCATACTGCCGTTCATCGGCCCGTGGACGAGGCGCCGGTCGCCGTCGTAGTTCCCCGCATCCGCCTCGTCGTCGGTATCGAAGTACAACCGGGCGAACCGTTCCGCGCGGTCGACGACGGCCTCGTCGGTCGGCGCAGCAAGGCCCATGTTGTACGTAAAGAGATTCCCCTCGCCCAGGTGAAACCAGTCGCGACACTGCTCGAACTCGTCGACGACCATCGGATGACCGAACGGGGTGTCAGTGTTCCTCCCGCGTCGAAGCGCGCCCGCATAGACATCCTGGGCGTGTTCGAGAAATCGCTCGTCGCCGCCCAGTGCGTAGACGAGCGGCCAGTTGTAGAATCCCTCGATCACGTCGTCGAACCCATCGACGCCGGTGTAGCCCCTGGGTGGCCAGTACGGTTCGCCGTTCTCGTCGACGTATTCGTCGACGAAGCGATCGACGGCGTCCGCCATCGTCTCGAACAGTTCTCGTTGCAAGAGCGCCCACTCGGGCGGCCGACCGATCGAGTGCTGCGCCGCTAGCTCGAACATACCTCGTGTGGCGTCGGTCGGGGTGATTAATATTTGGGTCGAGGAGAGAGGCGAGTCGCGGGAGTCCGTAGGCTCGAACCCGTCGCTACCCGTCGAGATTCCCCTTCGAATCCCAGATTTCGGTGATGAGATCGACGAACAACGCCGTTCGTTTCGGCTCTCCGTCCGGCGTCGTCTGGTCGAGGGGACAGTTTTCGAGGTTCGCGACGAACTCTTGGGTGTGGGTCATCTTGCCGACGACCTCGCGAACGTCGAACGTGATCGTGTTGTCGCTGTCGGTCTGGAGCCACGCGGCGGCGCTTTGCTCTTCGGTGTACTCGAGCGTGTACGTCTCGCCGATTCGATCGACGATGTGCTCCATCGGACCGACTTCCAGGCGATCCCCATCGTGGTCCAGATAGAGCGTTTCGTCCTCGATCCGGGGTTCGTATCGCGGTTGGGCCGTCATTGTGTGATACGTTGGGACACGGCCGAGGATCGTATAAATGGTGTGCTCTCCGGCGCGGACCCGCAAGGTTGCGAGGTTAGGAGGTTTCGAGGCCGCGAACCGCACGATTGCGGGACGGTGAACCAGCTCAACGAGCTGTCAGAGCGTCGGCAAGCGGGTTCCGAGTTCAGCGCCGGCGGCCGTCTGCCGTCGGTGGTCGATTCCTCGGCTCTTCGGTTTTTCGGAGTCGAGTAGTGACTATTCGACGGTACGGGCTTTCGCCCGAAGCCAGGCGCGTGTCCCGCTCTGGGGAACGGAGATCGGACACGTCCGGACTGGAAGGTCGGGATAGCCGCCGACTTCCGACTGGCTGTCGATGTAGGTTCCCTCGCCGGCGTCGAGTTGGGCGATGAGTCGCTCGTCGATGGCAGTGCGGTCGGCCGGTCGCGCGCCGGCGTTGTCGCGGTTGTGATCGACGACGGACGCCTCGTCGCGTATCGCGACCTGCTCCGTATCGATGTCGGCGAGGAGCGTCCAGTCGTCCCCGTCGGACGACCCGTACGCTTCGAAGGTATCGCCGCGCCTGCACAATCGCAGCCACTCGGCCTCGAGACTGCCGCCGTCGACCTCGCTCTCGTCCTCGCCGCCGGAGGTCGTACTCACCGTCTCGGCTCCAGACTCGGGACGCCACTGCAGTGATACCGCCCCGTTCGGCGTCCGGCGAAGCATCACGTTCGCCGCGTCGGGAGCCAGCGACTCCCGAATCATGATTCCGGTCTTCGCGTTCAGATCGGTGTGTTCCAGCGCGGTATTGCGCACTCGAACGTCGATGTCCCGCTGAACTCGTCGTGGGAGTAGTGAAACGCGTCTTCCGTATTCCAGATGTCCGCGCCACCGCCGCGGATCGTGATGAGCGTCGCTGCAGCAACCGCGTCGCTGAACAGCGGTAGTGTCGCGAGGCCGAGACTCCCTGCACCGACCGTCTGCAGAAACGTCCGTCTGTCGTGTGTCATTAGCCTACACCAATCAGGGAATCAAGTCGAAAAATGGTAAGTGTTTCTTGAACGAATGTGCAGGTATCCGAGAGGACGCGTTCGACGACAGTCGAACCGATTCTGAGACGGCGAACGAACCGTGGAGTCAGGAGAATTTCGTATTGAGTTCGATCACGTTGGCGGTTCGTTGCACGCTTTCGGCGAGTTCACCGTGGAGGACCTCGTCCGTGCTGCGACTCACTGGGCCGGAGACGCTGACGGCACCGAGGACCGTGTTCCCGTTTTTCACAGGGGCGGCAACACATCGGAGTCCCTCGATGTTCTCCTCGTCGTCGATCGCGTACCCCTGGTCGGTGATGACATCGAGTTCATCAGCGAAGCGCTCGGGGTCGGTGATCGTTTTCGGCGTTTTCGGGGCGAACGAGACGTGGTCGAGGATCTCTCGGCGTCGGTCGGCCGGGAGGAAAGCGAGGATGGCCTTGCCGAGGGATGTCGAGTACATCGGCTGTTTGCCGCCGGGTCGCGAGACCGTTTCGACGGCCTGCGTCCCCATCGCCTTGTAGAGGTAGGCCACTTTGCCGTGTTCTTCGAGCCCGAAGTGGGCGATTTCGCCCGTTTCGGACGCCAGTTTATCGACTTCGTCGACGATGACCTCGTAGTTTGCAACCTGCTCTCGAACGTCGTTTGCCATATCGAGGAGTTGCAGACTGAGTCGGTAGCCATCGTCCTGTCGAACGATGATCTCCTGGCTCTCGAGGGTTCGAAGGTGGCTGTGGATGGTGCTTTTGGAGTGACCGAGCTCGTCGGCCAGTTCGGTAACGCTCGTCGCCTCGTTCGCACGGATGGCGTCGAGAATCGTAAATGCGATTTCGACCGACCGAATGCGCCGTCCAGTGCGTTCATCGGGGGTGCTTGCCATACAAAGTGGTATCATAGTTCAGGATTATAAGTCTGTTCTCCAGAAGGGAACTGAAACGGGTCGTCGGGAGCGATCGGTCCAGCACTGACTACTCGCTGGGTGCGTTCGTCCGTCCCTGTTAGCGGACCGCCATCGGCAGGTCGGCACCCACAACGTCGTCCGACACAGTATTGCTGAACCGGCCGTCATTCCCGTCTCGCGAACGAGGATTGTCACCGATAAAACGGCGTATTTAGCACGTAGAAGCGCTACTACGCTACTATTCGCCACTACTGAGTGACGGTCGGCCGAGACCATTTACAATTGTACGATTGTAATGTTTCCACAAATTCATTACAACAGTACGTATGTCAATATTCGGCGAGCGGGAACTCACTGAACTCGGGGGGAGAAACGAGAGAGGAGACCGATGGTAATAGCCGGAACGGAGACCAGCAGGAGAGATTTCATCCGGACGAACGAGTACCGACCGCTGGACTGGAAACCGAGTGTGGTGAACGCAAGAGCAGCGGAGTTGATCGACACCGTTCAGCAACACGTCGAGACGGTTGTTGCGGCCGGTCGTGATTGATACGGCGACACGGAGACGCCGCTTTTCGCCGACGTGGTCGATCCGGAGTCCGGCGTTGCAGTCGCTGCCGATGCGCGTGATGTCGGCAGGGAACGCGGCTTGCAAACGCCGCTGTCCAGCAAGAGAGCCGGCAGTTTCGACCCCGACCACCAACGCTTTTGGGCGTTTCGTTCGGGAGAGACGTATGCATCACCTTGGCAGACGTTCGAGCGACGCAATTCCGGAGATCCGAATCGGCTACATCGGTGGCGGCAGCCAGGGCTGGGCGCACACCCTCATCAACGACCTCGCGCAGTGTACGGAGATCGCCGGCACCGTCGCGCTGTACGATGTCGACTACGAGGCTGCGAGGAAGAACGCTGAACTCGGAACGCAGGTAACGAGCCGCGCGGACGCCGACGGTGACTGGACGTTCGACGCGGTTCGGGACCTGTCCGCCGCGCTCTCGGGCGCGGATATCGTCATCTGCTCGATCCAGGACCCGCCGGCGGAGACGTTCGTCCACGACATCGACCTGCCGAAGCAGTACGGCATCCACCAGCCGGTCGCCGATACCGTCGGCCCCGGCGGCATCCTGCGCTCGATGCGGGCGATTCCCCAGTACCGAGAAATCGCGGCGACGATCCGCGAACAGTGCCCCGACGCGTGGGTGCTCAACTACACGAACCCGATGACCGTCTGCACCCGCACCCTCTACGAAGAGTTCCCCGAGATCAAGGCCATCGGCCTCTGTCACGAAGTGTTCCAAACGCAGGAGTTGTTCGCCGACCTCGCGACGACGCATCTCGACGGCGTCGACGCCGTCGATTCGGACGAGATTCACGTCACCGTCAAGGGAATCAATCACTTCACGTGGATCGACGAGGCGCGCTGGCGCGGCCGCGACCTCTATCGGTTCCTCGACGCCGAACTCGCGGCCCGAAAACCGCTGGCCGACTTCGATCCCGGTTCGATGGCCGACGCATCCTACTGGACCAACAACTATCGCGTCGCGTTCGACCTCTACGACCGGTTCGGCTGCTTCCCCGCGGCCGGCGACCGCCACCTCGTCGAGTTCATCCCGTGGTATCTCGAACTCGACGATCTCGAAGAACTCCACCGATGGGGGATTCGGTTTACGCCAAGCGAGGCGCGGCTGCCGGCTGACGGACCGACGCCGACGGAGCGGTATCTCTCGGGGGCGGAGACGTTCGAACTCACCGAATCCGGCGAGGAAGCCGTCGACATCATCCGGGCGTTACTCGGGCTCGAACCGCTGGAAACGCACCTGAACTATCCCAACCAAGGGCAGGTCGCTAACCTCCCGGACGGTGCCATCGTCGAGACGAACGCGTTGCTCACCGGCGACGCCGTCACGCCGCTGACCGCGGGCTCGCTTCCCCGGTCGATCCGGTCGCTCGTCCTCACGCACGTCCACAACCAGGAAACGCTCGTTAAGGCCGGCTTCGACGGCGACCTCGACCGGGCGTTCCGGGTATTCCTCTCCGACCCCGTCGTGACTCTCGAGCGGGAGGCGGCCGAATCCCTCTTCATTGAACTCGTCGAGCGCGAACGCGAGTTCCTTGATGCGTGGGACGGAGAGAACGCGACGATTCTCGAGACGTGACTGGATCGGCGTCCGTAAGGGGAGCGACGGAACCTCGGTCACGAATCGCCGACGACGCAACGTTTATTTTCGTACTGCGAAATAGGCAGACGATGGCAGTCCCTGACACGGGTCGATACGACATCCGCGAGTTCGGCGCACAGAGTGGGTCCGACGATTCCAATACCGAGGCGATTCAGACGGCGCTCGACGAGTGTGCCGGAACCGGTGGAACGGTGTCCGTTCCCCCGGGAACGTACGTGACGGGCCCGCTTCGCGTTGGTGATCGGACGACGCTTCATCTGGAGGCGGGAGCGACACTGCGATTCGTCGGCGACTACGAGGCGTTCCCGACGGTACAGAGCCGCTGGGAAGGGTGGGATCAGATCGGCTTCCACCCGTGCCTGCTGGTCGACGGAACCGACACCGTTTCGATCACCGGTCAGGGAGCGATCGACGGGAACGGCGAGTACTGGTGGCAGTTCTACGGCGAGCCGGAACCGATGCTTCCCGACGGACTGCAGGACCGACTGGCCGAGTTCGAGGCGCAAAACGACAAGCAAGACGACGTGAGCAGTTTCACGCACCGGCCGCCGCTGCTCCAGATTTTCGATGCCGAGAACGTCACCGTCTCGGGCGTGACGCTGCGGAACTCGCCGTTCTGGAACACGCACGTCGTCTACTCGGAGAACGTGACGATCACCGACGTGAACATCGAAAACCCGGCCGGCGCGCCGAACGGCGACGGGATCGACATCGACTCCTCGCGGTACGTCCGGATCAGCGATGCGTACATCAACGCGGGCGACGATGCGATCTGCATCAAATCCGGGAAGGACGCGGAGGGGCGTGAGGTCGGCGAGCCGGCCTCGCAGATCACGGTCGCGAACTGCACCGTCGAGGCCGGTCACGGCGGCGTCGTGATCGGAAGCGAGATGTCTGGCGACGTCCGGGACGTGACGGTGTCAAACTGCACGTTCACCGACACGGACCGCGGGATTCGGATCAAGACCCAGCGAGGCCGCGGCGGCGTCGTCGAGGATCTGCGATTCGACCAGATCGTCATGCGCCGCATCGCGTGTCCGTTCGTCATCAACGGCTACTACTTCACCCCGTTGGACAGCGATCCCGAACCGACCGGCGAGGGGACGCCGCTGGTCCGCAACGTCTCGTTCAGCAATATTACCGCCCGCAACGTCGAGACCGCCGGCTTCTTCGCCGGGCTCCCCGAGCGGTACTTCGAGGGCATCTCGTTTCGCGACGTGCGGATCGACGCAACCAGATCGCTCGATGCGACGGACCTCGATCCCGCGATGGCCGACGGCTACGAGCAGACCCACGGCCTGTTCTGCAAGTCCATCGCCGACATCTCGTTTCGGAACGTCGAACTCCGAACGCCCGACAGCCCTGCACTGCGCGTCGAGGAAACGGACGACGTCACCATCGACGAACTCGACGTGCAACCCGTCGTCGGCGCAGACCCTGCATCCGACGAGCCCGCTCTCTCCCTTTCGAACGTCGAGCGCACGCAAGTTCGCGGCTGTACCCCGCCGGCGGACGGACAGTTCCTGCGCGCAAGCGGTCCGAAGACCGACACGATCGCGCTGGCGGGCAACCACGGTTCGCTGGCCGACTCGATCGAACTCGACGATGAGAGCGATGTGCGGCTCGATCTGGACTGACCGCTAAGTGCTTCCCTGGTCCGGCATCACCGGTCACCGCGATCACCGACCACGACGAACCGGCTGCAGGACTGCAGGGCAAGACCGAGCCACGAGAGACGGCAAACACCCACCGAACAAAACAATTATACGCTATTTACCTGTATGCGTGACTACGACATGGTTGACTCATCCGGATCGCCGCTTCGCGTCGGACTCGTCGGACTCGGCAGCCTCGGCGTCCGACTCGGCCGGCAGTTCGAAACCGTCCCGAACGCCGAACTGGTCGCCTTGGCCGACGTCAACGAATCGAACCTCACCGATGCGGGCCGCGAATTAGACGTTCCGCGCTCGGCCCAATACGCGGACTACGAAACGATGCTCGACGAGGCCACCCTCGATGCGGCGGCAATCGCCACCCCGAACGGCCTGCACTACGAACAGATCCTGGCCGCGCTCGACCGCGACCTGCACGTCCTCTGTGAAAAGCCGCTGGCGACGGCCGTCGACGACGCGGCTGAACTCTATCGACGCGAGCAGGAGACCGATCGAGTGATGATGCTCGGCTATCAGCGCCACCTCAACCCCGCGTTCATCATGGCCCGCGAACGGTGGGCGACGGGCGACAACGACCCGACATCGATCACGGCCGAGATCACCCACGACTGGCGCTCGTACTACGAGACCATGGACGACTGGCGAATGGACCCCGAACTGAGCGGCGGCGGTCACCTCCTGAACGTCGGCTCACACGTTCTCGACGCTATTCTCTGGGTAACCGGCCTCACACCGACTAGCGTCGACGCCACCGTAGAGTTCCACGACGACGACCAGTACTTCGACACGCAGTCGTCGATCACCATCGAGTTCGCAAACGGCGCGCTCGCCACCGTCTCGGACACGGGGATCGTCGCGTGCACTCGGGAACACATCCACATCTGGGACGACGACGGCGCGGTGTATCTCGAGGGCCGCGAGTGGGACGAACGCACCGGCTATACGATCGACGCGGAGGGAACGGAGCACGATCCGTATCTCGACTACCACGGTCGACGGACCAAGGCCGAAGCGTTCACCGAATCGGTGCTTGAAGGAACGGAACCGCCGATTTCGGTTCGAGACGCGTTTCGAACGTTGGTCGTGACGATGGCGGCGTACGAGTCCGGCCGCACCGGCGACCGCATCGAACTCGCCGATCGGTACGCGTTCGGAGACGACGCGCTGCTGGGCTAACACCGCGTTGTGATGAGCGGACAGACACGGATACGGACACGAGAGACGATCCGCATACTCGTCTGTTCGGCCGGGAGCAACGGCGACGGCATCGTCGATATCGAGTTGGCGGCCGACGGAACGGTAACGGAGCGCGCACGAGTTCCCGCGGCGAATCCGGCGTTTCTTTCGGTCCACCCCGACGGGAAGAGTCTCTACACGGTCGAGCGAGCGGCGGGCGGACGGGTGGCTTCCTACCGACTGAACGGCGGCTGCGGCGATCTGGCGCGGCTCAACGACCGTTCGAGCGAGGGGGCTGGCCTGTTATGTTAGCGTCGATGCGACCGGTCGCTACGCGTTTGTGGCGAACTACGAAGGCGGAACCGTCGCCGTGTTTCCGATCGACTCCAACGGGCGGGTGGGCGAAGCCAGCGATATCGTCCACCACGAGGGAACCGATCCGGATCAGGACCGGCAGTCAGCCCCGCATCCCCACGCGATCGAACCGGGTCCGCGGAACCGGTTCTGCTACGCGCCCGACCTCGGAGCGGATCGCATCGCGATCTATCGCCCGGACGCCGACACCGGCGAACTGCGAGCGGCCGAAACGGAGCCCGCAACGGCCCGTGCGGGAGCAAGACCGCGTCAGATCGCATTTCATCCGACTGCCCCCGTCTGTTACGCCGTCGACGAACTCGACGCGACGGTGAGCGAGTTCAGGCGCGACCGCGAGTCCGGGGCACTCACGGCGGTCGGTCGGACGAGTACCCGTCCCCCGCAGTTCGGCGGAGACAACGCGCCCGCAGCCGTCCGCGTCCACCCGTCGGACCGGTGGGTGTACGTCTCGAATCGAGGCCACGACAGTATCGCCGTCTTCGCGGTCGACCGGGCGAGCGGGAGTCTGGAACGCGTCGGCCACAAGTCGACGTGCGGGGAAACGCCTCGAGACATCACGCTCTCGCCCGGTGGCGAGTTCCTGCTTGCGGCCAATCAGCACGGCGACTCGCTCGTCGTCTTCGCGATCGACGGCGACGGCCGCCTCGACGCGCGCGCTGAACTCGCGGTGCCGAAGCCGGTCTGCGTGACGGTTCTCGATCCGCGGTAGAGAGCACCCGGCGTCGAACGCGAATCGCCGTCCCGACGGATCGTCGGCTGCCGCGGCGTCAAGCTTTATTCTCCCGGCCGATCCACAGTGAGACGATGAACTCGTTCGAATCCGACGACGGGCACGTCATCGTTCGTCTCGACCGCGGCGATCTGGCGCTCGAATCGATCGAGCGCGCCTGTACGACACACGAGGTCGATACCGGTGCTGTCGTCACCGGGATCGGCACGTTCAGCACCCTGAATATCCATTACGTGGATCGGACCGACCTCCCCGACGAGCAGGCCGATCGAAACGTCGATCGGGAGTTGACGGGTTCCTGGGAAGTCACCGACATCAACGGCGTCATCGCGAACGGCGAGCCCCACCACCACGTGACCGCGTTCGACGGCGACCGAACCGTCGGCGGGCACCTGGAACAAGGCTGTGAGATCAACGTTCTCGGCGAGATAACGATCAGAAAACTACCGGGCCTCGAACTGGAGCGGCGGCCGAACGACCGGCAGATCTCACAGCTCGAGCGTCGCTAAGAAACGACTGCCGACGCGTGCTGAACTCGGGCGGACCGATTACCGCCGTCGCCACCAGATGAACCCGTAGAAGCCGAGGCCGGCAAGTACCAGTCCAGCGCCCCAGACGGTGATAACGGCGGCCCAGACGCCTTCGTTTATGAGCGCGCCGAGTGCGATCAACAGCCCGCCCAGCAGCGCGAGTTTCAACAGGATCGAGTTCCGAAGCGATCCGCGTCGCACTCCGTGGGGATGTGCGACCGACTCCGAGTCGTCCGTCTGTTGTGTGACCTCCATTACCACGAATGGTACGCATACTCGTATAAAGTAATCCGGGTTCGTCGGCGACCCGACGGCGATACTGCGTCACCGTCAGCATCGCGGAGACGGACGAGAGAAAAAGAGAGAGCACAGCAGATTGTCGCGCGGGAGGAGAGTTTTGCCGGAAGACCAACGTTCGTGTTGGGAAACGCGAAATCACTAGTCCGAATGCCGACAGCATACCGTAACTACGTCGACGGCGAGTGGATCGAATCGCGTTCGGGCGAGACCTTCGAGGTCCGGAATCCAGCCGACACGAACGATATCGTCGGAGAGTTCCAGGCTTCGACGAGTGCAGATACCGACGCGGCGGTCGAAGCTGCGGTCGATGCACAGATGGAATGGGCGACGACGCCGGGGCCGGAACGGGGCGACGTGCTCGCGGAGACGGCCCGGATTCTCGAAGAGCAGCGGGACGAACTAACCGAGACGCTCACGCGCGAGGAGGGCAAGACGCTCGACGAAGCCGGCGGCGAGGTCCAGCGCGCGATCGATATCTTCAGCTACTACGCCGAGAAGGCCCGCGATCTCGGCGGCACCGTCAAATCGCCGAGCGGCACGGACACGGAACTGTACACCAAACGCGAGCCGCTCGGAACCGTCGCGCTGATCACCCCCTGGAACTACCCCATCGCGATTCCGGCCTGGAAACTCGCGCCGGCGCTCGCAGCCGGGAATACAGCGGTGCTAAAGCCGGCCTCCGCCGCGCCGACGGTCGCCCGGAAGCTCCTCGAGGCGCTCGACGAAGCCGGGCTTCCCGACGGCGTCGCCAACTACGTCACCGGCTCGGGCAGCGAAGTCGGGGGAACGCTCGCGTCACACGAGGACATCGACGGCGTCTCGTTCACCGGCAGCACGGCGGTCGGAACGGGCGTCGCGCAGGCCGCCGCCGACGATCTGACCCGCGTGCAGTGCGAGATGGGCGGCAAGAACCCCACCGTCGTCATGCCGAGCGCCGACGTGGCCGAGGCGGTCGACATCGTCGGAGCCGGCGCGTTCGGCGTCACCGGACAGGCCTGCACCGCCTGCTCCCGAGCGATCGTCCACGAGGACGTCTACGACGAGTTCGTCGCGGGCATCGCCGACTACGCCGCGTCGATCGAGATCGGTCCCGGTCTCGAGAATTCCGATATGGGCCCCCACGTGACGCAGAGTGAACTCGAGTCGACGCTCGAGTACGTCGATATCGCGACCGAAGACGGCGCGAACCTCGAGACCGGCGGCCGCCAGCCCGAAGGGAGGGCCTACGAGGACGGCCACTACGTCGAACCGGCCGTCGTGTCGGACGTAACGAGCGACATGCGGATCGCTCAGGAGGAGGGGTTCGGGCCAGTGCTCGCGGTGTTAAAGGTCGACAGTTTCGAGGCGGGCGTCGACGCGGCGAACGACGTGGAGTATGGCCTCTCAGCGAGTATCGTCACGCAGGATCTTTCGGAGGCCCACCGATTCACCGAGGAGATCGAATCGGGCGTCGCGAAGGTCAACGAGAAGACGACCGGCCTCGAACTGCACGTTCCCTTCGGCGGCTACAAACAGTCCTCGACGGATACCTACCGCGAGCAGGGCGACGCCGGCCTCGACTTTTTCACATCGACGAAGACGGTCTACATGAACTACTGAGACAGCTGCTCGACGGATTCCGGCGGTGCGTCCCATTCCTCGCCGTCGTCCTGCGGGTCGTAGCCGAGGACCGATCGCGCGTGTTCGAGATCGAACCACCGCCGCCGGTTGTCGCTCACGCCGCTGAAAATATCGAACTCGACGCGCTCGTCCGCCAGACAGCACTCAATCTGGTGGGCGAAGTCCCGGCGCGACTGCCAAGTCGCTTTCATCCGTGCGACCTCCCGTTCGTACTCGGGACTGCCGCGCTCCCACTCGCCGTTTTCGACGCCCGCCTCGGCGTCGCCGTAGGGATGGTCGTACTCCGGCATCCGGACGCTACAGATCCGAAGCGCGTAGAATCGGTTCGGATACGCACAGTCCTCGACGTAGTACCGTCCCAGATCCTCGCCGAAACTCTTGGAGGCTCCGTAGTAGGAATCCGGACGCACGGGGTCCGTGTGGTCGAGCACGAGTTCGTGCTGTCGGTCGTAGATGTCGGGGGCGAACTCCTGTTCGTACTGTCCCATCACGTGATTGGTCGAGCCGAAAATGACCGAGTCGACTTCGGCCTCGCGAGCGGCCTCGAGCACGTTGTACATCCCGATGACGTTCGGTTCGAAGATGTCGCTCCAGTCGCCGTCGGTGTAGGGATAGGCGGCGAGGTGGACGATCGCGTCCTGGCCGGTACAGGCCTCCCGAAGCGTCTCGTAGTCCGCAATATCGCCGATAACGGTCTCGTAGCCGCCGTAGGGATCGTCTTCGTCTCGTCCGGATCGGTTGTAGTAGGTGAACTCGTACCGATCGTCGTCGTGCAGGTGATCGATGATCGCGGTTCCACAGCGGCCGTACGAACCGGTCACTAGTACGTCCATGCCTCTAGTCCCACGCGGGGACACCATCAAAATACCGATCCAACCAAACACTCACTCCATCACGGTACCAGTCCAGCCGAATACTCACTCCATCATGACGGTCACCGGCCCGTCGAAGTTCAACAGCACGCGCTGGGCGATGTTCCCGAAAATCGCCTTGCCCGTCGGCGAGCGCTTTTGCCCGACGAGGAAGACGTGATCACACTCCAGGCGGTCGGCCGCCGCGAGGATCGCATCGTCGCGCTCGTCGTCCGGCGTGATGACGACCTCGGCCTCGACATCGACATCGATGTCGGCGTCGACCTCCGACAACACGTCCTCGCTGAACTCGCGGGCGAACTGCCGCGTCATGGCAGTCGCGTCGGTATCCTCGAACGTGGTCCCCTCCATCTCCTCGACCCACTCGATCGCGTCGTTGCCATCTTCGGCCGCCTCAGGGGTCGTCCACGCGAAGACGATGAGTTCAGCGGCCCCATTGCGAGCGAACTGGCTGGCTTCGGTGAGCAGTCGTCGGTGCGCGTCAGTGTCGTCGATAACGACAAGTGCACGTTGCATACACGTCATCTGGGCGGGCGGTCTGATAAAAGTACCTCCGAGTCGAGGCTCGACGGACTGGACCGGCGTTGAACGGAGGGTGAGCCGGCGGTCGGTGCCAGTCTCGAATCTGTAGGATGCAGCACTCGATCCGGACCGGTCAGACGGTCTGTCGTACCGGTTCTCGGCGCAACCGCAGACGGTCGCGGGTGTGCCGGACCTGACAGCAGTCCGTCTCAGTCGGCGCGATACCGCTCGAGCGCCGCCTCGTCGATATCGATCCCGAGTCCCGGCGACTGCGGGACGGTGATCGTCCCACCGGCCGGATCGAACGGCGTCTCGAGCAAGTCGCTTCGCAGCGGGTTCTCGCTGCGGTCGAACTCGATCAGCATCGGTTCGGGCACGTGGCGCGTGTGGGGGTACGACGAGACGCTGGCGGCGAACTGGATCGCGGCGGCCATGCCGACGGCGCTGTTCCAGATATGGGGTCTGACAGCGACGTTCTCGGTCGACGCCATGCCGGCGATCAACCGCGCCTCGGAAAGCCCGCCGCAGCGACCGAGGTTCGGCTGGACGATATCGACCGTTCGGTCGTCGATCAGCTCCTTGAACGCGAACCGGCCGTAGTGGGCTTCACCGGCCGCGATGGGGGTATCGATTTTGGATCGGAGCTCGCGGTAGCCCGACCGGTTCTCCGGGGGCACCGGTTCCTCGATCCAGGTCACGTCGTACTCCGCGATGGCCCGCGCGGATTCGAGCGCCTGATGGGGGCGGTAGTTACCGTTCATGTCGACCATCAAGTCGGCGTCGGGGCCGAGGATCTCCCGCGCCGTCCTGACGCGTTCGATATCGTCCGCGAGTCCGGACCCGATTTTGATTTTTGCGGCGGTAAATCCTTCCACGACGGCCTCGCGGATCGGATCTTCGATCGGACGATCCGCCTCGGTGAAGTACATCGTCGACGCATACGGCGTCAACTGCGAGCACTGCGTTCCGCCGAGCAGGCGGTGAATCGGTCGGCCGACGGATTTTCCGATGATGTCCCAGCAAGCGACATCGATCGCGCTGACCGCGCTCTGGACGAAGACGTCACCGCCGAAGTGGTAGGGATCGGTGTAGGAGAGGTCGGCGAGCGACTCGACAGCGAACGGGTCCATCCCGAGCACGTCGTCGGCGAACAGTTCCTCGATGGTCGCCGTCGCGATCGGTCCGGGGGCGAACGCCTCGCCCCAGCCGACGGTTCCGTCGTCGGTCTCCAGTCGCACCACCGTCGTTCCGCGATCGGTTCCGAATCCCCGCGAATCGCCGAGGCCGTGACCCTCGGGGAGCGAATGCGCGAGCGGAATCGCGCGAATATCCGTAATCTCCATGGCGTGTACGAGAGACTACCACACAATATAGCTTGCGTTGACGGGAACGCCAGACGTACTCGACGGCAGCCCGAATCGGCACGATTACGCCGTCTCGCCTTCGTAGTGGAACTCCGTCCACGGCCCCTCGACGAACGGATACTCCTCAAGTACGTCGAGATCGACCTCGACGCCGAGCCCCGGCGCATCCGAGACGGACAGGCGACCGTCCTCGATGGTCGGCCGCCCCTCGATGATGTCGAACGCCAACTCGAACGGATACATACCCGGATCGACCGCCGCCTCGCCGAGCGCCGGATCGTCCTCGAAGACGGGATACTCGAGCAGCCGAACCTCCGGGGCCGCGGCCACGAGATGGGCATTGGCCTGCAACCCGAGCCAGGTGCCGAAGTTGTGCGGAACGAACTCGACCTCCCGGCCGGCACAGAACTCGATGGCATCTCGGCAGCCGGTAAAGCCCTCGTGGTGGCGAACGTCTCCCTGCAAGAACTCGACGCCGCCGGTCCGTCCGAGGTCGGCGAGCGCGGCGGGCGAGGACTCGCTCTCACCGCCAGCTAGCGACGCACCGGTTTCAGCTAAGTCAACGTAGCCGTCGTGATCGGCGGGTTCGACCGGCTCCTCGATCCAGTAGGCCCCCTGCTCGGCCGCGTGGTCGACGAGTTCACGAACGGTATCCCGACCGTACCCGTTCTCGAGTTTCCACCAGGTGTGGGTGTCGAGCATGAACTCGGTTTCGTCGAGCGCGTCGGCGAGCAGGTCGATCGTGCGGCGGTCGGCGTCGGGGCCGATTCCGGGGCGGTACTTGTAGCCAAAGAAGCCGAGCGATTCGATCGCGGCGGCCTGTTCGGCGTATCCCTCGGGTTCCATGTACATCCCCGCGCTGGCGTACAGGGGGATCTCCGTCGTTGGATCGGTCTCGTACTCCTCGGCCAGGAGGTCGTAGACCGGCGCGCCGAGTTCCTTGCCGCGAATATCGTAGAGAGCAACATCGATCGCCGAAATCGCCTCGGTACGAAGGTGTGCCGGGAGGCTGGTCGCCGCGAGCAGGTCGCGGGCGGAACGGATGTCGTCGATCGATTCGCCCTCGAGTGCGGGTGCGACATCGGTCTCGATGACATCGGCGAACGTCCCCTGGGAGTCGCCCTCGAAGTACTCGCGCATAGCGGAGCTACTGGCCCCGGCCGTCGCAACCCCCTGGTGCCCGGCTTTCGTTTCGACGACGACGAGGACGACATCTCGTTTGCGAAGGCGGCGCGTTCCACCGAAGAACGGTCGTTCCTGCACCGGTTCGATCGGCGACGAAAGGGCGTACCCGCTCACCGTAGTGATGTGCATACACACCGCATCCACCGCCTGACCTATAAATCATCCGCGTGGCTCCCCTCTCGTCGCGTTCCCGCGCCGAGAACGGCTGCGAGAGCACGGTCGCGTGACGAGACGCTCGAAAAGAACTCGTCCGGTGCTGGCGACGAGGCAGACAGCACTACTATTGATCCGCGTTCATTCCATTCTTCGTACAGAAACTGTTCTCGAGAGGGGAACAATATGTAATACGATAACGAGATTGCTGTGAGACAGTACCACGGCATAACAGCGGCTAACAGTTCGTTTCATAGCGTTTCGCGAGTTCAGAAGCGAAAATTTCAACGGCGACAATCGAACGCGACCGCGAATCAGATTCTGCTGCTCCAAATCGGTCGTTTCAGGGCGGTATGATCGGCTAGAGGGAAGAAAAGTGGGAGTGGCGGTCGGTAGCTCCAAAAACGGACGGACGTAACCTCGTCCGTTCGCGAGGCGTTCCAGCGACTCACAGCGACAATTACGTTTGTACTCCTGTAATGTTCCCCAGGAGGGAACAGACAACCGTTGCGCGGACGGTGAGGCGGGTTCGGCAAGCGGGGACTGGCGAACCGAACACTTTTACAGAATGCTGGTCTCTCTCCGAAGGAGTATGCTGAAAGACGAGTTCAGAGAGCTCAAAGAGCAGATAGCCGGTGGTATCATTCCCGCGACGGCGAATCCATGGACGCCGGAGTACGAACTGGTGGAAGCCGATCTCAAGGGCCACGTCGATTCGCTCGTGTCTGTCGACGGGATTGAGGCGGTCATCGCGAACGCCCACACCGGCGAGACGAAGATGCAAGACGAAGAGACCTACCGGCGGGTCATCGAGACGCACGTCGAGGCGGCGGGCGACACGCCCGTGTTCGCCGGCGTCTACGGCGAGAGTTCGATCGAGGCGGCGAAACTGGCCCAGACGGCCAAGGATGCCGGTGCGGACGGCGTCATGTTGTTGCCCCTCGACGTCTACGCCCACCAGATTCCCCAGGAAGCGATCAATCACTTCGAGTACGTCGCCGACGCGGTCGATATGCCGTTGATCAACTTCCAGTTCCCGACCTGGGGGAGTCCGGGGCTCCCGATCAGCGCCCACGTCGAAATCTGCAAGCTGCCGCACGTGATCGCGTTCAAGGAGGCCTCGTTCGACCCGATTCGGTACGACCGGACGATCCGTGCGGTCGATCACCTTCGGGACGACTGCACGATCATGACGGGCAACGATACGTTCCTCATGCACGCCTACGAGCTGGGTGCCGAAACCGGGCTCATCGGGTACGCGAACCTCGTGCCCGATCTCCACGTGGAGAAGATCCGGGCCGTCCACGACGGCGACATCGAGCGCGCCCGCGAGATCCGCAAGCGGCTGTTGCCGCTGACCAACCACATCTTCGGGGAGCCGGAGGGGCGCTACCGCGCCCGCACGAAAGCCGCCCTCCAGATGCAGGGCGTCTTCGAGCACGATACCGTCTTGCCCCCGCAAGAACAGATCGATCACGAGGAACGCGAGGACCTCCGACGGATTCTCGACGACCTCGACCGGCTGTAACCGCCGTTTGGTCGGTTTCTCGTCGTTTCGAGAACGGAGAGCACGGTGGATTCGACCGAACGGGCTTCGAGCGGGACCGAACGCCACGGTGACCCGCTCGAATGCGTCGTGTCGGCGGTTCCTGTCCGCCGTCTAACGGCCATGAATTCGAACGAAACGTATCTTTCTCGTCAGATGAATAGATTTAATACAAGTTGTGTGGAGGTCGGTGCCATGGCAGATACCGACAGCCATAGTGAGCGGAGTGTGCTACGGAGACGACTACTGGCCGTCGCGGGTACCGGCGTACTCGGCGCGATGCCCGGCTACAGCAGCACCAGTGGATCGGCTCCCGGGACGAACGCGACGGCCGCCACCGACGGGGGCCGCGATATCGCTGCCGCGAACGATATCGAATCGAACGGACGCCCCAGTGATGATGACTACGATATCGTCGTCGCACAGGACGGCAGCGGCGACTACGAAACCGTACAGGCCGCGATCAATGCGGTGCAACCGAACTCGTCCGAGGAGACGCGGGTGTACATCAAAACGGGTCGCTACAAGGAGAAACTGGAGCTCCCCGAGGATCGGATCAACGTGACGTTCGTCGGCGAGCGCGTCGAAGACACGGTACTTACGTACGACGATCACGCCGACAAACGCGACGAAAACGGCGAGGAAATCGGCACGAGCGGTTCCTCAAGTTTCTTCGTCTGGGGAGACGAGTTCAGCGCGAGGAACGTCACCTTCGAGAACGACGCCGAGCCAGTCGCACAGGCAGTTGCGATCCGCATCGACGCAGATCGGGTGTCCTTCGATAACTGCCGGTTCCTTGGCAATCAAGACACCCTCTACAACTTCGGGCGCAGGACGCGCCAGTACTTTACGGACTGCTACATCGAGGGCGACGTGGACTTCATCTTCGGCCGCGCGACGGCGTTCTTCGACGACTGCACCATCGTCTGTACGGACGAGGGATTCATCGCAGCGCCCGCCCAGCCGGACGATGTCGCACACGGGTTCGTGTTCAAGGACTGCGACATCCTCGGTGACGCGCCGAGCCAGTCCGTCTACCTCGGGCGGCCGTGGGAACCGTACGGACAAACTGTCTACATCGATTGTGAACTCGGCGATCACATTCGCCCGGTGGGGTGGGAGCCGTGGGACGAACCGGAGCACGGCGATAAACGGGAGACGGCCTACTTCGCAGAATACGACAACGACGGTCCGGGGTACACGCCCGAACAGCGCGCAGACTGGAGCCATCAGCTCTGCGAGGACGAGGCTGCAGCATATACGGTAGAAAACGTACTGAACGGGTGGGACCCCCAGAGCGGGACGAAACAGCGCTAATCCGGACAGCCGAGGACAGAGGACTTATCCCGAATCGACGGAAACACCGTGGACATGCCAGTACAGGTCACCGTCTGGAACGAGAACGTCCACGAACAGGAAGAGCCAGCAGTCGCCGACCGCTACCCGGAGGGGATTCACGGCGCGATTGCAGATGCGGTCGCCGACGACGAGCGAACCGTCCGAACGGCCACGCTCCAAGAGCCGGATCACGGACTGACCGAATCCGTCCTCGCTGACACCGACGTCCTCCTGTGGTGGTCTCACTGCGCGAACAGCGAGGTCGCCGACGAGGTCGCGGACCGCGTCGTCGACCGCGTCCACGAGGGCATGGGCTTCGTCCCGATTCACTCCGGGAAGAACTCGAAGCCGTTTACGCGCTTGATGGGGACCACCTGTAACATCAAGTACCGACACGGCGGCGAGACAGAACAGCTCTGGGTCGCGGATCCGGGCCACCCGATCGTCGACGGCCTCCCGGAGTCGTTCGAGATTCCCGCGACGGAGATGTACGGCGAACCCTACGACGTTCCGGAACCGGACCGGACCGTCTTCATCTCCTGGTTCGAAGGCGGGGAAGTGTTCCGCTCGGGCGTCTGCTATCGCCGCGGCCGCGGACGTATCTTCGCGTTTCGGCCTGGCCACGAGGAGTATCCCATCTTCCACCAGGACGAGGTCCGAACGGTCCTCGATAACGCCGTCGAGTGGGCCGTCCCGACCGACGGAAGTGAGGCGGTGTGGGGCGAAGTTGAACCGGCCGAACCGCTCGAAGACTGATCGTTCGCCGCCGCAGATTGCCGTTCAGGTCCACCCTTCTAGCTGGGCCCCCTTCGATACCGAAGCAACGGCGTAAACTGAATCCGAGAGTTGGTAGGTATTGGTTATTTTCAGGAAAAATTATTTATGGGGCAGTGTTGTTTCTCGGGGTGCGGTACCATGAGACAGACGAGACGAACCTATCTGAAAGGCACGGCAGCATCGGCACTCCTCAGTATGGGAGCGCTCGGCGGACTCACGGGGTCGGTAACGGCCCAGTCCGGCGGGAGTTCACACTTCGGCCTCGACGACGGCTTCGCGGATACGTCGTGGTTCGACGACGATGTCGACGTCTACACGATTACCGAGCCGACCCGCGCGGCCGTCGAAGCGGCGTTTCACGCCAGCGGCCCGCGGCTGGTGGTCTTCGAAACCAGCGGGACGATCGACCTCGGCGGCGAAACCTTACAGATTACGGAAGACAACTGCTGGGTCGCGGGGCAGACGGCCCCCTCGCCTGGCATCACGTTCATCAAGGGCATGGTGCAGGTCGACGCCAGTAACTGCGTCGTCCAGCACGTCCGGTCGCGGATCGGCCCCGGCGACGGCTCGATTCAGGGCAACGACGCGATCAACACCCAGGACGATACCCAGAACAACGTCCTCGACCACGTGACCGCCTCGTGGGGCGTCGACGAGTGTCTCTCGGTCGGCTACGATACGCAGGCGACGACGGTCACCAACTGCCTCATCTACGAGGGGCTGTGGGACCCCTACGGCGACGAGGCGGACCACAACTACTCGACGCTCATCGGCGACGGCGCGTCGGAGGTCACGTTCGCGGGGAACGTCTGGTCGAAAACTCGCGCCCGGATTCCCAGACTCAAGAACGACACCGAAACGGTCATCGTCAACAACTTCGCGTACTTCTTCGACGAATCGGCGAACGCCGACAGCTCGGCCGTCACGAGCTTCGTCGGCAACGCTTACACGGGACTGACGGACACCGGCGACCAGATTCTCGAGGGCAGTCCAACGGCCTACTACGCGGACAACTACACCGCCGATCCGCCCCAGGACGACGACACCGACTTCGCCGGCACCGACAGCGAGAGTTCACCGCCGCTATGGCCGAGCGGCCTCGACGAGTTGGCCGCCGGAGACGTCGAAAGCCACAACCTCGCCAACGCTGGTGCGCGACCGGCCGACCGAACGGGCAACGACGATCGGATCGTCCAGGAAATTCAGAACCGCGCCGGAAACGACCGCCTCGATTCGCCCTACGAATACTGGGTCGGCCACCAGGACGAGGTCGGCGGCTATCCCGAACTCGCGGTCAACACGCACTCGCTCAGCGTACCCGACAGCGGGCTGCGCGAGTGGATTGCGGGCTGGGCGCAATCCGTCGAAGGAGGGCAATCACCACCTGACGACGGTAACGGCGGCGACAGCGGCCCGATTCCGACGGGGACCTACGAAATCGCGAACGTCAACAGCGGCAAACTCCTCGAGGTCGCAGACGGCGATACCACAGACGGCGCGAACGTCCAGCAGTGGGGAGTGACTGAGCATCCGACGCAGCAGTGGTACGTCGAAGCGGTCGGTAACGGGGAGTATCGACTGGAGAACGAAAATAGCGGCAAGCGCCTCGAAGTCGCAAACGGCGAAACCGTCGACGGCGCAGCCGTCCAACAGTACGCGGCGACTGATTGTGACTGCCAGCGGTGGTACATCAATGACGACGGAAACGGAGAGTACACGCTCGAGGCCGTCCACAGCGGGAAACTTGCGGATGTTGAGGGCGCATCGACGAGCGACGGCGCAAACGTTATCCAGTGGCCGGACACCGGCGGGGCGAACCAGCGCTGGACGTTCGAGTCGGTATAACTACGTGGTCGGGTAATCCCGATCGGTCGCGTCACTCACCGCGCACTGCTCACCAGCAAGCCTCATCTCTCACCCCTCACCTCACTGTTCGCTACTCATCGCTCGCTACTCACCGCTCGCCAATACTGCCGTCGGCGCGATGTCCCGGCGACCGGTCGAAACCCAGATCCGTTCCCGCGAGTTCACGAACGCGATCCTCGTCGATTTCGATGCCAAGTCCGGGGCCGTCTGGAACGTCGAGGAAGCCGTCGGTCAGGTCGAACACGTCGTCGTCGTTTTCGACGTATCGAATCGCCTCCGCATCGTCAAGGATGACCTGCTCCTGAATCAGGGCGTTCGGTGCGATCGCGTCGGTCTGGAGCGACGCCGCAAGCGCCAGCGGCCCGATCGGACAGTGGGGCGCGATCGAGGCATCGTAGGTTTCGGCCATGTCCGCAATCTTCTTCGTCTCGGTGATGCCGCCCGCGCTCGAAACGTCCGGCTGGACGACATCGACCGCGTCCGCCTCGAGAATCGGCCGGAACTCCCAGCGGGAGTAGAGCCGCTCTCCCGTCGCGATTGGGGCCGTCGTCCCCTCGGCGAGCCGAGCGAGTTCGCGGTCGTGTTCCGGCGTTACCGGCTCCTCGATGAACAGCGGGTCGAACGCCTCGAGTGAACTCGCAAGCCGGCGGGCCATCGCTTTCGAGGTGCGGCCATGGAAGTCGAGCGCGAGGTCGACGGACGGGCCGATCGCCTCGCGGACCGCGCCGACGAGTTCACGCGCACGCTCGACGGTCGCCGGCGTGTCGATGGGTTCGAGTCCGCCCGTCGGGATCAGCTTCACGGCGGTGTACCCGGCCTCGACGGCGTCGCGTGCCTCCGCGGCGGCAGCGGCCGCCGGGTCCGAAACGCCGTCTTCCCCGTGGGCCCTGACGTGTCGATAGGTCCGGATGCGGTCGCGGGCTGGGCCGCCCAGCAACTCGGCGACAGACATGCCGGCGGCCTTTCCCTTCAGATCCCAGAGGGCCTCGTCGATGCCGGCGATGGCGCTCATGTGCACCGGGCCGCCGCGGTAGAAGCTGCTTCGGTACATCGCCTGCCAGAGGTACTCGATGCGACTGGGATCCTCCCCGAGGACGTACTGGTGGAGCAATTGATCGACCGCGTTCTTCGTCGCCGGTTCGCTGTCGCCCGCGAAGTGCCACTTCGTGTAGACCTCGCCCCAGCCGACCCGGCCGTCGCTGGTCTCGAGTTTGAGAAACTGCCACCGCGGTGGCACTGCGTAGAGTTCGTAATCGGTAACGCGCATGCAGTGGCGATGCGAGCGGGCAGGTATTGAACGTTCCGACGGCGAGAAGACTGCGACGAGTCCCGGGTTGCCGGCGAGTTCGCTTCGAACGAAGAACGACGGAGAAACGGTGGACAGCCGTCCCACACCTTGAAACCGATGTGCTGCGAACTACCGGCTACGAGCACATGGGAACGCACAACCACGATATCGCCGACCGGCGAACCACGGCGGTCGACCGTCTGATTGCGGGAATCGACGCCGCCCATCCCCGCCGCGTCGTTGAAGAAACGGTGACGCTCGAAGACCGGGGCCGGACGCTCGTCGTCGACGACACCCGGATCGATCTCGCGGCCATCGACGACGTGCTTGTCGCGGGCGGCGGCAACGCCGCTGGGTACGTCGCCGCGGCGCTCGAATCGATCCTCGGCGACGAACTCGTTCGAACCGGTGCGACAGGGACGAACGTTAACGACCTTCGGATTCTCGTCCTGGACGAACCGGACGGCTATGACGCCGAGTAGCGGAGTAGCGATACGCAGGTGACGGAGACGAGGCTGTACGCGGTCACGCGGACACCGATTCCACGACGCAGCGTCACCCCGCCAACAGAAAATGTAAATACGTGCTGCTCGCACTGTCACATCGTAGCGTATGAAATTCGGGATTTTCCCAGTCGAAGGCGGACAATCGTGGGACGGCGTCGTCGAACAGTGTCAACTGGCCGAACGGGTCGGCTTCTCGTCCTGCTGGGTCAACGACCACCAGGCGACCGAGGGCGACAACTACTGGCCCTCGCCGCTGACGCGACTGACCAGCATCGGCACCGGAACCGAGGAACTCGAACTCGTCACGTCGGTGTTGATCCTCCCGCTCTACCACCCGTTGCACGTCGCACAGCGGGCGGCGATGCTCGATAACATCTCGAACGGACGGCTCACGCTCGGCGTCGGCCTCGGCTACGTCGAGGAAGAGTTCGAGGCGTTCGACGTCCCGATGGACGAACGGGCGGGGCGCATGATCGAGGGACTGCGATTCCTCGACGAGTTCCTCTCCTCGGACGAGCCGATTTCCTTCGAGTGTCCGTTCTTCGAGGTCGAGGACTGGCAGCCGCTGCCCGAGACCGTCCAGGAGCCCCGACCCGACCTCTGGGTCGGCGGCTGGGGCGACAAGCAGATCGCCCGCTCGGTGCGGTTCAGCGACGCCTGGGTACCCGGCGTCGTCGCCGACCTGGGGATCGTCGAGGACCGCAAGGAAGCCCAGCGCGAGCACATCGCAGACAGCGACCAGAAGTGGGACGAGATCGAATTGCTCAGATCGGAAGAGCGGTTCAGCANGCTCTTCCGATCTGAGCAATGCGAGTTCTCCCACCCGCTGATGAACGCCGACGCCGTCGAAAACTTCGACGAACTCGCCGACGACCGGTTCATCTACGGCACGCCCGAACAGATCGTCGAGCAGATCGAATCGATCCGCGAGCGCTTCCCGCTCGATCACCTCACGCTCCGATTCCACCACTCCGGGATGCCGAAAGAACTCGTCGAGAAGCAGATTCGGTTGTTCGGCGAGGAGGTTATCCCTGCGTTCGAGTGATCGAGCGACTGCGACACCGTTGCGACACCGTTCGAGAGCCTCGTCGGTCAATCGAGTTCCGCGTCGGGACCCCAGGCGTCGGCGAGCCAGCCGCCGTCGGCGCGGATGACCTCGCCGGTCATGTAGTGATCGCCGGCAGCGAGAAAGCTGACGCAGTTTGTGATTTCGTCCATCGTGTCGAATCGATCGAGCGGCGTCCGATCGCGGACATCCGCATCGGTGTAGCCGGCGGCTTCCTGGGTTCGGTCGGTGATCTCCGGACAGACGAACCCCTGTGGCGATGCCGTTGTTCGAACCGGTAACGACGACTGTTCGCTCGTCCATCGATGGAGGAGTGGACGGACCGGTGGGAAAACGTTTCGGCATTAGCCGAGCGACGAGTCCGTCGAGAGGGAGACAGCGGTCCGAGTGCGGGGTAAAGTTAAGTACGACTGTCTGGCAGTAGAGACTATGCCAGACGGTGACAAACAGTGGCAACAGCCGAGTCGGCGCGACGTGCTCAAGTACGGAACTGCGGGCGGGGTTTCCATCCTCGCCGGGTGCCTCGGCGGTTCGAATAGTACCGATCGATTTCGCATGTTCGATGCGGAGACCAGCGGCGCACTGCCGTCCCAGCGCCACTGCAATCCCTGGAACTTCGCACAGCGCGGGGCGTGGCACCCCGGGGCGCTCGTTCACGATCGGCCCGTCGTCTATAGCCCCGCTGCGGACGAGGTGTACTCGTTGATCGCAACCGACTGGGAGATGGTCGACGACACGACGCTCGAGTTCACCTTTAGCGACGAGTGGACCTGGCACGACGGCGAGCAGGTCGTCGCCGACGACTGGGTGATGCAACTGCAGCTAGCGCTTGGCATCATGGAGTATCAGGCGGAAGACAGCGAGCGACCCCACCAGTTCATCGAGTCGGCGGAAGCGGTCGACGAGCGGACGGCCCGCGTGTCGTTGTACGACCCGTTGTTGTCGACCTATGCGGTGCGAACCGCAGTTGCGGATCTCGTGGGAGACGAGAGCCGGGGGATCTTCACGCAACACACTGACGACCAGTGGGCCGACTGGCATCAGCGGCTCCACGAGGGCGACGAGGCGGAAACCGTCGTCGAGGAGATCACGACGACGAACTATCCGTTGCTCGAGGAGGTCGTCGGCAACGGCCCATTCGAAGTCGCGGATGTCGGTGACAACGCCGTTGTTTTCGAGCGCTACGATGACCATCCGAACGCCGACAATCTCAACTTCGAGTCGTGTTCGGTACACGTCTTCGAGAACGACGATCCGACGCAGCCGTACACGAGCGGAGAAGTCGACGCCGCCCACATCCAGTTTCCGGTCGAAGACGACGTCAAATCCCAACTGCCCGAGGAACACACGCTCGTCAGGGAGAACTTATCGATCAACCTGCTGTTTACGTTCAACTGCGGGAACGACGTCAGCTACGACACTCCATTCGAGAGCGCGAACGTCCGCAAGGCGGTCTGTCACGTCTTCGACCGCCAACAGGTCGTCCAACTGCTCGAGGGCGTCAACCGCATGTTCGAGTGGCCACCCTGTCGCGTCCCGGGAAGCGTTCTGGACGAGGGCTCGCACGACGCCGCCGACTGGGTCGAAGACTTCACCCTGTACGGCCGGAACGACACCGATCGCGCCGCCGAACTCCTCGAAGCGGAGGGGTATCAGCGCGACGACGGCAAGTGGTTCACGCCCGACGGCGACCGATTCGAGATCGACATTATGAACGGAGCAGACCGGAAGGATATCGGCGTCCTCAGAGAGAACCTGGAGAACTTCGGCATCGGGACGAACCAGGAACAGGTCGATGACGCGACGTTCGACGAGCGTCGGCACGCCGGCGAGTACGACATGATGCCCGACAGATCCTCCGCAAACGGCGTCGTTCCCCTCTGGGGACTCGACCTCGTCCCCCGATGGCTCCAGTCGATCGCTCACTTCGAACTCGAGACGGAGATTCCGATGCCGGTTGGTGATCCCGACGGCGCGGACGGAACGAAGACGATCAACGTCGAGGAACACATCAATCAGTGGCAGGTCACCGATGAGAGCGAGTATCACCGGGAGCTGATGTGGTGGTGGAACCAGACGGTTCCCCAGATGGAAGCGATGTTCCAGCCCGACGCCGGCGCGTACAACGCCGCCGACTGGACGCTCGACGCGCCCGAGGGCATCATCGATGGTACCGAGGACGCGCTGTACCTGATTCCGAAGATGGAAGACGCCACGATGGAATACACCGGGCAATAACGGACGCTGACTGCTCGACAGCAAGCTGGAAGCGACGGACAGCCGGAGATCAAAAGCGAGTTCACCGTCGGCGGTGGCGTCGTCGGTCGCCGGCGGTGGGACGAATATTGTACTTTTTATAGTTAACTATATGTACCACCTTCCAACATTAGGGAGTATGCCAGAGGGTAACAGCTGGCGGAGCAGTGGATTGAACCGGCGAGATGTACTCAAATACGGTGCTGCGGGTGGAACGGCGTTGATGGCGGGGTGTCTCGGTGGTTCGAGTAGCACCGATCGATTCCGTGTGTTCGACGCAGAAACCAGTGGGACGCTACCGTCCCAGCGTCACTGTAACCCGTGGAATCCGACGCAACGCGGGACGTGGCATCCGGGGGCGCTCATCTACGACCGGCCCGTCGTCTACAGCCCGTCGGAGGACGAGGTGTACTCGTTGATCGCAACCGACTGGGAGATGGTCGACGACACGACACTCGAGTTCACCTTCAGCGACGAGTGGACCTGGCACGACGGGGATCAGGTCGTCGCCGACGACTGGGTGATGCAACTGCAGATGTCACTGGAGATTCTGGACTACCAGGCGGAAGACGGCGAGCGGCCCCACCAGTTCCTCGAGTCGGCGGAAGCGGTCGACGAACAGACGGCCCAGATTACGTTCCACGATCCGCTGTCGACGACGGCTGCGGTTCAGAACGTCGTCGCCGACCTCGTGGGCGACGAGAGTCGCGGAATATTCACCAAACACACCGACGATCAGTGGATCGACTGGCACGAACAGCTCCGGAATAGCGACGACGGAGAGATGGAGGGCGTCTTAGAGGAGATTACGACGACATCGTATCCGTCGCTCGAGGATGCGGTCGGGAACGGGCCGTTTCAGGTCGCCGATATCGGGGACAACGTCATGGTCTTCGAACGGTACGACGACCATCCGAACGCCGGCGAACTCAACTTCAGCGAGTACTCGGTACACCTCTACAATAACAACAACCCGACGCAGCCGTATGCGAACGGCGAGATCGACGCCGCCCACACGCAGTTCCCGGTCGAAGACGACGTCAAATCCCAGTTACCGGAAGAGCATACGCTCATCAAGGAGGGGTTCTCGACGAACAAACTGTTCACGTTCAACTGCGGGTACGATGTCAGCTACGACACCCCTCTCGAAAGCGCGAACGTCCGCAAGGCGATCTGTCACGTCTTCGACCGTCAACAGGTCGTCCAACTGCTCGAGGGCGTCAACCGCATGTTCGAGTGGCCCCCCTGTCGCGTTCCCGGGAACGTCCTCGATAACGGCTCGCACGACGCCGCCGACTGGGTCGAAGACTTCACCCTGTACGGCCAGAACGACACCGACCGCGCCACCGAACTCCTCGAGGAAGAAGGATTCCAGCGCGACGACGGTGAGTGGTATACATCCGATGGAGACCGGTTCGAAGTTGACATCATGAACGGGACCGAGCGGAAGGACCTGGGCGTCCTCAAAGAGAACCTGGAGAACTTCGGCATCGAGACGAACCAGGAACAGGTCGACGACGCGACGTTCGACGAACGTCGGCAGGCGGGCGAGTACGACATCATGCCGGATGGCTCGTCGGCGAACGGGATCAGGGCGCTCTGGGCGCTCGATCTCGTCCCGACCTGGGTCCAGTCGATCTCGCACTTCGATCCCGACGCGGAAATTCCGATGCCGATTGGTGACCCGGACGGATCGGATGGGACGAAGTCGATCAACGTCGAGGAGCACATCCGTCAGTGGCAGGTCACCGGTGACGACCAGTACCACCAGGAACTGATGTGGTGGTGGAACCAGACGGTCCCCCAGATGGAGGCGATGTTCCAACCCGATGCCGGCGCGTACAACGCCGCCAACTGGACGCTCGACGCGCCCGAGGGTATCATTGATGGCACCGAAGACGCGTTGTATCTCATTCCGAAGATGGAGGGAGCGACCATCGAGTACAACGGGTGATACCGACGACCGTCGAACGCTGCTACCGACCCCGAGTTCGTTCAGGCGCTCAGACGAACGTTTATTAGCATCGGTACAAACGTCTTCGCATGGGATTCCTGCAGGCTATTTCACAGATCGTCCTCGGCGTCAACTTCGTCTTCCTCCTCCTGTTGGGGTTCTCTCTCGTCTTTGGCGACCCGGGAACGGGGCCGTACGTCGTCGCGCAACTCGCGCTCATCCCCGTCATCCTCTCGCTCGCGGGAAGCATCGCCGTACTCTATACCGGCTGGGAGCCGTTCTAACGCCGGCCGATACCGACCACCGCTACCCGAAAGTGGAATAGAGGAGACACTAGGGAACGGGGTCGGCCATAAAAATAATAATATATGTTATACGATTGCAAACCTTGATTACGAATTGTTTTGAACAGCTATACATCCATGCTAACAGTGGACTGGCGTGTCAGGCGATTAGGGCAAGCGGTCTTCACCGTGTGGGCCGTTCTCACACTATCGTTCGTGTTGATCCGGATGATGCCCGGGAACATTATGGGCGCGATGATTACGCGGATGACTCAACAAGGTATCAATCCGGGTCGCGCGCGTGAACTCGTCGAGCTTCGCATGACGATCGATCCGGACGAACCGCTTCTCACGGCCTACGGAAACTATGTTGTGGACACGCTGCAGGGTAATCTTGGACAGTCCGTCTACTACGGCGAGCCGGTGACGGATGTGCTCGCGGGAGCACTGCCGTGGACGTTGTTCGTCCTGAGCTGGGCCGTCTTCATCAGTTTCTTCATCGGCATCACCGTCGGCGCGCTGATGGCCTACTGGGAGGGCGGAAAGTTGGACGTTGGACTCACCTCGTATGCCGTCTTGATGGGGTCGATCCCGTTTTACGTGCTCGCGATCCTCCTGTTGATCTTCCTGTCGTACCGGTACGGACTGTTTCCAAACGGCGGCCGCCAGCCGATTGGAGCCGACCCGGGATTCAATCTGGTATATATTAGCGGGATCATCCACCACGCAGCCTTACCGATCATCTCGATGTTAGTCGCCTCCGGCGTCGCCTCCCTCGGCATGCGCGGAAACAGCATCCGCGTGCTCGGCGAGGACTACCTTCGCGTCGCCCGTCTCCGCGGCCTCTCCGACATCACCATCTCGACCCAGTACGTTGCTCGTAACGCCGTACTACCGATGTACACGACGCTGCTGATCAGCATCGGCGAGATGTTCGGCGGTTCGATCGTCCTCGAACAGGTGTTCCAGTATCGCGGCCTCGGCTGGTACATGCTATCTGCCACCCATCAGCGCGACTACCCGCTCATGATGGGTGGCTTTATGATCATCACGCTGGCAATCGTTACCGCACTGCTGCTGGCCGACCTGACCTACGGCTACGTCGACCCGCGTGCACGGAGGACTCAATGACTCGAGAATCACCCAGTTCAACCGAATCAGCGGACGACCACGAAACGAATACCGACACCAAATCGACGCTCAAAACCGAACGCAACGGGACAACCGACAGGCCCGTCGCAACCGACGGCGGCAACGTGAACTCGCCGTTCGAAGTCGTCTCGGAGTTCGAAGAAACGCGCCGCGATCGCTATCGAAAGCTGTACGATGCCTACGTCTACGCGCCAGTTTCGATCATCTGGCGCGACTGGCGGGCGCGGATCGGATTGACGATCGTCCTTCTGTACCTGTTGACGGGAACCGTCGGAACGATGCTCGTCGAACCGACGAACGTCACCGAAGGACCCGCCCTCGTCAATCCGTTCGAGAACGCAGAGTACATCCTCGGCACGGATGCACAGGGTCGCGACCTGCTCTCGCAGACGGTTCACTCGACAGCAACGATCCTCAAGATGGTCGTCTCGGGAGCGGTCTGTACCGTCGGCATCGGGACCACCGTCGGCGCTATCGCCGGGTACAAAGGCGGCATGGTCGATACGGTCCTGAGTTCGATTACGGACGTCTTCATCAACATCCCCGGCTTCCCGCTCGTGATGGTCCTCGGACTCATGTTCTCCGATGCCATTCTCGGGAATCCGTACGCAGTCGGCGTGCTGTTGAGCGTCGCGGCGTGGGGCGGACTCGCTCGCGCCATCAGATCCCAGATGCTCACGCTCCGAGAAGAATCGTTCGTCGAAGCATCGCAGGCGATGGGAATGCGTACCCACACGATCGTCTTCAAGGAGATCATCCCCCACCTGATGCCCTACGTCGTGATCAACCTCACCAACGCCGGTCGACGGGTTATCTTCGAGGCCGTCGCCCTGTACTACCTGGGCATCCTGCCGTTCGAGAACCTGAACTGGGGGAGCACCCTGAACCTCGCCTACGAAGCGAACGCCCACGCACGGCCCGGCGCACTGCACTGGTTCCTCGTTCCCATGGTCGCGATCGTCTTCATTTCGATCGGACTCACCCTCCTCGGGCAGTCGCTCGACCGCGTGTTCAACCCCCGCGTTCGCGCCCGACACGAAAAGACGACTTCCCCGGCCGACCCTGAGGGCGACTCCGACGACACGACGAACACGAACGACATGATGGGAGGTATCTAACATGACTGTCTCAGAAACCGCACACCACGGTCTGGACCAAACCGATTCGATCCTGGAAATCCGGAACGCGTCCGTCACCTTCGACATGGACCGCGGAGAATCCCGCGTCCTCGACGACGTCGACCTGGACATCCAGCGAAACGAAATCCTCGGCGTCGTCGGCGAGAGCGGCAGCGGCAAATCGATGCTCGCCTCCGCGCTCCTCGATGCCATCGTCGATCCCGGCGTTCTCTACGGCGACATCACGTACTACCCCGCAGACGGAGGGCCGGTCAACGTCCTCGACCTCGACAAACAGGGACTCAAAGAACTCCGCTGGGAGGAGATTTCGATGGTGTTCCAGGGCGCAATGAGCTCGTTCAACCCCATCCGCAAGCTCCGCACCCACTTCGTCGAAACCCTCGACGCCCACGACTACGACATCGACGAGGGTATGGAACGAACGTGGACCATTCTCGAGGACCTGTATCTCGACCCCGAGCGCGTCCTCGATTCCTATCCGCATGAACTCTCCGGCGGCATGAAACAACGCGCGCTGATCGCGCTCAGTCTGGTCCTCGAACCGGAAGTCCTGGTGATGGACGAGCCCACCGCCGCGCTCGACCTGCTGATGCAGCGATCGATCATCTCGCTCATCCAGGAGATCAAGGCGGAGTACGATCTGACGATCGTCTTCATCACCCACGACCTCCCGCTCGTCGCGGACATCGCGGACCGCATCGGCGTGTTGTACGCCTTCGAGTTCGTCGAACTCGGGCCGACCGACGAAATCCTCGAAGACGCGGCCCATCCCTACACGCGATTGCTCCTGAAGTCGACACCGAATCTCAACGCGCCGATCGAGACGATGCAACCGGTCGAGGGCAGCGCGCCGGACCCGGTAAACGTCCCCGCCGGCTGCTCGTTCCACACCCGCTGTCCGCTCGCCGACCAGCACTGCCGCGCCGAGGACCCCGTGGCGTACGAGGTCCATTCGAGCCATCACGTTCACTGTCACCACTGGGAAGACGCGCGCAAAGACATTCCGATGAGTTACGAGATCGACGACGCAGAACTCGACGACGGACAAACGGCGAGGGAGACGCCCGAGACGATCGCCCAAACTGCCTCAACAACGTCACCGTCAATGTCACCGTCGACCGGCACTCCCGCATCAACGTCGGCTGAGCCGGTCGTCTCGCTCGATAACATCGAAGTTCACTTCGAGAAAGAGCAGGGCTTTCTCGACATCTTCTCCGAACCCGACGTGGTCGAGGCCGTCGATGGCGTCTCGCTGGATATCTACGAACAGGACGTCGTCGTCCTCGTCGGCGAGTCGGGCTGTGGCAAGACGACGCTCGGCAAAACGACGGTCGGCCTGCAAGAGCCTACCGGCGGAGAGATTACGTACCGGGGGCACAGTATCTGGGACGTCAAGGAAGGCAACGAGAACGGCATCTCCTGGGGCGAGATCCGCCAATCGCTCCAGATCGTCCATCAGGACCCCGGCAGCGCACTGAACCCCCACCGACGCGTCAAGGCGAGCCTCGAAGCCCCCCTCAAACGGTGGCACGACGACCTCGACGGCAACGACCGCAAACAACGGATTCTAAGCCTGCTCGAACACGTCGGCATGACGCCCCCCGAAGACTACATCGAGCGCTACCCGCACCAGCTCAGTGGCGGCGAACAACAGCGCATCGCGCTCATTCGGGCAATGCTGATGAATCCCGACCTCATCATGGCCGATGAGCCGGTCAGCGCCCTCGACGTCTCGCTGCGCGTCGAAATGATGGATCTCATGATCCAGCTCCAACAGACGTTCGACACGTCGTACCTGTTCGTCTCGCACGACCTCTCGAACGCCCGGTACATCGCCGAGAAAACCGGCGGCCGAATCGGCGTCGTCTACCTCGGCGAACTCGTTGAAATCGGTCCGCCGGAACAGATCATCCACAACCCACAACACCCCTACACGCAAGCCCTTTGCTGGGCCACGCCTGAACTCGGCGTCGACACGGATGCAGCCGACTCGCCGATTCGAAAGATCGACATTCCGGACCCCACCGATCCACCGAGCGGCTGTCGCTATCACACCCGGTGTGCAAACGCCCGCGAAGTCTGCAAAACGCAGCGACCGGAGTCGTTCAGCGTCCCGGACGAGGATGTCCACAACGCCGCGTGTTTCCGGGTTACGGACGACCACGAATACTGGTCCAGTGCGTCGATCACCGACGACGAAAGCAACGGGAAAGCGGCGGCTGCCGAAGAACCGGCAGCGACGGACGGCGGTGACGACACGAACGGTGGCGCGTCTGAGTCGCTCACGAAGGACGACTGAGGGATGATCGGGGGTCGGTTTCGGATACCGCTGCTCTCGATCAGATGAAGGACCCGACGCACGTGATCGCGAAAAACGTCTGCAGAGGCGGTCGTACAGCAGGGCGTGGCATCATCGTTCTGGTTTGCCAGATCACACAACCGAAACGACCGTCTCGTGGCGGCCGGGCGATGGATTTATACTATCCGCGATACATCGACACGCTATGTCATTGTCAGCGCAGCAGGTGCGGAGCCACCTCCGTGGCGTCGCCGTTGGACTCCTGACGCCGTTCGACGACGATCTCGAAATCGAACACGAAAAACTTGCAGAGAACGCCCAGAATCTCTATCAAGAGGGGATTCGGACCTTTCTCTCGGTTGCGAACATCAGCGAGTACCATTCGCTCTCGGAGAGCGAACGCGTCTCGGTCGCCGAGACGAGCGTCGACGCGCTTCCGTCCGATGCCTGCGTGCTCGCCGGCGTCGGCGGCAGCACGGCGGCGGCACAGGACCTGATCCGGGCCTACGACGGGGTCGGTGTCGACGCGTTGATGGTTATGCCGCCGGATCACACGTACCTTCACGAACAGGGACTACTCGAGTACTACCGCGACCTCGCGTCAGTCACGGAAACACCGCTCGTCCCGTACGTCCGCGGCTTCGATCCCTCGGTCGAATACCTCGCCGCCCTCACTCGCGTCGAGGGCGTCATCGGCATCAAATACGCCCTCGAAGACCCCGTCAAACTCGGCGCGGGCATCGCCGCCGGTGCTGACGATGTCGTCTGGGTCGACGGCCTCGCGGAGCCGTTTGCGGTCTCCTTCTGGGCGGAGGGCGCGGAGGGCTTTTCCGCCGGCGTCAGTAACTTCCGCCCGGAAATCGGCCTCGAACTCTTCGAAGCGCTCTCCGACGGCGACTGGGAACGGGCCTGCCAACTGCGAAACGTCTGCCTGCCCTACCAGAACTTCCGGAGCGAAACCGGACAGCAAAACGCCATTCCCGGCGCGATCAGCGT
Organism: Natrialba taiwanensis DSM 12281; assembly: GCF_000337595.1. Taxonomy (GTDB): domain Archaea; phylum Halobacteriota; class Halobacteria; order Halobacteriales; family Natrialbaceae; genus Natrialba; species Natrialba taiwanensis. The sequence goes on along the minus strand of NZ_AOIL01000032.1, from coordinate 4,211 downwards.
CTCCGCGGTCAAAAAGGGACTCGACCTCGCTGGCCTCCACGGCGGCACCGTTCGCGAACCGATCCGACCGCTCGCCCCCGAGGAAGCGGACAAAGCCGAGCAACTGTACGCCCAACTCGACGACGACATCGAATCGCTCGTTCAGTAAGCAGCCAGCCGCGACCGGATAGCGCCACAAAGCGGTGCAATAGCTCCAGCCCAGCTACGGTTCTGGAACGGTGACTCAACCGAGTCAGTGGAAACGGTTGCGGTCGCCTGCGATGCCGCGAGAACGAAACGACCTCGTGAGTCGCTCAGCTACGACGGCCCCACCGACGAGTTCACGAATACTGACGGGACGTTCCCGGACGGGGAACAGCGACCGTTCCGTGATTCTAGGCGATACGGCGACCTGAGAGGCTGTCGTGCTCGGTCGCTCACGCGTCGCCAGCTATCGATGGCCCCGATTTGTGATCGGATCACGGATCGGGGCTCCGAGGGCAGAAAAAGAGCGATTCGGTCGTCGGGAACGATCAAGACCAGAACGACTCCCTCGAAGCGCCGAGCCGAGTCGGAACGGCGGATTTGGCAACGCTGAACTCGAGTGGAGAAGGAGATGTTCGGAGGAGCCGCGAGTCGTGGTTGCCAACGGCCACGTAGCCGAGCTGTTCCCGGTACGGGAACAGTCGAAAGGCGCGACGAGTTCGGACCGCGCGGCGAATAGCAAGTGACGAGCGCACGATCCGCGGACCGCCTCGAAAAGCGCACAGTGTGGTTGACAGGGCGGTTCCGGGTGACAATTGGTGGAGTCGGACGGCGTTCGGTACCGGAAGCATATAGATGAGAGCGTCCTCGTCAGTCGAGCGATCTGAACTCGTGTGAAGCGCCAGTATCGTTCCCGAGATGGGAATAGATCGCTCGTACCCAGCAAACGATTACACCCATACGGTTGTAAAACGGGTCGCGCTACCGAGCGGTGTGGCTGGAGCAGAGCACGGAAAAGTGACCGCCCGAAATGCTATGGGACGACGGGTGGCGCGTTCTCAGTCGTCGGACTTGGCGACGGCGTGCACGGAATCGTCCGCAGCCACCTCGTAAAGCGCGTTCGTGACGGTTCCGTGCTCTGAGGCGTGGGGACGCCCGGGTGCGTCGTCGTAGCCGTAGTCGAAGATGCGATTCCGGTTGAGGGTGAGTTTCGTGAACTCCGGCTGCAGTAGGTCGAACAGCTCGAATCGGTCCTCGAGTTCGGGGAACTGCGCCTGGTAGTCGAGGATGGCCGTTCTCGCGTGGGTCCAGAACGCTTCCTCGGGGTAGTCCTCGTGGGTTTCGAGGATGTCGGCGACGTACCGGAGGACGCAGACGAACAGGCCGGAGAAGATGAACTGGCAGAGCCCCTCCGGCGGTTCCTTCCGGAGGACCTCGTGCATCTCGTCCGGGAGCGCCTCCAGTTCCGGCAGCGGCTGGTCGCTCACGTTCACGTCGTCGACGAAGTCCTTGACCGCCAGCCGGGTCGGAACGCCGTCCTTGACGACGAGGATGGTGTTCTGACCGTGCGGGGAGAACACCGTCCCGTAGCGATAGAGGAAGTGCAACAGCGGCGGGAGGACCGTGTCAAAGAACGTCTCGAGCCACTCGTCCGTCGTGAGTCCGGACTGTTCGACGAGGCGGGCGATGTAGGGTTCGCCGTCGCCGTCGACGTGCATCAGCGCCGAGAGCGTGATTGCACGCTCATCGTCCTCGAGGAAGGTGTAGATGGACTCGCGCCAGACGGCACCCAGCAGTTCGTGGTACTGGTACGGCGAGTTCTCGATGTCGGTAAAGTCGCCGTGGTCGTAGTTGATGCCGGCGATTTCGCCCGGCAGGATGAGTCCCTGCTCCTGAAGGAACGCGTCGTCTTCGTAGATTCCCTTGATGTACTCGGTGACGGTCGGCGCGAGTTCGGTTCGCTCGCCGGGGAGGCCGCGCCAGACGAGCGTGTTGAGGATGCGCATCGGGACCTTGACGTGGTGTTTCTCGGCGTCGTCGATGTTGACGAAGGTCCGGACGGACTGCTGGGGGAGGTACGCGTCAGGCCCCTCGCCGAGTGGCACGATATCGTCGGCGGCGATGTCGTCGGGGAACAGCGGCACGATGCTGTTGTCCCACTGCCAGTCGTGGACCGGCAGGAAGTAGTAGGCGTCCGGATCGAGCCCCTGTGCGGCGAGTCGATCGCGGAACTCGTCGTAGCGAGCACCCAGTTCGGTGCGGACGAGCGAATCGTGATCGACCGCGTCGGTGGCGACGAAGGTCGCTTTCTCCCGGCGCACGGCGACCCACGAGAGCGTGACCGGGGTCTGGCGCTCGGGCGCGTACTGGCGGTAGTCGTCGTACCCCCAGCCGAGGCGGCCCTTGTTGTAGGTGATCCAGGGGTGGCCGTCCATCTCGCCTTCGAGGTGAGCGTAGTCGAGTTCGAGAGGATCGAACTCGTCTCGCTCCCGTTGACGTGCCTCGACGTGGGCGTCGGCGAGCAGCGTCCGCTTGTACTCGCGGACGAGATTTCCCTCCGTCAGCCCGTCCAGCGACGTCGTCTCACCGAGGTCGCGAAGCAATCGAAGCGGGTCCGAAAGGGGTGTCCACTCGTCGTCCGCACGTCGTTCGACGGTCTCGCCGTCGACGTGAAGGCTGTCCATCAGGCGTTCGGTTCCCTCGAAGCGATACGCCGCGTCGCCGAGGTCGAATCGGTAGGTGTTGCGGTCGTCGCCGCTCGCCACCACCCGCGGCGCGATGATCTCCTCGTACGCGAACTCCGCGAGCATCTTCGTCAGCAGCCGCCGTTCGGCGGTTTCCCAGACATCCTGCTCGAGTGCGTGCTGTAGCGTCGGATCGTTCGGATTCATAGTGTCGTGTCAATTACCTCGCATTAGTCGTTCTGCGTCGGCGGAGACGGACGACTCGGGTCCGCTCCTGAACTCGATTCGCTCCCGTTTCCGTGCCGGCGGGAGGCATTCGGTGCTCGTTCGACGAACTGTTCGACGGCGAAATCCTGGTAGACGGTGTCCGCATCCTCGGGGTAGGCCTCGCGACCGACCAGCCGATTGACGAACCGCGTGTTGCGATAACAGCCGAGGCCGAGATCAGGCACGCCGACGCCGTGGGTGTGCATCTCGGCGTTCTGCAGGAAGATATCCCCCGCCGCGTCGATCTCGAGGCGATGATCCGCCGTCACCTCGAATCGGCCCTGCTCGTCCCAGCCAATAACGTCCGCGAGCGGATCGAGAAAGTCCGGAATCGGCCGTTCGTAGCCCGTACCGAGGACGACCACCTCGCTCTCGTGAACGAACGACTCCTCGGCCTGCCACTGGTGGCAGTCGAGCGCGTACTGGGCCCCGTCTCCGACGGCCTCGATATCCCGAACCTCGGTCATCGCGAAGAGACCGACGTCGGGGTCCCGGTCGCCGATCGACCGCCGGTAGAGCAGATCGTATATCTCGGCGCTCGTCCCCGGATCGATCCCCTTGTAGAGCAGTTCCTGCTCCGGGATGAACTCGTCTTTGACGTCCTGCGGAAGGTCGTAGACGTAGCGGTCGTACTCGGGCGTGAAGTGTTGCAGCCCGAGCTTCGAGTACTCCATCGGGAAAAAGCCATCCGACCGGGTCAGCCAGTCGAGACGGTAGTCGTTGTCGGGATCCGCCTGGCGCTCCAGCAGATCCTGGAACACCTCGGCGGCGCTCTGCCCGGAACCGACGACGGTGACCGAGTCGGCCTCCAAGACCCGCTCTCGGTTGCCGCGATAGGTCGCCGTGTGGAACACGTCGCGCTCGGGATGGCCCTGCAAATGGTCCGGAATCTGCGGTCGAGACCCGACGCCGAGCGCGAGGTTCTCCCCCCGGTACTCGAAGCGCTCGCCCGTCTCCGGATGCGTCGCCGTAACGACGTAGTGCCCGTGCTCGTCGTCCCACCGAACCGCCGTCACATCGCGTCCGAATCGACAGCTCTCGAGTTCAGCGACGACCCAGCGCAGGTACTCGTTGTACTCCCGCCGGGGCACCTGGAACGTCTCGTAGAAGTAGAACTCGTAGAGTCGGCCCGTCTCCCGCAGGTAGTTGAGGTAACTGTAGGGGCTCGTCGGGTCCGCGAGCGTGACGAGGTCCGCGAGGAACGGCACCTCGAGGGTCGCCCCCTCGAGCAACATCCCTTCATGCCAGTTGAACTCGGCCTCGCGCTCGAGAAAGACGATTGCTCAGATCGGAAGA
>NZ_AOIL01000031.1 GCF_000337595.1 Natrialba taiwanensis DSM 12281 | reverse complement strand
TGTGTATAAGAGACAGGACTCGAACCGCTCGCGGTCACAGACGAGCAACACGGCATCCTTCTCGGCTTCGTCGAAGTAGAACTCCGATCGCGGCTCGAAGCCGCACCGTTCGAAGACGCGGATGACCCGCTCGTTGCGGGCGTCGGGTTCCGCGATGACGCGGTCGGTCTCCGCGTGGCGAAACTGCATGGCAACGACCGCCCGCAGCAACGGTGCCGCGTAGCCGTGCCCGAGGTATTCCTCGGGGCCGATGAGGAGGTGAACGCCCTGGTCCGCCGGGTCGGCGTCGTAGTGGTGAGCAACGTCGTCCTCGGCCGCCCAGTAACACTCCCAGTAGCTCATCGGAACGTGGTCGAGACAGCCGACGTAGGGCGTGAGGTGGTCGTCCGCCAGTTTCGAGGAGAGACGGGCGCGAAACGCCGGGAGCGGCAGATCGAGCTGCCAGTACGGTTTCACATGCTCGCTCCCGAGCCACGCGTGGAGCCGGCCCAGATCGCGCTCCAGCGACGCTTGCCGGAGCGAGATCGTCCGGTCGATGCGATCGTCGTACGTCTGATAGTCGTAGTCGGTCGCGATGGTGGCGTCCGGTCCTGTCATGGGTCGAGTTCACCGTCGGATTCGAGGGCGATTGCGGGATCGGGATCGTGTTCGTGTTCCCGTTCAGCGTCGCGGTCCAGTTCGGTGACGATCGGATTCCGCACGTCCGTGTAGACGGACTGGTTCTCGAGGTCGTTCTCCAGTTCGTCGAGCCCCCTGAAGCGGGTAAGCAGGTTCGCCTTGCAGGGGACGGTCGGCGACTCCAGGAGCGGGTCGAGGAAGGCCGACGACGGCCGATCGTAGCGCTCGCGGGCGAACTCGAGTTCGTCTCGAAGGAGCGCCAGGAGTCGACGCTCCGCGACGAGGCCGGCGCTGCCGAAGGCGTTGATCACGTCGAAGGCGTTGTTGCAGATCACGTAGTAGCGGAGCCGTTCGTCGGCGATAGCATCCGGACAGACTGTTCCCGCCCGCTCGCCGACGCCGGGAAGGTACCGCTCGACGTCGGCGACGAGCGATTCGGGGAAGTAAAAGCCCTGATTGTCCCGGTAGCGGAACCCGTCGGGATAACCCGCCTCGTCTATGAGCAGGACGGAGTTTTGCTGGTGCGCCTCGACGCCGACGCCCTGAACGAGGTAGAGCCAGAGCACGGGCCGAACGGAGAGCCGAAGGTAGCGGTGGAACCAATCAGTGCTCACGGCGGCGGTCGAGCGACCCTCGCGGTCGGCAATGGACTCGATAAGCCGGCCGAGCCGCGAGTGGCCAGTGATCGCATCCTGGCAGAGCGAAACCAGCGGCGTGGCGTTCGCTCCGGCATCGCCGCGGAACGGGTTCGCTCGGAGGACCGTCTCTAATCCTGACTCGCGTCCCTCGCCGGCATCCAGCGCGAGGTAGGCCGGATCGCGAACGATGTCGAAATCCGGGAACGCAGTCGCGAGTTCATCGCCGAACTCGGTCGCGAGGAGGTCGGCGACGGCGACGCCGCGCTCGAGTTCCGGGCGTTTGTTGGTCCGCACGGAGTTGGTGATCGTCACGTTCAGCGACGATTTGACCATGAACGGGGCGGTTTCGCTGTACAGCGTTCGCACCGAGGTCGTCGGGATGAACTCGCGTCCGACGGGACCGAGATATTCGAGGCCGTCGCCGAGCAGGGAGCGGACGTGTGCCTGGTCGCGGAGGTAGTCCGCCTGCCACGGGTGGACCGGTAGGAGAACGTCGTCGCTCTCGATGTGCTCGTCGACGAAGGACGCAGAGACGGCGGCATCGTTGCGGAGGGCGTCTTTCACCCACGTCGCGGCGCTGCAGTCGAGCGCCGAGTCAGCGGAGACGAGCGTCGGGTCCGCCCGGAAGTAGTGCAGCGGGAACGACCCGCGCAGTTCCGGCGCGTACCGCTCGCGGTTGCGTGCGGCGATTCCCTGTCTGCTCTTCGGCGTCGGGTGTCGGTGGTGGCCGAAGACGAGCGCCTGCTCGGCGTCGCGAAACGACAGCGTCTCGGCGTACAGGCGGTCCTCGTCGCCCGCACGCGCCGCGACGAACTCCTCGGTGGCTCGCTTGCTCCGGAGCACGCGCTCTAACAGTTCGTCCGGGACGGCCTCGCCGTCCTGTGCGAGGCTGAGATCCTTGATCACGAGCGCGGCGAGGGTCGCCGCATCGAGCGGGCGGCCGCCATCGTCACCGAGCCGGTACCGGACCGGCGTCTCGAAGCGGTGTCGCTCCGTCGGAGAGCGGTGTGCGAGCGGAGCCAGGAGGTCGATCTCCTGTGCCGGCAACGTCGCGCGAAGCAGTCCATCCGGACCGGGATCGACGCCGGCGACGGCGTCGTCGCGAATCTCGTAGTCGCCCGTCTCGCGCAGGTAGCAGTTGAGAAACGCGTGAACGGTGGCGTCGTCGGCCCGGACCGCCGGATCGACGCTGCGATCGCGGTCGACGCTGCGCTCGGTGCCGGTGCTCATGCTGTCACCTCCCGGGTGTCAGCAACCCTGTCGCCACAGTCCCGGACCGCGTCGAGCATTGCTGCCACGTCCTCGAGCGTCGCCGTCGGGTTCAGGAGCGTCACCTTCAGGCTGGTCACGCCGTCGACGGTGGTTCGGGCGACGAGCGCCCGCCCGTCGTCTAAGAGGTCGCGTCGGACGGCCGCATTCAGGGCGCTCACGGCCTCGTCGCTCAGTCCCGGCCGAGGACGGTAGCGAAAGACGACGGCGTTCAGCGTCGGCTCGCCGAGCAGTTCGAAATCGTCGGCCTCGCGAACGAGTGCAGCCGCGTCGTCGGCCAGTTCGAGCGTGTGCTCGACGAGTTCGGCGAGGCCAGTTCGGCCGAGCGTCCGGAACGCGACGTAGGGTTTGAGCGCGTCGAACCGGCGCGTCGTCTGAACCGACTTCGAGACGAGGTTCGGAATCCCGCCTTCGTCGTGGGCTTCCGGATTAAGGTAGGCCGCGTTGCGGGCCATCAACCGGAAATCCGCGCCGTCGCGAAGCAAGAGCGCCCCGCAACTGATCGGCTGGTAGAACAGCTTGTGGAAGTCGACGGCGATCGAATCGGCCCGCTCGATGCCCGCAAGGTGGTCGCTGAACTCGTCGCTCACCGCGAGCGCGCCGCCGTAGGCCGCGTCGACGTGAAACCAGAGGTCGCGGTCGGCGGCTCGGTCGGCGAGGGCGGGCAGCGGGTCGATGCTGCCGAAGTCGGTGGTGCCGGCGGTCCCGACGAGCGCGAAGGGGAGCTCATCTCTCCGATCCAGGTCATCGAGGGCCGCGTCGAGTTCATCGAGATCCATGCAGCCGTCGGCGTCCGTCGGAACGGTGTAGACGGCTCGTTCGCCGAGTCCGAGGTGGTGTGCGGCCTGTTTGCCGGTAAAGTGGGCCGCTTCGGAACAGAGGATGCGAAGCGACGGGGCCGCCGCCGGCAGGCCGTCGGTCTGTACGTTTCGGTCGAACTGCTGGTCGCAGTAGCGGTCGCGAGCGAGCAACAGCGCCTGGAAGTTCGACTGCGTCCCGCCGCTGGTGAAGACGCCGTCGGCATCTTCGGGCAGGTCGAACAGGTCACAGAGGGCGGTCACGACTCGTTCTTCGAGGACCGTCGCAGCGGGAGCCTGGTCGAACGAGTCGAGCGACTGGTTCGTCGCGGTGAGCAGCGTCTCGGCGGCCAGCCCCGGAATCATCGGCGGACATTGGAGGTGGGCCGCACAGCGGGGGTTCGACGGATCGACGGAGTGGCGAAGAACGCGCTCGGCTACCTCGTCGATCGTCATCTCGAGGCGTTGTCCCTCCTCGGGAACGACGGGGTCGTCGAACTGGGCGGCGAGTTCCTCCGGTGACGCTCCCGAGTGAGGCCGCTCGCGGTTCGCGACCGTCTCGATCACCGTCTCGACCGCCCGGTCCATCGCGTCCCGATAGCTCGTCTCGCCACGCCCGGCCCCAAGGAAGAACTCGTCGACGCTCATGTGGATGCGGCCCCCGCTCGTTGCGTGGCTGAGCCGTCGACGGCCGCCGCGACGGCTTCGTCGAAGCGCGCTGCGATGTCATCCACCTGCGAGTCCGAGACGATCAACGGCGGCAGGAACCGCGCCGTCGCACTCTCCCGGCCGCCGAGTTCGATCACCAGCCCGCGGTCGAAACATGCCGCCTGGACGGCTTCGGCGAGGTCTCCATCCGGCGCGGCCGGACCTGCACCCTGCCAGTCGGCGGTTTCGTCAACGAACTCGACGCCGAGCATCAGCCCGCGGCCGCGAACGTCGCCGATCGCGTCGAATCGTTCGGCGGTGGACTCGAGGTGATCGCGCAGCCGTGCTCCGACATCGGCCACGTGGTCGTCGAGATCGTTCTCGAGAATGTAATCGATCGTCGCCTCACCGGCCGCCATCGCGAGCTGGTTCCCGCGGAAGGTTCCGGCGTGGGCCCCCGGCTCCCAGGCGTCGAGGGACTCGTCGTAGACGACGACCGCGAGCGGGAGCCCGCCACCGATCGCCTTCGAGAGCGTCACGACATCGGGGACGATATCGGCGTGTTCGAACGCGTATAGTTCGCCCGTGCGACCGAGCCCCGCCTGGATCTCGTCGACGATTAACGGCACGTCGTGCTCCCGGGTGATTCGCCGAATGTCTTGCAGCCATTCTGCGGGCGCGGGTACGGCACCGCCCTCACCCTGGACCGGCTCGAGTATCATGCCAGCCGGGTCCGTGATCCCGCTTTCGGAGTCCGTGAGGAGATGCTCAACGTACCGGCTGGCGGTTCGATGACCCTCCTCGCCGCCGATCCCGAACGGACAGCGATAGTCGGCGGGATACGGCAGATGGTGGACCTCGCTGACCGTGCCTGAAACCGGCTCCTTAGCGGCCGTATCGCCCATCAGACTGAGCGCCCCGCTCGTCATCCCGTGATAGGCACCCTGGAACCCGAGGACGCTTCGGTTCCCCGTCGCCGTCTTCACTAACTTCAGTGCCGCTTCGACGGCATCCGTTCCGGCAGGACTACAGAACTGTACGCGGGCAGAACGGGCGAACTCCGACGGGAGACTCTCGAATAGCGAATCCACGAACCGCTCTTTGGCCGGCGTCGAAATGTCCAGCGTGTGAAGCGGCCGATCCGCCTCGAGAACGCGCTCCATCGCCTCGCGAACTCGGGGATGGTTGTGTCCGAGTGCGAGCGTCCCCGCGCCCGCGAGGCAATCGTAGAACTCGTTGCCGTCCATATCCGTTACCGTCACGCCCTGGGCTTCGCGGATGGCAAACGGAAGATGGCGCGGATACGTTCGCGCGCTTGACTCGCGCGCCGTCTGTTGGGACAGAATCTCTTCGTTTCCGGCGGAAAGATAGCTCACGACGCATCACCGCCAGAATCGGCGTTCGATGGCGTACAGCGACAATATCGGTGCAACCGTTCTCGCATACAGTTCTTTAGGCCAACCTAAAACATTGTAAAGGCACCGGTTTTAGCCCAACCTAAAAGACAAATCAACTAAGATTCCTAATAGAACGAGTTCACTAAAACCGGCCTAGCGGCCAGTAGTTGTGCGTAGTAAATACAATTCTTTTCGAAAAGAATAAACCCATCTATCGATAATTTATGCAGATATAACTGACCTTCGTTGTGAAGCAGCCCCGGTCCGATGTCGGTCTCTGTTCCAGGTAGATGGAAATAAAGACGAATTCATGTTCTATACCGAGTATGGTAGGAAGAAACCGGTACGGCAGAGAACGAATTAGATAGAGATGCTATTCAACCAATACTAGTAGATGTATATGATTCTCAGATAGATGTTCATAGAGATAGCACAATTGATGGCAGAGAGAACCATAGTATCTAATATCTAATGTAAATTCGATCTGTAAACACTATCATGTGATCGTGGAGTGACGTTCGGGATAGCAACGAACGCAACCGCCACCTTCGCACTCCCGGTTGCACTCGCAGTGCGACGAGTTCACCGAGCGCTTTCAGGGCACGACCGTGCGTAAAGAGACGGAACCTGCCGCGTCCAACTACGTCGGCCTCCGATAACGTCTCGTCAAGCTACCCTGGCGGGTGGATTCAGAGACCAGGATCTGGTGCAGACGGAAGCAGGGCCACTGACGCCCTGGCTCAGGTGAAATCGATCACTTGCTTAATACAGTCGGTGGAATCGTCGAACGCATCCTCGAGTTCAGTCGGCGAGTACACATCGGTGATGATCCGTCCGAGGAACCAGTCGGGAAGCGTTTCGAGCGATTCTTTTGCGGACTCGAAATGACGGATATGCGAGTTCACGCTGCCGAGCAGCGCCTTGTTGCCGAGTACCAGTTCCCGGTGGAGACGCCCACCGTCGATATCGAACGTCCACTCGTTCGGAATCCCGAGCAAGACGCCGACGCCGTTCGGTGCCAGGACGTCGATCGTGTCGTAGGCGTGTTTAGCGTGGCCGGTCGCCTCGTAAACGAGATCCATCGGTTCGTGGACGTCCTCGATCTCCGAAACGGGCGTCGTTCGCGAATCGACGTACGTCGCACCGAACTCCTCGATGATATCGATCGTCGGATCGGGTCGGTCGCGCCGCCCGAGACAGTACGAGCGCTCGACCGTCGGTTGCAACATCGCAAGCGTGAGCAGTCCCAGTGGCCCGTTTCCGAGGACGAGCGCCCGCTCTGGGTCCCACTCGAACAGCGACCTCGACGCGAACGCGAGTTCGAGTGCCTTTACCGTATTGCTCATCGGTTCGATCAATACGCCCGTCTCGGCGAACGCGTCGGGAATCGGAACCAGAAACTCGGCCGGCGTCGTCACGAACTCCGCCATGAACCCGTGTGCACCCTCGATACCGCGTTCGCGGTAGGTCCCCGGCGGAGCCATATCCGGTTCACCTCGGTCGAAGAACTCGCGGGAGCCGTCGGCCGGCCGTCTCACGGTCGGAACGACGAGTTCACCTTCCGTCAAATCCGTGCCGTTCGGATCGACGACGGCACAGACGGCTTCATGGCCGAGTATCTGGTACTCGTCTCCGTCGGGAAAGCCGCCGTGATTTCCGTCAAGTACCTCGAAATCGGTGCCGTCGATGCCAACCCGAAGCGTTCGAAGCAGCACTTCACCGTCGGCGGGCGTCGGTTTGGGAACGTCGAGCAGCGACGGCTCGGTCTTGCCGCGCTCGACGGCGATCGCTTTCATCGGCTCACCCGTGCAACGACTTCGATTTCGACGCCGATGTCGACGGGGAGTGCCGCGACCTCGACGGCGCTGCGTGCGGGATAGGGATCGCTCAGGTACGTTTCGTACACCTCGTTGATCGCCTCGTAATCGTCCATATCCCTGACGAAGACTGTCGATTTCACGATGTCGTCGAGCGAACTGTTCGCCGCTGTCAGGACGGCATCGATGTTTTCCATCGTCCGTCGCGTCTGGGCCTCGATACTCTCGCCGACGATCTCGTCCGTCTCAGGGTCGATCGGCCCCTGACCCGAGACGTAAACCGTTCCGTCGTCGATTACGCCCTGTGAAAACGGGCCGATACTGGCCGGCGCATTGGCTGTAGATACCTCTTTCATAGCCATTCGATCAATCTCCATCGGGGGTGATGTAGGTTTCGGTACATATATATCATCTATCGTCTATGGATTCGGTCCCGATTCTGCGCCCATATGTGCCCGAATTCGCTCGAGGACGTACGGCACATCGTCGTCGTCGAGGCACATGGGGTTGATCGTCACGATACCCTCGTCAAGCCGATCCGCGCCAACGAACACGCGAGGGTTCTCGGCGCGGAGCGAGCGGACGAGTTCGGTCGCGGAGCAAGCCGCGGCGGTCGGATCGATCTGGACGACGACCGTCGGGGCGACCGAGACGTCGGTGTCTGCGGTGACGGTCGCGTCGATCCCCGAACTATCGGCGAGCGACTCGGCGATGCGGGTCGCTGTCCGGTGCCAGGTCTCCGACTGGGTCGCGCGGTCGGCGTCGCAGAACGAGTCGAGCGCGACGAGGAGACCGACGAGTTCTTCTTTGCCGACTTTCAGCGAGCGCCCGATCCCCTGTCGCGGGACGCCCTCGAGTCGGTCGGTGTCGATGAGTTCGGACGGCGGGTCCCAGACGGCGTCGGCGGCGTGCATGTCGAGGTGTTGCAGTGCGATAGACTCGATGAGGTCCTCGCGACCGGCGACAATCCCGGTCGTCTGCGGGCCGCGGATCGCCTTGCCGCCGCTGAAGACGACGAGATCAGCGCCGGCGTCCGTGAACCGCGACAGGTTCTCCGCGGGCGGCAACTCGGCTGCGGCGTCGACGATGACGGGCACGTCGTGTTCGTGAGCGACCGCCGTAACGGCCTCGAGCGGCGGCTCGGTGAACGGTTTCTGGACGTAGCCGATCGCGGCCGTGTTCTTGCCGATCGCCGCCTCGATTTCCCAGGGCTCGACGTTCGTCGACCCGGTTCCGAGGGTGCGGTCGTTCGTCCCCACGTCGACGATCGTCGCCCCCGCGGCGCGAAACGCGTGATCGTACCCGGTGCGGTGGGTTCGTGGCATGACGATCTCGTCGGGGATGCCGTCCGTCTCGGGGAGTCGCTCCATCCGTTCGACGTTGCACCCCGCGAGCGCGGCGGCAGCGCTCAAGAGGAGCCCGGCGGCAGCGCCGCTGGTCACGTAGCCAGCCTCCGCGCCGGTCGCGTCGGCGATCCGTCTGCTGGCTGCGGCCTGCAAGTCGGACAGTCTGACGAACGACTCGCCGGCGCGCGCCATCGCGTCGAGCGCGTCGGTTCGAATGCGACTCCCCCCGATACGCGTCTTCGTCCCGGTCGCGTTGATGACCGCGGGGACGCCGAACTCGTCGTAGATAGAGTCGTCTTTCACAGCTCGGTCCATACCGACAGTGCGGAGATGTGAGATAAAAAAGTTCGGTTTCAGCGGTGTTTCGGTGCGGGAAACACTAATGACATCCCGCCGGAATACTCGGTGTATGAACGCGGACGGCCACGGAGAGACCATCGATGCGACGGCTCGCTCACTGTCGGTGCTGAACGTTCTCATCGACACCCCTGAACCGGTCGGCGTCACGGAGATCGCCTCGCAGACGGCGATGACGAAGAGCACCGTCCACAAACACGTGAGTACACTTGCGAACCTGGGCTATGTCACCAAAGTCGGTCGTCAGTACGAGCCCTCGATCCGATTTCTCGACTGTGCGAGACGAGTGCAGTGGGATACCGATCTCGTCGACACGGCTCGCGAACCGGTCGACGAACTCGCAGCGATGGCAAACGAAGTCGCCGGATTCGTCGTCGAACAGAACGGCGTCGCGGTCGACGTCTACTGCGCCGATCAGTATGCAAGCGGAACGTTCCCGGCGTACAACACCCGTCACCTCCACTGCAGTGCGGCCGGGAAAGCTATCCTCGCAGCGCTCCCGAACGACCGCCTCGAGTCCGAACTGCCAGCACTGACCCCCCACACGATCACCGACGGCGAAGAACTGCAGTCTGAACTCGATCGCATCCGCGAACGCGGCTTCTCCCTCGATCGACAGGAACAGTTTGCCGCGGTCAACAGCGTCGCCGTCAGCGTCGAAACCGACTCGCTGACCGGCGCCGTCTACGTCTCCGGACGGGCCGATGAACTCTCCGGAAAGCGCTTCGAGGAGAACATTCCCGGCCTGCTTCTCAGCGCGAGTCGACTGTTGACTGATGCGCTCGAATAACCGCACCCGCGACCGCAGACTGGCACGTGAGTAACAATTAACACGGATTACTGTCAACATGGCGGGTGCACATGAAGTTATTAGCAATCGTTGCCCATCCCGACGACGCGGATATCTTCTGCGGCGGGACGCTCGCAAAACACGCCGACCGCGGCGATTCGGTCACTATCGCCCACATGACCAAAGGCGAGTATGGCGGCTTCGAGACGACAGAAGCGGATATCGCAGCGACGCGGGAAGCGGAGGCGCGGCGGTCGGGCGAGCACCTCGGCGCGAGCGACGTAACTTTCCTGGGATTCCCCGACGGACGCATCGAGTACTCGCTCGAAAATCGTCTCTCCATCGTCGAAACCATCCGCGCCGCCGACCCGGATCTGATCCTCACGCACTACCGAGACGACATGCATCCGGACCACCGGATCACCGCCCGCCTCGTGACGGACGCCTACTACATGGCGTCGCTCCCCCTCGTCGAAAGCGACTTCGAGCCGTGTGATCCGGACAACGTGTACTTCTTCGGCAAACCGACCTCTTCGTTCGAACCGACCGTCCACATCGATATTTCGGGCTACGAAGACCGGAAAGCCGCCGCCATCGGCGAACACGAATCACAGGTGGCCTTCCTCGAAGAACACGGCGGGATCGACGCCGAGTTCGACAACCTCATCGACGGCGTCGCCGCAGAAGACGCCACCCGCGGCAAACGAACCGGCGTCGCCAGCGCGGAGGGCTACGTTCCGCTTCACGACCGGGCCGACGCATTCCTCGGCTGAACTCGGTCCCGTGACAGTGAACGAGTGAAAGACCACAGCGGAGACGAGCGCGACAAGCCGACGAAAGACTGGCGACCGAACGCCGTAACTCGAGAGAGGGAGAGAGAGAGAGGGAACGCAAAAGCGACGGGACGATGATCGAGCCATCGGTTCCTTTTTCGCCGCTGTCGAAACGATAACTGAGCCGAGAAGCCGACCTCTGTCACCGGAATAGTGGCCAATCAAGCCCCCTGTTGTCGAAACGAGCCATTACGTCGACCCGGAACGGCTACTTGTCAGGCTCGATGTGCCCGATTGTTTCGGTGAGCGAAATTCGGTTCGGCGACGCCATCAAATTACAATAGTATGATTGTAATCACTCGTGTGATGTTTTCTCCCAAGACGCTATTTTTCCCACTTTTGTTTCGGCCAGCGAAACAACCGATCGCGAACACAGCCCGGGAGACACGGCACGGAGGGCTGCCGGCACAACCGTTCGAGTTCACCGTTGCCGCGGCACTGGTGCCCCGGCCCTCGGACGCGAGTGTTTCGACTGTCGAAACCCGCGGGCATTCGGCACGGTCTGCGGCGTCAGCGAGCGTTACCACTCGGCGATACTGCCGTCCTCGTGACGCCAGATCGGATTCGACCAGTCGAGATCCTGCCGGGACCGGTTCCGAACCGCTGACTCGTCGATGTTGACCCCGAGTCCCGGCCCGTCGAGCGGGGATAGATAGCCATCGGTGAACTCGAAGACGGAGGCATCGTGGAGGTAGTGATCCGCTGCGCTCTTCGGTGCCGGATAGATATCGAAGCCGTGATCTTGAATCAATAGGTTGGGAATGTACGTGCTCACCTGGAGCGAGGCCGCGAGTGCGATCGGACCGAGCGGACAGTTCGGCGCAACGGCGATATCGTGGGTTTCGGCCATGGCGGCGAGACGGACGAGTTCGGAGATGCCACCGGCGTGTGAGACGTCGGGTTGGATAACGTCGATGCCGCCCCGTTTGAAGAGGGGTTTGAAGTCCCAGCGGGAGTAAAGACGTTCACCGGTCGCCAGTGGGACGTCGGTCCGACCCGCGAGTTCGGGAATGTATTCGAGGTTTTCGGGAAGGACTGGTTCTTCGACGAATAACGGGTCGAACGGTTCGAGGGCGGGGATAACGCGCTTTGCGAGTGACTTGGAGATACGGCCGCGGAAATCGACGACGATGTCCATTTCGTCGCCGACGACGCTGCGAACGTGTCGAACGCGGTCGACGATGTCGGTGATTGCGCTCGGCGGTTCGAGGTGGCGCAGCTGGTTCGATGCATCCATCTTCAATGCGGTATAGCCGGCTTCTAACAGCTGTTTCGCTTCCGTCCCGATTTCGCTGATGCGATCGCCACCGATCCACTGGTAGACGCGAATGCGATCACGAGTTCGCCCGCCGAGCAGTTCGTAGACGGGGATATCGAAGTGCTTGCCTTTGATGTCCCAGAGGGCTTGATCGATCCCGGCAATTGCACTCATCAATACGGGACCGCCTCTGTAGAAACACCCGCGATACATCGCCTGCCAGTGGTCCTCGATGTTGTGGGGATCGTTGCCGAGCAGGTAACTCGTCAGAATTTCCTCAACGGCGGTGCGAACGGTCTGGGCTCGCCCTTCGACGATCGGCTCTCCCCAGCCGACGAGCCCGGTATCCGTCTCGAGTTTCAGAAAGAGCCAACGCGGGGGGACTTCGAACAGTTCGTACCCAGTGATTTCCATAGTGGCACAAGTAGATGAACCACCAAATAGCTACGCGATAGCAGCGGCCACCGTGGTGTTCACCGGTGTCCATCAGTGACTGGGTTCGGTGACCGACGGACACGAAGATCGGCTCAGCAGCCGAGCGGAGCGTGTTCAGTCGAGGGAAACAATTATGTATAATGTATCATAATACGGAGTCGAGGTCTAGCTATGAGAAACCATACCCGTCGGAAGATACTGGCGACGACAGGTGTAGCGACCGCGTTCGGCGTTGCAGGGTGTCTCGGTGGCACCAATAGCGGTGGGACGACACTCGAGACCCGGTATATGGATGCCCCGGGCCTGGAGGAATTTTTCGAGGAACACACCGCACAGTTCGAGGACGAAACCGGAATCGAAGTCGAGTACGAGTTCGTCGGCTGGGGCGAAGCGCAGGAGACGATGCTCAGCGATATGATGAGCCGAAGTGGACCGGACGTCCACGAAATCGCCTCGACGTGGATTCCGGAGCAGTACGACGCAGGCGGATGGATGGATCTGGACTCTGGCAGCGTCGCCGATGAACTGCCATCGACGGACCTGTTCACGGACGGCGCATTGGATGTCGCCACGTTCCAGGACACGCTCGTCGGAATTCCGTGGTTCTGGGGCCCGCGGGCGTACCAGCAGGTCGACGAACGGATCGAAGCCGGTGGGGTCGAGGGGACGCCGTCGGACTGGGATGGCCTGCTCGAGCAGGCACAGGCGTACGATGCAGAGAACAACTACTTCGCCATCATGGGTGCGGATTTCGAGCCGATTCGGAACTTCGCGATGTTCCTCTGGCAAAACGGCGGGCAGTTGCTCACCGACGACAACGGTGCCCCGGCGTTTCACGACGACAGCGGGGTCGAAGCCCTCGAGTTCTACGCGGACCTGTACGCCGAGTACGACGTCTTGCCGTCCGAAACCATCGAGTGGGGAGCGGCAGACATTCAGGGCGCGTTCACCGGCGGGCAGATGGCCAGTACGTGGGGCGCGCTCGGAACGGTCTCCGCCTACGAGGAGGCGGACGGCAACGCGCTCGATGACCTGTCGGTCGCGGCTCCGCCTGCGGGCCCCGACGGCGACCAGGGAACGTTCTTCGGGATGGAACTGCTCGGGATTCACCCGTGGACCGACGAACCCGAGGCCGCCGCGCAGTGGATCGACTATCTCCTGCAGGCGGAGCCAAACGCCGCCGTCTCGAATACGGTCGGATTCCTGCCGACGAATCCCGACGGACTGGAGACCGACTACTTCGACAACGAACTCTATCGGACCTTCGACGAAGAGGTGTTCCCCCACGCCCGAACGTATCCGCAGGTCCTCGGCTGGGGAGAGATCGAAAGCGAACTCAACAGCACGGTCTTCGAGGTGCTACAGAGTGCCGTTACGGGCGAGCTAGCGGCCGGTGACGCCGAAGCGGCACTCGAACAGGCTGCATCCGTGGCCGAACAAACGTTAGAATAAAACAGCATGAACGATCGAAATAGCGTAATGAACGGATTACCTGTACGTCGCCATGACACGGACGAGTAGTCGGGTCCGGAGCAGCGTCGCCGAGATCGAAATCGGGCGCTATCTCCCGCTGTACAATCGGCTATCGGACGAACAGCAGTACGCGTACAAACTGTTGCTGCCGGGACTGCTGATGATGCTGCTGATTCACTTCATCCCGATCGTCTGGGGTGTCCTGATCAGCGTTCTCGGCGTCGACTCGGGCTACGTTTCCCAGTGGTACGAAGCCCCCTTCGTCTGGTTGGAAAACTATCGATTCGTGCTCGATCCGCGCACCGTCGTCGGAGAGCGGTTCTGGTACTCGCTACGCCAGACGATCATCTTCTCAGTGGGGACCCTACTGTTGACGTATGTGCTGGGGTTAACGGCCGCATTGCTCCTCAACCAGCGGTTCAAGGGGCGATTCGCGGCTCGAACACTCCTGTTGCTACCGTGGGTCGCGCCGTCCGTCGTTACGCTCCTCATCTGGCGGATGATGTTCCAGCAACAGAGCGGCATTATCAATTCGCTGTTGCTATCGCTGGGCGTGATCTCGGAACCGATCTACTGGCTGATCGGTGACAACACGATCTGGACGCTCGTCCTCGTCCACTCCTGGACGCAGTTTCCGCTCGTCATGATCATGCTCTATGCCGGACTCCAGTCGATTCCCGAGCAGTTGTACGAGGCCGCATCGATCGACGGCGCGGGTCGGTGGGAACAGTTCCGATACATCACGTTCCCGCAGTTGAAGCCGGTGTCCGCGGTCGTCGTCCTGTTGATGATGCTGTGGACGATGATCAATTTCACCTCGCCGTACATCCTGCTCGGCGCACAGCCGCCCCAGTCCGGACAGGTGTCGATCTTGTACATCTACAACTTCGCGTTCTCGAACTACCAGTTCGGCCGCGGGGCCGCGATGAGCGTCGTCCTCTTTGCGATCGCGATGGCGATGGCGATGCTCTACTACAAGTATCTCTTCGATCAGGACTTCACGGAGGGCGACCGATGATTCCCGACGAGTTCCGACTCACCGAATCGGGACGGGAGACGCTGTTCAACCTCCTCTCGAAGGGCGTTCTCGGCTGTCTCCTCCTCTATGCCCTGTTTCCGATCTACTGGATGATCCTCTCGAGTTTCCGAACGCGAGCCGAGATTACGGCCGCAGAGCCATCCATACTCCCGTTTACCCTCGACGAAGCGGCAGATGTCATCCGGGACCCGAGCGTTCTCCTGACGCTCCTCGAATACGAGAACTACCTGACGATGTGGGATCGGTTTCCGGTGTTCGATTACTTCGTCAACAGCCTCGTCATCGCGAGCGTGACGACCGTGTTCGCACTCGCCGTCGGCTGTCTGGGAGGCTACGCGTTCTCACGCTACCGGTTCCCCGGCAAGATCGGCGTCGGCGGCGCACTCCTCGGCACGCAGATGATCCCCGGAATCCTCATCCTGCTGCCGATGTTCCTGCTGTTCGTCTGGATTCAGGAAACGCTCGCGATTCCGCTGATCGACACCTATCACGGGATCATCTTCGTCTACACGACGTTTACCGTGCCCGTCGCGATCTGGATGCTTCGAGGGTTCTTCGATTCCATCCCGAACGCCATCGAGGAGGCTGCCCGCGTCGACGGCTGCTCCCGGTTCCAGGCGCTCGTTCGCGTCGTGCTACCGATGGCTGCACCGGGTATCGCCGCGACCGGTATGTTCGTCTTCCTCACCGCGTTCAACGAAGTCCTGTTCGCCTCGGTACTCGCTCGCGGCGACGTGACTCCGTTTGCAATCGGTATCCAAAGTTTCGAAACGCAGACGACGGCGTACTGGGGCGAGATGATGGCCGCATCGACGGTCGCGACAGCGCCCATCCTGATCCTGTTTATCTTGTTCCAGAAACCGATCGTCGAAGGACTCACGGAGGGCAGTGTCAAGCAGTAAGCTACAAATGAATCCGCGTACCCAATACACGAGTTCAATAACCCAGACAAAATGACCACAACAATCAGTATGGTCCGCTCTAAACAGCACGATGATGAGTGAACTCGAGTGCAGCACCAGCGATGGCGAGCCAGTTCGTCGGAGGAGTGCCGGTCGCCCGCGACTGCTCGCTGAAACTGAACTCGAAGCGCCGGTGCGGTCGCCATCGTCTCGGCGGGGCCGTGGAATGGGCAGATAGATAACTATACATACCGACACCACACAACCACATACAATGAGCCGTGTTACCATAGATGAACTCACGAAAGTGTACGACTCACCCAGTGGATCGATCGAAGCCGTCGACGATCTCACACTCGCCATCGACGACGGCGAGTTCATCGTCTTCGTCGGTCCCTCCGGGTGTGGCAAATCGACGACGTTGCGCTGTATCGCCGGACTCGAGACCGTAACTGACGGGACGATCGAGTTCGGTGCGGAGGATGTGACGGACCAGAAACCGAAGGAACGAGATATCGCGATGGTGTTCCAGAACTACGCGCTGTATCCGCATATGACCGCCCGAAAGAACATGGCCTTCGGGCTGAAGATGTCGACCGACCTTTCAGAGGACGAGATTGAAGACCGGGTCGAGGAGACGGCACAAATGATGGGGATCGAAGAGTTGCTGGCCGACAAACCGAAAGCGCTCTCGGGTGGCCAGCAACAGCGGGTCGCACTCGGCCGTGCGATCGTCCGCGATCCGGCGGTCTTCCTCATGGACGAGCCGCTGTCGAACCTCGATGCGAAGCTCCGCGCCCAGATGCGGACGGAACTCCAGCAGTTACAGCACGATCTGGACGTAACGACGGTGTATGTCACGCACGACCAGACGGAAGCGATGACGATGGGCGATCGGATCGTCGTCCTCAACGACGGTGAACTCCAGCAGGTCGGAACCCCACTCGAGTGCTATCACCGGCCGGCGAATCGGTTCGTCGCCGGATTCCTCGGCTCCCCGCCGATGAACTTCCTGCCGGTCGAGGCCGACCTCGATGCGGGCGCGCTTTCACATCCTCGCTTTTCGCTCTCGCTATCGGACTCGATCATGGCCGATCTCGATGGTACTGAACTCGTCATGGGGATCAGACCGGAACACGGGTCGCTGACGACGACGCCGGACGCACACCCGGAGCCCGAGCGGTTAGTCGAGGCGACCGTCACGGTAACGGAACCGATGGGAGACGTGACGAACGTCTATCTCGATGTCGGTGGCGAATCAGTCACGGTGACGGCCGGCGGTCATCTGGGGCTGACGGACGGGGAGTCAGTCTGGCTGTACGTCCCGGAAGCGAAGCTTCATCTGTTCGACGCCGAGACCGGGACGGCGATCAAACACAGCGACGAGCCGATCGAATCAACGCGAGTTTCCGAGGCGAGTCGGTACGCCGAGACAGCGTAGACAGCACGGACATCCGGAATCCCCTACGGACCGGTGCCTCGATAGCACTCCCAAGACGGACAGAATCAGACCCGACTCGGGATCGCGTTCCGCGTTCTCCTCGACGAACCACACGTAGAGATGATAGGGACGGCGGGGATTGTCTCATACTGTTTGTCACTAGTTCAATATCGTATATCATATATTACAATACTATTTTATACTCCGAAATGTAGTATTGGAGTGGCTGTAGACGAACAGCCATTGGACGCGATAACGCCAACAGCGAGGGCTAGCAACTATGAAACGAACACGGCGACACGTACTACGGAACGCAACGACACTCTCGACCGTCCTTGCCGGACTCGGGACGAGCACGCTGACAGCAGCACAGGAACAGGAATACCCAAACTGGGACCCAGAGACGGTCTATACTGACGGCGACCGCGTTATCCACGCCGGCTACGTCTGGGAAGCGCAGTGGTGGACTCAGGGCGACGAACCCGGTACAAACGAGTTCGGTCCCTGGGAAGAGATCGAAGAGCACGACGATGACAACGGTGATGACGGCGACGACGGCATCGTCGCCCGCCTCTCGGTCAGCACGCAGTTCCCCGATCCCGGCGAAACAATCGAGTTCGACGCCAGCGATTCGACGGGCGACATCGAAAGCTACGAGTGGGACTTTGGCGACGGAACGACCGCGACCGGCGAGACCGTTACCCACGCGTTCGATGAAGGAGAGTACGACGTGACGTTGATCGTCGAAAACGGTGCCGGCGAAACCGCCAGCACGTCGATCCAGATTACTGCCGGTCATCCCTCGTCGGACGAGAAACGCGTCGTCGCCTACTACCGCCAGTGGGCGCAGTACGACCGTGACTTCGTCCCCGAAGATATCCCGTTCGAGCAGGTCACGCACGTCCAGTACGCCTTCGCTCGTCCGGAAGAAAACGGCTCCGTTGAACTCGTCGGCGACAGTCACGGCCAACAAGTATTCTACGCCGAAGAAGACTGGCAAGGGCCGGACCGCGGCAAGACGTTCGCGGAATATGCCGCCGAACGGGACGATACGAAGTTCGTCCTCTCGATCGGCGGTTGGGGCGACTCGGAGTACTTCTCCGACGCCGCGTTGACGCAGGCGAACCGAGAGCGTTTCGCCAGCGACTGCGTCGATCTCGTCGAGATGGCGAACCTCGACGGGATCGATATCGACTGGGAGTTTCCCGGTGGCGGCGGCTGCACGGGAGACGACCCCGTCTGCGATATGGACAACGTCGTTCGCGACGGCGACCAGGAGCGCTTTACGCTCCTCTGCCAAGAGGTTCGCGACCAGCTCGATACCGCCGCGACGAACGACCCGGAGAGAGACGAACCGTACGAACTCACCGCAGCCGTGAGTGCAAACCCCGAGATCGTCGAAGGAACCGCCGACGGGAACGACGGCCTCGAGCACGACGAACTCTCGGATATCCTCGATTTCGTCCAGGTGATGACGTTCGATTATCGAGGCATCTGGAGCGAGACGACGGGCCACCACGCGCCGCTGATGGAGAACTCGGACGACACGTTCGAGGACGCACACGTCTGGAACGCCGAATACGCGCTCCAGTACTGGGCGGATCAGGGCTGGGACCCCGACCAACTCAATATGGCCGTGCCGTTCTACGGTCGAAGCTGGACGGATGTCCAGCCGCCCGAGGACGGCATCGGGACCGGTGAGGACGACGGCCTGTTCCAGCCGTACGAGGGGACCGGCCGAGATGCGAGCGGTGAGGGCTCCTATCCGAGCTGGGACCCGGCACAGGGAACCAGCTATGCGGGCGTCTGGGAGTGGTTCGACCTCGAAAGCGACGGTCGCGAGGGCAGTAACCCGGTCGATCTCGACGGTCCCGGCTGGGAGACGTACTTCGACGAGGACGCGGTCACAGCCTGGAGTTTCAATGCCGACGAACGGCTCATGATCTCCCACGATACCGAGCAGTCGATGGCGGCGAAGATGGACTGGCTTCGCGACTCACCCTACGGCGGAACCATGCTCTGGGCAATCGGTGGAGACACGTACGATGGAGACCTTATCGGAACGCTCTGGCAGACGCTCAACGGATGATGGCGACCGGTGGACCGAACTGCGATGACGGCGGCGGACGACACACAGCACACACATACACAGATACACAGACAGACAACACACAACAGGCCGACGGCCACAGAGAACGAGTGCAGCACGCACGCGCAGACGCACAGTGCAGACCCAGTACGACGACGAACAGTGCACAGAACGACCGCAGACCGCACCCATCGACTCACACCCACAAACGAGCGATCACACACGCATGAAACGAAACCGATCACGACGCGACGTACTCCGAAATGTATCGACAGCGCCCGTCCTGTTTGCCGGGCTGGCCACGAGTTCAGTAGCGGCCCAGGACGGGGACTATCCAGCCTGGGATCCCGACGCGGTCTATACGGACGGCGACCGCGTCGTTCACGATGGTACCATCTGGGAGACGAACTGGTGGACCCGTGGCGATGAACCCGGAACGGGCGAATGGGGACCCTGGGAGCAGGTCGAACCCGGCGAGGAACCCGAACCGGGGCTGCAGGCGCAGCTTATCGCGAGCACGACCCGCATCGAAGTCGGCGACGACGTCGAGTTCGACGGCAGTGACTCCACCGGCGAGATTGCTACTTACGACTGGGATCTCGGCGATGGAACCGAAGAAACCGGCCAGGTTGTCACCCACACGTACGACGAGTCGGGTGAGTACACCGTCGAGTTCACCGTCACCGATGCCGATGGGGAAACCGACACAGCGCTCGTCGAACTCACTGTCGAAGACGAGATCGACGGTCCGGGCGACGAGTTCAAAGTCATCGGCTATTATCCCGGTTGGAAGGCAAACGACGAACAGGACTACTACCCCAGTGATATCCCCTTCGAGAAGGTGACGGACGTCCTCTATGCGTTCATCGGCCTCGACGAAGCGGGCAATGTCTTCCCGCCCGAAGACGATGAAACCGAATTCGATATCCCCCGCCAGTCACACGAGGAGAACTTAGCGGCGTTTGCGGACCTGGCAGGTGACATCGACTGTCGACTCCATCTCTCGATCGGCGGGTGGACGCTCTCGGACAACTTCCACGTCGTCGCCGCCGACCCGGCTCTCCGGCAGACGTTCGCCGAGAACTGCGTCGCACTGCTACGCGAGTACAACTTCGACGGGATCGACATCGATTGGGAGCACCCCGGCCCCGAACAGGGGCAGTGTCAATGTGGCAACGCCGACGACTACGACAACCACGTCCGATTGCTCGAAGCCCTTCGAGCTGAACTCGACGCCGCAGGCGACGAAGACGGCCAACACTACTACCTCTCGGTCGCCAACGGCGGCTCCGACTGGAACGCCGGCGGACTTCGACACGGCGAAATCGGCGAGGTCTGTGACCACGCGATGATCATGGCCTACGACTTTACCGGTTCCTGGCACGACACAGCCGGGCTGAACGCGCCGATCTACGGCGACGACCACCCCATCGGGACGAGCGACTACGGCGCGGATCACCACGACCAGTACTCCGTCGAGTACGCCGTCGACGAACTCTGGGCCGGCACCCACAGCGAGGAGGGCTACTGGCCCGGCCAGTGGGAGTATCCGCCCGCCGAACCCGCCGCGTACGATGAACTCGTCCTCGGACTCCCCTTCTACGGGCGCGGATTCAACAACGCCACCGAGCCGTACGACGGAATCGGGTTCGGACCCGATGCGCTCCCGGAAGGGACCTGGCATCACCTGCTTGCGGATGGAGCGGACCCGACCGGCGCGTTCGACTTCGGTGATCTCGAAACCAACTACGAGGGAGCCGATGGCTGGGAAAAGTATCGTCACGATCCCGGCGCAGTACCGTACCTCGTCAACGAAGACGAGGAAACGCTCATCGGCTACGACGACGAGCAGTCGATCGCCGAAAAAGTCGAGTTCGCCAAGGAACGCGGCATGCAGGGTGTAATGTTCTGGGAACTCTCCCAGGACTGGAACGAATCGCTACTGGATACGATTCTCGAGACGATCTAAGAGACCAATGAAACGAACACGACGAGACGTACTACGGAACGCATCGACACTGTCAGCACTCGCCGCCGGCGTTGGACTGGGTACTTCCGCCTCCGCACAGGAGTATCCAGCGTGGAATCCCGAAACCGCCTATACAGAGGGCGATCGGGTGCGCCACGATGGCGTCGTCTGGGAAGCGAAGTGGTGGACCCGCGGCGACGAGCCAGGCGAGGGTGGTGAGTGGGGACCGTGGAACGAAATCGGTCCTACCAACCCTGGTCCGAGCGCCTCGATCACTACGAGTACGACGAACCCCGAACCAGGGCAGGAGATCGAGTTCGACGGCACTAACTCCACCGGCGAAATCGTTACCTACGACTGGAGTTTCGGCGACGGAACCGGAGCCACAGGCTCGGTTGTCACCCACACGTACGGCGAGAGCGGCAGATACGACGTCGAACTAACCGTCACCGACGCCGACGGTGAAAGCGATACTGCCAGAACGATTGTGTCCGTTGGCGACACCGCACCGCCAGCAGCCGACCGATGGTTCGCCCCGTATCAGGGAACCTGGGAAGATATCGTCGGCGATACGTTGAACGCGAATACGGATCGGGTCGTCCTATCATTCGTCGGCGACGGAACCGACGACGGCGACATAACGCCAGGCTGGTTAGCCGGCTGTAATCAGCCTCCCTGTGACAACGAACCGCTCGAGACGTATCTCGATGAAATCCAGACGCTCCAGGACGAAGGCATCGAGGTCGGCGTCGCAATCGGCGGCTGGCAGGGCCGCGTCGTTGCCCGCGACGCCGAGAGCGCAACTGAACTCAAGGATGCCTATGCAGAGATCCTCGACACCCTCGGCGTGACACACCTCGATATCGACGACGAGAACGCCCACCGCCGTGATCGAACGATCTACGAGTTGCGAAACGAAGCGCTCGCGATGTTACAAGCCGAGCGGCCGAACGTTACGGTCGGTTACACAGTCCCGGCTACCGAAAACGGAATCGCAAACTCCGAACACGCCCAGGCCAGAACCTGGGTCGAAGACGCCGCAGCGAAAGGCGTCGACCTCGCATACGTGAATATCATGACGATGGTTATGAACCCGACGACCACCGACAAGATCGTCTCCGCATGTGAGGACACCGTCGACTTCCTCGGGGACGTGTATCCGGACAAATCCGAGTCGGAACGCTGGGCGCTGCTCGGAAACACCCCGGACATCGCAGAAAGCTCGGTTACAACCGACGTTGCCACCGATATCGTCGCCTTCGCCGACGAACAGGGTATGGGACACCTGTCCTACTGGGCACTCTACAACGATCCCGAGGGAGAATTCTCAGAGATCTACGCTGACTTCGAGGACGGGCCGACCTGACACTCGATCCCTCTCTTGACTAGCACTACCACCAGCTAGTTCGGTCCGGAAGTGCCGTACGGAAACGATCCAATATATCTCCAAAAATTTTGGCCGCGAAACACCGCATAGTCCGTCTGCTATCCGCAGCCGCGGACAAAACGTCTGAGACGGATACAGACGGCGCTCAGTACTCTCGAACGCTCGAACTCACATCGACAACGAGGAGTCATGCCGGATTACACCACCGGTAACTCATCGAGATACGCGTTCCACACTGCCTCCGGTTCGGCACAGGCAATGCTCGAAATCGACCGACAGCCGTCGTATCCCCACATGAAGACGCTATCCACACCACCGTCAACCGCTGCCCGCGTCGCTTCTCTCACCTCCCGAACCGTCTTCTCGCCCCCACTGAGGCGGAATCCCTGAATCCAGATCTGACTCTCAAGGTCGTACTCCGCTGCTAACGAGACGACAGTACCGGTAAACGACGAGACGAACGCCTCGCTCTCCTTGCCGTGTACACCCCAGTATGGGTCAGTAGCGAGTATATCGAGGAACTCGGACGACGCGAGGTCCTCCCAGTCACTGAGACCGTGTTCGGCATCCTTGCTCGGTAACAAACAGACTGCGTTCTGACACCCACGATCCGCCGTGTGACTCATCATCTCCTCGAGAAACGACAGCAACGATCGTTCACGGAACTCGTCAATCCGATCCGTCCTGACCGCCGGCATTTCCTCACCATAGTCATCTTCATACAATTCTTGGCAGGTCTCACACCGACAGGTCCAGGCACCTTCGGGGAGTTCATCGTCGAACCATTCCGGAATGTACCAGTGCGGTTCATCCCAAAAGAGCACATCGGCCCCGATCTCAGCCGCATCCGTCGCCCACTCGCGCATATACGTCCGAAACCTCGTATCGTTAAAACACGCCGCCGGGATCCGCTCCCCCGTCGAAAGAACCTGACAACTCTCCGGATGTCGTCCGATGAACTCGGAGAGTGCCTCACCACCGAAGACACGCCCAACAGCCCAGGGATTGACGTATACCCGCATATCTCGGTCGTGACTCGCCGACACTATGTCGGCCATCGTCTCCATATAATACTCGCGATCACGCTCGCTAAAGGTGTGCAACACAGCGTTTAATCCGCGTTCGTGGAACCGTTCGAGATCGGACTCAACGTGTTCGATATCACGGACACCGAAGTAGCTTGTCCCTTGTTCACTCATCTAGCTCACAGAATAACTCGACCCATGTTACTCTTTGGATACACGCTATGTATCGCCGCTTAACGCACTCAAATCGTCACAACACACAGTTTAGCGGTATTCGGAAGGAATTACACCATGAACGCGATGCTCACGGATCACTGTGAAAATCCAAATCACCTCGCAACGGACACCTCTCATACGATGCCCATCGGTACGTATTGTTATAATGGCTGATGTGCCATCCGTCAGTGCTACTTAGCAACAACGAATGCACCACCCGCCCGTTCAGGATCCTGGTTTCGTGTCCACGTTTCCCGGTTCGAAACATTCGGTGTATCCGGCCAGAGATTACAGCTGTACACCCGTAAGCACAGTTGTCTTTGTTCCAGTCCCAACTATGTTCCTTCTATTGTGGGGTCGAATTATTTCTTAGATCGAAACGTTCCTCCGAGCTGCACTCAA
Source organism: Natrialba taiwanensis DSM 12281 (assembly GCF_000337595.1). Lineage (GTDB taxonomy): Archaea > Halobacteriota > Halobacteria > Halobacteriales > Natrialbaceae > Natrialba > Natrialba taiwanensis. Next base: position 507 of record NZ_AOIL01000031.1, on the reverse strand, counting down.
TAGTGATCTCCCAAACCGGACGGTTCGATTCCTGTAGCCCGGACGATTTTTGAACTCGACCACGCACTCTCGAACGGCACATAGAATATAGAATAAACTAAATAGAGATTTATTTTATAGTGATGTTGTTACTCTTACAGCAATCAGACAACACCACAGATAGGGTGATGGTATGAGTTCAAGTTATGAAATATCATATACCGCTAGTCAGTTCCCAGGATGCTATGAATAGGAAGTTACAGAAATGCGTTGAGAAGCAATTTACTCATCCAACCAATCATCAAAATATAGCCGTAATCGCCAATAGACAATCTTTGGAACGTTTTAGGAGTTTATATCTGATCGTGTCTGTGAAGGTCTTCAAAAGTGTTTACGACGCTGCATAACTACGAAATATAAAATGCCCCACACAGCCGCTGCTGTGTGGGGCAACTTAGTATGAGTATGAGTGGAGGCGGCGAATCGAGTTTCCCAGAGGATCTCTCACTCCAGTACTCACCGGTACGC
>NZ_AOIL01000030.1 GCF_000337595.1 Natrialba taiwanensis DSM 12281 | reverse complement strand
CACCCTACGATCACGCGCACAACGTGCGGATCGACGACGATCTCTACAACCAGCGGTCGATCTGTGAGACCGTGAACTCGGTGATCAAGCACTCGTACGGCTCCGCCGTCCGAGCGCGAGCATGGTACCGTCAGTTTCGTGAAATCGCTCTCACTGCTGCCGTTTACAACGTCGAACAAGGCCATCAAACAGTGAAACCCGCTGCCCTCTGCGGATTCAATGAAGCCGCCTGTAGGGAAACAACCACCGTATTATGGGTGGCTCATTATAGATCGCTACCATGGTGCCGTCTGGACTTGAACGATTGGCTGCCTGATTGCCAAGCCAGACCCCGCCGACGGCGATTGATCTCAACAGTTAGTGGCGGTAGCTGTACGCCGCAATCGATATCGGCTATAGTAGCCACTGAAAGTCAACGCACACCTGATCGTACGAGAGTTATGTGATCAGCATGTAAATCATTTCAGACACGGTCTCTCTAAACTCGTTTTTCTCGTTAACGGCTTTGACTACCTAACTGTCCTTTCTCTCCTTTAGATATCGGTAGTCGATTCGATCAAAACTCCTGAATCCCATCAAAAGTAGTTTCAGACGCTGAAGATGCGAACCAATTGCTTCCATATGTGTGGCAGACGTGCTAACTCCAGACGTTAGAGCGATTAATTCGTTCACATTCAATCCGGTATCAATCAAATAAGAAATTGGAATATATAAAATTACAGACGAGTGATTAATTATATTATATATGAATAGTAAACAAAAGTTTTAATATTCACTAGTAATAGTTGGAATTATGAACCGTAGAAAGGTTCTACAGGCGATTGGTATTGGCGCATCAGGAGTTGGTGTGACTAGCTCTGTGACGGCTAACGAGCAATCTAATCCATATGGTGAAAATATTGACCGTATTTCAGTCACAAAATTAGAACGTAGTAAAAGAAATGAGGTAATAGAACAAATAAACACAGATAGAGATTCAAGATTTGTGCGTGAGAAAATACGAGAAAAGGGGTGGAAGATAGACTGGGATGATGTGGTAGTTCGTCGAGCGGTGGATAGAGCGGAAGATTACGTTTATGACTATGTGATAGCTAACGCCTCAAAGAAAGGTGATGGAGAATTGGACGAGGAGGAGATGGTATTCTGGTGGTTCGGCAATGCAAATACCGATCTTGGTTTAGAACAACATACCTTCGCACAGCACGTATGGAAGCAAGATAGTCTTAGTTCTAAATCAAATACAGCCTTGCTAAGAAAAATAGAGGTAAAGCTCTAATACCTATAGAAGGTGATGTTGTCGAAAGGCAGCTTGAATTGGAATCAAGCGATGAAATAGGCAGTAATGAATATCTTCCTGCCCCTGGCGGCGGCAGTGGTAGTGAAGGATGCGAAGTTGATATTGAGTTAGTTCCGGGGATAGATTGGAGTTGTTTTGCGCAGGTAATCGGCGGTTTGGTTACTACTGTTATTTCTTGTGGCTCATGTTACATAACTTTAAATCCAATTGCGTGCCTTACTTGTGCTATAGGTAGCGGTGCGACGTTGAGTACCTTCTTGGGGTGCAGGGATGATTGGAGTGATGGTGTACATATAACTGAGTGTATTGATGATAGTTTCTTTGACAAAGACGATTGGATAGTGAATTGCTCAGATTATTGACTATTAATGATGACAAGATGTTGATGACTTTTGACTTTTATGAAGAGGAAATAGAACCCATCTTGTGTTGACGGGATCCGATTTAGATCACAATGATTGTTCATGTCTACCCCCAATAGATTTAATATAATACCTGATAGTACATATACTATGCTGGAGATATCAGCCCCAAATTTTGGTACGCAGGAATTTTTAATCATAGGATTAGCCACAATTGTTATTTACAGCTATTGGAAGAATAGGACCGATTCGATTACAATGATGGTCCTTTGTATGGCTCTCTTCTGGATCATAATTAAGGTTATTGACTATTTGACACTATCAGATAATATTACAATTCTGCTATTTTTGTTCGCATTTATATGTGTGGTTGGTAATGTTTACTATGGATTAAGTCATATTGAACAACACCTTTCGAAATGATATAAACAACTATGTGTTTTATACATTATAATGCGTGAGAGTTCGCCTTACTCGACATCATCGTGCGTCAGCAGCGGTCGCTCGCGCTCGCCCGCCGGCGACTCGTAGGTGATCACCTCGAGCAGGTTCCCGTCCGGATCGAGGAAGTAGAACCCCTCGAACTCGTCCCAATCGTACGGCCCCTGCTTCGGAAACTGGCCGCCGAGTTCAGCCGTCAGCCGCTCGTACTCCTGCCGATCAGTCTCGAAGGCGACGTGGGCCTTGTCGAGCGGGTGATCGAGGCCGCGCTCGTCCCAGCCGTCGGCGCGGCCGGTTTCGGCCAGCGTGACGACGGTGTCGCCGATCTGGAACATGGCGTGTTCGCCTTTGAAATCGGACGGCTCGCGGCGGACGTTGAGCCCGAGTTCATCGCGGTAGAACTCGTAGCAGGCGGTGAGGTCGTCGACGTCGATGTTGATGTGGTCGACTGCGTGCATGGGTATCGTCAGGCCCGCGGTTCCGTTTCCGACTCGGCGACGCGCTCCGCGTAGTTCCCGATCACCTCGTCGTCCGCGTCGATGAACTCGTTCGTCCAGACCGCGTCGGGATCGATCTCACCCTCGAGCAGGTCCGTCTCGGCGAGCGTCCGGCCGAGCGTCCGCCAGCGCTCGCCCTCGTGCACGCCCCACCCCTCCGCTCGCGTCCGGTCGGTGAACTGGAGGTCGGTCGCCGCCGTCTCGAACTTGCGCTGCTCGACGGGTCGATTCCGCTCGAGCGTCGCGTTGCGTTCGACGAGCACGTCGATCGCCGCACCTGGGTCGGTCGTCGCGGCTGCCCAGCCACGGGCCGTCGCCCGGAGGAAGGAGCGGACCGTCTCCGGTTTCGCGCTTGCGAACTCGGGGTCGGTCACGATGGTCATCCCGTAGACGCCGAGGTGGTCCCCGATAGGGAGTTCGTCCGCCGTGCGGTCATGTTCGCGCTCGAGTTCGTAGCCGTTCGTGACGACGCCGACGGCGGCGTCGACCCGGCCGTCGAGGAGCTTATGCTGTACGCGATGGTGCGTGTGGTCGTCGACGCCGAGGAGGTCGACCGCTTCTGCGATTCCGGCGTCCGCGAGCAACTGGGCCGTCAAAATGCGCGTTTTGGTCGCCGACGGCGCGACAGTCCGGCCCGCGAGTTGCGCGGGTTCGGTCAGCGCCTCGCCGAACTCGTCCCGGAGGGTGTAGATCGCGGCGGGCGTCTTGCCGGTGACGGCGGCGACGGCGAGCGGGTCAAGCCCGCGACTCTGCACCGAGAGGACGGCGCTTGCGCCCGCCAGCGCGAACTCGGCCCGACCGCGGGCGGCTTGCTCGGCGGCGAAGGGCGAGCCGTGGCCCTCGACGAACCGCACGTCCAGCCCCTCGTCGTCGTAGAAGCCGCGATCGCGCGCGAGGAAGTAGGGGGCCTGAAAGCCGTTCGGCTCCCAGTTGAGTTGGAAGTCGACGGTCGTTGTCGTGTCCGGCGTCATTGCGACGGCACCTCCAGTCGGAACAGGTCGTCCGGAACGTGATCGACGCCGAGTGCCTCCGGGCCGGCGACTGCGAGCAGGTGATCGAACAACTGTTCCATCGCATCGACCGTCTCCGCGTTCCACTCGGTGACGACCATCTCCCGCCAGTGATCGCGAACGCCGCGAACGACGGCGGGATCGTTTTCGTACATGAGTTTCTCGCCCAACTCCTCCCAGAGTTCGTCGTCGGTTTGCAGGCGCTCGACGGCATCGGCGTATGCGCGCTTGAACCCCCGGATTGCTTCGGGTTGGTTTGCCAGGTAGTCCTCGCTCGTGAGGAACGTCGAGATGGGCAACGTTTGCTCGACGCCCGAAAGCCGCTGGACGAGTTCAGCCATCGGGATCGCTTCGCGGTAGGGGCCGGGTTCGACGAGTTCGGGGATGAGCTGCCAGAACTGGAGGGCGGCGTCGACCTCCCCCTCGCGCAGCAGTCGGGTGAGTTCGACTTTCGAGCCCGCCTCGACCGACGTGGCTTCGGTTTCGGGATCGAACTCGTGGAACTCGCGGCAGGCGGCCCGCGTGAGAATCCAGTTCTTGTCGAGGCGGCGGACGACGCCGATGCGGTGGCCGGGGAGGTCGGCCAGGCCGTCGATCGGCGAGTTCTCGGGGACGACGAGGCCGCCGACGGTTCGACCGTAGGGATGGACGGCGACGATGGGTGCGCCGCCGGCCCGCTCGCGCGCCGTCGAGATGTAGTCGATGTCGATCAGATCCGCGTCGCCCTGGTGCAGTTTGGCCTCGACCGTTTCGAGGCCGTCCTCGAGTTCGTCCGAGACGAGTTCGACGTCGAGGTGGAAGCCGTGGTCGTGGTCGAAGCCGTACCGCTTGATGGTGTACAGCATGTAGCGGGGGCTGCCGTTGTGTTCGAATCGGGCGCGCAGTTCCGGAAGCCTGGTCGCGTCGTCGCTCTCTGACCGAGCGGGAGCATCGTGGAGTTCGTCCAGTGCCGCTTGTTGGGTTTCGATGTCGCTAGTCATTGGCTCGAGGGGGAAACGATCGTCCTGATGTCGGCTCGGTCGTCGATCAGTTCTCGGTCTTTCATCCACTCGAGGTGGCCGTCGAGTTCGTCGGGATCGGCGAGTTCGGGGACCTCGTACTGGGGAACGGTCACCGATTCGCGAACGGTTTCGAGGTCAACGCCGTCGAAGAGAGCCGGTGCGATCTCGGCGTCCGACTCGAGCATCGCGAGGTACTGCTCGCGGAAGGCTTGCGGGTCGTCGTTGATCGCCTCGACGGCGCGGCCGTAGGCTCGCATGAAGGCGTCGAGTTCGTCGCCGGCGAGTGAGTCGGTGCCGACGATACCGATGTGGTTCTCGAAGGCGAGGACCTGCTCGAAGCCGAGGTGGTCGGCGAGGGTGCTGTGGGGATCGAGGAGCGTGACGGCGTCGGTGTCGCCGTCACGGAGCGCCTGCAGCCGCTCGGTCGGCATGCCGAAGTGTTCGAGTTCGATCTCGTCGGGGTCGACGTACTCCTCGAGCGCTTTGATGGCGGTGTACTCCTGGCCGGTCCGACGATTGACGCCGACGGGGACGCCGGCGAGGTCGGCGGGCGAGTTGATCGGCGTTTCCGGCCGCGTGTAGAGGCTATACGGGAGGTCTGCGAACGTTCCGTGGGCGACGATTTTGCCGTCATCGAGCGACCAGGTGCGCCGGAGGCTCTCCCACTTGCAGACCGGGTAGAGGTCGACGTTGTCGTCGCCGGTCAGCGTCCAGTCGGCCGGGACGTACTTCCAGTCGACCTGTTGCCGGTCTCGTTCGACCAGTTCGATGTCGAGTCCCTCGTCCTCGAAGTAGCCGCGCTCGGCTGCGACTCGTTGTGGCAGCATGAACGAGAACGGGAGGTGAAAGACGCGCAGTGCACTCTGCATGTCACTCGATGCCATACAATATGTGACGGCAACGGGCGGCATAAAACGTTTCTAGGGATCGTTTATATGCCTGTTAGCGGCGAATACAGTCATCGCTGGCTGAAGTAAGATTCACGTATCGCACCCGCTGAGCATACAGGTAACGGTAACTGATATCATGGACCACATACAGACGGCCGATGTCACCGCCGAGGAGGTTGCGGATGGCGTCTATCTCGGCGATCTCTCGATGGGCGACCGGGCGAGCATGAAATACTGGCGGATCGAACCGGGTGCAACGTTACCCGCCCACGAGCACGACAACGAGCAGATCGGCTACGTACTGTCGGGAACGCTGATAGCGATCGTCGAGGGGGACGAGGTCGTCCTCGAAGAAGGTGACGCCTACCGGTTTCCGAGCAACGAGTATCACGGGGCTGAAAATCGACACGACGAACCGGCGATCGGACTCGGCGTCCTCGCACCGCCGCGACAGCAGCCGGACTGGCGGACGAACGTCGACTGAGGACAGGGTCTCACGGCGGTCGGTTACCCCACGTTTGATCACGGCTCACCGATCCATCGAAGCGATCGACACACTGTTTTTACACCGTCCGACCGAGATGATGAACTCGTTCACGACCGCGAGCCGACACCGTAAGCGGGTGAGACAGCGGAGAACTCACTCGACTATCGCCAGTAACACGACATCCCCACCGATGGCCGAGAGACACCCGCTGAGTAGTTTCGTCAATGTGACGTTCCACTCAGCCGGTTCGACGGTTCCGGCCGACCGCGTACTCCCGATGGCGTCGAGTTGCTCTTGAAACCGAGTGATCCCGTAGGCGTGTCGTACGCCAAGGAAACCGAGTCCCACTAGAATAGTACAGCCACGATTCCGCCAATCGCGACGATAGCCTACGCTTATGTTGCTAGTTTAAAACCTCTCGTTCTCCAACCACTCTCTCCGCAGTTCCGAACCGAGGTCTCAGCCGCCCAAGCGCCACGAGTATCGCGTCAAAGGATATCAACGGTTCCCACTCCCCGGACCCGGAATCCACGCGAGAACTGAACTCGTCTCGGAGACCGCCGTAGAGACGAGCACCCGATCACAGTCCCGGCAAATCCGTTCGATACCGACTTGCGGCCGACGACAGCAGTGTTCGTCCCGCTCGACGCGCCGGGAGAGCGGCCCGCCACAGACGGGACACCGCTCCCGGAGTATCCGTAGGCCGGTGAGAATCGCTCGCCGACCCGCGGTGTCGACTGCGTCCCAGCCGTCGAGTCGCGATTCGAGTTCACGAGCGGCGGTGATGTCGGCGGCGAGGGCCGCGTCCGACGGCCACCGGGCCAGTTTCTCCCCGTCGAGTTCGACGGTTCCGACGCCGCGCCGGGTTGCGGTCTCGGCGTCGAACGCCGTCGCCACGGTCGCCGCGTCGACGGTGACGGACCCGTCGTGGTTCGTCCCGGGACCGCCAGCGATGGTCGACAATCGGTCGTCCCACTGCGTCGCAAATCCCGTCGCGAGTCGCGGTCCGTCCACCCGCTCCTCGATAACGCCGGCGGCCGAAAGCGCGCGAACCGCACCCTCGAACTCGGCGGTGTCGATCGAGGGCCGCCGATCGGCCGCCGTTTCGAACGCTGCGTGAACTCGATCGGGGAGGTATCGCCGCGTAAGGGTCGGCGTACCGGGGAGTAGGTAGCCCCGAAGCGCGATGATCCCGAGGAACGCGACGAACGCGACTGCGCCGACCGCTTCGGAGACGGCGACGCCGAGTCCAATCGCGCCGCCGAGTGCGATGGCGACGTTTCCGATCGTACACGGGAGACAGCGATTTGCGCCCGTATACTCGGGCCGCCTGAGCCGTAAAAACGCATCGGGTAGTCCGGCCATTGCCGATCACTCGGGTACCGCTTCGTGCCGAACGGGGAATATACTTGTAGTACGTTCGACATACTGTCGGGATACGATGGCATTATTTCGAACCTATCCGACTGTGACTTAGATAGCACGCCACCTGTTCGAAGTCTTTGATAATGATTATTCGTTGGCATGTGGGAGCAAACTATGTGTGGTGAGAACATGACACATGCAAATGCGAGGCGGGAGATATCAGGCGCGGAACAAACGAAACTGGCGACGCAACTCGGTGCGACCGAGGTACCCGATCGACCGGTAACGTGGAGCGGCCTGGCGGGACGGATCGAACCGGACCAATCGCCGACGCTCGAGGCCGCCGGCGCGACGATCCGAACTGAACTCGCGGAGCGACTCGACGGCGAGGTACTCGAACGCGAGCGAGACAGGCTTGCGGCCCGGATCGAGCGGCTTCCCGAGGTTCGGGAGACCGGCGTTCCGAACGAGCCCCACGGTTGTTACGAGGCGGTGGCCGACCCCGGCTGGCGGCTTTACGAGCACCTGGCGGAGGGCGAGTTCTTCGAGCGCCTCGACGAGACGCTGCCGCGGTTTACGCCCACACACATCGAGCGCACTGCGCGGGAACTGGTGCTGACGACGCCGCTTTCGGCGGCGCTCGACGACGTCGGGTTCGACGAGTCCGAGAAGACGGCGTTGCTGATCGCCGTCGCGAACGACGCCGATCGGCTCGCCCGGTGGGTGCCGTCGAACCAGATTCCGGACGGCGTCGAGTTCGATACCGAAACCGTGCCCCCTCTCCACCGGCGCGCGATGGGTGGGGCGCTGTTGTGGATTCGCGGACTCGACAGGCACCTCTGGCAAAACGAGGTGCTCGTCACCGAGGAGGTCCTTGACGCCGCCGTCGCGCACACGAAGACGATGCTGGGCGGCCTGTTCCTGTCGGCGACGGCCGCTTGCGATATCGCCACGACGGGGCGGCTCACGGACGAACAGGTGACCGCTGCGTTCGCGGCGGGGACGGCGGTACAGATCGTCGGGCAGGAGGAGCTGTTGCACGAGGTGTTCTACGTTACCGACGAGACACGCGCGCCGAGCAAACTGAGGTGAGTACGCATGGCACTTCGCAACGACAGGGCCGTTCAGGCCGCACGCGACATCGAACTGACCGAGATCGAAGACGGCTACACGCTCGTCGGTGGCCCCGACGACTCCGTCACCGAACAACACGACACCGACCGGATTCCGGAGGTCGATGTCGACCAAGAGATGCTGAGCGGGACCGGGGAGAACCCCGAGTCGTGGCTCATGTACGGCGGGAACTACGAACAGCACCGAGCGACGACCGCCGATGTCATTACGCCCGACAACGTCTCCGATCTCGAACTCGAGTACGAGCTGTCGGTCGGGACCGGTTCGAGCATGGAAGGGACACCGATCGTCGTCCCGGGCGATCCGCCGATCATGTACCAGACCAACGGACCGAACCACATGAAGGCGATCGATCCCCGCGAGGGGGAGGTCCTCTGGAGTTACACCTACGCGCCGCCGATCGGCGTCGAACTCTGCTGTGACGACAACAATCGCGGGGCGGCCGTCCTCGGCGACACGGTGTACATGACGACGCTCGACTCGGGGATCGTCGCGCTGAACCGGTACACCGGCGAGGAGGAGTGGTACACGAGCACGGCCGACCACGAAGAGGGGTACTCCGCGACGTGGGCACCGGTGATCCACGGCGGCACGATCTACACCGGCAGCGCCGGCGGCGAGTACGGCGTGCTCGGATTCATGGCCGCGCTCGATGCGGAGAGCGGCGAGATCCAGTGGCAGACCGAGACGCTCCCGGAGGACGAGTGGGTCGGCGCGAGCCGCGAGCACGGCTGCGGGACGACCTGGATGACGCCGACGATCGACGAGGACCGCGAGGTCCTCTACACGGCGGTCGCGAACCCCGGACCGGACTTCGACGGCACGGTGCGGCCGGGACCGAACTTCCCCACCTGCGGAACCATCTCGCTGGACCTCGAGAGCGGCGAGTGGGAATGGGGGTTCCAGAGTAGCCCGCACGACGTCTGGGACTACGACGCGGTCGCGCCGCGGGTGCTGATTCGCGATGTAGACGTCGATGACGGACCGTCGGAGATGGTCGTCGGTTCGGACAAGACCGGCTGGGTGTACATGATGGACGCCGAGTCCGGCCGGCTCCACGAGCGCAGCGAGGAAATCTGCCAGCACATCAATATGTGGGAGATGATCCCGCATATCAGCGAGGACGAGCGGGTTCCGTTCGTTCCCGGCGCGCCGGGCGGCAACGACTGGCAGCCCCCGTCGTACAATCCGGAGACGGGGCTGGTGTACGTTGTCCACCAGAACTATCCGCAAGACCTCTACTGGCGGTACGAAGAGTACGAGGCCGGCCACCCCTACTGGGGCGGGAACCTCGACGATCCGGCATCGGAGTTCCCCGACGACTGGAACGGTGCGATCACCGCCTTCGCCGCGGTCGATCCGGCGACAGGCGAACGCGTCTGGCGCGACTGGATCGAAAGCGAGGACGACCACTACATGTGGGGCGGCTCGTTATCGACCGCGACGGGACTCGTATTCAACGGCACTCAGAACGGTATTTTCGTCGCCTACGACGGCGAGAGCGGCGACCGGCTCTGGGAGTACGAGTTCGACGTGCCGATCAGCGCGTCGCCGATGAGCTGGTACGATCCCGGGGAGGAGAAACAGTACGTCGCCGTGCAAGTCGGCGGCAGCGGCTGGCTCCGCCAGGGGCCACGCGGCGACACGCTCGCCGTGTTCTCGATGGACGGCTGATCACGATTACGAGTACGAGTACGAATACGAATACGATTCAACAGACTCCAACCATGACGAACGACCAACGCTCACGCGACGACGTGTCCCGTCGTGGCGTACTGAGGGGAACAGCGGCGATCGCCGGAACCGCGGCGACGGCCGGGACCGCAGGCGCGTATCGCGACGAGATCGACTTCCGACTGCCGGCCACACAGAACGACGGCGAGGGGCGAACGCTCTCACTGCTCGGCATCGTCGGCGGCTGGGTCGGTGTCGCCCCGGCTGAACTCGACGGCAAATCGAACCCGCCGCTACGGCTAATCGAGGGCGAAGAACACGAAATCGTCTGGACGAACGGCGACGGCTCGAACCATAACTTCACCGTCGCTGACGAGGACGGTGAGGTGATCGACGCGACGGACTTCTTGAACGAACAGGGCGAATCGCTCTCGTTTACGATCACCGCCGACGAGGAGATGGCCGAGTACTACTGCATGCCGCACCCGGTTCAGATGCGCGGTCCGATCGAACTGGTCGACGCGGCCGAGGTCCACGAGCTACGGGTGCGAGTCGAGGATGAGAACGGCGAACCGCTCGGCGCGGAGGTGTTCGTCGGCGATCACCACTCCTTCTCCGATGTCGCCGCGCGGCCGGGACAGGAAGTAGAAGAGAGTCCGCCGTCGATCGCCCGCTTCGACATGCTCGAAGACGGCGAGTACGAACTCGAGGTCTGGACCTACGGTCACGAGCGGGTGACCGACACGGTGGCGATCGACGGCGACGATCAGGAAGTCACCGTAACGCTGCCCGCGATCGAACCCGGCGACCCGACCGAAACCTACGCGCTCCGACTCGAGGAGGGTCAGTGGGTCGGTGTCGGTCCCGACGAGATCGCCGACGAACCGAACCCGACGCTCGAGTTCGAGGCGGGCGAGACCTACGCGATCGAGTGGGAGAACGCGATCGGTCGCCACCAGCCCGAGGCGGAGAACAGGTCGACAGAACCGCTTCCAGGGCACAACCTCGCGATCGCATCCGGCGGCGAAACCAATGAGTGGAATACCCACGTCAGATCGGATTTCCTCGACGAGAGCGGCGAGACCCAGACCGTCGAGTTCGTCGCACAGGAGGAGATGGGGGCCTACCTCGACCAGTCACAACTCGATGCGATCGGCGAGGTTGTTGTCGAGTAGCCCGGAGCCTCGATCGTCATACGGCGGGTTCCCAGACCCGTCCCGCTTTGATAGGTCATCCCGGCGTCGGCTCGCGGCGTCGCTCGCGCTCGATCGTCGTCACGTAGATGCCGGCGAGAACGACGAGGCCGCCGACTACCGTGATCAGATCCGGGACCTCGGTCAGCAAGGCGAGCGCAAGCACCGTCGCGCCGACGGGTTCGCCGAGCCAGGCTACGCTGACGACGACCGATTCAATGTATTCTAATACCCAGTTGACCACCGTGTGTCCGAACACGCCGGGGCCGATCGCCATGCCGAGAAAGAGCAGCCACTCGCGGGCCGGGTACGCGACGAAGTCGTGGCCCTGCACGCCGACCAACGCGAACAGCGTCACCGCACAGGCCGTGTAGACGACGGTCACATAGGGAAACAGCGAGACGCGCTGGCGGATCGACCGCCCGGCGAGCACGTAGCCCGCGACGGTGACCGCACCGAGGACCGCAAGCGCGTTCCCGTACATCGTCGCGTCCGAGAGCGGTGCCTCGCCAGCATCACCGAACGACATCGCCGCTGCCCCGATGATCGCAATCGCGAGACCGACCACTGTCTCCCGGGAGACGCGCTCGCCAAGGACCAGCCCCGCGCCGAGCGCCACGAACAGCGGTTGGGTCTGGACGAGCGTCACGCTCGCGGCCACGCTCGTGTGATTCAAACTCTCGAACCAGGCTGCAAAATGCACCGCAAGCGCAATTCCAGCAATGACCGCGAATCCGATGTCGCGCCGAGCGAGACGACTGAACTCGTCGCGGTGCCGAGAGAGGGCGACCGGCGCGACCAGCGCCGTCGTGAACACCACCCGATAGAGAGCCGCAACTGAACTCGGGGCGGTACTCCAGCGAACCAGGATTGCACTGGTGCTCGCGGCGAAAATCGCGAACGCGAGCGCGGCGTACGGCGTCACATCGAGTTCGGACGAGCGCACGTCGTGTCGACAGTTTCGAACATCCAAACGTGTTCCGGATACGGTGCGGCGAGAGGTGGGAGGTGGGGGTGAGAGCGGTGGGCGGGAGGCGGTATGGTGGGTCGGTCAGGGCTCGTCGGGGACGCGTCTGCCGCGATAGATGCGGGCGATTTCGCGGTCGACGGCGGCGAGTTCGATGATGTCCTCCTCGGTTAGCGCTTCGGCGTCCCACTCGTCGAGATAGGCGACGGCGTCTTCGCGGGCGGCGAACGGGCGGGGGTTGAGTCCCATCGGCTCGTTATCGACGTCGTCCTCGTCGGTGACGAGCACGAAGTGGGCGTCGGTGGCGTCGATCAACTCGGTCGTTCCGAAATTGGTCGTCCAGGCGTCGCTGACCGGTGATTCGACGGGCGGGGCGGCGTAGTAGGCAAACAGGCAACCCGGCGTATCGAAGACTGCCCCCTCGCCGTTCTCGTGGGCGAGTTGGCTCTGCCACCGCGCGTAGCCCGTCGGTCGCATGTTACACACGGCGCAGTGCTGGTCGTCGGTGAACGGAATCGACTCTCCGCCCGGATGGTCGATCACCCTGTCTGCAAACGGATGCTCGTCATCGTCTTCCCCCTCCGCCCCGTCGTCACCGAATTCGCCGAGACAGCCGGCGATGCTGGTGGTAACGCCGATTCCCAGCGCGCCGAGCAATCGGCGTCTCGAGGGGCCTGTTGCCGAAGGCACAGTCATAGAACCGTCTACTCATCGCGTCCTCAAAACGGGCGTGGTTCACCTCTCGGAACCGCCCCTGCGGCGTAGCCGACCCCGTTCGAGTCGGGTGTGCTCACTGAGCGACGTGATGGTCGACAACCCAGTGTGGACGCGCTGTCGACGGGATATCGCGACGAACGTTCATCGTAGCGACCGGTTCTCTGTGAGCCGTTGTTCGACTACTGGACCGAGGAGGTTATCGGCAACTTCCGAACAATTCGCGAGGACTTCACCGGCATGGACAAAGACGACTCGACCGACTCAACCGACTCGACAGCACCCATCCACCTGCTCCTGAACTCGTCGACGGCTCGACCGGACCCGCCGCACCACTGCTCATTACCGGTGGCCTCGCCGTTTGCTCGCTCGTTGTCTCCCTACTCGGGATAAACACAGCGATCCTTCTGCGGGATCGGTTCGAACGCCGATAAGCGAACTTCGGCTCTGAGCAGTATCGCATACTGCTCGCCACAATCGATCAATACGACGACCGTTCAGCAGGAAGACACCGGATAGACTCACTGCAAACGATTTCGCTCGTGTCCACCCCACGACGCCACCCGGCTGCCCCCACCGCCGAACGCAGGCTGCGGTCCCGAGGCCGAGACACAGCGATACAATCAGTGCAGTCCGATCGTCCTACTTGAGTCGCTCCTGCAGAAACGAGGGATGGGCCGCGGTCACGCCCTCGATCTCGAGCAGCGTCGACGAGATGAACTCGCCGAGCGCGTCGCCGTCTTCGGCGCGGACCTCGGCCATCAGCATGTGGTCGCCACTCGAACTGTACAGCGCCTCGATCTCCGCCAGACTCTTGAGTTCTTTCGTCACTTCGACGTAGCGTTCGCTCGCAACGTCCAGTCCGACCAGTGCGATCGTCTTGCTTGAGAGCTTTTTCGGATCGATCTCGGCGGAGTAGCCGACGATTACGCCCTCCTCTTCGAGTTGATTGATATACTTGCGAACCGTCGGCTTCGAGACATCCGCCCGTTTGGCGATTTCGGCGTACGACGCCTGGGCGTCCTCCTCGAGGGCCTCGAGAATACGATCTTCCGTCGCCTGCGTACTCATAGTAGACAGTTTTGCTCCGATGGGAAAATATCTTTTGTATACGAAAACGTCGGATTGCCTAGCGGAACGTCCCGGCTCGCGGCCCGATGCGGCGTTTCACGGCGCAGATGCACTCGATCGATTTAGAGACGACTCATCGGTGAAATAATAGGGGAGGCCGATTAATTCCCGCTATGTCCCCTCGTGACGGCGATCGTGCGCACGTCGGTCCACGACTCGTACTCGCGCTCGGTCTCATCCCTCTTTTACTCCTTACAGCGGGCTGTACCAGCCCCTTTACCGACGATCTCTCCGACGACGACATCGAAACTGAACTCGACGAGGCGACGCCGCCCGACGAGTTCAGTGCGACGGTCGAGGTTCGCGAGGTGATCGACGGGGAGACGAGTACAGAGACCGAGACCGTCTGGTTGCGTGCGGACGGAGCGAGTCGTGTCGAAACGGAACCGGAAACAGAATCGGAAACAGGGTCGGCGGCAAACGATACCAGTGTCCTTGTCGTTACCGACGGTGAAACGCGCTGGCATTACGACCGCGAGACCGAGACGGTGACACAACTGGAACGTGATTCCAATACGTCGTCCTGGCTTGACGGCCTCTATGCCCAGCAAGATCGCTACATCGAGGCCTACGATATCGCCGACGTGACGGAAGCCAGCGTCGACGGCCGCGACAGCTATCGTGTCACGTTTGAACCGCCGGCAAACGAGACGGTCGAACAATCGCTCGACATCCTCGTCGGGCAGACGGAGTACGCCGTTCCGCTGTCGACCAGCGAACAGCCGGAAGAACGCGGTGTCGACCGCGTCGAGGTCTGGTTCGACCAGGAGACGATGTTTCCCCTGAAACACCTCGTCGAGGGCGAGGAGGGCGATCTTGTCCTCGAGACGACCTATCGCAACGTCTCTGTCGATCCTGAACCGCCGCTCGACGACGACTTATTCGAGTTCAGTCCGCCGGCGGATGCGGCTATCGAGGACGGCGAGACGGGATCGGAGTCCGGACCGGGAGCGGAAACGGCGACGAACACGAATTCGAGCGATAATGCAACGCCGTCGGAGTCGACTGGGGATGGAACCGGTGACGGTACCGGTGAGAGCGATACTACCGGTAGCGGAGATGGTGACGGTGATAGCGGTGACGGTGACAGTGGTAGCGGTGGTACAATCGCCCTCCCGTCGATCGATCACTACGACTCCATCACGGCTGCCGATGAAACGGTCTCGTTCCCCGTCGCTGAGCCACCGTCGGACGCCCTTCCGGCAGCAGTCGAACGCGAGCGCATCAGCAGATACGAGTTCCCGGACGAGGACCGCCGACAGGTGACACTGTTATACGCCGCCGACGATACCGGCGGCACGATCTCGGTGACGACCAGCGACGGGCCTCGGACGTTTGCAATGGACGGCTCCAAACTCCCGATCGGCGATGTGACGGGATCGATCGCCCACACCGACGAGGGAACCGAACTCCAGTGGGCCTGCGGCGAGCACTACCGCTCCGTGTTCGTCAGCCACGAGTTCGAGAACGGGACGGCGATCGAACTCGCGCGGGCGATCGGCTGTCAGTAGGAGGACAGCGATTGCCGGCGCTCTTGTCTGGTGGCTGGTATCGAAGTGAACTCGGCTCTCGGCTGGACGAATCCGCAACTGAGCAGCTGTGAGTCGCGCGCAAAAATCGGAATGCGTCGAATCGCGATCCTCGCGTTACGTGTGACGCTCGAGGAGGTCGTAGCTGCGCTCCCACTCGGCGTCGTCGTCGAAGTAGCGCTCTGCGAGCGGCTGGTCGGGCATCTCGCCGACTGCCTTCTTCTCCTGTGAGTACGACGGTCGGTCCTCGTCGACGTAGTACCGGCCCGTCAGAACCGTCCCCTCGTTGAGGACGTTCTCCGTTTCGCGCATCATCTCGGCGGCTTCCTCACGGTTCGTGGTGTCGAACTCGTAGTCGTCGGACTCCTGGACGTCGATGTAGGGGACGTACTGGCGCGCGTCCTTGTTCCAGGTCGGACACTGGGTGAGGAAGTCGATGTGGGCGAAGCCGTCGTGTTCGATGGCTTCCTTGATGATCTCTTTGGCCTGGTTCGGGTTGACCGCGGCGGTGCGGGCGACGTAGCTCGCACCGGCGTTCAGCGACATCGACAGCGGGCGAAGCGGCGTCTTCGCGCTGCCGGACGGCTGGGTCTTGGACTTGTGGCCCTTGGGGCTGGTCGGGGAGGTCTGGCCCTTCGTCAGCCCGAAGATCTCGTTGTTGAACACGATGTAGGTCATGTCGTGGTTCTCCCGGGCCGAGTGGATGAAGTGGTTGCCGCCGATCCCGTAGCCGTCGCCGTCGCCGCCGGCGGCGATGACTTCGAGTTCGGGATTGGCGAGTTTGGCGGCCCGGGCGACGGGCAGCGCACGGCCGTGGATCGTGTGGAAACCGTACGTATCGAGGTAGCTGTTCAGTTTGCCGGAACAGCCGATCCCGGTGACGGTTAGCACTTCCTCGGGCGTCTTGCCGGCTTCCGGGAGGGCTTGCTTCAGCGCTTTGAGGACGCCGAAGTCGCCACAGCCCGGACACCAGGTCGGCTGCGGTTCGATACCGGGCGTGTACTCGTCCCGGTCGATCTCTCGTTCGTCTCCGATTGCGTTGAAAGCACTCATTGGTTAGTCACCTGCAGCGGGTTCGATTCGTACCTGTGCAGTCGGTTCGCGGTCCTCGTCGGCGAGGTTGACCTCGTATCCCTCGACGATCTCCGCTGGTTCGAACGGGTTGCCGTTGTACTTGAGCAGGCTCGTGAGTTTCTCGCCGAAGCGGCCGAGTTCCTTCTGGAGCAGGCCGCGGAACTGGGCGGTGGCGTTCATCTCGACGACCATCGCCTCGTCGACGCTCTCGACGAACTCGGTCACTTCCCGCTCCGGGAACGGCACCATGTCGGAGACGCTGAGGCCCTTGACGGAGTGGCCGTTCTCGTTCAGCCGCTCGATGGCTTCCTCGACGGCACCCTGGCTCGAGCCCCACGTGATGATGCCGTACTCGGCGTCGTCCTCGCCGAAGTAGGTCTGGGTGGACTCGCGTTCCTCGTCGAGTTCCTCACGGATGGACTCGAGTTTCTCGAGGCGGCGGTCCATCTGGTGGACGCGGTTGTCGGGGTCCTCACTGATGTGCCCGACCGGGTTGTGCTCGTTCCCGGTCGCGAGGTAGCGTCCGTCCTTCTGGCCGGGCAGCGAGCGCGGCGCGACGCCGTTCTCGGCGTCCTCGTGGTTGAACCGCTTGAACTTCCCGGAGTTGTCGTGTGCGGCCTCCCGAAGTTCCTCCTCGGTCAGCGTCGAGCCCAGATCCGGCGACGGTTCGCGGTCGAAGAACTCGACGTCGACGTTGGTGTTCTCGCCGGAGAGCTTCTGGTCGTAGATGATGATCGTCGGGATCTGGTAGTCCCAGGCGATGTCGAAGGCCAGTCGCGTCTGCTCGTAGGCCTCCTCGATGTTCCCGGGCGCGAAGACGACGCGCTGAGAGTCGCCCTGGCTGGTGTAGAGGACGTGCTCTAAGTCGCCCTGTTCGGGCTTGGTCGGCATCCCGGTCGACGGACCGGCGCGCATCGCCTCGATCAGGACGAGCGGCGTCTCGGTCATCTCGGCGAGACCGAGCGGTTCGCTCATCAGCGCGAAGCCGCCGCCGGAAGACCCGGACATGGCCTTCACGCCGGCATGGCTCGCGCCGACCGCGAGGGCCGCGGCGGCGATTTCGTCTTCGACCTGCTCGGAGACGCCGCCCATGTCGGGGAAGTTCTGGCTGAGGATGGTGAACACGTCCGTCCACGGCGTCATCGGGTAGCCGCTGATGAACCGACAGCCGGCGTCGATGGCACCGTAGGCGATCGCGTTCGAGCCCGACAGCAGCGCCTGCTCGGCGTCGTGTTCGCCCGTGGGTGCTCGAAGATCGTGGTTGAACTCGTACTCCTCGTTGACGCTGTCGTAGGCCTCGTGGAGGATCTCGATGTTCGCTTCGAGCACGTCGCCGCCCATGGCGTCTTCCATGAGGTCCTCGATGTGCTCGAGTTCCATGTCGAGCAGTGCGGCGGTCGCGCCGACGCCGGCGGTGTTGCGCATGACCTCGCGGCCATGTTCCTTGGCGAGTCCGCGCAGGTCGAGCGGGTAGACGTGCCAGTCGTTCTCTTCGGCGCGCGCTTCGAGGTCGAGGGCCTCGATGTCGTCCTCGCCGATGAGCCCCTCGTCGTAGATGATGACCCCGCCTTCGCGGAGGTCATCCAGGTTCTCCGAGAGCGGCTTGATCTCCTCATTGCCGTAGTAGGCTTCTTCCTGCGGATTACGGGCGAACGAGTCCCCCAGTGCGAGCAGGAAGTTGTAGCCGTCCCCGCGTGACTGTACCTCGTGTGCTGCGGCCCGGATCTCGACGTAGGTGTGGCCGCCACGGATTCGCGATGGGTAGTGGCGGTGTGTGAATACGTTGAGCCCCGAGCGCATCAGCGCTTTCGCGAAGTTCTGGCTCGTCGAGTCGATCCCGTCGCCGGAACCCCCTGCGATTCGCCAGATAAGTTCGTCGTCGCTCATAGCTAAATCAGTGGCCGGTGGGCCAACCGTAGCGGAGATTTGCCCCACTTACCCTAAAGCCTTTGCTATAGATTAACAAGGATCTATCGTTAAGAATGTGTGCTCGCCAGCCGATCTCTTACTAACAATAATTATTATGGTGGCGGAAATGTACAGAAATGTCCATCTTTTCGACTACACCGACCACCCAAACGTGTGTGAAATCCGATAGTCACTCGTACCGAAACGAACACGTTCGGGTCTATCTACTCGGGTGTTTTTTGCATCTCAAGTAACGGATATCGAGTTCTTTTGTCGGCGTTTCCACTCCGGTCATACTGACTCATCTCGACCGACCTATCATCTACCGTATAGTTCGACGCGAGCATCGGCCTCCCGTTCCATCACTCTCGAAGGGCGGCCAGTTCGACGAGTTCGAGTTCAGACTCCGCGAGGAACTCCTCGAGAAACGCGGCCCGATCACCGATCTCGGCCGGGCGGTGGGAATCCGACCCGACCGTGATCGGAACGTCGAACTCGCGCAGCGTTCGGCTGAACTCGGGTGCGGGGTGGACGATTTCCGCGTCGGTCAGCGCGCGGCCGGCGTTCAGTTCCGGGACGGTTCGCGAGTTCGCAAACGCTCGTGCGACCTGCCGGTAGTGGTCCGTCGTTGCCCGGCCGCGCAACGGCAGCGTGCGTTCGATCAAGTCGACATGGGCGGCGATGTCGAACAGTTCCGACTTGATCAGCGAAACGAGCGTCTCGAAGTACTCGTCGACGACGGCGTTCAGTTCCTCGGCGGACAGGTCATCGAACAGCGACGGCACTTGGACGTTCTTGCCGGCGACGGCGTGGACGCTCCCGAGGCTGTAATCGAAGTCAGCCTCGGCGAGGAACGCTTCGATGGCGGCCTCGTCGCGCGGGTCGTAGTCCATCTCGACCGCGTCGTAGACCGGGATCGACGCCGTTTCGCGAACACGCTCGATCGCCTGCCGCCGTCGCTCGTAGGTCAGATCGAGGTTGAACCCGTGGAGGTTTCGCATCGCCGCCGCGGATTCTCGCTCGGCGACGTTGCAGTGATCGACGATGCCGATGCCCTCGAGCGGGGTCTCGTCGGCAGCGCGGACCATTCGCCTGAGAAAGCTTCCGTCCGAGTAATTCGAGTGGACGTGAAGGTCCTTCATACGTGATCCACGCAGGACGACGGGTTAGGTGTTGTGCCCAGTCCGATCGTGGTCGTCGGCCAACGCGCGGGCATTTCGCCGGTTTTTCTTCGCCTCGCCTGCTGCACTCGTCGCTGCGCCGGACGGGACATTTACGTTCCTGTCGTACGAACGATCGACGGATGGTGTCCCGTCACTGGCTGTACTTCGGCGGCTTCGCGATAACCGGGCTGCTACTGGTTGGTACCGGTTTGCTGGGCCTTCTGGACGCCCTGTCGGTGATAGCCGACGGCGCGTCCTACAGCGAGGAGTTCGTGGTGCTTGCGATGCTCGCGGAAGCCCGCGAGTGGGTCGTCGTAACGCTCGTCCTCGGCCTGCTCGCGGCGGCGTTTCTCGCGGCGACCGTCGTCTCCGTCCTCCGACACGCGTCACTTCCTCGCAGCGACCGACTGGTCGCTCTGGTCGAGCGACTCGAGTACCGGTATCCGATACTGCGGCAGTTCGACGCCTCGCAGCGAGTGGAACCGACGACCGACGACCGCAAACAACGGCTCAAAGAGCAGTACGTCGCGGGCGAAATCAGCGACGACGCGTTCGAACGCGAGATGGCGCAACTGATGGACGACGATTCTTCGGATGCGAACGCGGACGCAAACACGAACGTGAACGCGAACGCGAATGCAAATGTGAACGCGAACGCCGACGCCAAGATGAACTCGGGGTCGAAACCTGCGACGGCAATCGATCTCGAAGAGTGAGCACGAGAGACGAAACACCGCCCGACGCGTGCGAGTGACGACTATTCGTTTCGCGGATTGCTCGGGTGGTAATCCGTGTCGTACGTTCCGGGCTGGTCGTCGACGCGGTCGGGGTTCATCCGGCCCGACAGGAACATGAAGTCGACGAGCGTCAGCGCGAGCATCGCCTCAACGACGGGGACGCCACGCGGCGGCAGAACGGGATCGTGTCGGCCGATCACCTTCTCCTCTTTCAGTTCGCCCGTCTCCCAGTCCGCGGTCTGCTGGGACTTCGGAATCGAGGTCGGCGCGTGCAGCGTCACCTCGCCGTAGATCGGCTCTCCCGAACTGATGCCGCCCTGGATACCGCCGTGGTCGTTCTCCACGGGCGTCGGGTTGCCGTCCTCGTCGAACTCCCAGTCGTCGTTTCGCTCCTTGCCGGTCCACTCCCGAGCCTCGCGGCCCAGCCCGAACTCGAATGCCGTCGTCGCCGGCACCGCCATCATCGCCTGGCCGAGCCGCGCCGAGAGAGAGTCAAAGCGCGGCGCACCGAGGCCGACGGGGACGCCCTGGGCCTCGAAGTAGATGCTCCCGCCGATGGAGTCGCCTTCTTCCTGGTAGTCCGCGATCAACTCCTGCATCTCGTCGGCGGTCTCTGGGTGGGCACAGCGCACGTCGTTTTCCTCGCTGTGCGCTTTAATCTCCTCGAAGCTCACCTCGGGTGCCTCGATGTCTCCGATCTGGTTGACGTGGGCCTTGAGTTCGATGCCCTCGCGTGCGAGCAGTTTCTTCGCGATCGCGCCCGCGGCGACCCAGTTGACGGTTTCGCGGGCGGAGGAGCGGCCGCCGCCACCCCAGTTGCGGGTCCCGAACTTCGCCGAATAGGTGAAATCGCCGTGACTCGGCCGCGGCGCGGTGATAAAGGGCTCGTACTTCCCCGAGCGGGCGTCCTTGTTCTGGATGACCAGACCGATCGGCGTGCCGGTCGTGTAGCCGTCCTGAATCCCGGACTTGATCGACACGTCGTCCGGTTCGCCGCGACTGGTCGTGATCATCGACTGACCCGGCTTTCGCCGATCGAGATCCGCCTGAATGTCCTCCTCGGAGAGTTCGAGACCGGCGGGACAGCCGGAGATGGTACACCCCATCGCCTCGCCGTGGCTCTCGCCGAACGTGGTCACCTGAAAGAGCCGACCGAAACGGTTGCCGTTCATTGTCGGCCCCTCGGAGACGCGGATACTTAGCCCTGCAGGATCCCTGCGAATTTTCGCCGGTGACCGTTCGCCCGCTCGCTCGTCCCGCCCCCGATGCAGAGTGAATGGGGCGGTTGCGATTGGCGTTCGGGACACTCACGACGAGTTCGCATGCGACTCGCGGAGGGAATCGAGTCGCGCGGCCGCGAACGGAACCAGCATCTCCTAACGTGGCGGCGAGCGTCGCGGCTACCGTTCTCGGTCAATCGAAGCGCCCAGGTCCGACAGCATGTCGAAGAAGCCGGGGAAGGAGACATCGACATGGTCAGCGCCGACGACGGTTGTCTCGCCCTCGGCGACGAGTCCCGCCAGCGCGAGCGCCATGATCACTCGGTGGTCGTTCCGGCCGTCGACGGTTCCACCGGTGAGTTCGGAGTCGCCGCCGTGGATTGTCAGCGAGTCCTGTGTTTCGGTCGTTTCGACGCCGAGCGTGGCGAGTTCGTCGGCCATCGCGCTGACGCGGTCGGTTTCTTTGTATCGGACGTGTTCGGCGTTCGTAATCCGCGTTTCACCGTCGGCGACGGCTCCGAGCGTGGCGATCGTTGGGAGGAGGTCCGGCGTGTCCTCGACGGAGACCTCGATGCCCTCGAGCTCGCCGGCGGTGACGTCGATAGTGCCCGCGTCGCGGTCCCAGTCGACGGCCGCACCCATGCGGTCGACGATGTTGACGATGGCTGTGTCGCCCTGCGCGCTCGGGTGTGCACCGTCGATTCGGACGCCGTCCTCGCTCGCGATCGCGCCCGCGGCAAGCGGGTACGAGATCGACGAGAAGTCGCCGGGGACGGCGTATGTGCCACCGGCCGCGTCGTAGGTTTGGCCGCCGTCGACCGCGAACCCGAGTTCAGTCTTGCGGGCGTCGACGCCGAACGCTGCGAGTACCTCGAGCGTGATGTCGACGTAGGGGGCGGATTTGAGTTCGGTTTCGAGTTCGATTTCGAGTCCGTCCTCGGTGATCGCACCGGCGAGCAGCAAGGCCGTGATGTACTGGGAGGACACGTCGCCGGGGATCGACACGCGGCCACCGGAGATGGGGCCGGTGACGACGAGCGGTGCTTGGCCGTTGCCGCGGGTGCTCGTCGCCTCGCCGCCGAGGTCGGTGATGGCTTCGAGCAGCGGCCCCTGGGGCCGTGAGCGAAGCGATTCGTCGCCGGTGAGTACCGACGTACCATCGGCGAGGGCGGCCGTTGCGGTGACGAGGCGCATCGTGGTCCCGCTGTTGCCGCAGTCGATAACGTCCGCTGGAACGTGGGGGCGACCATCGAACCCCTCGATTTCGAGCGTCTCTCCGCGTCGGTTGACCGTCCCGCCGAAGCGTTCGACGGCACGCGCTGTCGCCTGGGTGTCAGCACTCCAGAGAGCGTCCCGAACGGTCGTCTGATCGGCGTAGCCCGCAACGAGGATCGCCCGGTGCGTGTAGCTCTTCGAGGGCGGTGCCCGCGCGAGGCCCCGAACGCGCGAGGGTGTGATCGTGACGTTCATGCTCGGGGTGTCGGCCGGCCACCCTATACCGGTATCGGTCGCGCCAGTATCTGTCTCGCTGTCGACTCGATCCCTCGTTGTCTCTCCCGGTCACGAACAGCCGATGGACGCAGCGACATCGACGAGCGGTTCCTCGACGGTCACGCTCGACACCTCGTAGCTCAGATCTGAACACGTCCAGAAGTAGCTATCAATCCTTCCACGCCGACGATAGGCTGTGTGGCCGTCGATCTCCGTCTCTTCGAGCAAATTCGGCTTGAACTGCTGATCCGTCTGTACGGCGACGTAGATCTCCCGATCGGGGCGATCCGAATCGACGTACCACAGCGTCGTCACCGGGCCGGACTGGCGCACGCTTTCGACGACGGTCACGCGATCGAGTTCGTACGCGTCCGGCACGTCAGGATCGGGAATCTCGTACGGGACGGTCGCCGCGGCCGCCTCTCGCGACTCGTAGATCCCCTCCGGTTCGTCGCCGAGCGTGCCGACCTCCGCGTCTTCGGGCGGCTCGTAGACGAACGTGTCCGGATCGAGTCCGTCGTTGATCGCGAGATCCTCGTAGGTCACCGTCAGTCGGTGAAGGAGCGTCCCGTCCGCGTCGCGAACGACATCCTGTTCTTTGATCGGATAGCTGAACTCGTCGTCGATCCAGACGGTTCGTGAGACGGCCAATTCCTCGCCGTCGAGTTCATCGTCGGTCGTCTCGGTTTCGTTCTCGCTTCCGTTTTCGCTTTCAGCAGTAGCATCGGTATCGGACGATCCCCCCAGTGGAATTCGATAGACCGTCTCGCCGACGAGGAGTTCGATCGCGCGACCGTCGGCGTCGTCGGATAGCCCGGTCCCCGTTGGTACCGCGTCGATGCGATGTGTTTCGCGGCCGTCGACGGTGTCGGTCCCCTCGTACGTGAGTTCGTAGTCCTCGAGCAGATCCCTGAGAACGAGTCGCGGGCCGTCGGCGACGACTTTGTTCGGATGGTAGCGTTTCCAGACGAAGTTCTCCTCGGGGTAGTAGTCCCAGGAGAGTTCGCGATTCGTGACCGAAACCGTCCCCGCCGGCGGGTCGCCGTCGTCGGAGCGCAGGACGGTTCGGCGTTTTTCGGCCGGCGGCCGTCGGGAGATGGATTCGGTCTGTGTCGTCGTTTCCGCCGGCGTTTCGGCCGTCAGGTGCCGCCGAGCCTGGAGGTCGGTCAGCTCGAGACGGGTCTCGATCGCGGCTTCGACGAGTTCCGAGCCCGTTCGGCCCTCGTTCGGCTCCGCTGGCGTAAGACAGCCAGCAAGCGCGGCGAGCGTCCCCGTGGTGAGGAGTCGGCGGCGGCGCATACACGTGGCTTGGAATCGTCAGTGATAAGTCTATGGTTTCAACTGATCGCGTAATGAATAGATCGCAATAATTGCCGTTCCGAGTCGCGGTGGCATCGTCCGCTGCGGGCGATTTCGACCCGGTCGGTTCGGCCGCCGAGCACCGGACACCGACGCCGCGACCCTCGCCATTATGTGACCGCCGGTCACACGTCGGGGCATGGACGATCCCGTCGATCTCACACCGCTTCGTGCGATGATCGAACAGCGCGACCTGGACGGCTATCTCATCGACGCCGACGGATCGAACTCGGACCAGCGGTACGTCTCCGGGTTCACCGCACCGGACCCCTATCAGACGCTCGTCACCCAGGATGGAGTTCATCTGCTCGTCTCCGGGCTCGAGTTCGGTCGCGCGCAATCGGATTCGGCGGCGGACTCGGTTTCCCGGCTGTCGGCGTACGATTACCACGACCGCCGGGCCGAACACGGCCGGTACGAGGGAATGATCCGCACCCTCGAGGCCTTCCTGGCGGACCACACCGTCGACACGGTCGCCGTTCCACAGGAGTTCCCGACGGGAACCGCCGACGGGCTCCGCGAGCAGGGCGTGACCGTGACGGCCGAAACGGAGGGTGTCGTGCAGAAGATTCGGGCGACGAAGACGCCGTGGGAGGTAAACCAGATCCGAGCCACCCAGCGAGCGAACGAGGCGGCCATGGCGGCCGCCGAAACCCTGATCGCGAGCGCGGACGTGGAGGACGGGGTTCTCGTCCACGACGGCACACCCCTCACCAGCGAGCGCGTCACAGAGGAGATCGAGATCACGCTGCTTCGTCACGGCTGCGGGCTCGACGAGACGATCGTCGCCTGCGGTGTCGACGCGGCGGACCCGCACAATCGCGGCAGCGGTGAACTCGCGGCCGACGAGTGCATCGTGATCGACATCTTCCCGCAGGACAAGGAGACGGGCTACGCCGGCGATATGACGCGCACCTTCGCGCGCGGCGACCCAGGCGAGGAGGCAAGACGGCGATACGACGTTACCAAGGAAGCCTACGAGGCCGGCCTCGAGGCCGTCGAGGCAGGCGTTACCGGTGCCGCCGTCCACGACACCGTCTGTGACGTGATCGAAGACGCCGGCTACGAAACCCTCCGCAGCGATCCCGACACCGACACCGGATTCATCCACAGCACCGGCCACGGCGTCGGGCTCGACGTCCACGAGGAACCCCGCGTGTCGCCAAGCGGCGGTGAACTCGAACCCGGCCACGTCGTCTCGATCGAACCGGGCATCTACGACCCTGCGGTCGGCGGCGTCCGCATCGAAGACCTCATCGTCGTCACCGAGGACGGCTACGAGAACCTCACCGACTACCGCGTCGGGCTCGAACCGACCGCCGAGTAGCGCCGCCGGGCCGAGCGATACCGCGCCGAGTTCAGCGGCGGCCGATCAGTTCGAAACGGTGACCGTCTGGCGTGCTAATCGATCGAACGTCTTTTGCAACGGCGGCAGGTAGACCCCACCGATGGACGTACTGATCGTCGGCGCGGGTGCGATGGGGACCTGGTTCGGCAGCGCCATCGACGCCGACGTGACCTTCGCCGACCTCGATCACGACGCCGCAGTCGCGGCGGCCGCGGCCACCGGCGGTAGCGCTACCGTTCTCGAAGACGGGACTGACACCGCCGTCCAGGGCACCCACAACGCAGACGATGCCGACGCCGGTGACGAGAAAGATACCGGCAACGACGACGCCTACGACGCCGTCTGTCTCGCCGTCCCGATGACACACACCACCGAAGCGATCGCCGCCCACGCCTCGCAGGCCGAGCGAGCCGTCGTCGACGTATCCGGGGTGATGGCCACCCCGATCGAGGCCATGCAGCGCCACGCGCCCGACTGCGAACGCGTCAGCCTCCACCCGCTGTTCGCGCCGGCCCGCGCCCCCGGTTCGATCGCCGTCGTGCGCGATGCCGACGGCCCGGCGACGACCGCACTCCTCGACGCGCTCGCGGCCCGCGGCAACGAACTCGTCGAGACGACCGCGAGCGAGCACGACGACGCGATGGAGACCGTGCAAGCGATGACCCATGCGACCGTCCTCTCTTTCGCCCTCGCGGCCGAATCCGTTCCGGACGGCTTTGAGACGCCGATATACGAGCAGTTACGAACGCTCGCCGAGCACGTGACCGCCGGCACGCCCCGCGTCTACGCCGATATCCAGGCCACGTTCGAGGGAGCCGAGCAGGTCGCAGCGGCCGCCGACGCAATCGCCGACGCCGACGCTACTGAACTCGAATCGCTCTACCGGGACGCCGCGGCGCAGTGGCACGAGGACACGACCGAATCGAGCGACGGACAACCCGTCGCCGACAGCAAAGCGGAGGAGACCGACCGATGACCGACCAACGCGAGGCGATCCGCTCGAACGCGAAGTACCTGCGAAACGTCCGGCCGATCGATCCCGACGAGATCTGTGAGTACGTCGAGGGAAACCCCCATCCGGCGGTCGTTCGCCAGCACCTCCGCGAGGACGCACCCGTCCTCGGCCTGATCGAACGCGAAGACGGAACCTTCGTCCCCGTCTCGGACGACCCGGTCCGGCCGAACCGGGAGCCGGTTCGCGAGTTCCCCGAGCGCTACGCGCAGGCGCTCGAAAATTTCCTCGTCGATCGCTACGGCGTGAACTGGCACGCAGGCGCCGCGGGCGACCTGCTGCGCTCGACGATCCGGCGATTCAAAGCACACTATCTCGAGCGCCGGTCCGTCACCTACGACGACGACGTGGCGGCGGGCTACGCGATCTACCACCTGCCGGGGTACTACGCCGCGATCCAGTACGCGCTGGACGACCTGGCCGAACGGGGTCTCCTCGGCCGGAACCTCCGCGTGCTCGACGTCGGAGCCGGCGTCGGCGGCCCCGCGCTCGGCCTCTGTGAGTACCTTCCCGAGGACGCGCTCGTCGAATACCACGCCGTCGAACCCAGCGCCGCCGCGGATGTCCTCGAAACGCTGCTCACGGAGACGGGGCAAAACGTTCACGCGACCGTTCACCGGTCGCCGATCGAGGATATCGATCCCGCGACACTCGGGTCGACCGACGGCACAGCCGAGTTCGATCTCGTCCTCGCGTGCAACGTCCTCAACGAACTCACAGCACCGACGACCGTCGCTCGCTCGCTCCTCGACGCCCTCGTACCCGACGGCACGCTCCTCGCGATGGCTCCCGCCGACAAGAACACGAGCATCTCCCTTCGAGAGATCGAACGCGAACTCGAGGACGAGCGGGTTCGAGAGCCGAGCGAGTTCAGCGCGCTCGAATCCGGTGGGGACGATACGGCCGACGAGGCAGCCGACGAGGCGGACGGCGACGGCGAGACCGCCGACCGCCGTGGCCGTGGCCGCGGTCGCGTCACCGTCTACGGACCGACCGTCCGCCTCTGGCCGGGCGAGCGCCCGTCCGATCGCGGCTGGTCGTTCGACGTGCGCCCCGATCTCGCCGTCCCCGCGTTCCAGCGCCGACTGGACGAGGCGACGCCCGAGGATGACGCCGAGCACGCCCCCGGCGAGTTCGTCAACGTCGACGTGCAGTTTTCGCACTCGCTGTTGCGCCTGGACGGCACGCGCCGCATCGATATCGCACTCGAGACGGACGACTGGGCGAAGATGGCCGAGATGGAACGCCACGTCACGAACCGGGTCGACCTCGTCGCGGCGAAGGTGAGCCGCTCGCTGAGCGGGGCCGCCGAGTCCGAGTACGGCGAGAAACCGAACCCGCTGTTCAAGATCAGCGACGGCAGCGAGGCCGTCGACCACTACGCCGTCCTCACGTCCGAAACCTCGCTCAACCGGCCGTTGCTCGAGGCCGAGTACGGAGAAGTGTGCTCGTTCGAGCAGATTCTCGCGCTCTGGAACGACGACGAGGAGGCGTACAATCTGGTCGTCGATGAGGACACGATCGTCGATCGGATCGGCTAACGTCGCGCTAGCGACGCCACAGGCGACCGAGACGAGCAACCTCTCCGAAACCAGAGTCCTTTTCGCTCCAGCCTCCGACAAAACCGCTATGAGCGACACCCTCGAGATCCTGCTCACCAACGACGACGGGATCGACAGCGTCGGCATTCGCGCGATCCACGACGCCCTCGTCGAGCACACCGACGCGAACGTCACCGTCGTCGCGCCCGCAAGCGACCAGAGCGCCTGCGGCCGGTCGATCTCTCACGGCGGCGAAATCGGCCTCGTCGACCACGAACTCGGCTACGCCGTCGAGGGAACTCCCGCCGACTGCGTCGTCGCCGGCCTCGCCGAACTCGGTCCCGACCCGGATCTCGTCGTCGCGGGCTGTAACAGAGGGGCCAACCTCGGCGAGTACGTCCTCGGCCGCTCGGGCACCATCAGCGCCGCCGTCGAAGCCGCCTTCTTCGACGTTCCCGCGATCGCCACGTCGATGTACGTCCCCGTCGACGACACGCCGCTTCGCGAGATCGACCTCTCGACCGACGACTTCCGCGAGGCGCGTCGCGTCACGACCTACCTCGCCGAGTACGCCCTCGACGCCGGCGTCTTCGACCACGCGGCCTACCTCAACGTCAACGTCCCAACCCCCGGGAAGCGGCCGGCACCAATCGAAATCACGCGCCCTTCGAAACGCTACGAAATGGACGCCGAAGCCACCGACGGGTCCGTCACGCTCCACGACCGCGTCTGGGAATCGATGGATCCCGACACGATCCCCGACCCCGACGGAACCGACCGCCGCACCGTCGCCGAGGGCCGCGTCAGTATCTCCCCGCTCACCGCCCCCCACTCGACCAACCACCACGAAACACTCACTGAACTCGCGGAGACGTATCACGACCGCGTCGCGACTGCAGACGACTGAGAACAGTGTTGTTCGTTCACTCGCCCAGCGTTGTTCTGTCTTCTCGACCAGCTATCACAGTCGGCCCGCTATCCTGTCTGGTACTCGAAGTGAACGATGAACGACAGCGATCAGGTGGCGGGGAACCGATCACGCCAGTCGTGAACGACACACATTCCCATTGCTCGGGCAGAGCACAGATATATAACCGATAGGACAGAAGAGTATGTTACTGACGGATTTCCGCGACACACTGCCGTGAGGGTGATCGACAATGGTATTCAGCACACTCTGGGCTCGCCTCTCGTCGCTCTGGCAGGGGGACTCGGACGACGAGCGTTCGGCGAGCGAGTCCACGACGGGAACAACTGACGCATCGACAGACGAACGCGAGGACGAGACGTTGAGTTATGCGGAGGAGATCGAGTACGGCGTCGATGAACGCGACCTCCCCGACGAAGACAAGGTTCTCAGATTGCTGGTCAAGCGCGGTGGCCGCGTCGACGAATCGACTGTTCGCGAGGAAACCGGCTGGTCAGCGGACCGGCTCGAAGCGGTGATCGACAGTATGGAAGACGACAACCAGATCAGCGCGATCACGGTCGGCCGGAAACGCGTCATCTGTCGGCGCGGGTTCGAGCCGAAGGGGTATCGGTCGCACCTCGGCGAATAACTCGAACCGGTTTTGGCTGTGGCCGTTTCTGCGTTCCAGTTTCACCACCACTCGAGTTCAGGCTGCGGGGTGATCGCGCTGCTGTGCCAACGCTTGCGTTGATCGATCAGCGCGCGAGAGAATCCACAATCGAGACCACTCAGAACCGTGGATCGAATCAACGAACGCGGTCGCGGTTGGACGGGCCACACGTCGGCGTATGCATGCCAAATTCATATTCACTGAACGGTCATCTATTCGACCATGCTAGAACTTGCACTCATGTTTTTCGTGATTGCAGTCATCGCAGGCGCGCTCGGCGCAACCGGTATCGCCGGGCTCACGATGACGATCGCGAAGTGGCTCGTGATCGTGTTTCTCGTCCTCGCAGTCGTGTCGCTGCTGCTGTGACGAGCACAACACCCGCCACGTAGCTTCAGTTTCTGGCGGAACCCGTTCGTAACGCCGCATAGTCGAACTGGCCAACGAAGCGTCTCGTGTGCGATTCCAGCAGTAACAGGGAGCCCGCCACAGTGTTCTGCGCCGCGGGCTCTCTGGTCGGCAACAGACTGCTTCCCACGATAGTCTTCCGAATCGATAAGTATTCGCCAGCCGAGATTCAGGACGAACGTACGTTCGTCCGGATATGTCTCACACACCTGCCCTCGACGGCACACTCCACGTCCTTCCGTTCGATAGCGACTCGCTCGCGACCCGCGTCGCCGATATCTACACGACCGCACTCGAGTCCGCGGACGGCGACCCGCGAAACGTCCTGGTCCTCAAACGCCTGCCGACCGGCATCGACGAGTTCACCGCGGCGCTTCGCGACGCCGCCGAACTCGAGGGGCGACCGAACGTCAAGTCGCTCCCGCGACACGCCGGGATGGTACTCGAGGAGGCCGAGCCGGAAATAACGCGGCTCGGCTACGAGGAGCGGATCGAGTTCCTCGCGCGGGTGCTCGATGGCTTCGATTGGTCGCCGTACTTCGAGCGGGCGAGCGAGCACGACTCGTTCGGCCGCGACGTGGGACAGGTGTTGCTCGATGCGACCTGGAACGGCGGGTTCGACGTCACTCCGGACGCGGAAGCGGCTGTGGCCGGCACAGACGGCAAGCGGGAGCAGTACGACGCGTATCTCCGGGAACTCGCCGCCGTCAACGACGCGTTCCACGAGCGCCTCGCCGAGCGCGACCTGCTCGAACAGGCCCAGACGATCGAGCGGGCCATCGACGCGCTCGACCGCACGGCGATTCGAGCGCAGATCGAACGCGAGTTCGACGTCGTCCTCGCCGTCGAGTTCGAGGAGTGCGGTGAACTCGATCGGGAGTACCTGGCGACGCTGACGCGGAACGTCGACTTGCTCTGCGTCGGGGAGGAGCACGCGAGTATCGAGCGCACGAAGACGGAATCTGGTTCCGTTCGCGAACTCGCACCCGCGTTGACCGTCGTCGACCACACCGACGAGTCGAACGCGGAGACGACGCCCTCGGTTCCCGAGATCGAGACCGAGACCGGGACTGAGACCGAGATGGCCGGTCGGGCGTTCGGATCGTTTCTCGCAACCGGCGGCGATGGCGACCGGAACGGCACGGTTGCTGGTGACGGGGCCGACGACGGCGACGGTACCGATAACACTGTGAAATCGGACCCCGCTACCGGAGCCAACGAGAACGAGGCGCACGCACGCCTGATCAGCGAACCAACCCTCGACCAGCAGGTCGAGGCGGTCGCCAACGAAATCGAGTTCTTGCGAGCGGAACACGGCTGGGAGTACGACGAGTTCGCTGTCCTGTTGCGCCGCGTCGGCAATCCGATGCCCCGCGTTCGGCGCGTGCTCCAACACGCCGGCGTTCCGACCGCCTCGGCCGGCGTCAACGGCCTCGAACAGGATCTCGCCGTTCGAGAACTCCACGCGCTCGCGCAGTACCACATCGACGACAGCGAGCGGGCCTACGACCTGCTCGATGCACGAGTACCTGAACTCGACGAGAATCTCATTCAGGAGTGTGTCGTCCGGAACTCGGTCGCCGAGAGCCTGAAGCGCTGGATCGTCACAACCGACCTCAAACGGCGTATCGCGGCGGATACAGAGCCCATCGACGCCAGAGAGCAGTTCCGGAACGTCTCCAGGCTCCTCTCGATCGCCGAGTTCGTCGACGGACAGGACATCCTCGCCGGCGACTGGATCCAGTTCGTCACGATGCTAGAACGCGCGATCACCTACGACGCGCCCTACGCCCACACCGCCGCGGTCTCCGTTCCCGAGGGCGGCGTCACCGTCGGCGACGTGGGACTGCTCAAGAACGACAGCCGAACGGCCGTCTTCCTGCTCAACGTCGTCGATGGCGAGTACCCGGGTGAGGAAACCCTCTCAC
This sequence comes from Natrialba taiwanensis DSM 12281, assembly GCF_000337595.1. Taxonomy (GTDB): domain Archaea; phylum Halobacteriota; class Halobacteria; order Halobacteriales; family Natrialbaceae; genus Natrialba; species Natrialba taiwanensis. The sequence goes on along the minus strand of NZ_AOIL01000030.1, from coordinate 20,394 downwards.
CGCTGTTTCCGACCGCCTGGATCAAACAGATGGACGGCTATCCGGCGGTCACGAACCCCAGTGCGGCCGACGTGGCGGCGACGTACGCGACGGTCGAGGCCGCCGACATCGCCGGCAACGCGTTCGAACGCTACCACGACGAACGCGCACGCCGACAGCTCGCCATCGGCGCACGAGCCGCCGAGGAGCAGCTGTACTTCTGTACGTACCGCCAGACGGACGGCTCGACCGGCCGGTTACAACACCGCTCGCGGTACCTGCACGCGATCGAGGACTGCCCACACCTCCACGTCGAGGAAGTCGCCGGCGTCGGCACCGATCGGGACATCCACACCCTCGGCAGCGCGTCGACCGAAATCCTGGCCCAGCCCTGGGCCGAACTCGAGCGCATTCAGGCCGAGGCCAGCACAGGCGGCGACGTCGAACTCGAGTCGACAGAAGAAACGCTGGCTGCAATCCAGCGCGTTCTCGAAACGCGTGAGACGGTCGACTCCCGGTTCGAACGCGCCGTCGAGACGCAGTTCGATCTCGCACGCGGCGCGGTTCGCCCGGCCGCGGGGCAACGAGAGCCCCAAACAGAGACAGAGACTGGAACTGAGACGGTGACGAACGATGACTGACCCCAACTCCGACGCGCCGACGAACGCCGAACCCGCCACCGAGACGACCGCCATCACCGCAACTGAACTCGCGACGCACCTCGTCTGTCCGCGCCGGTACGAGTTCACGTTCGAGCGCCCGCTGTCGGCGCGGGAGGGGAGTCGTGATCGAGTTAGAGCGCGTCGTCGGGAACTCCTCCGGCGGCCGATCATTGCCGGGTTGCGCGCGGATGGTGACGCAGCGGCCGACCGCGTCGATGCCGCACTCGAGCGGTTCGAGCGCCACTGGCACTCCTCGCGGGAGTCGTACCTGGCCGACGAACAAGAACGGTACGACGAAGGGGCGGTCAGGGCTGCGATCGAGGCCTATTTTTCGAACGGTGGCCACGACCATGCCGAGCGACTGGTCGACGCGGATACCACGCTCGGCTACGAACGCGACGGGGTTCGATACGAGGCTGCCGTCGACGCCGTCGTCAAGCGTGACCGGGGGTATCTCGCGATCAGGTACGTGCCGGATCTAACCGGTATCTTACACGTGAGTTGGTCCGACAGCCACGTCCGGGACTTTCTCGACGGCCGGAAGTACTACCCGCGCCAGATCGGCAGCTTCGTCAGAGCGGGCGTCGCGATTCGCGGGCTCAAAGCCGATTTCGGAATCGATCTGCCCTGTGACTTCGCTTACGTCGCACCGCTTGCGGAGAGTCGACCGGCCTACGAGTTCGCATCCGAATCCGAATCAGCGTCCGAACCTGGCGTCCACGTCGATATCGCACACCGTCACTTCGAGGACGCATACGAGGAAGAGCGGTGGGATCTCGTCGAACTGATTGCAGACCGGGCCGCAGCGATCCGCGCCAGTGAGATCGATCCGCGGGAGCGGCGCTTCGATGAGATAACGGCCACCGCCTGCGAGTACTGCGCCTATCGCGACGCCTGTCCCGACCACCTGGCAGCCGAGGTTTCGTTCGGCGACCGGCCGCGTTCGCGCTCGCAGTCGCGGGTTTCGGGGAACACTGACGACACGACGGAACACGGACAGAAACAGGATTCCATGGACGCACCGACGGGTGACGACTAATGTCGGACGACAACGCAACCGACGGTGACGCTACCGCGGAAACGGAGTTCGAATCCCGATCACGATCCGCGGAGCCGACCACCGTCGAACCCAAGGGTAACCAATCGGCTGTTATCGCCGCCACCGGCGGCGCGCACACGGTCGAGGCCGTCGCCGGCTCCGGCAAGACGACGACGATGGTCAAGCGGCTCCGGGCCGAAATCGAAGACCGCGACGTTGCACCCAACCGCTTACTGGTGCTCACCTTCGCGAACGAGGCCGCACACACGATCCAAGCGAAGCTCCGTGACGAACTCGGGCCACAGGACGCCTTCGACATCGACGTCTATACCTACCACTCGTTTAGCTCACAGCTCCTGACGGAGTACGCCTACCACGTCGGCGTCTCTCCCGAGTTCGAACTCGTCACTGAAGCAGATCGTCCGCAACTGATCGAATCCGTTTACGACGAGATCGACTTTTCTTTCGTCGCGCCGGGCGCGCCCTCGGCGGGCGGCACGAACGAGGGGACGCTCTCCGAACTCACGTCGTTCATCGAGTCGATGCGCCGCGAGGCGATACAACCGGCAGCCATCCGCTCGTACCTCCCCGACGACGACGCGCTACGAGACCTGCTCGGCCTCGTCGGCGACCTGACGCAAATGGCACACGATGTCATCAACGTCGACGCGAACGATATCATGTGGGCCGACGACGAACTCGCCGAGCGGTGTGACCGGCTGTCGGTCGTCTACCGCGCCAAGGCTCGCGAGTTCAACGGCGACGGTCCCGTACAGACCGCCGTCGGAACCCACCTCGAGGCGATGGCCGAGACGGCAACCCGCGCCGCCGACCACCTCCGGACGGCAACTGAACTCGAGTGGCAGGACTACCGGCTGCCCGAGGCGATGTTCGAGGGGGAGACCGGCCCGCTCACGTCAATCACGCAGACGCCGATGGGGCGGCTCGAACACTTCGTCCACATGCTGCGGCGGGTGCGAGCGTTCGTCGGTGCCTACGAGGCATACCTCGACGCGCTCGAGGAGCGCAATGCGTTCGACTACGATGAACTGATCCATCGAACCGTCTCGCTCCTGCAGGACGAGACCGTTCGCGGGGACATCCTCGCGGAATGGGATGCCGTCTACTGCGACGAGTTCCAGGATACGGACGAGTCACAGCTCGAACTGGTCGAGGAGTTGCGCGACGGCCTCGACATCATGGTCGTCGGCGACAGCGACCAGGCCATCCACGAGTGGCGCGGCCAGGACCCCGAGAACATGTCGAACCTCCCGGCGAGCTTCGAGGAGATCGGACTCGAACTCAACTTCCGATCGCGGCAGCCGATCCTCGATCTGGCGACGAATCTCGATCCCGAAAAGGACGCTATCGAGGCGTACAAGGAGCCGAATCCGCCGAACGTCTTCAAAATCGATAGCGAGGGCGAGCGCACACCCGCCCAGGTAAGCACGACGATTTCCCACCTCCTTACGGGTCGGTTCGAGGACGTTCCCGGCCGCGATCTCTCGGATATCGCCGTTCTCGTCCGGCGCAACCAGAACGCCCGAGATGTCGCCGCGCAACTCGACCGGGACAGCATCCCCTATACGCTCTCGAGCGACGCCGCCGGTGATCTCGGGCACGGTGTTCGGACCGTCCTCTCGTACTTCCGGATTCTCGTCTCGCCGGACGACGACGTGAGTTGGCAGCGCGTCCTCCTGCACCTCTATCGGATTCCGGAGGCGGACATCGATACGCTGTTGACCGCGGGCGAAACCGTTCCGGAGGGATACGAGGCGCTCACGAATACGGACACCGCGCTCGCTCGCCCCGACCGCGTTCACGAAGCGCTTGCGGACTACGAGCGATTGCGGTCGGTTTCGACGACGCACTCCATCTCCGAACTCTACCGTCACTTCAAGCGCGAGACGCGGATCGACTGGTTCCTCCGCGAGAGCGACCGGGACGCGCTCTCGAACGTCGAGCGCCTGATCGGCGCGTTCAACGATAGCCCGGTTCAGTCCGGGCTCACACCGGCGTTCGTCGACTACCTGGAACGTCAGGCACACCTGCTCTCGGCCGACGACGAGACGGCGACGAGCCCCGGCTCGCAGTCCGACGACGCCGTCGACATCATGACCGTCCACCAGGCCAAGGGCCTCGACTTCGACACCGTCTTGCTGCCCTTCCTCACCGAATCCGAGTTCGGCCACATCACGCTCGAGAACTACCAGCGAGACCTCTACCGCTACGACGTACTCGTCGACGACATCCAAGGCGAGTTGGACGATCCGCTTCGAGCCGACTGCAGCGACGACCAGATCGCAGAGGAGTGGCGCGTCCTCCACGTCGCGCTCACACGGGCCAAAGAGCGTCTCTTCCTGTTCGGAAACGATGTCGAAGACGCCGGTCCAGGCGCCGATCTGTTGGATACCCACCTTCCCGACGAGACGAGTAACACTCCGGTTCACTGGTCGGCCGAGGGGCCGCGACTGCCCGTCTGGGACGCACTGATGGACAGCTACGACGACCTCGCGGATCGAACCCCTGCGGCCGTTCGGGACTCCACCGACGCCGTGAACCGCGGCGTGGACGAGGACCCCGGGACGATCACATACTACCAGTCCAAAGTAACGACCGAACAGGCGCTCGAAACCGTCCTCGAGTTCGCCGACGCGGTCGTCGCCGGAACGCTTGCGGACGACGACCCCGAGACGGACGCCGCAAACTCGCGTTTCGCCGACGCGCCACTCGGTGGGACCGTCGACGCCGAACTGGCGCGCCAGCACAGCCACACCGCACTCGAGGCCGTTCGTAACTGCGAGCGAAAACACGTCCTCGATCACGTGGTCGACGCATTTCCCGATCCAATCACCGGCACAGCAACGGAATCCACCCGCACCCACACCCAGGCCGACGTCGGATCGCTCTTCCATGCCGTCGCCGAACTCGCCTACTGGCGCGACTACGACGACCGCGACGACTGGCGAACGGCGTGTACCCGCCTCGCCCAGAGCCGTGATCTACGGCCCGCACTCGAGCCAGCGCTCGACTGTATCGACCGGTACTTCGAAACCGACGGTTCCCGCTGGCCCGCCGTCGGCTCCGAAGTCCCCATCACCGTCACAGACATCCCGGACGTGGCGGGCGATGTCACCGGATACGTCGACACCGTTCGCCGACACCCAGACGGTGGCCTCGCCGTCCTCGACTACAAGACGAGCCGAACGCGAAACGAACTCGAAGAAAGCCACCAACTGCAACTCTACGTCCGAGCCTGTCGAAACCGCTTCGACGATCCCATCACCCACGCCGGCTACGTGTACGTCGGCGAGGCCGGTCCGGCGACAGAACTCTTTGCGGTTTCAGAGTTGGAGCCACTGTGGCCGGACGTTCTCGACGATTTGCAGGCTGCGGACGACTCTACGTTCGAGAATGCAACCCCCGGTTCGCACTGCCGGTTCTGCGAGCACCGCTCGCTCGGCTGTCCACAAGCCGAGTTCAGCTACGAGGACGAGTTCCGCGTCGATCGCCGGTGAGCCGTTCGTGCCGGTAGCGAGTTCGTCGTCGAGCACAAGGCGTGTGAGCCGACGCCCGCCCGATATCGAGTATCGGACCGCGTCACCGTCAGCTTCGGGGGACTCGTGATCCGTCTCGACAGTTGCAGTGTTCCCCGCACCGGTACAACGTCCACCCAGCCGGTTTCTCGACCGCCGGCAGTGAACTCGATTCGCCGATCCGCGGCCCGTCGGCGGCGCTTCCAGCGTCGGTGCCGAATCCACCGACGTTGAACTCGGCCAGCGCCCGACTGAACCGTGCCGCCGGTCAGCGACGGGAGACGATATCCTCTCTATAGTGCACTTTTTAGCCGCCGAACGCGTAGCTCCAGTATGGCCGCGTTTTTATCACTCAGTTCGAAGTACGTTCTCACGCACATCGACGATGCGACGTTTGGAATCGCAGTGGCCGAGGCCGGATACATCCTGCTCTGGATCTTCCATGCGATATACCGCGGCAAGTAACCCCAATCTCTTTCGAACCGTTGCACCACCGTGCTGAACTCGTCGGGAGTGAGCAATCCAACGCGTTTGCACAGTCGACGAGTTCGAAATCGCAAACTCACGCCTTCTCGTCTTCGTTGCTACTTTTGCCGTCGGAGACCGTACTGCGAGTACAGAGGCCGACGCCTATCAGAAGGAGAGTTGTTGACCTTCCCGTCGTTCCCCAATTGCAGGTGGCGTCCGATCGGAGTAGTACTTCCGGCCGATAGCTCGGCTGTCAACCATGTTGAACACCGCTTGCCGCGCCTCGCTCGGAGATTCGTACGTCTCGTTCGCGAACGAACCGAGGATCTCGCGGACCGATTCCGTCCCGTTCGGGAATTCGATGACGTGCTGACCGTACTCCTCGACGAGTTCCTCGTTCGTAATCGGATACGAATGCCCCTCAATCTGGCCGGCTAACTCACCGAATTCAACACCAAGCTCTCGGTGTGGGATGCTGTTGTAGTCTGTCATCGTCGATCCGGGATTCGTACACCACTGATTCATAAACGTCTATGGGTACGTCAATTGGAGTGACTACCTCGCTACTCGTATGTACCGCGCGTTTTACTAGTGATCTGCAGAACTGAATGACGGATCGCTACTGATCAGTCTCACCGATGATCGCGGTCTCGGACTCAAACCTCACTGCCCTCGGTAATAGCGTCTCGGTGAGAGTGTTAGCTCTCCCTGAGTGAACTCGTCGAGACCGAGCAAACCGAAGCGGTTGCGGTATTGGGAAGTTCACGACTGAACGAGTAATAGGACGTGAAGGAGTGGACTCGCCGGGATTTGAACCCGGGGCCTCTTCCTTGCGAAGGAAGCGATCTGCCACTGATCTACGAGCCCTCGCTCGTTTCTAACCCCGGTTTGTATTTGTAGCTTGTGTTTTGTCGAGAGAAGCTGCCCGCTAATGTGGGTACGATACTGACACACAATGAGGTCAGACAACCGATCGGCTGGCACCCGACTCAGAGTTCACGTGTAGAACGCGGGTGCGGCCGGCGAGCAGGCCGAGCAAGAAGCCGGTGAAGTGAGCGATCAGGGCGACACCCGGCGCGGCGGTGACGAGCGTGACGGTGAGTGCGAGGCCGACGAAGACGAGTATCGTCACCCACTGTGGTACGTCGATGATTGAGGCAAAGCTGGCCGAAAGTCTGTTTGACGTGAGCAGATAGCCTAACAGCGCAAAGACGGCTCCACTCGCGCCGAGGACGGCCACCGGAGTGCTAGCGAGAAACGGAGCAGCCGCGGCGAAATCGGTGAGCAGCACCTGTGAGATGCCGGCGATCGAGCCGGTAACGAGGACGAATGCGTGAAACCGACCTCGTGTCGTTGCGCGGGCAACAGGCCAGCCAAAGACGAGCAGTGCGAGGCTGTTCGAGAGGAGATGCCAGATGCCATCGTGCGCGTAAACGCTCGTCACGATCGTCCACGGGTTCTCCGCAAGCGGCGGTGCGAGAATAAACAGCCCGGCCATCGCTCCGACGACAGCTGTGAGTCCCTGAATGATAAAGACAAGCCCGAAGATAACGAGCACTTCGAAGATCGGACTGCTCGAGCCGGCAGTCGAATCTGACGGCGGGCTAGAACCAGTGTCGATACCCTCGGATTGTGAACTCGACCGTGCACTGGACCGTGGTCCAGGTCGCGACCGCGATCGGTTCGCCATACTGATTCTAGGACGGAGAGCGATAAAAGTCTGCACGCTGAGTGAACGCGACCGTCTGTATGAATCGATGGGTGCCGTATGAAATCGTAGCATAACTGAATATATTCACACACTGATCGTACCGCCGCCGTGCGATCAGGTGTGCACTGTTCAGTGGCTACGAGAGGAGGCGGCGACGTGTCTACGACCTGCCTCGAGATGAGTGCAGCAGCTATCGGATGAGAGGACAGTAAGATGGTGAAAACGCAGCGCGGCGCTGTCGTTGTAAGTTGACCGAGTTCAGTCTTCGAGGACGATCTCGATCGAGACGTCGTTTGGCACCTGAATGCGCATGAGCTGTCGGAGTGCGCGTTCGTCGGCGTCCAGATCGATCAGGCGCTTGTGGACGCGCATCTCCCAGTGCTCCCACGTGGCGGTACCCTCGCCGTCAGGCGACTTCCGGGTCGGCACCTCGAGGGTCTTGGTCGGCAGCGGAATCGGACCGCTCAGGTTGACGCCGGTGTTGTTCGCAATCTCGCGGACGTCGTCGCAGATGTCGTCTAAGTCGTCTGGACTCGTGCCCGCGAGTCGAACGCGTGCCTGCTGCATTTATTTCTCGTTGACGTCGAGGACCTTGCCGGCCGCGATGGTCTGGCCCATGTCGCGGATGGCGAAGCTCCCGAGTTCAGGGATTTCGCTGGACGGTTCGATGCTGAGGGGCTTCTGCGGTCGGATGGTGACCACAGCAGCGTCACCCGACTGGATGAAGTCGGGGTCTTCCTCGGCGACTTCGCCGCTCGAGGAGTCGATCTTCTTGTCGATGGATTCGANGACCACAGCAGCGTCACCCGACTGGATGAAGTCGGGGTCTTCCTCGGCGACTTCGCCGCTCGAGGAGTCGATCTTCTTGTCGATGGATTCGATCGTACAGGCGACCTGTGCCGTGTGAGCGTGGAAGACCGGCGTGTAGCCGGCCGTGATCACGGACGGGTGCTGCATGACGACGACCTGGGCCTGGAAGGTCTCGGCGACCTTTGGCGGGTTGTCGGCTGGGCCACAGACGTCACCGCGGCGGATGTCGTCCTTGCCGATGCCGCGGACGTTGAATCCGACGTTGTCACCGGGTTCGGCCTTTGGCACTTCCTCGTGGTGCATCTCGATCGTCTTGACCTCGCCACCGACGTCCGATGGCTGGAAGACGACGTCGTCGCCGGTGTTCATGATACCGGTTTCGATGCGGCCGACCGGGACGGTCCCGATACCCGAAATCGTGTAGACGTCCTGAATCGGCAGGCGGAGCGAGGCGTCCGTCGGCGGCTCTGGCTCCGGCAGGTCGTTCAGGGACTCGAGCAGAATTTCGCCGTCGTACCAGTCCGTGTTCTCGGAGGATTCGGCGATGTTGTCGCCCTCGAACGCCGAGATCGGGATGAACGAGGCGTCTGCGGTGTTGAACTGCACCTGCTTGAGGAGCTGGGTAACCTCCTCGACGACCTCGTCGTAGGTGGATTCCTTGTAGTCGACGACGTCCATCTTGTTGACGCCGATGATGAGTTCGTCGATACCAAGGGTGCGAGCCAGGAAGACGTGCTCCTGGGTCTGGGGCGCGACACCGTCGTCAGCGGCGACGACGAGGACGGCGTTGTCCGCCTGGGATGCGCCCGTGATCATGTTCTTGACGAAGTCGCGGTGGCCAGGACAGTCGACGATGGTAAAGTCGTACTCGTCGGTGGAGAACTCCTGGTGGGCGATGTCGATGGTGACACCACGCTCTCGCTCCTCGGCGAGGTTGTCCATGACGTAGGCGAACTCGAAGCCGCCCTTGCCCTTCTCTTCGGCTTCTTCGCGGTGCTGTTCGATGACGTGCTCTGGTACGCTCCCCGTCTCGTAGAGGAGTCGTCCCACGAGCGTACTCTTCCCGTGGTCAACGTGGCCGATGATGGCCAGGTTCTGGTGTTGGTCGCTCATTGTTGTAGCTCACGCGCAGAGGCGCTTATATCGGTCCCTTTTGCTCGTTGCGGTTAAAACCATTTCGAAAGCGTATTCGTCAGAACCCGACGCCCGCTTGCGGTTTGTGTCATGTCCACACGGATCGGTCCGAAACGAACACTGACAGCTGAACTCGACTGTCGTGCTCAGTTACAGTGGTGGGAGACGACCCACGTCGGAGAGGACTGCCGTCGCCGTTTCGGGACCGCCAGCGCCCCGACCGCTCGAATGAAGCGAGCCGGCGTTTCGGGTTTTGATCTGGACGATATTTCGCGTTCCGGTCACAGCGAGGGCCCCGTTTTCGGGGACAAGTCGTGGACTCACACGGACCCCGTCACGAGTTGCCTCGCCAATGAGTCGAATCGTGCGCCCGTCTTCGGCGGCGAGTTCAAGTGCGCTGCCGGGGACGTTCTGAATACCCTCGACGGTTGCATCGTCGAGCGAGAAGCCGCCGTCTGCCAAGACGTTTGCGAGGATGACGAACTTCAGGGCGGCATCGGTGCCGTCGACGTCGAACGTGGGGTCGGCTTCGGCGACGCCTAAGTCCTGGGCTTCCGCGAGGACGTGTTCGTAGTCGAGTCCCTCGGCAGCCATGCGGGTGAGGATGAAGTTCGCGGTGCCGTTGAGGACGCCGCGGACGGCGGTGACTGCCTGTGGCGTCGAGTCTTCGATCGTCGAAAGGACGGGGATCGCGCCGCCGACGGTGGCCTCGAATCTGATCGCGCCTGCACTGCTGGCTTCCAGTTCACGGAGTTCTTCGTAGCGTTCGGCGACGGGGCCTTTGTTCGCGAGAACGACGTGGTGGTCGGTCTGTAGCGCGCGTTTTGCGTGTGTAAAGCCGGGGTCAGCGTTGCCGAGTGTCGTTGGGGTGGCCTCGACGAGTACGTCGTAGTCGGTTTCGAAGACAGCTTCGGGAGCAGTCTCGCCCAGGTCGTCGCCGCTTCGTTTGCGCTCGACTACGTCCGTCACGTCGAGGCCCTCGGAGTCGACGGCGGCGCTCGTCGAGTCGGCGAGGGCGACGACCTCGTGTTCGTACTCGCCGGCGAGTTCAGCAACGGAGCGGCCGACGTTTCCAGCGCCGAGGATCGCGAGGCGCTGTCCCATCAGGCGTCACCTCCGAGGAGCGGCTCGACGACGGTGAGGTCCTTGGCCGAGCCGATCGAGCGGATGGCGTCGAGTGCGGCGTCCGTTCGGCCGGAGTCGACGGCAAGTCGCAGTCGGGCGCTGGAGGTGGCCTCGGTGCCGTCGGGGGCGGCGAGCGAGAGGTCGATGACGGCGGCGTCCGCTTCGGTTTCGATCTGCGAGAGCGTCTCCGAGAGGTCGTTTTCGACGAGGTGGCCGACGAGGACGACGCTGATCTCCTCGCCGTAGCGTTCGGCACCGGCCTGGATGACGTTGACGCCGGCACCGCGGAGTCCCTCGACGACGTCGTCGAACCGATCGGGTGGGCATTCGAGATCGACCTCGACGGGGATGTGGCCGCGGGGTGTGATGTTGCCCCGCTCGTGGTGTATGCTCAGGAGATTGCCGCCGTTGTCCGCGATCGGGGAGAGCGCGCGGAGGAGTTCGCCGGGTTCGTCGACGAGTTCGAGGCGGACGGTGTAGGCGTGGACGCCGCCGTCGGTTTCGGTTTCCGTTTCTGTTTCCGGTTCCGTTTCTGTTTCCGCGTCTGTTGTGGTTTCGGCGTCCTCGCTGTCCGTATTGGGGTTGCCGTCGGCATCGTCGGATGTGGCCGTGGGATCGACAGCGGTTGTGTCTGGGTCTGCATCTTCGGCTGCGTCCGCGTCGTCGGCCGCCTGGCCGTCCACGGCGGGTTCGTTACCCATTACCCTCACCTCCTGCGGTCAGACATCCACACGTCGTCATGGTGACTTACTCCGTAACTCGAGCGTAAAAGGATATAGGAACTCTCAAAACTGACCGATCATGCCAACGACAAGCACACAGCGATGGGATATCCGCTATCGGTCGAAACCGGCAGTTCAGAGGTGGTCTTTTCCAGGGTTCGACGATCCCCAGTCGCCGCGACCGCCTTCGGTCCGGTCGACCCCCATAATCGACTCGGCCTGATCCGGCCCGCCGAGGCTTTCGCGGGCGTCCGGCACGCGAACCGTCACCTCGTCGATTTCGGGCCACTTGAGGAGTTCAGCCTCGATATTGCCCGTCGTCACATTGCTGACCGAACAGCCCTTGCACCCACCGCCGAGTTCGATGATGACTTCGCCGGTCTCCGGGTCGGCCTCGCGGACCGCGCTGGTTCCGCCGTGCATCTGGATGATCGGCATCTCGCGGGCGAGCCACGTCTCGACGCGTTCCCGAAGCGGCCCGTCGGCGTCGGAATCACTCATTGCCCGCCCTACGAACTCGAAGGGTGAATAGGTTTGGTCCTCGGGCGGTGGCCCGTGAACTGCGACCGAACTGGTCAGGAACGCAGTCGGCGACGCAGCCATGCCGCGCCGACCATACCGCCTGCAAGTCCCAGTGCGCCGGTAGCGCCGGTGAATCCGGGGATCGACTCGCCGATAGCGCCGCTGTCACTGCCGGACTCGGTAGTGCCGTTGTCCGGGTCCGTCGGGAACGTAACGAGTTCACCCGTCGTCCCCGCCTTGGGAATCACGTCGGTGCTGCTCGCGACGAACGCCGTCTCCGGGTCGAGGATGCGGGCGGTCCAGAAACCGGTCGTTTCGGCGTCGCGCCAGGCGGCGAGTTCGGTTGGATCGGCGGGGTCGGAGACGTCGTGAATTTTGACGCCGCCTTGGTACCAAGCGGAGTAGAGCCGGCCGTTCCGGAGTTCAAAGTTGTGGGCGGTCGTCCACGTCCCGCCGCGGTAGGACTCGTCGTCGGCGGCGGGGGCGTCGATGCTGGCTTGGTGGGTGGGCGTTGTGGGATCGCTGATGTCATAAAGATCGATCCCGCCGGCTCCGTCCGGGTCGTCGCTGCCGGTGGCCCAGGCCTCGCGCCCGACGGCCATGAGGTCGCCGGTGTCGTCGACGGCGGCGTAGTGGTCGTTGCCGGGGAGGCTGAACTGGGCCGTCTCGTCGTCGAGCGTGCGCTGTTCGTCGCGGTCCAGCTCGGGGTCGACGACGTGTGACACGTACGTCGGCTCGTCCGAGTCGCTCACGTCGACCAGGTAGGTGCCGGCGTTCCAGAACGGGAGATACGCGATGTCGTCCTGGACGTAGACGTCGTGGACGTAGCGGGCGAGCCAGTAGAGGTCTTCCCACTCGGAATTATAATCGAGCAGCGCCCAGCGCCCGCGTTCGGTGACTGTGTCATCACCGAGATCGAAGATGACGAGTTCGTTTGCCGCGGGCGGCGGGCCGTTGGAGACGACGAACAGGTGGTCACCCTCGAGATAGCAGTTGTGGATGTGAAAGCCGGTTTCGTAGGGTTCGATAGCAGGAGTCGGATCGGCGGGGTCGCTCACGTCGTAACAGCAAAAGCCGTGAAAGACCTCCTCAGAGGTCGGATTGGCGGGGCCGGGGACGACGAGTCGGTCGCCGTCTACTTCCACGTCGAGGATTTCGATGAGCGGGGTCCCGTCGACCGTGATCCCGCCCTCGCGAGCGAGCACCGTCGGGTCCGCGGGGTCGGAGACGTCGACGGTCGCAAAGCCCGTCGTGGTTGCGACGTACGCGATGTCGCCGTCGTCACCGACGACAGTTTCGGCCGCGCGGTCGATCTCCACGCGCCCGAGCGGTTCGTACGACGATGGCGTCGCATCCTGGGGCGTCGAACTGACGTTCGACGTGCTATCCTGCGTGGCGGTGGAAGAGCTGGCGGCGGTCGCGGACACCGAGAGAGCGATCCCCGCCGTCAGCCCGGTTCGGAGGAACGATCGGCGGCGCATACAGGCATCTCGACCTGTTGATTCAAATACTATTGGTTCTCCCGCGAGTTCGTCAGTGTCAGTTTTGGAGGCGAGTCCGATCGCCGGTCCCCTGCGTCAGTGCGCTCGCGATCGCGCCTTCGAGAACGACGTCGTCGCCGTGATCGGTCACTCGAATTTCGGGGACGTTCGTCATCACCATGTCGGAGACGCGGTCGCGAATCGGGTCGACGACCAACGCTTCGTTGTGGAGGGCGACGGCCCCGCCGAAGGAGATCATGATCGGCGCGAACGAGTGGATCACGTTCGTTATCCCCATGGCGTTCCAGTGGGCCAGTTGGTCGATGACGTAATCGGCGAGTTCGTCTTCGCCGGCGAACTCGAAGACGTCCTTGGCGGTGAAGTCGGGGCTCTCGAGCGGCAGGTCGGTCGAGATCGTGGGGTCGTCCTCGGCGAGCAGGCGTGCGTAGTCGGGAATGGCGTTGCCCGAGCAGTAGGCTTCCCAGTGGCCGTTGCGGCCGCAGCCGCAGGTCAGGCGACCGCGCGGGTCGACGACGCAGTGGCCGACCTCACCGGCGTTGCCGTCCCAGCCACCGAGGATTTCGCCGTCGCAGCAGATGCCGGCTCCGACGCCCGAGGAGATGGTGATGTAGACCATGTCGTCGGGGTTGCGGTCGGCGTGGAAGCGCTCGCCGATGACGCCGGCGGTCGTGTCGTTGTGGAGGTAGACTTCGTCGGTATCGAGCAACTTTTCGATCGGTCCCGTGAGCGGAATGCGGTCGATCGAGTCCGGGAGGTTCGCCGGATCGATCACGGCACCCTCCGCGAGGTCGAACGGGCCGATCGAGCCGATACCGGCGGCGACGACCTCGCCCGGCGTGACGCCGGCGTCGCCGCAGGCTTCTCGGAGCGTTCGAAGAACGCCTTCCGTAATGTCGATTCCCGTCGGTCCACGTGGTGTGGCGTTCCGACTGACGCCGATCGTCGTCCCGTCGTCCGCGGCGACGGCCGCCCGGACGTTCGTCGCGCCGAGATCGACGCCCGCATAGTAGACCATCCTATTCGAATGAGCGCCGCGGCGTTACTTAACTACACATATTGTACTCGACAACGAGTAGTGACTGCGACAGATTTCATCCCGTGTTATCGGCCGACTACCGACGATCGGCGATCGGCGATACTCACTCGTCCTCGCTCCGGACGAACGTCACCGGACAGGGGGCCGAGAGGAGTACTTCCTGTGCGGTCGAGCCGAAGACTGCCTTCCCCGTCGGCGACCGCCGCCGTCCGCCGACGACGACCCGATCGGCGTCGACTGCCGTTGCCATGTCGACGATCGCTGGCCCGTGGTCGCCGACGGCCCCTCGCGTCTCGTAGTCGATCTCGTACTCGTCGAGCGTCTCCTGTAATTCCCTGATCGTCGAGTGGCGCATCGCGACTTCGTCCGGATCGTCCTCTGCCACCTCAGTATCGAAATCCAGGCGCGTCAGTACCTCATCGTACTCGGAACTGGTAAAGACGTGGCCGAGAACGACCGTCGCATCCGCTGGCGCTGCGATTTCGACGACGGTTTCTGCCAGTTTCTCGCTTCGATCAGCATCACCCGGTCCAACCGCGAGAAGGACGGTTTGTAGCGTCATGTCTCGACTATATTCGCCATCCCACTTAAGTGTCAGACCTGGTGTCCAAACTGGCGCTGCGGAGCCAGGGATAGCACCGATAGCGCTTCCCGAAGCCCGCTGGCGAGCCATTTTTCCACTCACCCGATGAGAACTCCGTATGAACAACCTCTCACTCGATGGCCGTACGGTCCTCGTAACGGGAAGCGCCCGCGGCATCGGACGCGAACTCCTGCTTTCGATGGCTGACCACGGCGCACGAACCGCCGTTCACTACCACACGAGCGCCGAGGCTGCCCGTGAAGTCGCCGCGGAAGCGCGCAGTCGCGGTGCCGAAGACACGATGACTGTCCAGGGCGACGTTACCGATCCCGACAGCGTCGACGGCCTCTTCGCCGCGGTCGAATCCGAACTCGGCCCCGTCGATGTCCTTGTCAACAACGTCGGCGACTTCGCACCACGCCGCTGGGATGAACTCGAGTTCGAAACGTGGAACCACGTTCTCGAAACCAATCTCAACGGGACCTATCTCTGCTCGAAGCGGGCGCTCCCGGCGATGCGCGAGAGTGACAGTGACAGCGACGGCGAGTACGGCCGTATCGTCAACATCGGCTACGCCTCGAGCGAGAAAGGGCTCGTCAGCCCGGTGAACTTCCCGTATTTCGTCGCAAAAGCGGGTGTATTGATGTTCACCCGGATGCTCGCTGCGGAGACGCAAGACGACGGCATCACCGTCAACGCGATTTCGCCCTACGTCGTCGAGAACTCCGAGGAGTTCCCCGAGGAACTGCCGCGCAATCGTCCCGCGAGTTTCGACGATCTAATCCAGCCGCTGCTGTTTTTCCTCGACCCGGATTCGGGATACATCAGCGGCGAGAACGTCGAAGTCGACGGCGGGTGGCTCCCGGAACACGTCTAAGGGCGACTGCCGATGATTCGTCTCTTTTCTCCTCCCTCAGAAACCGAACTCCTGTTTCGCGAACTGGGCGAGCAGCGGCACGTCCTCGAGACCGAGGAGGTTAGAGATAGCACGGACGCTCCCCCGGTTTGCCTTCGCCAGCGTGTCGTCGCCGAGTCGATTCAGATCTCGCATCAGCCGGTCGTAGCGGTCGTTATCCGCGAGATACAGGAGTTTCGTCATCCACAGTCGGTTTTGCATGTTCGGGGCGACCTCGCGGTGCCAGAGCGTCTCGTAGACTTCGAGATTCTCCGCGGTGGGCTCGATATTGCCGTGCTTGAGGCAGCTATCGGCCGCGGCTGCGGCCATCCGGCCGGACTGCATACACTTGTTGATCCCCTCCCCCCAGAGCGGATCGACCGTCGGCACGGTGTCTCCGATCGCCATGAAGCGGTCGGCGTGTAACTTGTTCGGCATCTGGATGTGTGCCGACCCGCGGTGTTGTTTCTCGTCGAACCGGGTTGCGTCCTGAAAGCGCGGGTCGGTCTCGACCCAGTGATCGAGGTAGTCGTCGATGCTGAACCCGTCGCGGGCGTACTGGTCGTGACTCCCGTTTTGAATGTAACAGAGGCCAACCTTGGCCGTATCCTCGCCGGTGTGGAAAATCCACGAATACCCACCGGGCGCGATCTCGTGATCCAATCGCAGCATCATCGCATCGTGGAGATCCGCGAAACCGGGCCGGTCGATGTCGATCCCCTCGAACTCGTACTCGATGCCAATCGCGTGGTTCTCCCGCTTGAGGTCCGTCACGCCCAGTTTCTTCGCAAGCGGCGCTGCCGGCCCCGTCGCATCAACGATGATTTCGCCGTAGACCTCCTCGTCGCCGTTGTACGTCACACCGACGATCTCACCACCCTCCGTAATCGGGGCCGTAACCCGCGAATCGAAGCGATACTCCGCTCCCGCGGTCTGGCCCTCCTCGACGAGGAACCGCTTGAAGTCGGCGAACTCGAGAACCGCCCCGGACTGTTCTTTGACGAAGTAATCCGTCGGCGATTCGAGGACGACGCTATCGGTATACTGCATCACCACCTCGTCCGGAATGCCGAACGCGGACATCATCGACGGGAACGTCCCCGCCGTCGACTTGTTGCTCTGGCGCGGGAACTCCTCTTCGACCTCAGTTTCGAGGACGACGACATCGTAGCCTCTCGTCGCGAGGTCACGGGCACACTGGGCACCGGCCGGTCCGGCACCGGCGATCACCACGTCGTGGCGGTCGTTCATACTTTCCAGACTCTGTCGAACCCTAATGAGTTTGTTCAGTCGTCCCTGCGACCTGACTGCACTCGAGCCACCGGCACGTGGCTCGGTATCTTCCCTGTAGGCTACGCGCTCCGATGACTTACTACCGTTACTACCGGATCGAGTCGCTTGTAGCTTTCACTACCCGCGCACCGAGTGCAGCGCCCGTCGTCAGTTCGGCGTATCGACCGCGTACCTTTTTGCCACCCCTCGAAAAATGCACCGTATGGTCGACGTCCTCGACAACAAACGGGCCGCGACGCGATTCCGGATCCTCGTCCAGATCGCCGAGCGCCAGCCCGCCGTCAGCCAGGGGGAGATCGCCGAGGAAGTCGGCGTCACGAGCCAGGCCGTCAGCGAGTACATTCGCGAACTCGTCGACGACGGGCTCGTCGAGAAGGAAGGCCGCTCGCGCTATCGCGTCACTCGTGAAGGTGTCGACTGGCTCTTCCACGCCGCCGACAACGTTCGTCGCTTCGCAGACCACGTCACCGGCGACGTGCTCGCCGCGATGAGCGAAGACGCCTACATCGCCACCGACGACATCGAAGAGGGCGACACCGTCTCGCTCTCGCTCGAAAACGGCCTCCTTCACGCCACACCCGGCGGCGACGGACCCGCAACCGGCATCGCCACCACCGACGCCGAAGCCGGCACCGACGTCGGCGTCACGAGCTTCGAGGGCGTCATGGAACTCGAACCCGGCTCCGTGACGGTGTTCCAGGTCCCCTCCGTGCGAACCGGCGGTAGCCGAGCGATCGATGCGGCCACCGTGACCGACGCCTGCGACGACGCCGAACTCGTCGTCGCAACCGGCGTCGAAGCCGTCGTCGCCTGCCGGCGGGCCGCCGTCGAACCCGCAGTTACGTTCGCCGTCGGCGAGGTCGCCGCCGACGCCGCCGAACACGGACTCGACGTTACCGCAATCGCGACCACCGATGCCGTCGGCCGTGTTACCGATGCGCTCCGTGACGCCGACGTCGCCTACGAAGTGCTCGAAGGCTAGGGGCCGGCGAGACACCGCGGCTCGTTCCGTCACTGGGCCGGCAGTTGGTCGACGATTCCCTCGAAAACCGTTTTTGGAATGTGATAGAGCTGTTCGCCGCCCATCGAGTGGGTTTCTTTGACGAGAATGATTTCGTTTTCGATATATTGCTTCTCGACGTTCGCGATGAATTTCGCCTCGTACTTGGAAACCGAGTTCGCCGACTTCTCGTTCTCGAAATCGCGGATCGTAGTCCATTCGTCGCTATTAAGAAGTGTTTGGGCGCTCTTTTGCATTACAAGCACATGATTCTGGAGTTGAGTGGATAACTCTTCCCATAATAGGAACTAAGATCTATAGAGTCCCTAGAACAGCCTCTCCTATGGGAACAATCTGCCATCCCACGCACCTCTCCTGCATACTATTCACAAAATATCCACGAGAAATACACAGACAGCCACGCTAGTTTGCGGCCCGAGGCTCCCACCGTATCGCTCTCGCAACCGAGTTCAACCGATGTAGCGCAAATCGTCGTCCGTCGGCACGTCCATCTGCTGTTGTTGCTCCATCTCCTGAATCTTGCCGATCACGCCCTCCATCTCGTCGGCCCGCTCGTCGAGCGTTTCGTAATCCAGTTCGATGTCGAGTACGTCCTCGAGCACTTCGAGGACGGCACGCGCACTCTTCGGGTCGACGAGATATCCACTCGTCTCACCCATCAGACACGCGGCCTCGAATCCGCGGCGCTCGCCGAGTCCCAAGAGCAGCCCCGAGACACCGACGATGCCACCCGCCGGCTCGTCTTCCCTGAACTCGACACCCGCTTCCTCGAGTTCACCGAGCATCGACTCGTCGCTGACCGCGCCGACGACGGCGTACTCGTCGATGAGTTCACCCGTCGGCACGCCGCCGAGTGCGAACACTTCGCTCGCGCCGAACGCTTCGGCGATATCGAGGAAAGCACTCGTCAGCACGTAGTGACCTTCGTTGGTCTGGGCCTGGTGATCGCCGGTCAACAGAAGCAGATCACGGCCCTCTGCCGGCGAGATTGCGTAAATCTCGACGCAGGTGAGTTCCGAGACGCCACCCTCGATGCTCACCTGCGGCGGGAACTCGTGTGAGTACACCCGTCTGACGAGCGTGCTCTCACCGTCGAGTTCTTCGAGCAGGTGGTCGACGGCGAGTTTGCCGACGTGTCCGACGCCCGGCAGCCCCTCGACGAGTACGGGGTCGTCCAGTGCAGCCTCGGCGACCGCGTCGATGTCGAGTTCGTCCATACCCTATCAGCGGGTGCGACGTTTAAGAGCGCGTCGGTACTCGCCGTAGGGGTCTTCCGGATTGAAGGGTGCGGGGGCGCTGTTCTCGGTGGGTGCGCCACAGTCGGGACACGTTTCTGACAGGCTGTATCGCGGTCGGTCGTGTCGGTCGCGCCACGCCGAACAGACACGGATGTCGGATTTCATTGGATCTATAGTGGTGTGAGGCTGGATACGATGGATCGATTCGATGCTGTCGATCCGAATGCCCGGGGGTCAAAGACCGCGTCTGACCCCGCTATCGTTGTCTCGGCCGCGTTCGACTACTCCTCGTCCGTTCGGGGGTCGCGGTGATACTCGCCGTCGCCGCCGTGGCCCTCGATAGCAGTGATTGCACGCTGGGCGCTCTCCTCGAGTTGGGATTCGGCTGTCTTGTAGTTGGGTGCCTGCACGCGGATGCGGTACTCGGGTGCGCCGACGTAGGTGACGTCGAGGTCGACCTCTTCCGGAACCTCGCCGTTTCCTTCGGCTGCGGTCAGTGCCTCGCGAATCCCGTCGACGCCGCTTGCAGACGGGTTCTCGAGGTCAACGTAGCCGGTAACGTTGACGTACGGCACCGAGACGTTTTCGCGGGCGGTTTCGACGAGCGCGTCGATCTCGTCGTCCGTGAGTTCGGTGTCTTCGAGCGCTTCGTGGCCGTGGATCGCGGCCTGTTTGAAGCCCTCGTAGAGGCTGCCGTGAGCACCGATCAGTTCGTTCGCGATCGCGGTGTATTCCTCGTCTTCGATCTCCTCGCCCGTGGCCAGATCCATCCAGTTGTCGGCCTTCTGCTCGTTTTTCCACTGCTGGATCTTCTCGGAGCGCTGGTGATCGTTGACGTCCTTGAGCGAGAGATCGATCTGCTGGGACCCCTCGTCGACGTCTAGGACCTTACAGACAACGATCTGGCCCTCGCGGACGTGGTCGCGGACGTTCTTGATCCATCCGCTTGCGACCTCGGAGATGTGAATCAGGCCGCGCTTGTCCTCGTACTCCTCGAGATCGACGAAGACACCGAAGTCTTCGATCTCGTCGATCTTGCCGACGACGAGTTCGCCGGGGTCGGGCCAGCCGCTGTACTTCATCGTGACTCGACTGTGTCCGTGATCTCGTGTTCGATC
>NZ_AOIL01000029.1 GCF_000337595.1 Natrialba taiwanensis DSM 12281 | reverse complement strand
TCTTCCGATCTGAGCAATGAAGCCGGTCTGTTCGTTTTCGCAGTCACTGCAGCGAACGGTGTAGAAATTTCCTGCCATTGAAATCACTCCTGGAACTCGAGTCGGCCGGCGCGCCATCCTTCGCGGAGGTGGGCCTTGCCACACTCGCTGCAACGGTACTTGAGGTCGGTCTTCTTGGTGGGCTTTTCGCCGCCGGGAACCTTCGAGAAGCGACCCGAGTTCCCGATCGTCGCGCTGTTGCGCCGGGTTCGGCGAGCGTCCCATTTCATGCCGGAGGAACGACCTGTTCGGGACTTCTCGACTTCGTGTTCGTGATGTTCGTTACAGTGCGGACAATACGTATTGAATCGGCGTGGCATCTGCATGGTTATCTCACTTGACGTGGGCTAAGATAGCGCCGTTTAAAACCCGTTTGGTTCGTCGTCGGATCCGCTCCGGAAAAGCCGCCCAAGTTCCCTTTCGCTCTCTCGTGTGCGCACGCGTTCGAAGCGTTTAATCTCCTCTCGTGAGAACTCATCCATATGAAACAGCTCATCATCCACGGCGACCCCGGGATCAGAAAGGGTGCGATCATCGAAATCGACGGTGAGCAAGTGGTCTGTTTCGGGATCAACCGCAACGGCGAGTGGCACGGCCCCGAGGAGGTCCAATTGTGGTGTACCGTCGGCGCTGAATCCGAATACGGGGACTTCGAACGCCGAAACTTCATCCCTCACTTCCTCGATGTCGAACGCGTCGATGCCGACGCCGTCGACGTCGTCCGGCCGCAAGGTGAACTCGCTGTCTGAGTCGACCGTCCGGACTGTCGTGCAATCACAAGACGGAACCCGACGGAGCTGTCAGTGAGTGGTCGCGCCGAAAATCAAGCGCTGAGTACAACCGGGCCTGGTATTCGACGATGACCGACTCTTTCAGTGAGACGATTCGGATGCGACTCCGTGCGCTTCTCTCGGCGAGCCGATTCCGCCAGTTCGCCGGCGTCGGACTTGTCGGTGCAACGGTTGATATCGGCACGCTAATCCTCCTGGTTGAGGCGATGGAGGTCTCGGCCGTTCCGGGGAAAGCCCTCTCGTGGGAACTCTCGATCGTGGTTATCTTCGTCCTCAATGAGTGGTGGACGTTCGCCAGCCACGGCAAGATGCACTTTCGAGCCCTGGGCACACGATTTCTGCGGTCGAACGGGGTACGATTCCTGGGGTTTCTGGTGACACTCGGCGTCTTTACGCTGCTGGTCGACAGCGTCGGGCTCTGGTATGGGGTGGCGAACGTCCTTGGAATCGGTGTGGGTTTTTTCGTCAACTACACCTGTGAGAGTCTCTACACGTGGCAGGTCCACCACGATGAACGGTAGAAACCCCCATGCGGCGGTCGAATCACAACCCTTAACTAGCATACCGGGTTACGATATGGTAGCGGGATGGGATAGCCAGGAGATTCCGGCGGGCTCATAACCCGCAGACCGGTAGTTCAAATCTACCTCCCGCTATACTTCTGCTGGAACAAAATTCTGACCGGCAACTATCGTTCGTCACTGAGGTCTGCCCGTTCTACGCCCTGAGCATGTATTCTTTCGTAACGTCCGGCTGTCGTTGCTTGTGATCCCCAAGAGCGAGATCACTGACTAGCACATCGAAATTCGGAGGCCACACCGGAGTGACGGTCAATCCGACCGCACCGTCTGCTCGAGTTCAGTCGGCGGCAGTTCGTTTTCGAGGCGAAGACAGGAGGCGGTCTGTCCAGCGGTCGTGTCCTCGAGCGTCGGCGACTGTGACTCGCAGGGTGTCGCGAATTCGGTTGCGAGTCGCTCGCGGGCGGCCGCCGGATTGTCACTGACGAGGTCGTCGAGTGCCGCTTCGAGGACGGATTCTGCCCGGGAATCATCGAGCGAGTGCGGGATGGCGAACTCGTCGCGAAGGCGGGCTTTCGTTTCGGTGGCGGACACGTCGTCGGGAGTTTCGTCGGGTTCTCGCTCGGTGACAACTACCTCACGGATGGCATCGACATCGACGGTGCCCTGATCGAGTTTCTGTCGCAGATCCATGATGCGACGCCAGACCGACTGCTCGAACTCGTAGTCTTCGGGCTGAATGATCTCGGGGCAGCGGGTGTGAAACCGGCAGCCGGTCGGTGGATTCGATGGACTCGGCACGTCGCCGGTGAGTTCGATACCCATCCCGCGGTCCGTCGGATCGGCGGTCGGGATCGATGCCAGCAGTGCTCGAGTATAGGGATGCTGCGGGTTCGTAAAGACTTCCGACGCCGTCCCGAGTTCGACGAGTTCACCGAGATACATCACGGCGACGCGGTCACAGATCTGGCGGATAACGGCCAGGTTATGGCTGATGATCAGGATACTCAGCCCGAAGGTCTCCTGCAGGTCGGTCATCAACGCCAGGATCTCGGACTGGATCGAAACGTCGAGCGCGGACACCGGTTCGTCGGCGATAATCATGTCGGGGTTCATCGAGAGCGCCCGTGCAAGGCCGACTCGCTGTTTCTGTCCGCCGCTGAGTTCGTGCGGATACCGATCCGCATCCCCCGCTGCTAGTCCCACCCGTTCGAGCAGATCCGCGACGATCTCCCGCCGCCGGCGTGCGTCCGTCAGGCCCTGTACGGCCAATGGTTCGGCGATCGCCTCGCCGATACTCATCCGCGGATCGAAACTCGATTCCGGGTCCTGGAAGATCATCTGTACCCGCCGTCGGAACGCCTTCAGTTCCGCCTGATCGTACCGGGTGATGTCTTCTCCGTCGAATCGAACCGTCCCCTCGGTCGGCTCCTCGAGCCGGATCAGTGAACTCGCGGCAGTCGATTTCCCACAGCCACTCTCACCGACGATTCCGACGGTTTCGCCCGGGTACACGTCGAAGTCGATACCATCGACAGCACGAACGCGACCGACTTCTTTCGAACGAAGTCCCGTCGTGATCTTCTCGCTCGGATGGACCTGGAGCTGGCCGGCAGCAGACTACGGGATGTTCGGCTTCGAGCCGGAGAATACCGATACCTCGCGGATGCCGACGGAAACGAATGGCTACTATCTCGACTGGCACGCGGAGGACTCGGACGCCTCGAGAAAGGCCCAGGAAGCGTGGGAACAGGTCGAAGCGAATCCCGAGCCGGAAGAAGGCCAGGAAGCGCGTAACGAGGCCTACATCGAGATGGAAGAGGCAATCTGGGACGATGCGATCATGCTGCCGCTGTATCACGACACTCGCGAACAGTTCGCTTACGATCACGTCGACATCGAACCGTTCGGCGCGATGGGGGACTACCAGCAGCGGTACAACAGCGTCACGCTGGAGTAATGATTGCTACTCGGTGACGCGGCTTCGGGTTGCTCCCTGACCCGGCCGTGGTCATTGCTGTCAACGATAATAGGGAGGTTTATGATCCAGGAATGCTCGAACAATCTATAGTACGACACATGATGCACATGTTGCAGACGGGTGGTCACCCGTGAGCCGCTGGCGGTACTTCTTCCGTCGGCTGCTCCTGTCGATCCCCGTCGTCTTCGTCGGGCTCACGATTACGTTCGTCCTCGTACGAATGGGCCCGGTCGACCCCGTTGCCGCTATTATTGGTCCCGAAGGGGGGGCCGCGAACCGTGTACGGATTGAGCAGCGGCTCGGTCTCAATGAACCACTCTGGCGGCAGTACATCGACTACATAGTCGGGATGCTGACGCTCAACCTAGGCCAGTCCTGGGTTATCCAACCAAGTACGAGCGTCGGTGAATTGCTCACCACCTACGCGCCGCGGACACTCTGGCTCGGGTTCTGGTCAATCCTGATTGCGATTTTCGTCGGGGTTCCGCTCGGCTTCTATGCCGGGCTGAATCCAAACACTGGGGGGGATTACCTCGCGTCGTTCGGCGGAATCGTCTGGCGTGCAATGCCGAACTTCTGGCTGGCAATCATCTTCCTCGCCGTCTTACGTCAGTCCGAGAAGTTCTTCTTCGGAATCGACTGGAACACAATAGGTGTGACCGTTCCCGGACTTATCGGACAACCGCCGCTTAACTTCATTGCGGTTACCGACTGGGTCTCACTCGGGGCTCTCAGCATCCCGATCGGATTTTACTTTTCACCGATAACACTCGCAGCCTCGATCAAACAGATCCTGCCCCCTGCGGTCGTTTTGGGCTCGGCTGCGATGGGGAACGAGATGCGAATTGGACGCACCGCCGTTCTCGAGACGATTAACTCGAATTACGTCGAGACTGCAAAGGCGAAGGGACTTCGGAATCGGGCCATCGTCTGGAAACACGTCTTCCGGAACGCACTGGTTCCGCTCGTCCCGATCATCACCAACGAGGCGTTCATCCTGATCGGCGGCTCGGTCATCGTCGAGGTCATCTTCGGCATCAATGGAATCGGATACCTGTTCTTCCAGGCATCGGTCCAAGGTGATCTCCCACTGGTCGGATCGCTGATGTTCGTCTTCATCATCCTGATCGTCTCGGTAAACATCCTCCAGGACTTCCTCTATACGGTTCTGGATCCACGCGTGGGGTACGAATAGATGAGTATGAACGAATTCGACGACATGAGACTGCGGGACCGTATCGCTGCAAATCCACGGCCAGCCTTGTTTTGGCTGGTCGGTGCGCTCGTCCTGATTGCACTCGAACTGGGCCGGATCGCCGATGGCGTTCTCCGACTGGGCGGTGCGATGGGATTGATGGTCGATATGGTCGTAACGATTCCGAGTTCAGTACGAGGAGCTGTTGCCAGTTCATTCGGAACCGGTGCTGGCATCGCTGCCTTCGTAGTCACGGCGTTCATCCTGCTGGGAATCGTCGCCATCATCGTCAAGTGGCTGTTCATCCCGTGGTCGCTCGTCGACCGACTTGGAATCGACGTGAGTACGGGCCGTGAGGATATCCTCGAACGACTGCTCGTGACCGGACTGCTTGCGATCGTCGCCGCTGCACTCGTCTGGACACCCGTCGGCGGGCTCTTCGAGATGCTCATCGGCGTCCTTACGCGCGGTGTCGAAGCAGTCGGGTCGCTGACGACGATTACGAGCCGAGAGATTATTCCGAACCAGGGCTACCAGCTGCCGGACGGAAGTTGGGAAGGGACGTTCCTCGGCCTCTCGCCTGCGTGGGCGTGGGCGCTTCGCGTGCTCGTCGTCTACGCGTACGCTCTGACCTGGCTCGCCTGGCTCTGGAAGGGCTACGAAATCTTCCGCGAACACTACCGCGAGGCGGACTGGACGCCTCGCGACGACAGCATCAATCGCCTGCGGACCCACTACTGGGGAGTCTTCGGCTTCGTCGTCGTGTTCATGTTCGTCGTGATGGCGCTTTGGGCTCCGGCCGTCAGTCCGGTCACGGCGGAGAAGAATCTCTACAGCCCGTACGAACACGAGATCCAGTACCAGGGTGATGATGGAGTTGAATCGATCACGCACGGCGATGCGAATATGAATAGTCGTTCACGGGGTGGCGACCAGAACGTCGGGCTGATGAGCTACGACGACTACGACCGCTTCCATCCGTTCGGAACGAATGCGGACGGGAAGGATCTGTTTACCTTCCTCGCGTACGGTGCGCAGGTTTCACTCGTCATCGGACTCCTTGCCACGGTCCTGATGGCAGTCATCGCGACGGTGCTCGCACTGATTACGGCCTACTACAAGGGCGTCGCTGATCTACTGGCGATCATCGCCAGTGACTCGGTGATCGCTCTTCCACGGCTGTTACTGGTCCTGTTACTCTCGGTGCTGTTCATGCAGGCGAACCATCCGATCGCGGAGATTTACAATGGAGGCTTACTCCTCGCGCTGATCTTCGCAGGGACCGGCTGGCCGCTACTGTGGCGCTCGGTCCGCGGACCCGCACTCCAGGTATCAGAACAGGAGTGGATCGACGCCGCAAAGAGCTACGGCCAGAGTCCGACGGCAACCATGCGAAAACACATGTCGCCGTACATCGCCGGCTACATGCTCATCTACGCCTCGCTCTCGCTCGGTGGGGTCATCATCGGCGTTGCTGCCCTCTCGTTCCTCGGGTTCGGTGTACAGGCACCGACGCCCGAATGGGGTCGGGCAGTCTTCGAAGGCAAGTCGTTCGTCTCGACGTCTTCGTGGCACGTCGCTACGCTTCCCGGACTCTTGGTCGTCTTCCTGGTGACCGGGTTCAACGCGCTCGGCGACGGCATCCGCGACGCAATCGACCCACAGAGTGATAGCGGCGACGGTAGTGCTGCCGCCGCTACCGGAGGTGGTGGATAATGGCAATGGAATCTAATCCAACGGCAGATGCACAGTCAACGGCAACATCGACACTAGACACAACCGCGACGGCAGCGTCGAACGCCACGACAACTGCCGGTGACCGGAACGAACCGATCATCACCGTCAGAAACCTCCAGACCTCCTTTTTCACCGACAAGGAGGTCATTCGAGCCGTCGACGGTGTCGACTTCGACATCCGTCCCGGCGAAACCGTCGGCGTCGTCGGCGAGAGCGGCTCCGGGAAAAGCGTCACCGCCCGTTCGATTATGGGCCTCGTCGATTCTCCCGGCCACGTGCTCGAAGGGAGCAGTATCCGCTTCCAGCACGTCCCAACGCTCCGATCGTTCGCCACCACGTTCGCAGGCCGAACCGTCAGCCTCGATGAACTCGAGGCCGAACACGACCCGACCTCGCTGTTCGACCATCCCGAAATCGACGCAACGCCGTCGACGTTCGGCTACGACGACCGCGAGGAGGCGACACTCGAGGACTTCGTCGGTGCTTACGGCGACACGCTCGAGTTCATCGGCGCGGACGAGTGCGTATTTGTCCGCGACGGCGGTACCGACGACCCCGAGTCGATTACGGACGGGTTCGTCGAACTCACGCGGTGTACCGGCGAGATTCAGCGGAAGATGCGTGGCGGCCGGATTGCGATGGTGTTCCAGGATCCGCTGACGAGTCTGAACCCGGTCTACACGGTCGGGAACCAACTCGAGGAAACGTTGCGGCTCCATCAGGACCTCTCCGGGCAGGCGGCAACGGAAGAGGCGATCGAGTTGCTCGAAGCGGTCGGGATTCCGGATGCACGACGGCGTGTAACCGAGTATCCCCACCAGTTCTCCGGCGGAATGCGCCAGCGTGCGGTCATCGCGATGGCGCTTGCGTGCGATCCGGAAGTACTGATCTGTGACGAGCCGACGACGGCGCTGGACGTGACGATCCAGGCCCAGATTCTCGACTTGCTCAAGGAACTCCAGCACGAACGCGACCTCGGTATCCTGTTTATCACCCACGATATGGGTGTGATCGCGGAGGTGACAGATCGCGTGAACGTCATGTACGCAGGCGAAATCGTTGAAACGGCTGGTGTCCATTCGCTGTTCGGCGATCCGAAACACCCCTACACGCAGGGGCTGCTCGAGTCCATTCCGGGGCGACAGCAGGGGGAGCGCCTGCAGACGATCGAGGGGAACGTGCCGACGCCGAACGAACCCGCGACGTACTGCCGGTTTGCCCCTCGCTGTCCGAAGGCGTTCAGCGACTGTGAGGCCGTTCATCCCGAGACGGTTCCCGTCGGCGATGGACATCCCGAGGACGAGCAGGCGGCGCATACGGCTGCCTGTCTCCTGTACGTCGACGAGTATACGGCGGCTGCGCATCCGTCCGGTCGGACCCCGGACCAGGGGGCCGGAGAGGTGAAAGCGACGGGCGGGAATGCCGACGCTGCGACCGACACAGAAACCGAAACGCCACGAGGTGATGACCGATGAGTCAAAACGCCCTCGAGACGGGTACGGCAGAAGCGGACGTAGACACGGACTCACACCAGGATTCAGATGTCATGGTCGAGATCCGCGACCTACGAACTTACTACGAAGGCGATGGGCTACTCGGCGGGACCCCAGTCAAGGCCGTCGACGGTGTCAGTTTCGACATCAAACGTGGCGAAACGCTCGGGCTGGTCGGCGAGTCCGGCTGCGGGAAAAGTACGCTCGGGCGAACGCTCATCCAGCTCGAATCCGCGACCGGCGGCGAAATCCGCTTCGACGGGACGGACATCACGACGCTGTCGGGAGCCGACCTCAAAGACTGGCGGCGCAACGCACAGATGGTGTTCCAGGATCCGGACTCCAGTCTCAACGACCGGATGACGATCGGCGAGATCGTCCGCGAACCGCTCGACGTTCACAGCTGGAAGACACCGCGGGAGCGCCGCCAGCACGTCAAGGAACTGCTCGATACCGTCGGCCTCCAGCGAGAGCACTACTACCGGTACCCACACCAGTTCTCCGGCGGCCAGCGCCAGCGGATCGGGATCGCACGCACGCTGACGCTCGAGCCCGAGTTCATCGTGCTGGACGAACCGGTCTCCGCGCTGGACGTCTCAGTCCAGGCAGAGGTAATCAACCTGCTCGAGGACTTGCAAGAGGAGTTCGGGCTGACCTACCTCTTTATCGCTCACGACCTCTCGGTCGTGCGCCACATCTGTGACCGGGTTGCGGTCATGTATCTCGGGAACATCATGGAGATCGGACCGACGGAGGAACTGTTCTCCAATCCGGCAAATCCCTACACGCACTCGCTGCTCTCGGCGATTCCGGAACCCGATCCCACCGCCCACAAGGATCGGATCACGCTTCAGGGAACGCCGCCGAGTCCGCGATTCCCGCCGTCTGGATGCCCGTTCAGCACTCGCTGTCCGGCCCGTATCCGGCCGCCGGAGTACCAGGACCTCGACAACGAACTCTGGCACCAACTCGATACGCTCCGAGAAGTCCTTCGCGAGCGGGATCGCACGGAAAAGACGGTCACCGACCGCATCAGAGAACTGCTCGGCAAGGAGCCACACTTCGGGACGATCGACGAAATCTACGCCGAACTGTTCGACGATCAGGAGGTGCCGCCGGCCGTCGAAGAAGTTCTGGACGACGCCGCTGAACTCGCCCGCGGTGGCAACGAACAGGCGGCACTCGACCTGCTCGGTGCGGAGTTCGGCAGCGTCTGCGAGGGCCACGTGCCTGACGGTGCCAACGAGGCGAACGACACGGACGCAGAAGAGTCGGTCGAACCCGACTACCACGTCGTCAGCCCATCCGGCCGTCGGAGTCTCTGTCACCGCCACGATGCCGATGCAGACTACCGAAAACCGGAGCACGTTCTCGATGATCGTCATCGGTAACGCCGTGGCTTCGTAGCGGCAGTTTCACAGCTGTCGCTGTAGTACGATTACAAGACGCCTCTCGACCATCTCACATGAACTCTGATCGTCAGTCACAGTCTCAATCCCAGTCACAGCACCGAACTCGGCTTCTCGTCTTGATCGATGCGCTGACGTATGCCGGCGCAGTTGCCGCGATCAGCACGATCTGTGCTCTCGTCTTTGGACTGGTAACCGGTGGTGGCCTCTCACGGGCGAAACTCGTATTGTTCTTCGTGGGCTTCATTCTCCTCGGATATACCACGGCTCGGCTGTGGCCACGGTCGCCATCCGATCTCGAGGACGAAGCGGCTCTCTCCGGTGTCTCTGGTGATTCGATTCCGGAAACGGCGGATCAGACGCGGTTTCAGGCACTCGTCGCATCCCTTCCACCGAAGCGGTGGTTCCAAGAACCGCCGCCGGAGGACCGGATCAATCCAGCCGGGAAACTCTTCTTCGGGAGCCTCGCCGTCCTGCTGATCTCCTATCTGATGGAGGCGGTGTTCGGCATCTGACCGGTCGCTCACTCGTCCCCGCCTGACCCCGTGTCGGTCTTGATCCGCTGTCTCTCGAAAGGAGTGTCTCACTGAGCGGAGCCACTCTCAGAAAGAGCACTACGATACCGTCAGAAAAACCAGAGACCGGTGTGTAGGCGTGAAAAGAGTTATCCCACTGCTGTGCCCAACGAGGTGTATGACACAAATCGGGGATGACGAGTTCACTCAGCAGCGAGAGCCAGTCAGCGGGACTGCGATCAAGAACGCCTGGGTGCAGACCACCGAAGACCTGTCTGCTCTCGAACAACAGCGGCAGGAAAACGGCTGGGACACCGTCGCCATTCCGGCCCTCCAAACCGCAGCAGTCAGCCGGGATGCTGGCAAGAAACACGACGATCGATACGGGCTCTTCTTTGTTATCGCGGACAACCATGCCGACTCGTTCACGAACGCCTTCGAACGCGGCGAGTTCCCGCGATACGAAGCCTACCGAAACGAAGTCGATGGTGCCGTCTTCCTCGTGGTCGAACTCCTCGATCCCGAAAGCGAGACTGCAATCTTGCTTGCAGGACAGTACGAACGTCGCCACGTTCCGGGTATGGTCGCCGCTGCCACCGAGGACGGTGAACTCTATACGCACGTGAGGACGCTCGATAAGACAGTACTCGGCTCGTTCAAACACGATGAGTACGCCCCGCTGGTACCGTGATCGGGGAGTGTCGGCGTCGATAGTAGCACGTGAGAGCACCGAGTTGAGAATCGCCAGTGACAGCCGGCTGCACTCGTCGCGACGGCGGTGTGACTTCCGAGTTCACGGAGACAGACACTCATCGACAAGCGACGTAGAACGGACTAGAAGTCGCCGTCTTCGTCGACGATGACGACCTCGCCGTCGACGACATCGACGTTGATCAGCGTCTTGACGGTATACCCGGCGTCGTCGACTTCATTCTCGCCGCCGACCTTCTTGATGACGGCGACGGTGTCGACGACTTCTGCACCGATTTCGTCGAGTGCTTCGAGGACGGAGGCGAGCGTGCCGCCGGTCGAGAGAACGTCGTCAAGGACGAGGACGTGTTCGCCCTCTCGAACGTCGTTGATGTACATCTCGTTCTCCGAGTAGCCGGTTTTCTGGGAGATGGCGACCTCGTCGTCGAGGCCGTACTGGCGCTTTCGGATCACGGTCAGCGGAATATCGGTCATCAGCGAGACAGCGGTGGAGATGTGGATACCCATCGCAGCGGGGGTAACGATCCGATCGACCTCTTCGAGTTCGGCTTTGCGGATGATTCGGATGACGATTTCTCGGAGGAGTGTGGGGTCGAGTTTGGGGACGCCGTCGCTGATGGGATGGACGAAGTAGTGATAGCCGTTCTTTTCGATGATCGGCGCGTCGAGGAGTGACTGCTGTAACTGATCCATGCCGTGGGTGGGACGGACGCGGAGTAAAAGTTGACGATACGTTCGAGGAGTGTGGTGGTGTGTCAGGGGTATGAGAACTGTCGGTGGACGTGTCTGTGTGTCGCTGAATCATGTTGTGATGCCGGTATCGAACCGTGTTCGTCTCACGTAACCGTCGAAACAGATGTGTAACTATAGTGATGGTGCAACGATTTACACACCGTTCCCATAGCCGTCGTGCGATCGGATGTGCCGTAACTCGCAGTGACTGCTGTAGCTGCTGTCGACTCCGTGTTGTGAAGCGGTTTTCCCGTACTGGGGATGCGCTGAGACGAACAACGACCGGACGAACGCGACTCATGGCAAAGCTGTGGACGAACCGAATCGTTTTGCCGTGCTGCGGTGAACATCGTCCGATGAGTCCACCGACAACGACGCTTCCGAGTGGCGCCGAACTGCCGTTGGTTGGTATTGGGACCTGGAATATCGACGGTGACACCGTCCGCGAGTCGGTTCGAGCCGGTCTAGACGCTGGCTACGGCCACATCGATACCGCCGAGGGCTATCGGAACGAACGCGAAATCGGCGACGTACTATCCGAGTACGACCGCGAAGACGTGTTTCTCACGTCGAAAGTCCTCCCGAAAAACCTCGACTACGAGTCGGTGATCGCCGCCTGTGAGGCGTCCCTAGAGCGACTGGGGACCGAGCACCTGGATCTGTACCTCATTCACTGGCCCAACCCGGCGATTTCGCTTCGCGAGACCCTGGACGCGATGGCAACGCTTCACGATGAGGGAACGGTTCGAAATATCGGCGTGTCGAACTTCGACGCGTACCAACTCAGTTGTGCACGCCACATCGCGGACGTGCCAATCGCCGTCAACCAGGTCGAGTATCATCCTTGGAACACGCAGGATGCGCTCCTCGAGTACTGCCGCGGAACCGAAACCGTCATCGAGGCCGCTGCACCCTTCGGTCGAACGGAAGTCTTCGCCGACGAAACCGTCCAGGACATCGCGGAGGCGTACGACCGATCGCCGGCCCAGATCATTCTCAAGTGGGCCGTCGAAAACGAAATCGTCGTGCTGCCGAAGTCCACGTCGCCCGAACACGTCCGTTCGAACCTGGACCTGTTCGACTGGACACTCGACGAAGAAGACCGCGATCGTCTCGACGCTATCGACCACCACCAGCCGGTGTACGATCTTCCGACACGCGACTGGACCGACGACACCTACGGAATCGCCGAGTAAGCTCACCCGTGCTCGTTGTCCCAGTGGGACGACGAGTTCAGTCGCGTGTGGGTTCGGGCTGGTCGGTTCACGTCTCCCCGCCGCCGTCGTTACTCTCCCGGCCCGTAACTGAGTTCGGGCGGCTGCTCACCGCGGCCGAGGCGCATATGTCGCTCGTGGTAGATGTGGACGACCGCCGTTACCGTCACCGTTATCGAGACGAGTGCGAGCCAGGACAGATCCGACAACATCGTGAGCGGATAGATTCCGAGCCAGAGCGCGGCGACCAGTGCCGACCCGATCGCACCCAGCGACAGGTACAGTTCCCGCCAGGCGAACTCGTGACCGGGAACGATTTCGAGATAGACGCTGATATCTCGGGTCCGGTCGGTCGCCCGGATAACGCCGCGATCGGAGTCGAACTGGAGAATGCCGACCTCGTCCATTTTCGGGAGATGCGTCTGCTGAAGCGTGGTATAGACGCGTTTTCGCTGTGCGGACGTAACGCCGTCGAGGGTGGTCTCGTACTCCCACGCCGCGAGTTGCTGTGCAAGGTCGCCGAGTTCAACGGGCCGGCCATCCTGTTTCAGAAAGTGGAGGACGTAGCGCCGGCGCTGATTGCGCAGGACTTCGAAGACTTCGCCTTTCGAGAGGGGGTCCAGCTCAGCGTCAGCGCCTGCAGCCGAGTCGGATGCAGACGCGTCCCCGGACCCGTTCCGTCGTGTCGATTTCGCCGCAGCGCCCGTTTCCGTTTTCGTTTCCGTTCCATCGGATGTCGAGTCATCGCGCGCTCCAGACCCCTCTGCTTTATTGTCACGTTCACGCTCGGCTCCCCCACCCTTCGACCCGCGTTCGATACGATCATCCCGTTGTTGCTGGACCACTCCGAATCACCTCTATCCACTCAAACCCGCGAGCATTCAGCCGAGACTGAATGCGTTAGTTCAGTGGGATGAACGCCACCTATATAACTTTCCTGCCCCACTTTGCATGCATCAATTGGTTGACTAGCTGTCGAGTACTGCCGCGATCGAATCCGCAATTTCCCCACCCAGCGCCGCTTTCGCCCCCTCGAACTGGGCGACATCTGTCGCGTGAACGAGCAATGCGCGCGTCTGCTCTGCACCCATTACGCTCGCATCGTTCGCGACGACGAACGCGAGTTCAGCGCGCGCGAGCATCTCTCGGGCTTGGTCGATCATCTTCGCGTCGTCGCCCGACGTTTCGGTCTTGAACCCGACGATAGGCAGGTCGGGGAACGCCTCGCGAAGGTCGTCGATGAGTTTCGGGGTGGGTTCGAGATCGAGCGTGAGATCCTGTCCGGAGCGGATCTTCTCCGGACTGGTTTCGACGGTATAATCGCCGATGGCGGCGGCCGAGACGAGGGCATCGGCGGTGGCTCCGGACCCGCCGGCACAGACGTCTCGCGTGGTTTCGAGCATCTCCGTGGCACTTTCGACGCTTCGGACATCGGCGTAGGGGACGGACGCCCCGTCGTGGACGAGCGTCACGTCGGCACCGCGAACGTAGCAGGCGGCGGCGACGGCGCGGCCCATCTTCCCCGACGATCGGTTCGTGAGGACGCGCACCGGATCGATGGCTTCGGTCGTCGCACCGCTCGTGACGACGACGTGCTGGTCGGCAAGCGGACGGTCGCCGGCCGCGCGGGCGGTCTCACAGACGATCGCCTCCTCGGTCGCGATCTTCGCTTTTCCCTCCTCGATTCGCGGGTCGACGAACTCGACGCCCCAGTCCTCGACGGTTTCGATGGCCTCGAGCACGCCGGGGTGGTCGTACATCGGCTTGTGCATCGCCGGTGCGATCACGATCGGGGTTCCGGCTCCGAGTGCAGTCGTCGCACACGTCGTCACAGGCGTATCGTCGATCGCACCCGCGATTTTGCCGACCGTATTGGCCGTCGCTGGCGCGATCAGGAAGACGTCCGCCCAGCCGTCGTTTCCGCAGAGTTCGACGTGTTCGACGCTGCCCGTAATCTCCGTGACGACCTCGGTGTCGGTCGCGAACTCGAGCGCCCAGGGGGGGATGATTCCCTGCGCACTATCGGTCATCACGCCGCGGACTGTGGCCCCTCGTCGTCGCAGTTCGTGGGCCAGTTCGACCGTCTTGACGGCCGCGATCGAGCCCGTCACCCCGAGCGCGACGTTGACGCCTTCGAGCATTCGTCCGGTATTCTCCCGGCAGTGTGTTAAGGGTAGCGAGGCGCTACCCGGTATCCAACGGCCCGCTCAGGTGGGGTCGATCACCGCTCGCCCCGCCGGCGTCAGCGGGTTCGATACCTCGCTGGTCACGTACTCGTGGCGCTTGCCCCGTAGTCGCATCGCGGTCAGGGCCTTGTGAGTCGCTCGCTCCGCAAACAGCGCGCGCTCGTCGCGACGAACTCGGGAATTGGGGACCGCCGTATTGGCGCGGACCTGCTCGAACGCTTGTTCGCAATGCGCCCGAATCCGGACCCAGCACGCCCGCTCGTCGACGGCCGTTTCGGCGGCGATCGTCGCGACGAGTTCAGCGAGGTGGTTCTGAAAGAGTGCGTAGTACAGTTTTCGGTGGAGGTCGCGCTCGCCGTCGGCGTCGAGGTCCGAGTCGGGGTAGGGCGTAAACGAGAGTCCGTGCTCGCCGAGGCGGCCGCTGTGCACGCGAATCCCGCCGAGGTCGCGGACGAGCGTCCCGATCGGATGCGCGCGTTCGCGATCGAGGACGAGGAGACTGTTCTGGAGGTGGCTCTCGAGGGCGATGCCGTACGTCGTCAGCAGGCGTAGCTGCTCGGGGACGACGACGCCGGCGTACGCGTCGACGAACGCGAGCGCCGCCTCGGCAACGGTCGTCGTCTCCGTCACTGTCGCGTAGCGCTCGATGAGATCACGGACGAGTGGCCGCCCCGTCGCAGGCGACTCGGCGAGCAGGCTCGACGCCACCACGGGAATCGCGTCATCTGCGCCCCCAACCAGCGGGTGTGCGAGGGGATTGGTCCGAACCAGTGCCGAGAGGTGACGGGCGTCGTCGAACTCGTCGCCGGCCGTGTAGGGCTGCGAACCGCCGGGCGGGTAGTAACACGTCGCTGCCGGCTCCGGGACGATTCCCAGCGACTCGAACGATTCCCGCGCTGCAATCTCCCTCATGAGGGCAGTCACCCGCGGGCCATTCGTGACGGCCTGTGGGGACAGCGTCCGAACGACGTTCGTCGTCTGGACATCGATCGCGAGTTTGAGGTGCGAAAGCGGCCCGTCGGCCGTCCGCTCGCTCTCGAACGGGACCACCGTCCGGAGATTGAGCTGAGGCGTCGCCGGCCGGCTGCACTCTGGTATCGGGACGATCCGCCCGGACGCACACTGTCGCGCGTAGCGCTCCGGTACCGTGTGATGGTACTGGAACGGGTGGACCGGAACGACGGCGTACGCGGCTGCATCGGCCGACCCGGGGATCGCTCGCTCGAGCGCCGCCTCGAGCCCGTCGAACAGCCTGAACAGGCGAGTGGTCAGACTCTCGCCATCCGCACCCCTTGACCGTGTTTCGAGCGCGGCGTCCCGTTCGATGGCGACGAACCGCAGGTCGACTCGGTCGGTGAACTCGGGTGCGTACGCAAGTCCGTCCGCAGCGGTCATCCCGCGGCGAAGCTTCCCAGCCGGATGGAACGGGTGACCGTCGGTAACGATTCGCTCGAAAGCGGCGGCGTCATCGGCAGCAGCGATACCCGCCTCGATCGGTTCCAAGGGGGAGTCGGTCGCCGTTTCCGCTGTCTCCGCCGCCGTCTCGACCGCTCGCGCGTGAACACCCGTGGCGAGTCGCGCAAGCGCGAGGTTCGCGACGCTTTCGGCGACTTCCTCCCAGATTCGATCCGCCTGTGCGGCGTCGGAAAATCCGCCCTCGCGTTCGAGCAGCGAAACGAGTTCACCAGGCATCCCAACCCGCGTCGCGGACGGGGCGGCGCGGGCGTTCGCTACGGTTCCCGACGAGCGGGCCGTCGACAGCCGGGACACCGGACCGACGAGTCGAAAGCGGTCGTATCCGTGCCGGCGTGCGATCGGTGCGACCAGAACCGTCTCCGAAGCCGGAAACGGGAGCAACGCGAGCTGCCGGCACGTCGTCGGAAGCGGTGTGACTGCTTCGAGCAGTTGCGTCCCATCGAACGCGGTGCGTTCGAAGCCCTCCGCGTCCGGGATAGCGGGCGACTCGCGCTCCACGACCCGTGCAGTTGGAACGCCGGCAGGTCGCCCGCGGAGCACCCCGTGGACGAACTGGTGCAGAATCTCGCGCCGGGCGAACTCGAGCGCCTCGAGAAACGCCTCCTCGGCGGAGACGGCGCGGTTTCCATCGCTGGTCTCACCACTGTCACAGCCACTGTCGCCGCCGTTACCACGGGCGTTCAAATAGCAGACTGCCGCTCCGAACGCGTCTCGTTCCGCGATCGTTCGAAGGCGAATCGGCGTGCAGTCGCGCTGGTTCAACCGGGTCATACTCGCATCACGACGGTATCTGCACTCCCACAGAGATCGTGATAACTTGATGGGGGGATCGGCACTTGCTGCAGTCGGTGCACCTGAACTCGAGTTCAGGCGGAGTCAGTCCTGTTCGACGCTCGGGTGCATCGTCGGCTGGTCGTCAAGCGGCTCCGCGAACGCCTCGAGCATCGTCTCCCTCGCCCGCTCGTCACGTTCACGTCGTTCGTCGTCGTCGATCTCCTCACACCCCGGCGGCACGTCGCGGCCGCGGCCGGTGAAGTAGCCTTCCGGGGCGACCCAGTCGTGATAGAAGTTGACATCGGAGTCGTGGATCACGGCAAGGCCGACCGTCGCGCCGTGGCCCGCCGCGACGATTGTCTGGTGGGGTTCGCCGGCGAGTCGGCCGGCGGCGTAGACGCCGTCGACGGCCGTTCGCCCCGCCTCATCGACGGAAACGAAGTGTTTGCTGCCGCGTTGTGTCCGGCCGACATCCAGCGGGACGAGATATTCGCTGTCGGACCAGGAGGCGGCGACGATTCGGCGCGCCTCGATCGGGTCGCCGCCGTCGGTTTCGAGGACGAACCCCGCTTCAGGGTCGGTGTCGTCTCGGCGGTCGGCGCTCGTCACCCGCCCGAGTTCGAACGTTGCACCGGCGTTTCGCGCCTGTTCGCGGGCCAGTTGCAGGTACCGGCGGGCGTCGACGCCGTTCGGGAAGCCGGGGTAGTTCTCGAGGCTGGCGTTGCGTGCGAGGATGGACTCGCCGCCGTCGATGACGAGCGTGTCGAGTCCTGCGCGCGCGGTGAAAATCGACGTGGCGAGGCCGGCGACGCCGCCGCCGACGATACAGAGATCGTGCATGGATGGTCGTTGTCCGGCACGGCTATAGAGGTTGTTCTCGGCGGCGGAAGACGAGCAGCGAGCGGGCAGGTGTTGGTGCATGGATGGGTATGGCGGTGAAACCGGAGGAGGAGAGGAATGCCGGGCTACAGCAATGAGAATCCTTACGGGCGGGCCCGTCATACTGCCGCCGTGGACAGAATTCTCCTCAGTACCGTTGCCTATCGTTCGCCGGAGGAGGTCTTTCCGTACGTGCGGTCGTTTACCGACTATCCGCGCTATACGGAGCACTTGACGGACGTTCGCGTCCACGGCGACGGCGGTGTCGGCTCGGTCTACGATCTCCGACTCGCCTGGTGGAAACTCAGCTATACGGCCCGATCGGAGGTGACGTCGATTACGCCGCCCGAATCGCTCACGTGGGAGTTACGGAACAATCTCGCCGCTCGCGGCGAGTGGCGGATCGAACCGGAACCCGACGCCGCCCCGCCGGAAGAAGAGACCGCAAGCCGGATCTACTTCGAGGCGGTGTACGATCCCCACTCCGCGGACGAGAACGCGATTTCGCTTCCCCGGTTCGTCTCGCTCGACTGGGTGATCGGGAAGGTCAAGCCGCGACTCCTGAGCGAGGCCAAAGGCGTCGTCAGCCGACTCGTGGAAGACATCGAGGGCCGGCCCCGCGACGTAGAATTAACTGTTCACGAGTTACCCTGATCCGCGATCCGTGGGCCGACGGTGCCGGGTTCGAAACGGCCACTCTTCTATCCACTATGGCTGGCTGGACCGGCACAGTCACGTCTGCTGGCAGACAATTCTTACGCCGTGCCCGCGTACGTGGCGTATGGAACAGGCTGGCGTCTCTCGACGAACTGGAACCCGCTGCCCTCGAGACCGGCACCAATACCGGAGTACAGTGAGCACCACTGCCGACGGCGGCGGCCGGTGATTCGCGATGCGCGTCATCGTCGTCGGTGCCGGCGAGGTCGGCACCCACATCGCGGACAGTCTCGACCAGGATCACGAGGTCGTCGTCGTCGACCGCGACGAGCGCCGCGTCGACTCGATCACCTACGAACACGACGTGATGGCCATCGAAGGGGATGGCACGTCCGGACAGATGCTCGACGAAGCCGGCATCGACGAAGCCGATCTGGTCGTCGCAAGCACTGACGACGACGCGACGAACATCGTTGTCTGCGGCGCGGCCAAAACCGTCGACAACCCGTTCACGATCGCGCGCGTGAAAAAGACGGACCTCCTTCGCACCTGGGAACGCTCGGACGGCGCATTCGGCGTCGATGTCATGGTGAGTACCGATCTTCACACGGCCGAGACGATCGTCGATATCGTCAACCTGCCGGGCGCGCGTGATGTCGACAGTTTCGCGAACGGACTCGTTCGCATGGCCGAGTTCGAAATCAGCCCGGACAGTCCGGTCGCCGGCAAAACCGTCGCCGACGCCGACCGGTTCGAATCGCTGACGTTCGCCGCACTCATCCGGGACGACAACGTCGTCGTCCCGACCGGCGAGACCGTCATCGAGGCCGGCGATGAACTCGTCGTCATCGGCTCCGTCGAAAACACCCGCGAGTTCGCCGGCACACTGTCGCCACTACCGACGCTCGAGGAAGCCGACGAAATCGTCATCGTTGGCGGGAGCGAGATCGGCTATCAGACGGCGCGGCTCTTCGAGGAGCACGGCCTGGAATCGCGACTCGTCGAACGCGACCCCGATCGCGCGCGTGAACTCGCCGAGCAGTTGCCGAAGACGCTCGTTCTCGAGAGCGATGCGACGGATATCGACTTTCTCGTCCGCGAGCACGTCGGCGAGTCGGACATCGTCATCGCTGCGCTCGATAGCGACGAGAAGAACCTGCTCGTCTCCCTGCTGGCGAAACGGATCGGCGTCGAACGGACGCTCGGTGTCGTGGAGTACGGCGAGTACGTCGATCTCTTCGAGACGGTCGGCATCGACGTTGCGGTCAACCCGCGGTGGGTGACAGCGGAAGAGATTACCCGGTTCACCAGGGAGCAACGGACCGAGAACCTCGCAATAATAGAACACGACCGCGCGGAGGTGCTCGAGTTCGAGGTCGACGACGAGAGCCTGCTGGTGGACGCGCCGATCCGCGAGGCGATCGCTGAACTCCCGGACGGGGTCGTGATCGGGGCGATTACGCGCGACGGGGAGTTGATTACGCCTCGCGGCGAGACGCGGGTCCAACGCGGAGACCATGTGGTTGTCTTCGCCGAGACGCCCGTTATCGACGTGGTTGCGGCGGCGTTGTGAGTACGAGGGGTGGAGAGGGCTGTCGGCGGTTACAGCGAGGGCTGTCGGCGGTTACAGCGTATAGTCGTGCTCGCTGTCCTCGCTGGCGAGGAACGCTTCGAGGAGGTCGATCGTCGCCGCCACGTCGTCGACGTGGGCGGTCTCCGTGACGGTGTGGAGGTACCGCGTCGGGATCGAAATCGCGCCGACGGGTTTCGCCCCGGCCGTGTGCTGGAATCCGGCCGTATCGGTGCCGCCGGCGGGCAGAATCTCCACCTGCGAGTCGATTCCCGCCTCGTCGGCGACGGCCTGGAGGCGGCGATGGACCTTCGCGTTCGTGATGACGCTCGAGTCTTTGAGTTTGATCGCAGCACCCTCGCCGAGTTCGGTGACGCGCTCGCCGCCGCCGAAGCCGGGAACGTCGTTGGCGACGGTCACATCGAGTGCGATGGCGAGGTCCGGATCGACGTCGACGCCGAGGGCGTGAGCGCCGCGCAGGCCGACTTCCTCCTGAACGGTGGCACAGAAGTGGATCGTCGCGTCGAGATCAGCGTCCGCGAGCCGGCGGGCGGCCGAGAGCATCGCGAACAGGCAGATGCGGTCGTCGAGGGCTTTGCCGGTGATCGTCTCGCCGAGGCGCTCGGTGGACTGGTCCATCGTGACGAGATCGCCCGGCGAGACGCGCTCGGCGAGTTCGCCGTAGGGGAGGCCGGTGTCAACGTAGAGGTCCGAAACGTCGGGCGTCCGCTCGCGTTCGTCCTCGTCGAGCGTGTGCGGCGGCGGGGAGCCGATGACGCCCGGCAGGTCGCCACCGTCGGTGTGGACGGTCACGCGCTGAGCCTTGAGAACGCGCGCGTCCCAGCCCCCGAGCGGTTCGAGTTCGAGGAAACCGAAGCCGCCTCCGTCCTCGCCGCCGGTGCTATCGCCGTTCGTCCCGTCTCCCGTCCGTCCGGCGCTCCGCACGTGCCGAACCATAAACCCGATCTCGTCCATGTGCGCGGCGACGGCGACCGAATACTCGGAGTCACCCTCCAGCGTGGCGACGACGTTTCCCATCGTGTCAGTTTGGACGCGGTCGGCAAACGAGTCGAACTCGTTGACGACCAATTCGCGAACGCGGTCCTCGTAGCCGGGGACGCCGCTCGTCTCGGT
The DNA here is from genome assembly GCF_000337595.1 of Natrialba taiwanensis DSM 12281. GTDB lineage: Archaea > Halobacteriota > Halobacteria > Halobacteriales > Natrialbaceae > Natrialba > Natrialba taiwanensis. The sequence goes on along the minus strand of NZ_AOIL01000029.1, from coordinate 40,635 downwards.
CAGATCGGTCAACAGGTCGAACTCGAACGGAATCGATTGTTCCGTGTCACTCATACACACTACTGTGTTCGAGGTGGGTATAAACGCGCGGAAACGGTGCGTACTCGGGCGGCGGTTTTTTATTCACATTCCGAATCAACATTCCTGATGGACTCGTCGGCAATCGCGGAGTATTAACGGATCGGCGAAGTACGAGTGTACATGACTGGCGTACGCGTCGCAGGAACAGGGTTGACCCCGTTTGGAAACGCGCCCGAACGGACGAGCAGGGATCTCTTTGCCGAAGCGAGCAGCGCCGCCTTCGCGGATAGCGGCGTCCCCCGAGAGGATGTCGAAGCCGTGCTCTACGGCAACTTCATGGGTGAACTCGCCGAACACCAGGGTCACCAGGGGCCGCTGATGGCCGAAGCCGCCGGTGTGCAGGCACCGGCCACCCGCTACGAATCAGCCTGCGCGTCGAGCGGAATGGCCGTTCGCGACGCCGTTATGCGCGTTCGCAACGGCGAACACGACGTGGTCCTCGTCGGCGGTGCCGAGCGCATGACTAACCTCGGGACCGCCGGCGCGACCGAAGCGCTCGCCATCGCGGCCGACGAACTCTGGGAAGTGCGAGCGGGGATGACCTTCCCCGGCGCGTACGCGCTGATGGCCAAGGCGTACTTCGACGAGTTCGGCGGCGGCCGTGAGGACCTGGCCCATGTCGCCGTCAAGAACCACGAGAACGCCCTGCCCAACGAGAAGGCCCAGTATCAGAAGTCGATCGAAGTGGCAGAGGCGCTCGACGCGCCGACGGTGTCGAGTCCACTCAGCCTCTACGATGCCTGTCCGCTCTCGGACGGGGCGTCCGCGCTGGTGCTGACGAGCGAGGCGTACGCCGAGGCACACGACATTGACGCGCCGGTCGCGATCACTGGCACCGGCCAGGGCGGCGACCGGATGGCGCTGCACGACCGCGAGTTCCTCGCTCGCTCGCCGGCCGCCCGCGAGGCCGGGGAAGCGGCCTACGCGGACGCCGGAATCGGCGCGGGTGACGTAGACGTTGCGGAGGTCCACGACTGCTTTACGATCGCCGAAGTGCTCGCGCTCGAAGCGCTGGATCTCGAACCCGTCGGCGAGGGCATTACGGCCGCCCGCGACGGCCGGACGACAGCTGACAGCGACACGCCGATCAACCTCTCGGGCGGGCTGAAGGCGAAGGGACACCCGGTCGGCGCGACCGGCGCGTCACAGATCGCCGAAGTGGTGAAACTCCTCGCCGGCACGCATCCGAACAGCGAACACGTCGCCGACGCGACGACCGGCGTCGCCCACAACGCGGGTGGAACGGTCGCCAGCGCCACCGTCCACGTCCTGGAGGTGGCAGAATGAGCGACGAATCCGCCCGCGACGCCGGCTTCGACGACTGGCTCGACGCCGCCGAAACCGGGGACGCCTACTACCTCGAATGCCCGGCCGGCCACACCTCCCTCCCCCCGCGGCGGCTCTGCCCGACCTGCGGCGCGGCTGAACTCGACGAGCGACCGCTTCCGGAAATGGGCGAGATCGAGACGTTCACCGTCACGCACGTACCGACGCCCGCCTTCGAGGACGATGCCCCCTACGCGACCGCGATCGCCGACTTCGGTCCCATCCGCGTGACCGGTCAGGTCGTCGATCTCGATCCCGACGCGGTCGACACCGGTCTGCCCGTCGAACTCGACGTCACGAGTTCGGAAACGACGGGGGAACGGGTGATCGGGTTCAAGACGGTCTGAGACGGACGGCTGTCGGTCAGTTCCAGCGCACCCGCAAATCGGTCCTATGAGTTCACCAGGCAATCGGTACAGCAGTCCGTATGAGCCCGAGCGCCGCCGTGGTAGCGTTTCTTCGATTTCGAACACGCCGGTCGCACATTGTAGGCAGGTGCCTTTTATGTCTTGGTCCCGCTAAACCGGGCGTTCGCATGGCGAACCTCTACGAGCAGACGCAGGACGAGATCGAGCCGGTTGACCTTCAATTCGCTGCAGACGAGATCGATGCGCAGCTCACACATCTCACCGAGTTCATCCGAAAGCGCGTCGACGCCGCGGACGCCGATGGCGTCGAAATTGCGCTCTCCGGTGGCATCGATAGCACGACGACGGCCCACCTCGCCGTCGAAGCGCTCGGGACCGAGAACGTCCACGGGATCATCCTCCCGAAGGCGGTCAACGAAGCCGAGAACATGAGCGACGCCGAACGCGTCGCCCAGGACCTCGGGATCGAGTACGAACAGATCGGCATCGACCCGATCATGGATCGCCTCCTCGAACTCGCCGACGCGGAGTCCGACAACGAGTCCGAAGCCCAATGGGAGGGCCGCTACGTCGGCAACACGAGCGCCCGCGTGCGAATGACAACGACCTACCTGATCGCCAACCGCGAGAACCGACTCGTCCTCGGCACCGGCAACCGCGCCGAACTCGCGACGGGCTACGTGACGAAGTACGGTGACGGCGGCGTCGATTGCAACCCGCTCGGGAACCTCTACAAACAGCAGGTCCGCCAGCTCGCCGCCGCTCTCGGCGTGCCGGAAGTCATCGTCCAGAAGACGCCCACCGGCGGCATGGTCGACTACAAGAGCGACGAGGAAGAACTCGGATTCGACTACGATACGCTCGACGCCGTCCTCGCGTTCTACATCGACGGGAACCTGCCAGCCTCGGTCGTCGCTCGGCTTACCGAGACGACGGTCGACGGCGTCGAACAGGTCGCAACGATGCACGAGGAGAGTTCACACAAACGACCCCCACCGGCAACGCCGGAGCCACTGTTCTAAGCTACCCAGTCCACCGCATCGAGAGCACGAGTTCGGACGAGCACCGTGCATATCACGACCATCGCGACCGTCACGAACACCGCGAGCGGATGGGTGCGGATTCGAGTCGACCGACCGAACGACACGGCTTGGACCGCCACATCGATCGGCCGACCTGACAGGATACATGTCGCTTTCCAGTCCCGAGTCGCCGTCGAGTTCGAACGCCCGGACGTGTTGTTTCGGGACGAAAGCGGTGGGACAGTCGTTCCCCTGTCATGTTCAGCTCCAGTGACAGTGATAGTCAATCACAGCCGTCTGCAGGCCGCACACAGCACACGCGGACACTCGTACAGCCGCTGACACGACACACCACATCATACCGATACCGATATCGATACCCATCAGTTCACCAGTGACACCAATGACAGCCCCCGACAACACACCTCACACGGACGGCAGTGATGAACGCATGAGTCGACTCCAAAACGCCTGGGACGAGTTCACGACTGAACTCGATTACGTCGTTTTCGGTGCCGGCGTGCTCGTCACGGCGCTTACCGTTCTCGGATTCGTTCTTCGCCAGGAGACAACAGCCGATCTGATGGACAGTACCAACGAGTTCCTCTGGTCGAACTTCGGGTGGGCGTACCTGCTGATTATGTTCGCCCTGATAGTGTTCGTCGGCTTTCTCATCTTTAGCCCCTGGGGGAACATCACGCTCGGCGGAGACGACGAGGAACCGGCCTTTCGATTTCCCGCGTACTTCGCGATGTTGTACTCGGCGGGGATTGCGGCGGGAATCGTCTTCTGGGGGCCGGCGGAGGCGATTTTCCACTACGATACGGTCTCGCCGTTTCTCGATGCCGGCTCGCAAACCCCCGAGGCAGCCGTCGGCGCGATCCAGTACACGTTCTTCCACTGGGGCATCTCAGCGTGGACGGCCTACGTCGTCCTAGGGATTCCGATCGCCTACTACGGCTACCGGTACGACGCGCCGCTTCGGATCTCGACGATCCTCACGCCGTGGATCGGACTCGACAATCTCGACCGTCCGGTCGCGAAACTCGTCGACATCCTCGCGGTGTTCGCGACGATCGGCGGCGTCGCGGCGACGCTCGGGTTCGTCGGCAACCAGTTCCTGACCGGTCTCGAGTGGACGACCGGCACCTCGGTTGGCGATCTGACGACGGTCCTCGTCATCACCGGTCTGACGGTCGCGTTTACCGTCTCGGTTACGCTCGGCGTCCAGAAGGGCATCCGACGAATCTCCTACTTCAACCTCGTGTTGTTCCTCGTCCTGCTCGTCTCGACGCTCGTGCTCGGCCCGACGCAGTACATTCTCTCGGTCGGGACGCAGGCGCTCGGCGGCTACATCAACGAGTTCATCACGATGAGTTTCTACACCGGTGCCGGCGCTGCGGGCGGTGGAAGCGTCGCGGACTGGATCGGCGAGTGGACGGTGTTCTACTGGGCGTGGTGGTTCTCGTGGGCCCCGTTCGTCGGGCTGTTCATCGCCCGCATTTCGCGCGGGCGGACGGTTCGACAGGTCGCCGTCACCGGCGTCGTCGCCTCGACCGGCGTGACGATTCCTTGGTTTGCGACGATGGGCGGATCAGCTATTTTCGCTCAGCAGCGTGGCCGGGCGGACATCCTCGCCGTCGTCGGCGAACTGGGCGAAGGGGCTGCTGGCTATCCGCTGTTCGAGACGTTACCGCTCGGCGGCGTGTTAGCGGCGATGTTCCTCGTGCTCGTGACGACCTTCTTCGTCACGTCGGCCGACTCCTCGACGCTGGCACTGGGGATGTTGACCACGGGCGGAGCGAGAGAGCCCTCGACGATCAACCGCGTCGTCTGGGGACTGCTCATCGGCGCACTCGCGTCGCTGCTGATGGTTACCGGCGGCGTCGATGCGTTGCAAGCGGCCGCGATAATCACCGGCGGCCCGTTCGCGATCATTACGCTGGTTGCAGCCGTCTCGGTCGCACTCGCGTTCGGCGACCGCGAATCGATGTTCCTCCGCGAAGAGGACGACGTGTCGGTTCCCGGCTCGGACGAAGTCATCGACAAGGATGTCGCAGACGACTAACGGCACGTCGGGTCATCAGTCAGCGCCACACACCACCTCGTGACAGCTCACGCGTTCTCGCCGAACCCGACATCGGCATCCCCCGTATTCCCCTCCAGTAACTCCGCCGTGAGATACGCGACGAACTCGTCCGGATGCTCGGCGTGGGGCAACTGCGTCGCGTAATCGATCGCAACCAGATCGAGATCCGCCGCTTCCGCCAGGTCCCGCCCCTCGCGCAACGGCACGAGTTCGGCGTCGCGCCCCCAGATCAGCGTGGTCGGCGTCTCGAGCGCCGCGAGTTCGGTCGCCAGATTGAACTCGTCGGTCATGGCATCGGGCTCCGTGGTTGTGTCCGCAGTATCGCTTCCGTCACCGGTGCCGGTATCGTCACCAGCACCAGCATCAGCGCCGGTATCGGTATCGGCACCCGGATCGAGCATTCCCGCCGCAAACGACGCCGGTGCGTAGCGGGCTCCCGGCTGGTGGGCGCTCTGCCAGGCGTAGCTAACCGTTTCCTCATCGATCCGCTCGGGATCGTAGTAGCCGTCGCGGTCGTAGAAGTACCGAATCGAGGGCGTGCTCGCGAGCAGGTTGAACAGCGTCGTCCCCACGACCGGTGCCCGGAGCAGCGTCCGGACCCATGGTCGCGCCGTCCCCGTGTCGTCCGTCGGACAGATCAACACGAGTTCGGCGATATTGGACTCCCGCGCAGCCCCGACCGCGAACGACCCCGTGAGCGAGGAGGCGACGACGATCGGCTCGTCCGTCACGTCGCTCACGAAGTCACGAAGAAACTCGATGTAGAGCGTCGGCGAATAGACCAGCGGCGGGCGCTCCGAGCGGCCGAAGCCGGGAAGATCGACCGCGTAGACGTGATAGTCTTCCGCCAGTCGCTCGAAGATTTCGCTGAACTCGTGGCTGCTCGCGCCGGCGTGGACGCCGTGACACAGGAGCATATCGGGATCGTTCGGATCGCCGGCGACCGTGTAGGTGGTTTCGATGCCGCGCCAGCGGTAGGTTCGCTCGACGCCGGTGAACGGGTTCTCGAGGTCGCCGGCGCGTCTCGTGAGGAGGCGGTTGCCGACGATGGCTGCACCGACGGTTCCGATGGCCGCTCCGAGGACTGTACGGGCTTTCATGGGCGAGGGCTACATCGGGGACGGTCTTAGAAGTAGGGTTACCGTCCATCAGGGTCCAGTCGCTGGGTGGCAAGTCACGGCGGGAGTTCGACGGTGGCTCATACGGTCTGCTGTAACGATTTACCGGTGCGACCGCGTCCGTCATGCGGTTGCGCCGGAAATGACTTACAGCAGTCCGTATCACACGGTAGTGGTCAACGGCGGCGAGCAGGAGACGGTCGTCTTAGTGTCGGTCGGCGTCCGACTCCGATTCGAGTCCGGGGGCCTGCACAGCCGCTTCTTCGAGACAGGCAGCGACTGGTGAGAGCACGTCGGTGGCGATCGTGTAGGGATCGGTATCGCCGGTACGGACGGCTTCGGCGAGGTCCTCGACGCCGCCGGCCTCCTCGAGTTCGGTTTCGAGCAGCGTGTTGATGTCCTCGCGAAGGAGGGTGCGGATCTCCTCGGCGTAGCGCTCGCGGACCTTCTCGGCGTGGGTGCCGGAGTCGACGAGGAACGACTTGTGGGCGGCGAGTTCGTCGATGAAGGTGTCGACGCCAGTGCCGTCGGTGGCGACGGTTTCGACGATGGAGGGGGTCCATTCGGCGGGGCTGTCGGTGTCGTTACCGTCTCCGTCTGCGCCTGCCTCTGCGTCTGTGTTTCCGCCTCTGTCTTCGTTTCCGGCTCCAGTTCCGGCGGTCGGTTCGGTCCTGTCGTCGGCCATCGCATCAGCACCGTGGTGTCCGGACCCGCCGAAGCCGACGCCCTCGCCGATGTGGAGCATCTCCCGGAGTTCCTGGACGGTCCGGTCTGCGCCGTCGCGGTCTGCCTTGTTCACCGCGAAGACGTCCGCGATCTCGAGGATACCGGCTTTCAGCGTCTGTATCGAGTCGCCCGAGCCCGGCGGGACGAGGACGGCGACGGTATCCGCCGTCCGGACGATATCGACCTCGTTCTGGCCGGCGCCGACGGTTTCGATGATGATCTTGTCCTTGCCGAAGGCGTCCATCGCCTTGACCGCGTCCGCCGTGGCCGTCGAGAGGCCGCCAAGCGTGCCGCGGGCGCTCATCGAGCGTACGAAGACGTCCATGTCGCCGATCGTCGACGCCATCCGGATACGATCCCCGAGGACGGCACCGCCGGTGAAGGGCGAGGACGGATCGATCGCGATGATGCCGACCGTCTCGCCGCGCTCGCGGTAGGTTTCGGCGAGCTTGTCGACCAGCGTCGACTTGCCCGCGCCGGGACTGCCCGTGATCCCGATCACGTCGGCGTTGCCGGTGTGGGCGTAGAGTGCAGAGACCAGCTCGCGATAACCAGGTGCGCGATTCTCGATCTTCGAAATCGTCCGGGCGAGTGCGCGGTGCTCCCCGGCCAGCAGGGCATCAAGGAGTTCTCGATCGTCGGCGTTCATCGCTCGGGTGCGTTTTCGCGGACGAACTCGATGGTCTCTTCGATCGACGTGCCGGGACCGAAGATCGCGGCGACGCCTTCGTCTTCGAGTTCGGGACGGTCTTCGTCGGGGATGACGCCGCCGACGAGGACGAGGGTATCCTCGCGTGCGCCGTACTCTTCGAGGCCGTCCATGATCTTCGGGACGAGGGTGTCGTGTGCGCCCGAGAGGATCGAGATGCCGAGCACGTCGACGTCCTCCTGGACCGCCGCCTGGACGATCTCGTCGGGTGCCTTGTGTAGTCCCGAGTAGATAACCTCGAATCCGGCGTCACGAAACGCTCGGGAGATAACGTGTGCACCGCGGTCGTGGCCATCGAGGCCGACCTTGGAAACGAGACACCGAATCGAGCGGTCCCGTTCCGCCGTCTGTGTGTGGTGCTGTGATTGGGAGTCCTCGTCCTGATCGCTGCTCATACCCGTGCCTTCCGCGGCCGCCTGTTTGACTTTAACGGAAATTGTGGCAGGATCAGGAATAGCCCGCACGGTCGACCGCTACCAGTCGCGTCGGCCCAGTTGCAGACGGCCAGCACTTCGTTTGCTACTGTGTGAATGAGTCTCCCCCGAACCAAAGGCTAAAGAGCGAAACGACCGAACATTCTGGTAATGACTATCGTTCGTCTCTTGCGGAGGGATCTCTCGTGGGCGTCGAAATAAAAGAACGCAGGGTTACCGATGCCGAGTTTGAGGAGATGACGGCGTTCGTCTTCGAATATCTCGCGGCCAGCGTCGAAAAAGAAGAGGAAGGCGGCCGAATGCGCTGGTACCCGTGGCACTCCGCCGAGTACCGGCACAACCACATCCTCAACGTGGTCGAACTCGCGACGGAAATCGCCCGCGAAGAGGGTGCCGACGTCGATGTCACTCGCGTCGCCGCCCTCTTTCACGACGTGGCCAAACTCGAAACCGATCAAGAACTCCACGCCGAGGCCGGTGCCCGCGTCGCCCGCGAATACTTAGAATCGCGCGGCGAGTTCCCCGAATCGTTCGTCCACCAGGTGTGTCGCGCCATCGAACAACACTCCTACCAGGGCGATCTGACCGACCTGGCGCTCGAAACGCAGTGTCTGATCGAAGCCGACTTACTCGATAAGGTCGGCGCAAACGGCACCGCACTCATGCTGTTGCGCATGGGCTACGAAGCCCGTACCCACATGGACACCGACGAAATGGTCGAGCGCGTCCTCGAACGCGGCTACAACGCCGCCTCGCGCGTCGAAAGCGAGACCGCCGAGGGCATCGCCCACCAGCGCCTCAAACGCGTCAAGTGGTTCCGGGAGTGGCTCGAAGACGAAATCGCGGGCATGGGCGACTGAACCGAACCACCTCGAACCACCCAAACCACCTGAACCCAACGCGTGGCGATGAACTCGTTCGACCGCCGATTTTCCCCGACACAGTCGCTTTTCAATCCAGTCCGCAGCCGAGCGTGAGACGGCTGCCGTTCCGACGGCGAGCGAACCGATCGATGGTGGGCCCAGCGAGCGGTCACGAAGAGTACCAGCACCAGTAGTACGAGAAAAAGAACGGCGATCCGAGCCACTATCGCGATCGTCTCGATCGATTAGACAATCGCAAGCGTTCCGACGACGAGAAAGAGCGCGCCAAATCCGACGAGAACGACGGCGCTCAGGGCGGCGATCGCCGGTGCGAGGGCGTCGACGCGCCGCCCGGCGGCGGCAAGCGCCGCGGGATAGGTGACGATCCAGACGGCGATCCCGCCGAAAAAGCCGACCAAGAGTTCGGGAGAGCCGGTCTGGACGACGAGCGAGCCCGCGAGGACGGAGTCGATGGCGGGCACGTGGGCGAAGATATCGAGGGTTCCGGGCTGGAGGAGGCCGACGCCGACCGTGAGCCAGAAGCCGAGCTGGTAGGGATTGGTCAGCGAGAGGGCGAACGTTTTGCGAAAGCCGGCGGTTGAGTCGGTCTCGCCGTCGGTGAAGGCGGCGGTGTGTCGTGCCTCTTCGATCGCCCCGAGCGCGAAGTACAACATGAGGATGCCCCCGAGGAGGTACAGCGCGGGTCTGATCGCGGGATAGCGGTCGATGAGCGTGACGACGCCGGCCAGGACGAGGACGAAGAAGACCACGTCGGCGAGCATCGCACCGAGGCCGGCCCAGAAGCCGGCGGTCCAGCCGCGCAGCACGCTCTCCTCGGCGATGATGGCGTTCATCGGCCCCGGCGGGGCTGCGAGGGCGATTCCGAAGACGACGCCCGCGAGGAGCGTCCCGACAGCACTGAGCACGTGTAGTCGAGTTATAGTGGGAGTGGCGATGTGAAAAGGACAGCGACTGCGGCGAAGAAGGTCCAAAGACGGGGACGAGTGCAATCGAGTATTCGCTTCGTTCCCGGCGGCGAGTCGTCCGAGGATCGTTTGGATGTTGGAGCCGATCGTGCGTCGAGCCCTGTTTTCAGGCCGACTACCCGCATCCCGCGGACGACTGGTCCGGCTACGACTTCGGTACAAGCCCGCATGCAAGCCATGCCTCGGCTTCTCCATTACCCTGGTTTCAGACTCTGTAAGGCAGACTTCCGATCTAATTGGGTACGGATACTGTCTTCTAGTTGCCATCCGTCGTACAAAATGGATGCTCCTTCGTTCGGGAGCTTTATATCTCGGTGGGACGCATAGAATCATGCTTCGGTCCCTCGCGGGAAGAAGCGATGTCCCGGCCGACACCCGCCGGGGCATGTTCCACCCCTGTCCCTCGAATCGACGAGCACCAGCGCTGCGCGTGCCACGTCGCGCCGATAACCACACGAGGTATCATTTTCACCAATAATCCGTCGATATGATACCAGATATGATTAACACCTCCGAAAACAGATACTGACGCTTATGTGAATCGCCTTCGTCGGTGCAGAGACGGCAGCCCGCAGTGCGGAGCCACCAGGCCCGCTGCGGGGCCCCAGCGACAACCCATGACAACGACACTCGACTCCGAGAACGACATCGAACTCCGGGACCAGTATCGACCGTACATCGACGGCGAGTTCAGCCAGTCGGACGCCGACGAGCAGTTTACGACGACCGATCCCGCGACCGGCGAACCGCTCGCGACGGTCGAGGCCGCCACCGCCGAGACCGTCGACCGCGCGGTCGCGGCCGCTCGGGAGGCGGCACCGACTTGGCGGGCGACCGCGCCGGCCGAACGCGGCCGCATCGTCCATCGAATCGCGGATCTCATCCGCGACAACGCTGCTGAACTCGCCCGGATCGAGAGCCGCGATCAGGGCAAGCCGCTCACGCAGGCCCGCACCGATGTCGAGGGGGCCGCCCGGTTCTTCGAGTACTACGCCGGCGCGGCCGACAAACTCGAGGGGAAACACGTTCCGACCGGCCAGGACGCGCTCAATATCACCGTTCGGGAACCCTACGGCGTCAGTGGGCAGATTATCCCGTGGAACTTCCCGCTGAACCTCACTGCCCGTGGCATTGCGCCGGCGCTGGTCGCGGGTAACACCGTCGTCGCAAAACCCGCACCGACGACGCCGCTTTCCGCGCTCCACCTAGCGGACCTGTGCCAGCAGGCGGGCGTTCCGGACGGCGTCGTCAACGTCGTTACCGGCGGTAGCGAACCCGGCGCGGCCCTCACCGCCCACGACGGCGTCGACGCACTCACCTTCACCGGCAGCGTCGCGACCGGCCAGACCGTGATGGAAGCCGCGGCCGAATCCCTTTCGCCCGTCACGCTCGAACTCGGCGGCAAGAATCCGGCCGTCGTGATGCCCGACGCCGACCTCGACGAGGCCGTCTTCTGGACCGCCGTCGGCATCTTCACGAACGCCGGACAGATCTGTTCGGCGGCCGACCGCGCGCTGGTCCACGAGTCGATCTACGACGAGTTCGTCGAGCGGATCGTCGAGCGGGCCGAGTCCTACGAGTTGGGGCCGGGCGTCGACGATCCGGATATGGGGCCGCTCAACCACGAAGCCCACTACGAGGCGGTGCTCGAGTACATCGACGCAGGGATCGAATCGGGCGCGACCCTCGAAACCGGCGGCGAACCGCTCGACGACGACGGCTACTTCGTCCCGCCGACGGTTTTCTCGGACGTCGACCCGCAGTCCAAGATCGCCCAGGAGGAGATCTTCGGCCCCGTGCTGACGGTGATTCCGTTTTCGGACCGCGAGGAAGCGATGTCGATCGCGAACGACGTCGAGTTCGGCCTGACGGGCGGCGTCTTCTCCCGCGATATCAAGCAGGCGCTCTCGATGGCACACGAACTCGAGGCGGGCGGCGTCTACGTCAACGAGTGGTTCGGCGGCTCGGTCGAGACGCCCTTCGGCGGGATGAAACAGAGCGGGATCGGCCGCGAGAAGGGACTCGAGGCGCTCGATTCGTACCTGCAGACGAAGTCGATCTCGGTGAACCTCGACGAGCGAGGACGGTAGCCGTCCCGACGGGAATCGTCTTACTGCGGCGTACGATCCGGTTTTGGCCGATACACCGTCACGCAGCACTGGTTATTTCCGTCGATATTTTATAAAAAGCGATACTGTTTTGGAGTATGAGCGGGACGGAGACGGCCATCGACGCGGCCAGCCTTGAAGCGTACCTTTCGGGGGAGTCGGGAATCGATGTCGGCGAAACCCGGGTCCTCAACGACGGTCTCAATTTGACGCTCGAGATTTCGACCGCAAACGACGAGCAGCGGTATGTCTTGCGACGACCGAATAAGTTGCGACGGACGGACTTGTTCATCGGCGTGAAACGGGAGTATCGCGTGCTCCGAGCGCTCGGTGACACCTCGATTCCGACGCCGGAGCCGGTCCTGTTTTGCGACGATGCTTCGGTGATCGGGAACTCGTTTTTCGTCACCACGTTTCTCGAGGGCTCGACGATCCCGCTCGGGTCGGATCTCCCGGAGCGGTTCCAGAACGAAACCTCGCGAAACGACGTGGCGGCGAACCTGATAGAGACGCTCGCCGCGATTCACTCGCTGGACGTTGCCCCGTTCGAGGAGTGCTGTAACCGGCAGTCTCCGCTGAATCAAATCGATCGCGCAACCGCCCGACTCAATGAGACGGCGACCGTAACGGGCCGCGAACTCCCGCTGCTTCGATCCGTTGCGGAGTGGCTCCGCCAAAACGCCCCCGAGGAGTCAAAACGAACGGTCGTTCACGGCGACTTCAGACCGGGAAACGTGCTTTTCGCCGCCGGCGATAACCCCAAGATAACCGGCGTTCTCGACTGGGAAACGGCGATGATCGGCGATCCGCTGACCGAACTCGGCTATCTCTTGCTCCGCTGGGGGGACGAGAACGATCCGACACCGCCGCTCGACGAACTCGAAGCGCGGTATTCGAACGAAGACGCGATTCAACAGTTGAGAGCGGCGAACGAAAACGGACTGGCTCCGTTTACGATGCGGCCGGGGAGTCCCAGCCGTCGGGAGCTCGTTACTCGCTACGAGGACGAGACGGGAATCACGTTCGAAAACGAACGGTTCTACCGAGCCCACACGGCACTGATGCTCGCGACGGTGTGGGCGGACCTTCACCGCCACCGAATCGAAGCGGGGAACGAGTCTCACTGGGAACCACACGTCGAGTATATGGCACGAATCGCACACAGCATCGCCACTGGCGAGTTCGAACTGTAGACGAACCGTGAGGACGTATCACCGAACCGAACGCGACCTCCACAATCATACCCTCTCGACGCGAACCACGAGTATGGGATTTCACACCTACGACCCCGACCGCGCCGCCGCGCTCGAGGACGAGAGCCGCTACCGCTGGTGTTCGCGCGAGGAACTGCTCTCCCTGCTCGAACCCCATGACGGGCTGACGGTCGCCGATCTCGGCAGCGGCACCGGCTTCTACGCCGACGATGTCGCCCCGTTCGTCAACACCCTCTACGCCGTCGATGTGCAAGCGGAGATGCACGAGTTCTATCGCGAAAAGGGGCTCCCGGCGACCGTCGAGCCGATTCACGCGCCCGTCGACGACCTGCCGCTGGCCGAAGACAGCCTCGACGCCGCCTTTTCGGTCGATACGTACCACGAGTTCGCGAGCGAGGAGAGCCTGACTGAACTCGGGCGGGTGCTGCGGCCGGGCGGGCGACTGGTGACGGTCGACTGGTCGGCGACGGGCGAGCGGGCGGCGGGGCCGCCGCTGTCGGAGCGGTTCTCGCTCGGGGAGGCGGTGACGGCCCTTCGCGAGGCGGGGTTGGTGGTGACGCAGGCGACGGAGCGACTGGAGACGTACGTCTGTGTGGCTCGCAATTCGCGGGGCGAGTGAGAGTGAGCGTGAGCGTGCGCGAGTCGGGCATTAAAGCGACGCAAACGCTGCCCACCGATTCATGACACTGCGCGGTGAGAGGGTAGGCTATGCGTACCACCGGATCGACGCTACCGTGGAGAACCACCCGACGGTCCCTGCTTGCCGCGACGGCGACGAGCGGAACGACACTGGCGGCGCTTGCCGGCTGTCTGGATCGCTCCGGCGGCGATGGAAGCGACGAAACCGACGCCACCAATAGCACCGGCGACGAAAATGACACCGACGATTCCGCCGATCGATCCACCGTCTCCCCGTCCCTCCCGATGGACATCACGACAGTCGACGGCCCGGGGAGCGAGGCCGGGACGATGACCGTCCCGCCAACCGAGGGTATCATGCTCCTCAATTTCACCCGCGTCCACTGCCCGACCAGCGAGGGTCTCCACTCGACGCTCGGAACCGTGAGACAGAAACTCATGGATGAGCCCCAGCAGGATTCGTCGGACGACGAACTCGACTACACCGTCGGCCCCGACGGAACCGTGACGATGTTCTCCGTCATCGACACCACCTACGGTGCCTCGCCCTCGCCGGCTGAACTCGGCGAGTGGTGGGCCGCTCACGACGGGAACTGGACGATCGGCATGGACGAGGAAGGCACGTTACAGGATGTCTACGAGGTCAGAGGAACGCCAACGACGATCGTCATCGACGCCGACGGGGAGGGTTACTGGCGAGACGAGGGCGGCACGACGACCGCGAACTTCGTGACCGGCGTCACGGAGACGCTCGAGACGATCGGCGACGCTGAAACGACCACGGCAACGGACACGAACGAGACGAGCGGGTAATCGTCCCTGGGTCTGCGGATCACAGCCACCTGTCACCTTCGAGAGACGAACCAGTGGACCCATTGGTCTTGATCACGTACACTCGCGCATGAAACCCCGGCGATCGCTTTCCCCGTGGCGACTTCTGAGTTCGAGTCAGCGCCTCGGTGGGTGGCCCGACTTCGATCGCTCTCGTCCTCGATGTCCCGCGGCTAGCACGTGCCATCCGTCGGCGGTGACGGCCCCATGAAACGGCGAACGCTTCTCGCCGGCGTCGGCAGCGTCGGCGTCCTCGCCGGTGCCGGCGGGATCCTCTCCGGAGCCATCCCCATCGATTCCTTCACCGAGCCCCGTTCCGCGAACACGCCGAGCGGAAACGGGGACGGAACCGACGGCGACGACGGCCCCATCGAACTCGAAACGATCGAGGCGACCGGCAGCGAGGCCGGAACGCTCGAGGTCCCGAACGACGGCGTCACCGTCGCCATGTTCTTCGCGCCGAGCTGCGGGAACTGTCAGGCGCTCATGCCGCAACTCAGAGCCGCTCGCGACGAACTCAAGGAGGAGTACGGAGACGATCTGACCGTCGTCTCGCTTACCGCCGAGCGGGACCACGACGAACTCCGCGAATGGTGGGACGAGCACGACGGCAACTGGTACCTCGGATTTCAGTCCGGGCGGTCGTTGGCCGGGTCCTACCAGGTCGTCGGCTATCCGGTCGTGATCATAATCGACGAGAACGGGGAGAAACACCGCCACATGACCGGGAACCCCGACGCCCGAAAGTTGAAATACGCAATCGAACCCGAACTCGAGGCGTATCGCGAACGGGCGGCAGAAACCGAGGATGAGGAAGACGGAGCAGATAGCGATGAGAACGAGAGCGAATCCGAGTCGACGGCAGCTGATACAGCAAACGAGAGTGAACGCGAGAGCGGCGAAACCGAGACGAGTTCGGACTCGAGCGCGTAAGGACAGTGGACGCCTGATAGCGAGACAATTACCGACCGTCCTGACACGCTGTTCGTTGTCCCGTATTGCTATCGGTAACTAACACTCCGACTGGTGAGACGGTGGGGTGCGAGCCGCTGCACCACCGAGAGGCGACACGGCAGGCTGGTAGAGCCGGAATGCGACATGTTCGAGTACCAGCAGAGCCGGGATCCGGCGTCAGGCGCTCGCCTTCCAGTTCCGAACATTGCTCAGATCGGAAGAGCGTCGNCCGCTCTTCCGATCTGAGCAATTAACTTTTCGACCGTCTTCGCACCGATACCGTCGATCGACTCGAGATCCGACCCGCTCTCACTCTCGCGGGCCTGGAACTCCTGGTAGTTACAGATCGGACAGCCCAGTTCCCACGGCTCGTCGCCGCTGTGGATGACGAGTTCAGGTAACTCGTGGTCGTCGCAGAACTCGTCGGTGACCTCGATTTCGCCGCGGCGGGGTAGCGGCAGCGAGTACTCGCAGTCGGGGTAGCGCGTACAGCCGACGAGTCGGGAGCCGCTCTGGAGCGTTTTGATCGCAAGCTCTCCGTCGTGTTCGTCGCCGCACTCGGGACAGTCGCCGAGCACCGGTCCCTCGCCGGCGTCTTCGGCCTTGCAAAGCGGGCAACCGTGGACGAACGTCTGCCGGCCGGCGAGCATCTTCACCTCGTGCAGGCCGTGGTCCTCGCACTCGTCGTCGAGGATCAGCGGCTTGCCGGTCGAGGGCAGCGGCAGGGTGAACTCGCAGTCGGGGTAGCCGTCGCAGCCGACGAAGTACGAGCCGTGGCGGCTGCGGCGCACGAGGAGGTCCTCGCCGCAGTCGGGACAGGGGCCGAGTCGCTTGTCGTCCTTGAGTGACTTGCGGAGGTGGTCGCCGATCTCGTCCCGCGAGTCGGCGAGGTTGGCGAAGATTTCCTCGAGCATCTCTCGGGACTCATCGGTTACGTCTTCGAGCCCGGCCTCGCCGGAAGCGATGGCGTCCATGTCGGCTTCGAGTTGGGCCGTCATGTCCTCGCTCACGACGCGGTCGGCGTAGTTCTCGGTGGCCTCGACGACGGCCATCGCAAGCTTGGTCGGGCGCGGCGGGTCGCTCTCGATGTAGCCGCGATCGTAGAGCTTCTGGATGGTTTCGTGGCGCGTCGACTTCGTCCCGATGCCCATGTCCTCCATGGTCTCGATGAGCCGGGACTGGCCGTACCGGCGGGGCGGCTGGGTCTGTTTGTCCTCGAGTTCGACATCGGTGATCGAGATGTCTTCACCTTCCTCGACGTCGGGGACGTAGTTCTCGGTGGTGCTGAAGTACGGGTAGACGTCGTGGTAGCCGGGTTCGACGAGACGTTTGCCGTTGGCCTTGAGGCGGTGATCGGCGGCCTCGGCGACGACTTTGAGGTGTTCCCAGACGGCGTCCGCGGCGACCGTCGCGTAGAACCGGCGGACGACGAGTTCGAAAACGTCCCACTCGTCGTCGCTTACGTCTCCGCGGGCAGGAATCTCGCCGGTCGGATGAATCGGCGGGTGGTCGGTCGTCTCCTCGTCGCCCTCGGTGGGGACGATATCGTCGGTCTCGAGCAGCGACTCGGCGGACTCGCCGAGGGAGGGGTGGCCGACGAACTCGTCGAGCAGTTCCTCGGGGTCCAGATCGTCGGGGTAGACGGTGTTATCTGTCCGCGGGTACGTGATGTAGCCGGCCGTGTAGAGGTCCTCCGCGATCGACATGGCGCGCTTTGCGGAGTAGCCGAGCGAGCCGGCGGCGCGGATGAACTGGGTCGTGTTGAACGGTGCCGGCGGCGAGTCGGTGCGCGTGCGGCGGTTGACGTCGACCACGGTCGCCGTCTCGCGCTGGGAGAGCGTCTCGAAGACCTCCTCGGCGGCGGCTTCCTCCCAGACGCGTTCGGCCTCGTTGTCGTCCTCGTCGTAGTAGAAGTACTGGGCTTCGAAGGCTTCCTCACCCTTGGCCACGTCGGCGACGAGTTCCCAGTAGTCCTCGGGGTCGAACGCCTGGATCTCGCGCTCGCGGTCGACGATCAGTCTGAGCGTCGGCGACTGGACGCGGCCGACGGAGATGAAGTCGTTGCCGAGCTGGCCCGCCGACAGCGAGAGAAAGCGCGTGAGCGCGGCCCCCCAGACGAGGTCGATGATCTGGCGCGCCTCGCCCGCCGCGGCCAGGTCGAAGTCGAGTTCATCTGGCTCGTCGAAGGCGTTTTTGACCTCGGTTTCCGTGATCGAGGAGAACCGGACGCGGCGGATAGGAACCCCGTCGTCGACCTCGCGGACGATGTCGTAGGCCTCCTTACCGATGAGTTCGCCCTCGCGGTCGTAGTCGGTCGCGATGGTGACCTGGGTCGCCTTTCGGGAGAGGATACGGAGGGTGGCGACGATGTTTTCCTTCGTCGCGGTCTTTTCGACGCTCGCGTCGATGAGTTCGACGGGTTCGACGTCGCGCCAGTCGGAGTACTCCGAGGGGAAGTCAACACCGACGACGTGACCCGAGAGGCCGACACAGCGCGTGCCGCCCCACTCGTAGACGTTGACGCCGTTCTCGCGGGTCGTGTCGTACGTGCCGCCGCTCAGAATATCCGATATTCGCCGCGCAGCGTTGTTCTTCTCGGTGATAATCAGTTCCACTATCGATCACCTTCCCGACGGCAGCGGTCGGGGGTGCATCGTCGAGTGTCGTTCATGCTCGCTCGCTACGATTGAGAATTTGATAACGCTTTCGCCGATAATCGCCAGACTGCGCGGGTATGCGTGCGATGCGCGGGCGCTGCGCTCGCGTGCGCGAGGTCCGTGAGTTGTAAGCGGACGACGATTGGCTTCAGGAACGCGCAGCCGAAATCGCGCCCGAGTCCGAGTACTCGCGTTCAGTCCGACAACGGTATGAACGGGAGCGTCGCGCGCTCGCTCTCGTCGTAGGCGAGCGCCTCGGACTGCTCGATTCCGTCGGGCGTCAGCAGGTCGAGAATCCGCGGCGCGTTCTCGACCGCATCCGCCCGTGCACCACCGAAGGTGAACTCGTCGGCCTCGACCGCGATCGGGCGGAACGCGCCGTAGTCCTCCGAGCCGACGACCGGAAGCAGTTCAGCGCTCGCGAGGTCGAGGTCCAGAGCGGCCTTCTCGACGGACACCACCACCGTGTCGGCGTCGTGATCGGCGACCGTTGCCGGCGACCCGAGTGCGGTTCCCGCGGCGTCGACCAGGCTCGTCTCGAACCCGCTCGCAGCGATGCGGTAGTGCCACGGGGCGGCGAAGTCGGCGGTCACCCGGAGGTCGCCGAGTTCAGGTGTCCGACCGTCGGCCCGCGACGGGTCGCGGAGGTAGATCGCGAAATAGTGCGGCGAGAATTCGCCGCCGAAGGTCGCGTAGAGGTCGCCCACTTCGAGGGCGAACAGGTACTCGCTGTCCGATTCGTAGACGCCGACCGACCGCAGGTCGAACGCTCCCTCCCGGAACGCGTCGTCCGTCGGGTACGCGTACTCGCCGGGGCCGTGATCGTCGCCGCGCGGATCGCTGAACTCGGCGACGAGTTCGCCTGGCGCGACGGTGACCGATTCGGACGCGAGGACGCGGCCGTCGGTCGGGTCCCGCAGGACGACTTCGTGGGTTCCGATCGACGAGATCGCATAGTCGAATTCGAACACGTCGTTCGACGCGCCGGGCGCGAGGCGGACGTTGGCGACGGTTTCGCGGTCGCCGTCGATCTCGATCGCGACCGTCTCGCCGCCGATGAACTCGCCGTCGTTCGAGCCGGTCGCCGAGATGAAGGCCGAACCGGGTGCGGTCTCCGCGTCGATGTCGTAGCTGACGGTCTGGGTCGGGCGTTCGTACGCCGGCAGGTCGCGTCGGTCCTCGCCGCGTGCCGGTCGGAGCCGGATCGCCGTGCCGCCGCTGCTGGCCATCGAGGCGAGGATCGTCGTGCCGGGGTCGACGATGACCTCGTCGATCCTGACGGTTTCGGGGTCGGATCGGTAGCCGCCGCCGAGTCCGTCGCTGTAGATTTCGGCGACGTATTTGGGCCCGCGGGGGATGCCGGCGTCGTCGTTGCCAGTGGCGCTGTCGGTACCGGTCTCGGTACCGTTGCCATTGCCGCTGCCAGTTCCGTGGCCGTTCCCGGTGCCGCCCCGCTCGTCGCTGCGACCGCGACCCGCCGACCCGGCGTTTCCGGGCGCGAGAAAGTCAAGCGGCACGTCTATCGCCCGACCGCCGTCGTCGGTCATCGCACCGACGTACCACTCCGTGCCCGTCCGACGGGCGGTGACTGTGTACTCCCCGATCGCCGCGTCGAGAACTCGCGTCTCGTCCCAGCCGGCGGCCGGCACGTTCTCAATGAACGCGAACTCGGGTTTCGCGTCCATGTTCTCGTTTGCGGGCGTGTAGTCCTCGTACGCCGCCGGCACGGGAGACGGCTCACCGGCCTCGCCGACCGCGATCGTATTGAGGTTGAAACCGCCGACATCGCCCTCGAACGCCTCGCCCGAGTCGTCGTAGTGGAGTTCGATCGCGATCGTATTGTCGCCCTCGTCGAGTTCAACTTCCGTGGTGAATACGTCCCACCGATCCCAGTACTCGGTGAACTCGGGGGAGATGGTCCGCGTCGAATCGTTGACGCGCAGGGTTGCCTGCGGGCCGCCGGCGTCGATCACGCGCTGGGCGTTGTCCTCGGCGGCGCTCGCGTAGCGCAGGTGGAGGTCGTAGGTGCCCGCGTCGGCGTCGCGGACGGTGAACGAGACGGACGATCCCGAGGGGACGCGGTTGGGGTCGACGGCGACGTAGTTCGTCCCGAACGCGTTTCGCCACTCGTCGAGGGTGACGAAGCCGTCGATCTCGCCCGAGGCGGCCTGGACGAGTTCACCGACGGCGAACTCGTCGTTGACGTAGGCCTCGATGCGGTCGGCGGCCATCTGGAGGCCGCCGAGGTAGGTCGGGTACATGGCGAGTTGCTTGGCTCGCGTCGTCTGGATTCGGCCGCCGCGGTCGTCGGTGAACGTGAGGTCGAAGATGCCGGGCTGGTAGCTGACCGGGCCGGCGAGGTTGCGCGTGAACGGCAGCGTGACGTGATGGTCCGCGCCCACGTCCGCACTGAGTTGGTCGAAGCCGTCGTACTCCTGGGCTTTCACCACTTCTCGACTCGCCACGTTGGGGTAGGTACGGATTTCGCCCGTCGGCTTGATGCCTTCGTGGATTTCGAGCAGCTGGCGGTTCGCGGCGGCGGCTTCGATGACGAGGCGGTGGTGGTTGACCGCGAGCTGGTTGTGGTGGTTGTGCGTCGGCTCGGAGCCGTCGCCGTCGATTCCGAGTCCCGGGTCGGAGACGTAGCCGTTCTTGATCGAGTGGATGCCGAGGTCCTCGTACTGCGCGAAGATGTCGTCGTCGAGGATCTGCGCTTCGTAGTTCGGCAGCGCGCCCGCCGTTTCGTTGTGGATGGTCATCTCCACGTCGCCGTCGAGTTCGTGACCGAAGTCGGTGACTGCCTCGACGTCGAAG
Source organism: Natrialba taiwanensis DSM 12281 (assembly GCF_000337595.1). Lineage (GTDB taxonomy): Archaea > Halobacteriota > Halobacteria > Halobacteriales > Natrialbaceae > Natrialba > Natrialba taiwanensis. The sequence goes on along the minus strand of NZ_AOIL01000029.1, from coordinate 19,696 downwards.
TCGGGATAGGAATCGTCGACGGAGAAATCGAGACCGGTGCCGTCGCCGGGGTAGGTGTCCCAGCCCTCGTTCCAGCCCTCCACGAGGACGCTGTCGATGCCGTTCCGGTCTGCAAAGCGCATGTACCGTTTCATCCGCTCGGTGCGAGCGCCGTGGATGTACCCCGCCGCCGCTTCGGGCGTCTCGAAGGACTCGTCGGCCCGGTACTCCCAGTTCGCCGAGCCGGCGATCATCGTCCACCAGATGCCGACGTACGTTCTGGGCGTGATCCAGCTCGTGTCGGGGTCGCCGTCGACGGTTGGCAGGACTGATTCCGCAAGCGGCGGGCTCAACAACGGAATCAGCTGCGACTCGATCAGATCGCCCGGTCGCCGACCGATCTGAATCGTCCGCCACGGCGTCGCGTTCGGCAGTTCGAGCGAGGCCTTCGTCCCGTCCGGCAGTGGCGTCAGTTCCGTGCTGAACCCCGTCCCGCCCGTCTCCGACCGTGGTGCAACCGTCGCGGACGCGTAGTCGACCAGATTCGACTCGTGAATACTCAGGTAGATGTCGCCGTCGGCTCGCACCGTCAACGGCGTGTGCGCCCCGTTTCGAATCGGCGTATCCGTCGGCCGCGTCCGCCTCGACCCGCCGGGAATCTCGCTGAGCGGCGTCTCCACGTACTCCTGTTCGAACCGCGGATTGGTGACCTCGTTGTCGATCCACCAGGCCGTGTAATCGTCCGCGAAGGCGAACGCCGTGTTCTCCGACGCGATCACCGCCCGCTCGCTGTTGCTCGCGAAGCTCTCGTCGAAGCCCACGCGAAAGCCCAGCCCGTCGTCGAACACGCGGATCTCGAGGGTGGCCGTCCGACCCGGCCCGTCCGTCTCCGCAAGTCCGAGCCGGAGCGCGTTGTAGTCGGCCTCGACGCTGTCGAACTCGCCCCAGACCGGTTCCCAGCGTTCCGTCGTCGATTCGTGCTCGCTGCCCGTGACCTCGAGTTCAGATTCGGGGCCGGCCCCGTCACTGCCGGCACCGAACGTCGGCTGATTTCTGAACTCGAACCCGATCGCCGACGGTTCGAGGTAGGTCGTCCCGTCGACGGCGACGGCGTATCGCGGCGTCCCGTCGGAAACGTCGACCGTTACGCAAATCGTCCCGTCGGGGGAGGTGACGCGCTGTACGGCCTCGTCGTCGTCGTTCGAAACGGGGTCCGTCAGCCACGCGAGGCCCGGTCGCGTGTACGCCGCCGCGGCCAGCGCGGTCGTCATCCCGCCGAGTACCGTCCGCCGCGTCGAATCTAACAACGATTGTTGTGATTCTTTTTCACACATTGGCAGACACGACTGCATCACCGACCGTCATAAAAGTTGGTAATTGGTAGAATACGACGTAGTAGAGGATTGTCACCTTCGATGTGCCGGCTGGCGGACACCGAGCGGGGACCGCCAGGAACCGCCGGGAACGGGAGTTCTTTCACGTCGCCGGGAGAGACATGGACGAGAGCAGTCGTGTCAGAAACAGGTTCGGAACCGGAGCGAAAGCGCGTCGATATGACGACGGGAGCGATCCCGCCGAAACTGCTGGCGCTGTCCTGGCCGCTCGTCCTCGGTAATCTCCTGCAGACGGTCTACAACCTCGCGGATATGTTCTGGGTCGGTCGAGTTGGCGACGGCGAAATCGCTGTCGCTGCGGTCTCGCTCATGTTTCCGCTGTCGTGGATGTTCGTCTCGACGGCGATGGGCATCACCGCAGCGACGATCGCACTCGTCTCGCAGTACGTCGGTTCCGGAGACGACAGAACGGCGGACCGTGTGGTGGCGCAGACCGTGCTCCTGACGCTTACAGTTTCGACCGTTCTCGCCGTCGTCGGGCTCTTCTTCCGGCGGCCGCTATTGGGACTCATCGGCGCTCGCGAGCAGGTATTCGTCGAGGCGCTCGCCTACATCGAAATCATCTTCCTCGCGCTGCCGCTTACCTTCCTGTTTTTCGCCTTTCGGGCCTCGCTGCAGGGTGCCGGCGACACGAAGACGGCGATGTGGCTCGTGTTCGTCTCCGCCGGCATCAACGTCGTGATCGACCCGTTCCTCATCCTCGGCTGGGGACCGTTCCCCGCGATGGGAACGCGCGGGGCCGCCGTCGCCACGTTCATCTCACGCGGACTCGCGACGGCGGCGGGCATTGCCATCCTGCTCGACGGCCGGTTCGGCGTCCGACTCCGTCTCGGAGACCTCAGACCGAACCTCGGCGTCCAGTGGCAACTCGTCTCCGTCGGGACGCCCTCGACGGTCGACGGCTGGGCTCGCAGTTTCGCCTCGGTCGCAATGGCCGGACTCGTCGCCCGGTTCGGCGCGACGCCGACCGCAGCCTACGGCATCGGCGTTCGACTGATGTCCGTCACGTGGTCGGTCGCCGGCGCTGTCGGCAACGCGGCGGCAACCGGCGTCGGTCAGAATCTCGGCGCGAGAACGCCCGACCGGGCCGCCGCCGTCGCGCGAACCGCGACCGGCGGCACGATGGGCTGTCTCTTCGTCGTCGCCGCCACCCTCTTTCTCGTTCCGGCGCAGGCGATGGGCATCTTCGTCGACAACCCCGACGTGATCGCCGAGGGCGTGCGCTTCCTGCGAATTATGACGCCGTTCTGGGCGCTGTTCGCCGGCGTCATGGTCATCCAGGGCGCGTTTCGCGGCGCTGGAAACACGCTGGAGGCAATGGTCCTCTCGATCCTCTCCCGGTGGGTCTTTCGCCTCCCGGTCGCCCTCGTGCTCGCGTTCGCCTGGGCGGTGACGATTCCGGGACTCGACGTGACGATCGCCGGCCTCGACTGGGGAACCGAGGGCATCTGGTGGGCCTACTCCTTCGGCATGGTCCTCTCGTTCGTCGTCGCCGTCGCCTGGTTCCGCCTCGGCACCTGGAAACGCGGCATCGTCGGCAAGTGAGCCGACCGCGAGACGCAGCCACCACCGTCAACCCATCGGCAACCACCGCTCGAGCGCCGGACTGAACTCGCGGAGCATGCGAGCATCCTCCTCGGTGAACGCATCCGTAACGACCAGCGAACCCAGATAGACGCCGACCACGACGACCGGCAGCAACCCGACGATCAGCAGCGCCGACTCGAGCACGACCACGATCGGCACACCCGCAATCGTCGCCGGAATGCCGGCACCGACGACCCTGGCGAAATCCCGGGTGAACGGTTGAATCCCGTCGATAACGTACACCTCACCGAGCGTGAGCCCGCCCACCAAAACCAGCGCCGTCGCCGATCCGATCGCCGCCCCCTCGATCCCGACCACCGGCACGAGCGCCATCGACACGAGGAAATTCGCCCCGAAGAGCACGAGCGTATTGGCGAAGACGATCCGCGAGTACCCCATCCCCTGCAACAGCGAGCCGTTCGGCCCGCCGACCGTCACGTTGAACAGAAACGCCCCGCACAGCAGGACGACGACGAGATTCGCCTCGGCGTACTGGGGCGTGTACAGCACGGCGAGATACGAACTCGTGCCCAGCGAGAGGACGATCGCGATTGGCAGCGTCAGTCCGGCGATCCACCGGGCAGCTACCCGAAACCGCCGTTCGACGAGTTCAGTATCGTCTTGGGTCTCGGCGATGAGCGGTTTGAACACTGGCGAGAGAGAGTTGAAGATGATCATCAGGCCGGAGCCGAGCATGTAGCCGACCCGGTAGATGCCGACGTCGTTGGCGTCGAGGAAGTAGCCGACGACGAAGTAGTCGACCTGTCCCATCAGGACGAAGACGACGCTGGTCATCGCGAGCGGGAGCGAGTAGGTGACGAGCGGGCGAACCGAGACGAGTTCGATATCGCTCGTCAGGAGGCCCCGGGCGCGTGCTCTGGAGACGAAGGCGACTGCGCCGACGGTGATGGCAACGAACAGGCCGACGACGTAGCCGATGATCAGGGCGAGGAGGCCGAGACTGGCGAGCAGGAGGCCGGCCGTCACGCCGAAGCGGACGAGCGGTCGGACGATATCGCGCATGAGAACGCGGTACTGGAGTTGTTTGATGCTGTAGGCGGAGGTAAGTACCACTCTGTAGATCGCGAGCATCGGAATAGTCACCGACAGGTACAGGAGTGCGACCCGCATCGAGGGTTCCTGAAAGAGGTCGCCGATAGTCCGCGAGCCGGCCGCGAGCGCGAACGCGACGATCGACGAGGCCACGAGGACGACCGCGGTGACCTGAACGATGACGCCGGTCGCCTTGCCGTGCTCGCCCGTGTCGAGGTACTGCGGGACGAAGTAGTCGATCGCGAGCGGCAGCCCGAGGTTGGCAAAGACCTGGGTGAAGAGGATGACGGAGGTCGCGAGGACGAACAGCCCGTAGATCGAGGGGCTGACGAACCGGGTCATCAGCATGACGATCGCGAAGCCGAACGCACCCTTGACGACGTTCCCGACGAACGTGATGCCGCCCTGTTTTGCGAGGGTCGTGATCCCCTCGTCGTGGGTGGTTTCGGCGGTGGACAAGGGTTCAGATTTGGGATCAGGGTCAGTGTCAGATTCGGGGTTAGTGTCGGCAACAGACTCAGTACCGGGCCCGCCCCCGACATCTGACTGCGCCTCCGTTCCAGACCCGGGCGCGGAATCACCCTCAGCAGCACCATTACGCTCGGTCATATCACGATCACCTCGTCTTCGGTCCCGCCATGTCCGCGTTCTCGTCCGGTCCGCTCGCCGACGCTGTCCGCGCCGCCCGTTTCGCCTGCTCGTTAGCGGACCCACCCGATCATGCTACACGCCCGTCACCGGCTCGAGTTCGTATCCCGCGACCGCGGCTGCCTGCTCGCCGAACTGGGGGAACTCGACCTCGAACGACCACTCCTCGCCCGAGGACACGTCCTCGTCGACGTGTTCGATGACGCTTTCGAGTTCAGCTCCCGCGGCGTCAACGAACGTCGCCCGGATTTCGACGTAGTTGAGCGTGCGGTCGCCGACGTTTCTGACGACCGCCCAGACGAACACGCGTTCGTCCTCGGTATCGGGATCGACGCGAACGAGGTCATCCCAGACGATGTCTACGTCACCGGCCCCCGGTTCGGTGAGGTCCTCCCCATCGTCGTCGATGAACTCGAGACAGCCCGCAGCGCCCGCGGAGAGAACCGTGCCGGCGAGGGCCAGAACCGAGCGACGGTGCAGCCGGGACATCTGCCGTGTGTAGACGAGGCTGGACCTTCAGCGTTCGGGTCGGCTTCACGGCCGGCAATAGCCGGTCGGCACCCGCGGTGTGAGTGCCGACGCTGGCTCACCGCGACCGGTCGAAAGCGGGTCGGTTTTACACGTCCACGCCCAACCGTCCCTATCGTCATGGAGTGTCGTCACTGCGCCTCGCCGCTCGAGAAACCCGGCGACTTCTGTCTGGTCTGTCGCGAAGAGAACACCGAAGCGGTCGTTCTCGAGGCCGCACGCGACCGAGTGACGCTGACGATGCTCGCGGCGGAAGACGACCACGACCGGACAGAGCCAGTTCTCGGCGAGACGACGATCACGACGACACCCGAAGATGGCGAGAACGAGCCGATCGAACTCCGGAACTTCGCCGGGTTGGTCGGTGACGAGATCCGGCGCAAGCGCCCCGAGGAGGTCTATGCGGGCGGCGAGCGTACCGTCATCCGTGCAGTCCGCGAAGACGTCCACCACGAGTTCTACCGCGTCGATGCCGACGATCCGGTCGGGGAAGTTCGCAAGCGCCGCGGGACGCGAGCCCTCGACGTCGTGGAGACGCCGCCGATGGAGAAGATCGGCGGGAGTCACTCGACGCTGATCGGGGGGCGGACGGGGATGCGGGCGATTCAGACCGTGGCCGGACATCCCCACGTCAAGAAGGTGATTCCGGGACCGATCGATGCGGGCGGAAACGGCTCTCAGTCGGGGCTTCGGGCGAAAGTGACGCGTGCCGACGGCGGCGGCAACGTGCGGATGTTACTCCGGGACGGCTCGAGCGTACAGGAAAATCGCATCGTGACGACCGCTCGCGACCGGGAGATGGGCGAGCGAATCCGTGCGGATCTCAACGACGTGCTCGCCGAAGACGAGTTCAGGTAGGGAGTCGTTTGCAGTGGCTGCTGACAAATACTGTCACTAGTCGATGGAAGTGACACTCACTGCTGGTTGTCTGCCCTTTATCCGTGGAGCTGTAATTATATCTAATTAGCCATGCTCGAGCGCGCCGACGCGATCCTGGCTATGATTCCGTTGCTCGCAGTGAGCGGACTCGCACTGCGATCCCTGATCGCGGTGACGGGCGTGGGGACGGGGCTCCTTGCGGCACCGCTCACCCCGGTCGGTCCGCTCGTTGCGCTTGCGGTCGTCTTCCGGGAGTTACTCGTCGGACCGGTGGCCGACCAGGCCGCAGATAGCGAGCAAAACGACTGACGGGAAACGATTGACGGATATCGACTCGATCGCCGGCGACGCGCTCCGACACGAGAGTGCGTGCCGGGAACAGTAACTCAACAGGTTTAAGAATCCGCTCCGGATAGACAGCAGTACTATGGCCGATAAAGGAACCATCGGTAGCGCGGGCCGCTTTGGCGCACGCTACGGTCGCGTCGCCCGGCGTCGCATCAGCGAGATCGAAGACGACATGGAGAACGCACAGGTCGACGGTGACGACGTGACACGCGTCGGGACCGGTATCTGGAAGAACGAAGCGACCGGCGAAGTCTTCACCGGCGGTGCTTACCGTCCGGAGACGCCCGCCGGTCGCACGGTTCAGCGCTCGATCCGCGCTGCGCTCGCCGAGGACGACGACTAACGCCTCTCTATCCCCTCTTAGAATGAGTTACAAGTGCTCCCGCTGTAAACGTGACGTGCAACTCGACGAGTACGGCGGCGTCCGCTGTCCCTACTGCGGTCACCGCGTGCTCCTGAAAGAACGCAGTCGTGATGTCAAGGAAGTCGACGTCAACTAACGCCGGTGACCGCCTGTCGTCGGTATCGACGCTGATACGGGATCCCAAATCGAATATCCACTATCGAGGCGTCGAACTCGACGCCACCTAGTCCCAGGCCGCGGCCATGCCGGCGTCGACCGGCCGATGACTGCCCACAACAGCGTTCAGTTTTGATGTAACCACCTCTCGAAAATCGATTCCCGTGGCTTCACACGACACACTCCTCGAGTTCGACTACGAGTCTTCCGAGCGGGCGACAGTCGTCGCAGAGAGCGTCGCCCGCGAGATCGGCGAGATCGACGACGAGCGCTCCCGGACGACGATCGAGCGGGACGGATCGGTCGTCACGATTCGGATCGATGCCGAGGACGTGATCGCACTTCGGGCAGCGGTAAATACCTGGTTTGCGCTGGTCGATGTCGCCGAACGCACGGTGGAGATCGGTGTCGCTGCGCGCCACGACCGATAGTCGGCAGAATCACGTTAGTACTGGTACCGATTTCCGGTTCCGGTACTGGTGCCGGTTTCCGGTGAACTCGCTCCGACTCGATTCCATCGGTGCGACTGCGACTGTGGCCGCGGCAGTTGCTGGTTTTCGTTTTTTGCCTGCCGTCGTCGAAGTCGGTATATGTCGACAGCCGCCGGAACGCGTCGTCGATTGGGGCTCGCTGGCGGAACGATCGGGTTCGGGTTCGGCGCGGTCATCGACACCGTGGTCTTTCACCTGACGTTCCAGACGCATCACCTTCTCTCGGGATACTACGATCCGTACAGTCTCGACGGACTGCGGACGAACGTCATGTTCGACGGACTCTTTCTGGTGGCGACGCTCGGAATCACGCTCGTGGGGCTCGGGCTGCTCTGGCGGCTCGTCAACGGAACCGCCGAACGGTTTTCGACCCGGTACCTGCTCGGTGCAATTGTCGTCGGCGCGGGCGTGTTCAACGTCTACGACGGCATCGTCGACCACTACGTGCTCGACCTGCACAACGTCGTCCACGGAACGGAGGCGTGGAACCCCCCGTGGATCCTCGTGAGCGTCCTGTTGCTCGTTCTCGGTCTGGGCCTCCTCCGAACGGCTGACGGCCCCGTTCTGACCACTGGTAGGGGACAATCCGAGTGATGCCGCCGGTCCGGCGAAACCAGCTGACAGGCGTGGCTACCGCGCATCGAGCGGCAGCCGAACCGTGGCCGGCTCGAGAAACGCCGTCTCGTACCCTTCGTGACGCGCCATCTGCGGCGGGGTTTCGAGGCCGATCGAAAGGGTGTCGCCGCGCTCGAGGGTGTCCGGATCGACGGGCGTTCGATAGTGGTGTCCGTACCGCGGGTCGATCGTCCCTTCGAGCGGCCCGCCGGCGATCCGATCACCGTCTGTCGAGATCGTAGCCGTCAGCGACGCAAACGGAAGTGCGTACCGGTTGTACGCCGTCCGCGCCGTTACCGCGAGCGCCGGGATTTTCGTTTCCGCCGCGTTTCGGACATCGTCCTCGACGAGCGCGGCGACGTAGACGATATCGTCGCTCGTTTCGGATCCGATTCGAGTCACGCCCTCGCGATCGAACGCGAGTTCAGCACTATCGCGGTCGTGACCGCGAGCGTCTCCGGTGTGGTCGCCCATCGGTTCGAGCGCGTCGGATTCGCCTCGGCCCTCGTCCGCGTCGATCAGCCGGCGCTCGAGTGCATCGATTGCGGCGGCCTCGTACTCGAACTCGAGGTCGACGGTTGTCGTCCCAAATTCACCGGCGAAGGAACCGGTCGGCGCGACGCTTGGCGGGCCGACTTGGACCGTCGCCGTGTAGGTCCCATCGCCGTCGAGCGGGACGTTATCGCCGTAGTGGGGCCCCATTCGCTGCGAGAGCATCGGCCAGAGATCTCGCTGGTCGATTCGCTCGCCGTCGTCGCTCGCCCTCCCGCGCCGAATCCGTACCGTCACCGGTGCGGGGAGAATCACACCCGTCTCCGCATCCCGAACGACCACCATCAGATGGAGTGCGTGTCGCGATCGAACGTCGGCCCGGCTCCGCTCTGTGCCGGCGACGATCCAGAAGGAGTGCGGGCGCGACCCCAGCAGCGAAAGTTCGCACCCGGCTGCGGTCATCCTCGCGTAGGGCAGCATCTCGTCGACGTGAGGCGGAACGTAGACGCCGTCGGGCGGGTCGACCACGAGTTCGCGCCAGGCATCCTCGCGCCGGAGCGTCTCGAGGCAGCCGGCGGTAAGCGAGACCGAGAGGGCGGACCCGCCAGCGGCGAGTGCGTCGCGGCGTCGCATCGCTCGTGCACTCCGTGCACTCCACTGCCAAGCGGGTAGGGCTACGGGCTGCACCAGCAGCCCGGCGCTGTCCGAACGCAAAGCTTGGCTTTATCAGTGCGGAGGGCGACGGTCGAGACATGCAAGGGAATCTGCCGCCGGAGGCACAGGAGAAAATCGAACAGCTTCAGGACCTGCAAGAGACCGCCCAGCAGGTCGCCGTCCAGAAACAGGAGACCGAATCGGGTCTTACCGAGGCCCAGAACGCCCAGAACGAACTCGAGAACATCGACGAGGACACCACGATGTACCGGCAGGTCGGCGACCTCCTCGTCGAGACGGACTACGAGGCAGCCGAGGACGACCTCGACGAAAAGGTCGACTCGCTCGAACTCCGCCTCGAAACCCTCGAAAAGCAGGAAGATCGCGTCCAGGACCAGTTCGAGAGCCTGCAGGACGAACTCGAAGACCTGCTCGGCGGCGCGGGCGGCATGGGCGGCCCGGCCGGCCCTGGCGGCCCGGGTGCAGGCGGCGCGTAACTGTCGATGTCGACCAGCGATTCGACGGACGAGCGACCGACTGAGCCGACCGACGAGGAAGTCGTCCAGACGGCCGCCGAGGCCGCAGAAGGACTGATCTTCTCGCGGTACAAGCAGTCGAACGTACGCGATCTCGACGTGACGGTGTCGTTCGAGGACGGCGTTCTCGAAGTCGACATCTATCTCAACGCACCCGAGCGCGACGACGGGACCGACCCAAAGGAAGTCGCAGACGAGGCCGCACGCGTTGCACGCGAGGCGGTCGACGACCTGTTCGGGGAATAATTCTCCACCGTCCTGTCCGTTCGCCTGTTCTCCCGTTTTCACACCCGTTCGAGCCACCCGTCCGATCGGAAGAGACCGGCCACGAATCCTGCATCTGGCGGTTCTACACCGCCGAGTTCGGCGCGAGCACCTCGACCGGATGGGGTACATCCCGCTCGAGTAACGCCTCGAGCTGGTCGCCGCAGGATGTTCCCGAGGCGACGACCAGATCCGTCTCCCCGTGGTCGAACTCCCGGGCAAGCCGGTCGCCAACGTCCATACTGACCTCGTAGTACTCTCGCTTGTAGCCGAAGGAACCGGCCATCCCGCAGCACTCGACCGAGGAAGTCTGTGGCGCGTAGCCACAGCGCTCGAGCAGGGCCGTCGTCGGCGCTTCGAGATCGAGCGTGCGCTGCTGGCAGTGCGAGTGGTAGGCGATCGACCGGTTGCCATCTTCATCTTCAGCTCCATCACCATCGCCCGTCGAGAGCGCGTCCGAGTCCGCCCCGTTCTCGAGCAGGCCGAAGATGAACTCGCAGATCTCGTAGCTGTTGTCCCGCAGGCGTTCGAACGACCGTTCCGGCAGGAACCGTTCGTACTCGCGCTGGAACGCCGCCAGGTCGGACGGTTCGATGACGACGACGTCGCGGCCCGCGTCCAGGTCTTCGGCCAGCGCAGCGTAGACCCGGCTGGCCTGTCGATCCGCTGTCGAAATCATTCCCTGCGAGAGGGGTGCACGCCCGCTTTCGGGCAGGTCGGGGACGGAGACGGGAATGCCGAGCGCCTCGAGCGTTCGGACGGCGGCCTTCCCGCGGTCGGTGTCGACGTAGTTGGTGTAGATATCCGGGTAGAGGACGACCTCGCGGTCGAGTTCACTGGTCCGGTTCCGGTCCTCCGGGCCGGCGGCCGCTGCTCGCCGTCTCGACTCCCGTTCGCCGCCGCGGGCCGCGAACCAGTCGACGAGCGATTGCCGTTCGAACGTCGGCAGGTCCCGTCGCCGGTCAATCCCGAGCGTGCGCTCGAGCAGCGAGCGAACGAGTTCGATGTCGCCGAGCCAGTTCGAGAGGGGCGCGGTCGCGCTGCCGAGTTTCGTCACGGTGGCGATATTGCCGAAGAAGCGCTTGCCGAGGTCGAATCCGTCCGGTTCGTCGTCCGGCGTCAGGCCGTCGACGAGGAAGTCGTACGCCTCGGGGTCGTCGTCGCGGTTGACGCGGTCCCTGACGACGGTGTTGATCCACGGAATGTCGATCTTCACCGGGCAGGCGTCGACGCAGCGCGTGCAGCCGGTACAGAGATCGTTGAACTCGGCCGCGGCGTCCTGTCCGTGGACGCCGGCCTCCCAGCCGGTGGCGATGCCGCCGGAGTAGGTCTCGCCGCCGAAGCCGTGGCCGCCGACAGACTGGAAGTTCGCACACGAGTTCGAGCAGGCTCCGCATCGGATGCAGTAAAGCGTCTCCCGGAGCTGGTCATCCTGGCGCATGTCCGTGCGGCCGTTGTCGAGGAGGACGAGGTGGAACTCGCGGTCCCGATTGGTGGCAGCTGTGCTGTCATCGCCGCCGAGCGGCTTGTCCGGCGACTCGAAGTCGATCGTCGGCGAGTTCGTCGGCGGCGAGAGCATTGTCACGTACTGGGAGAGCGGCTGGCCCGTCGCGCTCTTTGCGATCAGGTCGACGAACGGTTCGAGGTCGCGAACCGAGGGGATCAGTTTCTCGACGCCGGCGATGGCGATGTGCGTATCGGGCGTGACGGCGCACTTGCGGGCGTTGCCCTCGTTCGTCACGAGCGCGATCGTTCCGCTGTCGGCGGCGACGAAGTTCGCGCCCGTAATGCCGACGTCGGCGTCCTGAATGTGCTCGCCGAGGTGGTCGCGGGCGAATTTCGTGAGCGCTTCCGGCGTGTCGAACTCGACGTCGGGATCGAAGTGCTCGACGAACAGATCGGCGATTTCCTTGCGGGTGAGGTGCATCGCGGGACCGACGATGTGCGAGGGTGTGTCGTCTGCGACCTGGAGGACCCACTCCCCGAGGTCGGTTTCAGTGACGTCGATACCGTCGGCTTCGAGGGCGTCGTTGAGGTCGATCTCCTCGGTCGTCATCGATTTGGATTTGACGACCGACGGCCGGTTCCCGTTGCCATCGCCGTCGCCGGCCTCGCCCTCCTTGCTGCCGGTGGCCGCTTCCGGGTCGTCGACACCCGCGCGGTCTTCGACCACGTCGGCCACGTACGCGTTCGCGTCGGCGGCGTCGTCCGCGACGTAGACCGTGCCGCCGTTCGCTTCGACCGCCTCGCGGACCGTCTCGATCAACTCGGGGAGACGATCGATGGCATCTTCTTTGATCGCCCGTGCCTCGGTTCGCAACGCGTCGAGGTTGTCCGTCTCGTCGTACACCTGCGCACGGCGATAATTCGAGACGCTGGTCTGGGTGTGGATCGCCTCGCCTTCGGTCTCGAGCAGGTGACGGAGGTGGGCAGCAGTTTCCGCTCGCGAGTTCGGCGCTGCACTCGTGTCGGACTGGTCCGGTGCGTGGCTGCGTTCGGCCATCGGTTATCGGTCCTCCAGTACGACGACGGTGACCTCGCCGGGACCGTGGACGCCGTGGACGAGTCCGCCCATGTCGGCGGTCGCGCTCTGGCCCGTCGCGAAGACGATGCTGTCGCCGCCGGCCGCGAACCGGTCAGCGAGACGATCGAATCCGGCCCCGATGTCCGGGACGATATCGGTCGCCGCGACGACGGCGACGTGGTGCTCCGGGTAGAGGCTGATCGGTTCGTCGCCGGCTGCTCGTGACTCGATCGCGACGGTACCGTACTCCGCGATCGCAAACGTGGCCGGCGTGATGCCGGTTCGGGCGTCCGCGAGTTCGGCAGCCGTCGGACTCGTCGTCACGGATTCGGGAACCGAAACGCCGTCGAACGGCAGTGGGACGCCGACGGCCGGCGTCTCGAGGATCGCGTCGAGCCGGTCGGTCGCATCGGTCGCCGACGTGAACTCGACGCTCACTGCGAGTTCGTCGAGGCTGCGTTCGAATCGGCCGACTGTATCGGTTGTCATTATCTACCATGTTCTGGTGGGAGACCAATAGCGTGGCGGTCGTCTCGGTCCCGTGCTGGGCGCGAGATCGTGTGTCCTGTTCACACACCGGCCAAAGTGCTATATCGCTCCTTACTGAAGTGAACTTGAGGACTATGGAGACCCTTTTCATCCGGTAAGCCGGGATCGCTCGCCGCCGTCGTGAGCGGCAGTTTCAGGCTGCGGTTTCAGGCCCAGAGTACTGCATCGAATCGGACATCGAACAGGTTCGAGTCCGCGAAGACGCGACACTGTGGAACCGCAACGCGGCGAAACCACACAGCGAGCACCCGGCCGTCACCACGTCGAGAGCCGCGGCTCCCGCGCGAACCGCGGCGAGCACCGATTCCGTCCCGACCCATGCCACCGAACACCCACTCATGGTACAATCGAACACGCCGACTCGACGCACAGTCATCGCGAAACGATCAGCAACCGCTCCCGTAGATACCGACGAAATCACCGAGTTAGCCCGCGCAACCGGACACGAAATCGTCGCCGAACGCACCCAGGTCGGTCCCGAGGACCCCGGCACCCACTTCGGGGCCGGCACGGTCACCGAACTCGCCAGGACCGTCGCAGACCGAAACGCCGAACGCGTCGTCGTCGACGGCGAACTGACGCCGAGCCAGCACCACGCGCTCGCATCATCGATGCCGGACGAAACGACCGTGATCGATCGCTACCGGCTCGTTCTCGAACGGTTCGAGGACGGTGCCGGCACGCGCCGTGCGCAACTGCAAGTTGAACTCGCGACGCTACGATACGAACTCCCGCGCGTCATTGAAGCCGCGGACGAAGGGTTACTCAACAGACAAACCGAAACGGGGTCGCCGGTCTACGACGTTCGCGACCGAATCGACCGCCTCGAACGCAAACTGTCCGCGTGCCAGGATCCAGCGGCCGAGTTTCGCAAACGCCGTCGCGAAGCGGGATTCGATCTCGTCACGATCGCGGGCTACACCAACGCCGGCAAGTCGACGCTGTTGCACCGGCTCGCGGACGACCTGTCGTACTCGCCACCCGCGCGCTCGCGATCGCCCGACCGATCACCGGAGACGCCAGCGACGGATCGCTCCGACGACGCCCCGACCGCCACCATCGCGGATCGCCTCTTCGAAACCCTCGAAACGACGACGCGGCGAGCGACCATCGGCGGCCGACCCGTCCTCGCGACCGACACCGTCGGCTTCGTCGACGATCTCCCGCACGAACTCGTCGAATCCTTCAGCGCGACGCTCTCGGAGGCGGCCGCCGCGGACGTCGTCGTGCTGGTCGTCGACGCGAGCGATCCCCCGGCCCGCTTTCGCGAGCGACTCACGCTTTCGCTCGACGTGCTCGACGCACAGGGCGTCGACGACGACCGCATCGTCACCGCCCTGAACAAAGTCGATCTGCTCGGCGTCCGCGAGCGGGCGCGTCGCTGCTCGGTAGCACGGTCGATCCTCCCGGCATCTGCCTCGGACCTGGTCCCGATAAGCGTTCGGACGGGGAGACACCTCGAACCGCTTCGGACGACGATCCTGGACCGGTTGCCGGCCGAACGGGCAGTGTTTCGGCTGCCGAACTGCGACGACGCAATGTCGCTCGTCTCGCAGGCGTACGATCGCACGTCGGTCGACACCGTCGACTACGACGGCGATACCGTGACGCTCGTCTGTCGCGGGCGGCCGTCGGTTATCGAACAGTTGCGAGCGACCGCAGAAGAACTCTGACTCGTCCGGATCGACCTTACGCTGCTTCGCAGATATCCCGGAAGTTCTCGAAAATCGCATCGCCCTCCTCGGTGTGGGCGACCTCCGGATGCCACTGGACGCCGTAGAGTTCCCGGTCGGTATCGCTCATCGCTTCGATGCCGCAGACGTCGCTCGTTGCCGTCCGTTCGAAGCCGTCGGGGAGTTCGACGACCTCGTCGGCGTGACTCGCCCAGACTCGCGTTTCGGGGTGCAGATTGCCGGTGAGCGGGTCGTCCGCGTCGACGAGTTCAACGGTAACGTCGGCGTAGCCGCCGTAGTCGCCGCCCTCGACGCGGCCGCCGAGTTCCTCGGCGATGAGTTGCATGCCGAGACAGATGCCGAGAACAGGGACGTCCGCTTCGAGATACTCGGCGGAAGCGCCGATGCGGTCCATGTCCGGTCCGCCCGAGAGGACGACGCCGTCCGCCTCGATCGCTTCCGGTGGGGTGTCATTGTCGATCAATTCCGTGTCAACGCCGAGGTCGCGAAGCGCCCGGCGCTCTAGGTGCGTAAACTGCCCGTGGTTGTCCACCACGACGATCTTCGTCATTACGGCCCTCTAGCCAGTCACCCGGTAAAAACGGTCCGGAAGCGCAACGCCACACGGTAGCATGACCCCGGCTCTCGTCGGCTTCTCAGATGGCCTGCGTCGCTGGCTACCGCTGCTATCCCACTGCCGCTGTCCGGTACGTTTATACGCTCGTCAGCGAACGGTATGGATATGGCAGTCGATCTCAACGAGTTCAAGCATCCGGCCTGGATCACCGCGCTCGGAACGGGCGCTGGCTACCTGTTGCTCCTCGCGGTGTTGACGATCGCCCTTTTCGTCGTGCCGTGGCTCGTCTTCTCGGCATTGCTGTAAGAGAAAGGGGAGAGAGCCAGACGTTGCGTCTTCCCACGCGTTCGAGCCTCGCTACGATACCGACGGTGAAACGACCGTCGGCGGATTACACCTGTTTGCTGGTTCCGAACTCGAGGACGCTCGGATAATCCGCGATAAGCCCGTCGACGCCCAGTTCGAGGGGCTGGCGCGCCTCCTGCCAGGTATCGATGGTGTAGACGTTCACAGCACGGCCCTCCTCGTGAGCCGTTTCGACGAGTTCAGTATCGAGGACGCCGAGCGACGGGTTGACCGCCTCGGCGTCGAGTTCGCGCGCGGTCTGAAGATTTTCGTCTTTGTTCGACCCGAAGAGCTTCGCGACCGACACGCTCGGATCGACGTTCCGGACCGCCTCGAGCGCGGCCGTCTCGAACGACGAGACGTAGAACTCGCCCGGATAGTCGGCTGCGATCGAGAGGGTGCGGTCGGCGACTTCCTGCCAGGAGTAATCGCCGTTGTCCTTGAACTCGATGTTCATCGTAACGTTCGGGCGGGCGGCGTCGAGAACTGCCGGAAGCGTCGGCACCGTCTCCCCGCTCTCGAGAACCTCGGCTCCGAGCACCGTTTCGGCGGGCGTCTCGGCGACGCGTCCCGTCTCGTCCGTCAGGTCGTCGAGGAACTCGTCGTGGAAGACGACGATTTCGCCGTCCGCGGACGGCTGAATGTCGATTTCGATGCGGTCCGCTCGGAGCCGCGATGCGCCGGCGACCGCCGCGACCGTGTTTTCCGGGAAGATATCGGCGTACCCGCGGTGTGCAGTCAGGTGTGGGCCGTGCGTTGGGCCGGAGCGAGAGCGCTCGGACGAAGCTACCCGGTCGTCGCCCTCCCGTGCCGCACCGGTGTCGCTCATACCGACGGTCCCGACTGCGAGTCCCGTAACTGCTCCGATCGTTCCGAGGATCGTCCGCCGACCGGCCGTGCCAGTCGTGTGCCGTTGCTGTGCCGTCTTGTCGGAATCGGGCTGTCTTCCAGCCATCACGACGGACCACCCGACTGACAACAAAGATCGTTTATATGAGTGCTACATATCACAAATTCTGCTCCGTGCTGGTATAGAGAGATTCTCGATCCCGTGCACGAAAAGCAGCCGCTGGCGAGTTCACGATCGTCGTCGACAGAAAATGACGGCAGACAGTTCCTCAAAACGGATGACGGCCCAACAGGAGAGACCGATCAGGCGAACGTCTTCGACACGTCTTCGGTCTCGTCGGATTCGGCCTGGACCTTGTCCCAGGCGTTCTCGAAGTCCGCCATCTGAATCTCGGTGCGGTCGTCGCGGATGGCGAACATCCCGGCCTCGGTACAGACCGCTTTGATGTCGGCACCCGAGGCCTCGTCGGCCGCTTCGGCGAGTGCGCTGAACTCGACATCGTCGGCGACGTTCATGCCGCGGGTGTGGATCTCGAAGATGATCTCGCGGCCCTCCTGGTTCGGCTTTGGAACTTCGATGAGGCGGTCGAAGCGGCCGGGGCGGAGGATCGCGCGATCGAGCATGTCGAAGCGGTTGGTGGCGGCGATGATACGGATTTCGCCGCGGTCTTCGAAGCCGTCCATTTCGCTCAAGAGTTGCATCATCGTCCGCTGGACCTCGGCGTCGCCGGAGGTCTTCGACTCCGTGCGCTTGGCGGCGATGGCGTCGATTTCGTCGATAAAGATGACGGCGGGTTCGTGCTCGCGGGCGACCTTGAACAGGTCCCGGACCAGTTTGGCTCCCTCGCCGATGAACTTGTGGACGAGTTCGGAGCCGGCCATCTTGATGAAGGTGGCGTTGGTCTGGTTGGCCACGGCCTTTGCAAGCATGGTCTTTCCGGTACCCGGCGGGCCGTACAGCAGAACGCCGCTCGGTGGGTCGATCCCGACGTCGTCGAACATGTCGGGCTTCTCGAGGGGCATCTCGACGGTTTCGCGGACTTCCTGCATCTGGTCTTCGAGGCCGCCGATGTCCTCGTAGCTGACTTCGGGACTCTCGGTGACTTCCATGACGCGGGCCCGAACGTCGGTTTCGTTGGAGAGCGTCTTGACGATAGAGAGGGAGTTGTTGACGGCGACGCGGGCGTCGGGATCGATCTCCTCGCGCATCTCGTCGGTCACTTCGGTCAGGGCTTCCTGGTTGTTCCCGTGCTGTTTGATGATGATGCCCTCGTCGGTGAGTTCTTGGACGGTGGCGACGAACAGTGGGGACTGCTTTAGCTTCTTATTCTCGTGCGTGAGCCGCTCGAGTTTCTGCTGGTACTTGTTGTTCTCGGCGTTCGCGTCGAGGAGCTTGTCGCGCATCTCCTCGTTTTGCGACTCGAGGATTTCCAGCTGGTCCTCGAGTGCCTGAATTTTCTCCTGTTGGGACGCCTCGTCCTCGTCATATGGGAGGTCGACGTCGTCCACAGTGTCAGTCATCACCCGTTCCTTAGGTGTTGGTTCATAAGAGGCTTCGGGTCATCTGTCCCCGCTGAAGCCGGTTGTGCCGACAGATTCAACCGGCTTCGATTCCGCCACTTCTCGCCGAGAGCCGCTCGATGGCTCGTTTTTCCCTCCCCGGTTTACAACGAGTTCACTGCTCCATTGCCTCCATATATAACTATGGGGCATTATACGAAACAGAAAATATTATCACCTCGTATTCGGTAATGGGTATACGATGAGTGCTTCAGAGACGTTTCGGCAGGAGACCGAACAGGAGCGAGGGAGTTGGGACGACGTGCGCGAACTTCCCCCGAGTGCCAAACTCGTCGCGAAGGTCCTCGAGTACAACGACACGATGACCCAACAGCAGATCGCCGACGAGACCCTGCTCCCCGCCCGAACGGTGCGCTACGCGCTGAATCGGCTCGACGAGGAGAACGTCGTCGACGCTCGCTTTTCCTTCTCGGACGCCCGCAAGCGCCTGTACAGTCTCGATATCGACGCCTGAACGGCCGCAACCGGAACTCGCCGGCGGTGGAGATGATTCGATCCGCGAGCCGCAGTTCCCGAATCGAGATTTCTCAGCGAAGACTACTTTCACTCCGGTCGCGGAACCTCTTTAGGGCCCACACACCAATGACGGGTAGATGACACGGGTGATACACACGGGCGACACCCACATCGGGTACCAGCAGTACAACTCGCCCGCCCGCCGACGGGACTTTCTCGAGGCGTTTCGAACCGTCGCCGAGGACGCGGTCGCGGCCGACGTCGACGCCGTGATCCACGCCGGCGATCTCTTTCACGACCGCCGGCCGGGACTGGTCGACCTCCAGGGCACCATCGACGTCCTCCGAACGCTCGACGACGCCGACATCCCCTTTCTCGCAATCGTTGGCAACCACGAGGGCAAACGCGACGCACAGTGGCTCGACCTCTTCGCCGACATCGGCCTCGCGACGCGACTCGGACCGACCCCCGAAGTCGTCAACGACATCGCCATCTACGGACAAGACTTCGTCCCCCGCTCCCGGCGAGACGAACTCGACTACGAGTTCAGTCCGCATCCCGACGAGGCGACCCACGCGGCGCTGGTGGGCCACGGCCTGTTCGAACCGTTCGCCCACGCGGACTGGGATACCGAACGCATGCTTGAGGAGGCGACCGTCGAGTTCGACGCCGTGCTCCTCGGGGACAACCACGCGCCCGAGACCGCGGACGTGCTCGATACCTGGGTCACGTACTGCGGGTCGACCGAACGTGCGAGCGCCAGCGAGCGCGAGGCGCGGGGATACAATCTGGTCGAGTTCGGTGGCGAGGCCGCCGACGAAGACGGCGTCGCCATCAGCCGTCGCGCGCTCACCGACACCCGCGAGTTCGTCTTCGTCGACGTTGAAATCGAGGCGGGCGAAGGCATCGACCGCGTGCAAGAACGCGTCCGCCAGCACGATGTCGAGGACGCCGTCGTCATCGTGACGGTCGAGGGCGAGGGTCGCCCGATCACCCCAGCCGCCGTCGAAGAACTCGCGCTCGACCGCGGGGCGCTCGTGGCCCGGATGAACGACCGGCGGGAGCTGCCGGACGAGACCGAGGAGGTGACGGTGAGTTTCGCCGATCCCGACGCCGCCGTATTGCTCAGATCGGAAGAGCGGTTCAGCAGGAAT
>NZ_AOIL01000028.1 GCF_000337595.1 Natrialba taiwanensis DSM 12281 | reverse complement strand
TGCTGAACCGCTCTTCCGATCTGAGCAATCGCGTTCGATCCAGTCCCGGACCGCGAGCCTGCAGACGAGGGCGTGACGACGGTTGCGGATCAACTCGGGGGCACAGACACGGAGTCCACCGCGGCGACAGCCAGCGACGAAGGCGAAGGGGAAGAAGAAGGAGAACGGAAAGGGGCGAGCGAACCCGCCGAGACCGAGGGTACTGCGGCGACAACCGAGGACGGCGGTCGGGCGGACGGCGACGGAGAGACGGACCACGCCTCACTGGGTGATTTCGCGTGAGAGCCGATCGAATCCGCCTGCTGAACTTCAAGTGCTACGGCAACGCCGACCTCTCGCTCGATCGGGGTGTCACCGTCGTCCACGGCGTCAACGGCAGCGGCAAATCGACGCTGCTCGAGGCCGTCTTCTTCGCCCTCTACGGCTCGAAAGCGCTCGACGACCGCACGCTCGACGACGTGATCACGACCGGCGAAGACGAGGCAGAAATCGAACTCTGGTTCACCCACGACAACCGGGAGTACCGCGTCGAGCGCCGACTCAAACTCCGCGGCGACCGGGCGACGACGACGAAGTGCGTCCTCGAAACGCCCGCGGACACCATCGAGGGCGCACGCGACGTGCGCCGGACGATTACCGAACTCCTCCGGATGGACGCCGAGGCGTTCGTCAACTGCGCGTACGTCCGCCAGGGCGAGGTCAACAAACTCATTCACGCCTCGCCGAGCGACCGCCAGGACATGATCGACGACCTGCTCCAACTGGGCGCACTCGAGGAGTACCGCGAGCGGGCGAGCGAGGCCCGCCTCGGCGTCAAGACCGTCCTCGACGGCCAGCGCGACGTCCTCGACGACGTCCGTTCGCAGGTCGAACAGAAAGAAGCGCAGGATCTCCACGACACGCTGAACGCCCTCGAAACCGAACGCGACGAACTCGTCGACGAACTCGAGCACTACGAAACCCAGCGCGAACAGGCCGTCGACACGTTAGAGACCGCCCAAGATGTGCTCGACCGCCACCAGGAGACTCGCGAGGAGATCGAAACGCTCACCGAAGCGATCGACTCGCTCCAGTCGAAGATCAGCGAAACCGAGCGACAACGCGAGACCGCCCAGAACGAGATTCGCGATCGGAAGGAAACCCGCGAGGAACTCGCCGAGGAGCGCGACGACCTGCTCGCCGAACTCGACCGCGACATCGATCCTGCCGGCGACGCCGACAACGACGAGACGATCAAGAGCCACATCGCCGACCTCGAAGCCCGCGACGAGGAGCTCCAGGACGAACTCGCGGACGTTCGGGCCTCGATCCAGACGAAAACCGAGGAAGAGGAACGGCTCCGCGAAGCGGCAGCCGATCTCGACGCGCAGGCGGCCGACGCCCGCGAGGACGCCGCCGAGTTCAGCGAGCGACTCGACGACGACGAATCGGAGATCGAAGCGCGCGAGGAGAAACTCGCCGACCTCGAAGACGAGATCGAGTCGCTCCGAGCGCGGTTTGCGGACGGGGAGGCGACGGGCGACAGCGGCAGCGACAATGACGGCGACAGCGACAACGACGATGCGGTCGCGTTCGGCGAGACGCAAGCGCGACTCGCCGAACTCGAGACAGAGCGCGAGGATGTCGTCGCCGACCGAAACGACATCACTGCAGACATCAAGGCGGTCGACAACGCCATCGAGGAGGCGGAAACGTTACTCGAGGCGGGCAAGTGCCCCGAGTGCGGCCAGCCCGTCGAAAATTCGCCGCACGTCGACGTGTTAGACGAGAAACGCGAGGAACGCGCCGAACTCGCAGAGCGCCGCGACGAACTCGAGACGGAACGAGCCGAACTCGACGCGCGTCTCGAAGACCTCGAAGCGCTCCGCGAGGCCGAGCGGCGCGTCGAACGACTCGAAGACAACCGCGACAACGTCGCGCAACTGCTCGCCGAAAAACGGGCGGCCGTCGATGAGCGACGCGACCAGCGAGACGCACTGCGCGAGGAGGCTGACGACCTCGAATCCGAGGCGAAATCGAAGCGCGAGGCGGCCGACAACCTCGAATCCGAAATCGACGAGATCCGGGTGACGCTTGGCGAAATAAACGGCGAACGGAGCGCTCTCAAAGAAACCATCCAGACGCTCGAACGCGTGCTCGAAATCGCCGACGAGCGCGCCGAACTCGCGCGCGAGATCGAAACCCGCCGGGAGCGACGGGCCGACTGGCAGGAGATGAACGACGAGCGCCGCGAGACGCTCTCGACGAAACGCGACCGCAAGCGCGACCTCGATTCCGAGTTCGACGAGGACCGTGTTCAAACGGCGCGCGAAGACAAGCAAAACGCCGAGGGCTACATCGATCAGGTCGACGAGAAACTCGACGAACTCGAGGCCGAACGCGACGATCTCCAGGGGAAGATCGGCGGCGTCGAGGAGAAACTCGACGAACTCGAGCGGCTTCGGGATCGCCTCGATACCGTCGAACAGCGGTGTGAAACCCTCGAATCGCTGTACGGCGAGGCCGAAACGCTACAAACGACCTACGGCGAGTTACGGTCGGAACTGCGCCAGCGAAACGTCGAGACGCTCGAACGCCTGCTGAACGAGACGTTCGAACTGGTCTACCAGAACGATTCGTATGCGGGGATCGACCTCGACGGCGACTACCAATTGACGGTCTACCAGAAGGACGGCGAGAGCCTCGATCCCGAACAGCTCTCCGGCGGCGAGCGCGCGCTGTTCAACCTCAGCCTGCGGTGTGCCATCTACCGCCTGCTCGCCGAGGGCGTCGAGGGTGCCGCGCCGATGCCCCCGCTCATCCTCGACGAACCGACCGTCTTCCTCGACTCCGGCCACGTCACGCAACTCGTCTCCCTAGTTGAGTCGATGCGCGACCTCGGTGTCGAACAGATTGTCGTCGTCAGCCACGACCGCGAACTCGTCGGCGCGGCGGACTCGCTGGTCCGCGTCGAGAAGGATGCAACGTCGAATCGCTCGCAACTCGAACGCGGCGAACCGCCCGAAACAGCACTCCTCGCGGCAGAGTAACGGCTCCCACAGTTCACGCTTCGCCTCCCGGCCCCGATAAAACCCGATCGGCCACCCGCTACTCGGTACCGCTACGACTCTCGCGTTTCGAGAGGCGGCTTGCGAACCGAACTCGTGTCGTCCGTCTCGCCCTCCTGGGGCGCGGTGTCCGTCTCCGTACTCGTATCCATACCGATTTGTTCACCAGACTCCGAACTCGCAGTCTCCGCAGTATCGAATCGAATCGTTTCCAGTGCCCGTTCGCCCGTGTCCGTGAGCCGATACCCTCGCCGGCCGCCGATCCCGAGTTCAACCTCGGTAAGCAGGCCGGCGCTCGTCAGGACGGTCAATCGGCCGTGGAGATCGCTTTCACAGAACTCGCTTCCGGCGAGTATCGTCCGCACGTCGAGTGGCCCCCGGTCTGCAAGTTCAAAGAGGAGACCGAGCGTTGTCTCGTCGTGAACGGTCGTCAGCAGCGTTCGGACGGGGCTGCTGACGACCTCGGCAACTGGAGTGAATTCCTCGTCAGCATCGACCGAATCGAGGCGGTCGTTCTGGACGTAACACTCGTTGCCGGTCTGTGGGTCCCGAACGAGGCTCGCGTGTTCGGAGCGTTTGAGAAGCAGATATCGTTTGCCGGTGTCATCTTGGACGGTTGTCATGATCTGTCAGAGTCGCCCGGTATCCGTTGTTCGGCACCATCCCCTGAAGTACTTTTGCCAGCGTCAGTATTCCTGGCTGCCCCATCGCTGCTCGCAGGGTCTTGCTCCGAGTCGCCGGCTGTCTCGCCGTCGCTCGTGAACTCGTCGCTGCGGGCTTGATAGGTCCGATATCGCCGGTAGGCGAACCCGAAGAGAACGACGCCACCGATGACGAGTCCGACGCCGTGCGTCGAGACCCCCTCGAAAAACAAAAAGAGGAGGCCAAGCGAGAGCGCGAGAACGGCGGCGTTGATCACCAGGACGAGTCCCCAGAAGATGTTGAGTAGTTCCGATGGAACGTCGGACTCGGTCGTCGAGACCTCCGGAATGGGAATCGAGTCGAGTTCGTGATCGGCGACGAGGTCATCGTGGAGCGACGAGCCGGCGTCTTCGGTCTCGACTGCTGGGATCGTCAACGAATCGCTCTCGGGATCGGTGAACTCGGCTTCGGGGTCCCACTCCTCAGTGGGATCGAGTGACGACTCGCTCTCGTGTGGCCGGGAGAGTTCGTTCTCGTCCACTGTCGTGTCTCGGTCCACGCTCTTGTCGCTGTCTTCGTGTGTACGCTCGGAGTTCCCGGTAGTCCGATCGGATACCACAGGTGGGCAGAAGACGAGCACCCGCAAAAGGATTCGCGTTCGTCGGTCGCAGTTGTAGCCGCATTTGTCGGTCGCAGTTGTAGCGCCTGGTTCTGAGTTCAGGTTGCAGGTCGCAGGTTACAGTTCACGAGTTGCAGTTCGCGGGTTGCAGTTCACAGGTCGCTGATTGCAGACCACGGCTTGCCACACGGTCGAACGCACCCGCGCCGTCTTTCGATCAGACGGCACGTCCGCGTTCAGGCGATCTCCGTGAGCACCAATGTCTGGGAGGTTTCGACCCACGCGAGCGGGTTCTGGGCATCGAAGAAGACGACGCCGTCGTCAGTCTCGTAGGATTCGATCGTCGGGGACTCTACAGCGGAACTACGATCCGTCACGTCGTCGGTAGCAGTTGACATCTCGTTCACCCGAGTTCTTGGTATGTGTTACCACATTATATGTCTTTTTACCGCTGCAATATCACGTTGGGGTGGAGACCAACAAAATCGGTAACGGCGCTACGCACGGACTCACAAATAGCTGTCTCTACGTGGCGACAGAGCGGCGTGGATTGCAGGGGTTTTTATTCACCGGCTACAAAGCCCGATACCATGACTGAGGCGGGCCAGACCGGACTCACGGAGTTCTCAGAGGAGTCCGCAACGCGGCCGGACGAAGAGGCAGTCGCTATCGCGGGCAACGGTGGAACCACCACGGCCGAGGTGGTAGACGTCGTCGAAGAAACCCTCCCCGAACCCGACGGTGAACTCGAACTCGCGGTGATGCAGGTCGATTACACGATCGCCGGCTACGGCGACGAGGAACGGCCGATCATGCACGTCTTCGGGCGGACGACCGAGAACGAACTCGAACACGTCCAGTTCGTCGGTTTCCGACCGTACTTCTACGCACCAACCGAGACCCTCGACCGCCCACCCGCGGAACAGTACGATCGGCTCACGGGCAGAGAAACCGAAGACGAGAACGGCGAGCCCTACGAGAGCATCCGCGGCGAGCGACTCACGAAAATCTTCGGCCAGACGCCCCGGGACGTGGGACAGATCAGGGACGATTTCGAGCACTACGAGGCCGACATCCTGTTCCCGAACCGGTTTCTCATCGACAAGGACGTTCGCAGTGGGATCCGCATCCCCGAGCGTCGAGCGGAGGGCGGCTCGCTCGTCGTCCCCCACGACGAGGTCGCGGCCGTCGACGTCGACGCCGATCCCCGCGTCTGTATGTTCGACATCGAGGTCGAGGACCGCCACGGCTTCCCCGAAGACGGCGAAGAGAAAATCCTCTGTCTCACCAGCCACGATTCCTACCGCGACGAGTACGTCATGTGGATCTGCGAAGCCGACGAGGGCGACGGTGAGATCCCCGCGGCGATCGAGGAGTACGACCCGATCGAGGGCGGGATCGACCACACGATCCGGAGCTTCAAGACAGAGGAGGCAATGCTCGAGGCGTTCATCGAGTACGTCTCCGAAACGGACCCCGACGTGCTCACCGGCTGGAACTTCGAAGACTTCGACGCGCCGTACTTCCTCGACCGACTCGAAGAACTCCAGGGCTCACACCACGAGTTCGATCTCTCGACCGACCGCCTCTCGCGCGTCGACGAGGTCTGGCGAAGCGGCTGGGGCGGCCCGGACATCAAGGGCCGAGTCGTCTTCGACCTGCTCTATGGCTACCAGCGGATGGTCTTCTCCGAACTCGATTCCTACCGGCTCGACGCGGTCGGCGAAGCCGAGTTAGGGGTCGGCAAGGAGCGCTACGCCGGCGACATCGGCGACCTCTGGGAGGACGACCCCACGCAACTGCTCGAATACAACCTCCGGGACGTGGAACTCTGCGTCGAACTCGACCGCCAGCAGGAGATCATCCCGTTCTGGGACGAGGTGCGCTCGTTCGTGGGCTGTAAACTCGAGGACGCGCCGACGCCCGGCGACGCGGTCGACATGTACGTCCTCCACCAGGCCTACGGCCAGTTTGCGCTGCCCTCGAAGGGCCAACAGGAGGCCGGCGAGGAGTACGAAGGGGGTGCCGTCTTTGAACCGATCACGGGCGTCAAGGAGAACGTCACCGTGCTCGACCTGAAGTCGCTGTACCCGATGTGCATGACGACGATCAATGCGTCGCCGGAGACGAGGGTCGACCCCGAAACCTACGACGGCGAGACCTACGTCGCACCCACCGGGACCCACTTCCAAAAGGAACCCGACGGCGTGAACCGGGAGATGATCACCGAACTCCTCGCCGAGCGCGAGGAGAAAAAGGCGCTGCGAAACGAGCACGAACCCGGCACGCCCGAGTACGAACAGTACGACCGCCAGCAGGGCGCGGTGAAAGTCATCATGAACTCGCTCTACGGCGTCTCCGGCTGGGAGCAGTTCCGACTCTACGACAAGGAAGCGGCCTCGGCGATCACCGCGACCGGCCGCGAAGTGATCGAGTTCACCGAGACTGCCGCGGACGAACTGGACTATCAGGTTGCATACGGAGACACCGACTCGGTCATGCTTGAACTCGGTCCGGACGTGTCCAAGGCGGACGCCCTCGAGCAATCCTTCGACATCGAGGAGTACATCAACGGCCGCTACGACGACTTCGCACAGGAGGATCTGAACGCCGAGGAACACCGCTTCCAGATCGAGTTCGAAAAACTCTACCGGCGCTTCTTCCAGGCCGGCAAGAAGAAACGCTACGCCGGCCACATCATCTGGAAGGAAGGCAAGGACGTCGACGACATCGACATCACCGGCTTCGAGTACAAACGCTCGGACATCGCCCCGATTACGAAGGAGGTCCAGCACCGCGTTATCGAGATGATCGTCCGCGAGGGCGATATCGAAGGGGCGAAAGAGTACGTCAACGGCATCATCGAAGACGTTCGCGCAGGTGCGGTCTCGCCCGAGGAAATCGCCATCCCCGGCGGCATCGGCAAGCGACTGGACAACTACGACACCGATACGGCCCAGGTTCGCGGCGCGAAGTACGCCAACCGACTCCTCGGTACCAACTTCCAGCGCGGCAGCAAGCCGAAACGGCTCTACCTCGATCGGGTCGATCCGACCTTCTTCGAAGAACTCGAAGCCGAGACGGGGCTCGACGCGCGAACCGATCCGGTCTACGGCGCGTTCAAGCGTGACCCCGACGTGATCTGTTTCGAGTACGAGGACCAGCTTCCCGAGGCGTTCGAGATCGACTACGACACGATGTTAGAGAAGACGCTGAAGGGGCCAATCGAGCGAATTCTCGAGGCGCTGGGCGTCTCCTGGGAGGAGGTAAAGAGCGGCCAGGAGCAGAAGGGACTGGACAGTTTCATGTGACCGTCTCGGGCGACGCACACGTCACCGTCGCTCGAAGCGCGCTCTGCCGTTCGTTTTTGCAGTAGGGTTATGCGATGTCACCCTTGCGGTCCATCGTCCGATATAGGCAGCCGGCACGTGGCATCCGTCTGGGTCGATAAGGCACAATAGAGAGCCGCACCAGACGATACATGCCGTTACTGGGCCAAGGTTTAGCCGTCGACATGGTCCCTTCCAATCGGGTTCCGGTCGTCGTGTTACAGCGCCGTGACTACCCCGTTCGGGTGGGGGTGGACTAACGTGCTCGATCCCGTCGTCGCCGGCCGCGCCCAGTTCGCGGTGGCACTGACGATCCACATCGTCTTCGCGGCGCTCTCCGTCGGTCTCGGACCGTTCCTCGTCTACTTCGTCGTCCAAGAGATCCGAACCGGCGAGCAGCGGTACGCCCGACTCCGCGAGTTCTTCACGAAGGTGTTTGCGCTGGGATTCGTGATGGGGACGGTCACGGGGATTCCGCTCGGGTTCATGTTCGGGACGAACTTCGCGTCGTTCTCGACGATCGCGGGCGAGTTGATCGGCGGCCCGCTCTCGTTCGAGGCCAAGATGGCGTTCTTCCTCGAAGCGGCCTTCCTCGGCATCCTGCTGTACGGCCGCGAGCGCGTCCCGGAGTGGTTCTACGCCCTCTCGTCGGGCTTCGTGGCGCTCGGTGCCTGGCTGTCGGCGTTCTGGATTCTGGTCGCGAACGCCTGGATGCAGACGCCGCGGGGCTACGAACTCGTCGAGCGCGGCGGGAGGACCGTCGCACAGCTAACCGACCCGATGGCGGCGTTTTTCACGCCGCGACTACCGTGGCTGTTCGTCCACATGCAATCGGCCGCGATCATCTCCGTGACGCTCGTGATCGCCGGTATCGCGGCGTACTTCGTCTATCACAATCGCGACAGCGAGGTCTGGAACACGGCGTTGCGCGCCGCGGTCGTGGTATTGCTGGTCATGTCCGTGTTTCAGGTGTTCCACGGCGACCTCTACGCGCGCCACGTCGCCGACACGCAGCCCCAGAAGTTCGCCGCGATGGAGGCGCAGTACGAAACGTCAACGGGCGCTGATCTCCACGTTATCGCGGTGCCGACGAGTCTGGACGCCCTGGACAATCCGCGCGCCGAAAACCTGTTCACGGTCAACATCCCGAATCTGGCCTCGTTCCTCGCAAGCGGGGGTGATCCGTCCGCCGAAATCACCGGCTTGAACGAGTTCAACTACGACTCCCCGCCGGTCGCGCTGGTCTTCTGGTCGTTCCGCATCATGGTCGGGCTCGGGTTCTGGTTCGTCGGCCTCGGCCTCTGGGGCGGCTATCGGCTCCTCCGGGGCGGCATCCGGGCCAGTGACCGCTATCTGATGGCGCTGATGGGCTCCGCACCGCTCGGGTTCGTCGCGTTGATAACGGGGTGGTACGTGACCGAAGTCGGTCGGCAGCCCTGGATTATCCAGGGCGTGTTGCGAACGTCCGAGGGAGCGACGATCGGCCTCTCCTCGGCCGAAGCGACGCTCTCCCTGCTCGGCGTGGCCGCCGTCTACGGCACGGCGCTCGTGACGTTCTGCTATCTCGTCCGCCAGTACGTCCGGTCGGAACGCGAGCGGTTGCTGCCGCCGACGGCGGGCGACGGCGATTCGGGCCCCGACTCCGGCTCGAATTCGGATGCCGGCCAGCAGGTGGTGGGTTCAGATGACTGAACTCGTCTCCATGTCATCCGTCCAGTATCCCATCGAATCGCTGCCCGAACTCTGGTTCGCGTTCGTCTTTGCCGTCCTCGGCGCGTACCTGCTGCTCGACGGCTTCGATTTCGGCGTCGGCATGCTCTACGCCCAGGCGGACGGCGATGAGCGAGAGACGATGCACGCCGCGTTCGGCCCGGTCTGGAAGGCCAACGAGGTGTGGCTCGTCCTGTTCGGGACCGTCCTCTTCGCCGCGTTTCCGGCCGTCTACGCGAATCTCCTCTCGCGGCACTATCTGCTGATCTTCGCGATTCTGGCCGCGCTCGTCCTCCGCGGAATCGGCTCGAAACTCCGCGAGGAACGCAATTCGGACCGCTGGCACCGCGTCTGTGACCGCTCGTTCGTCGCCGGCAGTACGCTCGCGCCCTTTTTCCTCGGGATGCTCGTTGCGAACTGGCGGTTCGGGCTCGAGTCGACGGTCAACGGGACGGCGATCGCCGTCGGCCTCCTCCTCGTAACGCTCTCGGTCGTCCTCGGCGCGTCGTTCCTGACGATCAAGACCCGCGGCGACCTCCGGCGGACGATGCGCTGGTACGGCTTCCTCGGATCGATCGGCTACGTCGCCGTCGCGCTCGCGGCAATCAGCTATCTCATCGTCGTCGACCCCGGTAGTGCACCAATGCCATCGACCGTCGAAACGGCCGTCGCCGTCGGCGGAACGATCGCGTTCGCGGCGCTCGGTATCGTCGCAAACCGCCGCCGGCAGGACTACGGCTGGGCGCTCTCGGTTGCGGGACTAGCACTCGTCTTCGTCAGCTTCCTCGCCTGGACGATGCGCCCGGCCGTCGACCCGGCCGCCGCACTGTCGATCCGCGAGGCCGTGGTCAGTCCGGTCGCCCTCGAGGTGAACTCGATCGTCGCCGTCACGTTCGTGCCGCTCATCGTCGGCTACTTCGTGCTCCTGTACTCGGTCTTCAGCGGCCCGGCGACCGCGGGCGACTACTGATCTATCTCACCTCTTTCGTGGCTCTCGACCCGACTTTCGACCATTACACCCGTCTCACTTGCCCGATTGACTCCCCGCTCAAAGTACGCACTCCCGAAATATCGATTTTCGTAATCGGAAAATATTCTACCGAATTACTCACCGTATACAGTCGGATACGAAACCGTTATCAGTCGGACGACCCACGATTCACACGACAGAGTACTATGGCACGCCTCGAACTATCCAACCTGCACGCAGAAGTAGCAGATGGCGACGAGAAGATCCTCGAGGGCGTCGACCTCGAGGTCGAGTCGGGCGAAATCCACGCCCTGATGGGACCGAACGGCTCCGGGAAGTCGACGACCGCGAAGGTCATCGCCGGCCACCCCGCCTACGAGGTCACCGAGGGCGAGGTCCTGCTCCACATCGAGGACGACGAGTTCGGCGAGGACATCGAGATCGACGAGGACCAGCGCACCTGGAACCTGCTCGACCTCGAGCCTAACGAGCGCGCCGCGCTCGGCATCTTCCTCGGCTTCCAGTATCCCGCCGAGATCGAAGGCGTCACGATGACGAACTTCCTGCGAACGGCGCTCAACGCCAAGATCGAAGAGCGCGAAGAACTCTTCGAGGAGGAAGACGGTGACAGTGACGAGGACGAAGCAGAAGACGAGGGCTTCGAATCCTCGCCGATGGAAGGCCCCGCGGACGAGGGCGAAATCGGCGTCGCCGAGTTCCAGGAAATCCTTCAGGAGAAGATGGAACAGCTCGAGATGGACGAACGCTTCGCTCAGCGGTACCTCAACGCCGGCTTCTCCGGCGGCGAGAAGAAGCAAAACGAGGTTCTGCAGGCAGCCATCCTCGAGCCGTCGATCGCCGTCCTCGACGAGATCGACTCCGGGCTCGACATCGACCGCCTCCAGGACGTTTCGACCGGCATCAACGCGCTGCCCGACGAGCAGGGGACCGGTATTCTCCAGATCACCCACTACCAGCGTATCCTCGATTACGTCGAGCCGGACCACGTCCACGTCATGCTCGACGGCGAGATCGCAAAGAGCGGCGACGCCTCGCTGGCGGAAGAACTCGAGGACAAGGGGTACGACTGGGTCCGCGAAGAGGTCTACGGCACCGCGTAACCGGATTTAGCTAGAACAACCGTAATAACGCTACAGCCGTAAACACGACTACATACAAACCATGAGTTCAGAACAAGATCACCTCAAAGATACTGACACCGAGGCGCGGTTCGAGTTCAAGAAAGAACAGAACGCCGCCGTCAAGTCCGACAAGGGGCTGACCGAGGAGATTATTCGAATGATCTCCGAGGACAAGGACGAGCCCGACTGGATGTTAGAGCGGCGGCTCCGCGCGCTCAAGCAGTACCAGAACATGCCGATGCCGACGGACTGGCCGGGGCAGCCAGACCTGACCCAGCTGGACGTCGAGGAGATCGTTCCCTACATCCGCCCGGACGTCGATCAGCGCGAAGGCGTCGACGACTGGACCGACCTCCCCGACGAGATCAAGGACACCTTCGACAAACTGGGCATCCCGGAAGCCGAGAAGAACGCCCTCTCGGGCGTCGGTGCGCAGTACGAGTCGGAGGTCGTCTACCAGAACATGCAAGAGCAGTGGGAGGAAAAGGGCGTCATCTTCTGCAACATGGACAAGGCCGTCCAGGAGCACCCCGAGCTCGTCAAAGAGCACTTCATGACGACCTGCGTGCCGCCGAGCGACAACAAGTTCGCCGCGCTGCACGGGGCCGTCTGGTCGGGCGGCTCGTTCGTCTACGTCCCCGAGGACGTCACCGTCGAGATGCCCGTTCAGGCCTACTTCCGGATGAACTCGGAAGGGATGGGCCAGTTCGAGCACACGCTCATCATCGCCGAGGAAGGGTCGGAAGTCCACTACATCGAGGGCTGTTCCGCACCGAAGTACGGCACTCACAACCTCCACAGCGGCGGCGTGGAAGTCTTCGTCGGCGAAGACGCTCACGTGCAGTACTCCACGGTGCAGAACTGGTCGAAAAACACCTTCAACCTGAACACCAAGCGCGCCATCTGCGAAGAAAACGGCACGATGGAGTGGGTCTCCGGCAGCATGGGATCGAAAGCGACCATGCTCTATCCGTGTACGATCCTCAAGGGTCGCGGCGCGACGGACACCCACATCACCATCGCCTTCGCGGGCGAGGGCCAGGACATCGACACCGGCGCGAAGGTCTACCACAACGCGCCGGACACGAGTTCAACGATCGAGTCCAAGTCGATCTCCAAGGACGGTGGCCGCACCAACTACCGCGGTCTCGTTCACATCGCCGACGGCGCCGAAAATTCGAGCACCGCCGTCGAGTGTGACGCGCTGATGTTCGACAACGAGTCCACGTCGGACACCATGCCGTACATGGAGATCGAGGAATCGAAGGTCGACGTCGCTCACGAGGCGACCGTCGGCAAGATCGGCGACGAGGACATCTTCTACCTCCAGAGCCGCGGACTGGACGACGACGACGCCAAGAAGATGATCGTCGCCGGCTTCATCGAGCCGATCACGGAGGAACTGCCGATCGAGTACGCGGTCGAACTCAACCGCCTCATCGAACTCGAGATGGAGGGGAGTCTCGGATAATATGAGCACGCAGGTACACGCTAATCTGACGGAAGAACAGGTCCGCCAAATCAGCGGGGAGTTGGACGAGCCCGAGTGGCTCACAGAGACCCGCCTCGAGGCCCTCGACGCGCTCGCCGACCTCGAGATGCCCGACGTCATCCGGACACCGGGTCGGGACTGGACGAATCTCCACGAACTCGACTTCGAGTCGTTCGTCGACCCGCTGAACGCCGCCGAGGACAAGGATCAGGTCGGGCCAGCCGACGCCGAGGTTCTCTCCTGGGCCGAGGCCGTCGCAGAACACGAGGACCTCCTGAAGGAGCACTTCGGCTCCGTCGTCGACCTGCAGGAGAACTACCTGACGGCGCTCTCGACGGCGCTGTTTAGCACCGGGACCGTGGTCTACGTCCCCGAGGGCGTCGATGCCGAGGACGTGACGATCCGAACCGAACAGAACTCGCAGTCGCTGTTCAACTACACGCTCGTCGTCACCGAGGAATCGAGTTCGGTTACGATCCTCGAACGGCAGTCGACGGGCCAAAAGCAGGACGAACAGTACTACAGCGGCGTCGTCGAGGTCGTCGCCGGCGAGAACAGTTCGGTTCAGTACGGCAGTCTCCAGAACCTCTCGGAGGAGGCCTACAACTTCACCGTCAAGCGCGGTGACGCCGGCACCTACGCCACGATCGACTGGATCGAGGCGAATATCGGGACGCAACTGACCAAGACCGAGGTCTCGACCGAACTCAACGGCGAGAGTTCGGAGACGCAGATTGTCGGCGCGTTCTACGGGCACAATGACCAGCACTTCGACCTCGACGCGAAGGTCTGGCACCGCGCAGAGCACACGACGGCCGATCTCGTCACCCGCGGGGTCACCGACGACATCGCCCGCTCGGTCTACGAGGGCGTCCAGGATGTCGGCAGCGAGGCCTGGGACACGAGTTCGTATCAGCGCGAGAATACGCTGATGCTAAGCGACGAGTCCGAGGCCGACGCCTCGCCGAAGCTGATCATCAACAATCACGACACCGAGGCCTCCCACAGCGCCACGGTCGGTCAGATCGACCAGGAGGACCTGTTGTACATGACCTCTCGCGGTGTCAACCCGCGTGCCGCGCGGAACATGCTCGTCGAGGGCTTCTTCGTGCCGGTCTTCGAGGAGATCGCGGTCGACGAACTGCGCGAGGACTTAGAGGAACTGATCGCGACGCGACTGCGCACGCGAGACTAACTCACTGCACCTCGCTGCACCGCTGTTTCTGTTTTTACGCGCCAGTCAAAGCAGTCAAAGACGGTAGTCGCTTCGTTCTGGTGGCAGAAGAGAACGGGCACAGAGATAGAGAGCGCGCGAGTAGGGACGATTAAGTAGCCGCGGCCCTGACGCCGTAGCATGAGTCTGGGACAGCGCGTCTCGAACGACCGGCAACTCACGCGACTCCTCCAGATCGGGGTCGTGCTGGAGGAGGTCGTCGAGTCACGCGCCGCCCACCACCTCGAGACCTTACCCCCCGACGAACGGGATGCGGTCGACGGGGAGGTGGAAACGTTACTTGTCGACGCCGCCGAGGAGTCGGCCGATCACCGTGAACGCCTCGAAACACTGATCGACGATCTCGAGGCGGAAACGGTCTCTTACGAGGAGATCAACACGCTCGTCGACGCCCAGTACGGTCCGCCCGAGGATACGGACGGTGTCCTCTACGATCAGTTGGCAAACGAGGAGACAGCGTACAAGTTCTACGACGACCTGATCGCCGCGATCGACGCCTCCGAGACCGAGTTCGCAGTCGACCGTGATCGACTGCTCGACACCCTCACGACGATCCGCGAGGAGGAAAAGGAGGGTGCCGAGGAAGTAACCGAAATCATGGAGCGCAGAGCATGATGATGCCGGTAGTTCCGAGGGAGGCGATTGCAGCATTCGGAACCGGACACGGCACCAGAAACGAAACCCCCGTCCGGACGCTGTCCGCGACCGACGGCGAGCACAGTCGAACCGATACCATCACCGCCACGCGTATTAGCGACGGAGGGACGCGATGAACACGGCAGACCAATATCTCAAAGCAATCTATCTCGCACAACGGATCGAAGAGGGCCCTGCCTCGACGGGAACGCTTGCGGACCTGCTCGAAGTCAGCCCGGCAAGCGTCAACGAGATGGTCGGCAAACTCGAGGATCGTGAACTCGTCGAACACGAGAAGTACAAGGGAGCGACCCTGACCGATGAGGGTCTCGAACGCGCTCACAACGCGCTCCAGACCTACTGTATCATCGAACGATTCCTCACTAACGTACTGGAAGTCGACGAGTTCCGCGAGGAAGCCCGCGCGCTCGAGAGCGTTATCGACGATACGGTCGCCGAGCGCCTGGATACGATTATCGACCGCCCGGCACAGTGTCCGGACTGTTTCGACGCCGAGCAGGACCACTGTGAACTGCTCGAGAGTGGCGACCACGCGAAGTAAAGGAGTCTCGTTCTCGTTGTTGCGTGTTCTCGTGGCGGCAGTCAGTGATGGCACTCACTCATCAGCCCGTGTGCCACTCACAGCAGCAGCGTCGTCGCCGAAGCGGATGTACCGCCGCCCGATGAGCGCTGCGAGGACGAGTGCAACGGTGCCGATGAGTACCGTTCCGATCGGCAGTGACCACGTGTCACCGCTCCAGTCGGCCTCGAAAACCGTTGCATAGTAGCTCGCCGCGTCCGATCCGTGGACTGCGAGCAGGACCTCGCGATTGTTCTCGAAGGAGTTTGCGTTCCAGTTGGCGCTGCCGATGACGGCGGTTTCGCGGTCGATGACGATCCCCTTCGCGTGAATCTTCTCGAAGCGATCGGTATCTGCGACGAGTCGAACCTCGATCGGGAGATCTTCTCGTTCCGCCAGCCGCTCGAGTTCAGTCGCCAGTGCCTCATTGTCCTCCTCGTTGTACCACGTCGAATCGAGCAGAATGCGAACCGAAACGCCGCGGCGTGCAGCGTCGACTGTCGTCTCGAGCAGCGAGAGGTCGCCGTCGATGCTGGCCTGGGTGATGAGAATCTCCTCATCGGCCTCGGCGAGAAGCGTCTGGACGCGCTGTTCGGCGTTGTCGGGAGCGATCAGCAGTTCGGCTGACTCGACGGATCGTCGTTCGGCCTCGTGTTCCGTCGGATACGATGGCGATGGTGACGAAGTGAACTCGTCGTCTTCCTCGACGAACGACGTCTGAGCCGCGTATTCTGCCCCTGGTTCGGTATCCCAGCCGCTGAAGTCGGCTTCGAACACGGTCGCGAGTTCAGTTGCGAGCGTCTCGTCCGGTAGCCGAACGCCCCAGCCGCGACTGGACTCGCCGCCGACGCCGGAGGGGTCCCAGTTCTCGGTCGTCACCAGGATCGTGTCGTCGGCGACGGCGTACTTGGGGTGGTGAAAGCGGTAGCGAGCGCCTTCGCCGCCGGTCGCACGGACATCGATCCCGTTCTCGGCCAGCGTCTCAAGCACGGATTCGGTTGCGGCCGGCGTGCCGCCGACGGGGCTGGCTTCGAGGAGGACGGCCACGTCGACGCCGCGGTCGGCTGCAGCGACGAGTTCGGTGGCGACGGATTCGGAGGTGATCGTGTAGCCGGCGAGGAGGAGTCGGTCGTCGGCCTCGCGAATGGTGTCGAGCGGCACGGCTGGCTCATCGGGGAGAACGAACGTTGTGGCCGTGCCGCCGTCGCTGCGCGAGACGGGGAGACAGGTTGCCTCGTGGGGCCACCATTGTCCGGTTGCGTCGGCGTCAGCGGTGTCCGTAGCGGTGCCAGCGCCGGGGGTGTCGGTGTTGATTCCGGGATCTGCATCCGATCCTGTCTCTGTATCTATACCTGCACCTGCACCTACCCCTACACCGACACTCTCGGTCCGATACCACCGTTGTGCGGTCGGAGCGCGGTCGTAGGACACCGAATCGAGCACCGTCGATCCGTTTCGCAGTTCGAGTTCGTCGCCGTCGACGGCGAACCGAACGGACCCCTCGAGTTCGAGTACCGGATCGTCGGTGAGCGATCGAGTAGCGGACGAGTTCGTGGTCAGGGCGACGCGACCGGAGACGGTTTCGTTCGGGAGCGCGGCAGTGGTGTGGCCGTCGGTGAGCGTCCAGTTGCCAACGCCGGTGTCCGGCGGCGTTTCGAGTACGACGAACTCGCCGGCGTTCCCATGGGTCGTCGGATTCGGCGCGAGTTCGACGAGTCGGGACCGGGTGACGTTCTGTCCCGTGGCCGTCGAGGGAGCTGAACTCGTCGAACCGGTCGAAGCGGCCGAAGCGGCAACGGGACAGGCGAGGTCGTCGCCGGCAGTGGCACCAGCGCTGTGAGTGGGTCCCGAAGCGCCGCCAGAGACGCCCCACACGCCGGCGGAGAGTCCGGTGAGCAGGCTACAACTCACGAGGAGGGCGAGGACGACCGACCGGCGAGTGGACATCACACGGTTTGGCCGCGTCTTCGTACTTAAACTGTAAGCACCGATGAGAAAAACGGAGCGACGGACGTGGGGAACGTGGGGTTAGGCGACCGATTCGGGGTCGGCGTGTTCGGCTTCAGCCTGCACGAGGTACGCTCGGTCGTCGTCGTACTCGGCGACGATTTCGAGCGCGTCGCTCGTTCCGATCCGATTGAGCGCCCACGCGGCGCTCGCGCGAACTCTGTCTTCCTCGTCGTCCGCGAGCACGTCCGCGAGCGGATCGATCGCGCGGGTATCGCCGATCAGACCGAGCGCGCGCGCGGCCCAACTTCGCACGTCGGGGTTGTCGGCGACGAGTTGGTTGGCGAGTGGCTGAACGGCCGCCTCGGAACCGATCTCGCCGAGCGCTCTGAAGGTCGGTTTCTGGAGGGTCGGGTTCGAGTCGACGTAGTCGAGCAGGGCATCGACGACATCGTCGTCCGCGACGCCGATCTTGCCGAGAATGCTGATCGCCTGTTCGTCGCGTCGGCCGGCCTTCTGAACCATCGGATCGATGGCCTCCTCGGGACCCATGCGGGCGAGCGACTCGAGGCAGTGATTTTCCATGAACTCCGAACCCAGGCTCTCATAGGCCAGCAGGATCATGTCGACGTTGCCGCGTTTCTCGTGAACCTTGAGGGCGTGCCACTCGGGGGGGAAGTCCTTGACGTGGTCGAGCACGTCGTAAAATCCCTCTCGGCGGAGCTGTTCGCGGACCTCGAGATCGGTCCACTCCGTCGCGTCGTCGATGGCTCCCTGGAAGTCGTCGGTCGCTTCGAGCAATCCGGCAATCGTCTCTGCGTCTTCGTCGGCATCGAGTTCAGCGTCCTCGACGGCGGCGACGGTGTCGTCGAGCGTGTCGGCCAGTCGGTCGGGCGTGTCTGCATCGGCCTCGTCCGTCGATAGCGCGACGGATGAACCCAGAATCTCGTTGAACTCGCCGAGGGAGTCCTCGGCGGCGACGAGGAGTTCGTCGCGACCTTCCGCGGTCCAGCGCGTGCCCGTGATCGTGCCGCTGGCGTCTTCGATTTCGCCGACCACATCCTCGCCGTAGGGACCGCGCTGCTCCTCCAGCTCGGATTCGAGATCCGAGAGGTCGCTTTCGATCTCGTCGTAGGTCTCCTGGAGTTCCTCCTCGGGTGCGGGTTCGTCGTCCTCGTCTTCTTCCTCCTCGTCCTCCGTCTCCGGCGGCTCGGGAATTTCGACCGCTTCGAGTTCGGTACGGAACGCCTCGAGGTCGGCTTCAACGTCGTCGAGGTCGGACTCGGTTTCGGCCGCGTCGAGATCGGTCTCGAGCGTCTCGACCTCGTCGCTGAACTCGTCGAGTTGGGTTCGGATGGCCTCGAGATCGGGNGTTTGTTCCGATTCTTCGCCTGCTGGTTCCGCTTCCTGATCGGTCTGGTCCGGCGTGTCGTCCTCGCTCATACTCTCACCGCCCCGGGGGTGGGACGACGCCGACGCGTACCACTGTTCATACGCTACGGTCGTGTCAGGATTGTCCTAAGCGTTTCCATGCGCGGTCGTCCCCTGCTGGGGAGTTTCCTCGCGCCAGTAGAACCAGGGGCTGAGCGTCATGTAGGCGAGTCCGAGCGTCAAGAGGGCGTAGGGGAACGTGCGACCGGCGAAATTCGGGATCAAGATTGCGAGGACGTGGACGACGCCCATGATGGCGGCGTCGCGGGCGAGCAGGTCCGGGTAGCTGATCCGCGAGACCATCAGGTAACAGAACGCGCCCGTCACGGCGAGGACGAGCCAGGGGTTGGCGACGCCGGCGAGGATCGCCGCGCCGAGGACGGTCGCCGCGAGGGTCGTCTGGATGCCTTCGGTGTAGTTGACGGCGGTATCGTAGGCGGTGTAGAGGCCGAGTCGAGCGACGGCCATAGCGACGAACAGCGCGCAGACGCCGGAGACGAGCAGGAGTTCACCAGTCACGGTCTCGTACGAGATGTCGAGCCCGCCCGTGATGACGACGAACGCGAGGGTGGCGGGGGCGACGGCGAAGGAGGCGACGTCGGCGAGGGAATCGAGGTAGGGGCCGGCATCGGTGCCGCCGTAGCGGCGGGCCAGGATACCGTCGAGACCGTCGGCGACGGCGGCGAGCAGGATGAGTCGGGCGGCGAGGTCGATGTCGACGAAGGCGACGACGACGGCGACAAACCCCAGGGCGGCATTGGCGATCGTCACCGCGTCGGCGACGCCCAGTCGCCCGACGAACCGGGGGAGCATACTCGCGGATTCGGCGGGCGTGTACCTTACGTGTTTTCGTTTCATGACGACAGGGCGAGTATGGGAGCCGGTGGGTATGGGAATCGGCGGATATGGGAGTCGTGTGGGACGGCGCGGGAGCCGGCAGAGATTTTGGTGCATGGCTGGGGAGAGCGCAGATAGTGGGCAGAAAGGGCAGAGACAGGGCTCCAAGCGGACAGTGCTGACGGTGGTTCGAGCGTCGAACCGGAGCCCGGAACCGGGGCGGTTATATCGCGAGTCTCCCAAGCGTTCGGTATGAACCGGCGCGCCTATCTCGCCGCCGTCGGCACGTCCCTCTCGGCCAGCCTCGCCGGCTGTACGTCCACCCTCGGTGTGTTCGACGATTCGCCCTGCAGCGGCGACGACTGCACCATCGGGATGACTCGCAACGAGTTCCTCCCTCGGGAGTACGAGGCCACTGTCGGGGAGACGGTCGTCTGGAAGAACACGAGCGGGGCGATTCACACGATTACGGCGCTCGAATCGGGCATCCCGGACGATGCGGAGTACTTCGCGACCGGCGGCTTCGAGGACGACGCGACCGCTCGCGAGCAGTGGCGCGAGAACCACAGCGGCGGGCTCGATACCCGCGAGACGTTCGAGCACACCTTCGAGGTCCCCGGCCGGTACGAGTACATCTGTATTCCGCACGTCAATGCGGACATGGTCGGGACGATCATCGTCAGCGAGTAGGCGGGAGTATGAGGAGGCGGGTCACCGTTCGCGGCTCGTCCGAGGGGCAAGGATCGACGGTTGAGAGCGGAATCCATTTTCTTCGACGGTCCCGCCCGAGCAGCGGCATCGAATTGTAATCACATCGAGAGACAGCGTTCCGTGCGTGTCACTGTCGAGGGGTCGGCATCTGGGGAAAGTGAGCTAGCGCGAGGAGAAACGTCGTGGTTGCGACCAAAAGCAGTGCCAGTCCTCCGATGGAAGACCCGATGGCCGGGATACGGGAGACGGCGATCGTGAGGATGATTGCTATCAGAGCCACACCTGAACTCGCCATCGCTCCGGCCAGTTCTACGGAGCGGGTTTCAGCAGCGCCGCCGACCCGTTCGCCGAGCGTGACCGCTCGCTCGGCCGTGTCCCACGAGAGAAGCACCATCGTTACGGCGACCGTCGATCGCCACAGTGGCGCTCCGTCGATGAGAGCAGTTGCTGTCACGCCGGCGAATACGAGTGCAACACCGGCTGTCGTGAACGATCGGGCGAACCTACCATATACGGGAAATACGCCGAGGGTTACCAGTAGCGTTCCGGACCCCGACGCGAGCAGGATGAGTAACGGAGACAACGGAAGAGAAAGGGTGACAGAGGCACCAAGCGCCACGGTGGCAACGATGAATCCGAATCCGGTGACCGCGCTTCCGACGAGTCGATACCGGCGGCGGCGGAGCAGTCCCCCGCCGATGAGGAGTGTCAGCCCGATCGCTTCCAAAAGGAGCGGGGCCGTCTGTCTCGGATCCGTTGACCCGGCGATGCACGCACCGAAAACCGCGACGAATGCAACGCCGGCGCTCGCGCTCGCTGGAGTCGGATCGGTCGGCTTATCCGGAAGGCCGCTCATCGGTTCGCCCCCGCTCGTATCGCCGTCTCGAGGGCCGTCTCGGGATCCCAGTCGATAACCGTCACGTTCGATCGCCGAAGGGCCCCTAGACGGTTGTCCCGTCGGAGTCCTGCGACCGCAGTCCCGAGCGACCGCGTCGCCGTGACGGCCGGCGAGATAACCGTCACCGGCTGGCCGTCTGTGCGGAGGGTTCGAGCCGTTTCGAGCGGGGAGTCGTCGAGTAACGGAGATATCAGGAGGATGCTAGCCTCCCCGAACCGCGTTCGAAGCGGCCGAATCGGTAGTTCATCGGTGTCTCCGGGACGAGTTCTGTTCGGCGGTTCGAGCGGCAGCAGTTTCGGATCGTTGAGCGTTTGTCGTATTGTTTCGACGTGGTGCGCTCCGGTGTTCGGGGTAATGTACCGCTGTTTGGTACCGAAGACCGCGAGCCCGACCGGTCCGTTCGCGGTCGCGATGGTATCGAGTAATTCGCGCGCGACGGTACACGCGTAGAAGACGGCGTGCGGTTCGTCGCTACTGTCTGAGCGGTAGCAGACTTCTCGCGCATCGAGACAGAGGAGAGTGGCTCGAGAGCGCTCGTCGCGAAAACTGATCGTGGTCAGCTCGCGGTCGCGCGCGTAGCGGTTCCAGTCGATTGTTCGCTGTGGATCTCCCGGTTGGTAGGAACGGACAGTTGAGAATACGGTTCCGTGTCCGTTATCGACCGTGATAGTCGATCCTGCATACCGGTGTGCTATCTGTTCGAGCGTCGCGGTTCGAACCGGCGACCGACAGGCAAGTTCGGTTTCCGTCTCGACGTTCGTCTCGACCGCGACGCTGCCGCTGATATCCTCGAGAACGACGGCGGCCGGCCTGAAACGATGGGTTCCGTGTTTCGCGGTAACCGTGTAGGAGAAGGTCGTCTTGTCGCCGGGGCCGAGCGCCGCCGCGTGTCGGGCCGAGCCGTCGGTAACCGAGAGCATCGGCGGGACTCCGTCGACGAGACACACGTTGGGGAGCGTCCGGTCGCCCGCGTTTTTGAGCGTGACCGTCACTTCCACGGCCTGCCCGTGTGAGGGGGCGGGCTCGGTACACGACCGTTCGAGTTCGAGCGTCGTGGCGGGCGACGCGGGGACGTGCGAATAGACGGCGAAGACGACGGGCGGGATCGAGAGGAGCAATAGCGTCGGGTCCGCTACTAGCGCACCGATTCCGCTGGTGAGGAGGGCGGCGATCAGCGCGCTATTCCAGCGAGTCGTTCGCCGAGCTGTCATCGACGGGCGTCCTCCGCGGCGAGCATCAGAACCGCCCGCGCCGTTCGCCGCGCCCTTCGCGTGAAGTACAACCGTTCCCGGAGCGATCGGAGAAGTGAGCCGTCCGATTCGGGTTCGGGACGAACGAACGCCGCCGCGACCGGATCGTCCGTCCACGTTCCGTCCGCGAGGTGGTCGCGGGCTGTTTCCGTGGCGCACCCTTCAGTTCGGACGATCGTTCGAATGGTCGTCCGTCTGAGCCCGCCTCGAACGCGGTGCCGTCGAGCCGGCGGGAGCGACAGGAGCCATCGTCGATCCAGAACATGTTCGAGCCCGCGTCCGGGTGGCGGCGTCGATGGAATCGGTTCCGGCGGCGTGCGATCCGCCCGGTCGGAATCGTCGAGCAGAACAAACGGGAGGAGAAGACCCGCGATCACGAACACGACGACGAAAAACGCGACCAGCAGTATTTCATCATCCCACGGCCAGTGAAGAGCGCCGCCGATCGGCGGGGCGACCAAGACGGCGAGCCCGGCACAGAGTGAGAGGATGCCGCCAGCGGCGGATATCCATCGAATAATCGATCTCGGGTTGCTCACTCGGAATCACCGTCGAGCCGTTCGAGTTCACGCCTCGCTTTCCGTCGGTACGCGGTTGTTTCGGCCGCCTCACCGTAGCGGGTCTCCCGAAACAGTTCCGTGACTGCGGTTACGGCGCTCTCGTCGAAGCCGGCGTCGATAGCGGTCTCGGCCCACTCCGTCGGCGTGCGACAGTGCGGCCGGTCCGGTTCGAGCGGTTCGGTCATCTCGACCCACGCCTCGGCCACGCCGGATTCCGGCTCGGCGGGTGGCCAGGATTCGCCCGTCTCGTCCGAACGCGCTGAGCGTGTCGCCGACCGCCGCCGGGTCGCCAGCGCGGAGAGACCGATGACAGCGCTCGACTCGGGGACCCGACGACTGACGAGCAGGAGAACGGCGACGACCGCGCCGATACCGACGAGGGGAAGCGCGGCCGAGCGCAGAAGTGCGAGGAGCAGACCGAGCCCGCCGGCCCAAGAACCGGTGCCGGTCCCGAGGATGGCGGGATCGAACTCGATCCCGAACAGGTCGAAAAACGAAACGACGAGCAATAGCAGAACATCCATGATGGACAGGCCTCCCGGAGCGGAACTCTCAGCGGAGACATCATAGGTGGTGGTGATCGGCGTTGTCTCGAGGACAGAGGCGGTAACGCCGAGCGTCAGGATCGAAAGGAACGCAGTTGCGATCAGGACGGACCTATTTTGACGCATTCACGTACGAACGTAATTCGTACTGAGCAAGATAAAACCACAGTCCTCTCAGCTGTTCGTCGCCCGTTCTATTGCATGGGCCGAAACGCGGGGTTCACTCGGGAGCCTCGAACTACCCTACGTGCGAGAAGAGCAGTCGGATGCCCGCCGAAGCCGTCGCTGATGCCGTAGCGACGATATCGGGCCTCCCACCGGCTCTTCTGCTTGATCCGTTTTTCACGCGCCCTTGCGAATCATCGCGATAGACTTTTCACTACTGGATGATACCACCTAGTTGTATGAGCGAGTTTGATCAGTTCAGCCAGGTCGGCGAAGCCGACGTAACGCGCGCAATCGGACAGGAATGGACCGAGGAGTTCATGGACTTCTCGGACTCGGACGTCATCATCATCGGCGGCGGGCCCTCCGGGCTCACGGCCGCGAAAGAACTCTCCGAGCGCGGCGTCAAGACGATGGTTGTCGAGAAGAACAACTACCTCGGCGGCGGGTTCTGGCTCGGTGGTTTCCTGATGAACAAAGTTACCGTCCGCGACCCCGCCCAGCAGGTCTTAGCGGACCTCGACGTCTCGTACAAACAGTCCCAGGATAGCGAGGGACTGTACATCGCAAACGGTCCTGAGGCCTGTTCCGGACTCATCAAGGCCGCCTGCGACGCCGGCGCGAAGATGCAGAATATGACCGAGTTCACCGATATCGTCATCCGCGAGGATCACAAGGTCTCAGGGATCGTGATGAACTGGACGCCGGTCCACGCGCTCCCGCGCGAGATCACCTGCGTCGATCCGATCGCGGTCGAGGCGGATCTGGTCATCGATGCGACCGGCCACGACGCGATGGCGGTCAAGAAACTCGACGAGCGCGGCGTCCTCGACGCCCCGGGCATCGGCGACGCCGAGACTAGCGCTACGGGCATGGACCAGACCGGCGACGACAGCTACGGCGCGCCCGGCCACGACTCGCCCGGTCACGACTCGATGTGGGTCGGCAAGTCCGAGGACGCCGTCGTCGAGCACACCGGTCTCGTCCACGATGGCCTGATCGCGACCGGAATGGCAACCGCGACGACCTACGGTCTCCCGCGGATGGGGCCCACCTTCGGTGCCATGCTCGTCTCCGGCAAGCGCGCCGCCCAGGTCGCGCTCGACGAACTCGAAGTCGACGCCGAGCCGGTCGAGTTGACTTCGCGGGCCGCGCCGGCGGACGACTGAGCGACCGGTCGGTAGGTGG
The DNA here is from genome assembly GCF_000337595.1 of Natrialba taiwanensis DSM 12281. Taxonomy (GTDB): domain Archaea; phylum Halobacteriota; class Halobacteria; order Halobacteriales; family Natrialbaceae; genus Natrialba; species Natrialba taiwanensis. The sequence continues at coordinate 78,245 of NZ_AOIL01000028.1, read as the reverse complement.
TTGTGGTGATAGTAGTCGCGTCGGAAGAAGGTGTCTGAATGCCCACTCGGCCAGCAACGCCCATCTCAAGGTAGCAATCGTCGTCCCCCACCGAAATCCACACCGTTTTCGCGGCCGTGATACAGCGTTCGGACATGAAACTCGTCGTTACCGGTGCGGCCGGCGGTGCGGGGAGCTGGGCGGTCGATCACTTCGCAACCGACGGCCACGAGGTATCGGCATCGATCTCGAGCGCCCCCCGAGACAGCCGAACCGAGCGGTAACTTCTGATCCTACGTCGACATCCGCGACGTCGTCTCGATCGTCGATGCCGCGCTTGCAGCTGATATCGACGGCCACGAAGCGTCCCACGCGATGGCCGCCGATAACTACCTCGGCCGACCCACCGCGAACGTGATCGAGACCGTCTTCGGAGCGCGGCCGGCGGAATGCAACCTCGAAGGCGAGGAATCCGCGTTCTCGACGGCCAAAGCGACAACTGAACTCGGCTGGGAACCCGCCCACACCTGGCGGGATGCCGAAACTGAACTCGTCGACGGACCGTCGTTTATCGACAGCTAAAATCCGTACTCGGTGTCCCGATCGTGACCGTGATCTCGCTTCCCGTCTGTAGACAAGTCACCGGATCGGTCGTCGACTTCAGCCTCACCATCGTCGATGTCGACGTGATGAACGGCACTCGGTGAGAGGAGCCGATCTCCCTCGAGTTCAAGCCAGCCGTTTCCGTGGACGACGAGCGGTCCCTCGTAGAGCACGTCGTCTGGCTCGGGTCCGTCGTAGATAACAACGTCCCGATATGCCTGTAGGAACGGGCTTGCCTCGTCCGATACCATCGAATTGCGAGAGACGAACGGCGGGAACATGTCGTACCGTGATGTTTGTTCGGTGATGAATGTGCGGGGTCCGCGTTCGACGCCGACCGTAACTGATTCACTCTGTGGTACAACTAGAGAATATATGGTCGAGCAAATCGTCATTTATCGAGCGCCGACGACGGTGGCCGACATTGAGGCCATCGCCGGCTGGCTCGAAGCGCACGTCGACGCTTCCGTTTCCGTTCGCGATCGGTTCCTCGACGTACACCGCACCGACGACCTCGCCGAACGGTTCGCCGAGGCGCGCGTGCAATCGCCGCACGAGTTCAGCACGGGAAACACCATGCTGGGGACGATCCGATACGAGGAGCGAGCGCTCGATGATCCCGAGCGCGAGGGAGGGGTACTCTACGATGGTATCGGAATTCAGCGCGCGCTGAACGAGGCGTTGCCGGCGGCCGATCGTGAACTCGATGCGGTACACGTTCCGGTGCTCGACAGAGCGATCGGGACCTGGGGCGAGCACGACGGCCGCTGGCACAAGCGAGTTTCCGTCCTCGGACAGCCGGCGCTGATCTCGGTCCCCGGCCTCTACGAAGCGCCGGCGAAGCCCGAGGCGTACTACGAAGAGAAGCAGCGCCATGCCCTGTTGTCGGGCGATACGCCGCCGCGGGAAGTGCTCGAGAATCAGGTCGAAGGCGAGTTCCTGGTCGCGGACGATCCGCGGACGACCGACGCGCTGAAGGGGTATGTCCTGCAGGCAGTGCACTATCTGGAGACGGGCGAACCGTTCTGCGAGCGGGACTCCTGCCGACTCTTTAACGCGCACTATCACGAGGAACTGATCGAGGCGCAGTTGCGCGAGCCCGCGTTCTGTGCCGAGCACGCCGCGATGTACGGCGAGTCGGCGTAGCCGCTGTCGTCGTTCGACACGTCCGGATCCGCGTTTCGTCGCTCTCCCGAATTCGCGAAGCGGCAACTCGTCGAAACCGATGTGTACTTTTGTGCGACCCGCTTTCGAAACACACAATGAGTGAGAAGTTTACCGTCGCGGTTCCCGTTCGGTACCGCGACCTCGATCCGATGGATCACGTCAACCACGCCGTCTACGCGAGTTACCTCGAAGCCGCCCGAACCGACTACATCGCGGACGTTCTCGAGACTCCCCAGGAGGAACTGGCGTTCGTCATCGCGAATCTCGAAATTTCGTACGAACGTCCGATTACGATGGACGACGACCCCGTCGTCGCGCTCGAAGTGACTGACCTCGGCGACAGCAGTTGTACGCTGGCCTACGAGATCCGTACCGGCGACGAAATTGCCGCGACCGCGGAAACGACGATTGTCCGCGTCGATCCCGACACGGGACACCCGACGCCGCTTTCGGACACGGTCCGGAATCGAGTTCGCGAGTTCGAAGAACTCGAGGCACCGGCGTAGTCCTGAACTTCGGTTCTGTTTTGCCGTCTCATCGATAGTTACTCGAGTTCACCACCGGTGAGTCGAACGACGCCGAAGAGGTGCGTTTCGTCGGCGACGGCGCTCGAGTTCGCTCTGAGTCGGGTGTGTGCCGCATCGATGCGCTCGTCCAGCCGCACGTGGGGCGGATACTCGTAGCGAAGTTGCGTCGTCGGCGGGGTCGAGAGGACGACGATGGCGCGGAAGACGGCGTTGACCGGCGGGGCGTACCACGCCTCGCTGCGGGCGGCATTGGCGAGGACGACGTGGCCGCCGGGGCCGACGCGTTCGCACCAGTCGTCGACCGCCCCGGCGGGATCGTCGAGCATGCCGACGACGAAGGTTGCGAGCACGGCGTCGATGCCGGTGGACGGGATCGGTGGCCGCGTCGCATCCCCGCGGACGACGTGGACGTTGTCGTATCGGTCGGCCGCCGTGGCGGTGGCGCGGTCGAGTACCGGCCGCGTCACGTCGATACCGATGACGGTACCCTCGGGGCCGACCTGCTCGCGGAGATAGGGGAGGTTCGCTCCGGTTCCACAGCCCATCTCGACGACGGTATCGCCGGGATCGAGTCGGCAGGCGGCGGCGACCCGCCGCCGAAGCCGCGACACGCCCGGTGTTCGACGCGCGATCAGATCGTAGAGGTGCGCCCAGCGCCCGTAGAACTCCTGTGTGGTTTCGATCGTCATCGGTCGGTTCCGGTCTCCGTTCGTCGCGTTCGGTCTGTGTTCTCGACAGGTGTCCCAAAAGCTTGCGGTGGCGCTGGGGCGGCGATCGGGACGGCGCGTCATCCGCAGCGGCGGGTTTCTCTCCGGTCTCCAGATTAGAGCAGCGAGCGCACGTCGTCCGAGACGGCTTCCGCGTCCGGACCCAGGAGGTAGATCAGCGGTTCGATTCCCGGCCCGCCGGTCTGGTACAGCACCGTCGCGTCGGGGTGGTCGTCGATCGCCGCACCGACGCTCGAGCCGACATCGTCGCTCTCGTCGAACTCGGCCGTTTCGTGGCCCTGCTCCTCGAGTTCGGCGAGCACGTCGGCGTCGTACCGGACGTTGATCGCCGCTTCGGCGGTCGCGCCGTGGCGGCGCGCCGAGAGCAGGACCGTCGCGACGTGTTCGGAGACGCCGAATTCGGGATCGGCCGGCACCGTCGCCTTTCCCTTCACGTCGAAGATCCGCCCGGGAACGCCGGCGACGTCGTCAATATTCGATGCATCGGGCGTGCAGGCGACCAGGTTCGAGCCGACCGCTGGGATCAAGCCGGCGAAGCCGCTCGCGTTCTCGAGAATCCGCAGGCCGCGTCTGAGCGACGAGAGGACGCGCTCGCTGGTCCGCCGGTCGTTCTCGGGATCGTGCACCCGGAAGCTCGATCCGTGATCGGCGAGTTCGGGAACGGCCTCTTCGTGGAGCTGAGCGAGCAGGTCGCCGCCGGTTTCGAGTTCGCGGATGAGGACCTCGATTTCGATCAACGCCTGGACGGGCGTGATGTCCCCGGACGCGAGTCCGGCACCGAGTTCGTCGACGAGGCTGTCGACGCGCTCGTCGGCGGCGATACGGTCGTTCGTGGCAACGTCGCCGTGAGCGTACTTCGAGACGGCGCTCTGGCTGATCCCAAGGACGGTGGCGACTTCGCTCTGGGTGAGCCCCCGGTCGCGCAACTCCCCGGCCAGGAGCGAGCGGACCGTCGGCAGGAACTCGTCGACCACTAGTTCTTCGACGAATTGCATTCGGTAGGCTGGACTTGGACCGCAGCGGGGTTAACTTTCCGGGGATTCGGGCTGTCGTTTGCGGTTCGCGGATCGTGGCTCGCGGCTCGGGGATCGCGGATCGCGATTGACGGGCCACAAACCCCAGATCGCACGTCAGGTGTGCAGATCGAGTGCAGAGACGGCCGACCTGAACTCGAACATACTTATCGCTGGGGTGTAAACGAACGGATCGATGAGCGTCAAGGCAGTTGTCGTCGCGATCGGTGCCGGCATCGCCGCATTTCTCGGAATTGGACTCGGGGTGACCGAGATCACGGGTCACTGGGTCGCGTATCCGCAGTTCCTCGGGCTGCCGGCCGGCTTCGTCACCGGTGCCGTTGCAACGATCGGCGTCGCCCTGAAACTCACCGACGACACCTCCGACGGGAGGCCTGATCTTGCGGGCGCAATGGGCGGATTCGCAGTCGGTCTCGTCGGCGGTATCCTCATCGCGGCCGGCACGATATTCGGTGCCGTCAGTTCGCTCGCCGTCGGCGTCGTTTTGGGGCTCGCCGTCGCGATTGCGGTCGCCCGGTATCGGTGAAGATTCGAGTTCGCGGGACGGTCGTCCGTTAGCGGTCCAGTTGTTCGCCGCCGAACTCGTGGTCGCTCTGGATGCGCGAGGCCTGCGGACCGTCCTGATCCTGATACTTCGAGCCGCGCTCGCTGCCGTAGGGCCGTTCCGCCTCCGTCTTGAGTTCCGTAAAGGTAAGCTGTGAGATACGCATGCCCGGCGTCAGCGCGACGGGTGCCGTTCCGAGATTCGAGAGTTCGAGTGTGATCTGTCCCCGGTAGCCGGGATCACAGAGACCCGCAGTGGCGTGGACCACGACGGCGAGGCGGCCGAGCGAGGAGCGGCCCTCGACGTGGGCGATCAGGTCCGCCGGAATCTCGACGCGCTCGTAGGTCGTTCCGAGAACGAAATCGCCCGGATGGAGAATAAAGTCGTCGCCGTCCTCGACGAGCGTCTCGGTGACGTACTCGTCGACCTCGCGCTCGGAGTCGGGGTGAATGCAGGGGATGTTCGTCCGCTGGAACTCGAGGAATTCCCGTCCCAGTCGGAGGTCGATACTCGCCGGTTGGATCTGCAGTTCCGGATCGTCGAGCGGTTCGACGACGAGGTCGCCCGCGTCGAGTCGGCGGCTGATGTCCGCATCGGAGAGGATCATATCCGACGAGTCGAACGGTGGATGTGAAACTGTTCCGATTGCCGTCGTCGCGCCGGACCGACGCGGCCTTCCGCTCTCCACTTACTCCAGTGCGTTTTCGATCGCCGTCGTCGTCTGCTCGAGTGCCATCATCACGAAGTCGTCGCTCTCGTAGAACTCGACTTGCTCGCCGTCGACGAAGACGGTCGGCGTCCCGGCGACATCGTTCGAGTCGCCGTGGGACTTGTTGTCCTCGATCACCGATCGGTGTTGCTCGTCCTCGGCGGCCTCGCGGACGGCCCCGCCATCCGCTCCGGCGTCGTCAGCGACCTCCTCGATGACATCGTAGGTGTAGGACCCGAGGTGCTCGTAGATGTCGCTCGCGAAAGTCCAGAAGGCGTCGTTACCTTCGTCCTCGAAGACCTCGCGTGCCGCGCTGGCAACTTCCCACGACCATTTCTCCTTTACCGGAACCGGGAAATCGCGGAACTCGTACTGAATCTCTCCCGGTTCGATGTACTGATTTTCGAGTTCGGGATAGACCTGGAGTTTGAACGCCTGGCAGAAATGACAGGAGAAGTCTTCGTAGATAGTAACGGACACGTCGGCGTCCGAATCGCCGTTGACCGGTGCATCCGGTGGGCCCCCATTCCCGAGACAGCCAGCAACACCACCGATACCGACGGCCGCCGTCGTGGCGAGAATCGCTCGCCGCGTTCGCCTCATAGTGGCCGTTCGTCCTCTCGAACGAAATGCGTATCGGTCGTCACAACTGCCACCCGATGCTCGTAATCGCCGTTGCTTTACCTGCCCCCCTCGAGAACACCCGTATGAAACAGGCCATCGTCGCCCGAACGGATATCGGAATGGGACAGGGAAAACTCGCCGCACAGGTCGCACACGCGTCGTTGTCGGCCTACGAGAAGGCCGATAGTCAACTTCGGAATCAGTGGAAGCAAGGCGGACAGAAGAAGGTCGTCCTCAAAGGAACGAGCGAGCGCCAACTCCACGAACTCGCGGAGATTGCGGATCGAGACGGCATTCCGAACGCGATCATCCGGGATGCCGGCCACACGCAACTCGAGCCGGGGACCGTCACTGCGCTTGCGGTCGGACCGGCCGGCGATGACCGGGTCGATAGCGTGACCGGTGAACTCTCGTTGTTCTAACTCCCACGGTCTGTATCAGACGGTCTGCTGTCTCGATTTTCCGGTGCAACCGCAGGACGGGTCGCGGATGCGCTGGAACTGACTGACAACAGTTCGCATCATTCGACTAACTGTACCGCACGTGCTGGTCGCGTTATGCACTGTCACCGTCGATTTCGATGTCGATGTCGGTGGTACTGTCAAGATCAACGGTAACCCCGGCAAGGTCGAGATACGGCGACAGAACACACCGATCGACCGTCAACTCGACGAGTTCAGTCTCGTCGGTTGCGGTGAGGAGGCCGGCATCGGACAGGTGTGGCAGGTGGACGTGATAGAGGTCGGTCAGGACGCGTTCGTAGCGGTCAGTGTAGCGGCCATTGGTATGGGAAAGCTGCCGTTCGGCCATATCGTCGGTCGCATCGAGCGAACTGTCGTCGGACTTGAGTTCTGACCGTGTGATAAAGGTAGCGAGGTCAGTGATCGAGACCGGCATTGGGTGTGCCGCCAGATAGGCGAGCGTATACTGTCGCCGTTTGACGGCGAAGGCGGCAAACAGGTCGGTCGAAGTGATCAGTCGTGGTTCCGTCGCGTCATCGATGGAGTTGCGTGTATCGGACATCATACGCTCCGTACTTCACTTACACTTCTCTCGATTGCCGACGACTCTCGCGCCCCGACTTCAGTAGAGTACACGTACAAATTGACGGGGGTTCATATAACCTTTATTGTCGATTCATGAAGGGGGAACAAAACATCAGCAGTACTGATCGGTTCGGCTCATTTCTCCGGTGACGCATGCGAGTCAGACGACTGCGGATCCGAGTTCTCGCGTTCGACCGTGACGATCCAGTCGGGGGCATCAGCCAGTGGCGTCGTGATCACCCACGTCGCTTCGATGGCGGCACCGTGTGCGAACGCGGACGTGATCAGCGTTTTGAGGTCCGCTTCGAAGGTCTCCGTCGCTTCTGTGTGATCCTCGGGGGAGTGATTCGTATTCATGATCGGGCGGCAAAGACAGATCGATACTCGATTGCCTGTTGCCAGGAGGCAAGCAGCGGCAATAACCGTATCGGCCCGTCCCGATCCGTTCACGACTCCCGATGACCGCCCGCGGAGAGCGCCGAGACGGACACCAGCCGACACACTGCGTGGACCGCGAGAACAAACCGATTTAGTCTCCGCACGCAAACCTCCCATCAGCATGCGCCCGGCACACCCCACCGAACACGCCGTCGGAATGACAGCCTACGTCAGCGACACCGACGGCACCGGCGGCCGCCTCCGTGCGGCCGACGACCACTTTCGCGTTCGTGAACTCGAACGCTTCTCAACCGAACCGATCGACGCGTCGACAGACGCCTATCCGCACTTCGTCTTCCGGGCGACGCTTCACGGGTGGGACACGAACGACTTCGCCGCGCGCATCTCGGACGCCCTCGGCGTCTCCCGCGAACGGATCAACTGGGCCGGCACCAAGGACAAATATGCCGTCACTACACAGCTCTTTTCGGTCTACAGCACGGACGCGGTGGACCTGCCGGACATCAACGACGCTGAACTCGAACCCCTCGGGCGCGCCGGCCGCTCGCTCGAGTTCGGCGACCTTGCGGGCAACGCCTTCGAGGTCGTCATCAGCGATCCCGCGGAGCCGGCGAACGCGACCGATATCGCCCGCGAACTACGGGCGTTCGGATCGTTCGACGGGACGGTCGGTCGAACCGACGACGACAGCGACGGCGGACCGTCGGCCGACGGGTCGGGAGCAACCGAACCGAGCGATTCCGCCCCGATCGGCGTCCCCAACTACTTCGGCCAGCAGCGGTTCGGCAGCCGCCGCCCGGTCACCCACGAAGTCGGCCTCGAAATCGCCCGCGGCGACTGGGAAGGCGCGGTGATGGCCTACCTGGGCGCTCCGACCGAGGCCGAACCCGACGGGACGCAGGCGGCCCGGACGTTCATCGAGGAGACGAGAGACTGGCAACAGGCGCTCGACCGATTCCCGAATCGGCTGCGCTACGAACGCTCGATGCTTCACGAACTCGCCGCGTGCGACGGCGACCCCGGCCCCGACGACTTCCGTGCCGCACTCGAGTCCGTCCCCTCGAACCTCCAGCGCCTGTTCGTCCACGCCGCCCAATCCTACGCGTTCAACCTGTTCCTTGGCGAACGTCTCGAACGCGGCCTTCCCTTCGACCGCCCCGTCGCCGGCGACGGCGTCTGCTTTACCGACACCGGCGACGACATCCCCGCCGAACTCACGCTCCCCGATACCGACCGCCTCCAGCGCGTCGACGAGCGCCGCATCCAATCAGTAACCCGCCACTGCGAGCGCAACCGCGCCTTCGTCACCGCTCCGCTCGTCGGCACCGACACTGAACTCGCCGACGGCAAACCTGGCGAAATCGAGCGAGACGTGCTGGACGACCTTGGCCTCGAACCCGGCGACTTCGACCTCCCTGGCGAGTTCCACTCGACAGGCACGCGACGACCGATCCTCCTCCGCACTGCACTCGGCATTGAGCAGGCCGAGCAGGCCGAGCAAGACGAGTCAGATGCACTCACCCTCTCGTTTTCGCTTCCCAAGGGGTCGTACGCAACGGTCGTCCTGCGAGAGTTCATGAAGGTCGATCCGATCCATCTCGGCTAACAACGAACTCGTCGCTTCAGGAGCAGACAGTGGTTGTTCTTCCGGCGGCGCTGCTCGGATGCTGGCGGCGAAAAAACAAAACGGGCGTCTCAGTCGAATCGGTTAGTCGCTCGTCGCGACGTCTTCGTCGTCGACATCGACCGCGGTCGCTTCCTCTTCGGCGACTTCCTCGGGGTGGGCTTCGAGCGTTGCCTTCTGGATCTCGACCCGGCGAAGCGGGTAGATCGTCTTGGCTTCGCCGTAGATCGCCGACGAGAGTCGCCCCTCGACGACACCGTCGATGAGTTCCTCGAAGGTGCGCTCCGCGGCCGCCTCCTCGACCATCTGGACCATCTGTTCGCGGATGGCTTTCTCCTGGCTTGCGTCCGCCTTCTTGGTCGTGAAAGCGACTGGCTGGACCTGCACGCGGTAGTCGTCCGTCGTGAGGACGGTGACGTAGGCCTCGATCTTCGAGGCACCGCGGCGGACCAACGAGCGCAGGTAGTCGCGGGTCAGCGAGTGCTTCTGGAACTCGGTGTAGGCGGTGTCGCTGCCGACGTCCGTGATCTTGAAGGTCAGCTTTGTGTTGTTCTCGCTGGCGTTGTTGTTGAGGTCGCCGAGCGTCGTTTCGATGGTTCGGTCGTAGACTTTTTCCGGTTCATCTGCGGGGGTCTCGCCGAGTTCGGTCCGGTCGAACTGCTCCGGAGCGAGCACGGTGTACCACCGCTTTTCCTGTTTCGCACGTGAGACTGAGCGTTCACTCATTGTGTTCTTGTGTTGTGGTATCAGCGTCGGACACAGTACCCGTGTCCGCTGGGTCGTCGTGCTGTTCAGTCGCGTCTGCGGGCGGGGCGTCCGTGGCGTCGCTATCCGCGACATTGTCGTCTCGCCCATCGGGAGCGTCTCGCGCCATGCGAGCAACATCGACTGCAACCTCGAGATTGACGACGTAGTCGTCGACCGTCGAGTGCAGTCCGCCCGTCGTCTCGCGCTCGATCCGGGTGACGACGGTCGTCTCGTCCGCCACGACGGTCTCCATCTCGTCGGTGTTGTCCGGGCGAAGCGCCCGTGCGACGAGTTCGGGATCGTCGTGGTCGGTGCGGATCGTGGCGCGTCCGTGAGGTGCTGGTGCCAGCTCCGTGTCTGTCTCCGATGGCATGATCAGTAGTGCTCCCTCACTGCCGCGATGATCGTCGAATTGTCCACCGTTCTCTCTTCGTCTTCCGCGCTCTCGTCGCCTCCAACGCTATCGTCCGCAGCAGCGTCATCGACGGTGACGTCGTACTGCAGATATCCGCGGCGATGCCCAACATCGTACTCGGCACGGATCCCATCGGCGTCGAGTTCTCGCGTCACCGCTTCGACGGTCGCCGCAAGCGACTCGGACTCGCGAGTCGCGATCGCCGCTTCACCATCGCCGATGGCGAGCACCGTCGGCTCCGGCGATCGGAACTCGACGGCCAGGCGAGCAACCGCTTCGACGGGACCGGCGTCGATACCGACGACGAACAACCCGTCGTAGCGGCCGGTCGAGGCCGTCTCGAGCGCGTCGTGTGCGCGTTTTCCGTGCGTTCGCCAGGCCGAAAGCGCCGGTCCGACGGCGTCGTGGCCCATCGCCAGTGCGGCTCCCGTACCGGGTTCCGTGCGAGCCGTCGCCTCGAGCACGTCGGCGTAGCCGCCGACGGTGGGAAAGGCGTACTCGTCCTCAGAATCGGATCCAGTCCCGGTAATCGCGTACGGCTGTAGCACGCGCTGGATCGACGTTGCGGCCGCATCGGTGGCCGCCTCGGCTCCCACGACATCGAGCGCGACGAGCGAGCCGATCGTCCGATGCGCGTCCGCGCCGAACGAGGCTGGCTCGTCGAACTCGAGTTCAGTACCCGCGAGCGCATCGCGAGTCGCCTCGGGATCGCCCGACCACGGCGCGCACAATCGCGTCGAGTGCGCCAGGCCGTCGACCGGGTCGACGGTCGGAACCGCGACACCGGGTCGGCGCTCGACGAGCCCGCGTTCACGAGCACTCTCGAGGAGCCATTCGCTCTCGCCAGCGCCGGGTTCGACACCGGCTGCGACGAGACCAGCAAGCGCGAGCACCGGATCAACCCCGGCGACTGCCGTCGAGCCGTCCGTACTGAACTCGCGAACGAGGTCGGTCGCTGCGAGCGTTGCCGGACGGTCGTCCGAGTCCAACCGGACGACGGCCTTGGCATTACCCGCGTCGACGGCACCGAAGACGACCGTCAGCTCGTCGCTGTCTCGCTCATCCTGTCCCTGAACTCGGTCGGTTCGATCACCGACCGTTCGGGCGACCGTCACCTGAAATGGGATTCCCGAATCAGAGAGCGCCGTGGCGAGAATACCGCTCGCTGCGAGCGCATCGCCGTCCGCTCGCGTGACGATGCGAACGAAGCCGGCGCTCTCGATGTCGGGGGCGTGTGTCACGGCGGTAGAGCCGGCGTGGCCGTCAGTGGACATTGAACGTGGATGATCGTGCAGGTGGTCGTGTCTCGACGAGTCGGACGCGTTAGTTCTCTTCGAGGAGATCGACCGCGATCTCGTAGGAGTACGCAAAGTCCGGCTCGAGTTCGTCGCCGCGGTAGTAGTCGGCGAGTCGGCGGACCTTCGACTCCGTGTTCTGCAGGGCACGCTTGTTCTGGTAGTCCTGCGGATTCTCCTGGACGTGCTCGCGCAGGCGGATGGCGCGCTCCATCAGATTACGGAGATCCTCGGGGATGTCTGCCTTGGCATCGTTTTCGTCGAGGATCTGGGTGATCTTCTTGCCCGTCACCAGCTTCACGTCCGGGACAGGCGTTCCTGTGACACCCTCGTCACGCAGTTTGATCCCGATCTGGCTGGGATCGTGGCCCTGTTCTGCCAGTTCGACGACCCGCTGTTCGACTTCGTCGGGGTCGACGTCGCTCCACTCCGGTGGTTCGTCTGCCGCGGGCTTGTCCGAACCGGACGAGCCACGACGGCGCGTATGCATTCGTGCCATTGGTGAGGATAGGAACCGCACTGACCGCTCGAAGACGCGACAGTCGATGCCGTACAGCGACCCAACTGTCTGAACGTGCATGATGCACTTCCGCAATCCCAAGCCACCCAAGCGAGTGGCACAGTCAGATTTGCGGCCGTGCGCTTCCCACCGTCGCTTTCAGCGGGACGGACTAAAGGGTTTCTAGATCTAGAGCGACCGTCGCGGCAGTCTTCAATATGCTTTCGTTTCGCCGCGGCATCGGGGGACCGACCTGCGCCAAACAGCGTTCCACGAGCGGGGGATCGAACGGATCGGCGCGGCCACTGAACTCGTCGGAGAGACGAATAGAGTCGGCGTGTGAGGTAACGACAGGGCCACCCCGACGATTTCGAGGGGTTTATCTATTCCCGTGGGAAAGCAAGTACTGCGAACGAGGGCTCGTAGATCAGGGGTAGATCACTCCCTTGGCATGGGAGAGGCCCCGGGTTCAAATCCCGGCGAGTCCATCCAAGTTCTCTCCGTCAACAATCGACAGAAGGCGCGGCCTCTTTATAAACCCACAACACCGTTGAACGTCTGCCTTGCCGCTTTCACCCGCCAAAATCGTCCCTTGTGGCCTCCCACCGTTACCTCTCTATCCCTTCGACGTACTTGGGTTTTCTACAATCGAGTTTCGGAAGGCAACGTATTGGTTAGTAGAGACGCGATTCCGAAAGGGGGAGTAACAATGCATTGAGGAGGAGAGTACTGACCGGTTCAATGAATTCCTACCCCGGTTGGAACATTGCATGGTGCGTGCGCGAGATCGGTATGTAGCTCCGCGCGCGAATTTTCTGATTTTGCGGACGGATTTCCGGGGAAGTGCTCATCAAGGAGGAGAGAATCAGACTCCAAACGCCCGATTCAGAGTTACTCATAATCCCCCAAAGATGCTACACCCTTTCGGTTCGCCGTAGCTGTAGGGGCTAATGTCCCTCTTTTCACTTCCCTAAACAGTTCGGAGTACAATAGCCATTGGTAGATTCTTTTAGCATTAGTCGACCGGGTAGTATCGCTCCAGTCTCGACCAAGGCTTCTACCGACTTGCTCCATTAGTTCCTGATTCTTAAACGGACTTTCAGGAGCTAATTCGCAGTATTTTTTGACCAGAGTGAGATCTAATAAGGAGTCACGGATCAACTTTTTTCGTTCTTCCTCCGGTGCGTCTTTGACCCTTTCTCCGAGCTCAGTCAATTTTACTGCTGAGTTTCTATAAGCCAAATTAAGAGAATAGAGAGTGCTCAGTAGCTTATTGACATGATTCTCCGAGTAGTCATAGACCTCTGCTATTTCCGATGGTGAGCGGGCTCCCTGCCCTATGATTTCGAGAGCTTCAAAGACCTTGTCTGGTCGCACTTGAGGAAATCCTTCGCCGGAATTTCTACCGATGCTACCTTGCTCGTAATTTGTGGGCTTTTGACGGTAAAGTGTTTGATTGTGCTCATAACCCATCCCCAGATAGTCAAACCATTTTGAATATACACGACCATATGTAACGAATGCGTCCTCGTCTATTGCCTCAGATTCGGTGTAGTAACTGATGATCCGTCCGACCCGAACAAAAGAAAGACTCCCACCGACTAACTCATCATTGACTTCTTGCACCCCCGGTAGATTTTCAAACTTCTCTTTTAAAACTCCCCGGTCATCGAGTTGGAATAGCTTCATAAGCTGGGGTTTGTCGCTTATGACATACCTGCCGTCTTCCTTCTCAAGGAAGCCGAGAATCTTCGGATCATGGATCTTATTGTAGACTGTTCTCTCAGCACATTCAAGGCCATCTGCGAGCTCCTCTTGGGTGTTCTTACCTTTAATCACCAGCCGCAGTACCTTCTTCGTCACCCCGGGAACATCATATAGACGATCTTTCCCCATTCAATCATTTTTACACCCCCCAAATATAAAAACGTTATCCCATCAACAGACAGAGAGTATGAAGCTTGAGTGCCTTAGAGTCCGATATAGTACCTTCAGACCTATACTAAAATTGTAGTGAGTTGAGCAATGAAGAGGGTTATATCCCTCCAACATGTGGGTTTTATCGCCGTTTTCCGTCTTCTCCCACCGTTTATGAACTGAATTAGAGTTATATTCATTTTCAGCTAATCCTCTATACTCGGACTAACGAACTCCCACTTTCACTCCTCGTCCGAAATATCGAGTCAGCGGTATGGTATAGCGGTATCACCTAACTCGGCAATTTCCATGCATAGACGGATGAATACTCCCCTGAGATACGTTATTTCACACGATCTGCGAATATTGAAACAGAGTGTATGGAGAGTCTGACAGCGAATCAATCCCCTGAGTGTTTCGGAGCATTGAGGGGGTTAAGGATTCTTCTTGTTTTATTTTTGAGAATACAGGATGAATTGGCCTATCAGTTCGGAGCCACTCTCCGAAATAAGTCGTTCCTCGATGCATGGTTATACTCGATTGAAATAAGCAGCTTTCCCGATTCCCCCAACTTCAGTCCTATTCCCCCTCAATGCATTGGTACAAGTTTCGGAACCCTCAATTTATCACACTATAGCCTCCCTTCCGAAACTACTCGGCGAACTCAACGTGGCCGTACTCTGGGGCCTCCTCGATACATACGTTCGAGAAGTGGAAAGCATTCCCACGACCACCCTGCCAACTTTCGAGATAGCCTTGTTCGACGAGGTTCTTGAGATGCTCTCGGGTATACCGCGCATAGATGGAGATTCTGTCAGCTACGTCCCCAGTCTTCCATTCGCGAATGTCACGCTCGTTGAGTTCACGTATAGCCTCAATCACCTGCTTCATGCCGTTTTCTTGAGTCATCCACGAGTCAACGGAGACGATTCGCTTCTCTGGCTCTATCCATTCCGGTAGAGCTGACGTGTGGACGTACACAGTCGCACCCTTCTCGCCATCCACCTCCTCCCGTCCGAACCGCATCACTGCCTGAAGGACTTCGTTCCGAATCAGCGCCTCCATGACACGGTTCCCGAAGTATCCGTAGTCGGTATCTTCCCCAGAGGTCCCTTCCTGTCGCTCAATGGAGTAACCGGCGAGTGCGCCCCACTTCTTTACGACGTCGTCTCCAGGATGGGGGTTCCCCAGTACGATGCCGAGTCGTATAGTCCCGAAACTGTTGCTGCCCTTGAGGTTCCCGTAGTTTTCCGTCCTCGATGCCAAGGAGTTCAGTCCGCGACCTTTGTACTGTTTTAGCCCCTTCTTCGAGGTGATTACTCCAGGGGTAGAGTCGTGGAGATCGTTCAATTTTTCCACAACGGGAATATCGACCGTCGGAGAAACCCCATCTCCACCCTGATAGGCGTTCCAGTTCTCAGTAGTCTGCACGATTTCCAGCCCGAGAACATCCTCAAGATATGTCTGCCTGTCACTATCATCGAGGAGCGGAAACCGTTCAATCTCTGTCCCCATCACGAGTTCCCACAGTTCGAGTACTGGTGTTCCATCGAGAGCCACGACACTCTCTGCTTCCCCAAGGTTCGGCGGAAGGAGGAATGACCATTCGTGTTCGGTATTCCGGGCCGCTACTTTCCCGTTCCCCAGGTCAGCGTGTCGCCAACGGTTGTCCAGCCGCTCTTTCTCCAGATTGGCGAGCGTCATTAGCGGTCCTAGAGCGTGTGCAGACGAGTTCTTGGCCTGGAGTACGTGATTGGCATCGTAGTGCGACCAAACCTTTTGCTTCCACAGCTCGACTTCTTCCCGGAACTCTGACTGGCGGTCAAACAGCTCCTCGTAGTCACGGAAGGGAAGCAAGTCCTCTTCCTCAACGTATGCGGTTACTGCTGGTGGTACCTTCCCCGTGTACTCTTGTAGGAAAGCGTCTCCAGGGAACTCATCGATAGCCACATAACGTTCCTCCGTCCAGTCAGTCTGGTAGGCGTGGAGATAGTGTCCGAGAAGGACATCGTACGGCTCGGGGTCGATATTAATCCCCTCGATGAACGAACATTCCCCATGCTCCAGGCAGGGCGGTTGTTCCCCGAGGAGCCTGCTGGCATTCTGATGGATTGTTTCGCCTTTGATTCCCTGTCGGTATATCCTGAGTATCTTCTCCGTCAGTTCATCTGTCGGGTTTCCCTTCTCGTCGAGTGAAACGCTCTCACAGTCGCGGTGGAAGGAAGCAAGCCGCGCAACCGAAAGGTCGAGGTCGTCTTCCGCACACCAGTCCTCGTACTCGTCCATGAGTTCGTGCCGTGGAGCGAAGACAGAGATCTGGTTTCCTGTTTCAGCTGCCCATCTGAGGACACCGTAACTCTTGCCCGAAGCCGGTAGCGCCTCGATGAGTGAGGTTTGTGGGTGTTCGAATGCCTTCCATATCACGTCGCCAAGACGAAATCGGATCTGTTCGAGAGTGAGATTTTGCGATAGACCTGCTGCTGTAGATGTATCTGTGGACATGAGAATGATTCCTCCCGCTGATTCGTCAAGGATAGCGGGAAAAGCCTCTACTGTACATAACGGGATGCAGTTGGATATAACTACCGAAAACCCACAGACAGCGGTCGATTCCTCCGAAAATTGCAGTACAATCTCCCAGGTCAAACCCCGGGAGTCAGGCACCGAAACCCGTTTTAAAAAACAGGCTAACAGTCTGGCATCGTCTGACGTATCTTCTCGGATTTCTCCGTCTTCGAGCGCTTGTCATAGTACTGCTTGATTGTGTCATAGCCGCTGTTGACCAGGTCGGAGACGTCCTCAATGGATACGTCGTTATCGAGGAGGTACATAATCCGGCCCTTCCGTATCGAGTGGGGACTCACGCTCGATGGACACTTACTGGCAGTGTTGTAGGTCGTGGCTTCACATTCATCGGGGTTGCGGTCGTGGGGACACTCTTGTCCGTAGTGACAGGGGCGTGTGAGCGTGTAGACGTTCCGCTGAATCGTGGTCTTTTGCGCACGGACCGACCGGCCCATCAACAGGGGTTCGCGTCCGTGTTTGTCCGTTCCGCCGGGATGATTCATTTCGAGGTAGTCCTGTACCACTTCCACGTCTTCTTTCGAGAGCGGAACATTACGCTCACCGTGGGATTTGTTCTTCAGCGGAGTCCCGGTATCTGGACGATGCCGTATCTTCAGCATCGGTGGGTTTTCCACGAGGTCGTCCACATCGAGAGCGTGGATACTCCCCTGACGTGCGGCTGTTCGCCACAGTAGCAGGAAGGTGACGTGTCAGAGTGAACCGTACTCGTACTTTTCGAGGTAGTCGAGAATCACGTCAGCTATCTCCGCCTCGATGAACTCATCCCGCGAGTCGTTACCGTCTTTCTGAGGCACGAGGCTTTCCACCTTCATCGGAAGCCCGTGAGGTACGGCTTCGATAGCCTGGCAGAAGCGCATGAACTTCTTGAGCGTCCACATCTGGTTTCGGAGCGTGGTGAGACTCACCTGCTTGCCCCGCCACGTCTTGAACTCCTTGAGTCGCCGTCCGGTGAGGTCATTGAGATTCTCTATTTGGTTTTCGTGGCAGAAGTCCACGAACGGTCGGAGAGCGTACTTGTAGTTCTGTACGGTGTTCTTTGCTTGTCCTTCTTTCTGGTCTTCGAGGAAGTCCGTGACGGCTTCCTGTGGTGCGTATGGTTCGAGGCTCATGGTTGGTGTTGACGGAGTCGTACACCCAGATAGATGCACTCTGGTTGGCACACTCCCCGCGCGGAGGGAGCGTAGCGAGCGTGAGCGCAGGCCCCGGGTTCAAATCCCGGCGAGTCCACTCCTTCACGTCCTGTTACTCGTTCAGTCGTGAACTCGCCGACCATCGCAAACGCTTCGGGTTGCTCAACCCGACGAATTCAGTTTCCTACGTCGCTTCTTCGTTTTCGAGAATGTGTCGAGCGCGGCAAACGTGTCGGATAACACAGTACTGACGAGTTCACTGCAGGGTTGCGTCGCCACGTACACTTTCCTCGGGGGGTGTCGTTAGACGTGGTATGGAGAACCGGGACCGGGATTTGGACCGGAAACGGCGCACTGAGTCGTTCGAGAGCCAGTCGGGGACCGATCTTACGTACGAGACGGCTGCAGAGTCGCCGATCAAACGCTGGCTCTTGCTGGACGGGAATCGGCTGTTGATCGCCGGGATACTCGCGGGCGGACTGTACATCCTCGTCGTCGGCTGTCAACTCGCCGGCGTTATCGAGGTGACGGATGCCGAGGCAGTCGGCTCGCTGTACAGCGCGCTCGTTGGCGGAACGCTTCCCTTTATCACGATCGTGCTGGCGATCAACCAGCTCGTGCTCTCGCAGGAACTCGGGTGGCCGAACGAACTGACCGAGCGCTTCGAACGGATGACCGAGTTCCAGCGCCGCGTCGAGGGGGTGACCGACGTGACGGTGAGTCCGGCCTCGCCGGCGGCGTTTCTCGAGGTTATCGTGCAAGCGACCGTCGATCGGGGGCGACAGCTTCCGGCATCGATGACAGCCGACGCAACGGCTCGCCAGCGCGAAGAGGTTGCACGCTTCGTCCACGAACTCGAGGCTGACGGCGAAGCAGTCGCGGGGACGCTCTCCGAGGCCGAATTCGGGACGTTCGAAGCGCTGTCGGCCGTTCTCGGGCATCATCAGGGGAACTACTACCATGCTTCCCGCTTCTTCAAAGCGGAGTGGAGCGAGGGATTCGAAGAGACGCAGCCACTCGAGGACCTGATCGAACTGCTCGGACTGCTCGCGATCGCTCGGCAGACGTTCAAGACGTTATACGTCCAGCACGAACTCGCCGTGCTCTCTCGGCTGTTGTTGTACGTCGGGTTTCCGACGCTCGTCGGCGGCGGGCTATTGGTGGTCTCGTATCCGACGCTCGTGACGACGGTGTCGAGTACGGCGGTCTTGCTCGCGATCGCCGCGGGCGGGGTCGCCCTCGTCTTTCTCCCGTTCGTCGTGCTGTTGAGCTACGCGCTTCGAATTGCGACGATTGCCGCTCGAACGGCTGATTTCGGCCCGTTTGTCCCGCGGCGGCCATCGTGACGGTGTCGGTCGGCCGCTCGCTGCTGGTTCGTGCCACTCGCTGGCTCCGCGGATTCTCTTTCGATCGACACTGACAGAGACGGTCCACCGAACGAACATGATCCTCAACCTTTACGCTCCCGTGTGGCACATCCATCGGTATGCGAATCAGCGAGGCCGTCATCGAGCGGTTGGTGGCAAACGGGATCGACACGTTGTTCGGAATTCCTGGCAAGCAGACGCTCCCGTTGAACGAAGCGATCAGCGAGCGCACCGACATCGAGTTCATCATGGCGCGCCACGAGACGGCCGTTTCGCACCAGGCGTGGGGGTATGCCGAGAGCAGCGGCGGCCTCGCGGCGACCGTCGTCATTCCCGGTCCGGGAGATATGAACGCGATGAACGGCCTGAAGAACGCGAAAAACGACTGCACGCCGCTGGTTCACATGGCCGTCGAGACGGAACCCGACGTCCGGGGTGGCGACGGGATCCACGAAACGCCGCCGAACACGTACGACAACGTCGTCAAGGAAAACGTCACCGTCGAGACGCCACAGAGTACGATCGCCGAGCTCCAACGCGCGATCGATACCGCGCTGACGCCGCCGAAGGGGCCCGTTCGCGTCGGCATTCCGAAGAACTTCCTGCCGATGGACGTTTCCCTTGCCGACCCCGGCGAGACCGACCCGCACTCGCCCGCCACGCCAGCCGACGACTCAGTCGGCGACGCCGCAGCCCTCCTCGCAGCAGCGCAGCGCCCGATCATCATCACCGGTGGCGGCGTTCGCGCCGCGGACGCGAGTTCAGAACTCGAGGCCGTCGCGGAACGGCTCGGGGCACCGGTCTTTCCCACCTACAAGGGCAAGGCCGTCTTCCCCGACGATCACGACCTCTTCGGTGGCGTCCTCTGTGGCGGCACCGGGACCGCAGTCAAAGAGCACATCGCCGCGGCCGATGCGGCGCTAGGCGTCGGGACCGACTTCGACGCCGTCTCGATGCACCACTGGGAAATCGACGTTCCTGACGACCTCGTTCACGTCACCCTCGACGCCGCCGACATCGGCACGGGATACGATCCGGCGGTCGGCATCGTTGCCGACGCCGGGCGCACGCTCGCCGCCCTCGATACTGAACTCGCCGAGCGCTCGATCGCGGCGACCGGCGGTCGCGAACGCGCCCGTGAAACGAGAACCGCCGTCGACCGTCGGCTCGCCGATCTCCGCGCGGTCGACGAATCGCCGATCACGTCCGTCAGCGCGCTGGAGGCGATCCGAGATAGCGTCCCCCGGGACGCCGTCGTCACCGCCGACGCCGGCGGCTCTCGGATCTGGGCGCTCGTCGCGTTCGAAACGTACGCGCCGCGCGACTACGTCAACCCCGGCTCCTGGGCAACCATGGGGTCGAGCCTCCCCTCCGCTATCGGCGCAAAAGCCGCGAACCCGGACCAACCCGTCGTCGCCCTCGTCGGCGACGGCGGCCTGATGATGTGCGTCCACGAACTCCACACGCTCGCTGACGAAGCCCTCGATGTCACCGTCGTCGTCTTCACCAACAGCGACTACGCGATCATCAGCGAGGACGCCGAACGAAACTACCGCATGGACGAAGGCGAGTACGGCTGGCAGGACGTCCCGCTCGAGTTCGACGCAATCGCGTCTGGTATGGGACTCGAGACGATGCGGGCCGCGACCCCGACGGAGATCACCGAAACCGTGACTGCCGCGATCGACAGCGACGGCCCGACGCTGGTCGAGATCCCTACCGACCCGTACGAACCGCAGGCGAGCGTCTGGCTGAACGACTGACGAGTGCAGACGTTGTGTCGAGTGGTGTGGCCACGGGTGCGTGTGCGTGTCCGGACAGTATCGCTGGCTTAGCAACCATTATGCCACGTGCAGTGCGTGTGAAACCTAGTATGAGTACTGCCCACTCGGGTCGACTCACCGGGAACGACAGGTCGATCACCGGGTTCGTGATGATCGCCCACGCCGTCGTTCACACCTACGAGCTCTCGATCCCGATTCTGATGGTGATCTGGCTTGCCGAGTTCAGTGTCAATACCGCCGTTCTCGGGGTCGCCGTCTCCGTCGGCTACGCGCTGTTCGGTCTCGGTGCGCTGCCGGCCGGCATCCTGGTCGACCGATTCGGCTCGCGCGAACTCGTGATGGGCTGTCTGGCGGGGATGGGTGGCTCGTTCTTGCTGTTGAGCGCCGCCCAGGGAGTCGCGATGATCGCGGCCGCGCTCTGTCTCTGGGGCATCGCGGCGAGCATTTACCACCCCGCCGGACTCTCGCTGATCTCGACCGGCGTCGAACAACGCGGCACCGGATTCGCCTATCACGGCATCGCCGGCAACTTCGGCATCGCGTTCGGGCCGCTGCTGACGGCGGTGTTGCTGTTGTTCTTCGACTGGGAACTCGTCACGGCCTTGCTCGTCGCGCCGGCCGCGATCGGCGTGCTCTACGCGCTGACGGCGAGTTTCGACGAGACGGCTGCGGTGCAGACGGAGCCGGACGGCGGCACCCGAGGGGACGACCGGCAGATGTCGCTCTCGCGGTTCGTCGCGGATAGCCGGGCGCTGTTTACGGTCGGCTTTACGGTCGCGATGGTCGTCGTCATGATGAACGGACTCTTCTATCGCGGCACGTTGACCTTCCTGCCCGACGTGTTGGGCGACTTCATGCCGAACATCATCGAGCAACTCCAGTTGTTCGATCCCAACAGCCCGATGGCAGAAGAGTTCGATCCGGCCTCGTACCTCTACGCCGGGCTGTTGATGGTGGGCATGGCCGGCCAGTACGTCGGCGGCAAGCTCACCGATCGCATCCAAACTGAGACCGGGATGACGGTCATCTTCGCCTCGATCGCCGTCGTCGCCGTGGTGTTCGTCCCGGTCGCACGGATGGGGTTCGTCCCCCTATTGCTGATCGGCTCCCTGCTCGGCTTCCTGCTGTTCTCGCTCCAGCCGATGTACCAGGCGACGATCGCGGAGTACAGTCCGCCGGGGGATCGCGGCCTCTCGTACGGATACACCTACCTCTGCGTCTTCGGCATCGGTGCCGCCGGCGCTGCGATCGCGGGCGCTCTCCTCTCGCTGATCTCCGTCTGGCAGACCTTCGCTCTCCTTGCAGTGTTTCCCACGACCGGCGCTCTCCTCTCCGTCGTCCTCTCGAAGACGGGCGACCGGCGAAACTGATCCGCGCCGAGGGGCCGTCCTGGACGGCTACGATTCGTGTTGACCGTGGTTCGAACGCTGGGTGGTGATCTAACTCCAAGATCAAAGCGAGTCGAATTGCGGGACAACAGTTAACCCGAACCACGTGGATACCACTGTCATGTTAGAAGGACCCACTGAGGAATCGACGACGGTTCCGACGACGATACCCCACTGGTACGACCCCGACAGCGACGTGTTAGCGATTACGGACGGCGACGGCACGACGGTCGTCGACGAGACGGGCACGACGTACCTCGACTTCGTCTCGCAACTCTACTGCGTCAACGCCGGCCACGGCAACCGGACGATCATCGACGGCATGACCGAACAACTCGAGCAGATCCAGTACGTCTCCGCCGCGAAGCGCTCGCCCGTCCGCGCCGCGCTCGGCGAGCGACTCGTCGACCTCGCGCCGGGCTCTCTTTCGCACGCGCTGTTCTCGGTCACCGGCAGCGAAGCCAACGAACTCGCCGTCCAACTCGCGCGCAACCACACCGGCGCATCGAAAATTCTGACCCGCTGGCGCTCCTATCACGGCTCGACCTACGGCGCGGGCAGCCTGACCGGCGACCCCGAAACCCGCAACCTCGTCGAAACCCACGCCGCCACGACCGGCGCGGCGAAGTTCCTCCCGCCGATGGCCCACCGGTCGCCGTTCGACGCCGAGACGCCGGCCGAACTCGCGGACGCGGCGGCCGACCACCTCGAGTTCGTCATCCGAAACGAGGGGCCAGACAGCATCGCGGCGATCATGATGGAACCCGTCGCGGGCTCGAGCGGCGCGTACACGGCACCGCCGGGCTACTTCGAGCGCGTGCGCGAACTCTGCGACGAGTACGAGATCCTCCTGATCGCCGACGAGGTCATCACCGGATTCGGCCGCTGCGGCGAGTGGTTCGGCGTCGAGACCGAGGGGATCGAACCCGACCTGCTCACCTTCGCCAAGGGCGTCACGAGTTCGTACGCGCCGCTGGCCGGCGTCCTGGCGCGGCCCGAACTCGTCGCGGATATCGAGCAGGAGGGCTTCGACCTCGGTCAGACCTTCGGCGGTCATCCGGTCGGCTGCGCGGCGGGGCTCGCCGCCATCGAGGCCTACGACAACGGACTCATCGAGAACGCCCGAGAGAACGCTCCGGCCCTCGAGACCGGGCTGGACGAACTCGCGTCTCGAACCGACGTCGTCGCTGACGTTCGAGGCCGCGGCTACCTCCGGGCGGTCGAGTTCGCCGATCCCGCGACCGGCGAGCCGTTTTACGATCCGCGCGTCGACGATACAGGCGGTGACGAGCGCGAAGGTGAATCCGAGAATCCGGTGCCGGCCGTCGCCGCGGCGCTCGAGGACCGGGGCGTCATCGTCGGTACCGGTCGTCCGGCCACGCAGCTCCTGCTTGCACCGCCGCTGTGTGCGACGGCGACGGAGATCGAGACGGCGCTCACCGAACTCGAAGCGGCGATCGACGAGGTGTTCTGAGACGAGGCCGTTCGTTTCGCTTTCCCACCGCGTTCGCCGCTTGTGACGGCTTTTTCCTGCTCGAGCCGAAACGAGCACGCATGACGGACACGCTGTTTCTCACCAGCGAGGAGATCGACGACCTTGCATCGCCAGCGGACTACGTCGACGCCGTCCGGGACGGGTACCGGCAGGTCGGCAACGGCGCGCCCGCGTTTCCGCGACAGAAGTTCTTCCGCGAGGACCCCGCGGGAATGTTCACCAGCTATGCGGCCCTCCTGCCCGACACCGGCGCGATGGGCGGCTACATGTACGGCGCTGGCTTCGGCTCCGGCGACGGCTGGTTCATGACGCCGCTGTTCGACGCCGAGAGCGGCGAGCCCCTCGCCCTCCTCGACGGCGCGAGCATGAACCCGTTCAAGACGGGAGCCGCCGGGGCCGTCGCCGTCGACGAACTCGCTCGAGACGACGCCGCGACGCTCGCCGTCATCGGCAGCGGCCCGCAGGCCCGCGGCCAGGTCCACGCCACCGCGACCGTCCGCGAGTTCAACGACGTTCGCGTCTACTCGCCGACCCGGGAGAGCCGGACGGCGTTCGCCGACGAGTTCGACGAGGCGCTCGACGCCGACGTCGCGGCCGTCGACTCGAGTGCGGCGGCGATCGACGGTGCGGACGTGGTCATCACGGCGACCAGCGCCAGCGACCCGGTCTTTGACGGCACCGACCTCGATCCCGGGACCCACGTCACGGCGATGGGCCAGTACCAGGAGGGCAAGCGTGAACTCGATACGACGACGATCGAACGGGCCACCTACGTGCCGGACCTCCGCGAGCGCGCCACCTACGATGCAGGCTCGTTCCTCGCCGCGCTCGAGGCGGGTGCCGTCACCGAGGACCACATCCATGCTGAACTCGGCGAGGTCGTCGCCGGAACCGCATCCGGTCGGACGGGAGACGACGAGATCACGGTTTTCGACAGTGGCGGGACGGGAATCGAAACCGTCGCCGCAGCGCACATGCTGTACGAACGCGCAAAAGAGGCGGGTGCGGGCTCGACGATCTCGTTCGCACCGGCGAGCGAAGCGCTGACGGGCAAGCGGCCGTAGACCGGCAGTCGACGCCGATCCGCATCGCTACCGGTTCGGCTGGCTTTAGTAACTGGTCGCCAAACGAGTTCGTATGATCGAGGCGACGCTCTGTTTCGTGCTTCGCGATCGCGGGGATGGGCGGCCCGACGACGCGGCTGGTGCGCCGAATGCCACCGACGAGGTCCTCCTGATCGAAAAACGCCGCGGCCTCGGCGAGGGCTGGTACAACGGCCCCGGCGGGAAACTCGAAGGCGACGAAACGCCGCGCGAGTGCGCCGTCCGCGAGACGCGAGAGGAAGTCGGACTCGAACTCGATCCCGCGGCCCTCGAGAAGGCGGGCGAACTCACGTTCCTGCTCGACGGCGCGGTTCACACGCGCTGTCACGTCTACCGGACCGGGACGTTCGCCGGCGAGCCACGCCCCTCCGACGAAGCCCGTCCCGAGTGGGTTCCGATCGACGAGGTACCCTACGACCAGATGTGGGAGGACGACCGGCTCTGGCTTCCGGGCGTACTCGAGGGGCGGACCGTCGCCGGCGAGTTCAGGTTCGCGGGCGGGCGGCCGCTTGACGAAGCCGAGTTCGTCGATCACGAACTCGAGTGGGACGCGTCGTTTCGTGCGGTAGAGAGCGACTGAACCGGCTTGAACGCGTTTCCGTCAACTGATCCGTTGGAATCTGTTTCTTCAGCTGTGCCGTCGTGCGGAATGGACACTTGCTACATGCGCTTATTGAACGTCGTCAATCCCTGATTGAGCTTGTTTGTCGTCATCTATCTCGTCAGAAAAGAACCGTCGATAGATCGTTTCTACAAGATCGAAAATCAACTCGATGGTTTTGATGAATACCAAGACGATTTCGTCCATATCTGTTACACTGTGTTCGTTGGAATAAGGGTTGCCCGGACGTGTCGCTGAGAAGTCCACCGCACCGCGTCGACGTGAGTCCAATAGAGTCGCTCTCGGAGAGACCGAGACGACCCCAAAGCACTTTGTGAGGACCGTTGTAGCCGCGGAGCGCTCTGTCGCAGTCGATCCGCTGACGAACGCTCGGCCGCAGTGACTGGCGTCGTCGGTTCCACCGCGGACTGTCTTCGACAGCAATCCGACCGGACGAGAAATCGTCCCGAACTCGAACTGGATGACGGTCGCCGCGACGGAGTCGGTTTTTGGCCGTGTCACGCACCGCTTCTCGCACCACACGACGCACCCGAACCGCTCACCACAGTGAGCGACCGGTCACCGAACCTCAGGGCTTCAACACGACCTTTCCCGAACTCTTGCGGTCCTCGATGTACTGGTGGGCTTCGGCTGCATCCTCGAGTGCGAAGTCCTCGCCGAGGATAACCTCGAGGTCGCCGCTCGTCAGGCCCTCCGTCAGATCTGGGACGGCCTTCATGATCCGCTCGGGGTCGTGGTAGGAGGCCTGTCCGAGGTGGAAGCCAGAAACGGTCTTGTTCTCGAAGAGGAGTCGGCGGTTCTCCGCGCTGGCGGGAACGCCGCTCGCGACGCCGTAGGTGACCATGCGCCCGAAGTGGGCCATCGCGTCGAGGCTGCGCTCGAAGACGTCGTCGCCGACGGATTCGAGGACGAGGTCGACGCCTTCGCCGTCGGTCTCCTCGTCAACGACCTCGCGGAAGTCCGTCTCCGTGTAGTTGATCGGGTGATCGCAGCCGAGCTCAGCGGCGAGATCGAGTTTTTCCTGCGTGCTCGCGGTGCCGAAGACCTCCGCGCCCGCGTTCGAGGCGAGCTGGACGGCGGCGGTGCCGACGCCGCCCGCTGCGGCCTGGATCAGTACTGTCTCGCCGGCTTCGAGGCCGCCCCACTCGAACAGACAGCTGTGGGCGGTGAGGAACTGGACGGGGAAGCCGGCGGCTTCCTCGAAGCTCATACCCTCCGGGATCGGAAAGAGCATCTGCGCGTTGGCCGTGGCGTACTCGGCGTAGCCGCCGGTGTCGAGCAGTCCGACGACGCGGTCGCCCTCGTTCAGATCGACACCCTCGCCGGTCGCGTCGACCGTCCCTGCGGCTTCCATGCCGGGAACGTAGGGGGTTTCCGGACCGCCGGGATACGCGCCGCGGCGCTGCATGATGTCCGCGAAGTTGATGCCCGCGGCCTCTATCTCGATCCGGACCTCCCCGGCGTCCGGTTCGGGCAGGTCGGCGTCGATTTGCTCGAGTTGGTCGCTGTCGCCGTATGTTGTTACTTCAATCGCTCGCATACTCGTACATTTGTAACACGACTGCATAAAGGGGCGAGAACCGGAAGGAACCAACCAACCGTTGTCGGCGGCAGTTCGTCCGTTGCCGGGCGACAAGCGCTACTCGTCTTCCCAGCCCTGATGAGACGGGTGACGATCCGTCCGGTCGTGATTGGAGCCGCACTCCCACACGCCGCCGGTGTCGCCGGACAGGCCGCGGCGCGTCTTCCACTCAAACTCACCGGAATCGTCGACGGTCACTTCCCAGATGTCGCCGTCCGTCCAGGTGCCCTCGATGCCACCGCCCCAGTTGGTAAGTTCGTCGGTGCTGCCGGTGAAGTAGACGGACTCGCCGTGATCGACGCCGACCGTCACTCGGAGCGTGAGTTCGCCCGACCCGCCACCGCCGCCGCTCTCGGGCGCGTACATGACCCAGCCTTGCGAGGGAACAGTAATTTCGACCCGCCCCTCGTCGTCCGTCGTCACCTCGCCCTGCCCGCCGGCGTGGTCGACGAGCGTCTCGTTCGGCCAGGACGTGTCGACCCACTCGGTTCGGTCGTCCCACTCGTCGTTGTTGATGCCGGCCAGCAGATTGAACTCGCGCTCGAAGACGTAGAGAGCGTCACCGACGTACCGATCGATCAGCGCGCCGGCCGCCAGATTTCGTTTGACCCAGATCAAGTCTTCCAGGTACGGATCATCGATTTGGGCGTCCCCTTCCGAAGAGAGAAATTGCTCAGATCGGAAGAGCGGTTCNTCCCTACACGACGGCTCTTCCGATCTGAGCAATATGCCGACGTTCGGGCCGGCGGTATCGTGGTTCTGGACGAACGTCACCGCGACGCTCGGATCCTCGTGAACGATACCGCGCGCGTTCTCCCGTGCGAGAGCGGTCATGTCGCCGCCCTCGAAGGCGTCCATGATGGCGTAGTAAAGCGGATAGTCGAAGACGCTCATTCCGGTGTCGGCGAACTCCATGACGGTGTTCTTGTCGCCGTCCCAGATTTCGCCGACGCGCCAGAGGCCGAGGTCGTCGGCCAGCGGGTTGATCTCGGATGCGAAGTACCACGGCCAGATGTGGCCTGCTGCATCGAGTCGGAGGCCGTCAGCGCCGAGGGCGGCCAGCCGTTCGAGGTGAGCGGCGTGCTCGTCCTGAACGTATCCGTGTTCGTGGTCGAACGACGGGAGCCCGAGCAGGTCGCACTCGTACTGGGCGCGTTCCTCGTCGTTTCCTGCTCCCTGCCAGTAACAGTCCTCGCCGAGCGTGCCGTAGTCGTGGAAGTGCTCGTCGCGGTCGAACTGCGGGAGGTCGACGGAGCCGTCCGGCCCATCCGCCGTCGCCATGTGGTTGAGGACGACGTCGAGAACGACCTCGATACCGTGGTCGTGGGCGGTGTCGATCAGCGACTCGAGTTCAGCCTCGGTGCCGTGGGGTGAGTCGAAGGTCTCGAGGTCCACCGGCTGGTATCCGAGCGGCGGATTCGGCTCGAGGTAGCCGTAATACGGGTGTGGATCGCCGTAGTAGCCTTCTTGGTCCGCTGTCGTCTGATCCTCCCAGTCGAGTTTGCTGACGGCCGGCTGGGGCAGCCAGACGACATCGATACCCACATCGGCGAGTCGCGGGATGTCGGCCTCGATTGTGGTCCACTCGGTGTGAAAGTACTGGTAGGCGACGCTGTTCTCGTCGACGTCGACGGGGTCCGCGTCGGCGCTTGCAACGTCGAAGCCGCCCGCGAGCCCGGTGGCTGCGGCTGCGATGAGCGCTCCGTTCGTCTGCAGGAACCGCCGTCGTTTGATACTGCTCGATCGGCCTTCGTCATCGTGTCCGTGGTGGCTGTTACCATCCATACACCAACCCGTCCAACGAGAGTAGTAATAATACATCATGATTTTAACAAACTTCTAGAACTCAGTCACTGTCAGTTCGGCGGATCGATACAGGCCATCCGATGTGCCCGCTGATCACGTGCTGAGAGCGCTCCGACGATAGTCGACCGACGGCGCTCGCCAAACACTGCGGATTTATTTCCCCGGTCGCAAAGGAACTCGTATGAGCAACGAAAGTCAGGAACTCGGGATCACCGAGTCGAAATCGCACAAACCCGGTGAGTGGTACGCCGAGGTCGTCCAGAAGGCGAACCTCGCGGACTACGCACCCATGGGCGGGTTCATCGTCACGAAACCCCGCGGCTACGCCCTCTGGGAAGCCATCCAGGACGCGCTCGACGGCTGGTTCAAAGAGACCGGCGTCGACAACGTCTACTTCCCGCTGTTCATCCCCGAGAGCTTCCTGGAGCGCGAGAAAGACATCGTCGAAGGCTTCGACCCCGAGGTCGCCTGGGTCACCCACGGCGGCCACGACGAACTCGAGGAACGGCTCGCGGTGCGACCGACGAGCGAGTCGATCATCGCGCCCTTTATGGCCGACTGGACGCGCAGCCACCGCGACCTGCCGCTACGGCTGAACCAGTGGTGTTCCGTCGTCCGCTGGGAGGCCACCGAGACGAAGCCGTTCTTCCGGACGAAGGAGTTCATGTGGCAGGAGGGCCACACCGCCCACGCGTCCGACGACGGAGCCTGGGACGAGGTCTGGACCCGTCTGGGACAGTACGAACGCGTCTACGAGGACGTGCTCGCGATCCCGGTCCTCCGCGGGAAAAAACCCGAACACGACAAGTTCCCCGGTGCCGACACCACGACGACGGTCGAGGCGCTGATGCCAGACGGAAAATCCGTTCAGGGCGGGACGAGTCACAACCTCGGGCAAAGTTTCGCCGAGGCGTTCGACATCACCTTCGTCGACGAAGACGAGAACGAACAGACCGCCTACACGACCTCGTGGGGCCTCTCCTGGCGCGCACTCGGTGCGCTCATCATGACCCACTCCGACGACCAGGGGCTCGTGCTCCCGCCGACCATCGCACCCACGCAGGTCGCCATCGTCCCCATCTGGCAGGAAGAGACCAAAGACGACGTCCTCGAGTACTCCGAGAACATCGCCGACGAACTCGAGGACGCCGGCTTCCGCGTCGAACTCGACGACCGCGACGGGCGCAATCCCGGCTTCAAGTTCAACGAACACGAACTCAACGGCGTCCCCCTCCGGCTCGAGATCGGCCCCTACGAGGTCGAAGACGAGGAGATCACGCTGGTTCACCGCCCGGACAACGAAGAAAGCGTCGCGGACCGCGACGGCATCGTCGAAACCGTCGACGAACACCTCGACGAAATCTTCGACAAACTGTACGACACCGCCGAGGAGAACCTCGAAAACAACATCCGCGAAGCCCACAGCCCCGAAGACATCCTCGGCACGCTCGGCAAACACGGCGGCTACGTCAAGACGCCGTGGTGCGGCGACGAGGCCTGTGAGGAAGCTATCAAGGAGAAAATCGCCGCCGAAATCGTCATGCAACCGCTCGAAGATGAGGGCGGAACGACGGCCGGCGAAGTCCCCGAACCGGACCACGACGAGTGCGGCGTCTGTGGCGAACCCGCCGACGAAATCGCCTACTTCGCAAAGTCCTACTGACCGATCGCCGATCGCGATTCCCTCGTCGCTCGCGGCCCTCTCGCTTGCATCCGTCGCGACACGAGTTCAGAATCGCTCTCCGAAGCTGCAGTTCGAGCCCTCGAACCCATCCTTCCACTGGTCGTCGACGTGTCGAATTTCGGAACCTAATGGTTTAACCCAAGAGTGCTTACCGGTGGCGTGTGAAATCGTGAGTGTGGTGTTCACTCTGGTGGGTGAGCACTACGTGCCTCTGACACTTTTCCCGGACCGAACGGTACAATCACTCCCTTGACGCCCAGGTTTTGTCCCGAATTCCAGAACACACGCCCAGCCGTGGACGAGCAGCGTCTCGATTTTGTGAACAATACACCTTATACTACATTATATGTGTTTATAATACACTTAGTCATTATGGATTAGCCTCTTATAGGCCGTCTCGGTATGCAGTGGTATGCCACAGCCACACAGCGAAGCATCCGCCGAGCGTTCGCAGGGACTTTCAGACCCTGCTGACGCACGGTCGAACTGCGGTGTCGGCGTCGTCATGGACCTCGATGGGGGATCGAGCCACGACGTCGTCGCCGACGGACTCGACCTTCTCGTCAATCTCGAACACCGCGGAACGACCGGCG
This sequence comes from Natrialba taiwanensis DSM 12281, assembly GCF_000337595.1. Lineage (GTDB taxonomy): Archaea > Halobacteriota > Halobacteria > Halobacteriales > Natrialbaceae > Natrialba > Natrialba taiwanensis. Next base: position 47,248 of record NZ_AOIL01000028.1, on the reverse strand, counting down.
CGGAACCCAACACCGGCGACGGTGCGGGGATCATGCTCCAAACACCACATGCGTTCTTCGACGGTGAACTCGACGTCGATCTACCTGCCCCGGGAGCCTACGCCGTCGGCTCGCTCTTCTTGCCGACCGACGACGACGCCCGCGCTGGACTCGTCTCTCTGCTCGAAGATACATTCGGAACCTACGAACTCGACGTACTCGCGTGGCGCGACGTGCCGACGAACAACGCCGACCTCGGCGCGACGGCGCTCGAATCCGAGCCCGACGTCTGGCAGGTCGTCGTCGCTCCCGCGGACGACGTGACCGGCGACGAGTTCAACCGACGGCTCTACGTGGCCCGTCGCGCGCTCGAAAACGCAGTTTCCGACTCGGATATCGACGGGAAAGAGCGGTTTTATGTCTGTTCGCTCGACTCGCAAACGCTCGTCTACAAGGGCCTGCTCAAGGGCGAGCAGGTCGCCACCTACTACCCCGATCTCACCGACGAGCGCCTCGAATCGACGTTCGTGATGGTTCACGAGCGGTTCTCGACGAACACGCTCGGGGCCTGGCACCTCGCTCACCCCTACCGGAACGTCATCCACAACGGCGAGTTCAACACGATCAAGGGGAACATCAACTGGATGCGCGCGCGGGAGACGGACATCGAGAGCGATGTCCTCGACGATTTAGAGGCCGTCAAGCCGATCATCGACGATCCCGACCAATCCGACACGGCAAGCGTCGACAATGCGCTCGAACTCCTGTTGCAGGACGGGCGCGACCTGGCACACGCCCTCCGAATGCTCGTCCCCGAGGCCTGGCGCGGGGACGACGCCATGGACGAGGACCGCAGGGACTGGTATGACTTCCATGCCTCGCTAGTCGAGCCCTGGGACGGCCCCGCGCTTGTCGCCGCGACCGACGGCGATCGCGTCGGCGCGGTCCTCGACCGCAACGGCCTCCGTCCCTGCCGGTACGACGTGACGACGGACAACCGCCTCGTCATGGCGAGCGAGGCCGGCGCGCTCGACACCGATCCCGAAGAAATCGAAGAACGCGGCCGCCTCAAGCCGGGCCAACTCTTCCTCGCCGATCCGGACGAGGGACGGGTCATCCCCGACGAAGAGGTCTTCGACGACCTCACCGACGACCGCTACGGCGAGTGGATCGATCAGGAGCAGGTTCACCTGCCCGAGATTCAGTCGACTGGCGACAACACGCCCCAACAGCCCGTCTCGAACCTGCGAGCCCAGCAGGCCGCCTTCGGCTACACCCACGACGAACTCGAGAACCTGCTCGAGCCGATGACCGCGAAAGGGAAAGACCCCGTCGGCTCGATGGGCGACGACACGCCGCTGTCCGTTCTCACCGAGTTCAACCGCCCGCTCTTTTCGTACTTCAAGCAACTGTTCGCCCAGGTCACCAACCCGCCGCTCGATTACATCCGCGAGGAACTGGTGACGAGCCTCGAGAGCCGCCTGGGCTTCCAGCGCAACCTCCTCGACGAATCGCCCGCCCACGCCCGCCAACTCGTCCTCGACTCGCCCGTGCTGACCGACGCCGAACTCGGGGCGATTCGGGACTGCTCGACGAACGGCATGACGGCCGCGACGATCGACATCACCTACGAACCGACGAGCGACGAGTTCGGCTCGGACCTCGAAGCGGCGGTCGAACGCGTTCGCGAGGACGCCGTCGCGGCGATCGAGGCGGGCCACGACGTGCTCGTCCTCTCGGATCGTAACGTCGACGCCGAGCGCGTCGCGATTCCAAGCCTGCTCGCGACGGGCGGCGTCCACCACCACCTCGTTCGAAACGGGCTTCGCAACCATGTCGGCCTCGTCGTCGAGTCCGGTGAACCCCGCACCGTCCACCAGCTCTCGACGCTCGTCGGCTACGGTGCCGGCGCGGTCAACCCGTACTTGGCCACCCAGACGATCGCCGATCTCACGGCCGGCCCGGACGGTGCAGACACCGAGGCTGCCATCGACGCCTACGTCGGCGCGCTCGAGAACGGCCTGCTGAAGGTCATGGCGAAGATGGGCATCTCGACCGTCGAGAGCTACCAGGGTGCCCAGATCTTCGAAGCCGTCGGCCTCGATTCCGACCTCGTCGACGAGTTCTTCGCGGGCACCGAGAACCGGACCGAGGGAATCGGTCTCGAAGCAATCGAAGCGGACCTCCGGGAGCGCCACGCGACCGCCTTCGGAGCGGACGACGAGACTGAACTCGACCGCCACGGCGAGTACGAACACCGCTCGGACGGCCTGACTCACCAGTGGAATCCGGAAACGGTCGGCACGCTCCAGCAGGCAGTTCGCTCGAACGACTACGAGCGGTATCAGGAGTTCGCCGAGCTGATCAACGATCAGAACCAGAACCTCCAGACGCTTCGGGGCCTGCTCGAGTTCGATTCCGACCGCGAGCCGATTCCGATCGAGGAAGTCGAACCGGTGACGGACATCGTCGAGCGGTTCTCGACGGCCGCGATGAGCCTCGGCTCGCTCTCGCCGGAAGCTCACGAGAACAACTCGATCGCGATGAACCGGATCGGGGGCAAGAGCAACACGGGCGAGGGCGGCGAGCCGCCGGAGCGGTTCGACACCGAGCGCGAGTGCAACGTCAAGCAGGTCGCCTCGGGCCGTTTCGGCGTCACCTCGACGTACCTCTCCTCGGCTGATGAACTCCAGATCAAGATGGCCCAGGGGTCAAAGCCCGGCGAGGGCGGCCACCTCCCCGGCGAGAAGGTAAACGAGATGATCGCCCACGTCCGCAAGTCGACGCCGGGCGTCGGCCTCATCTCCCCGCCGCCGCTGCACGACATCTACTCCATCGAGGACCTGAAACAGCTGATATTCGATCTGAAGGCGGCCAACGAGGAGGCGGACATCAACGTCAAACTCGTCTCCGAGGCCGGCATCGGCACGGTTGCCGCCGGCGTCGCGAAGGCAAACGCCGACGTGGTCCACATCTCGGGCCACTCCGGCGGCACGGGTGCCTCGCCGCGCACGTCGATCAAGAGCGCCGGCCTCCCGTGGGAACTCGGCCTCGCCGAGGCGAACCAGATGCTCTGTGCAACCGGCCTGCGCGACCGCATCCGCGTCTCCGCCGACGGCGGGATGAAGACCGGCCGCGACGTGGCCGTCGCCGCCCTGCTCGGTGCCGAGGAGTACGTCTTCGGTACCGCCTCGCTCGTCACCTCGGGCTGCGTGATGGCCCGGCAGTGCCACAAGAATACCTGTCCGGTCGGGGTCGCCACCCAACGCGAGGACCTGCGCAAGCGGTTCCCCGGCGAACCCGAACACGTCATCAACTACATGACGTTCATCGCCCAGGAGCTGCGCGAGATCATGGCCGAGCTCGGATTCGAGACCGTCGACGAGATGATCGGCCGGGCGGACACGCTCGCCCAGCGCGACAGTGTCGACCACCCGAAAGCCCGATCCGTCGACCTCTCGGCCGTGCTGGCCGAACCCGACGGCGACGTCCGCCGGAAGGTCCGCGAGCAGGATCACGAACTCGAGGACCAGCTCGACTACGAGTTCATCGATGCCGCCGCGGACGCGCTCGATGGCGGTGAACCGGTCACGCTCTCGGCGGACGTGACGAACGTCGACCGCGCGGTCGGGGCGATGCTCTCGAACCGAGTCACGAGCCGCTACGGCGAGGCCGGCCTGCCGGAGGATACGATCACGGTCGATCTCGAGGGGACCGCCGGCCAGAGCTTCGGTGCGTTCCTGGCGAGCGGGGTCTCACTGCACTTGAACGGCAGTGCAAACGACTACGTCGGCAAGGGCCTCTCCGGCGGCAAACTCACCGTTCGGACGCCCGACAGGGCGAGTTACGATCCGACCGAGAACATCGCGATCGGCAACGTTGCACTCTACGGCGCGACCGACGGGCAGTGTTACATCAACGGCGTCGCAGGCGAGCGCTTCGCCGTCCGCAACTCCGGTGCCAAGGCGGTCGTCGAGGGGGTCGGCGACCACGGCTGCGAGTACATGACCGGCGGCGTCGTCGCCGTCCTCGGCGAAACCGGAACGAACTTCGCGGCCGGCATGTCTGGCGGCGTCGCCTACGTCTACGACCCCGACGGCGAGTTCGCTGACAGGGCGAACACGGGGATGGCGACGCTCCACGAAGACCTCGACGAGGAAGACGAGGAGATGCTGCGCCGCCTCGTCGAGAACCACGTCGCCTACACGGGCTCCGACCGCGGCGCGAACCTGCTCGACGACTGGGAACGCGCCCTCGATGCGTTCGTGAAGGTCATGCCCGAGGCCTACCGCGAGGCCATCACCGAGCAGGGCTCGGACGATGTCCGCGGCGAACTGCCGGGAATGGCCGAGACCGAGGCCGACGCCGATGCAGAGTCGGCCGGGTTCGCTGCGAGTGACGACTGACTAGATTGCGACCGAACCCAGGTTTCGGGTTTCGGTTCCCGCCACGTCACGAGTGACTACGCCCGCTGTACGGGTCACTCCGCCCGCTCTTCGATGGGAGCGACGAAAATACGATCTGCAATCTCGGTTGGCAACTGCTGTGTGGTCCCATCGATATCGACGGTGTACAGCCCGATTGGGAGCGCTGCTGTTACCGTAAGCGTTACTGACGGACGAACGCCCACCTCGTCGAGGTACTCGAGTTCGTCGTCGGTCGCTCGAACGCGTTCGACGCGGACTCGCGTGCCGTCGGCTATCGAGGTGAGCGGCGGCCACGTCGCGGATGTCGGCGGCAGTGAGCCGTCCGGAATCGGATCACCGTGTGGATCGACCGTCGGCTTCCCAATAAATTTCCAGAGCTGTGTCGCGAGCCGATCGCTCAGATGGTGTTCGAGTCGGTCGGCCTCCTCGTGAACCTCGTGCCACTCGTAGCCCAGGCGCTCGACGAGAAACGTCTCGAGAAGCCGGTGATTTCTGACGATTCGCAGGGCGATCGTCTCGCCACGTTCGGTCAGCGTGACCGGGCGGTGTTTCTCCCGAGTGATCAGACCGCGATCGGAAAGCGTCTCGAACATACTCGAGACCGTCGGGGCAGTCACTGCGAGGGCGTCGGCGACGTCGGTGGTCCAGACTGGCTCGTCGGTCTCGGTTTGAAGCTTGTAGATGGCCGTCAGGTAGTCTTCCATAACCGGAGTGATCGGTGCGTCGGCTGCGTTCTCAGTCATCGTCGATCAGTCCGCTATCTGTTCCCGTTCGTCCGGAATCGGTCGAGCTTCCGCAGTCTCCTGCCGTGATTGCACCTTGCCGAGCAGTATTGTTCCGATGTAGATGGCGACGGCGACGAGCACGATTGTGCCGCCGGCAGTCGCCTCGTACTGATACGACAGCGTGATTCCGACGAGGACCGCGAGCTGTGCCAGCACAACCGACGCCAGCAGCGCCTCTTTGAAGCTGCGTGCTACCTGAGCTGCGCTAGCGACGGGAACGACGAGCATCGCAGCGACGAGGATCACGCCCATAATCTGCATCGCGCCGACGACGACCATCGCGGTGAGCATCGCCATGAGGCGGTTGTACCAGGGGACACTAAGCCCTGCAACCCGGGCAGCAGTCTCGTCGAAGGTCACGTACAGCAGTTGTTTGTACGTCAGCGTGACGATCAGCGACACGGCGACGAAGAGCACGACCAGAATAATCGCGTTCTCGCGTGACACTGTCGCCAAGTTTCCGAACAGATACTGATTGATTCCGACCGCCAATCCACCCGTGTTGAGGCTGATCAACACGGCTCCGAGTGCGAACCCCGTCGAGAGAACGATCGCCATCGAGACATCGTTGTAGGCATCCGTGACCTCCGAGATCAACTCGATCGCGAGTGCGGCAACCATTGCGACGACAACTGCCGTGATGTACGGAGAGATACCGGTTCCGAACGTCGCGTTGACGAAGAGACCGACTGCAACGCCCGCAAAGGCAGTGTGTGCCAGTGCATCGCCGATCAGTGCGAGCTGTCGATGCACCAGAAAGGTCCCGATCAGCGGAGCCATGACCGCGATGAGCGCACCGACCAGAAACGCGTGGTGCATGAACGTGTACTCGAGCATTTCGATGCCGAGTTCCTCACCGATTTCTCTAAGCTCGTTGCTCCAGGACTCGATCAGCCAATCGAGTGCGTTGTAGGGAACGCTCGTGACACCAACTGCGGCGTCTGACGTGCTCACGAGACGACCACCTCGTCGTCACGTCGAACGTTCGTCCCGAAAGCACGATCCAGTGCGTCGCTTTCGGCAAACGTGACGGGATCACCGTCGAAGTACAGTTCTCGGTTGAGACAGACCACACGGGACGTATGCTCGATAACGGCCCCGATATCGTGTTCGACCAACAGCACTGTCATCCCGTCATCGTTGAGGTCTCCAAGTAAGTCGAAAAACGCGTCAACGGATTCAGCGTCGACGCCGACTGTCGGTTCGTCAAGGACGAGGAGTTCCGCCTCGCCGGCGAGTGCACGAGCGATATACGCCCGCTGTCGCTGCCCGCCGGAGAGTTGGGTGATCTTTCGGTCAGCGAGGTGATGGATACCCACTGTTTCGAGGGCCTCGTGGGCGCGTTCACGGTCGTCGCTGGTGACGCGTCCGAATCCCGCGTGGGGAAACCGTCCCATCAGGACGACCTCCGCGACGGTGATCGGCATCCGCTTCGTGTTCTCGGTGACGTCCTGTGCGACGTACCCAACCTTCTCACGCTCGGCGAACGCGCGCGCTGGTTGGCCGAGCAGGTCGACGCTCCCACTGTCGGGTTCGTGTAATCCGAGCAGCAGCCGCAACAGGGTGCTCTTCCCGGAGCCGTTGGGGCCGACGATGCCGACGTACTCGCCGCGGTCGACGGTAAGCGAGATGTCCGTGAGGACTGGACTTGCCGTGTACCCAAACGAGACGCCACGCACCGCAACGAGTTCCTCACGGTACTGTTTGGAGTCGTGAGCCATGGCTCGGAATCAGGGTTCGAAGTTGCGACCGTAGTCCTCGAAGCTCACATCCTCCGGTGACTGGACATCGAGGAGGAGACGGAACGTCGGCATATTGACGTTGCGTGCGATATCGAAGTATCCCCAGCCACGGTCGACCCACGACTCAGCCGTCCCAGCATATGGCGTCACCGGGTAGTACGCCTCGACGTCCGTCTGTTCGAGCAGCTGTCGTGCTGGCCGAATCGGTTCGAAGACAGCGGCACCGATGTACTGGATGTCGTTGTCCGCGATTGTCTCCTCCGCACGTTGCATATCCGCCGGACGGACATCGTCGTTGGCGGCGAGATTGACGACGAGCGGTTCGATCGTCGCACCGTATCGCCGCCCCACGTACTCGAACGCGTTGTGTGCGGCCAGGAAGACAATATCGCGTTCGGCCGCGTCGAAGAGCGCTTGCCACTCGTCATCGAGTTCCTCGAGTTCTGCATTGAGATCGGCCGCGTTCGCCGAGAACGCGTCCTCGTGGTCCGGCGCGATTTCGGTTAGTCCGTTGGCGATGTTGTCGACCGACACCATCGCACGTTCGGGATCGAGCCAGAAGTGGGGGTCCTTTGCGCCTTCGACGGCTTCGTCGTCTTCGACGGTATCGGTCAGGTCGAGTAGATCGATCCCCTCTCGAACGTTGATCAGGTGGGTTTCCCGTTCTTCGTCCTGAACGGTATCGATCGCCCGATCAGCCCACGGCTGAAAATCGGGGCCGACATGAATGAACGCGTCTGCATCGGTGATATCGCGCTGAATCGACGGATCCGGCTCCCAGCCGTGGCCGTGCATCCCCGTGGGAACAAGATTCTCGATCGAAACCGGCGTCCCGTCTGCGATCCGTCTGGCGAAGTCAAAGAACGTAAAGAACGACGCGACCGAGACGGTCTGGTCGTCATCGTCGTCCCTACCGCTGAGACAACCTGCAATTCCTGCAAGTGATGCGCTACCTGCTGCCGTAACGAGTCGTCGGCGCGACCAATAGCGGTCGCGGGAACGATGATCGGTCATTACACGTCTCCCTCACCCAACGAACAATATAATTGTTTCTATCTAAAGAAAAGATTAGACTCATCTAATCCCTGTCGACAATGTCAGTACTGATTGTTGTGCCCGTATGAGTCTGCTACTACTGGATACTGTTCGGCTCGTTCCAACACTCACTACTCGATATGCAACAATAGTGCACAGAAATATCGTCGAAACAGCGGAGAGTGACTAGAGTTCAGGAGCTCAATGACCGACTGTAGGTTATGATGACTGACCACGCGCAAAACGCGGTGTCGTAACCACGCGTCGGATTCCGCTGTCTACCGGGCGGGTGTCACCTGGCACGATCGTGCCCGGTAACGGAGATCGTCAACGCAATTCCGTCGCCGTTCGTGTCATGATCACCTCCATCAGCAACCCCAATTTTAGCACTAGCTAACTTAGTTCTTAGCACTAGCTAAAATTCTGTCAATCATGTTGATTTTGACGAGATGATAGACGGCGGGTGAAACAGGGGCATTACTCTCTGCCGAGCGTGTGAAACTCGTCGTTCGGCCGCATCTCGGCGAACATTGCCATCCGGTTGCTCAGGTTGTAGAACCCCGTCACCGCGGCGATGTCCCAGAGCGCCTCCTCGCTGAAGCCGGCGTCGCGGAGTCGCACGAGATCGACCCTCTCGACTTCCGTCGGCCGCTCGGTGAGTTTGACGGCGACGTCGAGCATCGCCCGGTGGGTCTCGTTGATGTCCGCCGTGCGGTAGTTGGCGACCAACTGATCGGCGAGTTGCGGATCCTCGGCGTAGATGCGAACGAGCGCCCCGTGTGCGACGTTACAGTAGTAACAGTGGTTGACGCCGGAGACGGCGACGACGATCATTTCGATCTCCTCGCGCTCGAGCGCGGTGTCCTCGACGAGCACGTCGTGGTACTGGAAGAACGCGCGGAAGTGCGAGGGTTTGTACGCGAACGCGGAGAACACGTTCGGCGTGAACCCGGCCTCCTCGGTTTCGGCTTCGATTCGCTCTTGAAGGTCCTCCGGGAGATCCGCGAAGTCGGGAACGGGGAAGTTGGCCATCGCATCGTCCGCGAGCGTCGGTGTTGCGTTCGTCGCCGAATCGGCGTCGTCGGTGTCGGTCATACCCACCAGTTCACACGTTAGGATAATAACTCACGGCCCTGCTCGCTCGGCCGCACGCCGTCGTCGTCGTTGGCTACTGTTACGGAGGATACCGCGACGGAAATCTGAACTCGCTCCTCGTGCGCTCGGTACGGCGTTTCGTGAAGAAAAACGGACCCTAGCAACGACCGATCCGGCTATCCGGATCGTCTCTCGTCGCGGTCTTCGTCCCGGTCGCCGACAGGGTCCCGTTCGTGGACGTGGCGTCGGTTGCTCATATCGCTGGTTGCGTCCCGATCACTGCTCGTGTTTCTTCCGCGCTCCTCGTCGTTCCCGCGTGACTCTCGGTCCGACGTGTCGGTCCAGTGCCCTCGCTCCGATCGGTGTCCCGCCTGCCGGTACTGGAGCCCGCCACCGGACTGATTCTGCGGCGCAGTTCCCGTCTCCGATCCCGAGCGATCGCCCTCGTCGAGCGAGCGCGCGTCTCGTCTCCTGGTTCGACGGTCACGTTGACTGCGCTGTGGATGTGGCCGCCGCTGCGGATCGGACGTTGCCGCCGGTTCGCGCCGAGATCGCTGTTCCTCTGGCGGTTCCCGGGACTGACGCTGTTCTCGGCGCTGTCCTTTCGCCTGTCTCTGTCCTCGGGTGCGTTCCTGACGCCCTTCCCGATTGCTCCCTCGCTCCGGCACTCGATCCGATTCCCACTCCGACTCTCGATTCGGCAGTCGACGAGTTCGGCCTGGCTCCTGACTGTGCCGTTCCGCTCCTCGGTGCTGGCGCTCGTCGCCACCGCGCCGGGGTTCCGGCGCGGACTGCCGGCGCTCGTCACCTTTTCGCCGAGGTTCCGGCTCGGGCTGCTGTTGCGATGTCGACTCCCGGACCCCCTGGCTACGCTGGTGCCGGCCCGCCGTCGCCTGTCCCTGCCGGGGTCCCTGTTCCCTCCGTCGAGTATTCTGCGTACGATTTCCCTGCAGTCTGTCGTCGGGGGCACCCGGCTGCTCTCGCCGTGTCATCGACCGATTGCGACCTCGGCGGTCCGGTTCCGAGTCCGGGGGCCGCTGTCGGTGCTCCGGTGCCTGTTCCTGTGGCTGTGCACGATGCGATCGGCTCGACTCACTCGTACTGAACTCGGGTTGGGCTCGGTGGCTGCGACGCTGAGGGGGGTCATCGTGTCCGCCGACGCGTCGCTGTTGTGGTTCGGGTTGGGGGTGGTGACTCCGCTGGTGCTGTGACTCGGGTTGTCGGCGCTGATCGCGCCGTTGGGAGTCCCGCCGATCGGCCCCTCGCTCGCGGCGAACTCGTTCTCGACCGCCTTCGCGAGATCGGTCCGGCTGTCGGGCCTCACCACCGTATTCGAGCGATCCTGTGTCTTGTACGTTCGTTTCGAACTGACTGTGCTGATCCGGCTGTCGAGACCGGCCGTGCTGGTCCGATCGGCCCGCCGGCTCCGGGCGACGACCCGGCTCGTTCTCGGGCATCCGCCGCTGTCGTTGTTGCTGCGACGGTTGTTGTCGGGTTTGGCGTCGTCCGCGTGAATTGTCTCGATCCAACTGTTCCGACTGCCTCGAGTGCTGTGACTGCTGAGGAGGCTGCCGGCGCGACTGCTGGGATCGCCGTTGCTGTGATTGCCGCTGAGGCTGTCGCTGCCGCGTGGTCTCTCGGGGGCGTTCCTGTCGTCGGCCTTCTCGCCGGCCGCGGTCAGTCTCGCCCCGCCGGTCGTGGCGGGCTTCACCGCCGTACTCGAGCGTGTCTGCGTCCCGAACATCCGTTTCGAACCCTCGTCGATGGTCGCTCCGGGAGCGAGAGCGGTTTCGGCCCGAATCCGACGACCGCGTTCGCCCCTGTTCGTACTGCCGAATATCACCACGAGGGCGTTGTTCTCCGAACCGTCCTCGTTCCCGTCGGTCACGTCGGTTCGATGACTGGCGGCGCTCGTCATCCTGGGGCCGCTGGCTCCGTTCTTGCCGCGATTGACGGTCCCGCACCCGGCGTTGGTACTCCTCACGAGTCTCCTCACGGGCTGGGCGCTCGTCTCGGTCCGTGGTCGGGCGCTCCTGTTCGCGTTCGTCCGTCCGTCGGTGTCGGCGTTCGTTGCGGTCGTTCATGGGTCTTGATCGTGTGAAACGGGACTGAATTTCGGTCGTCCGTCACTGTGCGACGCATGCGTCCGCCGACTGCAGTCCGTCCGTCGGCGGTGCTATGCAGATCGTGCAGATAAATCCTGAGCGTGCGTAAGCGTGCATCCCTCCCATCGGCTCGTAGCCCGCCAACGGCTCCCGCTCGCGGCCGAGACGGACCGTTCCGCTATCGTTTTCCGCCATCCTCGAGTGGCTCACGTATGGACAGCGCACTCGTCATCGGTGGGACGCGCTTTATCGGCCGACAGCTCGTGTCCGACCTGCTCGACCACGGCTACGACGTGACGCTCCTCAATCGTGGCACGCACGAAAATCCCTTCGTCGACGAGGACCGCGTCGATCACATCGACGGCGACCGGACGAACGACTCCGCGCTCGAGGCCGCGGCGATGACCGCCGATCCCGACGCCGTCTTCGACTGCGTCGCCTACCAGCCACGAGACGTTCAGGCAGCGACGCGAATCTTCGCGGACTGTGCGGCCTACGTCTACATCTCGAGCGGCGCAGCCTACGGCCGCGAGGACATCCCCAAGCGAGAAACCGAGACGCCGCTCGAGCCCTGTAGTCAGGAGGAAGCGACCGACGACACCATGGCGACCTACGGCAAGCGCAAAGCGGAGGGTGATCGCGCGATCGCAGCCGCTGCCGAGCGCGGCGTAAACGCCATGTCCGTCCGCCCGTGCATCGTCTACGGTCCGCACGACTACACCGCACGCCTGGACTTCTGGATCGACCGCGTGAACCGCTTCGACCGCATTCTCGTCCCGGGGGACGGCACCAACGTCTGGCACCGCGCCTACGTCGACGACGTTGCCAGCGCGCTCCGACTCGTCGCCGAACGCGGCGCTGCCGGCGAGGCGTACAACGTCGGCGACCGCCGCCTCGTCACGATAGAGGAGATGATCGATCTGATCGCCGACGCGCTGGAGACGACCGTCGACGTCGTCCACGCCGGCCCGCGCGAACTCGCCGCCGCCGAGATCGAACTCGCTGACTATCCGCTCTATCGCGAGTACCCGCACATCCTCTCGACGGCGAAGCTCGCCGAACTCGGCTGGGAGTCGACACCCCTCGAAACGGCGATGGACCAGTCCGTCGAGGACCACCTCGCAAGCGACCGAACGGGACGTGAGAACGGGCCGGACCGCGACGCCGAAGCGCGAGTTCTAGAAATTCTCGACACGGTCTGACACTGCCGAGTGCAGTACGGACAGCGAGACGGATCGGCGGGCGGTCGTGTCGGCTCGCAATTGTCGCGGCTGTCGCGGATACCGAGGACGCCACGGATGTCACGGATGTCAAGGAAAAACACGTATATCCCGTGGGTGAATCAGGGCAACTATGTTCGAGAAGTCGACGTGGATCCGCCTGCCGCGAAACGTCGTCGTCGGGCACGGCGTCCGGTCGTCGGTCGTCGAGGTCGTCGACGAACTCCACCTGCAGGGCCGACCGCTCCTCGTCACGAGTCCGACGCCGCGAGCGGTCGCGGCGGAACCGGTCGCCGCCGATTTCGAGGCCGCGGGGATCGATCCCGCAATCGTCACGATCGAGTCCGCGACGTTCGAATCCGTCGAAACCGTCATCGAGGCCGCCGAGGCTGAGGCCGCTTCCTATCTCATCGGCGTCGGCGGCGGCAAGGCGATCGATATCGCGAAGATGGCGAGTCACCACCTCGACATGGGGTTTCTCTCGGTGCCGACGGCGGCAAGCCACGACGGGATCGTGAGTAATCGCGGCTCGGTCCCGGATGGCGATACGCGCCACAGCGTCGCGGCCGAACCGCCGCTGGCGGTCGTCGCCGACACCGAGGTCCTGGCCGAAGCCCCCTGGGAGCTGACGACCGCCGGCTGCGCCGACATCATCTCGAACTACACGGCGGTGATGGACTGGCGGCTCGCAAAGCGGCTCAAGAACGTCGAGTTCTCCGAGTACGGGGCCGCGCTCTCTGAGATGACCGCGGAAATCCTCGTGGACAACGCCGATCACGTCCGGCCCGGGCTCGAAGAATCCGCCTGGGTCGTAACGAAGGCGCTCATGTCCTCCGGCGTCGCGATGAGTATCGCCGGCTCCTCGCGGCCGGCGAGCGGGGCCGAACACCTCTTCTCACACCAACTCGACCGACTGGCACCGGAGGCGGCGCTGCACGGCCACCAGGTCGGCGTCGGTTCGATCATGACCGCCTATCTGCACGGCGGCGAACACGGCATCTGGCGGGATATCCGCGACGCCCTCGACAGCATCGACGCCCCGACGACCGCAGCTGAACTCGGGCTCGACGACGAAACCGTACTCGAGGCGCTGACGACGTGCCACGAGATTCGCGACCGCTATACGATCCTCGGGAACGGCATGGACGAGCGAGCGGCTCGCGAGGTGGCGACGAAAACGGGCGTGATCGACTGAGAACGAAGCGGGCCGTCCGTTACCCGAGATCGGCGCGTCGGAACCGCCAGATCCCGAGCCCGAGCGGAACGACCACCCAGGCAACGAGGATCACGAGCATGAACCACTCCTGCAGGTAGAACACGTCGAATCCGGATCCAACCAGCCCGGGAAACTGTTCAGCCGGGAACGCAAGCCCCAATCCGTTGAGGTAGGCACCCGTCGGGCTCAGACTGAAGATGAACTCGAGATGAGAATCGGCGTAGCTCAGCCCCAATTCCTCGAAGACGAACCGGGCCATGTATTCGGGTCCGATCGGCAGGAAGTTCCAGATGATATTGAAGACGAAGAAGAAGCCGATCGCACCGCCCATCGCTCGCGACCGGCTCGCGGTGGCCGCCGAAATCGCGACGGCGATGGAGACGTACGCGAGCGCATACAGGAGCGTGAGAGCGACGAAAACGGCGTAATCGCCGTACTCAACGCTCATCTCCGGAACGAGCGTCCATGCGGCGACGAGGCCGATTGCGAACGAGGCGAGCAACGCGCCGCTCACGACGCTGACCCGGGAAAGCAGCTTGCCGAGGACCACGTCTGTCCGCGAAACCGGTAAACTCAGCTGGTACCTGACGCTCCCCGACTCCCGCTCGCCGGCGACCGAGAGGTACGCTGCGACGAGCGCGACGAGCGGGATGAGTAACACCCCGCCGATCGTCGCGAGACTGAGCATAATGCGGTAGAAACTCGGATTCATGCTGTTGCTCTGCCCCCAGTAAAACAGGAGCATAAACAGCACATATAGCGCGACCGGAACCCAGATGAGTTTGGCGCGCCGAACATCCAGGAGATCCCGTTTGGCGACCGAAATCGCGTTCATGCGGTCACCTCCTGCTTGCGTGTGTCGCTCTCCCCGGTCGAGCCAGTCGAGTCACGTGATCCGGCGTGTGCGGTACCACCGGTATACTGGTTGAACAACTCCTCGAGAGAGGTGTCCGTCGAGTGGATATCCGTCACGGTCGTTCGCTGGTCGAGGGCGCGAGCCACGTCGATTTTCACGCTTGGATCGGCGCAGACGGCCGTCACGACGCCATCTTCGACGGTCGTTTGTTGGACACCGTCGATGGCGTCGAGCGCGGGCATCTCAAGGTCCACGGAGGGTTCGGCTTCGAATTCGAGCTCAATTGTCGCTCCGCCGGTCGCCTCATCTCGCAGGCCGTCGATGCTGTCCAGGGCGACGAGTTCGCCCTCGTTCATGATTCCGACGCGGTCGCAGACGGCCTCGACTTCCGAGAGGATGTGACTCGAGAAGAAGACGGCCGTCCCCGAGTCAGCCTCCGCACGGAGCAGGTTCCGCATGTCCTGGATGCCGGTCGGATCGAGACCGGAGGACGGTTCGTCGAGAATCAGTAACTCGGGCTCGCCGACGAGCGCCATGCCGAGGCCGAGTCGCTGGCGCATCCCCTTCGAGAACCCACCGGTCGGTCGGTCGGCGTCCTCGAGGATGCCGACGCGCTCGAGAACCGCATCAACGTCCGTATCCGCGCGCTTCGTTTCGGCGACCCACTCGACGTGTTCGCGGGCCGTGAGCCGCTCGTAGAGGGTTGCGCCCTCCGGAAGCACGCCGATGCGTTCGCGGATCGCTTCCGTCTCCGTCTGGGCGTCGTATCCGAGCACCGTCGCGGTTCCCGAGGAGGGGCGGACGAAGTCGAGGAGCATGTTGATCGTCGTCGACTTTCCGGCTCCGTTCGGACCGAGGAAGCCGAATATCTCCCCTTCGCCGACCGTTAGATCGAGGCCATCGACGGCGAGGACGGTTTCTCCGTATCGTTTCGTCAGGGCGGTCGTTTCGATAGCGGGCACAGTCGACCATTCAGCGAATATCTTGTAACTCTTTCTAAAAGATTCGCTATGTATCACGTTGTGCTGCTGGCGACAGATTGGCGTCAGATGGCGGACGCGACGCTTGTAGTACTGTGGGCCGTGACGGTCCGAGAAGGACGAAGGCACGCCGACTACATCGGTCGTGAACACCAATCCGATGCGGGAGGGGGCCGCTGGGGCGTCTCCCATCCCCAACCGTCCGCCGTGGCTCTGCCACCGGTGTCTCGATCAGACGTGCTCGTCGAGGAACTCGGCGATGGCGGAGTAGGCTTCGATGCGGTTTTCGAGCTTCGAGAACCCGTGTCCCTCGTCGTCGAAGACGAGTTTTCGAACCGGGACGCCCTGTTCGCCGGCCCGATCCGCGATCTGTTCGGCCTCCCCGACCGGAACCCGCGGATCGTTCTCGCCGTGGAGGACGAACAGTGGGGCCGCGATATCCTCGATGTTGTTCGTCGGGGAAATCTCCGCCAAGAACTCGCGATCCTCGGCCAGGCTCCCGTACTCGGCCTCACGGAGTTCGCGCCGCCAGTCGCCGGTGTTCTCGAGGAACGTGACGAAGTTGGCGATGCCGACGATATCGATGCCGGCGGCCCAGAGTTCGGGATACGTGGTCAGCGAAGCGAGGACCATGAAGCCGCCGTAGGAACCGCCTTTCGCGATGATGCGGTCGGGATCGACGGCGGGATGGTCTTGCAGCCACTCGACGCAGGCCTTGATGTCGGCGACCGAATCCATGCGGTTCTCGACGTCGTCGAGGGCCGCGTAGTCGGCCCCGTAGCCGGCCGAACCGCGGACGTTCGGCTCGAAGTAGGCGTAGCCCCGATCGAGGAAGTACTGCTTGACGCTCGAGAAGGAGGGGCGGCGCTGGCTCTCGGGGCCGCCGTGGATGTCGACGATAACGGGCGTCTCGCCGGCACCGTCGCTACTCTCTGCACTGGCGCTTCGACCGTCCGGAAGCGTGACGAATCCCGGCACTTCGAGCCCGTCGAAACTCTCGACGTGAACCAGTTCGGACTCGTCGAACGTCTCGCGCGGGATGCCCGCTGTCGGCGCATCCGTCCACCGTTCGGCCTCGCCGGACTCGATGTCGACGACGAAGACGTTCGTGTTGACCGTATCCCCGGTCGTCGACAGCGCGAACCGCTCCGCGTCCGGACCGAAGCTTACGCCGCCCGACACGCCGCCCGGCAGGTCGGGCGCGGGGAACTCCTCGAACGCCGTCGGGTCGTCCGCACTGAACTCGCCGACGGTGAGTTCGGTGTACCCCTCGACGTTCTGGGAGTACACGAACCGCCCGGTTTCGTCGTCCAGCGCGATGCCGTCGACGTTCCACTCGTCCGCGACGACATTCTCGAGTTCACCCGAGGCGATGTCGAGGTAGGCAAGTGAGAGGGTGTCGGCGTCGCCGCGGTCCGTGACGAGGTAGATCCCCTCGCCGTCGGGTGCCCAACTCGCACTTTGATAGCGAACGTCGCCCTCGTGTGGCGTGAGGTGCTCGAGTTCGGTCGTCTCGAGGTCGAGAACGTACAGGTCCTGGTCGAAGTTCGAGTAGGCCTGGGAGACGAGCAGTCGGGAGTCATCCGGGCTCCAGCCGGCGAGCGAGAGCCAGCCGTCGCCCTCGTGGAGAAGGGTTGCATCGTTCCCATGTTCGTCTCGGTGCTGGACGTACACGTCGAAGACGGCCTCGTCGCGGCGATTCGACGTGAACGCGAACCGCTCGCCGTCGTGGCTCCAGCCGCCCCAGCGGTGCTTGGCGTCGGGCATCGCCGTCAGGTTCTCGATTTCACCCGTCTCGGCGTCGAGTCGGAAGAGTTGGGCGCGCTCGTTTCCGCCCTCGTCCATTCCGAAGATCAGTTCCGGGCGCTCCGGGGACCACGAGGCGAACGTAACGCGCTCGTCGGCGAACGTCCGTTGCTGGGGCCACTCGCGCGGGCCGTCGAGTGTCCAAACCTGCGGGGTCCCGGTCGTGTCCATCAGAAACGAGAGTTCGTCGCCGTCGGGGCCGAACGAGACGCCGTACGCGCTGCGAATGTTGAGATAGCGATCGATGTCGTAGGCTGCCATAGCAGACGGTGCGTGTGGCGGGCCGGTAGTCGTTTGGGTTCCGGAGACGGGCCCCGAGAGTAGCCAGTGACTACCATCATTTCAAAATCGAAACTGCCACGGCATCCGCCGTACCCACCGTAGTCTCCGCCGAAACGGGCGGCTATTTCCGTTTACGTTCAGTTTCAACTGCGCTCGAATCGAGTGCCTGGCAGGCGCTGATACTGTAGCCCTAGCATACGCATTGACATCCCCTGGTCCGTTGCCCACCGAATTGCTGTGCTTAACAAAGGCTACACAGGGGGAGCAACGACCAATGACTAGCGCGGACGAAACCGGCGAACCAACTACCGAGGGGAACGGTTCAGTTGGGATGCTCGTGGTCACGATTCTGGTCGTTCTCGTCGCGTTCGGGATGACTGTCGCTGTCGTCGGTCCGGAACTAGGCGGTGGAGACGGTGACCCCTCGACAGGAAGTGGATTCGGCGTCCTTGAGACGAACGGCGACGACAACGGAGCCAGCGATGCATCGACGAGCGATAGTGGATCGTCCACACCGAACTCGGACGAGCGGGAAGGAGACGAAAACGGGTTCTCGATGGGGTCTGGTGAGGATGGAGATGACGAAGATTCAGATGACGAAGATTCAGATGACGAAGGTTCGGATGATGAAGACGCGGATGACGAGGATACAGAGGACGAGGAGGAAGGTGACGAAGATTCGGATAGCGAGGACGGGGATGAAAACGGAGAGGGCGACGACCAAGAGACCAGTGATGAAGACGATGAGACGAGCGAAGAGGNGACGAAGATTCGGATAGCGAGGACGGGGATGAAAACGGAGAGGGCGACGACCAAGAGACCAGTGATGAAGACGATGAGACGAGCGAAGAGGGGGACGAGGATGAAAGCGAGGAAGACAGTGATGACAGTGATAGTGAAGGTGAAGATGAAGATGAAGATGCGGATGACGACGGTGAGGATGAAAACGAGAATGGTGACGGAGAGGATGAGGACGAAGATGACGGTGACGACGGGGACACCGGCAACGAGGGGACCGGCGACGAAACAGAAGGCGAGAGCGACAGCACCGACGCTGAAACGGACGGTGCAGACGAAACCGGCGAGGCGGAGACACCCAGCAACTCACGATCCAATGAGGACAGTTTTACGGACCGACTTGACTCGGCTATTGAGGGCACGATGAACGATCTTCGCAGAAACATCGCTGACGAGAACAGCGACGAATGAGACTGTTGATACTGCCGGACAAAAGTCAGTGAACACTCGATCGCGTCTCACGGATTGTCGCTCATGGCGACGACCGTTCGAGTGCGATCGACGTGTGAATAGTTTTGTCCGGCAGTATGAGCAACAGTCCATGAATACCCGATCGTGGCTTTCGGGCCGTCGCCGCGGGGGCAGCCATTCGCAGCCGATTAGTTACTGAACCTGTTATTCATCTATTCCTCTATTCATCAGCGCTGGCGAAAGCGGGAGTGCTCACTGGTCTCTGTCCCCCGACTCGTCGCGTATCTAACTCGAACTCAGGCGACTGCCAGGTTTCCCAGTGGTCCTCGTTTTCGGGCTCCCCGAGGGTGTGCAGGACTTCCACCCTGAGCGTGTACATCCCCTTCGGAACCGGCCGCGTATTATCGCTTTCTCCGGCCTGCGTCAGTCCCATCCACGGGAACTCGTAGTACGTATCTGGACTATCGCTTCGCGAGAGGTACCGATCTTCCATCACGAGATACTCGTGCCCGCGCTTCTGATCAACCGCGTATATCCGCATCTCACGCGGGAAGTGCCCGAAGAACGCCTCGACGATCGGATAGTCACCTTCCGCAACGGTGAACTCGTGGCCTTCCCCGACCGGTTCAGTGATCGGATTTCCGTCTTCATCTTCACCGACGATCGCCGATACCCGCGGTTCTTGCTCGACGAACTCGTCGACACTCTCGTAGTATCCGAACAGTGGGAGTTCGCGATAGTCTCCATCGTAACCGGCGTACGGAACCCGAAGCGTCGCCGCGGTCTCGTCCGCCGGGTCAAACTCGATGTAGCCGCCGTACTGGTGATTCGGAAGTCCAAGTGCGGGCGCAGTCAGGCGGACATCGACTTCCGCAGTTCCACCTGCTGGCACCGTGACAGTCTCCGGCGCTTCGAGCGTGCTTCCAGCTCCATAAAACGACGGCGCGAACGTGTTGCCCGCAGTACCGATCGTGCCGACGTGACCGATCGAATAGACGAGTTCCTCGTCACCATCGTTTCGAATCGTCACTGTGGCGTCGGTTCCGGACCCGTCACCAACAGCGATCTGTCCCGGAGACACTCGTTGAGTGGCTTCAATCGCCTCGTCGATCTGAATCATTCCAGCACCTTGCCGGAAGCTATGATCCAGACCGAGATCCGGCGCGAGCGACCACGGCGAGGGTTCGGCCGTATTCTGGAGCCGATCGCGTACCTCGACCGGATCGAGATCCGGCTCGGATTCACACAACAGTGCGACTGCGCCAGCGACGTGCGGGGCGCTCATCGACGTTCCCGATAACATCGCGTACCCGTCTAGCGCCAGTGGATACGTGGAGGTAATCAAGCCCCCCGGTGCTGTGACGCTCGGGCCGAACTCGAGTTCAACATCCTGCCCGTACGAACTGAAATCCGACAACAGGCCGCCGTTCGGATTCGGAACGGTCGCTGCGTCGCTTGTGAACTCGAGCGAGACGTCGGTCCCGTCTTCGAGGAGCGTCGCGAGCGATTGACCGTCGGTATCGCTGATCCCGGCACTCCAGACGCCGTCGACACCGGCGTCTTGGACCGTCCCCGAGAAGAGTCCCGAGACGTTATTGTAGATTACGACGCCCGTGGCACCGGCTTCGACGGCGTTCAGGTACTTCTGTGCGAACGAACAGTGGCCGCGCTCGATCAGGGCGACATGGCCCTCGGGGAACTCGTCGAAATCACTGCTATCACAGCCGAAGTAACCGCTTTCACCCTCGAGTTCACTCGCGCTGGGGAGCGCTAGTGGCGCAGATTCGCCCTCGGTCGGGGGCCGTTCTGCGCCGGTCATCTCGAGGTACGGGACCGGCTCTGCACGGTGGTCGACGCCGAAAAGTTGCGCTTCGAGGTGGGTGTTCTCGGCACTAGCGACGCTAATGATATCGTGACCGTTCGCCGGCGCACTCATGCTCCAGGTGCCAAGCCCGCCGTCGTTGCCGGCGGAGTTGACGACGACGACACCCTGTGCGGCGAGTTCGTTACTTGCTGCTGTCGTCGGGTATTCCTGCCCCCACGCCAGCGTTGCCCCGAGTGACATGTTTATGACATCCATGCCGTCTTCGTAGGCGTCCTCGAGAGCCGCGACGATGATGTCGGCTGAACTCGAGCCGACGTCGAATATCTTGTACGCGCCGAGTGCTGTCTCGGGGGCGACGCCGGAGACGCCGTCTTCGGCTGCTGCATCTGCACCGACGATTCCGGCGACGTGGGTCCCGTGTCCCTGTCTGTCCATCGGGTCGGGGTTCGGGTTCGGTTCCGAGGGAGCCGGGTCGCTAGCATCGAAGCCTTCGCCAACGTAGTTCCAGCCGTGGCTGATTCGGGGATGGTGTTCGCCGTCGGGGTCGGTGAGGGTCCGGTCGTGCTCGGCGACAGCAGTATACGTCTCGTTTTGGTTTCCACTGCCGCCGAGGTCCGGATGATTGTAATCGATGCCCGTGTCGACGACTGCAACGCGTTGACCGGCACCGGAGTATCCGAGTTCGGACTGGGCGGTCGCAGCACCGGTCATTGCGAGTGCGGTGTCGAGCGCTGGCGATGCGTCTTCGGGCTCGGGATGGTCGACGATCGCAACCGGATACACCGCGTTGACGCTCTCAAACGTGCTTACCGTGATGGCGGTCGCTAGATCGGCGTCGACTGATAAGCCGTTCCACAGCGTGGTGTAATCGAACTGCTCCGTAAACTGGGCCTCTTCCCGACGAGCCTGTGCGCGCAGATTCGCTCGTTCGGACGCGTGAGCGTGCACACTGCCGCCGCGAGCGGTCGGCGGTGCGTCTAACTCGACGAACCATCGATTTCGTGCCCACCGATCCGGGAGGTCATCGCGACTCTCCCACGGTGGGGAGCGTTCCGGATCGACCGACAGATCGTCTCTCGAGTTCGCGTCGGCGAGCGCTGTTCCCGAAAAAACCGCACCGAGGCCGACCATACTGGCGAGTTTCAGCGTCGTTCGTCTATCGATTCGATGCTCGTCTCCCACATGAGAGTTATCACCTACCATGGTTCTCCGAGCGGCGGTGGACCGTCGAACGTGTGTTCTCAGACCGCTGAGACGGCCGACCGATTCTCGATCCGGTATCGGTCAGTCAATCGCGTTCTCGGTTAATCTTCCCTGATAGTCGCCGCTCAGTGAAATTGTATGAAAGAATACACTCGTTACTCTAGTGGAATAGGAAATAGATTCCGGTAATTCCCATAACCGGCTGCTGGCTATCCAGTTGCGAAACCCGGCGATCCGCATACTGTCGGGCAGAAGTCAATAGGAAGTCAGTCGCGAATTCGCGGCCGTCTCCACCGGCGACGGCCGCAGCGGAGCGACCGATCTTCACGTAGTTCTGTCCAACAGTATCAATAGTACCGGTCCAGCGGTGTCCTGATTGTCACGTCGTGCTGTCCGACAGCACCTCTAGTACCACTGCAGCGGGTTACACACCGATCGATAGCCATCGTGGATTTGGGTGTGCAGCGACTTGTAGCGGCCACTATAGCGATCGTAACCGATCGGAAACAGTCTCGAACCGAACCAGTCCGGAACAGAACTCGCTCGAAACGCAAAACGTCTCTTCAGAGAACAGGTGCGCCTTCAAACACTTCGGTGGCGTTCGGCCGGCGCTTCCCACAGAGCGGATCAGTCGAATACGAAAGAAGTGATTTTTTATCCTCCCGCTTCGTGGCCGTGGCATATGCGCGTCGCGTTCGTCTCCTCCGAAACGGTTTTCCACCACGACACTGAGACGAACCAGCGACTCCAAACTGTTCTCGAACTCCTTCGAGACGCCGGCCACGAGATTCACGTCTACTGTACCCAGTTCTGGGACGGCGAACACTCGACGTTCGAACGCGAGGATATCACCTACCACGGCGTCTCCGTCGGCCCCGACGCCCGGGCGTCGTTTCTCGTTCGACTGCCGTTCGTCCTCGCCGCTTCAAACCCCGACATTATCCACGCCAGTGCCGACCGACCAAAACAGGTTCTCGCCGCCAGTTTGGGCGCAACGCTCGCTCGAGCCCCGGCTGTGGCCGACTGGTACGGCCACGGCGGTCTCCCGACGGACCGCTGGCGACAACTCGCCGCGCGTTCGGTCGACCGGAACTTTGTCCCGTCGGAACTGGTCGCAACCTGGGTCCGCGAACTCGGCGTCACCGAACGCGCCGTCGACACGTTTCCGAACCCGATCGATATCGATCGCATCCGCTCGGTCACGCCGGGCGAGCGCGCCGACGTCCTCTACGCCCGTCGCCTCGACGATGGCGCGAACCTCGAGAGCCTCCTCCTCGCGCTCGCCGAACACCGGACCCGCGACTGGCGCGCCACCGTCATCGGTGACGGCCCCGAACGAGCGGCCTACGAACAACTTACGCGAGACCTCCGCATCGAAGACCGCGTCACCTTCGCCGGCGACCTCTCGCTCGACGACCGGATCGCCGCCTACCGCGGCGCTCACGTCTTCGCCCAGACCGCAGAACGCTGTGTCTTCCCCACCGAAATGCTCCGGGCACTGGCCGCAGGCTGTGTCGGCGTCGTCGAATACCACGCCAACTCGAGCGCCCACGAACTCGTCGAAGGCTGGGACCGCGGCTTTCGAACCACCAGCGAAGACGAACTCAGCGACACGATTCTCGACGCCGGTGAACTCGAGTTCCGGGATATCGACGACCACTTCGCGACGTACGACCGAGACGACGTTCGCGACCGGTATCTAACGGCCTATCGAGGGTTACAGGAGTCGGCGGGTATTTTCTGAGTAAGAAGACGGGCAGACGGGTATATAATCGTCTGCTGAGAGAGCGTTCGTATGAGCGACGACGGGAGAATTGCAATCGACGGCATTGCGAAGCGAGAGTACGACGAGCAGCGAAGCGAACCCCCCTGCGAGTTCTGTCACATCGTCGCCGGAGACGAACCGGCTGCCCGCCTCTATGCCGACGAGCAAACGGTCGCGTTTCTCGATCAACAGCCGGCCGTCACGGGCCACACCCTGATCGTGCCGCGCGCACACGAGGCGGAACTGTTCCACCTCGACGCGGCGGCAACGGCTGCGGTGTTCGAGACAGTACAGACGATGACCGACGCACTCGAAGCCGCGCTCGAACCAGACGGATTCAGCGTCTTCTACACGAGCGGACCGCTGGTCGGAACCGTCGAGCACGCGCACGTCCATCTGGTTCCGCGGTTCGAAGACGATTCCGTGTCCCTGGCGCTGTCGCGCCATCGCCTCGACAATTCGGATGCGAGTGAACTCGTCTCGGCGATTCGAGAATACTGCTAGTCGTCAGAGTTCAAATTTTGCCGCGGCGGTCTCCATGTCCTTATCGCCGCGACCCGAGAGATTGACCAAGATCGTCTCGTGCTCGCCGCGTTCGGCGAGTTCAATCGCACGGGCGACGGCGTGGCTGGACTCGAGCGCCGGGATGATCCCCTCCGTTTCGCTCAGTTCGCGAAACGCAGCAAGCGCCTCCTCGTCCGTAATGCCGGTGTACTCACAGCGGCCGACGGCGCGGAACATGGCGTGTTCGGGGCCGACGCCGGGATAATCCAGGCCGGCCGAGACCGAGTGTACCTCGACATTGTCGTCGAGGACGCGCGTCTTCATGCCGTGGATAGTGTCGTCCGTCCCCTTCGCGAGCGGGGCCGCGTGCCGGCTCGAGTTCGTTCCTTCGCCGCCGCCTTCGGCACCGTAGAAGTCGACCGGATCGTCGCGGAAGGCGTGGAAGAGCCCGATGGCGTTCGAGCCGCCGCCGACGCAGGCGACTGCGGCGTCGGGGAGGTCGCCGGTTCGCTCCTGAAACTGCTCGCGGGCTTCCGTGCCGATGACGCTCTGGAAGTCCCGGACCATCCGCGGGAACGGGTCCGGACCGACGACGCTGCCCACGAGGTAGTGGGTGGTGTCGACGTTCTCGGCGAAGTCCTCCAGCGCGGCGTCGACGGCGTCTGCGAGCCCCTGCCCGCCGCGGGTCACTTCATTGACCTCGGCTCCCAGCAGCCGCATCCGGAAGACGTTCATCGTCTGGCGCTCGACGTCCTTTTTTCCCATGTAGATTTCCGTCTCGAGGCCAAGTAGCGCGCCGACCATCGCGGTCGCGGTGCCGTGCTGTCCGGCTCCGGTTTCGGCGATGAGTCGGTCCCGCCCGGCGCGCTTCGCGAGTAAAGCCTGCCCGAGACAGTTGTTGATCTTGTGTGCGCCGCCGTGGAGCAGGTCCTCGCGCTTGAAGTAGAGTTCCGCGCCGTAGCGCTCGCTCAGGTTCTCCGCGTAGTAAAGCGGTGTCGGTCGCCCCGCGAACTCCTCGAGATAGTCGTGAAACACCGTCTCGAACTCGTCGGTCGCCGCCACCTCGTCGTAGGCGCTTGCAAGTTGCTCGAGTGGCTCCTGTAGCGGCTCCGGGACGTATCGCCCGCCGTACCCCTCGAACTCGCCACCGCTCTCGTCTCCATCGAACTCTCGTTCAGGCATATATCCGGCTTGTCGGGCCTCACCGGCAAGTAAGTTCTGCGCTTGGAGGGCCGCCGGCGCAGAATCGGTGCATCGCCTGCTGGCCGGGTATTATCCGGTCAGCCGTGGTATTTCCCGCGCACCCTCGATGACGGAAGATACCGCTGCTGCGGCCCGGGAACCCGGGCGAATCGACTCCGTTCGACGCGACGTCCGACCCGAGATGGCGATGTGGCTCTCAGGATTTCGCGGCTGGTCGCTGGCGAGCGGTCGACGCCGCCGGGATTGCCGAACTTCAACTCGACGACGGTGTCCATCCGGACGACCTGGGCGACGTCGACATCGAGGCGTTCCGCCGGTGGGTCGTCGACCAGTATCCCGAATGCGGGTATCCGGCCGTGATCGTCGGCTCGAGCAACGGCGCCGGCGTGTTTCTCTCGGCGCTGCTCGGCGTGCCGTGGCTCCCGCAGACCTTCCTCGTCCCGGTCCGCCGATCGCTGCCGCCTGCGATCACCGTCGACGATCGCCACTTCAAACCGAGATTTCTGCTGTACCGGCCGCAACGCACCGGCCGTGTACAAGAAACCAGAGCGCCGACGGATCGCCCTTACAGCGGTTCGCGAAAGAATAGGTGAATATTCCCGGTACCTTCGACGGACGTTCGATTTCGACGCAGCGGTACAGCGACTCAAAGGCTGTGGACCGCTCACGACGACGAGAACGCCAGTAGAAGCACCGCGAGCGACAGCGTGCTGGCGACGAGCAGCGCCAGCAGCACGACGAACGCGGGCGTCACGCCGGTCTGTCGCAACTCGTCCAGCCGGATTTCGGTCCCGAGGCCGACGAACGCGACCAGGAACAGCCAGTTGTAGGCGTTTTCGAGCGAGGTCCGCTGTGCCGCCGAAAACGCGCCGAGGCTCGAGAGCACGGCGAGCGCGAGGAAGCCGAGGACGAACTTCGGGAACTCGCTCCAGAGCGTTCGAATCGTCGAGCTCGCGGCGCCGGCGGACGGAGCGCTACGACCGCCGTCCGTGCGATTCGCTTCTCGGGCGTAGTAACTGGCGTACGCGAGGACGACGACGCCGATCAGCGCGTTGCGCGCGAGCTTCGTTATCGTCGCCCACTGGCCGGCGATGTCTGAGTGGGCGAAGCCGACGGCGACGACGGGCCCCGTCGAGAACATGCTGATTCCGGCCCAGATGCCGAACACTCGCCCCGACAGACCGAGCAGTTCGCCGATCACCGGGTAGATCGCGATCGTCACGGCGTCGAACAGGAGCACCGTCGCCGCGGCGTAGGCAACCTGTTCCTCCCGGGCGCGGATCGCACCCGCGACGGCGACGACGGCCGAGACGCCGCAGATGCTGCTTCCCGCCGCGAGCAGCGAGCCGAGCCGATCGGTCAGCCCGAAGACGAACCGCGAGAGGAGCTCGACGACGAGCAGCGTGGTTCCGACCACGGCGAGGATCGCGAGGAGGACGAGCCAGCCGGCGTCACGGACCGCACCGAGGGAAACGGACGCGCCCATGAGGACGATACCGGCACCGAGCCAGAGTTTGTGCGTCGCGATGCCCGGTTCGAGACGGGCCGGAACGCCGACCGCGTTGGTCAGGACGAATCCGAGTGCAATGGCGAGGAGCAGGTGATTGAACCCGATAACTGGAGCGAACGCTCGGACGAAAAACGCACCGATACCGAGGACGGCGAGCCCCGGAAGGAGCCGGTGAACCGCCATCTGTCACCAGGGGATCTGCACTTCAAGTAGGTCGGTCGTGACGATGATCGTCGCGGCGACGACGACGCTCTGCCAGTCGCGTTCGAGTCCCGTCCAGCGGGACCGAACGACTGTGACACCAGATTCCCATCCATCGAGCGACATTCGTTCGGTTGCACCGGACCCGCGAACTTAACGCTTGTCGGTTCGTCAGGGATGCAGGTATATATTGCATCTTTCTGTGACGCGTGAACGTGCCAACGAGACGGCTCTCCGGTCGCTGGCACGTGCTCACTCGGTCTAGATCCGGTTCCCGCTCGTACGACGAAGTCTTCCCGCCGAGGACGCCGAGAACAGTAAGGGCGGCACGGACCTCCTCGATCGAGCCCGCGAGCTCCTGCGTCGAGCGAGCGACGCGGCCGACCGAACGGTTCAGAAATCGGGTCGACTCGCTCAACGAGGGGCCGTCCGAGGAACAGGACGGGCACAGGACGCAGACGGAACCGGGACCGAAACCCGACCGGATCGACGAGGTGGCGAAAAAACTCGACGGGCTCGAGTCGGAGGCGGCGGGGATGGCCAGCGAGCACATCGCAGCAGATCGGGACTGCTGTCTGGAGTACCTGGACGGGGTCGAAGAGGAGGACGGAGATGAAGGCGGGAACGGGAACAGAGATCGAGACAGGTGAGCAGAGAGCGGAGACGTGGGTAAAGACCGGGACGGGGTGAGCGGAGGGCGGAACGAGGACAGGAACAGAAACGGAGAACAGGACGGGCGGCCGAATGCCGATCATCCATCACCCGACGCGTCAGATTGCTACCGGTCGACGCTTCCGAGTACGATATCCAAACTGCCGAGCGAGGCGATCAGGTCCGGGACGTACTCCCCCTCGGCCATCTCGGGAAGCGCGGAGAGATTGTGAAAGCACGGGCTCCGAATCTTGAACCGGGCCGGCTTGTTCGACCCGTCCGTTCGGAGGTAGATGCCGAGTTCACCCTTCGCGGACTCGACCGCGCGGTACGTTTCGATGTCCGGGTCCGGTTTCAGCGTTCGCGGGACGTTGCTCTGGACGGTCCGCTCGTTTTCCGGCCAGTCCTCGATCAGGTCGAGACACTGCTGGACGATCTTCGCCGACTCCTCGACCTCGCGCATCCGGACGAGCACCCGCGCGTGGTTGTCGCACCCGTCCGCCGTGACCACGTCCCAGTCAAGGTGTTCGTAGTAGCCGTACGGATCGTCCCGCCGCAAATCGTAGTCGATACCGGACGCGCGGGCGACCGGCCCCGTACAGCCATAGGACTTCGCGACATCGGGCTCGAGAACTCCCGTGTTGACCGTCCGAATCTGGAAGATTTCGTTGCCGCTGATGAGCGCGTGATACTCGTCCATTTTCGCCGGCAACTCGTCGAGAAACGCCCGACACTTGTCGATGAACTCGTCGCGAGGCTCCGGCAAGTCCCAGGCGACGCCACCCAATCGGAAAAAGTAGAACATCATCCGCTGGCCGGTCAGATCCTCCAGGATGTCTTGGACGACCTCGCGGTCGCGGAACGCGTACTGGAAAATCGCCGTGAACTCGCCGTACACGTCGAGTGCAAAGGTGCCGAGCGCGAGGAAGTGTCCGAGCATCCGGCCGAACTCGGTCGCCATCGTGCGAAGGATCTGCGCGTACGTCGGGACCTCGATATCGGCCACGTCCTCGATAACGCGGGCGACCGCCCACTCGTTCGGCAGGTTCGCCGTGTAATCCCACCGGTTCGAGTAGGGGATGATCTGGTAGCGATAGGTCCCCTGTTCGCACATCTGCTCCTCACAGCGGTGGAGGTAGCCGACATCCGGATCGACATCGACGACCGTTTCGCCGTCGAGGGTCGCCTTGAGGTGCAACACGCCGTGGGTCGCCGGATGGTGCGGTCCGATGTTCAGGACCATCGTATCCGTCTCGGTTCTGTGGTCGGACTGGAGCGGATTCGCGTGTTCGGCGTATTTGACGACTTGCGGTTTGGTCTGGTCGTACTCCCGCGACAGCGGATGGCCCTGCCAGGAGTCGGGGAGGAGGATTCGTCGCGGGTCGGGATGGCCCTCGTACTCGATGCCGACGAGATCGAAGCTTTCCCGTTCGTGCCAGTCAGCGGTCCGAAAAACCGGTTCGGCCGTCTGAGAGACGGGCGCGTCCGTCGGGAGCTGAACGACGAGCGTCACCTCGTGGGTCCGCCGGTCGTACTTCGTCACGTGCAGGAGCGACTCGTAGCGATCCTCGTACTCCTGGCCCGTGATACACGAGAGGTGATCGAACCCCGCCTCGTCCCGAAGGAGGGTCAATACCGCTTGCACGTCGTCGGGTCGGATGACGAACGCGGGCGCGTTCTCGTGATCGTCCCGCCCGATGGTGTACCCAGCCAGCAGCGACTCGAGTTCAGACTCGTCGACGCCATCCTCGCGGTGGTGGTCGTACTCGGGATCGATCTCCGCGCGGGTGCGCTGTGATTGGTCGCTCATACTGGATCGGTCGCCGACGTGGCGACGGTTCCTCGGAGCTACAACCGACCGTGAAATGAGAATTTTCCCGCCTTTGGGTGACTGTCAGGAGCGTGAACTGGCGAGTTCAGCGCGGCTCGTTGGTTCGATTCACCGCGACCGTGGTGGCTCGATCCCGAGCGTAGCCGTAGTCGCGTTTAGAGGCGCTTCGTGGACTGTTGCGGACTGTCGCATACGTACTGACGAGGACGGGGACGGAGCTTGCGTTCTGCGCCAAAAGAGCGGGTGGAAGAGCAGGCGGGCGAAATGCGCCCGCTCTCAGGTATCGGCGTCGGCTTCGTCAGTGTCTGACTCCGTCCCGTTGTCGTCAGTCACGTCGGATGAGCTTTCACCGTCGTCTTCGTCCGCCCTATCGTCATCGGGTTCCGTTGCTGCGTCCGACGCTTCTTCGTCGCCAAACCCCGAATCGCCGTCCGGCGTCCGCTCCGGTTCGGTGGCCTCGGTCTGGACGGGCTCGGCCTGTTCGGGGTCGGGACCAGTCGCCTCCGAGACCTCGTCTCTCGTCGCCGACTCGGAGACGTCGATCTCGAGGTGATCGTCGTCGTCGGTGTTCCGTCGCGGATCGTGCTCGTCGGAGTCGAGTTCAGGCTTCGAACCCGTCGGCGATGCCGCCTTCTCCTCGTCGTCGACGAACTCGATTCCGGACGACGCGTCCTCGTCCGCGGTCTCGTCGCCGGGGACCGACTCCTCGGTCGTCTCGCCGAACGACGCGAGTGCAGTCTGAGCGCTGCCCTCTTCGCGGCGCTTTCGCAGTCCGTAGCCCAGCAGACCAAGGCCGGCAGCACCGATCGGAAGCGAGCGGAGCCGCCCGCGAAGCAGCGATCGAATCCCGGAGAGGGCCAGAATCGCACCGCCGACGACTGGCAGCGTTCCGGGGGCGGAAACGGAACTGGAAACGGAATCGGGAACGGAAACCGAATCCGCGTTCGGCCCCGTCGGGAGCATCGTACCGGGGCCGTACTCGTCGCGTTGCTCTTCACCGTCGCCGTGATCTGACGGATGCTCTCCTGTCATCGAAAGACACCGAGCACCGAGCGTAAGCGATCGGGCTCGTCGGTGCTATGCGCTCCTGACGGTTGAAAGTTAGACCGGCAACTGACTACCGAAACCGATCCGGTCCATCGAAATCCGATCCCGACCGGCGACTCACCACTCGAACCGCTCCGGATCGCGCGTCGCAAGCGCCGTCCGCACCGCGGCGACGTTCTCCGGCACGTCGTGCACCCGGACGATGTCGGCCCCCCGATCCGCCGCCAGCGCACTCGCCGCGACCGTCGCCTCGCCCCGCCCGCCCGCGTCCCGTCCGACGTGCGCGAACATCGATTTGTGAGAGTGGCCGACCAACACCGGACACCCGAGCGCGCCGAACTCGTCGATCCGGTCTAACAGTTCGAAGCTCTCGGCCGCGGACTTGCCGAAGCCGATCCCCGGATCGACGATGATCCGGTCTCGGTCGACGCCCGCCTTCTCCGCGAGCAACACGCGCTCTGCGAGCTGGTCGATCACGTCTTCGACGACGTCGTCGTAGGTCACCTCGTGGCCCGGCACGACCGGCGCATCGATGCTGTGCATCACGATCAGCCCCGCGTCGTGGTCGGCCGCGACGAATCGCATCTCCGGATCTTCGAGCCCCGACACGTCGTTGATGATGTCCGCGCCGGCCTCGAGCGCGGCGTCTGCCACCGCAGCCTTTCTGGTGTCGACCGAGAGTTCGACGTCGAGTTCAGCGAGCCGTTCGACGACGGGCACCACGCGATCGATCTCCTCGTCGGTCGGGACGGGATCGGCACCGGGTCGAGTCGACTCACCGCCGATGTCGATCACGTCCACGTCGGCCTCGACCATCGCCTCGGCGCGCTCGACGGCGTCCGCCAGCGCGCTGAACTCGCCGCCGTCGTGGAAGCTATCGGGCGTGACGTTCAGGATGCCCATGACTGCGGTGCGGTCGCCGGTCCAGGGTCGGGTTGCGGGGGCCGACTTCGTCGCCGCGTTTGCGTCCGCGGCCGCCTCCGTCTCTCCATCTACAGCGACATCTGCATCCGCGTCATCGCCGGGGACCGAGGCGAGTTCAAGCGTGTCTGCGAGTTCGCGAGCGACGGTGTCGAGTCCGTTTCCGTCCGCATCCGCTGGCGTTGACGTGAGCGTCTCGACGAGCCGTTCGAACTGCTCGAGCGTGCCCATCAGTACGGCATCGACACGCTCGTCGTGCTGGCGGTCGGTTCCCGACAGGACGCATTCGCCGTCGAGGCGCACCAACTCCTCCCGGAGGCGATTCGCCTGTCGAGCCTGGAGATTCGTCCTGATGACGCGATGGACGGCCTGCTCGTCGAACCGGTCGACATCGCCCGGTGCGACCTGTGCCGATTCGAGCGCGTCTCGGGCGTCCGTCCGGTCGCGGATACGCTTCGTCACGCCGGTCGTCGTCCAGCGCGAACGCGCCTCCGCGACCGCGAACAGCGACCCAGCGACGAGCACGCAGTCGTCCGCACCCGCCCGCTCGAGCGCCATCGAGAGGCCGTCCTGAACGCTCCGGGTCGTCTCGACGGTCGGCGCGCCGGCGTGCTCGAACACTGTCGCGAGCACGTCGCCGTCCTCCGCCCGATCGAGACCCGGCTCCGTCGTGACCACCGACGCCGGCGTCGGCAACGCTGCGGCCATCTCGCGGTGATCCTTGTCGTGCATCGCCCCGAAGACGAGGTGCAACTCGCTGAACTCGTAGGTGTCGAGCGTCGCCGCGAGTTGCTCGCAGGCACCGGGGTTGTGCGCGCCGTCGAGGACGACGAGCGGGTCGGTATCCATAACCTCGAACCGGCCGGGCCAGTGGGCGTTCCGGAGCCCGCGGGCGAGTTCAGCGTCGGAGATATCGGTAACTTGCCGAGCGAGGGTAGCGGCGATACCGGCGTTTTCGGCCTGGTGGGGGCCCAGAAGCGGAATTCGGGTTGAGACAGCCCAGTCGTCGGCATCGATCGAGATGGCGGCTTCGGTGTGGTTCGCACGGCCGTCGGAGGAGACGCGGATATCGGGAGCCGCCGAACTCGAGTCAGCGTCTCCGTCCTCGGACGCTTTCGGTTCGGTCTCCGCTGGCGCGCCGTCGTCTGCGTCCGGCCCGTTGCTCTCGTCGGTTCCGTCTCTCTCATCGCTCGCGTCGCTTTCGTCGCTCGAATCCTGATCGTCGCTGGTTCCCGTGGCCACACCCCTCGATCCGACTGTAACGACCTCGCCTGCAACGTCGCGAATCGCATCGAGCGTCGGTCCCGAAACGCCGGTGACGAGTGGCGTGTGCTCGTCCTCGGGGGCGACGTGGGCCTTGTCGCGCGCGATCTCGGCCTCGGTCTCGCCCAGGATACCGGTGTGTTCGAGCGTCACGCTCGTCACCGCGCTCGCGACGGGATCGACGACGCTCGTGGCATCGTAGCGCCCGCCGATACCGACTTCGAGCACGGCCACGTCGACGTCCTCGCGGCCGAACTGCCACAGCGCCATGGCCGTCATCGCCTCGAAGAACGTCGGCGATTCGCCGGCCGCAGCCCGCTCCGTCAGATAGTCGTGAATCGTCTCGACGTACGCCCGAACCGCGGATCGGGGCATCTTCCGTCCGTCGACTCGCACGCGCTCGCGAAGATCCTCAAGGTGTGGGGAGGTGTAGAGTCCGACCGAGAGCCCGGCCTCGCGAAGCGTCCGCTCGACCATTCGCGCCGTACTTCCCTTTCCGTTCGAGCCGGCGACCTGCACGAACGCGACCCCGTCGTGTGGGTCCTCGAGGTGGGCGAGCAGCTGTGCCGTCGACGCCGTCCCCGGCTTGGGTCGAAAGCGCCGCAAGCCAAAGAGAACGTCCGCCGCCTCGTGATACTCCATATCCGAACCACAGAGCCAGCCCGCTTTAGGGTGTCGGACTCGGGTTTCAGGTCGCCCCTTCGCCCCTCCTCACCCTCCTCACGCAGACTGATGATCGGCGAATCGGCCACCGTTCCAGCCGCGCAGCCGCGATCGGAGCCAGTTCTCGAACGCTGCAACGATGAGGAGGCCGATCGCGTAGGGGCCGAACAAAAGAATGTGAACGGGGCTGTCGGTCGCGGTGAACACCTCGATCGTCAGAAAGTACGGCACCAACAGCGCGAACAGGACGGTCGGCACCAACAGTCCCCGCGCCAACAACGCTGCGAGCGGAACGGCGGCCACGGCGGTCGCACCGACGAAGACGACCGCTGCTGCTACCCGCGGGTTGATCCCCGCTCGGAGCACGAGTCGCGTCGTCCCAATGCCGAAGAATCCGGCACCCACTGTAACCGTCCCCAGCACTGCGGTGTGCGAGAGCGGCATCGACGGCAGATTTCGGAGCCGCCGATCGCCGAGTCCGTAGCCGCGACGAACACTGAACTCGACCAGTCCGGCGATCAGTAGCAAGGAGAGCCAGATGTACCACGAGTTCGCGTAGCTCCAGACGTGAGTCGGTCCCTCGACGATGACGTAGCCGCCCAGTTCGCCCCACTCGGGCATCGGCGTGGTGAGTTCAGTATAGACGGTGCCGAGGAGGACAGCGACGAAGCCAACCGCGGGCGTCAGCAGGCGGGTGTGTGCCGAGACGAACAGCGAGACGAAGCCGAGCGCGAACCCGGTCGCTGCGAGGACGGCGAGTTCGGGCGGCGATTCGAGCGCCGGATAGTCCGCGCGGGCGAACAGCGCGAGAACGGCGGCGACGTTGGCGGCCCCGCCCAGCGCGGCGAGTGCGAGCGTAGACGGCGACGGGCGGAGGGGTGAACGCGTCATTGTACTGGTGAGTGGTGGCGTCGACTGTCGGCTTACTCGAACGACGGTTCGGCGCTCGCGCCAGCCTCACGTCGCTCGTCGGACGACTCCTTCGTGACTTCGAGGAACGCATCCTCGAGACTGCGCGTCTCGCCAGTTTCGGCGCGGGATTTCAGCGTCTCGGGGTCGTCTTCGGCGACGAGTTCACCGCCGTGGAGGACGCCGACGCGGTCGGCGAGGTCGTCGACGACGGAGAGGATGTGCGTCGAGAGAAAGATCGTCATCTGCTGGTCGGCCAGTTCGGCGATCGTCTCGCGCATCGTCCGGGCGGCGCGGGGGTCGAGACCGCTGGTCGGTTCGTCGAGGAAGGCGACGGCGGGTTCGTGGAGGACGGCCTGGATGACGCCGACCTTCTGGCGCATCCCCTTCGAGTAGTCCGAAATCCGTTTGTCGGCGTCGGCCGTGAGATCGAAGCGATCGAGCAGGGATTCGATACGCTCCGTCGATTCCGCTTCGGGGAGGTCGCGCAAGCCGGCGGCGTACTCGAGTTGCTCGCGGCCGGTGAGTTCGTCGTAGATCGGCGGTTCTTCGGGCAGGTAGCCGATGTGGGGCGTGACGGCCTCGCGGTCGGTGATCGGGTGGCCGGCGACGCGTGCAGAGCCCGACGTCGGTTTCGTGAGCGTCGTCAGCATCCGCATCGTCGTCGTCTTGCCCGCGCCGTTCGGCCCGAGGAAGCCGTAGACCGTTCCGCGCGGAACCTCGAACGTCAGATCGGAGACGGCACTCGTCTCTCCATAGTGTTTCGTAAGCCCGTCGGTAGCGAT
Organism: Natrialba taiwanensis DSM 12281; assembly: GCF_000337595.1. Classification (GTDB taxonomy): domain Archaea; phylum Halobacteriota; class Halobacteria; order Halobacteriales; family Natrialbaceae; genus Natrialba; species Natrialba taiwanensis. The sequence continues at coordinate 12,230 of NZ_AOIL01000028.1, read as the reverse complement.
AGCGGGGGCCGTTTTTGGGGTCGGCGACGCAGTGTCGAACTCGGGGGCCATACGTCTCGTTTTCTCTCCAGAGAGTTAAATTCATGACATTCCGCGTTGACGGCCGGGAATGACAACGATTCAAATTGTTTATCACCGCCATCGTTGAAGTGACCGTATGGTCCGTGATCCGCCCGTTCTCGCGCCCTTCCACGTCCCGGTTCAGCTTCCGATAGGTGGTCCTCGATGAACTCGCGTGCAACCGTCATCGCTCGGACGGAAGTCCGTCGAACCGTTCGGACGGTCGTCGGCAACCGGACGAAACTGCTCATGATGGCGATCATGGTCGCCCTCATGCTGGGACCGATAACAGCCGCTGGGGCATTTTTACTTCCATCTCTCGGAGAGGAGGCAGCCACCGGTGTTATCGATCCAGAGACAGCATCCATGCTCGTAGAGGTACTCGCAGGAGGTACTGCACTCGTCTGGCTGTTCGCAGTGCTGATGGCATCAATAAGAACGGTAACGGCGGCCGCCGATGTCGATCAACCTGCTCTGTTGTTACTTTCGGCACCGCTTCGATCCACCGTTATCGGTCTCGTAAGTGCGGAAATCATCCTCTTTGCGATTTGGCCGCTTCCGTCAGTGATTGTCCTCTCAATTGCGTTCGCAAATGGCACGGGATCAGTACTTCCTATCCTCGTTGGGCCGCTTCTCGTCATTTTGTTGCTCGTCACTGCGGTCCCCCTCGGTTTTGTCATCGGAATCTGGGTGCGGCACCTACTCACAGTCTACGAACCCGTCGCTCGCTATCGAACGCCGGTGATCGCCGTCCTCGCACTCGCGTACTTCGGCTCAATCGCGACCGGCTGGTTCGATACGATCACCGCCGGGCTGTTCGACCTTCTCGGCGGTGGCCCACTCGGCTGGTTCGGCCACATTCTCGTTCTCGGTATCCCGAATGTCGACCCCTCGATGGGTGCGATCGTCGGCGCACTCGTCGGCTCGGCCGTCCTGATTCCGCTCGCAATCGGTGCCGGCGTCGTCTCCGCACGAGTTCACTGGTACGCCGATCCGGCGCGGGTTGAAGACGACACGGAGGCGACATCGGAGTCCGAGAGTCGCCTCGACGGAGTTTTAGAGTACGGTCTCTCGAAACAGCTTCGAACGCTGACGCTGACGACGATCCGGCGGACGAAGCGCGCTCCGATTCGGCTCATGTACGCCGCCTATCCGCTGTTCGGGTCGCTCTTTTTCGCGCAGGAGATCATTCAGACGGGCACGGTGCCATCGTACATCGCCGTCATGCTCTGTCTGTACGTCATCTGGGGAACCGGTGTGTTGTTCTCGCTGAACCCGCTCGGGGACCTCGGCCAGACGCTGCCGGCGGTGTTGTCCTCGCCGGTCAGTGGGACGACGATGATTCGCAGCCGGATGATCGCGAGTTCGCTCGTCGGCGTGCCACTCGGCGTGCTCGTGGCGCTGGCGGCGGGACTCGCGAGTCCGATCTCGCTCGAGTCGACCGCGGTTTTGCTCGCGGGGACGGTTCTCGGCGCGCTCGCCTCGCCGGCGCTGGCCGTCGGTGTCGGGTCGGCGTTCCCGCGCTTCGGAAGCGTTGCGATCACCGGCAACCGCGAGGCCGTCATGCCGAGCAAGATGTCGTTCGTCGTCTATACGGCAGGGATCGTCTTCCCGATCGGGGCCGCCGTCGTGCTCTATACCGACGGCGCGACGCTGGTGGCTCAGATCGCAACGGCGATGGCCACGATGCTCCCGCAGGTCGATGTCACGCTCACGGCGAGCCAGGTCACGATGATGGCGTGGATAGTGGTCGCGATCGGCGTCGTCGCACCGCCGGTCGCGTATCGGTACGCGGTCGAGCGGTTCGACTGGTACGCGCTCGAGTGAGCCGGACGAAAGGGTCCGCTACGCCGGCGTGATCCACTCCCCTTCGACGTAGTGCTCGACCGACAGCGGGTCCGCGTCGGGCACGTCCAGTGCGAGGGCCGTAGTTTCGACCGCCGTCGAATTCGTCTCATTCCCGTCACCGTCGGACCCGTCGGAGCCGGCGGCGGCCCGCTCGAGGATCGTCCCGCCGTCACCGACCGCGACGTCGTACGACGATCCCGTTGCGACGCCGTCCAATTTGGACTCGATTCCGGTTTCGTACTGTCGCCACTGACCGGCGGATTGGCGTTCGTACAGCGCGCCGCCGTCGCCGGCCGCGAGGCCGTCGGCTCCGTCGCGGTCGATCGCGCGGACGGCCCGTCGGGCGTCGTCGACGACGTGGGGCGTCCAGCGGAAACCGTCGTAGCGGTAGACGATCCCGGAGCCGGCGGCGACGTTCACGTCTCGCTCGCTCTGACTCGCGAGATCGAAGAACGCACCGCCCGCGAAGTCGATACCGATCTGCTCCCATGTCTCCCCGCCGTCGACCGTCTCTGCGACGAACTGGCTCGTGCTGCAGACGTGCCCCACGTCCCGGGAATGACAGTCGATAGCAGGGATCGTCGAGCCGCCGCCGGGTTTGCTCACCTCCGCGTACTCGATCGCGCCGCTGTCTTGGCGGATGCCGACGAGCAACTCGCCGGATCCGTTGACGAAGTAGAGGCGCTCATTCTCTCCGGCCGTTCCCCGTACGGTGCAGTCCTCCCACGTGCTCGTCTTCCCGTTCGGCGCGGAGTAATTCGTCAGAGTCTGTGTCTCGACGTCGTACTCGCCGATGACGCCGCTTCCGCCGACGAACCAGACCGCCCCTCCGTCGTCGGTGGCGTCGACGCCGGTCAGGCGACGGCTCCGGGCCTGCGGGCCGTAGGCGACGACCGTCTGCCAACCGTCTTCCTGCCGGGCGAGAACGTTTCCGTCGGCACCGACCGCGAACGGCCCCGCGGCGGTGTCGACGGCGTCGTTGAGCGCCTTTCCGGTCGGTGAATCAGCCTGTTGCCACTCGGTCTCGTTCGTTTGAGCGGCTGCCGATCCGAGCGCGAGAACGCCGGTTGCTGCCGATGCGGTCGCGAACTGAAGGACGTCGCGTCTGGTCTGTTCGGACATGGGTCGCGACCCGGGGTAGCGGCTGAACAGGGAAAAGAATGTGAGATAGTATACATTTCCACACCGAATGCCGCAAGCCGTTCGCGCCGAGGAACAAGATCAGTTCGCCACCGGACGCTACAGCTACGTCGGTGTCGACGACGCTGACGCCGTAATTGGATTCGCTCTGACGGATCGGATCATCGCTGGCGATGGCGTCGCACGGACCGACGGTGAGACCACAACGAGGGGCGACGGCTTACTCCGACACGCCCCACCGGGCCGTTCTCTTCGGACGGTCGGTCACGGACGCAACCTCGAGTTCACCCGCGAAGTTCTCGAGTCCTTCGACGTAGGCCTCGGCGCTCGCTTCCGTCGAGAGGTACGGCACTTCCTCCTCGACGGCCATCTCGAGGGTGTCGCGGTCGCGGCTGACGACGAAGTCGACCTCGCCCTCACGGATCGCCTGGGGCACGTCGTCGAAGTCGGCCACGTCGAAGTGGTTTTCGAAGCCCGCAACGTCGAGGTCGACGACGGCGGTACCTTCGTTGACGTCGTTGTGGGCCGCCTGTTGGGCCTTCCAGTAGGCCGTGCCGAACTCGCTTGCGGTGCCCATGACTTCGCCGGTCGATTTCATCTCCGGGCCGAGACGCGGGTCCGAACCCGGCAGGCGGTCGAACGGCAGGACGACCTCCTTGATCGAGGTGTGTTCGGGCACCTGTTCCGTCGCGTCGAGGCTCGAGAGCGTCTCGCCGGCCATGACCTTCGCCGCGAGTTTGGCGATCGGGACGCCGGTCGCCTTGGAGACGAACGGGACAGTCCGCGAGGAGCGCGGGTTCGCTTCGAGCACGTACACCTCGCCGTCGCGGACGGCGAGCTGGACGTTCAATAGGCCGCGCGTCTGCAGCGCCTCGGCGATGTCCTCCGTGACCTCGCGGACGCGGGCGAGGGTGTCGTCGTCGAGCGAGCGCGGCGGGATCATACAGGCCGAGTCGCCGGAGTGGACGCCGGCGCTCTCGACGTGTTCCATGATGCCGCCGATCAGCACCGAGCGGCCGTCCGAGACCGCGTCCACGTCGAGTTCAATCGCGTCTTCGAGGAAGTCGTCGACCAGGATCGGCTTCTCGGGGCTGACGCGGACGGCCTCCTCGATGTAGGTTTCGAGTTCGGCATCGTCGTAGACGACGTCCATCGCGCGGCCGCCGAGCACGTAGGACGGACGCACGAGGACGGGGTAGCCGATGTCGTGGGCCAGATCGAGCGCTTCGTCCTTCGAGAAGGCGGTGCCGCCCTCCGGCTGGGCGATTTCGAGTTCGTCCATCAGGGCGTTAAAGCGGTCGCGGTCCTCCGCTAAGTCCATGGCCTCGACGGAGGTGCCCATGACCTCGCAGTCCAGTCCGCGGCGGGCGAGTTCGTCCTCGAGCGGTTCGCCGATGTTGACGGAGGTCTGGCCGCCGAACTGGACCATCACGCCGTCGGCACCGGTCGCCTCGGCGACATCCGCGACCTCCTCGGCCGTGATCGGTTCGAAGAACAGCCCGTCGGAGGTGTCGTAGTCGGTTGAGACGGTTTCGGGGTTGTTGTTCACCACGTGCGCGTCGATTCCCAGCTCTCTGAGCGCGCGGACCGCGTGGACCGAGCAGTAGTCGAACTCGACGCCCTGCCCGATGCGGATCGGGCCGCCGCCGACGACGATCACGCTCTCGACGTCGGGATCGACCTCGAGTTCACCTGCGGCGGCCATCCCTTCGTAGGGGCCGGTTTCGAACTCGTTCTTGCGCGCGGAGTAGTAATAGGGGGTTTCGGCTTCGAACTCGCCGGCGCAGGTGTCGACCTGTTTGTACGTGCGGCCGGGGACTTCCTGCTCGACGGTTCCAACGTCGGATCCGGCGGTGGCGGCGATCGATGCGTTGGTGTGGCCGGCGATGGCGGCCTCGGTGAAGTCTCCCTCCTGCGCGGCGAGCGTCGAGTCGGCGATGTTCTTGTAGCGCTCGGTGTACCACTCGAAGATGCCGGTCAGATCGACGACCTCGTCGAGGGTGTAACCGCGTTCGAAGGCCTCGAACATGGCGTACGGACGGTCGGGGGACGGCCGTTCGAGGTAGTGCTCCTCGAGTTCGCCGTCGCTGACCTCGGCCCAGTCGACGTCGGGCTCGTATTCCGTGGAGCGAAGCGCCTTCAACAGACTCTCCTCGAAGGAGCGGCCGATGGCCATCGCCTCGCCGGTCGATTTCATCGCCGTCGTCAGCTCGAAGTCGACGTCGTCGAACTTGTCCTTGGGCCACCTCGGAACTTTTGTAACCACGTAGTCGATCGCGGGCTCGAAGGCGGCGGTCGTCTCGCCCGTGATCTCGTTTTCGATCTCGTGGAGGCGTTTGCCGAGGGCGACTTTCGCGGTCACGCGGGCGATCGGGTAGCCCGTCGCCTTCGAGGCCAGCGCGGAGGAGCGGGAGACGCGCGGGTTCACTTCGACGACGCGGTACTCGCCGCCAGGCGTGCCGTCGTCGTGCCAGGCGAACTGGATGTTACAGCCGCCCTGAATGCCGAGTTCGCGGATCACGTCGAGCGCCGCGGTGCGCATCTCCTGGTGGCCCTCGTCGGGGACGATCTGGGAGGGGGTGACGACCGTCGACTCCCCGGTGTGGATGCCCATCGGGTCGATGTTCTCCATGTTGCAGATGATGATACAGGAGTCGTCGGCGTCGCGCATGACCTCGTACTCGTACTCGACCCATCCGGCGATGGACTCGGTGATCAGGACCTCGCTGTTCCGGGAGAGGCGCAGTCCCTTGCGCACACGGTGCAGGAGTTCGTCCATCTCGTGGACGACGCCCGATCCGGAGCCGCCCAGCGTGTAGGTCGTCCGGGCGATGACCGGGAGCCCGCCGACCTCGTCGACGGCGGCCTGCACGCGCTCTTTCAGATCCTCCTCAGTCATCTCCGAGACCTCCTCGCCCTCGTCGAGCGAGATGGTCGTCGAGGCGGGGACCGGCTGGCCGATCTTCTCCATGCGCTGGCGGAAGAGGTCGCGGTCTTCCGTCGCGTAGATCGTCTCCAGGGGCGTGCCCATGATGTCCACGTCGAACTCTTCGAGGACGCCCTCCTCGGCGAGTTCGGCGGTGACGTTCAGTCCGGTCTGGCCACCCAGGCCGGCGATGACGCCGTCAGGGTTTTCCTTCCGGATAATCTCAGCGATGGCGTCGGTCGTAATCGGCTCGATGTACACCTCGTCCGCCATCTCCGGGTCCGTCATGATCGTCGCCGGATTCGAGTTCACGAGGACGACCCGGGCACCTTCCTCCTGAAGCGCCCGGCAGGCCTGGGCACCCGAATAGTCGAACTCGGCGGCCTGCCCGATCTGGATTGGGCCACTCCCGATGAGGAGGATCGTGCGTCCGTCCCCTGCTGTATCGTTGTCCGTACTCATTGGTCTTGTCCGTTCGAAGTTCGCACATCGTAATAAGCCCCACGGTACAGTACGATTCTCGAAATCAGTTTTCGAATTTCGTACCGGTGCGAACGCGAACGAATTCCCCACCGCTCGGGCCGTTCGTCCGACCACCCGCTCGGATCGCGAGGTAACACGCCCGTTAGTCGGTGATACTGATGTCCAAGAATCGATATATAGGTTCGAGTTCGTACCAGGTAACGTAATGCAATCAGCAATCGGTATTGACGCGACTCGTACGAATCCGATCCGAACCGACGAGCCCGAACGCGAGGTGCGCGCCTGATGTTCGACGCGACCGGAGCCGATCTGCTCTTTCTGGTCTCGCGACTGCTCTTCGGCGGCGTCCTCGCGTTTACGGGGCTGAATCACTTCCTGGACGTCGAGGAGATGGCCGGCTACGCGGAGTTCAAGGGCATTCCCGCGCCCACGGCCTCGGTGCTACTCAGCGGTGTGTTGCTCCTCCTCGGCGGGCTCTCGCTCATCGTGGGCGTCTTCCCGGCGCTCGGAGCCGTCGGACTCGCGCTCTTCTTGCTCGTCTCGGCCGCGACGATGCACGACTTCTGGAACGCCGACGGCGCGGACGCCCAGGACGAGTTCACGAGTTTCCTCAAGAACGTCTACGGCACGGGGGCCGCCCTGCTCTTTCTCGCCGTCAGCACCGTTCACTGGCCCTACGCGCTGAACGTCGGACTATAGGATTCGACTCGTAGCCCTCGGAGAACGAAGCTCTTCTCTCGCCGTGCGAGCCGTCGGATCGATCACTATCTGTCTCTCGTGTCACATATCAGAAGATGTATTGAACGTGACCCGGGATATCAGGTGAATGAACGAAACGGCGATTCGACGCCGACTCGATCTCATTATCGGACTACTACTGGTGAGTATCGCGCTTCGCCTCTTTCCGATCGCACCGGACGCCGCCCGCGCCGCCGTTCTTCTCTTGCTCCTCGTCGGCACCGGCGTCCTGCTCTGGCGGCTGAACGACGCCTTTCGATTGTAGCCCCCAAACCGCCGGGTTAGCGCTTCCGTCCCGCGTCGCCCCACCGACTCTGCTCAGACCGGCCGGTCGTGCTCGCTCTCGAAATCCCGCTGCCGGCGGTACTGCTCGACGAATTCCGAGACGTCGAACTCGAGCATCTGCGACTCGAACTCGCTCACCGCCGTATCGTCCTCCGCGTGACTGATCGCGTGCTCCATCAACTCCACGACGAGTTCAACGACGATCTCGTGCAGCCGTCGGGAATCGAAGTCAGTGACCCAGACCATCGAATAGCCGACCGCCCCGTCGTCGCTCGCGTCGTGCGTGACGACCCGTTCCGGAAACTCCTCCAGCACGACGCCCATGAGGTGGGGTGTGCCGAAGTCGCCGAAGTCGTCCTCGGTATCGATCGTCTCCTGCAGGATCGTCACGAGCGATTCCGGGAAAAACCGGGACGGTGGATGCACGTCGGTGACGACCGCGTGGGGCTCCCCGCAGGACGGACAGGTGAACTCGCGCATCCCGAGATCGATATCGTGCGGATCGATCGTCGCACCACAGGGTAACTCGAGTTGCCGTTCGTCCTCGGGACCCGGCACGCGGGGTGTTGCCATCAGCTATCGTTGGGCCGGGCCGGCCATAAGCGCGACGACTTCGCTGCTCGTGAACTCGGGACGGAACTCGGTGAAACGGCTTCATTGAATCCGCAGAGGGCAGCGGGTTTCACTGTTTGACGGCTTGTTCGACGTTGTAAACGGCAGCAGTGAGAGCGATTTCACGAAACTGACGGTACAGATCATCGCGGATCTGAAACGCCGGCCACAGCGCACTATACCTATCGATGCCAAGGTCGGTGTCAGTCAGGGTTTGGGGCAACTCTAGACACAGATCGAACAGCGCGCCCGTCTTGTGCTCAACCATGTCGAGGTACTCGCCTTCGGTAACGTCCCGGCGATCGAGAAATCCAACTGCTGGCCAACGATCATCTCTCGGACAGCTTCGGCGGAGAGGGGGCATTCCCTCATCAGGGATAACCGCCACGCGTGGGCCAGCAGCATATCGCCGATGTTCACCGCGTCATCAGCTCCGTATTCGACCCAAAAGGTGGGGCTCATCTCGGCGCAGTCGATCGCCATCGTCGAGATCGTCATGAATAAGCGAGAACGTATGCAACAGTTCGACGCCGACGGCACAGTCACGCAGACGCTGCTGATCGAGCCCACACAGCTCGCCGACGAGTAGTACAAGGCTGGGCCGCAGTCGTTTCCCCCCGTCTCCACTTGATACCACAGCCGGTCGGAGTAGCGACGATCCCAGATCGAACGCTCAATGCGATCATTGACCATTGGCTGGACCTCCTCAGCGAGCCACGTGGCGAGATCGTCGGATGTGTGAGGAGTCATGGGGTATCATGTGAGGTTTCAAATCGGGGGGACTCCTTGCACCACTCCAAATAGCCGCTGATCCAGTGCTTAAGCGCATTCCGATAGGCCAGCAGATCGGCATCCGTGTCGGAGGCGACAGCAATACGGTGGGAAAGTGCCTCAAATCGGCGAATTTCAGCCTCGATCAGTTCACAAACCTCCGTAACAGCTTCCTGTAACGAACAGCCTTGTTCCTCTCGGATGGTAACAATGAGATTGCTGACTCGGTCATTCACCAGTTCCCTCTGAAGGGAGAAGACATCGTTGGACCACGCAATAATATTGGCTGCCGACTCACGGAGGGCTGTAACGTCTTCCCGGTGATAGACATCAGTAGAAAGGGAAATATCCCGCTCCAGCTCAGACATGGCGAATGAGGGGTAGAGAGCGGCTCCGTGGCGCCGATTGGGAATGTAGGCGTGACGGCCCGGAACGTGGTTGGAGACTAGGTTGTCTACCTCCCATTTGGTTCCCTCAAAGTAGTCGCGTTGACACTGGACGAAGCGATCACACCACTCTTGTGACATTATGGCCGTTGCCCGCTGGCAGATGTCAGCCAACGCTTCTACGAGAGGCACTTGGTTGGAGTCAGGCGGCTCTCCATCAAGAACCGCGAGAAACGGCTCTTGGAAACGTTCGACAGCAGCAGAGTCTGTCCCCTGGCCAGTCGTGTCGAGATGATCGTCATGCAGGTACAAAAAGCAGTACCAATCATTGCAGAGATTGATTGTCTCAGGAGGGCCTACAGGGTTGACCCAACATGAAAAGCGTGCATAGCTATCAAGCTTCGTTGGCGAGACACCGGTCAGTCCCATCTCCTGTACCCAGTCATAGGTGTGGTCTATGATTTCCTCCAAATGCGGATTGATCTCGGCGGAAAACGGACAGGAGATCTCCGTTATCTCAACTCGCTCAACTATACAGGCAGGCGGTGACGGCTGTTCACAAAGCGTCTGGAGCGTCTCCAGCATATCATTGAGAGTCGCCGTGCGAGCCGTGTCGCTAGCAGAAGATGCGCTGTCAGTCACTTGGGCTGTTTCTCCGCCGGTGGGCCCATCACGATCGGGGGCGGGAGGACTGTCGGTGACGGCTGCAGTCACTAGGGTGGCATCCTCTTCCGGCTGGAGGGTCCACTTAACTATGCACTCGGTCGCCCCATCGAAGGACATTGTGAGGCTGGTTGGTTCCTCGCTGTCGGTCACGCGCACCTGGCCGCCGAACACGCTCGGGGATGCACCCTCTGCGCCAGCATCGGTGACCGTAACGTCCTCTCCACCAGTACTCACGGTGAGACCAGAGCACTCGGTGAGTACTGGCTCGCCCGCTGTGAGCACCGCAAAAATATCGGCCGGGGCTGCGTCAATGGAGACGCTCTCTTCGAGGCCTTCCGTGTGATCATCTATCGTCATAGCAGACCCCTCACGAATCGATTATTTAATTTCATACCACTAACTTTGCGCCGATGCCGTCCGCCAAATAGTACTCTCATTGTGCACACTTTATTTGGGAAGTTTTGTATTGATGTGTCACAGACCGGAGGACGAGCATACGCTGTCGGCGAGTGTCCCCGCAGTGCTCGGTTGGAGCCACAGTTCGTCGTAGGAAGGACATTGGGTCCTGTTCTTGACCCATTGTGATACGTTGCCATGACTCCCTATCCAACACCCACAGTATTAAACATTTCATATGTAAATAAATTAATATATTTCTATTCAAGAAATACCGCCATATGTGCAAATAGTGCCATTGCACCCGGAACTCGCTGGCTGTCCGTTCGGCGGTGGTGGCACCCGGATCAGTGTCTCGCTCGCGGGTGGCATCAGCACTACTTGTCAATCAACTCAACGGCAAGTGGCTCGGGGGATCAGTTGTGACTATCCTCGGGGGTATCGGCGACCTACTCCTTTAACGCGAGAATGAGATGACCAACCGCCCGGACGAACGTCTTGGCGGTCACGACTGGTGGTGATTTTCAGCTGAATCAAGGAGCTAAACACCCTCGTTGCGGAACCGAGTCATATCAATGTCGATTGGCAGTTCATCGAAATCGTCGTCGGCGCCGGCAACGAGAGTAGCATCCGCCTCAGAGGCGAGCGCGACAGCATGAGCGTCTGCTAGCGATATTTGTCCGTCTGCTTTCACCTCAGCAGCTACGCGACAGTTAGCAGACTCAAGCTGTAGCCCCCACCGCTCGAGCGCACGGACGTCACGATCGGCGGTCCGAAGGGAGTCGGAAGTCGGCTTGTCGTCTACACCTTCAAAGCGGGCAACGAGATAGAACACCTCGGCGGCGTTCGCCTCGGTCAACAACCCGTCGGCGGCACCGTTTCGGACGTCCATGAGGTACTCCGCAATGACATCTTTCCCCGGTTCGTTGTAGAGATACGCGATAACCGCCTCAGTGTCGAACACATACCTCTCGGTCATTCGTTGTCAGCATCCTCCGGTCGGAGACGGTCGGCGCGCTCTTTCTCGCGTTGGCGTTCCTCACGCTTTACCTCCCGGACTTTCTCGATCACATCGCCGGGGTCGCGGTCGCCAGTCGCGTGGATCCCCTCCAGTTCCTCGAGCGAAGGGACAGGCTCGACGACAATGCGCTCACCTTCCTCATAGATGAATACCTCACCAGGTGTGTCGATCCCGTATTTCTCGCGCAACGACTTTGGAATCGTCGTCTGTCCTTTCTGAGAGACGCGAACAATTTCTGGCTCTCGTGTACTACTCGACATTCTAAGTTGTACTACTTGACCAGGATACTACTATCTGTCGGTTAGTATTACTCGCTCCTGTCTACGTAGCCTTGTGCCACATTAATAAAAGAGTTAGTCGTCGCTCGGTGAGACTTCGCCCGGGGGCGTCATTCTGACGGTCTCGAGTGCATTGTGGACAGCGTCAGCGCTAGCTTCGGCCTCAAGATACCACCGACGCCATTGGTCGTCTTGATCGATATTCGAGAGGGACTGATATGTGATCGGGAGGCCTTCAGCGACCGAACGATACGACTCGCCGTCGTCGATCCGCTTGAGTGCGTTCCTTCGCGTTCACACTTGTACTCGAGCATCCGGAGGAACGTTCCCCACGCCGCTCCGGCACGGTTGCGGATGGTTGACAGAAGCTCCATCAGACCCTTCGCATCGAGGTCTTTGACCGCCACGAGGTCGTACTCCCGAGCGGAGTGGTTCGAGAGCTTGTGTAAGAAGTCCCGGCGCTTCCGTTGCTGATCGTCCCTTCGTTTGGTTTCGAGAAAGACGGCTCGAGGCTTTCGTACGGTTCAGAGGGCTTCATTGAATCCGCAGAGGGCAGCGGGTTTCACTGTTTGACGGCTTGTTCGACGTTGTAAACGGCAGCAGTGAGAGCGATTTCACGA
>NZ_AOIL01000027.1 GCF_000337595.1 Natrialba taiwanensis DSM 12281 | reverse complement strand
TCAGCAGGAGGTCGTGCCAGTCAAGAATATCGTAGGCGCTGTCTTGGTGAGTCCGCAGTAGTACCAGACAAGCGCGTGCTGGAGTTCACGTGTGACCGGTCGTGTGCCGTAGATGTTCTTGTAATAACAGTGTAGAAAGCCGCGAAAGAGATCCGGTGGCTTGTGTACTCGTGTTCGCCCCCGCTTCGAGGGGACGAACACGTCGTACTCTAGCAGAAACCCGAACTCAAGATGTTCGAACAGCGACACTGTCTCGGTAGCCGCCGCATTCAAGAACTCGTCTACCGAAGCCATGTCTTGCAGGGTTGCGGTCGTGCTGGACACACTTTCCGCACCCTGCTGCCTCGTACGTGACGCTTTCTATGACACGCTCTACAGTATGCTATAGCCGGTTGGATAGTGATACTACCGGACAAAAGTCAGTGAACCCTCGATCGCGTCTCACGGATCGGCACTTGTGGCGACGACCGTTCGAATGCGATCGACGTGTGAATAGTTTTGTCCGGCAGTATGAAACGAGAGAAGAGTGGACCCGTACAAATCGGCACGCCATCGGAGTTTGCATTCCGGATGGGAAAGACCAAGCAGGAACGGTCGATCGGTGCCGACATCGACGAGAGCGAATTTGTTTTCGTTATGTTCTCACTAATATCTGGAGGGGCAGATAAAGACCGAGGATTGGGGGAATCAGCCACCGGAGGTGAAAGCAGAGCCGTAGTGACGGCAGCGCACGTACCTGTGACGGCAGGAACGACCACAGTGCGCTGGTTCACTGCGTTCGGCAGGTGCCCGGCTGCGTATAGCGAGATCAGGACGTAACGAACGGCAGGCCGAGGATGCCGATACCGTAGAGAAGGAGCACGACGAGCGAGTCAAGCCCCAGTCGCCAGACCTGGTATTGGGGGGCGGAAGATAACGCCCGTGATATACACCGTCGTAAGCAGGCTACCGAGGCCGGCGAGGTAGATGTCCGCTCCGGTCAGGGCCGGCAAGACGGCTTGCCCCGATACGACCGATACCACCAGAAAAAGTACGGGGAGAAACGCGTTTCCGCCGAAAATGTCGCTTATCGCGAGCCGGTAGTCGCCGAGTCGGACGGCCGTCAGCCCCGTCGACACCTCGGGTAACGCAGTCACCGCTGCCAGCATCGTTGCGCCGAATACGGCACCGCTCACACCGATGCCGCTGGCAAGCATCGAACTGCTCCGTTCGAGCGTGATACCGCCACCGAGGGTCACCGCCGCGAGAAGAAAGACGGCTATCGGATGCCTCGCCACCACTCCCGTGGTCCCGGCTTCCTTCTTCCGCTTTGCGATCCCGCGCGGTTCCGATTGGGCTTTCGGCGGTGCTCCTCCTATACGCCACGATAAGTCCGCCTGCGCTTTCGAGACGAGCAGTAATCCGGTGACCCAAAGGAGAGCGATCAGTATTTCGGGCGGCGTCACACGGGCGAACTCGATCGACCCCGGGAGTTAGCTGCCCATGATGACGACGAGCAAGATCGCGATTACGAGCGTCCTTTCGAGTACGAGCGTCAGCGACGCCGCTCGGAAGGTTAGTATCTCAGATTTTCCCGACCCTGCAACGTCGAGGTACGCGAGAACAACAGTTTGGATCGCGATCCCACCGAGGATGTTCCCGATGGCCAGCGGCAAATTGTCACTTAGTACCGCGCTGATCGCGATGACGAACTCCGGCAGGATCGTGACGACCGCAAGCAGAATCAGCCCACTGAGGTCCTCGCCGAGTTTCCACCGAACCGCAAGAACGTTGGTAACGTCGGAGAGCGAGATGCCCGCTACGTACACGGCGATACCGGCGACGACAAACGACACAAACGGGAACAGCAGCGCCACACGTAGTGAACTCTATTCCGTCACCCATCTACCTTTGGGGTCTTGTGTGTCGTAGTTCGTTTGTAGCGCGATTCTGCAGTCACCAATTCTCGGATCCTGAAACCGTTCGAAATGAACGTAGTACGCCGCGGTATCTCGAGATTCGAAGTCAAAACAGAGGAACTCTCGCCGACAGACGCCCACTGCTAGCGAGGGGATGCGATCCAGCATTCCGAATCCGGTAAAAGGGGAATCGGTGGCTACGGCGGTCGCTATCGGACTCATGCTTGCTCGTTCGCGATCGACGGCGGACGACGTGCGAGGAATACGAACTCGTCTAGCGCGAAGCGCCTGTTCCGGATCGTCGTGGTCGCGAGAGATGGGTTCTTGATCGCGCTCAAAGATAGCGATAAAGACATAATAGTATTCTGAGTTGAAATACACTATATAGTGTTTTAGATATTAATGGAGAACAGTATTTTCGCTCGTTCTTCTAGGAAGTTTCTCTTTTCTCTACGCTGAATTCTCGTTCTAATCCTTCTCAAAGATATCATGGTTAGATTGACGAATAAAATAGTATTATATGAGTAGATCACATCTGTTTCGAATGCATATAGCGAATTCGAGTGTTAGGATTCAACGAACAATACAAACGGATTATTCAGTAACGAGACGCGACGGATACGATCGGCCGATTCGCTCGCGGATTTCGTCGGGTATGACGACATAGTCGAGGCGATGAACTCGACTTCATCGAGGCTGTCGCGGAATCGGCCCGAGTCGGGCCGGAATTCGAACTCCTGGGCGAACCGACGGCCGCTTGTGTACCGCCCGTATGGATCCGTCTCACACTCTGCACTCCGGAGGGAAAACCGAGTCGTCCATCGCGTCGAAGACGGGCTGAAGGCGGTGTAGGTTTGACGGTGAGGTACTCTTTGTCTTCGGGATCGGCGGCAAGATCGATATCGAGTTCCGTTTCGATCCAGACATCGAGGCCGCCGACTGTGAGCGGTGTCGGATACGGAATGTCAACCGAGACGGTCCGAGTTTCCTCCGTTCCAGGGTCGATAGTGAGACTGTCTGCAACGGTGAAGCGGTCGATGTCCACCTCCTGATAGCCGTCGTCGGTTCGGTAGCGCGTTTCG
>NZ_AOIL01000026.1 GCF_000337595.1 Natrialba taiwanensis DSM 12281 | reverse complement strand
GATGTGTATAAGAGACAGGGATAGAGGACCGCCCCCAGACTAGATCGGTCGGTCCCACCGCGAGGTGAGAGGTGCCGGGTGGGGTCCCCCTAGACACCGTTATAGGTCCCTGTGGTGGGTGGTGGGGTCGGTTCGATTTTCGGCGACCCTTGCGCCGTCCTGCGATTAGGGAGCGGAGGGGCGAGTGATTGTGGTGGGAGAATCGCAAGACGGCGGTAAGTTGTGGCGGTTCAGACAGGGGTATCCTTACGCCGTCCTGCGATTGTACGGATAGGGCCGGGATTCGACAGGGGGAAGAATCGCAAGACGGCGGTAAGTTGTGATGGGTGATACTCCGGGGCGATCGGCGACCCCTGCGCTGTCATGCGGTTTCGGGTTCTGTCTGGCTATGGTTAGAACTGCTAATAACAATATGTGGGCGTGTTGGTAGTATCGGGATAGGTAGATGTTCTGCCGGGGTGAAAGGTCAGTATTCTTTAAGGGGCTAGTCGTTCTCGTCGCAGTCAAAGCTACGCAACGTGAGTGAATGCCCGGAGAAGGCCCGGGCGACGGACGATTCCACCGGACGCGATTTGTGGCAGAATCGCCCGGTGGAAACCTCTTGGCCGGAGGGTTCGTCCTCGCTCTGTCCTCTCTCAGCCGAGTCAGTAAGTGTTTCGACGGTTCACGGAAACGCTCGGTCTGGACGACTAAGCGCCGATCCACCGCAAGGATCGGGCGATCTTGATTTGCCCGAGAGCCGGCGTACCCGGCTCGAGGGCCGCCCGATCCGCACGCCCCCGACCGGCGGGAGGGGGCTATCTTGTGCGGTGGCGGTGCGGCGGCGGTGCGGTCTTTACTCGACGCTAGTTAGAACAACTCAAGAGCCGCTATGCTTCGCCAATTCAGGCGTTCCACCGTGCGGTGCGGTAGAAGACGTGCCGGTGGCTATGGTGCGGTGCGGTGCCACCGGCTCGTCTTCGTCGCGGTCGTCGGATAGTGCCGCCCCAGCTGGGCCGGACGTGCTGTCGGGCCACTCGTGGAGCAGCTCGCGATCGCGTCGGTCGGGGTGGTCGGAGTGAGCGCGGATCCCGTCGACGGCGAGGTCGAGTTGGATGAGCAGTCACGGCTCGGTCGGGACTGGGATTGCGGGCCGGATCGGGAGCGGCCGGACTGCCGGAAGGACTTGGCGCACCTGAAGTACCAGACAGAATCGGGGGAACAGGCGTCGTACCGTTGCGGTTCGTGGGACTGCGAGTGTTGCGGCCACCGGCTGAGGATGGGACTGATCGAGGAGATAGAACGGATCACGGAGGAGCGCCCGGAGATGCGTCGGTTCCTGACGCTCACAGTGGACCGCAGAGCGCCCGCGTCGAAGGAGGAGAAGCACGAGTACATCACCGATCGGTGGAACGCGCTGAGGACGGAACTGAGGGACCGCTATCCAAACCTGTCGTATCTGTGGGTGCGGCACGAGGGAGACGAGCGGGACCGGCCGCACCTGCACCTGCTCGTGGATCGGTTCCTGCCGCAGCGGGAACTGTCGCAGTTGGCCGAGCGCGTCGGCCTCGGCCGGGTGGTGGACATCCGGCGGGTGGACGCACGGAACGCGGCGCACTACATCAGTGCGTACCTCGGTCGTGGCTCGCTGTCGTTCCTGCCGTCGGGGTCGCGGCGGTACGGATCTAGCGCCGACGTCGATCTCGATCCACGCGATCCGGGCGGCGACGATCGTGACGGCAGTGCGCTCGAGGAGGACTGGTCACTGATGGCGTGGGATCCGATCGTCGAGGACTGGGTGTCGGCTGCGTCGGGAGACTTCCGGCGCGACGAGGATAGAGGACCGCCACCAGACTAGATCGGTCGGTCCCACCGCGAGGTGAGAGGTGCCGGGTGGGGTCCCCCTAGACACCGTTATAGGTCCCTGTGGTGGGTGGTGGGGTCGGTTCGATTTTCGGCGACCC
>NZ_AOIL01000025.1 GCF_000337595.1 Natrialba taiwanensis DSM 12281 | reverse complement strand
ATCAGAGATGTGTATAAGAGACAGCGTAACAGGCGTTCTCTCCCGGATTCTCAGCATCCAACCCGTGCACGTCGTCACCACGAACGTACCCCCACTGTTCAGACTCTAAGCCGAGATGGTACTCCGCTGCGTTCCGCACCACGTCGTACACGTCACCCTGCGACCACGTGCGGGCCACGCGGTCGCCGTGATCGACCGGCGGCACCCGCTCACCGTCCGGCTTCGATGAACCCGTCCGCGTGAGCATGATCGTAGCGACGTCGCCCCATTCGCCCTCGACGTGCTCGCCGGAGCGAGCACTGTCTTCGCTCTCCGGGTACGTCCCACCCATCAGTTGCCGCTGAAACGCCGCGTTCTTGGCGGCTTGCTCATCGCCGTAGGAACTCGTCCAACAGTCATCGAAGTCCACAGTGAACGTCTCACCGTCGTAACGCGACTCGAAACGACCACCCAGCCCATCATCGTAGGGCTGGCGGGCTGTTAGGAACCGGAACAACCCTTCCGCCCATGTCACCGACTCGGCCCGTTCGACGCGATCGACGCTAAACCCGCGCTCCCATTCGCGCTCGCCCTGGACATGCTCCTCGACGCGATCCGTTTCGACCAGTTCCGAGCGGAGTGTCTGACCGTCCCTCTCGGATAGCGGCCGACCAGCGAGGTACGGGTACTTCTCACGGAACTCCTCGACGCACTCGGCTGCCCGATCAGCCACCCGCTCATCGTATGGCCGCGTTTCGTGAGACGGCTGATCTTCCGGGGTACAAGCTTCTACAGAGTTAGACCGTGGTAGCCGAGAGTGTGCTAACTCGGGCTGGCCTTCGTCCGCACTCATGGCCACCACCCGCTGTTACCGGAATCCCTCGCGCTCGCTCCCTCGCCGGAACGAGGCCGGTCGCTCGCTCCGCTGCGCTCCCTGTGTTCCGGTCTTTCCGGTGCTCGCTCCGCTGCGCGCCGGGTACGGGCATCCACCCATCCGGCACTCGCTCGCGCTCGGTCACGCTCGAGGACAACCGCGACCGCGAAAGATGGGACCGCCCGCCGGGAGATCGGCAAGCTGTGGGCTGTGGGCTGTGGGCTGCACTGGCTGAAATCAGCCGTTATAACACCGCACACCAGCCGCCGAAGGGAGCGCAAATTACTTTTCGGCGGAGACAGAAGGGTAGGACACGGAACCTCCCGGGCAAGGAGTTCCACCCGCAGGGGGCCGGTGGCACGGCCCCCCGCGGTCGTGTCCGGCCCTTCCTGCCGGACTTCGATCACGTTGGTTAGCTTTGCCTACCTGTCGTTCCTCATGGCACTTAGCCGTTTCTCTCGCGAACCCAAAGCTTGAAATCGGTGTTTTAACATATTATAACGGTATGAGCACCGTGATTTCAGCCGAAATACCGGACTCGTTAGAAAACCGACTCACCGAACGACAGGAACCAGACGAAAGTCGTAGCGCCGCTATCCGGCGGACGTTACGCGACGGAACTCACGCGCCCGAACTCCGGCGCGAGAACCACGAACTCCGCGAGAAACTGGAGAATCGAGAAAACCAGATCGAAGAACTTCGAGACGAACTCGATGAGCACCGCGAGAGGGACGCGCGGACCATCACCGTCACGCACCCAGCCGCCGTTTCCCTCATCGGCTGGTTCCTGCTCGCCCTGACCATCACGGCTGAACCGGCCCTTCCCATCGCCGTGATCGGCGCGGTGGCGATCGTCGGCGCGGTCGCACTTGGCGTGTACCGCCACACCCGAGGTGATTCAGCATGAACACCTCAAGCGATCAGCTACAGAAAGAACTCATCTGGGCACTGGCACACGGCACCAACCTCTCACAAGACGAGATCGCCGACCATCCAGCGATCGACAAATCCCAACCGACCGTAAGCCGGATTCTCAACAACTACGACCCTGCTCTTGATGGAACGGAGATCGTCGGATCTGGGTACGGGCGAGCCGAAGACACACAGACAGATGCCCCACCAGTGACCACGTACCGCGAGGCACTGGCTGAAGCCATGCTACACGCCCCGATGCTGGCCCCGATGGTCGGCATGGCGAAACTCAACAACACCGAAAAC
Source organism: Natrialba taiwanensis DSM 12281 (assembly GCF_000337595.1). Taxonomy (GTDB): domain Archaea; phylum Halobacteriota; class Halobacteria; order Halobacteriales; family Natrialbaceae; genus Natrialba; species Natrialba taiwanensis. Next base: position 1,816 of record NZ_AOIL01000025.1, on the reverse strand, counting down.
GACGGATAGAGCACCCATCACGAACCACCCCGATCGAGAACAACGCGCATCTATATATCTACCTCCTCTCTGACACACCATGGGCAAATGGGCTGTGGGCCAATTTCATTCACTGTAGACCGAAGGTCTACAGTTAATGAATACTGTAGGGGAGGGTATCACTGAATACGCATACTACCAGAAGTATGATAAACCGACTACGAGTCCTTGTACCTCACACGGTGCTCCTCCGGCACACGGTGGACCAGTTCACTGTAGATCGCCCGGAACGCATTCCCGATCTCAGCGAGCCGCGCCACATCGTCGTCCGTCAGTGGCTTATCATCGTTCAGTAACGCCCGCGTCAACGTGTCTGCGGCCGTTATAGCCTCCTGCTTCTGACCCTCCAGCACCAACGCCACGAACTCGTCTGACTCACCTTCGAGCGGCGTTCCGTGGACCAAGTCTTCGGTATCGATACTCTCATGCCCCTTTGCCGGGGAATCTGATTTTGCTGTCATGGTTTCCGTGACGGCACGGGGTCGGTGGTGTGACACCGGCCCTTTCGGGCACACCCGCGCCAGTGGGTGCCTCGCCCGTTCTCGCGGGGTCATCGGCAATCCTCTGGTGGTCGAGCCACCGGCTCGTCGAGGACCGGCGGCAACTCACGACGATCGCGTGGCCCGTCCTCACTCCATGGCCACTCGAACGACATGAGCACCTCCGCGTACCACGGTTCTCGAACGTTGCAGTTCTCGACCAAGTACCGCGCCATCGTCTCCGCCGAGAACGTAGCGAAGCCGGTCTTCTCGCACCGGATTTTCGCACCCCCCGACACGTGCGCCAACCGCGTCTCACGTAACAGCCGATCCTCTGGTAGCACCAACTCGGCCATCGACGCACCCCCCCCACCACCACCCGTTGCCTCTATCGATCCGTCCGGGTTGACGATCTCGACCAGCTCGTACTCAGCTGGAATCTCCGGCGGCTCGCCATAGACCGGCTCGACTTCCTCAGCTGTGTTTACTCCAGCCACGGCCTCCTCGACCACCTGCTTGTGTTGCGGTGCGATCCCCAGCGACCCCATCACGTTCGGCACCGAGTCCGGCACCCCGTGCGCCTCGACGTACTCACGAACCTGTGACCGAGCCTCTGCCGCTGCCGGTGGCTCGCCCGTCCGGTATCCGACCACGTACTCATGACCACCATCAGCGACCGCCTGCTGGCCGTCAGACGACGACTGTGACGACAGCCGGTACTCTGCTATCGTATCGGCACCGATCCCAACAGCAGAGCCACAGCGAGCACACACGACGTTACCCTTCCCGTCGTACTTCAGGCGGTGGCCGTGCACTCGCTCCTTGTCCTGAAGGCATAGGTCCGCTTTCGCGGCATCATTGAAAACTTGCGAGCGAGCGATCCTCTGCCGGTTCTGCGCCCACTCGATAGCTGCGAACGCCTGCATTTCGACCGGCATCTCCATCATCGGCGTGTCCTCCTGTAGCCGAAGGTACTCCGTCGCGTATCCCGCCGGTTCCTCCAAGTCTAAGCGCACCTCTATGGCCTTCTCGCGGGTATGAGCCTCTGGTTTCGCCAAGTCACACGCTTCGATGTGCTTCTCAATCGCCGGGTAGAACGTGTTCTCCAACACAGCCACGATCTCGTGGTCCGTGTCGAACGTGTCGCGTAGCCCTGTTGCCTGCAAGTCGATGTAAATAGCATCGTGACAATGCACGTAACAGGCGTTCTCTCCCGGATTCTCAGCATCCAACCCGTGCACGTCGTCACCACGAACGTACCCCCACTGTTCAGACTCTAAGCCGAGATGGTACTCCGC
>NZ_AOIL01000024.1 GCF_000337595.1 Natrialba taiwanensis DSM 12281 | reverse complement strand
CGGTGGCTCTCGCCACATCGAGGTATCTCGAAGGACAAACTCACAGCGTATCTCAGACTCTTCGAACTTCGCCGGAGAATCCTACGCAAACCCGGACGAGAAGCCCTGAGAGAAATCGTTCGAACTGTTCTCTGACCCACCAACAATGTCCTTCACAAGAGCGTTCGCGGATTGTATGGAGCGATTGGCACGACCCCTGCGGCCAGCAGGTGGTCGTGCCAATCGAGGATGTCGTAGGCGCTGTCTCTAAGCATCCAGATCGGTGTATCGACGGCGAGCGCGTCACGGGTGACGCGCATCGCCGTCTCTTGGTCTGCTTGTTTGGCCTGGGTGAACT
>NZ_AOIL01000023.1 GCF_000337595.1 Natrialba taiwanensis DSM 12281 | reverse complement strand
GTGATGGGATTTTTCGGGGGGGCGGGGGATTGGCGGGGTCGCCATTTGGCTGATTTTCGCCGGGGGTCTCGCGTCGATCTGCTCGACGAACCGGCGGGTCAAGGTCAAGCAAAATTATGAATCGCTCTCGAAAGGCGGCACGATATGGCCGACTCGCGGAGGAAGCGGCGCAGCGGCGCTACGGCCTCGACGCCGACCACGGGAGTTGGCACGACGCCCGAACGTCGGACGGCCGCCCGGTCGAAGTCAAAGCCGCGATGCTGAACCGTCGTGATGGCTCCGAAGGCCGATTCCGAATCTTCGAAGACTATCACGAACGGCTCGCAGAGGAGCGAGGACTGTACGTGTTCGTTCCCTACCGCGCCCGCGGTCGTGGCATCCAAGTCGTGGATATGCGCTCGGTCGATGCCGGTGCTCTCCGGCTCAAGTTCTACGGGGCGGGAGGTCATCGTGGCTCGAACCAAGTCAAGATACATCCGCGCCGGATATTCTGAGCCGGGCGATGTTTAGAATCTCAATCTCGTTCGACGAAAAACGGCGATGTTCAGCTCGTCGACGAAGCTCGCGAACAGCGTTTCTTTATATAGTGGTCGATTCGTCGATTGTTTGACGTGTACGAATCGGTAGAAAGTTCTCTTTTTTCTGGACAGGGGCGACCGGCGTTCCCACGAACGAATGGCGAACGAATGGCGAACGAATGGCGAACGAATGGCGAACGAATGGCGAAGGAACCACCGTATTCGTTCGTCGTTCGCACGTGGGAACGGTTATGGTTCCCTCGTGCGAACGACGAACGAAGTATGAGCGAAGTTGACCTAGACGCGATTGAGGACGCGATGTTGCGACATCGTGACCCGGTTGTGACGACTGGAGACCTAGCCGACGAACTCGGGTGTTCGTCTCGGCACGTCCTGAACCAACTCCGAATCCTAGAGCGAACCGACGACGTGGGAAGCAAGCAAGTCGGCGCTCGGGCGGTTGCATGGTGGCACGTTGACCGAGTGACGCCGCCGACGATGCGCCCGGACGAGCATCCCGACCAGACGGCTCTTGACGACGCGTCTGAGACGAGCGACGACCGCGACGGCTTCGAGGACCTGCTGGCCGACTGGACGCCCGGACGGACGGACGCAAAGCGACAGGAGCAACGTGACGCCGGTCGCGCGGCGCTCCGCGTCCTTCGGGACGATGGTCGGATGACGCGCTCGGATTTTGAGGACGAACTTCTGCCCGCGTTCGCCGTCGAGGACCAGAGCAAAGAGACGTGGTGGCGGAAGTCGGTGCGCCCGGCGCTCCGGCTCGCGGTCGATGACGGCCGCGCAGTCCATCATCACGGACCTCCACACGAATACGAATGGGTCTAGAGGTCGGGTCTCCCTGCCCTAACCCTTGGGGTTAGGGCCGCGGAACACGGTTGCAGACAGGTTCAAAGCTTCTCGCCGTCGATTTCTATGCTCGGAGTCGGCGGTGTACCGGCCGGTAAACCGTATGTCGGTATAGCAATCCGAGTCGGGTCGGCTGGCACCGTCGTCAGCAAGGGCGGTCCGCGGACCGATAGCTCTCGGGAGTTAATTCCATAGACCAAGAACGCAACAAGAACGCAACAAGAGACGCACCAACCGCTAATCGAACCACCAACACAACGCATTCGTGTTAGGGTGTTGAACCTAACCGGGAGCCGGTCGGCGGGGGAGAACCCCCGCGTCTACCGCCCCCCGCTGACGACGCCGCCAGCCGCGGGAGTCCCCGCCCCAGATTCGGCTGAGACGACATCCGCCCGGCGCTCCGCCCAATCGGTCGGGATGACAAGCGCGCGCTCTCCAGACGACGTGTGGCGGATTTCAGCGAGTCCGTGCGTCCAATCAACGATGCGTTCCATGATTCGCTTCGTCGTCTTGCTCTCGACCGCGCCGTCCGACTCTCCGGCGACCTTCAGGGCCTTCATCATGTCCGGGGAGGTGACGCGGAACTTCTGGTTGTTCGAGTCGCCCGCGATGCTAGCGAGGTCGTCCATGTGGTTCCAGATGAACCGGGCACGCCAGAGGTTCCGAGACTGAGCTGTATCGAGCTGGGTGCGCGCCACGTCGTCGGGCATCCGGGCGAGTTTTTCGATGGGGAGGAGTCCAACGAGGTCGTCCGACTGAGGGCCGGCGTCCGCAGTCTCGATTCCTTCGAGAGCGTCGTTGACAAACTGCTTCCATCGAGACATGCCATTCTGCCACCCTTCGAGAGTTTCAACCCGGTCTTCTGCGTCTTCACGTGCCTTTCTCTCGCCTTCGAGTTCGGCACGGAGTCGTTCGTTCTCGGCTTCGAGTTCGGAAACACGGGATTCGAGGGAGTCGATTCGGTCGATAACGTCGTCTAGTGAGGTCATGGTCATTGCTGAGATAGGTTGTGTTGGTCAGGGTTCGATGCGGCATCACGTGCGAGCGCTGCGATTTCGCGCGAGACCTCGCCAACGACCGGGTGGGTCGCTAGTTCGTCGACGGCGTCGAGCGCGTCAGCTACTGCTTCGGCATCGTCGATGAATCGAATTGGTCGGAGTGCGGGATTGTCGTGTTGCATGGTTGACAGCCCACGAACCTCGAAAATTTGCAGTGCAAACAGCATATCCGGTGAATTTAAGCCGGATAGCGCCGTTAGCTCATATACACGCCCGAAACCGTTGCTTCGGTTTCGGGGGTTCTTCTTCGGGAGCAAGGGGCCATCTTGCTCCCGCCGCGCCACACCGTGAGTGACACGTCCGAGTTCTTGCTCTAACTGTTCAGTCAGGATTACTTAAACGTTTGTTAGTTCTTCCAAACTGCTCGTAATGCAAACAATTCTGTTAGCCATGCAAACATATTGACCACAATGAGTTTCCATCCAGCGATTGGCGGGTATCTCATGGACATCACGCCAACACAGAAAGCCATCCTCGTTGATTTGTTACTCCACAATGATGATAAGGCTGGTAACATTGCTCGGAGGACAGGGAGACACCGAAATTCGGTGTCTCGTTCCTTTCAGGACCTCTTAGATGCTGGATTCGTGCAGGAGAAGGGCGGCGGAGTCTACCGACTAACGGACCGTGGCCGAGAGTCAGCAATCGGCCTTGTAAAGCCACAGATTGATGTTTACGAGGCTTAAGATGGATATTTGCTACGCAAACTAAACAGTCATCAACACAAACACTTTTCACTAATTGCGACAGTCTAAAAATGTAATGTCGAAGATGGAATTCGACCCCGCAGACGCGGGGTTCACGGTGGCTCTCATGGTCGCCGGATTCATTCAGACGGGCATCGCAACCTTCCAACTATTCGATATCAATTTCACCGACGTGATTTTCTCGTCGGGGAATATCGAAATCACGCTTGCGTACGCGGTATCTGTCGGCGCGTTCGCGGGCATCATCATCACGAACGAGAACACCGACCTATCGTCTCTCAAAGACGATGCGGAGAAGCTTGACGACTACTATATGTGGTCGATTTTCGGCACGGTCGGGGTGTTCGCTGCGTGGCTGTTGGTCGGTGACGTTTCCTCATTCTTCCAGAGTAGCGACCTCTGGGGCTTGGTCTACGTCGGCATCACGAGCACGGCCGGGTTCGCTGCGGGGTGGATGCTCTAATGGTGGACCTTGACCTTGACCTAGAGACGGTCGCCACACTTGGCGCGTCGGTTGGTGCTCTCGACGCCGGACTATCCGCGGGCGCAGACATCACGATTTTATCCGACCTGCTTGGTGGCAGTCTTGAAATAGGGCTGATTGTGGTTGGTGCAGCCGGTGGGTCTCTCATCGCAGACCGGCTCGGACTCGTTGAGGTGTTTGATTCGTGACTCTCGTTCGGAGGGTCATGGTTATGCTGCTCGTTGGAATCGTCATCACGACCGCCGCCACGAGCGGCGTGGTTCCAGGGTCATCTCCGGTCGGACACGCATCTGCGGAGATGGTCAACTGCGATGGTTCGGCGTCAAACTACCTCGGTGGTGCGTGGTTCAATACGATTCTCGGCAATACCGAGGGTTGTCATTGGTCAGACAACACCGACTATGAGAATCTCACCGCCACAAATGCGTATTCAAGCGCTCTTGCCCTGAAAGACGCAACCGACTCGTACACCACGACGACGCAGAACTTCATGGCTAATGCTCGAACGGTCGCCATGTCAAAGGCTAAAATAACGATGGTGAACGAGCTAAATAACGGTGCATCCCGGTCACAGGCTAAATCCGCGGTGAACCAAACGGTTCGAGACTACTACTCTCGGGTTCAGGTTCGGATTCTCTCAGATTGGGACGCTAAAGTCACTCAAATAGCTAGTCTAGATAACCAATCCGACCAAACAATTGGATACTACTACCAAAATGAGAGGAATGGAGAATGGTACTCTGGTGGTGAAACGCTTGGAACAAACACGATTCAATTCGAGTTAGTCAATGGAACATCTGTCGATACTGAAGAAATCTCTCTGAGGACTCTCCCATCCGGCTCCCGTTTCCATCCGGGGGGGTCGTCAGACCCACCAAAAGCATCTCCTATCCGGGTTGTTGCCGTCGAACCAAACTCGTCCGAGGAGACACGAATCTTCGAGTCACAGGATTATGGGTCGCTCGGCTCTTGGGCGAACGACCAGAACGACACCTATCTGCTCGACGAAACCCAAGAGCAGACCCAACAAGTGCTTGCGAATATGGACCCCTACGTTGATGAGGTGTCCAGCCAGTACCAAGCAGGCGAAATAAACTCGTCAGACCTTGCGATGATGGACCCATCCACTATCGGGGCTGAGGCATCCACATCTCTCAAAAAGTCTGGATACTACGGTCAGGGCGCGGCCATGCTCGCGTCAACCGGTGCTTCCGGGGATATCAATGCATCGCACACTATTGCAGTCGGAGACGGCTCGGGCAATCCGACGGTGCTTAATGGAACATTGTTCTACACCGGAGATGACGCATCTGGTGGCTGGGATACTGGTCAGACATACCGATTTTCAGATTATAATGGAACCTTCTACATGGCTGTTCAAGATGGGGCCAACGGCACGATTGTTGACCTCTCCACATATGGGTCGCAGTTTGAAATTTTAGAGGCTGTGAACACCCGGACAGGGGAGACGATGAACACGACCAGCCCACACAAGTACCTCTACAACTCAACGAACGCAAGCTCCCTCGCGGACGAAATCGAGCAGTTGCGACAACTCAGAAGGCAGTATGAGACCACCGGAACTGGTGGCGGTGGTGGCGGCGGTGGCTTCGGTGTTGGAACCGAAGACCGCGTTATCATCGTTGCCGCGATTGTCGCGCTCATCCTCGTCTCAACCCGGAACTAACCCCACCGATTCCCAATTTTTCGGACACCATGCGCCGAATAATCACCACACTCATAATCCTCATCGCAGTTGTATCGCCCGCGCTCGTCGGCACGGTCGCCGCGACGAACGAGACAGCGACCGCCACGCCGAGCACGCCCGAATCAACCCAGACTATCGAACTCTCCCCGACGACTCGAATCAAATCGTGGTCGTTCTCAAATGGGACGTTCTCGCTCGTCGTCGAGGCGGATACTCCGACTCGAATCGCAATCACCGACGCCGGGACTCTCTCCCGAATCCTGAGCGAAGGAGACGGCTCGGCCGCGGGGAAAGCCCGCGTTCGGCGCATGACCTTGACCCCCGGCGAGACCACCGTCAATTTCCGCGCCGAGGACTTCAACGGCGCGTCGGCAATCACCGTCACCTCATCGAATGCGGACGGTATCGTTGCTATCCGGTCTGACGCAGTTAGGGCCGCGAAACCCCCCGTCGAATGGGGCACCGTCCAGTCACTCATTGGCGCAACAGCGGTCGCGTCAGTCGGCGGGACCTATGTCTGGGTGAAGCGCAAGCGCGAGGAGACAGACCTTGAGG
>NZ_AOIL01000022.1 GCF_000337595.1 Natrialba taiwanensis DSM 12281 | reverse complement strand
ATCGCTGAGCGTACCGATCTTCGTCAATACGGGCATTGTGGGCGTGATCGTATGGTGCGAAGATCCGATGTTTGATTAGCGGGCGAATGTCGAGTTCACGGAGTTGGTCGCGGAGTTGTTGCTTGTCGTAGCCCTTATCAGCGGCTAATGACTACAGATCGCCCGCTGGAACGCGGGCGATCTGCTCACAGAGATCCGCGTCACTGCCGTCTAACGTCGTCGAGCAGTGAAGATCAAGCACAGCTTGCGTTGCTGTATCGA
>NZ_AOIL01000021.1 GCF_000337595.1 Natrialba taiwanensis DSM 12281 | reverse complement strand
CACTCAACGAGCTCACAACAGCGATTGATACAGCTATTGATCAGCTCTCGCTCCCGGAGACGAGCAATTATTTCTAACGTCTACTATAGGTCACGAAGGTTCGGTTCGCGATCTCCAACTGAGGTATAGACGAAAGGATTAGGACACGCCGAATCACCTTCAGACCATGACTGAAGAACTTGATACTGTGTTTATTCGGCACAGAATCAGCTGCACAGCAGGGGCTATTGAAGATCTGCATCAAGATGACCTGATTGCTGTTCACTATTCGAATACCCCAATTACCGCAGATCCCGACGAATGTGCGGCACGGTACGAGGAAACTGGAACGGAGAATCATCGAAAACTCGGTAATAAAATAGAGGTCCTCAAAGACTGGGCGGAATCTGGGGCTCTTGTGGGTGCCGACTACGGTTCTGGCAGTCTAAATCTTAAAGGTGGAATGAAGATTGGGTCTGTCAGGCAGCCAGATGACAGCTCTCAGGCCCACTTACTATTGATTGGATGTCGAGGGTCAGAATGTGTGGGACACCTAGAGGTACCAGTCGGTACAAGCGAGTCGGAGGTCCTCACCCGTGCTGAAGAGTCTTCCAGCTCTCTCTATGAACTATTCCAAAATATCGATGATATTGACGACGGCTATGTCTATACTGGCCTTCAACTTGAGGACTCTCGGTGGGTCTGGTATCGTGACTACCCGGTTCTTTCGGCAAAACTCCCCCGAGGAGCACTGGGCACTTGGGACAACGGGGATATGAAATACCTACAAGCAGCGTATAACGGCGCCACCACCCTTACCGAGATTTTGGGAAATCAGGCTAGCGCAGAAGAAAAAGCACGCTTCTTGGCACCGGGGCAACTCGAAACTGTTTGTCTCGAATATCTTCGACAGGAGTACACGCACTTCCTTCAGCTGTATAGCATCGGTGAAAACCTTCCGCCCGGTAGCGAATTGCGCGATATCGACATTCTCGGCCGGAGCCATCCTGGGGAAATGAGTATTGTCGCGCAGGTAACTCATGAAACGGATGCTGATGAACTGAATGACAAACTGACAAAGCTGGAAGGATATGCTCGTTCAACAACGAAAGCAAGGTTGCTATTCTTCGGACCGCGCGCTGGTTATGAGAACCCCGATGTGGTGATCCCTGAATCAGTGGAGTACATCTCAAACGGCGAGGTGTACACGAAGCTGGAACAACTCAAACCAGCACTCCTCGATGCAATGCTAACGGCCCCACCAGAAAACGAAGGAGAGTCTCCTCTATAATCTGTATCGACGGTTAATCAGCATCACCGGAGAGCTCCTCCCGATCGTTGTATCGCTCCAGTTCACGCCCGATTTTCTCGAGCGCCTCGACACCACGTTCGAGGAGCTGGTGGGTGGCTCGTGCCAGCCGAAGCGTCTCCATCAGTGTTCCCCCTCCGGGGGTTCGATGAGGTCGTTGCTCTCTTCGGCGAGTTCCCGGATTACCTGTTCCACGTCAGCATCCTCGGCAACCGTCCGATGTGCGAGCGGGGCAGGATATGCACGGTCGCCTTGGCTGCAGAGCACGACCAGCCACTCCTCGCTCCCATCCCCGAGTACGATGTAGTGGTCGCGATCAGCGCGCTGGAACACTCTTCGATCAGGGCGGGAGACGGCTCGCCAGTTCTCGGGGAGCGTCGGTGATGGCCGTCCACCGTCGGCGAGGGCGACGGCGTCGTCGGTAAGGGTCGCCATCGCGGTGTCGATCTCCTCGCCGGTGAGGTGCCAGCACGCCGCGGCACCGTCGCACTCCAGCTGCGAAACCACCTGATTCCGGAACGCGATGTAGTGCTCACGGGCGAACTGCTCATCGTCGTAGTAGTCGAGGAGGAGCGCGCACGCGAGCTGGGCGGGCCCGCTACCGCTGTACCCCCACTCGAACCCGCTCGGACTGTGGTTGACCAGGTCCAGACTGCGCTCGAGGGAGAGTCGCCGATGCTCCGAGAGGGTCAACACGACGGCTTGGCCGTCGACGCGGAAGCCGACGTATTCGACTGTGTCTCGGTGGGACTGATCAGGCGATGCGACTGGAACCGATTCCGAACTGGCCATAGGTACATTCCCGTTCATCGTTGCTCGCGGGCGGTTCGGTGACCCCCGCACCCCTCTCAGGGGTTCAACAAACAGGACGGCGCTGCGTTCGGCAACGTATTTGGCAGTTGCAACGTACTGTTCACATAATTGAGGATGGCTGTACTGGACGATCTCTCGGGGTTCGAGTTCGAGGACGTGATGGAGGACGTGTTCCGGAACCTCGGCTACGAGAACGTCCGCCAGGCCGACCGCACGGCTGACGAAGGTCGCGACGTCATCATGGAGGAGGTCGTCGACGGCACCCGGCGTGCGATCATCGTCGAGTGCAAGCACACGGGGACCTGTCTCTTATACACATCTCTGATGGCGC
>NZ_AOIL01000020.1 GCF_000337595.1 Natrialba taiwanensis DSM 12281 | reverse complement strand
AGATTCTCTGCGACGAGACGCTCCGCCCGTACGATCCGGCCGCCGACGTCGACGCGCCCGTCATGGAGGCGTTCCGCGACATCGAGAACATCGAGGCTGCCGACCTGCCAGAACCGCATTCAGCGGTGACGTTCCGCCCGGTGGTCGCGGTTACCGCGGACACGAACGCTGTCTTCGAGACGTCGGTGGGCGTCATCCACCGGATCAACGACCGGACGCGATTCGTTGCCCACGCCGAACGCGGGCAGCCGCAGGTCGTCGATGAGGACGTCGGGACGCTGGTCACCGAGAATCTCCACGCGACGGTCGACCTCGACACCGAGCAGTTCGGAGAGGTGTTCGACGATGTCGAGGAGCGCAGGTTCGGACAAACCCAAACGGAGTACAAGGAATGGGCCGTCGAGCGCCTCCAGCAGCACCACACGACGACGGTGACCTACACCGGCGACAACAACGTCACGTACAACAAGACCTGCGAGCCGAACCGCTCGGACATCTCCGTCCAGTTGATCGAACCAGTGTACCTCCCCGAAGTTCGGCAGACCACCGACATCAAGGAATACACCTACCCATACGAGTACTACGCAGCAGGCCCGTCACGAGTGACAGCCGAGGACAGCATCCATCGGTGCGTCCACTGTGACACGAGCGGCGTCGACGAGACGTACACCTACTGTCCGAATTGCGGAGCCATCGCCTGCTCCAGCCACATCAAAACGGAGCGGCTGGAAGGCGAGCCGATCTGTACGGGCTGTGCGGTGACGGAACGGTTCGCGCTGAAGACGAAGTACTTCTACGACGAGGAGAACCTCGAGGCATTTCGCGAGGAATACGCCGCCATGCCCATCCACGAGAAGGCGATGGAGAACAAGGTCCTCATGACTGGTGGGGTAGTTACTGCAGTTGTACTACTGCTTGGCATCCTCGCACTCGGAGGCGTAATCTGAGGGCCGAGGTGTCGAATTGGTCACCGCTCGGCCCAGGTTCGACGGTATTCAAAAACCTCCCGAGGATGTTGATGATATCTCGCCTCTGACATCGATCTGCTCTGAGCGCAAACTTTTCATTCTAATACGAACCTGTGTTTCCCTGTCCATTTATCGAACAACGACTATTCTACAGGTATGCCTTCCAAGCCGGTCGGTGATGAGTGGACCGTCGAGTGGATGACGCCCAAGCCGAACAGCGATGGATTCCTCGATAACTTGGTACTGAGCCCGGAACAAGCAGCTGAATACGGGGACGACCTCGTAATGGCTCTACGTGTGGATGGTGAAATACTTCGAGAGCGGGGATTAGACCCTAAAGAACCGTTTGGCTGGAAAATAGAAAACGGCGAGCTACTGATGAAACAAATTTCCCGTCAAGCGTTTGAATGGGCCGCGGAAAGCGACCGAGAGGATTCAGTCTATGCACAGCAGGTATTGGATTCTCGAGCTCGACAGCGGATTCGCAACTCTCAGTAGCAATCTGCAAATCATTCGTTCCGAAGAATCCTATATTGGGCGCTCCTACTCTTCATAACACGAACCTTGGGAGTGTCCAATTAACGACTAGCTTGGTTGAGCTAGTAGTTCGTCGACTTCGGCCGGGTACTTCGAGCCGGAGCAAACCTGCTTGTCGGCATTCGCGGATGACGGGGCGGCCGGGTTCGTAGTCCACCGCTCCGATTTCTATGGCTGGACCGCGGTCACTCTTCTGACACGGTGGAGGGTGATGTACGGTCGGTCGCTAGTCGGTCTGCCCGGTCGGGGCCGATACCGGGAACCGCTTGGAATGCGTCTTGGTCTGCGTCCAAGAACGCCTGTTCGCTGTCGAAGTGGTTAGCGACGCGCCACGCAAGCGTTTCGCCGATGCCGGTGACGCTGGTGGCCTGTTCAAAAATGTTCAGACACTCGTCGGCGGGGACGACCGTTTCTCCGTCGATCTCTCCTGTCGTGATGTCGTCCCTTTCCTCAAGCCGCCGTAGCGCGGTCCGGGTCGTGCTTTCGTCTATGCCGCGGACTTTCGCGTGTTCGATGATAGTGTCCTGGGTGGGTGCATCGGCAGGAGCGGCGGTCTGGTCGTCGATTACGTCTGTGATGGTATGGAGGATCAGGTCATTCTGGTCGAGCCAGGTGTAGTTGATGCTGTCTGGGATGTTAGGGTAGTCGTCGCGGAGTTGGTCGATTTCGTTTTCGATTTCGTCCCGTGTCAGTCCGGTCCCGTCGATGAGATAACGGTGGACGCGACCACGGTCGACGAAGAGTTCGGTGTGGTCCTCGTGGCCGTTTTCGCGAATCACGACTAGGGTGTGACCGTCGGTTGAGGTGCCGTAGCCGATGATCTGCTTGTTCAGGTCTGTGAACAGGGATAGGTCGGTTTCCTGGTCGTACTGTGTGGACGGGGAGAGGGTCTGCTGAGGAATACCGAAGTAGTTCAGATAGTCGGCGCTATTGAGTGTGATGAGGCATTTCAGAGTGTCGAACAGGGTTAGGACCGCGTTCAGATAGTTTGCATTCCAGTACCGAAGCTGGCCGTGGGAAAGCCGGTTTCGGAGGTTCATTCCTTCCCGGCTCGTATATCGGTACCGGAGGTAGATGGCGTAGTGGCGTCCAAACAGGTCCCGTCCGTCGATGAACAGTCCGCCAAGGAGCTGTTGCTGAGTTCCATCGTCGATGATTGTGTATGCTGGTCGTCCGACAGATTGGAGGGTGTCGACGATTGTTGCTTCGAGATGTGGGACGAAGAGGAACAGCGCTGGGCGGTGGTTGTCTTCGTGGAGTTCAAGCAGTGCGTCAGTGAGGAAAGCTTCTGTATCGGGGGAAAGCGTGTCTCCAATCGTGAATATGTGGAAGATGTGGGATAAGGTGAGGTGGCCTTCCTTGATCAGACGGTATAGTGCGTTTCCCAGCGATGACATCTTCCCTGCTGCATAGTGGCTGTAATTGTTCGGGATCGACTCAGTGTCCGAGGGGTCGACGGAGAGTGTATGTGCTTCCGGGGAGATGATCCGGCGGCTGACGAGCTGGGAGATGACGAACTCCTCCGTTGACAAGCGAATCTTATTCGGGTCGGGGATGAGGCTACTGGAGAGTGCCAGGCAGTAGAGTGCGTACGAGCCGGATCCGGAGGCTTGCTTCACATGCTTGAACCAGTCGACGTAGACCTGGGTGTTGTGCTCCATTTCTTCGGCGACAGCCTGCTGGAGGCTTTCGCCCTCAACCCCGTCCACGTCCAGATCGTCCGGGTTGAGTTCGTGTAGTTCGGTTTCGGTCCCGGTCCGGCGGGCTTGGAGGGCTTCCTGTTTCCAGTCGCGCTTCTGTTCGTCGCTTAGATATTCGGCACACTCGGCAACCCCACTCTGGAGGATGTCAGCCTTCTGCAACAGGCTCTCCCGCTCAACGAGTTCGGCTTCTCTTCGGTAAGAGTCGACGAGTGCGGTTTCCACGTCCGATGTGTCACGGTCGCATGCTCGTTTGAACTCGTGCAACAGCCGAAGGTATTCTCTGAGCTGGTTGAAGCGGTTATCTGTACGGTAAGCGTCTGCGTTCTTCTTAATGAGGTCTATCCACCGGTCTCTGTGGGGATCCGGTATGTCGTCGATGTTGTCGATTGCGGCCTCGATTATTGAGGTCGTGAAGCTGGGGGAGTCGTCTGTGTGGCAGTTTTCTAGGAACTCGAGTACTTCTTCAAGTTCGTTTGTAACGTCATGGCCCTGTAATCCTGCTTTGAGACGGATCCGACGATATTGGTATTGGGAAGCGATGTTCACCCATTCGCGGTCCTCTGCGTCGGCAATGGCGTCCTCGAACTGGTCGAGTGCGTCACGGGCTGATCGGAATGTGTGGTCAATGTACCAGCCCTCAAGATTGTCCACGAGTTCGGGTAGCAGGTATTCGCCGTCCATCTCGTCGAGGTGGAGCCGGGTCTCGTCGCCGAGCTCTTCCTCGCCTTCCACTGATTGGAAAAGTCGGTCTAACTGCAGAGCAAAGTGGAAATCCTCTCCGGGATCTGCCCGTGCCCTGTCGAACGCATCGAGTAACCGGACCATACGGAATACCAGGTCTTAGATTATGTAAAGGTGACAGGCACGTACTACTCTTGAACTGGCGCTCTACTCAATCTGTCTGAGACCCGCTTCCAGGTCCGTAGTGAGTTCCTCGTCCCCGACGACAGTGAGGTGATCATCAAATCGCCCGCGGCCAGGAGAACAACCACTGTATTCACCAGGTTCGCTGAGAAGCATTACCTGTTGTGGATTAAATAAAGACCACTAAGCGAGATGCGACACCTCTGATGGTTCCTCGACGTCGTCGAACTCGCCGCGCTCGACAGGTTCCCAGTCCTCCCCCGGCTCCGGACTCCACCAGTCGACCTTGTAGGCGCCCGGTGCGCCGAGGATCTTCACGCGGGCCGACCCATCAGGCAGGTCGCGCCGCAGTTTCTCGTCGACGTGGAGGTTCCAGGTCGTGCTTGAATCGAAGCAGGCGAGCACGGCCTCCTCGTAGCCGCGTGTCTCGCGGGATTCTTGGAGTTCGACCTGGGTGTTGCAGTTCTTGCAGAACACCCCCTCGAAGGGGATGTGAGTGAAGACCTCCTGTCCGCAGACGGGACACCAGAGGAACTCGAACAGTGCCTCGCTGTGTCGGTCAAGTACTTCGAGACTCATTGGTTGACTCATCCGGTCGTACCGGGCCACCACCTCGTGCCCGGCCGAAAAACAGCGCCCACCGCTCGCTCACTCACCGTTCGGCGCCGTAGACGATGCGTGAGGGGGATTCGTACCCACAGTCGGGGCAGTCGTACCACCGCTGGATTTTCGCCCCGTCTGCCGCCTTCTCGCCGACGCGAACGTCGTCGTTCGGACACACCGGGCAGCTGAGGTCCGGCGCGGGCCGCTCCCGGAGTTCGTCACGGAACGACGTCGCGTCCTTCGTCTCGTATCCCCGCGACCAGACCGGGTAGCCGTCGACGATGATAGCTCCACGCCATTTGTACCGGTAGGAGTCCGGGGCTCGATGCAGGACGGCTCGCGCACCGGTCTCGGTGTTCCGATACGCAAGCGTCGGCGAGCGACTCTCGCGTCGCCAGTTGGTGATGCGAGGCATTATTCAGAAGTGGACGTCAGCGGGCACGATCCAGAGCTCTTCACTTTCTTCGAGGAGTCGATCCAGCTGTCCACGGTGGCGAATGCCGGTTCCGTGTTCGGTGTACAGGAAGATCGTCGGGCCGTCGTACACACCGACCTTGTGGAAGGCGTGCCGGGCGAGGTCCTCGTCGCGCATGATCTCCTCGTCGGAGAGCTCGTCGATGGCCTCTTTCACCCGGTCCAGATTGCGCTCGAATTCCTCCTTCGTCGCCTCCCAGCCACGCTCGAGGAGCTCCTGGCCGTCATCAGAGTCGACGGGGGCTGCCGTCGGCAACTCCCCCCATCGGGCCGAGCCAGCGACCCTCGTGTCCTCCTCGTCGAAGGCGACAAAGTAATCAAATACAGCACCGGATTGGGGCTCAGCGCCGACCAACTGCCTGAATACTGACTTCCCTGCAGCCAATGCTTCGTCTTCTGTCGATGCCTCTACGAGGGCGTAAATGACCAAATGCATCTAAACCACCTCAGCGCCCGTGGGCTAACCGCTACTTGACCCAACGCGCGCCGCTCTCTCACCGGCGCGAACAAACAAATCCTGACTGGTACTCTTAGTACAGCTCAACTTCATAGAGAAATCGTCTTTTACTGCTCAGCTCGTCAAACGTCACATATTGACGTCCACCTCGAAACGAGGTTCCTCCACGCTGGATACGGCGTTCCACGGGAGTGACTTACGGGTTTGTGCGCTGTTCGTTGGGATTTGTCCCGATCTCGGGGGCGTCTGTGGTCGAACGCCACTCGTGGTTGTCCCACTGGAACCGCACGGGCCGCGCCATCGGCCTGACTTGCTGCTCGGTGATCCGCCGCAGGAACGTCTCTGCGGCTGTGAGATCGGCGTGTCCCTCGAACCCGCAGGGGCAGGTCAGGGTCTCTCGATGTCGAACTGTCTCGGCTTGCTCCCCGCATTCCGGACACGTCTGACTCGTCCATGCCTCGGTCTTCTCCGCTACCTCGATTCCATACTCCTCACAGACGGACCGCAGCTGATCGACGAACTGCTTGAACGCCCAAAAGTTCTCCAGCTTCTCGTTGATTTCAGGGGATGGTTGGATTTCGATGACGCCGGTGAGGTCGCCAATGTACACCGTTGCGATCCCCTCGTCGTGTAATCGTTCAACAAGGTCACGGATGAGGGCCTTCTGGGCATGGGTCCGCCGGCGGGAGCGTTTGCGGTAGAGCCGGCGGATTCGTTGGCTCGTGTCCCGCTCTGGCGGCAGCTTGGACGACAGGCGCGCGATCTCTTCGGTTGTCGAACGGAACTGCTCGAACAGCTCCTCACCGTCGTAGAGGTACCGTTCCCCTGTCGTGGTCGTACAGGCAACGAGATTGTTGGCACCTAAATCGAGGGCGGCTTCTTCCGAAGCCAGTGGTGAATCCAGTTCCGAGTCGTCGACTGAGACTGGTTGATATGCTCGATAGGTGCCTTCAACCTCGTCGTATTGAATTTCCAGTCGCCCCTGTTCGCCGGACCACTTCGGATCGCCACGCACCTCCAGTCGGAGCCGTTCGTAGTACCCCAGTCCATACTTCTCTTTGAGATCCTGGCCGACCGGAATTTCGACCCGGGAGTAGTCGCCCCACTCGATCTCGTACGAATCGTTCCGAACGAACAGCCGGAGATCTCGCCCGTCCTCTTGATTCCCCCAGTAGCCCGGTGGGGACGCGTCTTCACCGCTTTCCAATAGCGCGAAAAACGACTTCCAGGCGGCGTTGTTCTTTCGTGTCACCGTCTGGACGCCGGCAGCGCCGAGTTGGCCTTTGTACTGTCCGCGAAACTCATTGGTCTCCCAGATGTTCTCGTCATCGAAGAACCGCTGGCGGCGGGCATAGTTCAGCTCGTTCCAGAAGCTCGCCGTCGCGTCCATGACGTCTTGTAGGAGGGCCTCATCCGACTCCGAGCGGGGACGCACCTCGAAAGTATTGATCCGTTTCATCGCTTGCTTATTTCCTGCTGGTCGGGTCGCTCTCATCGGCGCGGAATGTAGCCGAACCGTTCGATCTCGGCGGCCTGTTCTCGGAGAAGCCCGACGAGGACTTGCTCTGGAACGCCTGCCTGTGCTTGTTCGACCAACAGACTCTGAAGTCCCTCACGGTCGTCCTCGACGGCTTTGAGATCGTTATCGCCCATCGATGCGCTCCCGGGTATCCCCGGTTTCGTATTTGAATGTTGGCGACGCCGTCTGGCTCTGAGAGTTACGGTGACTTCGTTCGAAGACGGCGCCGGCGTGTGGGTCCGCGCCGACCAAGCGGTCGAACACCGACTTTCCGGTGGCCAGCGCGTCGTCGTGCGTCGATGCCTCTACCAGTGCGTAAATCACCATATGCATCTCGAACACCTCGAAACGCCGACGCACCGGGAATCGTTGCTCGCTCCAGCTGCGCCGGCACCCATCGCCGGCGCGGAATAAACAACTCTGGCCTCACTCGATCACAGGATATTGTTCGCCCACTCGACGGTGATCGCTACGGCATCGGGTGTGAAAGCTACGATGGTCATTTTACCGTTGATTGAACTGGAAACACTCTTGAGATGTATTCACGCACAAAACACGATGTGCCGTTTCAGAGGGCTACGCTAATTCCGAGCGACGGAATCGGAAATTCGCGATCTTACTGGTCGAGGAGACACTTTGAAAGCGTCACGATTCGGTTAGCAGCTGTCGAAGGACGTAGTGTAGGATGCCGCCGTGTTCGATGTATCGCACCCCGGCAGGTGTGCCCACCTGGGCCGTCACCGGGAACTCAACCGACGACCCGTCCGACCGCTCCGCAGTCACCGTCAACTCGGCCATCGGCTCCAACTCGTCGTCCAACCCGTAGATCGTGTAGACCTCTGACCCGTCCAATCCAAGCGCCTCCCAGGAGTCACCGTCCTGGAACTGCAACGGCAACACACCCATTCCGACGAGATTGTCCCGATAGATGCGCTCGTAGCTTTCCGCGATGGTCGCACGAACACCGAGAAGGTCGGTCCCCTTCGCCGCCCAGTCACGGCTCGACCCAGTCCCGAACTCCTCGCCCGCCATCACGACGAGTGGAGTTCCCTCCTCGCGGTACCGCTGGCTGGCCTCGAACACGGTCGTCTGCTCACCAGTCGGATGGTGGATGGTGTACCCGCCCTCGACGTCGTCGAGCATCTGATTCTCGATGCGGACGTTGGCGAACGTGCCTCGCATCATCACCTCGTGGTTACCCCGGCGGGCACCGTACGTGTTGAACTCGTGGGGCTCGACACCGTGGTCCATCAGCCACTGGCCGGCCGGCTGATCCGTCCCGAACGGCCCGGCAGGACTGATGTGGTCAGTCGTAACCGTGTCACCCAGCGTTAGCAGACACCGTGCATCCTCGACGTTAGAGACGCTGGGTTTCTCCAGCGGGAAATCTTTGAAGAACGGCGGCTCCCGGATGTATGTCGAGTCCTCGTCCCACTCGTAGACCTCGCCCGTCGGGGCCTCCAGCGCGTCCCATCGCTCGTCGCCTTCGAACACTTCGGCGTACTTCTCCTCGAACATCGACGGGTCGACGAAGTCGTGGACGGCTTCGTGGATCTCGTCGCTGTCTGGCCAGAGGTCCGCCAGATAGACCGGGTTGCCGTCCTCGTCGTACCCCAGCGGGTCCTGCTCCAGATCGATGTCCATCCGCCCAGCGAGCCCGTACGCCACCACCAGCGGCGGGCTGGCGAGGTAGTTCGCGCGCACTTTTGGATGGATGCGCGCCTCGAAGTTCCGATTCCCGGAGAGTACGCTCGTCGTCCAGAGGTCGTGTTCGTCGATAGCGGTCTCGATCGGCTCCGGGAGCGGCCCTGCATTCCCGATGCAGGTCGTACAGCCGTAGCCCACGACGTTGTAACCCAGGTCTTCGAGGTATGGCAACAGCCCCGATGCTTCGAGGTACTGGGTGACGACGCGGCTGCCGGGCGCGAGGCTTGTCTTAACGTAGTCCGGGACGTCGAGGCCACGCTCGACGGCGTTTTTCGCCAGGAGCCCGGCTGCCAGCATCACGGAGGGATTCGACGTGTTGGTACAGCTGGTGATGGCGCTAACGACGACGCTCCCGTGCCCGATTTCGACGTCGTTGCCGTCGATATTCACGGAGGCGCGCTTCGTGAGAGGGTCGAGGTCGGGGCGGTCTCGACCGGTGTCCACGACCGCCTTGCCGCCGTCGGTCTGCCCCATCGATTGGTCGCTCTCACCGAGCCACCGGGCCAGCGCCTCCTCGTCAGCGTCGTCGAGTTCGTCCTCGAACTCGCCGTGGAGTAATTCCCGGAAGTGGGTTCGCATGTCACCCATCTCGACGCGGGACTGGGGTTTCTTGGGGCCGGCGAGACTCGGCGTCACGGTCGAGAGGTCCAGTTCGACCGTCTCGGTGTACTCGGGGTTCTGCTCACCGAACAGCCCCTGGGCGTCCAGATACTTTCGGACGAGCTCGATGTGGTCCTCGTCGCGGCCCGTCAGTTCGAGGTAGTCCAAGGTGGCCTCGTCGACGGGGAACATGCTGATGGTCGAGCCCTGCTCGGGCGCCATATTCGCGATTGTCGCCCGATCAGGAACAGTCAGCGTCTCCACGGCGGGCCCATAGAACTCAACGAATCGATCGACAACACCGACATCCCGCAGCAGTTCGGTGACGTGCAGTACGAGGTCAGTCGCCGTCGCACCCTCGGGGAGTTCACCTGTGAGTTTCACGCCGACAACCTCGGGGAGGTTCATCGTGATGGGCTGGCCGAGCATCGCGGCTTCGGCTTCAATACCGCCGACGCCCCAGCCGACGACGCCGATGCCACCAATCATCGGCGTGTGGCTGTCGGTCCCGACGAGGGTGTCTGGGAACAGCCAGTTCTCGCCGTTCTGCTCGCGTTCGTGGACGACTTGCCCGAGATACTCCAGATTCACCTGGTGGACGATACCCGTCCCTGGCGGCACGACACTGAAGTCGTCGAAGGCGTTTTGCGCCCACTTCAGCGCCCGGTACCGTTCGCTGTTGCGCTCGTATTCGAGTTTGACGTTCTTCTCGTAGGCGTCCTCGTTGCCGAAGTAGTCCACTTGGACGCTGTGGTCGATGACCAGGTCGATGGGGACTTCGGGTTCGACGAGGGTTGGGTCGCGGTCCTTGCGTTCGACGGCCGATCGGAGTGCCGCGAGGTCTACAACGGCGGGGACGCCGGTGAGGTCCTGGAGGATAACCCGGGACGGCTGGAACGGGATGTCGGCGTCGGGAACGTCCGGTTGCCAGCCAGCGAGGGCCCGGATGTCGTCCTCGGTAATGTCCTCCCCGTCGGCGTTACGGAGGACGGATTCAAGCATAACACGGATACTGACCGGGAGTTTGTCAAGTTCACAGAGGCCTTCCTCTTCGAGGACGGTGAGGTCGGCCATTTTGTAGGTCGTTCCATCGGCTTCGAACTCGCGGATCGCATTGAAAGGGTTCATTATTGTGGAAGATTTCAAACGGAGTAACCTTATTCTTGTTCCCGTTCTCGGGAGACGGGATTCGAGCAGTTCGACGTGTTCGTTGGACCTGCCCGAAGGGGTTCAGAGAGCTCGTTGCTCTCGTGTTCGACGAGTGACACAGTTCTGCATAAGGTGGCACTGTCTTTCTCGCTAGTCTTCATGGGTTCATACACCCATTTCTTGGCCAGTCTTACCGTCCATGCGTTCAGGCGCGATTCGCGACAACCGCATCGCGTTCCCGGTGACACCGAGGCTCATCCCCATATCACCGACAACGACCGCCAACGCAACGCTGACCAGACCCAGCGGCACGCCCAGCGCCAGCAGGAGCTTTACGCCGAGGCTCGCCCAGATGTTCTGCCGGATCACGCCGTTGGCCGTACGCGACAGGTCGTACAGGTACGGGAGCTTCCCGACATCGTCGCCCATCAACGCAATATCGGCCGTCTCAAGAGCGGTGTCGGTGCCGGCTGCGCCCATCGCGATGCCGACCTCCGCGGTGGCGAGCGCGGGCGCGTCGTTGATGCCGTCACCGACCATCGCGACCTCACCGTACTCTGCCTGTAATTTCTCGACAGCGTCGACCTTCTCGTCGGGCAGGAGTTCTGCGCGATACTCATCGACACCGACCTGCTCGGCGATAGCGCGGGCAGTTCCCTCGTTGTCGCCGGTCAACATTACCACGCGCTTGACGCCCAACTCGTGCAGGCGTTCGACGGCCCGCTTTGAGGCCGGGCGCACCTCGTCGGCGATGGCGATCGCACCCAGCAGTTCCGACTTCGTCCCGACGATAACGACCGTCTTGCCCTCCCGCTCCAGCGCGGAGAGGGCATGTTCGGCGAACGCGCCGGCGTCGGACTCGGCTGCCTCTTCCGCCATGACACCGCCGTCCGTCTCGCGGCGTGCCCGAGCGAGGTCGAAGCCGAGCTCCTCGAAGAGCGCGGGCTTGCCCGCATAGTACGTCTTGCCGTCGATCTCGCCGCGGATGCCCCTCCCGGTGAGGCTCTCGAAGCCAGTCGGGTCGGGCAGGTTGCCTACGCCTGCCTCCTCCGCCCGGGCGAGAATCGCCGTAGCGATGGGATGCTCACTGCGCCGCTCCAGCCCGGCGGCGCGACGGAGCAGATCGTCCTCCGTGGTGTCACCCACCGGAACGACGTCGGTGACGGCGAGTTCGCCCTTGGTGAGCGTCCCGGTCTTGTCGACGGCGACGGCGTCGACCTCGCCCATCGCTTCTAGGTAGTTTCCGCCCTTGATCAGGACGCCGTTCTTCGCGGCGCTCGTGATGCCCGACACCACCGAAACGGGTGTGGAGATGACGAACGCACACGGGCAGGCGATCACCAGCAGCGTGAGCCCGCGGATGAACCATGACTGCCAGTCGCCCGCGAAGGTGAACCCGTAGCCGGCTAGGTCCACCGACACCGGGTCGGCAATGACCAGCGGCGGGATGGCGGCGGTCAGGATTGCCAGCGCGACGACGAGAGGCGTGTAGTAGCCCGAGAAGCGGTCGACGAACTGCTCAGACTCGGTTTTCTTCGCCTGTGCACCCTGTACCATCTCGATGATGCGCGAGAGCGTCGAATCGCCAGCGGTCGAGGTAACCTCTACCTCGAGGTACCCCTCTTCGTTGATCGCGCCGGCGTAGACCTCGTCACCGGTAGCCTTGTCGACGGGGACACTCTCGCCCGTAATCGGCGACTGGTCGACTGCACTCTCGCCGTCGATGACCGTCCCGTCGAGCGGAATCTTGTCGCCGGGGCGGACGACGACGGTCTCGCCAACGTCGACCTCCTCGGCGGGAACGGTCACTTCCTCACCATCGCGACGGACGGTCGCCTCGTCGGGCGAGAGTTCCATCAGCTCGCGCAGGGAGTCCCGTGCCCTGTCCATCGCATAGTCCTCGAGCAGTTCGGCGATGCTGAACAGGACGGCCAGCGTGGCGGCCTCGACGAAGTAGCCGATACCGGTCGCCGCGATGATCGCCGTCCCCATCAGCAGGTCGATGTCCAGACTTCGGTTCTTCGCGGAGTAGTACCCGCTACGGACGACCGGGATGCCACTGGCCGCGACGGCGCCGAGGAACAGAACATCTGCGATATGGAGCGGGTACTCGAGGACGCTCGCCACTGTGACGTTCTGCCCGGTGAGGAGGAACTCGAAGAGGAGACCGAGCGTGACGAACGCCGCGCCGAGCCACGTCTTCTTCGCGCGGGGACTCGTCCAGACCTCCGACGGTGGCGCGATGTCGACGCCATTGCCCGACTCCTCTCGCTCATCGCTCTCGGCGTCCGAACCTCCGACGACCTCATAGCCGGCACCTTCGATCGCTTGGACCACGTCGGATTCGCTGATTCGGTCAGGGTCGTACGTAACAGTCGCCGTGCCGGTGGTCGGCTGGAGCGTCGCGTCGACGACGCCGTCGACGCGCTGGAGGCTCTTGTCGACCTTCTGGGCGCAGGAGGGACAGTCCATCTCGGGGACGGTGAAGCGGGCGGTCAACTCCTGTCGCTGCCCGCCCCCGCTCGCCTGTCCCGCTATATTCGGATTCTCTGTCATCACTTCACGGTAGGAGCGGGAGTTCGATAGGTCTTTATTGGAATATTCCAACTACTGGCGTCAGTGTGATGCCAGCCGTTCTTCAGCTACCCGCTCGCCGGCGACATGTTGCTTCGCCAAATGTTCTTCCGCCCGACGGAGTCGGTAGGTGAGTGTTGACCGTGGCACGTCGAGATGCCCGGCGAGCTCGCCGACGTCGACCTCGCGGGGCGACTCGTAATAGCCGTGTTCAACCGCAGCCTGAAGAGCGGCCTCTTGGGCTGGCGGTAGGCCGCTCGGTGTCCCGTCGCGTCCCCCAGCTGATGTTGTTGTGTCCGCTGTGCGGAGCATCTCCATTTGTGCACACTCCCCCACGGCGACTTCGAGAGCGTCGAAGAACGCCGCCACGTCACCATCGCCGGAGTGGATGAGTCGCCACGTGTAGTGGCGCCCCTCGTGACGGGTCTCGAACAAGACGCCGTCGCCGAGGTGATCGCGAGCGATATGGGGAACTGAGGCGCAGGTCGGAGTGCGCTCCCAGTCGGAGTAGAGGATGAGCGTGTCGTCCGTCCGATCCAGCACACGAGTCGTCTGTGTGGCGCCACAGTCCTCGGTGGCGAGACAGTCAGCGTAGTAGTCGCCGGTGAGAAAGGCGTCCTCGATGGCGTCGAGCGCCTCAGGAGTTCCGGTGGCGTGGTCGACCCGCCAGAGACGCTCGGCAGTGGCGTGCAGCGAGAGCGAGCGGACACGGGCGTCGGGGTGGTCGGCGAGGGCGTCCGCCACCCGGTTACAGCCCGGCTCGTATTCGAGGGCGAAGACGAGTTCGCGCATACCCTGTGTACGGCCTCCTACGACATAACCCATGGCCCGGGGCGATGTCTACTGGCGGGTATCAGATCACGTCGTCCGGGTCGTGGACCTCCTGCATTCGCTGCGCTTCGGCCGCGTATTGTTCCTGGAGGTCGGGGTCATCGACCGTGCCGAGATTGTCGGGTTCAGCGTCGACTGCTGCCGTCGTATCTCGGACGTCGGTGAATGAGGTTAGTGCTCGTTCCTTCCGATAGTACTGTTCGCCATCGGGTGTTGCGTAGGTGAGGATGATCAGATTCTGTTCGTCATCGGAGTACGTCCGCTCGACAAGCCAAACACGAACACCGTCTTTAGGCTGATTTGACATACTTGGGTGTTTCCCGGGATCCACTAAGGAAGTGGTGTTACGGCTTGCTGAGACTCGCCTTCTCGAAGGGTAATTCTCCGGTCGGAATGAGCAGCTCCTGTCGGTCTCCGACTCGCTCGGCCAGCTTCCGTTTCAGGTACTGCCTCGCCGTCGACGGCGTGAAGACGCCCTTGTCGAGCATGTCGCCGACGACGTCTTTGAGGGCCGCGAACTGGCCCTGCAGGTGGCCGTCGCCGACCGGCTCGCCGTCGTACCAGCGCACCGTCGCGAGCGCGCCGTTCCCGACTGTCTCTCCCTGTTCGACCGTCTCCGAGTCGTACTGGAGCCCGAACCACAGCGTCCGATAGGCGGTCACCTCGAACGTCGTCGACACCACGAAGAACGCCTCGTGGTGGAGGTAGTCGAGATGGTCAGCGACGATCTCGTCGAGGGTGAGCCCGGTGGCGCGGGGCTTCGGCTCGACGACCGTCGACGGTCGATCCTCGCCACCGAGGTAGCCGTCGACGGCATCTGCCTCGAGGCCATCGGCAAGCTCTGCGAGGAGCTGTTTCGCCCACTTGGAGTCGGTGTCGTCGCCACCGAATGGCGACTCAGCCGAGATTCGGTGCTTGAGCTTCAGGTTCGCTGCGCCCCAATGGCTGTAGTGGAGCGTGTACTGTCCGTCCGTGCGTTCGTACGCAACGAGTGCGCGGTGTCCCATCGAGCAATCACCTCACGGGGCGACCGCGACTGGATCGCCCCGCACCCCTCCCGGGGGACGAACAACGCTACTCGTCGATCGGGTCGTGAGTTTGATCGTCGAGGGCGATCGCGAGCAGTAGTGGTGTCTGAGTCATCTGTGACCGTTTTGATTCCTCTCAGCCGTGGCCTGCTAACCACATCAGAACATACAGTGACACCGCGGACGAATTGCGAATCACCGCACGAGGGAACTGAGGCGGATTTTGGAATGCAACTGAAGATATATCGCGGGAATTCAGGCTACTAAAAGAACGATTGAACTGGTCATTATGATTATCCGAACCTAGGTAGTACAGACGCACAGCCCACGATGAGCCGAATCTTTTCTTTTTCCACACGTGAAAATCCAGCAGAAGAGCAACTGATTGAGATCGGTGATGATGCCGCCGATCCAGTGTGCGAGGCATTAGCATCTAATACCGCACGTGACGTTACCGCCGCCATCTATCAGGAGCCACGAACTGCCTCGGAACTCGCTGATTACGTCGACACCTCACTCCAGAACGTGCAATACCATCTTGGGAAACTGGAGACGGCAGGAATAATTATGGACGTCGGAACTGCGCACGCGGAGTCGGGCAATCAGATGACGCTCTACGGCCCTACGCATGATCCACTGATACTTGTGGCACAGTCCTCCGAGACGAAGCCGATGTCGAGCGAGCAGCTAAAGGACGTACTGGGTGTCGTCGGCATCATCGGCGTATTGAGTCTCCTCGCCCAGTGGATCGTCACACGCATCCGGGCGACGACTGTCGAAGTAACCTTTACTGGACCCGGTCCGGAGATGAACCAGCCGGACCCCCTTTGGGGGCTCCCGGCTGGTCTCGTCGTATTCGCAGTCGGACTGATTCTAGTTGCTGGCTGGACCTGGTTTCGAACCTAAGCTGGCCACTCCACTTCTCGCTTGGGTGGTTCTCAAACTGCCGCTCAAAGAGCCATTTGTCCGGGCAAGACCATTATCCAGTAGACTAACCACTTCTCACATATGCGACCTCGACTCCAAACGTTCGCCCTCGTAACACTCGTCCTTCTCTCGGGCTGTATTGGCTCCGTGGCCTCCCCGACGTCACCACCAGCACAGACACCCCACACTGCGTCAGAAAACTCCGTCCAGCCCCTAGAGTCTGCGTCGTTCTGGCTGTCCGGAACAGCTGCCCGCGTTGAAGCCGACACGGTGTATGTTGAGCAGGGCAACGACACCGTTGTTCCGGTCACAATGACGAACCACACGGACGTACAGCGGTGTTACAAGGCAACCGTGCTGAACGAATCAACGCTCGCCTGCTTTGGTCAGTTCAATATGAGTGCTTTGCAGAATCATCAGGGGGAGGAGGTATGTCTGTTAGCCGACGTAGAGAACCGTTCGATTCACGCGGAACAAGTGTACTTCAATGCGGTCTGTGGCGGTCCGCGACTCCCTTCAGAGTCATCGTCGATCGCCCGAGAACGGTAGACATCCAGGTTCGATATGAAACACACGTGTAGAATCTACCGATTCTGGGGGTAAAGAGGGTCTATGAGTAGGAAATAAAGCCAGTCGCATAGGCTGACGAATGCGTACCCGCCGCGATCGGCGTACCGCTTCACGAACAGGGGAGGAGACGTTTTGTGGACCCTGTTGCCTGGATATGGAGTTCTTTGTCAGCCTCGATGTGGTGGCGAGTTCTCGTAAGAACTCGTGGTTCATGATTCCACCCTCGTAACCCCGGAACTCCACAAGTATCGTTCACCTCAAAGTCATCGTAGCCGTTCTAATTTTCGGCAGGATTTGGAAGCACCTCGTGGGAATCTGTCGTGCTGGCGAGCAAGCACTCCTTCGTAATGCTCCCGCTGGGACACCGCAGTCCCGTCTTCCTGCTCTGATTTTGTTGCAGTCCTCCCTCTGCCCGGCTTCGTGTCGTACTGAGGGACGAAGAACGGTACTCGGACAATCGGGTCTGACGGCCACTCGCCGAATCCTGTTCACTGTTGGCCGCGGACTGAACGCCAGGCACCGACACGGGTTCTGGATCCTCCGTGCCGGCCTCAGAACGGACACGCTCGCAGGTGGGGCGTGATGGAAAGCTGGCGTGATTTCCCTGCGCCGTGTAGACACAGGGATTCGCTGTTTCCATCCGACTTTCAGCGAGGTGTTTCCGTCCGACGTTGATCGCACCGACAACATCACGGTCGCACTCATACCCACAGCTGGGACAGTAGAAGTGGCCGCCGTTGCGCAGCTCAGTGTGGTCGGTTGGGGCCTTCACGGTCTTGCCACGTTCGCCACACCGCGGACAGTATCGTGATGTCCCCCAAGGATTCACCGCCTCGACATCGATCCCAAGGAGGTCACTTTTGTACCTAATCCGTTCCAGCAGCTTCCCATGGGCCCACGTCGAGATGCTCCATGCGGTCACGCCATCCGTGCCTTCGGCCTCAAACTGCCCTAGCGACTCGAGGACGAGCGTCTCGCACTCGTGAACGGCCGCGAGCCACACCAGCTGATTTGCTACATCGTGCTGAATCTGGTCGCGGAGACGCCGCTCCTTCCGTCGCGTCCGGCGATATTCGTTGAGGAGGTGAGCGAACTGCTCGGTATGGCTCTTGCCCTGTTGGCGGAGTTCGGCAAGGCGGCTGTCTATGCCCTCGGCGTCGGCTTTCACTCGAAACAGTTTGTCCTTCGCGTGGTGGTCGACGAAGTTGGGTGGCGCGATCTGGGATTCCTCCTTCCCGTCTTCAGACCCTTCCAGCACAACCGCAGTCGCCTGCTTTTTCACGCCGAGATCCACAGCGAGAACACGGTCGGAAGTGGTGTCAACGGGGGTCTCGGGAATATCCACTGGCACGTCCAGCGTATAGCCGTGTTCGGAGGAATGCAGTGTCGGCGCTTTCAGCTCCCCTGCCTCAAGCATCTCGTTGAACCGTTGGTGGGCTGGGAACCGTATTTCGTGCTCTGTCCAGTCGGCATACGAGTTGGGCGATAGCGAATCCGGCGCCTTCAGCATCACCACGACGTCTCCGTCCGCGGCTTGGACCTCGTGGATGTCTCCACGGCTGTCCGGGCCAAAGGGAACCGTGGCGTCGGGCTGGGGACAGTCGACGAGGTCCGTGTATGCTTCAGGAAATCGACCATGCCGGTCGTAATGATTGTTTAGCTGCTCGACGACGGTTTCGATATTGCTCCACTGGATGTACGGTGAGTCTCCACTATCGAATAGGCGGCTTCGAAGCTGCTGCCATCCAATCCGCCTGATTTTTCGTTCCTCGACAGTGTCGACGATGAACCGGAAGGCACGGTACTTCTCACGATGAGCTTTTAGAATCCGAGTAACACGATGGTAGATACATCGCTTGAATCGGTTGTAGAGGTATGCGTCCGTGTCCTCGAACGGCTCGTACTCGTCGTCTCGAACGTAGGTGTGGTCGTTGCTATCGCGGGACTGAATCGCTTCGAGGTGCCTGTCTCGCCAGTATTCTTCCTCAAGCAATCGACGGAGATGACGTTGCCCGATCTCTAGGATTCGGGAACAGGCGGCGTGATACTCTCTGGGAATATGGAATTGTTCAGTGAGGTGGGTCATCTGTTGGCCTCGGGGTTCTCTCCCCCGCACCCCTTCTGGGGGGCAATAAACAGCCTCCGGAGCGAGACACCCGAATTCCTCGTTATAACGCCGCTCAGGACTCGATCTGTGTTCCGACGTCCCCGCTGTGTTCCGGCTGGGAGAGCAGACTCACGTCTTGCAGGAGAGCTCTCGCTGCCTCGATCCGCTCCTGATCTGCGTCGTCGAGTCCGGCCGTCTCGATGCGCTTGAGATTGGTGAGTGACCGATGCAGGCGATATCCGGGTGTGTTGCGTGGATCCATGTGAAGCGCCTCGCCGATTCACGGCGCAGAGAAACCTCTCCGGCTGCGGGTAGCTGCCGGACTGGGCCTGCTCGTTAACCAACATTGGTGTGTTACTGTGTCGCTATGTTGGTTAAGACAAGTCCTGACCCGCTTTGCTGGGTCCGTAGCGAGCTGAGCCACACACCCGGCACTCCCAGATCGGTTGCCCCGTCCACGCCTCATCCGGGACCGACTCGTGGGTCTTGAATCGATGGTCGGTCGCCCGTTCACAGTTTTGACAGTCGAGTTCATGAGTCGTCGGTACCGACGACACCTGGCGATCAGCCGCAGCCTCGCCAGCGGATTCGGTCAGCCCCATCGCTGGAACCAGCCACACCGCATCGTCGGCGTTGTTGAGGACCGCGTCGAGACGCGACGCGTCGCGGATGCCGTCCCCACGTTGGTCGTAGAGCCGCGTCGGGGCCTGCTCCTGACGCTCCGACGCTTCCTGCCCGTGCCACCCAGTCCGGTCACGGGCGGCACTGAGAAGCCGCTCTCCCTCCGCTGACGACACCTGTACCGCGTCGGGAAGTGAGGGCCATTGCTCGGCCAGCTGGCGCGCCGGCGCCTCGTCGAGATCGTAGATGAGCGTGTAGTCGTCGACGGCCGGCTCCGCCTCGTTGGCAGAGAGAAGGTTCGCCGCGGCGCCGCCCTTCGCGACGGCGCCGTAGAACGTGGTCGACTCGACGACCAGGTGGACGATGCCGAGGAACGTCGTCGACGCTGCCTCGTTCGTGCTGGTGGCGTCACTCCCGAGATGGTTGGTGAGACAGAACCGGCATTTCGTCTGGCCGTCTGGGACTGGCGCTCCACAGGACCGGCACTCGTTGTCGTCTGCCGTCGGCGCATCAGGGTAGCTACCAGCGCTCGTCGCGACGCGTTGCCGTCGGGGGTCACCTTCACACCCGTCGTCCAGCCTCGTGTCCGGAATGTGGGATGCCTCGCCGGTCGGCCGCAGTTCCTCAAAGTCGGAGTAACGACCGTTCATAACGGAGTCTACAGAGAACATGGCTCGTCTTCGTGTTTAAATCGTAGCGTGGATAGAACGATGTGCAGTACAGACGGAGAGACAGTGGACTGCGTCAGGCGACCTGTTCCTCCAACGTATCCCGGTGTGCACGGACAGTCGCCTTCGAGGTGTTCGCCACGTCCGCAGCCTCGGATTGCGTCAACCATCGCCCCTCTTCGCGACCGGCCTTGTAGAGGCAGGCCGCAGCGAATCCGGCCGGATGGACGCCCGTCGTCACGCCGCGCTCTTCGGCCTGCTCAGCGAGGGTTCGGGCCCGCTGTCGGATCTCGTCCGGACACTCGAGGTCCGAGGCGAGTCGCGGCACGAACATGCTGGGGGAGACTGGCTCAGCGGGGAGGCTCAGCTCTTCGTTCAGCGTTTTGTACGCATTCGTGACCTGTGACTCTGCGACGCGGGCCATTTCGCTGACGTCGTCCACTAACCGCGAGAGGCCGTTGCACCGGCAGGCTCCGTAGACGCTGGCCGCGGCGATGGCCTCGATGGATCTGCCACGAAGCAGATCCTCGTTCTGGGCGCTCCGGAAGAGCTGACACGCCTGGTCGCGGACCGAATTGGAGAGTTCGAGGGCACTCGCCAACCGACGCACTTCGCCCAATCCGTGGGCGAGATTCCGTTCTGCTTTCGACCGCCAGCGGCCACGGGTCTGCTCACGGCGCATCCGCGCGAGTCGCCGTCGCTTCTGCCCGGAGATCTCGTTCCCCTTCGCGTCGGTACCGCGACCGATCTCTGTCGACAGGCCGCGATCGTGGCGGGCCGCAGTGAGTGGAGCACCCGTTCGCTCGTGCTCCTCGTCGTCGTACGCCCGCCACTCCGGCCCGTGGTCGATACGCTGTTCGTCGATGACCAGCCCACAGTCCTCGCAGACCGTTTCGACCGCATTCGTGGTGACCCGTCCGTCGCACTCGGGACACTGGTTCGCACTCGATTCCGTTCGGACGTCTTCGTCGAATCCGCTCTCGTAGATGTCTCTGGTTGCCATCGTTCTCACCGTGTTCAGGGAACTCGCCAGTTCGGCGCGCCCCTCACCCATTGAGGGGTAAATAAACGCTATCGAGTACGGAATTCGGTTCTGGAGGGTTGTGGCACAGAATAAAGTGCTTGAGTTACTGTAGTGTATTCAACCTATAGAGTCAGCAGAGACCGCTGAAATTGGCGGCGTCCAGACGATTGGACATCTACACACGCGTAGACAGAGATCAGGTCCGGAAACAGTACTTAGACTGCATCAAAACCCTCCAATTCTAAACACAAAAATCACGAGGTTAACCCACGGATTAGACATGAAATCAACGAATGGGCCAACAAGAACGAAGAACTACTCGGAGCTAGCATCCTCCTCACACCCCAGGAAGTCCAACGCCTCAAACACGGAGAATCTATCACTACCCAACCAGCCCCCTCCAGTCAAGAACCCACAGACAACGAATAGTCGCTACCACTTCCAGGGCTGATCCAAACCCGCCAATCAAACCTGAGGGGGACCGTCCTCTACTGATTCAGACCTGAACCTCCAACCTGAGTAGATCCGTCAGGGCTGGTTCAGTACTAGTTTTTCCGACCTGCGACTCAACCAAAAACCGGGTATTGACTGGTACTGGGAAAAGGTTAGTAACAGTTTGCTTGCTAACGGTTGGTATGTCGGCTTTAGATCGTGTGATGGAAAGTGGGCTGGGCGCTTTGTTTCTTTACCTGTATTCTGCCGGGATTCTGTATTGGCTGCAGCTGGAGTCGATACTGGCCTTCGAATCAAGCCGTTTCATGATACTAATCGCAGCCGTAGTCCCGCCTGCGATTGTCGTTTTCCTGGCCACAGTCTTCAATGATGGCTTGATGGAGCTCTTAGCGGGGAATGCGATTGAAGAGGCCTTCCGCGAGATTAACAGCTCAACGGGTGAAGACGAATTTTATTGGGACGCTGAAACCGAGACACAAGATTCGATAGATGAGATGGACGAGAAGGCACACAAGCACCTTGTTACAGTGCTCAGCGGAGCTGTAATCGCACTCTCCATGCCAGTTCCGATATACGTGTTCCGAGGACTATTGGAAGCCTTGATAGCCGTGGTTGGATCTCTGCTTGTCATCTACTTATTCTGCTACCGAAGTTATCGTGACCTTCAACAAGTAGTTAAAAGTTCAGTGAAACTGTACGACACCGGGAATGAAGATTAAATCTATAGATATTGAGGAGTTCGCGGACGGCGAGCACCGCGGTAAAACAGTCAGGAATATTCGCGGCGACTCGCTGCTCTTCAGGGGCGGTAGCAGAACCGGTAAAACCCTGACTTTCAACGCTATACTATACAACCTTCTCGGCTCCCGGCACACGATCGACTTAGCCACAGGCCATCAAAACAAAGTTGAGCTCGAATTCACAGACGGCAGCAGATTCTTCAGAGGTAACCCCACAGCAGAATACGAAGACGACGAGGTAGACTTGACTGGAGCAGAAGCCTCCGAAGCCTTCCAAGACAAAATTGGGGACTCCTCCTTCATCAGATCGCACTTTGTCCACTCCCACATCGGCAAAATGCCGTTGGACAACCTAAGCCGCAGCCAACGCATCTCCCTTGTCCGAGAAGTCACCAACGCCGAGCTCAGACAGCGCCTCACCCGGTTCGAAAGAGCCGAAGAACAACTAAACCAGCTAGTAATCGAAACACAAGACGAAGATCGACGTGTATCCGAAGATACCGAGGAGGTAGAGCGGCAGATCCGGGACCTGGAATCACAGCTTGAGAAATACGAAGACCTACAGGCCAAGATCGAGTCCGGTGAGCTTGAGGAACTCAGTTCTCAACTCCAGCGAGATGAAGAACTCGACGAGAAGCTGGGCCAGCTATTCCGAGAAAAAGAAGGATTGAGAAAGCAGCTGCGGAAGCTACACCGGAAAAAACGGAAAGAGCAGAACTACGATTCCGAAGTAAAGGAGATAATCGCGGAAGCTGTCAACGACTTTGTCTGCCCGACCTGCGACCGCCGGATCAGCACTGAAAAAGCTAAAAACCGGATCCAAACCGGAAACTGTCCGTACTGCGGTCGAAGCCACTCTCTGGACGAATTGAAGGAGAACCTTGGAGAGCGGATTGAGCGTTCAGACGACATCTTGGAGGAGTTAGAATCAGAGATCGAGGAGCTTCAGGAACAGAAGGAGGAGGTAGACGAGGATATTGACAGGCTACGTGATGAACGGCCGGAGATCGGAGATCTAGATGGGTTCGTGAAGAGAAGGCTGGACCAGCACGACCACGATATCCAGCGACTCCGAGACCACGTCGAAGAAGAACTGGAAAGTATTTCTGAGAGCTTGGAGGAGGCGAAATCAGAAAGAGACGAATTAGCCGAGAGAAGCGAGAGAGTGGATGAGCGGCTTGAAGCATATACTGAGGCGCTGGGATCTGCGTCAGAACGGGTTGAGGGTTTGACTGAAGAAAGTCTTGATGCCGGTATTCAGGAGTTCAGCGATGCGTGGGAAGAAGCGTATAACGAGATGAACTCTAACCTAGACCTGGAGATCAGCATCAATGAGGAAGGACGGGTGCAGTTCCCCGGCAGGAATAGTCTCCGAGAATACGACCGCGGCGGCAATCTCAGCGGCTCCGAACTACAACTACTGAACATATCCTTCGTCTGTACACTAAGCCGGTTTGCTATTGACAATGATGTCACCCAGTGGGAAACGATCGTGCTGGACGAACCACTTTCGAACCTTCAGGAAGACGAAAACCGAGAAGCCGCACTAGACTACATCACTGGTCTGGACCAGCAGTTGATTGTCACAACATCTGACCAAGACTTGGATTCAGAGTTCAACAAGGTAGAAGTCTTGCAGCGTGCGCCGCTTCAAATGACTTTAGGTGACTACCTATGACCGATGAAGAAGACGAGGTATTCCATCCCCGATTGATGATGCTGGACGACTTCGACGGGGAAATCGAGGGGCGACTGAAGTTTCACAAGTCTCTCTACCAGTACCGGAACTCGGAATCAAGCTCTGAAGATTGGGCGTTCAGGAGGGAAGAACACGGCCCTCTAGACCCAGGATTCTCCAGCCGAATGCAGGCCTACGAGGACCTAGATCTGGCCGAGGTTGACGAGGACGAAGAGCCACACCGCTTCAGCATTACGTCCAAAGGCAAGCGGTTTGCACGCGGATTGAGCAACGGCCTGTCCAAGCTCCGTGACGGATTCGACGAACAAAGAGACTCCCTGAAAGATATCGCCTCCCAAAACAAGGAACGAACCGGATCAGAAATCGAACAGGACGAAGACGTACAGGAGGCCAAAGACGAACCGTACCAGACAGACGTGTGATTCTGCGGCAGCCCAGCCTGTCCCCTGTATGAACTACTTTCCTGAATTAACTCCGCAATCTCTTCTGCCAGTTCGTCAAAGAATTCATTCAGGGAGGAAAGTAGACTGGCCGGCTTGTTCTGCTCTTTTCTCTTCCCGCCTACCCCGGTTGGCAGTCTGTCGGTAGTAACTTTTTATTAGTAGCGTCCAAATGCACGGCAGAGTGAGTTACAAGCAGTCTACATTAAAGAAGCTCTGGGCAGCGTCAGGGAATCAATGTGGGTATCCTGACTGTGAGAATGAGGTCGTGGATATTGAAACGGAGACGGTAGTCGGTGAGATCTGCCATATCCGTGCTCAAAGTGAGGGAGGGCCGCGATATGACCCTAGTCTAAGCGATGAGGAGATTGATGAATATTCTAATCTCATTCTTCTATGTCCAACTCATCATACCCATATCGACAAGAACCCGGAAGACTATCCTATTGAGGAGCTTGAACGGTGGA
Organism: Natrialba taiwanensis DSM 12281; assembly: GCF_000337595.1. Classification (GTDB taxonomy): domain Archaea; phylum Halobacteriota; class Halobacteria; order Halobacteriales; family Natrialbaceae; genus Natrialba; species Natrialba taiwanensis. Next base: position 29,500 of record NZ_AOIL01000020.1, on the reverse strand, counting down.
AGAAAGAGCAGGAGGCGATGTCTACCTCTCCGACGGAGCTCTCTGATCAGCTTCTGACTGAGCTCCAGTTAACGGATTCTAAATTTGAGACGGAAGTAGAGGTCACTATTTCGAACGCTAAAGACCGGTATAATCCTGAGTTGCACGTTGATACGGGTAATTCCGACATTTTCGAACCGTTGGGACGGACGGATGAATTTGATGCAAGTGTTCAAAGCCGGTTGGATGACCTTGATGAGGAGGCATCCAGCTTGTTTACTGAGCGGTACAATTCAATTCTGAAGGATGTTGATAAAGATGCTTTCCAGAATTTGCGTGAGGCCGTAGACAAGATTCCGGAAGTCCTTGGGAGTATAGACGAGGTGTCTGCGAGGATTCCATTTAATGACCTTCAACAGGCTCTTGACCAGGCTGAGGAGAGTATCCAAGATTTAGAGCCCGGTCTTAGGCAGAAAGACGAAGAAGCGTCGATGGAAGATCCTGGAAATCATATTCTATATCACTTCCGGCAGGTACGAACTGAGATATATAACCTCCAAAATTTCGTGGAAAGCCGGGAGCTACGGGTAGCTGAGGCTTCTGGGTTGAAACTGCTTGGAGACGCTGGTATTGGGAAGACTCATACGCTTTGTAACGTGGCCCGATCTCGTGTTGAGGAAGGCTATCCTACGGTTTTTCTTCTCGGTGAGAATTTCGCGGATCAGGACATTTGGACGCAGATTATTGACCGGTTCGGGTTGAATTGTACGACAGACGATTTCTTGAGCGCTCTCAATTCACTTGGTGAATCTCGCGGTGTTCGTTCTCTGATTTTGATTGACGCACTTAATGAGAGCCTGACCCCGAGAATTTGGCCCAAGCGTCTTCCTGGCGTATTAAGGAAATTAGAGGGGTATCCGTATGTTGGCATTTGTGTGAGTTGTCGGTCTGGTTATGAGGACCTAGTCTTGCCGGACGCCATAGACGAAGGCCAGTTGGTAGAAGCCTGGCATGGCGGATTTAGTAAAGTCGAGTACGAAGCGGTTCGCACCTTCTTTGATGCGCATGGTATTGAACACTCTTCGATTCCCGTTCTTAAGCGCGAGTTTCAGGTACCGTTGTTTCTGAAGTTGTTCTGTGAGAATCTGGAAAGGAAAGGGAAAAGTCGGGTTTCACACGGTTCGGAGGGGTTGACTGAGATTTTTGAAGGATATATTGACGGTGTGCATGAACGACTTTGGCGAGAGTTGGACTACGATCCTGGTGTGAATAAGGTTCAGCAGGCGGTAAATGACTTGGCTCAGGAGATGGCTGAACGTGGTGATGGAACAAAGCGGTTGCCGAAGCAAGATGCCAAAGAGATTGTTGATAATCTGCTACCCCGGCGATCTTATTCTGAGAGTCTCTATCGACATATGTTGAGTGAAGGAGTGATTTCTGAAGTAGCTTCATTCAACGAGGATAACGGAGAATCTGTGAGGTTTTCGTATGACAAATTTGCTGACCACAAGCTTGCTCAGCAGTATCTCGATTTATACGTAGATGAAAATCTTGAACGGGGATTCTCTGAGAATGATGAATTGCAGGAGTTATTCGACAAACCAAATTTGTACGCTGGCCTGATTCAGGCGTTTGCGATTCATCTGCCTGAGCAGCATGATGTGGAGCTTTTTGACTTGGTTGAGTCGAGTGAAATTCTCAGGCCTGTGATCAAGAGCTTGGGTTGGCGGGATCCAGATTCGCTAACTACTCCAGAGGGCGAATTAAAAAAGGAGGTTCACGATTATTTGTGGAGTGAGATCGAACTTCTTGATGAAGTAAATGAGCTATGGCGAGTTCTTCTTACTTTGGCGACAAGCACTGATCATCCGCTGAATGCGGAGTACCTTCATGAAGTGCTGTGGGATCAGCCAATTGCTGGACGCGATAACAACTGGTCGAAGTTTCTTCATGGAGAGTTTGATGAGGAGACCTCCGAAGTCTTTCGGCTGATCAATTGGGGGTTCTCTTTGGAGCATGAGCCAGTCGAATCAGAGGAATTGAAGAGGCTGATGTCGATCTCTCTATCCTGGTTTTTCTCTTGTCCGAATCGGTATGTTCGGGATCGAGCAACCAAGTCACTGGTTAATGTGGTAGGGTCTGACCTGCGGGTGTACATTGATCTGATTGAGCGATTCCAAGGGGTGAATGATCCGTATATTTTGGAGCGGGTTTATGCAGCAGCTTACGGCGGGGTTCTCAGGAACAGGCAGCAAGAATCGGCGGCTGAAGTTGCAGAGTTTGTTTATGAATCAGAGTTTGAAAATGAGAATCCAGTACCTAATGTATTGTCTCGGGATTATGCGCGTGGAATTATTGAGGCAGTTGTTAATCTGGACAGGGATTTTGACGTCGATATTGACAGGGTTAGGCCGCCATACAATAGTGCATTCAGTATCGATATACCGGATTCTGAGGAGTTAGAGGATTTGGTCACGGAGCGGTTGGAAGAGGCTGATTATGAGGTCGAGGCCAAGTTCTGGTATGGCTTAGCTGGTTCAGGGTTCGAGGGAGATGGACGCAGCGACTTTGCCCGATATGTTCTGGACACTAACCACGACAGTTCCCACGTTCATGGGTATGACATCTCGGGTGAGGAGGCGTTGCGTTGGATTACAAAGCGTGTATTCGAACTTGGTTGGGATCCAGATCTCTTTGGCGAGTTTGAACATTATCTGAATCGCTGGTCGAATCATGGTAGAGGAACGAGGAAGCCGGAGAAATTCAGTAAAAAATATCAGTGGATCGCTTATCACGAGTTGATCGCCTGGGTTGTCGACAACTGTGGAATCGCGGATTCATCCAGAGAAGAGCCATACAACGGGCCTTGGGTTCAATGGGATCGGAATATCGATCCTTCAGTATTGAGCCCGGAACTTGACGCTGAGCTATCTCTTGATGATGTAATTGAGTATGATTGCCGTATTGAGGACGAGCCGATTGAGGAGTGGATTCAAAATCACGATGAGTTCCCTTCGGTGGATTCGATGCTGGATGTTTCTGTCGATGGGGAAGGATGGGTCCCGTTGTACGGAATGTACAAGTGGAAGGCAGAGGAGGGGGGTGATTCGGAAATTGAGCGGGACGTATTCTGTCGAATTGACCCGGTGGTTGTCGATCAAGAGGATAAACAAGAGTTGGTTGATTGGATTACAGAGGGGTGGGTGAAGAGTGAGGAGATAAGAAGTACGCTGGGTTCTCTTCCAACTCTGACGCAGGTTTTCAGAGGCGAGTATCCGTGGCATCCTATAGTTGAGGATCGATGGGAAGGTGACAGCTCAATAATAATCGGAAGTTCGGTTGATATCGAGCATACGGCAATCGATCTTTTCTGGGAGGCTGAATACGACTGCTCGATAAATGAAAAGTACGGAATGTATGCCCCATCGCCCTATCTCGCCGATTTACTTGATCTCGAATGGAGGGTAGGAACCATGCAGTTCACTCAATCGGGTCCCGACCCTGTTTGTGTAGCTGATATTTCTGAAGCACGGGGAGTTCATGATAGAATTAATTCGATGTCGATGATTGGTGCGAGCGATAATATCCTGGATGAATTGGAGGCGGAGGGTTTGGATATCGTTTGGCCTGTCCAGGGAGAAAAACGCGTGATCTCGACCGGTATGGGCGGGAACCAGATGGGTAAGTCACAGATTAGAGCAGTGTACTATTTGGATGACAAAGGAGAATTCACTGGGACCGTAGAGACCGACTTTCATAGTTGGGAATAAATTCAAACTCCGTCAGAGCCGTTGCTGAATCTGGTTCCGGAATACCTCGAATTTCTGTTCCAGTTTCTCTACTTGGTTTTCGAGTTGGTGGACTCTTTGAACGAGTTCTTGGTGATAGTCTCATCAGCAAGAAGGAAGACGAGATAGAGATGCTTCGGAACTGGCAAGAAGACTCTCCACTTCCATCTTTCTGTCCGACTGTTCGTAGAAGAAGCTGAAGACCGTCTCCTAGATAGTATAGAACGTCAAGAAGAGATGTTTTGAGAATAATAAACCACTGTCTCAGTAGCGGTCTGTGCCTGGTTTACCGCATCGATGCTGCTGAATTCGTTCGGGCAACCCCACTTTCCCACAGACTGGGCACTCCTGTAGGTGCGTTGGTGGTTGGCGCTCCCACTCTTCTAACGCGGCTCTAAGATGCTGCTGGACAGCGTCTGATTCTGCACGGGTCAATGCCTGTACCAGATGCATTCGGAGCCGCCCACGGCCTGTCGTTGAATGCTGGTCGTTCATAACGAGTTCGGGAGGACGGAACCGATTGCCCTCCAGCCCTCCTGAGGGCGGAAAAACATCTTCAGATGCAGATTCACCACAAGTCAACCGCAGATGTGGACTAAGGGTTTTGGAGAGTTCTGACGTGATTGGCTGGCTACGAATGTCTAACGTCAGGCTGTAGTGGTGAAATCTGCTCCCACCGAGCGTGATGCTCGCTGCAGAGTGTGATTAGATTATCGAGTGCATTCGCTTGCTCGTAGTCAATCTCACCGTGTTCGTCCTTGAAAGACCGCAGCGGGACAATATGGTGTACGTGGAGGTCGCGTCCGTACTGGTTTCGGTGGCTTTCCCGTGTGTGGTCACAGTTCGGTCGCTGACACTCGAACCCATCTCGTTGTATCGCTCGTTCACGCTGCTGACTCCATTTTGGCCCATACCACAAGCGATCCCGCTCTTTGCCACCGACCCACCGCGGATGGTCAGAGCCACGAAACGGGGTATGTGGCTCGTAACCTGCCGTCGTGATTGCTGCATCCCACCCACCGAACTCCCGAAGATAGCCCTTGATCGAGTATTGGCCGTGTTCATCTAAATCAGCAATCGCTGGGACGTGACCGAGCTCCTCAGTGAGTCGATGAATTTCTGCAAGAAGGTCCTCTCGTGGGATTTCCTCGTTGTGTGGTTCGAATCCAGCACTCCGTAGGGCGTCGTTCCAGCTACCAAACCGCTTGCTGGCAGTTTTCCGTGAGTACTTTCCGTGGTTGTTCATCTCGTTGACCGTTGGTGGATGGCCGAGTTGATCAGCAAGCGCCTGAATGGCTTTGATGATCCGGTCTTTCGGGACGTTTGTGGGGCGTTTGACTTCGAGATCTGCTGCCCGTAGCGCGTCATTCCACGTTCCAAAGTGGCTCAGATACGTACTTCGCGAGTACTTGCCCTCGGTGTCCATCTCACTCATCTCCGGCGGGTGCCCTTTCTCGGTGGCAAGCCGTTGGAGTTCGGTTATCAAGTCCTCTTCTTGGCGATCATCGCGGTGATACCATGAGATATGTCCGGCTTTCTTGCTCCCTGTTTCGAAGTCTTCCCCACAGAATTCACAGACGTACTCATGCGAATCATTGGACATGGTTGATTCAAGAGCGCGATGTTGTCGCGCCCGCACCCCTCTGGGGCTCGATAAACCCGCTCGGGCCGCGCATCCCTTCCCGCGGTTTCCCGGATAAATGTTGGACCGGTGCGTAAGGTCGTGGCTGCGCGCGCAGCGACGGTAGGAGCGAGCACGGAGCGGAGGGTGGGGCGGCGGGGTCAGGGTCGGTCCGGCACACAGCAAAAAAGAAGGTTGCTCCGACTGGCTATGCTTCCCACCAGCGACCGCGCTCCGGGAAGTGGATGATGCTCCACCCCGTCACGGCCACCGAGATCCGGCCCTCGTACCAGTTCGTGGCCGCTTCGTGGATGCGCACCTTCTCGCCTTCCTCGATCCACGGCGCGTCCGATGCCTTCCAGATCGTCACCTTCGTTTGCCCGCTCTCGTCCGCGATCAGCCCGACTTGCTGGATGGCCGGTGAATCACTGTCCCAGAGGGTCTTCACACGGCCTTCGATCGTGACGGTGCCGCGATCGACGTCCTCGAGGGCGTCGATGGGCACGGTGCCCCCCGGAGCCGTCTGCAACTCCTCGAACACCCGCACGACCGCACTCGTCATGTCCGTGCCGTCGACGACTGCTTCGGCCAGACGTCGACTGATCGCCGCACGCGACCAGCCATCCAACCGCGTCGCGAGTCGGTCTGCCTCGGTGTTCACCGTCGCCAGTTCATCCTGGGAGAGCTCCGCTCGGGGATCATCCCGTTCAGGGTCGGCCATCGGGTCCACGGTCGCGGCCCGCTTCTGGAACTTCCGCCGGCGTTCCTTGCTCCCTTGGGCAGCGACCTCCCGCGTGCGCTGCTCCCGACCGTCCTGCGTTCCCAGCTCGGCCTGGGCACTGATGCGCTCCAGTTCGGCTTCCCGCGCCCGAATGCGCTCCTCCTGTTCGAGGGTGACACCGTGAATCCGGTCCTCGCTCGTGTCCGCGATCCCGTCCGGGTGGTTCGCATCCACCTTCGCCTGCGTCTCCTGTTCGACCGCGGCCTCGAACTCCGGCGTCTCGTCGACGACCGGGAAGCCGTCTTCATCGACCGCCTGACCGCCCGCTTTCTCGAATGCCTGTTCATCGACCGAAACAACCTTTCCGCTAGCGTTGTTACTAGACATTGGAATCACACCAGATTCCGAAGGCGCTCACGCGCCGACACCGCGATGCTCCTACATCGCGGTTTTCCGACGACAACGACCGACAGAACCATCTGCGCGCTCTCGCTCGCGCCTTCGCGAGCGCCCTACCGGGCGCGAGCGAGAGCGCGCCTGCATGAGGTGGCCCCAACCAGCACCGCGCGCCGACCCGCCCGGAGCGAGCGGCCAGCGGAGAAAGCGTGGGGGGTGAGCAGCCACGCCGCGCAATCCCCCGCGCTTTCCCGCTGGCGCCGAGGGCACATGCACTTTAGCCCGGAACGGGTGCGGGCGGTGCGGAGAGCGCCTGCACGCCCGGAATGGTCGGTCGCGAGCGACGCGGAGGGCGGCAGCGGCGAGCGGGGCGGGCCGATACGTACACACCTACCCAGCCGGCTACGTCGCTCGGCCAGCCATCCACCGGCCTGGCGGACTCAGAAAGGGCGAGGCCGCCTCGGTCGTCCCCCGACCCCGCAAGCACCGCAGGGATGAGGCGCGCAGCGGCGGTCGCGGGCGTCGAGCGGCCGAGGGCTTTCATCAATGAGTGGTGAAAAGTCTATCACGCTGCCTTCGTGCAATTTGCTCTGGACCAACACGGTGTTTGCAGGGGCGAAGAGCCACTTCGTTTATCCCCACTCCCTCCCAGAGCGTGAAATCACGAAAACGGTAGATATGACCTTTGTACCCCCGGAATGTAACGTGTTACTGAACGATGCGACTAACGGACTCGGATCAGAACGGAGTGATGTACAGATGAGTGACCTGCTTGATGCCGCCGAGGGCGCTATCGCGCTAGTGTGCGGGGGATTCATTTTCCTCCTGTTCGGAAGCGCGCTGGGTACGACGGGGCTGATCGATCTCAGCCTCTGGGGGATCGTCTACGTCCTCGTCGGTATCGTTGTCCTCGTAACGGCCGCTGCAGCTGCAGCCGGTGCCGTCATCTCAGAGGTTGTATGACACTACGCTCACTTCTCGTCGACATCGTCTCGACGAATGACCGGAAGGAGGTTCCAGATGAGCAGATCCTGAACGTCCTCCGTGAGAACGACCGTATCGCGATGGGAACGCAGGATATCGCCGATGCAGTAGATATGTCTCGACAGGGCGTCGGGAACCGATTAGACGAACTCGAACTCAAGAACCGAGTCCAGTCACAGAAAATCGGGAACGTTCTGGTTTGGGATCTGTATCCAGATGAACGGCGAGACGTAGTTCCGCCTGAAATCGACCGCCTTGTTCACGCCTTTGACCTAATTCGGGACCAGTTTGCAATGACCCGCCGACTGGGAATGTATATCCTCCTCACCGGGTTTGCCCTCATCTTCACGAGCTTGAGTACAGCACTCGCAGCAACGCCGGTCGATCCCTTTGCGGATGTACTGCTCGTGTGGGGATACGCCATCGCGGGTGGTGGTGGAGCAGCGTGGTTCGTCGGAGGTGGAACACAGCTTGCTACGATTGTTACTGAATACGTCGTCTATTGGCGGTTGACTGGAGAATCACTACGTACATGGAAAGAAAACGATGCTGCAGCATCCAGCCAACGTGGTCAGATCGATGTTCGCCTCATCGTTGGCCTCTTTGTACTCGTGCTCATCGGCGGCGCACTCGTTGGTGCTGCGGGTGACCTTCAAGCGGGGTTAGCTGCATCTTCTGCGTTTTCGTGGTTCGAAGCGACGGTTGTCGCTGGTCTATTTCTGGTCGCTCTTGTAGCGATGGTACTGGGTATCGAATAATGGGGAGATGCTGAGCGACTACAAATCCTCGTAAGATGCGTCTCCTTCCGTCCCTATCCCTCAGCTACGACTCGAAACCAGGTCTTCAATGAGCTGGAAGCCGTTCACGAACGTCACCGAGTCACCGTACCCCTCACTCGCGAGCACGGTTTCGACCCCTTCACCGGCCGCGATATCGGTCGTGTAGATGTACACATCGGTCGCCGTTCCCGCGCTGAGGTGTTGGGCAGCTATGGCGGCGAGGGCGGCGTCGGCCCGCTCGACCTCGTCGGCGGGTCGGTCGTCGGCGTTCGCGATGTACCGCTGGACGCCGTCCATCACCCGCGAGACAACCGGTTCGGAGAACTCGAGCGACGCTGCAACCGTCGCCCAGTCCTCGTCGATCGCGGTGTCAATCGGCACTTCCTCAACATCAGGATCGTCGACGGTCAGCTCCTCGTACACCCGTTCAGGCAGGACGAAGGTGACGTCGTTCCGGCGAGCGAACCGCCGAACGGCCTGATAGCGACTGTTCGACGGCTGCCCCATCGCAACGAACAGGCCGGTGTCGGCGATGTGGAGCGCGCTCACGCGTCGTCAGTCGCGTCGCCGTCGTCGATATCCAACTCCTCGAGCCCTGCCCCAGCTTCCTCGATGTCATAATGTTCGTGGACGACGGGGCGGAGCGCCTGCAGAATCATCTCCGCAGCCAGGGGGGAAATGTCCAGGTCCTCCGCCATCAGCCGGTGGGTCACCTCACCCCGTTCGCGGGCGACCGCGTAGGTGAGCGCCGTTGCGAGGCCGGCGACACCGTGCCGGTCGATGTAGGTGTCGATGTCGGCGTCCGTCTCGCGGCGGCCGACGGCGTCGATCAGCGCCGGCGTGATCGTGTACTCGCGGTCGTCGGCAGCCGTCGTCACGGTCAGGTCGATCTCCCGAGCGGCGTACCGGCGTGGCTGCTCGTCGTCGGTGACGTCGACGACGCCGGCGTCGACGAGCCGATTGACGTAGCTGTAGGCGGTCCCCTGTGCGAGCTCGAGGTCGTCCATCACGTCCTGGACGGTCGCCTCGCCCTTCCGGGCGAGATACGCGTACAGCTGGGCCAGCTGTGGCTCCTCGAGGAGGTCAGCGACCGAGAGGAAGTCCTGGACGATGTCGCCGTCGGCGCGGTTTGAGGTGCGTGACACGGTGGTTATTGGTTACAGTTTACAGCGAATCAGTAAAGAGTGTTGGGGTCACTCCGCTGGCATCACGACGAGATGCTCCTCCAGGTCGCGTCCAGTATGTCGCCAGCCCGCCCGGACTACACCGCTCGCACAGTTGCAACCGGGCCTTCGAGATGGCCAACCTCCACGCGGAACCGCGTGAGTGCTGCGAGCGCGTCGACGACGAGTTCGCACCCGTCGTAGGCGTGGTAGTCGTGCTCGTCGGGGTCTAGCCGCGTCTGGATGGCACAGTCGACACAGATTGGATGGGGGACTCGCTCGTCCTGCCCCCAAGTGTGCGCCTCGCCAGTCTCGGTGCCGGGTGGGGAGTCGCCGAAGGCACAGCCAACGAGCGTTTGCTGCACTATGTCCAGTGGTTAGTCCCCACGATTGCGGTGTTCAGGGCCGAGCCGAGCATACACAGCTGCGGTGGCGCGAAGTTCAGTGAGCGAGTCGTTGAGCGTCAGTGGGTCGGGGAGTTGTTCATCGATCTCTCTCAGGTCGCGTTCAGCTTTGCGAAGTGCTTTGTGAAGACCATCAGTGGTCACCTTTTCGCCATCGACGGCGTCGCCTTCCGACTGGTATTCTTGATCATCGTACACCAAGTCGGGAGTCGGGTCATCAACACCGAGGGCTTGGTCGGATCCGGACACAGTGTCTGGGTCAAGATCGTCTGCGGTCATCGCTCGAACACCTCGATGGCGAGATGCACATCGACTGGTCCAGTGACTGTCGTCGCATGCTCGAGTTCGCAGAACTCTCGCTTGCTCAGATGTTCGAGTAACTTGGTTTGACGACAACGATCGGTTGCTGCTTCGTCAACGATGTTCTCACCATCGATCGTGAAGTGCTTGCCCCGAGGATCGATCTGCTCGAGCATCAGTATACAGCCTCCGGAGCGGCATCTTGAGCATCTGTGCACAGGTGATCGTCTCGAATGTCACCACAGTCCGAACAATCGGTGCCGGCGGTCATGCCGAAAGACACCCCATAGAGCCTCCAATACCGCAGGAGAGACCGAGTGCTGGTCGGAGCGTTCTATGCATCAGTCGTACGGGATGTTTATATCCCGTGAGAATGTACGCAAACATGCTTGCAAACCCCTGGTGGGTTTGGAAGCCACGTCTCGGGTGCTCCAACACCCGGGGCATTTCAATGCCCGTTTAATGGCTTCCGTTCTAATTGTTGATCGGTAGCGACTTATATCTACCGCTGACAGATGAGAAGATGGCTTGTCTTCGAGTCTTTGGTGATCAAGCCCTCTCGTTTTCTCCCGCTGTCCTCTGATGCGTGCAGTGGTTAGAGTACCATTCGCTGGAACTGTCGTTCTCGTTCACGTTCCATTCGTCGTCGGTGCTTTCGTTGTCGCTGTTCATCAACTGGATCATCTTTAGCCGCTTGCTCAAGCGCTCGCCAGAGCCGACGGCGTCGCCGCTCGAGTTCATCAACAATCACGACGGGGATCCCATCGCGATTACTGGCTGCCTCAATTTCTCTCGTTAACACCTTGATCTTCGCAGACCCCTCGTACAAGAGCGGTGGTTGCTCCATCCCTGCAACGGCGTTCGCTTCGTCGAGCGATAGCTGAGACTCAGATAATCCCATTCAGAGTTCGTCTTTGAATACATTCTGTAGCTGGTCAGCCACCGAGACGGGGCGAGATTTCCAGCCGTCTTCATCACCGCACACTTTGCTTCCGATAAACTCGATCCAGCGTCGAACATCGTCTCCGCCGGCTCCATTCGAAGCGAGGTCGATGTCTTCTGTATGGAGAACCGGTCCTTGAAGCCTGAATACGGGCACGGCTCCAGAATCATCACGATCGGCGCGAGTTCTCGTCACGATGATGCACTCCTGTTTGCGATCAACGTGATGGTGTCGACATTTCTGATCCTCACCGAGATACGCGTAGTTCCACGATCGGCGTTCGAGAACGACGTTACTGGCTGAGAGATCTTTGTTGTGAGGGGTGACCTGGTCGGCCATTAGAACTCGGCCTCCTGAACAGCATCACGAGCATCTGCTTGGAGATGTTCGTAGCGGACCTCACACCTGTCCGAACAGAATCGTCCGCTGCATCCTGCTCGATTTCGGGCAGATACTGAACAGGTCGGAAGTCGGCATTCAGTCCGGGTCATTATCGATGGGTACCTCGTCTCAAGAAGTGACGTTTCTCAGCGTCTGTTGGTGTTATTTTACTGTTGGTTGGTTTCATCAATATCTGCGGGTGGTTCATGCAAGCCCCGCACCCCTTCTGGGGGAGATAAACCAAGAGAGAAGCCTGTACAAATCTGATTTCCGTGTTCACGTTTTCTTGACATCTCGGATCGACGGCTTATCGGGGATATCCTTAAGCGGACAAAGATGGAGAATTCAGTACGAAGACGCGATGACCGACATCATCGATCCACGGCCGCCGCTCCCAGAGTGGATTCTGGACGCCTACGATGTCATTTGTGCCCACGGAACCGATCCTGGGAATCACGAAGGCGCACAGTCGGTTCCTCGAGAGCAGGCACGTGAGATTCTTCTCAGTGCTGATGAACTCGCGCTCGAACCTGGCGATGCGGACCATGCACTGACTCGCCTTCTCGAACGGGGTTACTTCTATGCAGTCGACGACGAACTCCGTGTGACGACACCAGAGCACTGAGCTGTGATTTTTAATCGCCATATTCAGTACTTATGTGAATTTACAGAGTATCTTGCAATAGACAGTCTTATCTAGCAATCTATTCTAGATCAGGTATGTACGATCTTACCGGCTTTCAGCGAGATTTGCTGTACGTAATTGCCGGACAGGATGACCCACACGGACTCGCAATCAAGGATGAACTCGAAGCCTACTACGAAACGAAAATTAACCACGGACGTCTCTATCCGAACCTCGATACACTCGTCGACAAAGGCCTCGTCGAGAAGGGCCAAAAAGATCGCCGAACAAACGTCTACTCAGCCTCGCGTCGCGGAACTCGTGAAATCGAGGCACGACGTGAGTGGGAAAATCAGTATATCGATCTCGACTAACGAATTGGCTTCTGTGAATAGTTGGTTGGGAGACACTCATCTCTACTGAAAATTCATTATTTGGACACTGTCTAGTTGAGCCAGTTTGAGAACCGAGCAGGCCGCTGGGTGATTTGACTAGGATGCTCGCAGACCTGCTCAGCGAGAGCTCCGAAGCGGATCTAGAAGAATCTTGGGAGAACGAGCGGACGGTGAACGCTCTGACGGGCGTTCGCTATCCGTCTCCATCAGACTGGTTGCTCACTTCGAGAGACAACAGCGATTCTCGCTGAACGAGGCGTTGAACGCTCTCACGGAGCGGTCGGGAACTGGGTACATGGGCTGGCTGACAGCGGACGCGACCTGCCAACAGCGTCGCCGTCGCGGGTCGCTGTCGACGAGACCGCTGTCATGATTAATGGCGAGTGGTCTTGGCTATACGCTGCAATAGACATTGAGACAAAGGTGATTCTTGATGTCGCGTTGTTTGGGCGGCATGGAACCGATCCTGCGGCTGCATTCCTGCATGGACTCCGTGAGAAACACGATCTTTCAGATGCTGAGTTTCTTGTCGATCAATTCGGTTATCGGACTGTCCTTGCTCGCTTAGGACTGAGCGGTCGGGTCAATTATACCGACTGAAACCTCATTGAAAAGTAGTCTCACATGCTCAAAATGTGTGTCGACTGCTTCCATAACTCGTGGGTAGACAGTCGGACAAGCGTCCGCAGATGGCTTGAACAGTACGGGCATTATTACAACCATTACAGACTGCACCATGCTCTCGATGGAAACACACCAGTCGAGGAGTTCTGCACTAGACAGTGCCGTAGTGTATAAACCATCAGATGTTACGGATATAATCAGAGCCAGTCTACGAATTCGTGAGGATTCGTACATCGGACTGCGTGACGAGGACACGAAACTCTCCGACCGAGAATCTAATCTCGAGGTCATCGTTCGCCGAGTCCACGAGTTGCTCGAGTGCTTCGACGTCGATCACCCGTTGCAGTTGGTACTCGTCACGATCGAGTCCCTCCGTTTCGAGCGCGTCGACGATTTCGAAGAGGAGGTGCCGATTACTCATCTGTGATCTCCTCGTCAACGACACCAATAATCTCCGCAGCGGTCGAACTGATCCGCTCGAGTCGGTCGAGGATGGCCTCTGGCTCTTCGCCCTGCCACGTAGCAAGGTAGAACGCCGACCCACTCGTGTCCAGCCCGAAATACCGACCGACAATGTACCCCACGGCTTCGGCCTCGAGTTCGCGTTTCGAGCGTTCGGTCTCGTCGTCGACGTCACCGTGCAAGAGTGCGTGGGCGTACTCGTGGATGGTCGTTACAGCAAGGTCGGCACTGTTCTCACGATCGCGGACCTCGATCAGTGGTCGCTCCGCAGGAGAGCGGTACTGACACACGCCTCTGGCGTTACCGTGAGGCCACTCCGTTGGAGAAACGACCTTGGCTTCCACTTCAAGCATCGAAGCTCCCTGGAGGAGCGCTGGCACCAGTTCGTCGGCCTCCCCGGTCGCCTCCGTTTCGAGTTCGGGAAGTGACTCTCCCTTCGTCTGAGAAATATCGAAGACTGGCGCTGGCCGAAAGCCGACAAGTCCTTTCGACCAGTCTTCAGGTGATGTTTCGTCGTACTCACAATCGCTTCGATCGTGGTACGACGGTGAGTCCTCACACTCGGGGCACTGCTTTGCGATGATCGGTGCCCAGATCCAAATCGCGCTCTCGCCTTCTTTGACATGCCGGTCGCACTCGTTTTGCCACGTCCGATAGCCGGCGACGCGGGTCGCATTTGGATACTGGCGATTGATCAGCAGCGTATTTCGATGTGAATAGTCGTGAAAGCGACTCTGTACATCGAGCCACCTCTGGAACTGATCACTCGAGACTGCATCGTCAACCTCGTCGACGAGGTCTTCGACCCAGGTTTCCATCGTGCTGTGCATCTCGTCACGTCTGGTGTCCGAATTACTGAAGGACACCTGCGAACAGTCGCTCGTAGTCATCGTTTGTGACGACGGACGCTCCGTTCTGGAACGCCTCTCACCCCTCAGGGGGAGAAAAACACACTCGACGGGGGAGCTCGAGTAGCGCCGTTACAGGTGTCTCGAATTTGAGAGATGTCCGATGGCAAAGAAGATGTTTGCATCGACAAAGACATCCTGATCAGAAGAGAGTAGATTTCCTCGGCTCATTCAACGACCTCATTCGGGAGAATCCGACTCTGTCGGAGCACCGTCTACCTCATCAAGGGAAGGAAGATCCATCTGATCATGGACATCCGGAAACAGATGCTCGAAGAACGGATCGTGCGTTCGGCCAACAGTCAGCGCTGGTTTGAGCGCGTAGATGATCATCATCGCTTCGGTGTCGCGAACGTCGATATCGGTCGCGACCATCCGCTGGGTCGTCTTCCCAGCAAAGTGCAGCCCTGCACCTCGCAGCGCAGCGACGAGTTTGCCAGCACCGTAGCGGTCCATGAAATACTCGACATCCTCGTCAACTTCCTGGAGTGCAAGTGCGTGCAGGACCGTCGGCGTGATGACGATGGGAACGTACTGCTCGACGATGATGATCGGATCGGCCGTCAGCTGCTGGGGACGTGTCGAGTCATCTCGATCGATGAGACCTAGGTCGACCAGTTGGTCGACGTACTCGTAGGTCGTCGATTTCGACAGCTCGAGTTCATCCATGATCTCTGGCGGCGAAACGGGACCCCAATAGCAGACGTAAACGTAGACACGAGCCAGCGCTGGCTGATTGAGAAGTTGAACGACCGTCTCGAGTCTGGGCGCGTTCTGGGCAAGCGCCGCCGGATCGAGCGTCTCTTCGTCCATGATGTCTGTCGGTGGTGGATCCAACGCGTCAATCCCACCGTCAGCACGAATGCGATCCATATCGGTCATACCTGTTTGTTCGAAGTCTATGTACTTCAGACTACCGCTGGTTCTTCTCACTAGGCTCAAGCGATCGTCTTCATGCCATTGAGTCGTTCGTCGTAGTAGCGTTTGATGAACGTCTCACTAACGGTACCAGCTGCGACGTACTGTCTCTGTTTGATACCCCAGACGTTCGAGAGCCGATACTCAGTCCCGACGTCGCGTATATGAGTCCGATGAGGACACACTCGACGAATAAAATGAGTGACGCTCGACTCTGATCGGTTGGAACGTGTAACTCGAGGGCAGCCAGGGTGGCTTGGAAGGATGTCGGTTGGCTAATACTCGATCAATACCACGGTCTCGTGGGTGGTGTCACTCAGAAGTCATACGCTATCTCGAAACGGTTCGACCGCCCCGCATCCATTTCGGGGATGAAAAACACGATATTACAGTCGCGACGGTATCGGTAGATCGTCGCTCTATTTCTTCATTCTGAAAGGACTCACGAAACTCGTGGCAAGTACAGAACAAGGAGTTATCGGAATCACCAACAAGAATCCAATAACTGACAGAAATCCGCCGCGAGATTTGGAGTATGAGTTTAGCAAAGAAGAGGCATTCGTTCCCAGTGATCTAATTGAATTCGCGGTTTTATTGGACACAAATCAACCGGCATTCGCCGGTGTATGGGTGTGTCAGTTCAAAACACTTATTATACGGTTGTGGGTTCAACCGGTATGGAAACTACTCCGCTATCGTCAGAAGATGAAGCCCTCATCGAGCAAGTCATGAGGACGAACGAGCGGACGTTCGATCCGGAGTTCTTCGACGGGGCACACATTGTCACGGCTGGAGTTCAGATGGCGGACGGCTCGGTGTACGAAGGTGTGAGTTTACCGGCGAGTGTCGGCCGAGCTTCGATGTGCGGGGAACCAGTCGCTGTCGGCTCCGCAATCGCCGACGGGTACAGTCACGATGACATCACCACTACTGTCGCCGTCGCATACCCGATGCCGTCTCACGATGAAAACGAAGCACGAGTCATTCCACCGTGTGGGAGCTGCCGAGAACTGCTGGCGGACTATAACGAAAAGATGCGCGTCATTGTCCCTTCTGGCGGAGAAAACCGAATCGTGAAAGCTATCGATCTCCTCCCAACCCGAACATGGTGACTGAAAAAACTGCAAGACTCGCACCCTAATTCCTGTATGGCGAAGAAAACATTCTTTGCAACTGGTATGATGAGTAGCGCTCAGTAGGCACATGTAGTGTACAGTAGATTCACGCGAACATACATATAAAGAAGAATATTTCAACAGATCTTCTGAATCCGAATCAGGGATAGTTACGTGTCTATATACTGACTCTCCCATTCTCGTCGGTCCTCAATCTCATCTGATCCGGCATCGGTGATAGCGTAGTAATTCGTGCGGCGATCGAGTTGCCCTTTCTCGACTAACTCCTTATTGACGAGTGTATCGAGGTTCGGGTAGAGCCGACCGTGATTGATCTCAGCGCTGTAATACCCCTCGATTTCTTCCTTCACGTCTTGACCGGATGGTTGGTCGGCACCGACAATCACATACAGCAAATCTCGCTGGAAGCCAGTGAGGTCGTTCATTGTATGTGAGTCATCAACGAACCTGTATTTGACTTATTTCCATATCTGAATTGTATGTGTATACTGTATGACGATCTGGTCTCTGTTACTATCTGGGTGCATTTGTGACCAGTTCGACAAGATTCGTTCCTTCTGAAATTCTATTCTTCAGATCCATTTGGTCGTGGAACAGTCGTATACTACAGATGTGAGTAGCCTATGCCCACCACACTAAGTGTGAACTACTGTGAATCCACAGATCGTTCGAGAGTTTTGAGACCAAGATAGACGACTGCTATGAGGGCCAATCATTCTTCAATCGTCTGCTGAATAAGCCCCATCTCGCTTTCGAACACTCTCTACGCGCAAGATGTGTTCTTTTGATCGGAGGCGACATCCCAGTCGATAGGGCCCCACTCGTAACTTCTTGTACGGTGAATTAGTCAATGGCTCAAGGAAGTCAGTTGGCTCGCGCCACTCCGAGGAAATAACATCATCAAGCTTCGCGATGATTCGATCCTGTGTTTCAGCAGGTAACTGCGCAAGTTGGTCTTCCGCTCGAGACGAAAATACCCAATCCCACTCGTCTTCACTCGTCGTCGGTCCCATATGCTGCTTTAATCTCCTCGCTCGAGCGGCTTTCACCGTCATCAAACTGAGCCTCGCTGATTGCAAGGTCCTTCCAGAATCCAGCACCCTCTGGATGGTTTACTGACTCTCGCAGTGCATAGCGGATAAACTCACTTCGACTGTTGAATCCTCGCTCGCGCCATGTCTCATCGACGACTTCACGGAATGACTGGGAAATCCGAAGGTTGATTCGTTCAATCTCCGGATCACCATTGTTGGTTTCAGCTTCAGACATACGCTTGTACGTTCGTAGCACACACATAAAACAGTACCGTCGAGGGTGCTGGAATCGGATTATGTCTATAATTCTCAATCGATCCGTACAACCACGCAATGCGTTGTTCGTCCCTTTGATTAGTCGCAGTCATTGTTGAATACCTCACCCCTTCGGGGAGACGATAAACTCGGCGGAGAGCTTTAGAATAAGCCTCAATTGTCGCCACCGGCAAACCGCCGTACACGGCCCCAGATCGAGTTGTCTTCATCAGCACTTGTCTCATCCATCTCGGGGTTCGAAGTCTGTTCACGACGCTCGAGTGTCTCCTGACAGTCTCTAAGTTGCTCTCGAAGTAATTCGTTGGTCGCTTCGAGTTCGTCGATACGGTCGTCTTTCTCCTTGAGAGTTGCCTCGAGGTCATCGACGCGGTCGGACAACAGCCGATTTTTCTCGACTAGATACGCATGATTCTTCGCTGGCTCGTCACGGTCGCCGGTAGTTGGCGACTCGCTCTCTCTGGAACTCGCTTCACTCGAGTCGTCTCGAGCATCCGGATCGTAAAACTCGGAGGTGTTCGCAATCGCTCGTTCGATGGTCTTATCGCCGTACGTCGACCCATCGGCGTAGTGGACGTCGTCCCACTTCTCCCGGAGAATGCCTGATTGGCGGAAGAGTCGATCTACTCGAGTGTGATCGCCTCCGGTCCAGAAGGCCAGCAGACAGCACAGCGCCATATCGGCTTCTGACTGGCTCTCGTACCCTGCCGTGTTCCCCTTCCAAAGACGCTCGAACTTTGATCCGTTCGATGCATTTCGCGCTTTTTCGAGTAACTCCTCATCCTCGAGGTCAACGTCGATATCGACTGTCTTGTCCGTCGAAACCTGCTCGCTAGTCACGCCACGATTCTCGGATTCGGATTTTGCGCCAGTATCAGTGCCCTGGACGTACTCCCGGTGAATCGCTTCGAGTGCATCCTGTCGACGAGCAACGCGACCAGGTGTCTCCTCGAGGTGATCGCCGGTCACAGTGAAAAACCGAGCAGTATCGTACAGTTCGATAGTTCCACGTCGATTCCGTCCATCCGGGAGCTCTCCCTCGATAAGCACATGGAAGCCAATTCCCGAGGGAGAAATCTCCGTATAGGAGTCAAGTCGTGCGATAATATCTTGCGCTCTGTCGTCGACATCCCCAGTCTCCGGGTCTCGGCAGTCATCAAGGTCTACGCCGACGATGGGATCGTCGTCGGTAAACACGAACCCGACGCCATCCGCATCTCCCGAATCGGCGTACTTGAGCGCGATTTCGACCGATGTCCATGTGTCCGGATCCGTCGAGGAGGCAAACTCACCACTGCCTGGTGTCACCGGAATCTTTGTTGGTTTCCCATCCCGAGATTCTTCTCGCCAGCACACCCACTGGTTACGCTCACGTAACTGCTCAGGGAGCATCGAGATCGTGCTTTCAGACATCGCCGATCCGCCCCCTACTGCGCGTTCATTTGGTCCCATACTATTCACCAGTATGCTGATAAATATGCCATAGGCTGGTAGACTGTTCGTGACCCTGTCCAACGGATGCAACCCGTTGTATACTAGTTGGTTTTGGGGTGGGTTTTACCCTGAATATCGCCTCCGTACTGCGGTTTTGCCCTGAACATTTTTCAATTCCTTGACCTGAACAGAGAATTTGCCCTGAACAAATCCGACTATACGGCAGATAATGCCAGATATACCGGTTGACAATTGTATTTCGGAATCTGGGCTGTGGAGGCGAGATTTTCAGCGGTCCACGTGTCTGAATTATATTCATCGTTCTGATAGGATCTCTCACTCAAGGAACTCTGATCCATCACTGGTCAGATCGATACCGGTGTAGACAGTCACCAGATCGTCGCCGTCTCTGGCCCGATTATCCTCATAGTCGACGACGTTCGAAAGCTTCCGACCGAACCAGCTCGCGTTTGTCCCATCAATATCGTGCTTGTCGGTCCAACTCGAGTATGCCTGAAACAGCGTTGCCTTCGGTATCTGTGCTCCCCCACCCTCCCTGATGTACATCGCTGCAAACGCTTCGATACCATCACTATCTGGGTCAATCTCTACTGACTCCTCTACCGACGAATCCGCTCCTACTGATGGGAACGACCCCGATGCTTGGGGAAGTTTATCCGAAGAAGTATCCAGCCATAACTCTCCAGTGTCCAATGATACAGGCAACTCGTGTGTCTCGCCTTGTTGGAAGAATACAGGGCCTCCATCCGTGGGATGGATCAGGATTAGATAGCTATCACGCGAATAATCCGGATCTGGCAGGTCGACAGTGGGACGAAACGGCCGTTTGACCGGCGTCCACTCCTCCTCAAAGTCGTCTCTCGAGTCGTAGACCTGGTTTTCTCCAGCCTCGTAAACAGTATACTGGCCGGTTTCTCGATCATGGCTATAGTAGGCTGGCACACTGTCTTTCGAGAGTGAGCCCTCCTCTGGAACGCGGGCGAACGTTGTCTCACCGTCCGAAAGGACAAGTTCACCGTTCTCTCGTGTCCAAACAGTTCGATTCGTCTCAGACGTACTAGGTCGAACCGCAGTGACGCCACCATGAGCCGTTGCACCACCACTGAAGGTTACGACCTCGTCGCAGTTGTAGAACTGTTCAGTACCATCGGCTCGTTCCTGCAGCGGTGGCGAGAGAATATTCTCAACTCGAGTCGCCCACTCTGTCTTGGAGTCACCAGGACGGACAACGAATATCGGAATCCGATCCGCTTCGTAGGCTCGCTTGAGATTCTGCAAGACCTTGACCGGTCGGTCCGGCGTCGTCGTCTCAGCTTCGATGTTGAACACGACGTCATGATCGGGGTGCGTTGCGATTGCGTCGGGCCGCTCGCTTCCATCCTGCTCGAGGATTTCGACACTGAACCCACGTTCGGTGAGTGCTGTTTCCGTTTCGAGGAGGAGTGCATCGTGACTCGAGCCACCGGCTGATCGAACAGTACCTGTCTCGGGTTCGACCAGTGTTTCTCCATCCTCAGTGAGCCGAACCACGATCTCATCGCTTTGCAACGTAACCTCGAGCAACCGAGATTCCTCACGAACGTCAGGCAAGTCTTCGGGTACAACGTCGATTTCAGGCTCAGTATTCTCAAGACGGGCCGCGAGTTCCTCGTCGACGGCAGTGACATCGACCCAGCCGTTTTCCGCCCGTACACTTTCCCGGATTTGGACTGCACGAACGGCTTTCGCCATCGTCTCCTCGAGAATCTTCGTGGGGTTGGCTGCCTCGTTCGAATCGCTATAAATGAGATCGTTCAGGATTTCAGCGTCCGTCAGCGGATCAGTCCCATACCGCTCGAGACTCTGTTCGATGATCTGATCGACAGCATCCGTCCCTCGAAGGGGCGGGTACGGCGGAAACGTCCGAATCAAAACGGGCTCAGAGTAACGTCCACCCGAGAGGGGGATCCGTGTCCAAACTTTGAACTGGTCGGTAGTGATGAGGTCTTCGGCCGTGTAATCACGGAAGCGTTTCATCAACAATTCGGCATCGTCGCTGTCGTTGACTGAAAATGTGAGGAGATTGTCACAGTTATTCTGCATCGCTTTTAGCGTATCTTCGTCGAACTGCGAGGGATACTGTGAGGCAAGAGTCACCGACAACCGCATCGACCGAGCACGGGCTAGCATCGACTCGATATCGAGATTGTCGCTGGCGATGTCGTCGAACTCGTCACAGAGAACGAAGTAGGGGTCTGGATCAGTATCCAGTTCGTATGAACGGCGCTGAATAGCACTCCAGAGATTCCGCATCACACCCAGTGTGACCATCTTCTTGATGTCCGTATTCTCGATGGGCGTTCGAACGATCACAATCCGATCGTTCTCAATGATATCGCGGAAGTTGATCGTACTCTCCCGGTGAGCGATAATCCGGCGAATCACCGAGTTCTCGACCCAAGACTTGATCCGTTTCAGGAGCGGACGAACCGTCTCTTCTTCCATGTTCGCAATCTCGAGACAGAACTCTCGGATATAGGGGTCCTCGACATCGAGTGCGAAGTCTTCGCGACGGTCGGCATTCAATAGAATGAAGTACATATCGATGACCGAAAACGGCTGCTCGGATTTCATCATTGCTCGAGCCATCGACTCGGTGATCGCCTCCATATTAATGCCCCAGTAGTCGGACGTATCGAAGACTGCTTTCAGGTTCTCGACCCGGTTTTCGATCTCGTTCTCGAGTTCCTCAGTCGTCTCGCATTTGGGTACTTCGAGGAAATTCATCCCAACGGTGTTCTCGTGGGTGGTCGACCCGGGCTCGATCCAGACCACGTCCTCAAGGCGATGTTCGGGGAGCATCCGAAGGAGTTCCCGAGAATCACGACCTTTTGGATCGAAGTAGGTGAAGCCGTATCCCGAATACGCCCACTGCACCATCATATTCAGGAGTTCGGTCGTTTTTCCATAGCCGGTCGTCCCAGCGATCCAGTTGTGCCGAAAGAGTGAGTCAAATCGGAGCGGTGCCTCACGAAACCCAGTCTGGGGATCCTCCGTGTAGCCGACCCAGAGTGGGGAAGGTGCGTTGTACATCCCGGCTTCGAACATTTCGCGAACGAATGGACCTGCAACCGTTCCTTCGTCGGCCGTTTCCGCGAGGATCGGCTTGCCACCGATACGGATCGTGTTTTGGTCGACGATCTGGTATTGTTCACCAGCGGCTGATTGCTGGTCAGACGACAACCGAGTGCTATTCGTGACATCAGTCTGGTCGTCACCAGTTGAGGACATAACCTCATCATCGGATACCTCGTCTGCTGACGTGTGCTCACTGTTCTGATCGCTACTCGAATCCTCCCCACTGTGTCTGAAGAACCGATCAAATACCATCAAATCCCTCCTGATCACGAGTAGAGCCATCAATGGAGACTGCTGCCTCATCAGGAACACCGGATGTCTGCCCACCAGCCGGCAACTCATCCGCGTCGTATCGAGATCCATCCGATGGGAGTCGATCGCCACGCTGCGTGTATCGCCAGTCAATCTTCGGCGTCTCAATCTCTGCGTTGGGGATGTGTGCGACGCCGGCGAGTTCGTCAACGGTCATGATCATACGGCGATCGATCCACTCGCGATCGCGCATACGATGGAGGAATCGTCGAAGTCGTTCAGCCCGTTTCCGCTCTTTGCGATGCCAGACCGGATTATCGTCGAGTCCCTGTTCCGTAATCGCGTTGTAGTACTTCCTAAACATTCCCGCGACACCGCGGGCTCGAGCCTCAGCTTCGGCCTGTTCACTCGAGGCCGCCAATACGCGAATATTCACGTGGAACGCCTGTTGCCCGCGTTGCTGTTCGATCGTTTTCGCGGCCTGCTTGTCCTTCTCACTTGCCGGTCGTGTCCGGGGATTGAGCCACCCGACAGAAGTTCCTTGCCGAAGTGCGTGCGCGAGTTCGTCGACGCTGTTGTGCTTGAACCGATCACCGTCAGTCCAGGACTGCTTCGCCGGACGGAAGACGACCTGCGTGACGACCGTACTCTCGTCGAGCGACAGCATTTCGCTCGTGATCTCGCCGTAGGGATCCGTCTCGAAGCCTTCGCTATTGTGATGGCGGATGGGGTAGTAGGGAATTTTCTCCATTTCGAGCCATGCACCGGCGACGTACTCGTCAGAGCCGATAACGGGGAACGCATAGCCTTCCTCGACAGGGAAGATCTCACTGTTAGCGTAGTTGTTGCCGACACGTCGGCGGAACTTGTCTGCGGCTGCCTCAGTAGCAGCATGCATATAGAACGAGATCTTGCCCTCATCGAACCAGACTTCGAACGAATGGTGGTCACTCGTGTTCTTCCCACGGAAACTCGTCGTCACGTCGTGGACTGACTGGAGAACGCCGGCCCCATCCACGACGCCGTCGTTCTCTTTGTAAGGGCGGATTCGCAAGAGTAGTCCCGGCGTGTCTGCCTGCTGCTGGACGAACGATTCCTCCTCTCCGAATTCGAGTTGCGTTGCCTCGTACTGGGGCGACGAATCGAGTATCTTCGTGAAACGATTGAGCGTAGTCATGGTCTTAGTTGTCATACTCCGCCTCAGTGGTGAGCTGATCGAGAGCTGACTCTCCGCCATCGGTCTGGATCGGTGCCTCCTCGGTGTCTGTATCCGTCTCGAGAGCCTGTTTGACGACTGCATCAAGGACTTCCGTCTTGGTGAGGTCCTCCTCAAGGAGTTTGCTTGCCGTCTCGGCGGTGATGTCAAGGCGGGTCGCAAGCGAGTTACGCTGTGCTTCGGTCTCGACGAACTCTTCGAAAGCGAGCAGCTCCGCTGACTCGTCGTTCATCGCCTGTTGAATGAAGGCCTGGTCCTCAGGTTCGTAATCGATAACCCGCTTCTCGAACTCGTCGGCGACGACATGCAGCGGGTACGTGCCGTGTTCTTCAACGCGGACGAGTGACTGACTATAGCCGAGATCTTCCTTTCCGGCGTCAGCCCCTCTGACGTACCGGCGTTGCTCTTCTGTGAGCCCGATTTTATCCGCTGTCCGATCATCTAGGTCAGGAAGCTTGTGGAATACCTTGATCGGACACATGCCGATAATCTTCTCCGCCTGTTCGGTCTCGTAGAACTCTTGGGCCGTCTGCGAGAGGAGTACCATTCGAAGGCCGGCGTGGCGCTGGTGACGGAACGCCGTCTCGAGGAAGTCGAGGTTTGCCTGATCTTCGAAGAGATAGTGAGCTTCATCGATCGCGAGTTCAACGTTCCGTTGGGTGTTCTTTGCCTGCTGATAGATCGTCGACAGAAGCAGTTGCATTAGGAACGTCTGGCGGTCGATCCCCGAGGCGCTCCCCTCGATCTGGCCGAGGTCGATGTAGACAACCTTGTTGTCGCCTTCCAGGATATCGATCTCCGAGTGATGGGAGAGGTTTTCGTAGGCTCCACCCTCTCGAAACGGCTGGAACGCAATCGCGAGTTCATCGGCGTACTGGGCGGCACGTTCGCGGGCGGATTCGGATGCTGCGATATTGTGCTCGTCTGGGTTCTCGGCGATATCGCAGAGGATTCGATGGACGTCCTGCATCGTCGGCGAGTTTGCCGACGTGTGCGTCGAGACATCGTCTTCGACGATACCTGCTTGCCGGTAAGCCTCATCAATGACATACGAGAGGACGCCAGTCTCAGTCCCGAGGTCGATATCACGAGCATCGAGAAAGTTCTCGAGGACAGCGTAGACCTCGTCTTTCTTCGCCGAGAGGGGAGAGATCCCTTCACCCGAGTCAAGAACGTGCTGGGGCGTTTCACGGATCTCGAGTGGATTCAGTTTCGTATCGCCACCAACGGTGATCGTCTTCGCGTTCAGGGCATCTGCAATGCCGCGGAAGCCGCCAACCGGATCGACGAGAACGAGCATCGTGTCGTGACGGCGCTTCATCATTCGAAGGTGACGCATGATCCCGCCGAACGTTTTCCCGGCACCCGGCATTCCGACGACGAGTTCACTGTGCCCGGTGTCGAGTTCCCACGGATTGATGCGGACAGGCGAGCCGTTGTGTCCGTGATAGCCGTACTCGATACCGTCGTCCATCATCAGGTAGTTCGACGAGAAGGGGAACATCGCGCCGATCGCCTGATTCGTGAGCGTCGACATCCGATCACGTCCCAGTTCGTTCGTTCCAAGCGGCGACACTGTTGCAAGCCCATGTTCCTGCCACCGACTCGCAACCTTGAGGGTACAGTTTGCCGGCGCGTCTTTGATGATCGACCGCAAGCGGGTTGTCTGATTGTCGAGTGCCTGCTCGCTCTCAGCGGCGAGTCGGATGAACACGCCACCGCGGTAGAACGACGCTTTGTTCGCGCGAACGAGTGACCGCATGTACTTCGCTTGGTCGATATCCTCCTGCAGATCCTCGGCTTTGAGGCTGTTCGAGTCGTGCTGATTGATCTTCAAATCCGAAATCCAGTCTGCCATCATATCCTGGGCTGACTGGCTATCGAACGGATCGAGGTGGATGCTGATATCCGTCTGGAGATCGGTTTCGAGCAATAGTCGTTCGAGGAGTCCATCCGCTGGCTCCTCGGGGAACTGTTCGATCCAGAACGTTCGAACGTACGTCTCGTCGTTGATCACAGCGTAAGTCGTCTCCCAGTCGACTGTTGACGGCGCAATAACCGACTGATGCATCGTCGACGTATCTGGTAATCGATCAGCAGCAGGAGCAGATGGAGTGTCAGTATCCTCGTTAGCGGCCCCTTCATGGGAATCTGAATCCGTGTTGGCTGTACTGTCCCGTTCAGCCATTGCCTCAAGGACAGCATCGGGATCGGGTGTCGCCGGCACACCGTCGCTAATTCCGTGGGAGACGACCGGGAACGTCCCCAGAGCCTCGGCGATGTTAGCGTAGTCTTCCGATCGACATGTCCAGTACTCCTTCGTGATCCGAGTGAGATCGTATGCATCCACAGGGCTGATCGTACACCGGTAGAGTGACGATCCGCCACGACGCAGCTGTGCAAGTCGAGATTCGAGTTGTTCCTCTTTGAGTTGCTCACGCTCGGATTCAGTCAGATCATCGGTCTGAAAGCGACCGAAGAACCGTCCGAGAATAGGGACATTGGCGAGATACGCGAGGACGCTGTCGCTGGTTTCGTCGAACTGGTCGATATCGTCGTCAGTGACAGCAGTGATGAGATAATACTCCCGGATCGTGGTTGTTTCGGCGTCGATGTCCCCGTTGTCGGTTGTGTTTGCAGAAACGTACTCCGAGAGGAGTCGTTTCAACACTGGGCGAGAGCGGACATCAGCATCACCAAGTCGATCACGATGTGCACGGACGACATCGTCCTCGGCGACCTCTCGACTAGTAACGTAGATCTTTACCGGGAAGTCGACCGTCGAGTTGGCGAACTCTGAGAAGGACTGGACAGCCTTCGCCCATGCATCGTCGTCTTCGAGAGCCATGTTCGCTGGCTCGACTTTCATCGCTCCGACGAGTGCACCATCCGTTCGTTCCAGAGCGTGGGGATAGACTCGCTGTAGGCGAGTTAAATACCGGACTTCACTGCTGTCCGCATCGCCGTGAGTGTATTCTTTGTTCTTGATCGCCCAGCCAAAGCGAGCGGCAAGCCACTCTGTAAGCCAGAGATATCTCGGTTTCACCTTATGCAGCAAGAACAGCACTGTTGTGACCATCGTCCCAAACCCTAATACTGGGATTGTCAGTGCCGCTGGAACGAACGTTGCTGCAACGACGGTGACGAAGGCCACCGCGAGAAATAGCATGAGTTCGCCAATCGTGTAACCTCGAAAGAAGGCTGTTGTGCCGCCGAGTGATTGGTGGATTTTTCGGGCGTTATACTCGCCGTCAGCTGTATTCGTACTCACGAGTATCACCACCGTGAGACCTTTCGCTTCGTATTTTTGAGTCCACGTTTCGTTCGAGTCGAGACCTTCTGTGTCGCTTTTCGAGCGTCATCGGTAGCCTTATCGCGCATTCGGCCCGTCTTCGACTTCCGAAGGTTGTTGTAGCGGCCAGCATGGGTCTTTGTCGAGCGAGCGGATGCACCGACCTTGTATGCCTTCGAACCGCTACTCCCGATCGTGGTTTGTCCGCTCTTCGTGACTGCGCCAATCTTGTTGTCTGCGTATCCTCGGTGGACATTTCGGGCGCCACGGACGGTCTTTCCAGAAGCGCGTTTCGCCTTTGCCGCTCCTGATGCAGCTGCGCCAGGATTCGTCGCAGACACACCTTTCTGAGCGATGGTCCGCATTGCTGGGCTGCTCCAGTAGACTGTCATGAGCATCGCGATAATCGCTGCTGGGATCAAGGCTAATCCAATGAATAGCGAAAAAAGCCCCTTGACAGAGGTTTCAAGACCACCGACCTCCCACCCAATTCGGAAAAGGATAGCTGGAGGAATGCCAGCAAGTACGAGTCCAGGATAGATTCCAGCAGCTCGACGGGCCATGTTTGCTGCTGGGCTAAATGGCCAGACTTCCATTGACCAGAGAACGCCCAGCAATGGCATTATCGGTGTTAATACACAGAGCGAAATCCAGCGAAGTGCAACTATGAACCCAGCAACTACCAAGAAGAAATTCGATATGACAACCATCGCAAGAACAGCAAACGTGCCTCCGAGAGAGGATTGAATAAGCCCCCCGAGCCCCGCAGACATCTCGTCGGTTGGAGCGATCGTGAGCCCCACTGCATCGATGAATTGCAAGGGAATAGATACGAGTGGGAACCAGACGAATGTTCCCATGAATACGAGACCAAGCCGTCGGAGGAGTTGCTTTCGTCGATACTCGCTCATCGATCCCGCTCGGAGACCAACGAATGCAAAAGCGATGACCGACATCATGATTGCCAGCGGCATAATGTACGAGAGGTATACATCCTGGTACAGACTCTCCCACGGCGCATTATCTGGGGCACCAACAACCATGTATCCAGAATCTGACTTCGGAGTCGGGACGCCGACAATAGGACCTAAGATTGCCTCATAGATATTATTAATAAGGCCGAGAAGAGCATCAGTGAAATCCTCAATGACATTCTCAATTGCGTTTTCAACTTCTTCTTGCAGCCATGCCATTTAATTCTCACCCTCGCTAGATGTAGATGCGTCAGCGCTGTCATTGACAATCGAGATTTCACAAGACTTGCCGTCTCCATACTGGATTTGCTGAGTATACGATGGATTTGACCCGACCTGAACAGTAGCCGTGACAGTCAATGGTTCCGTCTCGAGATCACTACAGTCAAGAGAATGCACTGCACCATTCGTTGCATAAACAGACCCCTTCGAATAGACTGTAGTTTTTCCTGGCGGCAATCGGGTTTCGTGATAATATGATTGCGACCCCTTGGACTGTAGTTTCGCGACCGGGGCTTCTGTCCACTCAAGCTCTGTGAGTAACGACGGAATTGTTCCCGTATTCTCAATTACGACCGCTGCATAGGTCTCCCAATCAGACGGCTTTGTATCCCAGTCCATATCGGGATTCTCTGCAGCCCAGAGTACATCTGTGATCGTACAATCGGCCTCGAGCGTAATCGTCGTCGTATCGATTTGTTCGTCACCCTGGAGAGCGATCAGCTTGTAGTCCCCAGTGGGAAAAGCATCTTCATAGCGACCAAGAACTTCGAACGACGTTTTGGTTTCACCGTTCTCGAGTCGTTGCTGGTTGTAGAGTTCTCCCTCAGGATCAACGAGATTGATGAACTCGATAGAGGTCTCATCGGTAACCTCGATTTCGAGGTACTCGTCGTTCATCTCAACGGCAGAGAAGACATCACTCTCTTCGACACTGAGCCCAGTTCCGTCTGTACTGTTTGTGGATGGCCCAGAAACGGGATTAGAGGTACAGCCAGCAAGCAAGGCTGTGCCAACGCCAAGGCTGGCAAGAACTGATCGGCGAGCGATACGACTCTCGTCTGGATGCGTGTCTTCTGTCATTGTTGATCTCTCAGTCCAAGGGCCGCGCCACCGGTCACATAGTCGAAGCCATAGACAGCCAGAGCAGCTGGCAAGAACCAGAGGAGTGTTACGAGAACGAACTCGACGAGTTTCTGGAACTCAGGATAGTTCGCAGGAATCTTTGCTCGATCCGATGCTGAGGAGTACAACTGCTCTGCACGCCACCAGTCTCTGGGAACGTACTGGCCATCAACGACCAGCGATGGGCGCTCTTCGAGTTCAAGAACGGCTATTCCACTGGCGTTCACAGCCGCGG
>NZ_AOIL01000019.1 GCF_000337595.1 Natrialba taiwanensis DSM 12281 | reverse complement strand
GAGTCATAGTCGTCCAGAATTTCGATCCCGACTTCCGAATCATATCCTTGGCGGTAATAATAGAGAAAGTTACCGACTTCGGCGTCCGTCAGTGCCGGACAGTAGATGGGGACGTCGTTGTCCGCGGCCTGTTTCAAGACGGAATCTTCGTCGTCAAGCGTCTCACCTAGTTCTCGTGCGAAGGCTGTCGGCGTGCGCACTTTTTCGTTTGCGAAAAAGTCATCAAAGAAGTCGTACAGGTACTCCTCCAGCCACACGTATCGATCAGACGGAACAAAAATATTCCCGAGCCGATTGATGCCGCGGTCGCGGAGCGTCGCCTCGTTGGCGTTCCACTTCCCCATCTTGAACGGCTTTGCGGTCTTGATGACGTCCTCCGTCAACGCCCCAGACGTGGTGATGAGTACGTCGACATACCCTTCACGGACCAGATATGCAACTACTTCACGCAATCCCGAGGAGATAATATTCGAGGTGAACGTGAGATAGATCGTCGCTTTCTCTTCTTGCATTCGCTCGGCGATATCGACGGCCTCAGCGAGGTGCGTCGCTTGAAACCCTGTCGTTTCGTAAGACTCGATGAGATCGTGAAAGTCGAACTCCCCGCGAAAATCGTATCCGCGGACGTCCGCCGTGGTTAGTTCATCGTCACTGCCAAGAATAACATGCTCGTACGATTCGTCTTCCTTCACACGATTCCGTAGCGCGACGACTGGTTTGAATGTCTCGAGATAGATTGCTCGTTCCCGATACGACCGTATCTATTATGAACGGATTGCTCTATTAAAAATATATTTTTTGATGTGTTCGCTCGTGGAAGTACCGCTCACTACACGAACACATTGACCATAAGCACCGCTCAACTTGTACGGGATCTGTATCCGTCGCTCACTTGCTGGCTTTACCTCTATTAGTTTCGTTGCCGAACAGATACATCGAGAATGGCTCAACAATCAGCAAAAGACATTGATCTAACTGACGCTGATCACCGCGAAATCGGTGAAGGGCTGTTAGAGGAAGAGATGTCCCCCAGCTCGTCGATGGCACACTTATATCAAGGCGAGATCCACTGGATAAAGTACTGGCGAGAACGCCTCGATCGGACGTCGAATCGGGCCATACTCGTCATGAGCGGCGTCCTCACGTGGGCATTTTCCGGTTCCAACCGTCTCCATTACATTCTTCTGTTAGGAATGGCCGCACTGTGCGCTTTCTTACTGATGGAGGCCCAGCGCTATCTCGGATATGATCTATGGCGAGGACGAGTTCGTATGAGGCAGAAAAACGTCTTTACATACGGATTAGACCCCTCAGCGGGAATTGAAGATCCAGTATGGCGAAAGTAGTTGAGTTAAGATTACCGCCATCCTATAGTTAAAATCATCAGAGAAGAAGCGATCGCACATCGTTTACGACGAATTTACTTACTACTTTTCACAGTCATGTTAGGTTCATGGTTGATCCACGTTCTGACCTTCACGTCAACGCCGTGGCCCACAAGCGCTGCTATAGGGATCATACTCGGGTACTTTGTAGCGGCTATGCTTGCCGTACTATATTTCAGCGCAGTAATCATAGCCGTGCGACCACGAACATGGCGGGCGGAGGATGAACTTTACGAACGATCTATTGGAAATACCGGTAACTGGCCCATTCATCTTTATACTGTCCGTGATATTCTACTCAAAATTATCTGTGAGGAAGAACAGCGGTTTGCTCGACACGTTGCCTGTAATCCGATGTTTTCTGCTTCAGACTACACATTCTTCCTGTTGGTGGCGGGTCATATTATGAGCGACATCGAGGACGAGTGGCTCGGCCTTCCACAATGCGCCAAACCGTTCGTCCAAACTGCATTTTTCTTGGATTAGGCCTAGGCGACTTCTTCGACGGTATCGTCCCTTATCAGATTCTCCAGTGGCACCACATGATATCGGCCCAGACTGATCCGAGTACTCAGCAGATGCATCGATCAAGTCGGTTCAACTACCTAGGGCATTCATGTATTTGATCACATCTCATTGGTGTTTGGAGAGCGGATTACTGCGTGAATGTCGGTTCATCTACTGGTGGGACCGAACACCTCCAGGATTCTCGTCGAACGGTACGGTTCGAAGAGAGTGGAAAGCGATGCGTCTCATAGTACTTGTTCAAATGCGATCATCTATCCAATGGATCCACTCGTGATCAGTAGGAGAGTAATCCCAGCTATTAACACCAATGTTAACCATCCGAAGAAGATCATCGCGGCTTGCCGGCCTGTGAGGTGGTTGCCGTTAAGGATTTCGTCAAGCCCCATATGCAGTAGTACCCATCAGATTGAGATAAATCGTTTGGTTTGGTTTGTTCTCGAGCTCTATCACAATTCGTTCGACTTGATTTTCCGGAGGTTTTCGAGGAGTTCACCGGTTGAACTGCCCTCGTCGAACGTTAGTTTCCCTCGGTACTCGTCCGGCTGGTCGTCCGACTCGGATCCGATCTCAGAGATTGTTTGTTCGCGACGCTCGTACTCACGCTGGTCATAGTCACCCATTCCCATGTGAGTCCAAATATTCGGGAGGAGTCGTAGTCAAGGTATTGGTTACCTACAGAATAGCGATATAGATGCCATAACGAGACCTACTGGCTCCGTACTTATTAGTCCAATATAATAGGATTACGATCGTTTTGCGTTCGATTCCATCTATAGGCTTATACAAACGTACGTCTGTAACAGTCCACCTCCTGAGATTTATTCCATATATTTAATAATAGTAATATAGAAGAAATAAGTCCAACGGTCATTTGAAGAGTCAGCCTGAGAATTCTTTCCGTACATAATAGCCTAATAATAGTCCATATATACTGGACTATTCTGTTATACTCTTGAGTAGAGAGTTACATTCAATCGGGTGAATCGACCACTCAATTCACACAACTGACTGGTAAGCAAACTATTAGACGAGATATACTCCGAATGAGAGCCCGTTTCTGTCCTTGACCTTATCTTTCACCACTGATCACAGAAACGATGATGAACTAATAGTAATCAATTCAATCGTCGTTGCTCTGTGATTTGGGTCCGGCCGAGGACTGCATCAGTCATGAACGGAACTTATATTGGTCAATGGGTACTATTTATGGACACATCCGGGACAAAGCGACTACGGCCTCGTCGATTAGTCTATCGGATGGTCCACAGAGATCAATGACGATTACTGATGTCACTTTCAAGCCAAGCCTCGATTACCCGTTGAATGAGAGTTCGATGCGTATAACGGTTATCGGAGCTGGTGAGGTCGGACGAACGATCGCTGCAACGCTCGCAGACCTTCACGAGGTAGTTGTTGTTGATTGTGATGAGCAGATCATTGAGGAACTCACGTACGCGTATGATGTACTCGTTATCCACGGAGACGGCCGAGATATTGAAACACTACGAGAGGCCGAAATTAATCAAGCAGATCTCGTAATCGCGTGTACCGACGATGACGACGTCAATACCGTTATCTGTGCGACCGTAACGACGATCTCTAATGCATTCACGGTTGCCCGAGTGAGGCACCGAACGCTCTTCAAAACGTGGAATGACCGTCAGGATGCGTTCGGTGCCGATTTCATGATTTGCACGAACTTGTTGACGTCCGAAGCAGTGTTTCGGATTTCTGGACTCCCTGCTGCACAGGAGGTCGATACGTTCGCGAACGGTCTCGTCCGAATGGCTACATTCGAAATCGACCCGGAGAGTCCGTTCATCGATCGAACCGTGCGCGAGATCGATCTGGATGAATCGGTAACAGTCGCGGCGATCTTTCGCAACGATGAGTTGATACTTCCGACTGGTGAAACTATAATAGAATCCACCGATCGAATCGTAGTCATCGGAAGCGCTAGCGGCGTTACGAACGTCGCGAACCGTATTTCGCTGTCATCGCGAAGTCCGACCGACGAGGTTGTTATCGCTGGAGCGAGCGAGATTGGCTTTCGAATAGCCCAACTGTTCGAAGAGCATGGCTATCATCCTCGAGTAATCGAACCTGATCCCGATCTCGCCCGAACCGCGGCCGAAGCGCTTCCACGTACGACAGTACTTAAGGGAGACCCTGCAGACGCTGGATTTCTGGAGCGCGAACATATCGGAGACACCGATATCGTCATCGCTGCATTGCCGCACGATGAACGGAACTTACTCGTATCGTTAGTAGCCCGCCAGTTTGGTGTCGGTGAAACCGTCGCTATCGTCGAGGATACCGAGTACACCGAATTATTCGAGACCACTGGCGTCGATGTGACCGTGAATCCGCGCGAAGAAACCGCCGAAGAGATCATTCGATTCACCCGACTGATCCCAACTGAAAAGATCGTACTGCTCGACCACGATCGCGCGGAAGTGATCGAGATCGTAGTTACAGAAGAAAGTATTCTCGCAGATCGTGAAATCAGGGATTCTACGGCGAACCTCCCGGATGGAGTTATTATCGGAGCGATCGCTCGAACTGGTGAACTCGTGACGCCTCGAGGAACGACCGTAATCAGACCGGGGGATCACGTCATTCTGTTCGTAGATACGGATGTACTCGATAACGTCACCGAAGTGATCTAACGCGAGATCAGCACGACTTATAGGCTGCGACCGCTAGTACGCAGGTATGGCAGACCTCAACCCGATCGCGAAGCGAATACACCAGATCAGTCCCGAACCCGTCGAGCTTACGCTTAACGACGGAACGACGGCCGTATTTCATATTACAGGGGCCGAGTTCTTTCAGCAGGAATTTCAGGCAGAGGGTATTCGTAAGGACGATGATGCGGATTATCGATTCATCACGAGCACGGATAACGAATCAATTCTGGTCGGACGAAAGGGAGTAGACGAATCGGAATGGACGATGATCGGGACGGTAGTTGAAGTCAACAGGGACGGATCGTAACCGCCTGTTCGCTAGGTATCGTACTGTGGACCCGTTCATTACGGCTCTTTTATTCAATGTGTGATGAAATTCTTATTTTAGTTGGTCCCTCCCAACCTAGCTGCCATCAGCACTGTTGACGACGGTCGGCGATTCTCCTAGAACTCAATGTTCATGTTCGATAGTATACAGCAATCCTATTTTCCGAATATGTTGACGATGTGTCGTGCAGTTTCGAAATCATCTTCAAGTGGATTATATGCACACGCGTGTAATGGATGTCCACAACTTCGTTCCAAAAATAGGAACCATATAATTGCTTAGTATATTCGGACTATTCGCCGAAACTCGTGAGCGATCTGATTACTTAGCGATAATCGTCTAAGTACGAATCTCTGATTTCGGTCTCGAGGTCGTTGACATATTCCGTCAGTATCTCCGGCAGCTCGGTAGTGTACCGTTCGTCCGTGAATCGATACTTCGGGCCGATAATGGCAATCGCACCGAGAACACTCCCATCGGGACCTGTCACGCGCCGCCCAACTTCTCTAAGACCATCGACGTACTCTTCGTCCGCGAATGCAACGCCTTGATCGCGAATCTGCTCGAATTCCTGCAAAAGATCGTCCCGGTCTGTGATTGTGTGTGCCGTCTGTCTGGGGAGCCCCCAGTCGTTCAAGACCGCTTCGACGCGCTCGTCGGGTAATTCGGCGAGAATCGCTTTACCGGTTGCAACGCTGTGGAGATAATAGTAGATCCCAGCAGAGCTAGGCGCGGTAGAGATATGTCGTTCCTTGGATGGAAAGTGACTGTCCGGATGAAAGGATTCGTGGACGAGAATGCCGCGATTATCGTTCTCGACGACGAATTCGACCTCTTCATCGGTTCGATCGGAAAGTTCTGTTACAGCCTGTTTCGCCAACGTGTACGCCTTCTTGCGTGAGCGGGCATACTCGCCGTGATTGAGGAACCGCAACCCGATGTGATATACCGCACCCTCTTTCGTGAGATACCCTTCTTCGAGAAGAGTCTGGAGGTGGAGGTGAATCGTACTTCTCGAAATCTTCAATTCACCAGTCAATTCCTCGAGTGTTGCACCGCCCAATTTCTGAATCGTATCGATTACGACCAGTGATCGTTTCGTCGTTTTCGCCGTCTGTTTGGTCATAGCTCTTCATACCAGTTGGGTTAGCATAAAGATTCTCCCTAGTCGAACTATTAAGTACCTACCGTCGTCCCTATCGGAAACTCGTATGCAACGCACCGTTAGTAGAGGTGCTCTCTTAAGATTCGATACCGATACGATCCGTTGTATCCTCTTGACCACTTCTCAAGGTACGCTCGGCTTTCACAGAATAACCCGAATAGTTCCAAGGAGAACCGGTCATCAATTTCGTCTTCGACACCCTCATACAGTACTCGTGATTTTATGTAGGGCCCTCTCGTGGGATGTTCCAGACACTCGGTTTTCAGATACTCTCGAACTACGTCGTTCGTTTCCGCAATATCGAACGTCTGTAACCGGGGAGGAACTTCGTTCATAGTGATCAAGGTATCTCTAGCGGACACATCTACCGCGATGTACCTAGGTAGTTTGTTCCGGATGAACCATAATGATGTTGGTGTAGCTGTATCCTCCAGCCACATCGGCTCCGGATCGATTCGCATGTCTCATTCCATGTTTCGGGAACGATGGTCAGACGCGATAGGCCGCTTCCAGTGATGTACCTTCCTCGGATTCTGACTCGATAGGAATTGGCTGATCCCGAATATACGGTGGGCTCATACGGTTACATGTACTATGAATGATTACGCTGGCGGATTCCGGCCGGAGTTATCGCGCCGTAGGGTACTCGCGGCAACTGGTACCGCGAGCATTTCGGCTCTCGCAGGCTGTAATACGGACAGTACGGATCCACAAACTTCCGAAACGAAACCGACGACGATAGTGGACCATTCGTCGCCCGACCTCGAGAGATGGGTCGACAAGGTTCCTCGACCAGACGTCATGGACTCGTCTGGAACGAAGAACGGACAACCTCATTACGAGGTTGAGATACGCGAAGTCGAGCAGAAGATACATCGTGATCTTCCAGCGACGACTGTCTGGGGGTACAACGGTCAATACCCGGGCCCAACAATCGAGGCTGAGCAAGGCGAGCCGATCTCTGTTCGGTGGAAGAACAAACTCCCAGACGAACACCTCCTGCCCGAAGACCCGACGATTCACAGCGACATCGTTCCGTATGACACAACTGGTGTACGGATTGTCACACATCTTCATGGAGGGAACGTCGAAGCCGAAAGTGATGGCCACGCGCAGGCGTGGTTTACTCGAGATTTCCAAGAGACAGGACCTGCGTTCGAGAAGAAAGACTACTATTACGTAAATGAGCAGCCACCGGCGACGCTGTGGTACCACGACCACTCGCTCGGCATCACGCGACTCAACGTCTATGCCGGTCTCGCAGGATTCTACCTCCTGCGGAACGAACGCGAACGGAACCTTGACCTGCCCGACGGCGAGTACGAGATTCCGCTCGTACTCCAAGATCGGAGTTTTAACGAGGACGGGTCGCTGTTCTATCCAACGGCCGTCTCAGACGAGCAAGGCGGCGGAGACGAGTCGTATCCCGACCCGGGTATCGTTCCGCAGTTCTACGGCGATACGTCGGTCGTCAACGGGAAGGCTTGGCCTCGGCTCTCTGTCGAACCTAGATCGTATCGCTTTCGGCTCCTCAATGGCGCAAACAGCCGCTTTTATAGCCTCAAACTTCTCCAGTACGATGAGTCGTCGAATGAGATCGGCAACGAAGGACCACCGTTCGTCCAGATCGGGAACGATGGGGGACTCCTTTCTAGTCCAATCAAGATTGACGATCGCCTTGAACTCGGCTCGAGTCAGCGTGCCGATGTCGTCGTCGACTTTACCAAGTATGCTGGAGAGACACTGCTGCTCCACAATGACGCACCCGCTCAGTACCGCGGTGAGATGAGTTCAACCGATGACGACATCGTCTCGCTTCCCGAGATCATGCTTGTAGACGTGGGTGGCACGGGAGACACACGAGACAACGATCAACTCCCCGATAATCTGACGCAGATTCCTGAAATCTCTGTGGAGTCAGTCGACAATGAGCGGTATCTTACGCTCAACGGTAGCGCAACCGATGACTACGGCCGACAGCTATACTTGCTCGGAACGGGTCAGGAGCCGGATGGTCTCGAACTCGACGATCCGGTGACCGAAGAACCCGCGCTCGGTGATACCGAGATCTGGAGTTTCGCCAACCTGAGTGCAATGTCCCATCCGATGCATCTCCACCTCGTGCATTTCCAAGTGCTGGGGCGACAGTCGCTCGGGGATTACGATCCGGCTGAAGACGAGATCAACCCGGGCGCGCTCGAGGAACCTGCACCGTATGAACGCGGGTGGAATGATGTGGTCACTGTGAACCCCGCTGAAGTCGTCCACGTCATTGTCCACTTCGGAGAGTACGATGGGATATTCAACGATCAGACAGGCACGTATATGTGGCATTGCCATATGATCGAACACGAAGATCACGATATGATGCGCCCGCTAGAGGTCCGTCCACGCACAGACGATGGTGAGACTCATACTAAATAGGACACAAGGCATCGACCACGAATAGACGAAGGAGGCGACACGAACGCCTCTCATCGTTACCTACAGAATCGAACAGCCAGCAGAGACTCGAGGCCGCAAAGATACCCCATCACCAGTGGACGAGACAACGTAATCGGGAACACTCTCATCCTACTCACTCCTGATTCCAAATCGTCGTAAGCTCACCGACGATTTCTGGATTTCTGAGAGTGTCACTGTCCGTGGGCGGTCGGTCGTTGACGATGCACTCGAGGAGTCGGTACATCGTCTTTCCGGAGTAGGTTTCGGGTAGTTCGGGTGTGAATACGACACTCGTTGGTCGTGCAAATTCGCCGACGTGTTCGGCGACCGCATCCGCAACCGCATTCCGGATGGCGGTCCGATCCTGCTGTCCTTGCTCAAGCGTCGCGAAGACGCAAAGAGCGGTCTCGCCGGCGGTACGCTCAGCGACGGCAGCAGCCTCGGTAACGCCGTCAACGGTCGTTATTGCAGCCTCGAGTTCGGCCGTTCCGATGCGACGGTTGCCGATCGTAATAACGTCATCATCGCGGCCGATGATCGTCACGTACCCGTCGTCGTCGACGACGGCGCGGTCGCCGGTGAAGTACTGCCAGGAATCCGCCCGTGGGTCCGAAAANGAACAAGCATCGACGGCCAGGGACGGTCAATCGTCAGATAGCCGGGTTCGCCCGGCGGGAGCTCGCGGCCGTCTTCGTCGACGATCTGGATCTCAATTCCCGGTAACGGTCGGCCGACCAAACCCGGTTTCAGTTCGTCGATTCCGGGACGGTCCGAGATGAGGACGCGCCCGGTTTCGGTCTGCCACCACGTATCGACGATCGGACATCGTTCATCGCCGACGTGGGTGTAGTACCACTCCCAAGTATCCGGACTGATTGGTTCACCGACGGTACCGAGCAGTCGCAGCGACGAAAGGTCGTGGGACGAGGGAAACGACTCGCCCCACTTCATGAACGTTCGGATTACTCCCGGTGTCGTATAGAAGACCTCTACGCCGTTCCGTTCAATCCCCTCCCACGGACGGTAGCGGTCCGGATAGCGGAGACTCCCCTCCGCGAGGACGACTGTCGCACCCAAGAGCAGTGGCCCGTAGACGACATAGGAGTGACCGGTAATCCACCCAGCACCGGCCGTACACCAGATCGTGGTCCCCGGCATGAGGTCGAATACGGTCTGGGCCGTCCACGCAACACCTGTGAGGTAGCCACCGATTGCGTGAGTCATCCGTTGCGGGTCACCGGTCGTTCCTGACGTGTGGATATGAAAGAGGGGGTCGGTCGCCTTCCGCGGCACTGGGGGCACGTTCGCACCGACGAACGCCTCGACGAGATTGTCATAATCGTATTGGTTCCCACCGAGGTGCATATCGTGACTCGAACCGAGTCGATCGACGACGATTGTTGGGAGCGATTCCTCGATCGATGCCAGCGCTGTATCGGCTTTCCGCTTCTGATTGATCACGGTCTCCTCACGGGAGCTACCGTCGCATGTGACGAGCGTGTGTGAGTCAAGACGTTGCATCCGTTCAGCGAGCGCGTTGGGGGAGAACCCCGCGAAAACGACGTTATGGAGCGCACCGATACGAGCACAGGCGAGCATCGTGATCGGTAACTCGGGGAGTTTCGGCAGGTAGATCGTGACGANACGTTATGGAGCGCACCGATACGAGCACAGGCGAGCATCGTGATCGGTAACTCGGGGAGTTTCGGCAGGTAGATCGTGACGACATCGTCTTCTTCGACGCCGAGTTCGCGGAGCGCGGCTGCGACAGCTGACACCTCGCGATAGAGGTCGTAGTACGTATAGGTTCGACGCTCGCCACGTTTCCCCTCCCACCGCAATGCAACCTGATTCTTCCGCTCCTCGAGGTGACGATCGATGCAGTTTTCCGCGGCGTTCAAGCTCCCACCGACGAACCACCGATAGAACGGCTCATTTTCCTTGTCGACGATGCGCTCGTAAGGATCGCTCCACTCAAGCAATGATNCGATCGATGCAGTTTTCCGCGGCGTTCAAGCTCCCACCGACGAACCACCGATAGAACGGCTCATTTTCCTTGTCGACGATGCGCTCGTAAGGATCGCTCCACTCAAGCAATGATGCGGCGGTTATCCAGTACGTCGGCCACTTACGATCAGAGCAGTCGCCACTGGCTGGCTTCGTCGTAGTACCGTCGCGACCGATTGCTTGCAGAGTTCGGTGGCGAGCCGTTCGGTTCTCGAGGGATGGATACGCCGGTCTCTCTTCGGTCATAGATTCGTTCCTTTGATACCCATTCTCCTGTAGATTTGATTTATTATCGTTGGAGATGATGTGGTTTAAACCCGAGACGGGAAGATACTAGCATAGTGGGTCCGAATTGATCTACGAGAAGCAGTTACGGACAGCGACTAAAAGTTACCAGTACATGTTTGCCTCGAAGGCTCAACTTGCATAGCAAGAGGGCTTACCACCCAAACCAACTGGAAAGAGAAGGATGCATACGGACGTTCGATTTCCACGGAGAAGCGTTCATAGACGGATCGGCTACGGGAATGGCAGGAACGAATTCGGAGAAGGTGCTGGTGAGCGAACTCCAGTTCGTACTCAGCGAAATCGATCGCGTGGCGAGTGTACTCGGTGTTCCTCAAAGCGTCCGTGAGGTCACAAGCCTAGTCGCTGACTCGACTGGAGAAACGTCTCAGAGAAGAGCCCATAGAAGTGATCCCCGATCTTGTTAATATATTATCGTATACCACTCAGGTTTTGGTTAGAATTCCGAGATATAGCTCACAGAGCAGTAAGTATATATTTAGACACCTATTATCTCCTTCAAGGCGCCATTTGAAGGGAGGCGCCTTAAAGAGAAAATGTCTAATAGTAACCAAGCTACGGCTGAAGAGGAATTTGAGCCAGAGTCAGCTCTCGAGACAGCCCGAAGACAACTTCGTCGAGCTGCAGATCATCTTGACATCGATCCGAACATTATCACGCGACTTGAACACCCCAAACAAGTTCATGAAGTCACGGTCCCAATTGAGCGTGATGATGGGTCAGTTAGTGTGTTCACAGGATACCGGGCTCAACACGACAGCATCAAGGGTCCGTATAAAGGTGGGATCCGATATCACCCAGAGGTGACGAGAAGCGAGTGTGTAGGTCTCGGGATGTGGATGACCTGGAAGTGTGCAGTCATGGGCCTGCCCTTTGGTGGTGCCAAGGGTGGTATTGCGGTCGACCCTACGGATCTGAGCACTGCCGAGAAAGAGCGTCTCACTCGGCGATTTACTCAAGAGCTTCGAGATGTACTGGGGCCAAATCACGATATCCCTGCTCCGGATATGGGGACCGACCCACAGACAATGGCATGGTTGATGGATGCGTATTCGATGCAGGAAGGAGAAACAGTTCCAGGTGTTGTTACTGGAAAGCCACCCATCGTTGGCGGGAGCAAAGGACGTACTGAAGCACCCGGCCGAAGTGTTGCGATAATTACGCGTGCGGCCTGTGACTATTACGACCGTCCACTCTCGGAAGCGACGATCGCCATTCAGGGCTATGGGAGCGTTGGTGCAAACGCTGCACGCCTCCTCGATGAGTGGGGTGCAACTATTGTTGCCGTTAGCGACGTGAACGGCACAATGTACGACCCGGCAGGAATCAATACTCACGCTGTTCCCTCGTATGATGAGGAACCTAATGCGGTCACAGAATATGCAGACACGGTACTGTCGAACGATGAACTCTTCGAGCTCGATGTGGATATTTTCATTCCAGCAGCAGTAGGAAATGTCATCACTGAAGCTACCGCCGATGGGATTGGAGCAGATATCGTAGTGGAAGGTGCAAACGGACCGACGACGTCAACTGGAGATACCATCCTTAATGAACGAGGCGTCCCGGTCATTCCGGACATCCTCGCTAATGCCGGTGGTGTGACAGTGAGTTACTTCGAATGGCTCCAAGATATCAATCGACGATCGTGGACCCTCGAAACGGTTCGGGAGGAACTCGAGACAG
The DNA here is from genome assembly GCF_000337595.1 of Natrialba taiwanensis DSM 12281. Classification (GTDB taxonomy): domain Archaea; phylum Halobacteriota; class Halobacteria; order Halobacteriales; family Natrialbaceae; genus Natrialba; species Natrialba taiwanensis. Next base: position 180,104 of record NZ_AOIL01000019.1, on the reverse strand, counting down.
AAATGGTCGATGCATGGAATGCGGTATGTGTTGAATATGAGAGTCGAGATGTCTCGTGGAGAGATGCTGCGTATATTGTCGCCCTTTCGCGTATTGCTGATGCACACGAGTCACGTGGACTATGGCCCTGACGGTCTCTCAAACACCTTGAGCCACCCACGGAAGTCACATGCTACCGTACTCGCGGTGATTCACTTTCCGTGGTTTGCATACCTTCGATCTGAAGGGTAACAATATTAGAGGCTCTATCTTTTTGTTCTACTGTTCCTTTTACAGTCAATCTCGAGAGTGGAGTTGGACCAACAGTAAGTAAATCACCCTCAGAGATATTATCCACCTCTCCCTGCATACGTATCTCGGCTCGACAGAGGTCGGGATGGTGTACACTCGAAAGGGAGATACCTTCTACAATCACATTGTCCACCATCTCCCCGTCGTATTTGACTGTGACGGCAGATGGGTCATCTATCTGCTGAATTTCAAGGGCAGTGTATGCTGCAGCGGTCGGTTTGTATCCTCCCTTTGGACCAGGGAACCCTTCTACGAGCTGTAGTGCTTTGAGACTCTGCATTTTATTTCGGATAGTTCCGGCCTTCAACCCAACCTCATCAGCAATATCATCGCCCTTCACTGTCGTCTGCAGCTTCGTGTGAAGATCGATCACTGTACGAAGAATCTTCTCTTGGCTACTCGTTAGTTCAATTGCCTCCATACCTATCCGTTCGGTTCTTGTCCATTTAAGGTCGCCGAACAAAGAATTATTTTGGTTGAGCGCTCTTGTGTAGCACTTTGCTGATCTCACAGCGTAGCTTTGATGGCGTGTTTGAGCACTTCTTTCCCCTATTTCCGCAGCAATTCTTGTCGAATATGAAAGGATCAGAGATACTGTGTAAGTTTATCCTTCGAGATGTCTCGATGTGGCGAGAGCCACGGTCGCAGCAACGATCCGTGGTTCTCGCAGTGTTGACGTGAACGTCTTCATCCGCGTATTGGCCGTCACCGTGGACGACGTATCCGTGATCAAATGCGTTGTCCTCGTTGAGTGGATCGTAGGCAAGAAATCCGTCAGTGTAGACGGTCAGTGGCTCCTTCTCGCGGTTTACAAGAAGGAGACGAATCATCGATTCATCGGTGGATTTCGCGGGGATTACGTATCGGTCGCCGGTGCTACAATCGACGATTGTGAACTCGGGTGGTTTGTCCTGTTCGTACGATCCTTGTCCGCACCTGAAGAGGCCACGCGAGCGCGACGACCGGTCGCGCTCGCGGTCTTTCATCCCCACAGAGATGTAGACTTCGTCGATCTCGACCGGACCAACGAGGTTGAGCGAAGGTGCGTCGAGCGCTTCATGAAGGCGCTCGACGTGCTGGTAGATCGCTTTGTACTGGATGTCGATTTCGAACTAAAGCTGACGGAGACTCGTGTTAGACCGAAGAAACGCGTAAATCGAGAACAGCCACTTTCTGAGTGCAATCTTTGAATGGGCGAAAATCGTGCCAGTCTTGTCGTTGAACGTGCGGTCGCAATTCTTACGGAGATAGCGCTGAAAGCGCCCATAGCCTCCGTTCTTGACCGTTCGGTCAGAACGGCAGCAAGGGCAAGTAACTCCGTTCGCCAGAGAACCTGCTGCAACAGATCCACTGCGGCAGATTCCGACCTAAACACATCCAGCGGAATCATGCCTAACGGACACCGCTGACGGGGTATCCTTGCTTTCTTCGGTTCCAGAGCGACAGCTGTGCACCATCAACAATCTCCTACAGAAGAGCGTTTGGTGAAATTGTGGGATGAGGGTATATAATAGTACTATATATACGGACATAGAGTGATAGAATAGGGAGCGATGACAGCAATAAAGCGATTGTCGTACTTCGAAGTTGAGTTATATTACAGTCGTACGATTGTAATGATAACAGTCATCTATCTACATCTGTAATAAGCGTATAGTATAATAGGACGATTATAGGGGAGAGAAAAGTTTGCTAAGATATATGGGCTGCCCTACCTTACTTGTTCGCTTCTTGAGAGCGAGACTCAGTGGACCATTCATTAAGCCCGTACCCGGTTGCGCTCCCTACTGGAGGTAGAGTTGGGCGGCGGTGTCGGAGCAAGATTCTGGTGGGCTAGCGAACGAGTTGTCGAGCATAATCGACGGCTCGTACCGATTGTCGCTATACTTGTAGAAGACGAATCCCCACGAGTCCGGGTCCTCGGTCCAGGCTAACTGGCACAGCTTGGTTGGGATCTGCCGAATTCGTTCTTTTTTCTTCTTCGGTCGCGTTAGGTCCGAACCAAGGGTTGCTCTCAAAGGCGTCGGTGTAAGCGTATTCGCCACGGAATCGGGCATCAACACGCGCGCATCGCTCACTCCAAGCGGTGCGCGCGTGGGAATCCAGCTGATCAGTAAGGGTCTGGCGTGCCTGCACAGGGATTATTATCATACTACTTAGACGCCACCAACGAGCTTTATTCTATCGCGGGCAACTTCTCCAAATCTTCGTTCGTGTAGGTCCACTCGAACGGCTCTGGAACTCTGTTCCATAGCACTTCGAATCCACTTATCTGATGCAATAACGTCACTTGAATCGAAGCTCTCACCGCTGAGCGCTTTCCGCGTCAGCACTGAAAAGTAGAATCAATCATGACACTTCCGTGGAAAGATGGAACCCTTCGATGTTATCGTACTACTTTTTCCGCCACCCTGTGAACGTATTTGGGTGGTGAGAGATCCCGCTGTCGGTAATCCAGAAGACGCGATCTGCCTACTGGCAGATCGGCTTGGCCATCACCATCTCAACGACCCGTTCGAAATTCGCTCGCAAATTCTTCACCACACACGGCCCGTAGACCTCTTCTGTCCCAACGATGAGGGCTACCTGATACGTACAGCACCGTGGCATTCGTACTAATGGTCAACCCGAAGTGGGCGGCCCGGTCCCGGCGATCTCTGATACCGGGCACGAATGGCCCTCTTCTCGTCAGCACAGACTATGACGTTCCTGTCAGCGTTCTCTACAGTTCCAGGCATCGTTGTACAGATCCAGCACGGGCGAAGCTTTCTGTTTGAACTCGGGGCTTCGGGACGTTTTTCAAGTGGTGTAGGTCCAAGGTTTGATCACTGCCTGCTTGAACCAGACGGCGGTCGTCGATGGTGATAGACACGGATCTATCTCACAGACAGCAACCATGTGAATGTTGAGGATGCTCAACCGAGAGAGAGGAAGCTGAGGTTTTGCCGGGAGTTCGGAAGCAATTGCAGTGATCAATGCACGGACAGAGTCGACTTCCTCGACTTCACCCTTCTAACCAGTGATATCAGCCGGTTAGATCGTTATTCAACTCAGCAGGGAATTCTGCTATCACAGTTATACTAGGGAATGATAGGAAGATATAATATAACCTGGCCCAAACTATCGTGAAGAGAATGTTTTATGATAATAGAATTGGGGTTTTTTGGGTAGTGAATCTTATCGCCCCACTTATCATTTCTCCGGTCCATCCATAATAGCAAGCCCAGTTTTGCTCTTGCTTCCCATGCTCTTGTAATTATCTCGAGTTCGCTGTATATTGCTTACTTATTGGGACAAGAAATAGACGGGATATTCTTACCAGCCATTATTATTTTCATCTTCATAGTAGTTTCTATATTATGCTATTATATAATTCATTTGAGTATTTAAGATTGATATTTTCATTTCAGCTATTAAGTCTACTCTCCATAACTCCTTTCACGGCAGAAGTAAGTAAGAAGAATTTACTAGGAATAATTGCTATAGAAGAGATTAACAGCAATCGCACAACCTCGGAGGATGAGTTTGATGCGTACCTTTCTTTTGTCCGTCTATCCGATGCATACACGTAGCTGATGAGTATCACCCTCAGTTTTCACTTTCAGACATGACCTGCCGGTTGAACTCGCCCCCTCAGCGGAACGATATGAAACCATCATCAGCGAGTAGAAGCAGTAAACCTCCGAACAGTAGGCGTAGAATGTTTATAGGGAAACCGAGAGATTCTCTCACTACCGACTGAAATTCAAACTTCCCTGCAATCCGTACTCCGATTCGTCATTCATCATCGTCGATGATCTCGACGATTCCTTGTGTCCCATCGATTCGTACCCATTGTCCCGTTTCGATGCGACGGGTTGTTTCGGACACCAACGCTACCTCAGGAAGTCCGTATTCGGGGGCGACGAGCGCACCGTGGCCACCGACCACCACGACCATCCCTACCACGTTCAGGAACAACGGCGTCCAGTCTGGATCGGATGACGGCACGATGAGAATTTTACCCTTCTCAATCGTCACCCCGGATGGATCACGGACGACCCGAGCGACCCCTTTGACGACGCCACCAGAGACACCAGTGCCGACGAGCGCCCCCTCGGGAACGTCTTCGCATTCGATGCGATCACTTAGCGCTTCACTCTGACTGGTTAACACGGGTGGTGCGTCCAAGGTTTTGTGCCACGCCGCGAATAGGTGGGCAAGACCATGTTTCGGATGCTCGCACGTCTAGATGTAGCCGCGATAGGTTCGGATCAGACGACGGACAATCTGTTTGCAAAGCGGGCCGAATATTCCGTGGTTTGCCTGTTCTTCGAGCTGCTCCGTCACTGCGGATGCCTGCCGTACCATCTGGCGGAGATGCTCACGGTGTTCACCTGCCTGCTCGTGTTTGAGGGTCGCCCGAACCATTGTGAGTAATCCGGAGGATTCATTGCACCATCGAGGACGGCTGATATCGAGTTCACCAGTCGCACGGTGGCCGAACGCCTCAAGAAAGTCGTTGAGGGCAGCATGGAACGCCTCGCCTCCCTCGAGCGATGTACCCTCTCGCAGTGCATGGACGACCGCTGGATAGCCACTCGCCAAGTCAGCGAGGTCCCCTAGACCAAGATTGATTTCAGCGTTCTCACCGAGATCAAGCGAGAAGGTACCGATAAGGACGTTAAGGAGATGGTCCTCGTGGATTTCACCGTCCGCTTGCTTTGGTTACTTGGATACAACTCAGCAAGCGGACTTCTCAACTACGGCTTTGTAAAGTACTGAGTCTCACGAGCAGGTAGCTGAGAGTCCGAAGTTCTGAATGTTTCCCGTTAGAAGAAGCAGTGCATCGCTGATGTCGAAGATGATGTGCGTCCCGACAAGTTTCAGACGAACCTGTTAGGTTCGGAATCGATAACAGGGATTGTCAAACCGAGTATGTATTTCGAACACACCGGGTATAACCGAGCTGATCGTCCCGCGTCTCACTCCCGAACCTCATCGATCGACTTGGCAACGTCAGCGGCCTGAATATCACTGTAGGCATCATGGGTCGTCTCGATTGACTTGTGCCGCAGCGCTGCCTGTGCGAGTTCAGAATGACCCTGCTCGTACAGTTCCGCACCAAGCGCCCGTCGCGCCCCGTGGGGTTTCAGATACTCCTGGTCGCCCTCGAGTTCAATCCCAGCCTCCTCGGTCAACTGTTTCAGAATCTGCCGGCCGGCCTCTTTCGTAATCGAGGGCGGCGCGATCGCCTGCTCACGTAGGATCGCGTCGATATCGCTACCAGGCTCGGGCCGGTCTCCCGTAGCGTCTTCGACGGCGTTGTACTTGCTCGCCGTATGGCCGGTCGGGAACACTGGCCAGTCGTCGATCGGCGGCTCGTGAACACGCTGCAGGCGCGAGAGTGCGTTGTGAGCCCGAGCGGTCAGCCCGACGGCCTCGTACTCGCGGGACTTGCCGTACACTTCGATGGTCCGATTGTCGAGATCGACGTCGCCCCACCGAAGGCCGAGCCGATCGTCGTCGTTCTGATCGCGAAAGAGTTCGGCCCCGCGTACGCCGAGTTCCGCGAGCAGGACGACGATGGTTCGGTCGCGATAGGCCCGTTCGAGTGGTACTTCAATGGTTTCCTCGCGAGCCATTTCGACGCGCTCGTTCGCGTACGCGAGTAACTGCTGGCGCTGCTCGGCGGTCCAGAACTGCGTGTCTCTCGTCGCTCGGTCTTCAGGAAGGAACTCCTCGGCGCGCTCGGTGTCGGCGGGGTTCGTCGCGAGCTGCTCGTCGCGAACGCAGAACGAGAGGAACGCCCGCACGTAGCGGAAGTACGTATTCGCCGTCGACCCGGCGAGGTCGCCGTTGATCGTGCGTTCTCGGAGACAAAGCCCGTACTCGCGGCAATCACTCGAGTCGAGATCGGCTACGCCGTCGATTCCTTCCTCGTGGCAGAACGAACTGAACTCGGTCAGCGCCGGGCGCATACTCGCGCGGCTACCGCCCGAGTCGAGCGAGTTCAGGTAGCGGTCGACCGACTGTTGGATGGTCGTATCCGTGGGGTCACGATCGCGAGAACCAGTTGCAGGCCTCGAATTTCCCGAATCCATGAGTCTCACTGTGGGGTACAGCGTCCACCCTCCTAAACTCACTTGGTTAAATTAGCTTTTAGCCAAGTGTATTGTATATTGGCTCTATCCGGCATTCACAGCAGGAACACGGCTTCTAGCTTCGATACGGCATTTCATAAACTCTATTTCGATGTATTGAATCTCCCTCCTAGAAGATCACGATTTCGGGATGTGGTTTTCTACAAATCACTAGCGTGCTAATAGGTTCGGACGTGAATTGGTGACACTACTAGCACGACTATTGTTACTCACTTGACTTCACTCGAACTGTCAACACTGCCTGCTTGGCCTCTCGAATGACATCACTAGCGACGCTCCCCATCACGACTCGATCGAACCCCGCTCGTCCATGCGTTCCCAGAACGATAAGATCGATGTCCTGCTTGGCAGCGAAATCAAGAATCTCACGTGCTGGGTCGCCCTCTCGTTCCGTCGGTACGAGTTCGACACTCGCTCGCGCAGCTTGGACACGTGCGTCTTGAATACTCTCTTCTCCTTGCTGCTCGAGCATCCTTCGGATCGGGTCCGAACTGCCAAATCGCGTTTCGACGATGTGGATTCCGTATACGGTTGCATCATACGCAGCAGCAAGGTCGAAGGCGTATGTGCCTGCCTGCCGAGAACTGTCACTACCGTCTATTGCGAGCAGGATTCGACGATACCCCGATTCAACGTCATCAGCACCATCTCGAACAGTCAACACGGGGACCTGTGATTCGCTGGCAACCTGCTCTGCGATGGAACGGCGGAGGAAGCGGGCAAGTCGCCCTCGGGTGTGTGACCCGAGTACGATGAGGTTGCTATCGGTGCTCGAAATCGCTTCGAGAATTTCCTCGGTCGGATGACCCGTACGAATTGTACTCGTAACCGGGATACCAGCGTTCTCACAGGTTTCGATGACTGAATCGAGAACTGACTATGCCGTCTCTCTCAGTTCCGTCTCGATCTGCTCGTCATCGGAATCGTCTTCAAACACGTTGGGAACAATGCTCTTATCTAAGACAAAGAGCGCGTTGACAGTTGCGTCGTACGTCTCGGCGAGCATGAGTGCGTGCTCGGTCGCTTGTTCACTTGCTTTACTGCCATCGACCGGAAGTAGGATTTGATTGAACATGTGTCTCTGGTTAGACCGCTACGAACAAGATTATACCCCCCAAAAGAACGCGATCCCGAGGACGGTCACCGTCGACAGGACGAGTTGGAGGGGTGCACCGACTCGGAAGTAGTCAGTGAACTTGTAGCCACCCGGCCCGTAAACGAACAGATTCGTCTGATAGCCGACCGGTCCGAGAAATGCGGTCGAAGCGGCGAACGTCACCGCTAAGACGAACGCGAACGGATTCGCGCCGATAGACGTCGCCGCTGCCGCGGCAACCGGGATCATCAGCACGACGCTGGCGTTGTTGCTGATGACTTCCGTGATGAGGCCCGTGGCGATGTAGAACAGCCATAGGACAAGTATCACGGGGAGGAACTCGGCGGAGGCGGCGACAAGGTTCCCGAGCAGCCTCGCGGCACCGGTCTGTTCGAGCGCGATTCCCAGCGGGATCACACCAGCCAGCAGGAAAATCACGTCCCAGTCGACCGAGTCGTACAGCTCGTTTGGCTTGAGCACCCCCGCGATGACCATCGCCACGACACCGGCGAGTGCAGTCACGAGAATGTCCTGTTGTGCCCCAGCGAGCATCGTGAATTGTTCGACACCAGTGAGCGATGCGAGGCCGTTCCCAAGGAACGCCCAGGGGATGGCGACGAACCCGACAACGCCGAACATGATGGCGATTGCATGTGGAATCTTGTCTGTTCGATAGTCTGGGTTCTCGGCCTCGCGTCCGAGAACGAAGTCGTTGTTCTGAGCCAGTCGGTCGATACTATCGGAGTCGGCTTGAATCAGGAGCGTGTCGCCCTCTCGAAGCGTAATGTCATCCATGCGGTCACGGATGACCTCACCGCGGCTCCGGAGCGCAAGGACATTGCCGTCGTAGCGCTGCCGGAAGGTCGAGCTTGTGAGCGTCTCTCCGACAAGAAAAGACCTCGACGGGATGACAACCTCGACAATGGACTGGTCGTCGGTCTGCTGGGGTTCGAGTTCTTCGTCCGTCCCGATTGAACCCTCAATAGCGAGGTCATCGGTATCGGCGAGCTGTTCAAGCGTGTCCTTGCTCGCTCGAATGAGCAGGGTGTCACCGGCGTGAATCTGTTTGCGTGCCAGTGGTTCGGTGAACCGTTCACCGTCGCGAATGAGTTGGAGGATGTCGGCGTCCGTTCTGGCCTCTTCGATGGCCGTTTCGACAGTTTTCCCGGTCAGCGGCGAGTGGTCTCGAACGACGACTTCCGCGAGGTACTCTGTGATCTCGTACTCTTCGACGTAGTCCTCTTCGACTGGCACACGTTCGGGGAGCAGTCGATGCCCGATAGTGAGGAGATAGGCCGAGCCGGTGATGAGGACGATGACGCCGAGGGTGGTGAACTCGAAGAAATCGAAGGCGTGGAGGGCGGGGTACTCGCCCGAGAGGCGAGCCGCCGTGTCGCTGGCGAGAATGTTGGTAGAAGTGCCAATGAGGGTGAGCATCCCGCCAAACTGTGAGGCGTAGGACAGCGGAATGAGGAGTTTCGAGGGGGAGGTCTTCCCCTTGTGTGCGACGTCGGAGATGACCGGGACGAGGATCGCGACGACTGGCGTGTTGTTGATGAATCCCGAGGTCGGGCCAGTGACGCCGATAGTGGCGAGGAGTTGTTTGTGGAGGCTGTCACCTACGAAAGCAGATATTTTCCGGCCGATGATCTGGACGATACCAGTCTGACTGATTCCTGCGCTCAGGATGAGCATCGCCAGAACGGTGATCGTTGCCGAACTGGAGAATCCGGAGATACCCTCCGCAGGGGTGATCTGCGTCCAGGGCTCGAGGATGATCAGTGTGACCATGATTGCAATCGCAGTCACGTCAATCGGAAGCCATTCAGTCACGAATAGGATGATGGCTCCGAGAATAATCAGAAAAACAACGACCATGTCGATGGTCATGCCTGCTGGAAGTGCAGCCTGCAATATCAGGAGAGGGAATGGAGGAATCATACTTCTAATTTGGACTAGGGATATAAAATACCTTCTGATAAGTTATGCAGAAGCAGTGGGATTAATCGACAGTACTTTTATCGCATTTCACTGCGTAGAAGCAGCGTAATGCGACTTCTGGTTCCAATGGATGACTCCGAACATGCTAACCTGGCTCTCGAATACGCCCTTGACAATTACCCAGAGGCAGATATTACAGTCTTACACGTCGTTGGCGCTCCATCAATGATGATGGGTGAAGCAGTCGGCCTTGTTTTTGAAAATGATATTAGTGATGCTGCTGCTAAGCGTGCCGAACCCGTCTTTGAACGTGCCAACAAAATAGCCAGCGAGCGTGATCAAGACATTAACACGACCGTCGGTATCGGCTACCCCATCCGAAATATCCTTGATCGAGTTGAGAAGTACGACACGATCGTACTTGGTGCTCACGGCGAAGACTGGAGTCGTGTCACACGCCGTTTTCTCGTTGGAAACGTAGCTGAGACCGTATCTAGACGGGCATCTATCCCTGTCATACTCGTCCGGTGATAATGCGACCCTCTATCGCTAAGCGGTACCTAGTATCAAGAGGACAGAGACTATACAATCCGTAATGTATGACAAATACTCATAACAACGAATGGGTGCGATATTGCTCCAAACGCTCTTCTCTTAGTTTCGAATTCCTGGCGTCACAGCAGGTATACCCGCACATGGGTGCCAATTTGGACAAATAGCTGCAATACATCAGGGTTCCTAACATACCATCTTCAGCTATTACGGTACTTATTTTGCGACTATACTTGTATCATCGGCCGATGGTCGGATCCCTTCTCGCAATAGGAATTATCGCGTCTATCTTTGTTGGATTCAATATTGGTGGCTCATCGACCGGAATTGCATGGGGGCCACCCGTCGGTGCTGGTATTGTCAAAAAGACGACGGCAGCAGCGCTCATGACGTTTTTCGTCTTTCTCGGCGGATGGACTGTCGGACGGAACGTGATGGACACGTTGAGCGAAGGTATCATCACGACTGATCTCACGCTTACGGCTGGCGTCGCCGTTCTCTTCTTCATTGGACTGGGCATCCTCATCGCCAATATCTTCGGCGTCCCCGTTCCAACGTCGATGACGACCGTCGGCGCGATAGCCGGTCTTGGACTAGCGACAGGTACACTCAACTACGCCACCATTGCCGAGATCGTCTCATGGTGGATCGTCACGCCAATTATTGGGTTCTGGATTGGCGGCGTTATTGGACGATATATCTACCCAGAAGTCAACCGACGGGTACAGATTGAGAAATCAGCTGGCCCATTACTGGCCCTTGACCGAGACGGAACGATTCCAAAGCCCACGTTCGGCCCAAATACGACGTGGGCAGAACTCGGTACCACAGTAGTTGTGCTCGTTATCGGCTGTTACATGGCGTTCAGCGCCGGGGCAAGTAATGTCCCGAATGCTGCCGCGCCACTGGTCGGCGGCGTAGGCGGACTCCCTGACGATACGGCGATTATCATCGCTACGCTTGCGATTGGATTCGGTGGATTCACCATTGCCCGCCGGACGATGGAATCTGTCGGGGGCGAACTCAGTGACATCCCGCTGCTCGCAGCCCTCTTCGTCATGGTCACTGCATCGACGATTACAACGCTTCTCTCGTGGATCGGGATTCCAATCAGTCTCGTGATGGCGACGGTGATGACAATCGTCGGGATCGGGTGGGGTCGTGCAACTCGCCCGATTACTTTTCGTGAGGCCGTTACTCGGGACACGGGCGAACCCGAAATCGTCCCCGGTGCAATCACCGCCGAAGAGATGGAAGGTAAACCAGCCGCGCCAATCGGTGAAGAGGAACCAGAAGAGGTGCTCAAGGCGGGTGATCTGTTCAATCCTCGGGCGATAATGAAATACATCTCGATGTGGATTATCGGCCCGTCCGTGTCTACGGTCCTCGCCTACGGGTTCTTCATCCTCATCCCGGGAGTCGCCTGAGGCTGGGACTTAGGTAGCTGGATGACATCTTTTGAGATATGCTCTCACGAATTCTCGTTCCGATGGATGACTCCGAGCACGCTAGCCACGCCCTTGAGTATGCCCTTGAGAACCATCCCGAAGCTGATGTCACTGTCTTACACGTTGTCGGCGTCCCGTCAATGATGATGGGGGAGGCGGTTGGTCTCACCCTCGAAGACGACATCAGTGAAGCTGCTGCCGAACGCGCTGAACCCGTTTTCAAGCGTGCTCGTGAAGTTGCTGACGAGCATGGTCGAGAGCTCAATACAATCGTCGGTATCGGTCACCCTGCCCGAAATATTCTCGACCGAGCCGAGGATTACGACACGATTGTACTCGGGGCACACGGTGCAGATTGGAGTCGCGCAACACGCCGGTTTCTCGTCGGAAACGTGGCTGAAACCGTGTCTAAACGGTCACCGGTCCCAGTAATTATCGTCCACTAACCAACGTACTTCGACTACTGGAGAGAGAGAACTGATCGGCTTTACCTAATTATTCATCTGTTTTCTGTTTGATGTCCTATAGCTAGTCTTGGACGTCCGGCTAATGTATTCATACACGTCTATTCATATATTTTAGCCTACTGTGTCACACGAATTGACGCCGAGGCTGGACGACGATGCTCCCGCACTGGCGGGAGCGATCGTCTATCACGCGAAGACACTCTGTGATCAAGTTGATACACTCTGGCGACTGCTCAACCAAGTCTCGATTCCAGTTGCTGAACTCAGCGATACCCGCAATCAGAACAAAGCAACCTTCAGCACCGAGTCGATGGCACGGCTCTACATCTACCAGACGGTTCACGACCTCACCCAGAGCGAACTCGCAGATCGCCTTGCAAATCGCCCAGCACTCCTGAAGGGGTTTGGGATGACCAAACCACCGACCCAGCAGAACATCTCGTATGCTTGGAGCCAGTTCAGTGAACAAACGAAAGTCACGCTTGAGACTGCTTCACGAGGAATCCTCTTGGAAGCCCACGATCAGGGCCTTATCACCGACGTACTGCTACCACCACAACCTAGCGGGAACGACATCGAGGAGACCGAAGATCAGTCAACAGCGACACGCGAGTACGTACATGACCATGGCAGCAAGGTCGTTGAACTCGCCCGTCGCCACGGCTTCGGCGAGTTCGACTCTGGGAGAGCTGGGAACAGGATCTACGAGGACAAGCAGATTCTCGATCTGTTCGCTAACGCATGCCTAACACAAGGAAGTGCCCACTCTGAAGGTGAAGCCGGCTGGTTTCTTGACGAGAACGACGTCTGTGATGATTCAACGTTTCTCCGGGTGATTAAGAAATTCGCCACGCCAGCGGGTCAGGAACTCCCAAAGCCACTTCAGGAGTATAGTATCGAAGATGTCGTCGCCTTTACTGAGGAATTTCGCGAGACGCTGATGAGTTCGTTCGACGTTGCAACCGAGAACGTTCTCAACACGATTCGCCACGAAGATCCGTTCGATGACCGTCACGTAACAGCGGCTATTGACTTCACACACGTTCCCTACCACGTCTGGCCGTGGATCAACAAGGACAGGCAAATCCCGAAGGCAGACTATCCGCCGATGGTCAGCGGGTACAAAGACGACGGTGGAATCAAATACGGATACACGTTTGCGACGATTACCCTCGTCGGGAAGAACGTCCCGATCATCCTGGGTATCGAACCAGTCAAAGAACGCTCTGCGTGGGAACCGAAAGACACGCCAGCCGATTCGAAGGCGGATGTGGTCGACCGATTGCTGGCGACTGCCCAACAGTACGTCGATCTCGACGAAGTGCTCCTCGATCGAGGATTCTACAGCAACGACGTGTACGCAACGATCCACGACCGTGGGTTGGTGTACATGACGCCGGTACCGAAGTACGAAAACGACTACGAGTCGATTGCGAAAATCAAGAGCAAAGAGGGCGTTGACGCCGCTGTCAAGCATGATGTTCCGTTCGCCATCGATGGCGAACTCCACCACACCGCTGAATTCCTGTACGTGCCAGCAACTGACGAGGAGGCAAACGGCAATTACGCCGTGTTCGTGACCAACCGTGACCACGTCGCTCCCGACGAGATCAGGCACGTCACCAACAGCTACAGCCGACGCTGGGACATCGAAAACCAGTACAAGTCGGTGAAGGCGTTTCTCCCGAAGACGTCCTCGAAGGACTACCGTGTGCGGTTGTTCAGCTTCATGTTCGCAGCCCTGCTGTACAACCTCTGGCGACTCACTGATTATCTGGTGAAAGTCGGGATGGGCCGTGATATTCGCTCCCCACCAGTCGTGACCGCCAAGACGTTCGTCCGAGCGATCGGAAAATATCTTCTCGAGGCCGGCTGAAGCTGCGGTTGCGGTCCATAGACCGCTCTTCGAGAGCCGCAGTACTCGTACTCTCCGCAAAATCTTGCATGGGAAGCCGTTGTTTGCTAGATATCACTGGTCATCGGTGAACTACCCCAGCCGATCCAGATACAGATGTCTCAAATCGAGCTAACTTCTCTCTGATCTCGTTTGTAGCGGTGGTAGATCCCGAAAACGTGAGAAGATGAGACTACAGGCCGTTTAGCAGGCTTGTTGTCGGTGAATTCGGACAAATCAGTCTAGGGGCGATCTTTCAGACACCCTCTCAGCCGCTAATTCCTGTTAGTTTTAGAAGGGGTTCGACGCTTTTCCGAGGTAGCTTCCAGTGTCGCCACTCAAAACCCACTCTTCCACGCGGGTAGAGTGGCTCTTTACCCGATTCCCGTCTCCTTCTTCAACAGCGTGAGCGTATTTTCTGCCGTTACGAGTGGTGGCTGTTCGTACTCACCAGTCAACTCGAGCTGTACAAGTAGATCGACAGCTCTCCAAATCGAATACAGCAGACAGGCGAACGCGAAGTAGAAGAATCGTAGCACAAAGTTCTTCGACGTCGTCGCTGCCATGAACCGCTTAATGCTCTTGTAGCCGCTTTCAATCTCCCACCGAGAATCATAGAAGTGAACCGCTCCTGGACGGCGGTTCGTCATGAAGACACTGTACTGCGTGTAATCGTTACTTTCAGCGTTTTCTCGTCGTCTGTAGATTAGGGTAGTCTCATGCCACTCGTTCTTCCCCAAGTGGAGTTTACGGTCAGTAACGTAGCGGTCTCGATCCCACCGGAGTAGACGCTTTGCTTGAGCTCGTTCGCTCGTGTACATTCGCTTCGGAACAACGTACCCGAGACCACGTTGGTCGATTTCTTCGAGAATGTGCTGACTGTCGAACGCCCGATCCATCAACACACGATCGACCTGAACGAGTTCCTGCGCGGAGTCCAACAGATCCATGACGATCTCACGGCGGTTCTCTCCCTTTCGAATCGGTCGAGCGTCTAGGACTAATGGAACGGCTTTCCCAACCAACTGTACAGTCGCCCACTGGTAAGCGTACTCCCCATCTTTCGTACCGGGTATCTCGTCTTCGTGGCCCGTTCGATCGCCTGTGAACGGCTTTGCCTCAGTCGTATCGATCGCGACGAGTCCAGCACGATGGAAAACTTCCGTCTCTGACACTCGGTCGATGAGCCGCTGCAACGCCTCGTGGTACATCTCACGGATCGACTCGATCGAGAGACCACGGATATGATCTCGGTGAACGTGTCCTAACGGTGTCCGGTCCCGCTGAGAGTCATAGAAAAAGCTGCGTGCTCCTTCGTTCGCTGCCAAGTTCTCCCGAAGCCCGAGATACGTCTGGAGATCCCAGAACGCATTCGAATGAATCTCACAGCTGTCCCCGCGATTAAGCGAGAACGCTGGATAGGCGATATGACTCGCCTGTTCAGTAATTTCATCTGTATGGGTGAGCACTTCGTGATCGGTGAGACGGTTGTCTTCATGGGTCTCAGAAGTACGGAGCGGGTCTCTGGGAACGTCACCGCCTTCCCTGTTGGCGTTGATGAGAACGGTTCGTGCGCTCTTCTGAATCGTCTCCTGCAAATCAGGTGAGAACCGGCAGTGCCATGTCCGCCAGAGTGTTGATTGATCGGGAACCGTCTCGAAGCCAAGCTGCTGTTGGATCGATGGCCTGTCTTTGAGATTCTTGAGGAGTGTGGTTTCGTGGTCCCAGCCGTAGGCTTCTTTCAGCAGAAACGCCCGAACCAGCGTTCGCATTGTGTACGTTGCTGACTCGTCGTACTGATCATGCGGAGCCAGATCAACGTATTGTAACGGGAGCTCGCAAATGAACTCGTCAACCGAGTTGTGGGCTTCATGAGCAAACCAGGCCGATGCGACAGTTTGGATATCTTCTTCGAGTGCGCCAAGCGAGCTTCGGTCGTACAACCTTGTCATGTCGTACGCTGGCCACTCTCGGTACGAGTCCGTAGCAACCGCTCGAAAGACATCGCGTCGCGAAGCCTGTGTCGAGGTCATCGGCGAACGCTTCTGACTCGATCGCAAGTGATTATCTATCCTGCTCAGTACAGGGTACGTACGTAACAGAAATTGGGGATGTTTTTCGTTAGGTTTAATTATGAAGTTTTAATAATATACAGCAATGTCGGAAGTCAAACTCGTTCGTGCTCGTATTGAGGACGGGAAAACAGATCGGCTGCGTTCGTGGTTTAAGGAATTAGAAGAACGAGAGTCCGAAGTCATAGAGACACTCCAACACGAACGAGTCTATACAGAGACGGCATTCACCTTGTCATCTGATGACACAGCGTACCTCTATGTGTATATGGAAGCCGAAAACCTAGAGAAGGCAGTCGAAGCCGGTGATAAAGAGGAGTACAAGATTGACGAAGAACACCATGAGATGTTGCGAGACTCTCTCACTGGTGATTGGGAGACACTAGAGACGATCGGGCATTTCACAAACCCCTCTCTACGTTAACTTGACTGAGAGTGAGTCGTACGCACGCTCGATCTACCAGCTGATTCATTGAAGGTCAGGGTGAAAACAACCCTGTGGGAACGATTCTATGACACGCTCCAGTACGGTGGGAATACGTCCGCTTCAGACAGAGAGAAGACTTATTGGAAACTGTAAATACATTCGGATAATGAATTTTGGTCAATCGGCTAGTATGGTCTGGAAAAGTCCGATTGGGCGTCTCTTGACTCTTCTTATTGGTGGGGGTCTCGTAGCTGGGGTGCTGACGATGTATCCACAGACACTACCCGTGGTCAGGTGGACTATTCCAGTGTGTTTCGTTCTTTGGGGCGCGTCTCGGCTCTATTTCGACGGAGTAGGAAATTCCCTGTCCTTGACTGCAGGCTGTCTGCTGATACTCGGTGGGTTCACCTATGCCTCGTACCTGCTCATCTCGATGGGCGAACTTAGCGGAACGGTAGCTCTACTTGTTCCAGTTATCGGGATCTTTGTAGAAATGTTCGCTTCCCATTACCGCAGTCAAGACTAATTGCGCAATTTGATATATTTGCAACTCTACGTAATGTGTGTTCGTCTACGAGCGCAACAGTACTCAAGAGTAACAGCCGCTACGTACAGGTGAAGGACTCACCGCTGAAGTATCTCAGTATAAAGTAACGAGTATAGCTACCTGTACTTCCTATGGCGGATTACTCGCGGCATTCAGCGGGTCGTAGGAGTCTGTATGATAGGCAACACGCCATAGTTTGAGAACAGCTCGAGTGACGAGCACTTCGACAGACTGCTTGATACAGCACTCTTCAACGTCGTCAGGATCAGAAGTGGCGTCAGGAGGCGGGTGATAGTGCTCACATCCCGGGACATGGATGTAGTCACCGTCATGTGGATGGTTGCCCCAGCGGAAATTCACGCCGTCAGCGTCCGTATAGTGAAATTTGTAGTCTGCTCGAGTCGTCCACTGAACATCAATCCGGGCGGATTTCGCACGACAGAGTCCGTCCTCGAGCAGGACTTCCAGAACCGTCGGATTAAGGTAGTCATCAAGCGATGGCGCTGCGAGTGGCTCTTCTCTCTCGATAATATCACGAATCGTGAGGAGCGCTGGCCGGTCGATCGGTCCTCGGAGTGAGTGGGACTCGTCTGTCTCATTCCTCGTCACCATCTGTTAGACGGGGACACTACCGTCGGTTGTTCGTGAGTCACCGTCAACAAACCGTTCGGCATTCGCAATCGAGAGTGCAGCGTTCGCGAATGCAAGATTTCGGCGTGTCGTCTGCCAGTCTTGGAGCGTATCAGCGTCGATATCGGACTGATCGGAGTCGGTCTCGGAGAGAGTTTGATTTGTCTGCTCGATGATCACCTCTTTAGGTGAGTCAACGCCGTATTCTGCCCGGTAGTTGTTGAGCCGATCACGCATCTCCGTGATGCGTGTGACGAGTTCGTCGGTTGAGACGTGTTCGAGGATGTCTGCGGCCTGCTCAACGACGAGCGATTCCGATGACCGTTGATAGGTCGTCCCCCCGTGTTCCCCCGTTGAAGTACCAACGAATCCCTCATCGGCGAGTGCGTTCAGATGCTTCCGTGCCGTCTTCGGTGAGGTCCGCGCGTCTTCAGCGACAGTATCGGCTGACATGGGCGAGTAGGTGTGTGCGATAACGTGACGAACGCGCTCGTAGGGGGTTGTCTCTGACTCCCACTCGTCACTAACCACCTCGTTGATGTCCGCGAATTCATCCGGTGGAGTTGTATTGGTCATGTCTTCACCAACGAGATAGGGGAGTATAGTTCTTTGCTAAAGTAGTATTCTACTCTATTTGGGTGAGTTCAACGCGTATGCATTGAGAATCCCGGTCTCAACTTCTGCGGCAGTTCCGGAAGAGGAGACTACAGTCCGTTTAGCAGGCTTGTTGTCGGTTAATTCGGTCAAATCAGCATCCGTGCTCGGTTAAGCCGAGAAACCGAGAGACTGCGCTCTGTTGACGAAGTTATCGTTGTAGACGTGTGAGGAGAGATTATATTAACGGAACTCTCCTAAGATTTTATTTGACGGTGGCTGACCTCCCTCTTTCTAGCAGTATTCATACTTTCTGAAGTACTGACATCAATCTGACTACTATGTATCCAGCAAACGCACTGGGTGTGCAGGCCGGCGCGTAAGCAGTGCGTCAAGTTGTTCTAGACACGACGTGCCGCTGGCGACGACGGTCCGGTCCGCAGTGTTTTCCGTCGTAAATTGATCAACGAGCGTTTCGCCGACATCGATGCTGAGTTCGTAGTACTCGGACTTGTAGCCGAAGCTTCCAGCCATCCCGCAGCACTCTACATCTGAGGTCCTGACGTCGAACCCGCAGTCCTCGAGAACCGCTAATGTATAAGGTTCGAGGTTGAGCGTGCGCTGTTGGCAGTGACTGTGATAGGCAATCTGCATGTCGTCTCCGTCCGGGAGTGCATTGATATCTGCGCCATTTTCCAGCAGACCGTAGACGTATTCCAGAATCTCATAACTATGGTTTTTCAGAGCAGTGTAATTGTCCTCGGGGAGGAGCCGTTCGTACTCCCGGTGAAACATCGCGAGGTCCGAGGGCTCCACGACGACGACGTCGTGGCCCGCAGCGACGGCGGGTGCGAGGGCATCATAGACGTCCTCGGCGTTGGACTGGGCGGTCGCCACCATCCCCTGTGAGAGTGGTGCGCGTCCGCTCTCGCCGGCAGACGGGACGTCGACGCGGACGTCGAGCGCCTCGAGGACGCGGATGGCGGCTTTTCCGCGTTCGGTGCGCACGTAGTTTGTGTATGCATCGGGATATAGTGCAACCTGACGGCGTGCCTCTTCGGGATCTACTTGTGGTCCACGGTTCTTGAACCACTCGACGAGGGATTCACGCTCGAACTCCGGAAGTTCACGGCGGCTATCGACGCCGAGAGTCCGCTCCATCAGAGAGCGGGCGGGACCGGCCTGTGCGACCCAGTTCGAAAGCGGTGCGAACGCCGAACCGAGTTTCGCCAGCGTATCGAAGTTCCCGAATAAGCGCTTCTGGAGGTCGACTCCGCCAGGTTCCTCATCAGGAGTAAGTCCTTTTACAAGGAAGTCGAGATCTCCATCCTTTCCGCGGTTGATGCGGTCGCGGACAACAGTATTGATCCATGGGATGTCAATATTCACCGGACACTGATTCACGCATCGACTGCACCCTGTACAGAGATCGTTAAACTCCGCGGCGCTGTCGGCACCGTGAACGCCGGCTTCCCACCCGGTGGCGATACCGCCAGAGTACGTCTCACCACCGAAAGCGTGGCCACCGACGTGCTGGAAGTTCGCACACGAGTTCGCGCACGCAGAACACCGGATGCAGTACAGCGTCTCCCGGAGCTGGTCGTCCTCACGCATCTCCATGCGGCCGTTGTCGATGAGTACGAGGTGAAATTCGCGCTCGTCGCCGGAACCAAGTTCATCGTCCACATCGAAGGTCGGTGAATCACCAGGTGGCGTGAAGAGCGAAACGTAAGAGGTAATATCCTGTCCGGTCCCCGACCGGCCGATGAGTTCGACAAACGGCTGGAGATCCTCGACACGTGGAATGATCTTTTCCACGCCTGCGACCGCGACGTGGGTGTCCGTCGCCTGCACGCACTTGCGAGCGTTGCCCTCGCTCGTAACCAATGCAAGTGTACCGGTATCCGCTGTGACGAAGTTCGCCCCGGTCATACCAACTTCGGCGTCCACGAACTTCTCACCGAGATACTCGCGGGCGAACTGCGTCAGTTCCTGGGCGGTTTCGAGGGGTTTCTCCGGCTCGAAATACGCGTTGAACAGCTCCGCGATCTCCTCGCGGGACTTGTGAATGGCCGGTGCGACGATATGCGAGGGCGCCTCGTCGGCGACTTGCAACACGAACTCGGCGAGGTCGGTTTCCCAGACATCCGACCCGCTGGCCTCCAGGGATTCGTTTACCTCGATCTCCTCGCTGGTCATCGACTTCGATTTTACGACGTCGCGGCCGTCGGCGACCTCCGTTACGTATCGGTTCGCGTCGGCAGCGTCGTCAGCGATGTAGACGGTACCGCCGTTAGCTTCGACCGTTTCGGTAACCTGATTGACGAGTTCGGGGAGGCGTTCGATGGCATCCTCTTTGATGGCGCGGGCTTCGTCTTTGAGTTCCTCGTAGTCCTCGAGATCCGCGGTGGACTCGTAACGGCCGTTGTTGAAGACCTGCGTGTTCTTGTGGACGCTGTCGCCTTCGGTTTCGAGAAGGTGGCGGATGCGTTCAGCTTTCCGTTGGCGGGTATCGACGCTCATCTATCTGTCCTCCAGGAGAACGACGGTGACTTCCACCGGTCCGTGCGCACCCTTTACGAGCGCGCCCATGTCCGCCGTAGCGCTCGGTCCGGTTGCGATGATAGCTTGCCCGGCGTCGCTACGAATATCCTCGGCGAGCCGATCGAACGTCGCGTCCATGTCCGGGAGGACGTCGCTGCCCGCGACGACGGCGACGTGTTCGTCGGCGTAGAGGCTTGCCGGTTCCTCGCCGTCGGGGCCGCCTTGGATAATCACGGACCCGTATTCGGCGATACCGTATCCGGCGGCGGTGACGCCGGTTTTAGCGGCCTCGAGTTCCTCTACCCCAGGATCGGTCTCTACGGCGTCCGGTAGAGAGACGTTCTCGAACGGGAGCGGAGCGCCGACTGCGGGTGTGCTGAGAAGCGGGATCAGCGTGGACTCGAACTGATCCGTACTTGTCCGGACGAGTTCGACCCCGACTTCCTCAAGGGACGATTCGAAGGTCGTGATTGGCTCGGCAGACATAGAACAACAATTTATGAAACAACCTAATGGGTGTTTCCCTCTGTAGGCCCTCTGATAGAATATGTTACATATTTCCATTATATAATAGACATTCATGGAAGACTATAGTGGATGCTGTAACAAAAAGAAAATGATATACGGTTGGTTACGCGACGCCGAAATACAGCTAAAATCAGTAACTATGCCTGATGTACTCACACTGGCGCTTGTCGGTGTCATTCCGATCGGCGTCGCGTTCGTATTGCTGGCTGGACTTCGGTGGTCAGCGGCCCGCGCAATGGGGGTCGGATGGTTGCTCGCGGGCGGTATCGGACTCACGTACTGGAGTATGGATCCAACATGGCTACTGGCGTCAGCGATCTACGGCGCGCTTCAAGCCGTAGACATCATTCTCATCGTTTTCGGTGCTATCCTCTTGATGAACTACCTCGAAGGGAGCGGTGCTATCGCCACTATCAGGTGGTACTTCGGTCAGATCGAAGAGGATCGGCGAATTCAGGTGTTGCTCATCGGCCTCGGCTTTATGACTATTATTGAAGGCGCGGCAGGGTTCGGTACTCCGGGCGCGCTCGCTGCACCGTTGCTCATTGGTCTTGGATTCCCGCCGTTAGCCGCCGCAGTATTCGGTCTTTACTTCAACGCCCCAAATCCGCCATTCGGTGCGGCCGGGACACCTGTTACCGGCGGGACCGGCGCAGTTATTGAACCGGCTCTGTCCGGCTCGATGAGCGTTAATGAGTTCCTCTCGGCAGTCTCTGCGTGGTCTGGTATTGTCACGGGACTTACGTACGTGTTTTGGGGCTTACTTGGCGTATTCTTCTTAACATACTGGTTTGGTGACGCCAGCGGTGGACGTAGCATTTCAAAGGCTGTGCAGAGCACTCTTCCCATTGCACCATTTGCGCTCCTCCTTGGTGTTGTCACTGGAGGTACACAATTAGTGATCGCGTGGTTCGTCGGACCCGCGCTGCCGGATATCGCTGCCGGATTTGTGGTCCTCGCGGTTGGTCTTCAGCTTGCAAACAACAATATCCTCATTCCCGAGAGCGAGTGGGACTTTCCCGAGGAGTCAAGGTGGAGCGATACATGGCTTGGCGGCCTCGAACTTGATGAGGTATCCCAAGACCAGTCGAAAAAGGAGATGTCCGTGCTGTTAGCGTGGACACCGTACCTACTCGTTGCGCTTGCGCTACTCATCACGCGGTGGCCAGACCTTACTATCAGTGGTGTCGCCGTTCTCGATTGGATCCAGAGTTTCTCTATTAGTCTTGACTCAATTCTTGGTACAGAGCTTGGATACACCCTCCAGTACCTCTATCTTCCAGGAACGATGCCGTTCATCCCTATCGCTATCCTTACCGGGTTCATCCACAAGATGGACACATCCCAAATGGGCATGGCGTGGCGACGCTCGGTTAAGCAGGTTGCTCCCGCTGCACTCACACTCGTTATTGCCGTCTCGATGACCCAAATAATGATCCAGTCACAAACGAATACCGCTGACTTCCTTGGTATGATGGAGGCTCTCAGCCGTGCGTTAGCTATGGGTGCCGGCGGTCTGCTTCCGCTCATTTCACCGTTGATCGGTGCCATCGGTTCGTTCATGACTGGAAGTAATACATCTTCGAACATTCTCTTTAGCGTGCTCCAGTACAATGCCGCTGACACAGTTGGTCTCTCCCGTACAATCGCCGTCAGCCTTCAGAACGTCGGCGGCGGTCTCGGAAATATGGTCTCGGTATTGAACATCGCCGCTATCTGTGGTGTCGTTGGAATCACCGGGCGTGAAGGGGACCTGCTGCGGAAAGCTATCATCCCAATGATCATATTTGCAGTGTTTGCTGGCCTATTCGGAATGTTACTGACGTACATCTTGGTTCCTGGCCTATTCTGATTCCATTTATCTTTGGTTAAGCCTCACACCACAGTTATGTAGCGGTGACTAGCGTCTCTTGTAAGATTGGCCGTTGCTTGTGGATTCTCTATCAGCACTTTACAAAGCCGTTGATTGAGAAGTCTGCTTGCTGAGTCCAACCAAGTAGAGCAAGCAGACAATGAGATATACGAGGGTTATAGTAGTCGTTAGAACTTTCAGCTCGGAAGGTGTTGCCATATGTAATGGACCATCTCGACGAGATTTCCGTCGAAGAACTTCAAGACGCCCTCAACAATGTTGAGGGAAACAAGCCGACACAACGATTGTTAGCTGCGATTGCGTACAAGAACGGCGTCACGCAGACCGAACTTGCCGAGTGGCACGATACCGGGCGAAGAACGATCTATAGCTGGCTGATACGACTTGATACGGACGAACCACTTGAGCAAGCCGTCTCTGATGCTCATCGATCCGGAAGAAAACGAAAGCTCTCAGAATCACAGCAAGAAGAATTCGAGCAAACCGTTCACGAACCGCCCGAGGAAGCCGGGATCGACGCGCCGGCGTGGACGCCGGCGCTCGTCCAGGAATTTCTCGAAGAAACCTACGGCGTCGAGTACTCTTATCCGAGTTGTCGGCGGTTGTTGAAAGAAGCTGGACTCAGCTATCAAAAACCGCGTCGTACAGCCGCCGAAGCTGATGAAGACGATCAAGAAGCGTTCCGTGACGAGATCAAAAAAAGCGGCGGGAGATGGACGCCACAATAGTCTGCATCGACCAAACCAAGAAATCCGTGCAGGTCGAGCCGCGTGCCGCGTGGTTCCCGCGCGGCACGCGGCCCTCCGTCGAACTCTCCGGGCAACGCGATTGGACGTGTTTGCTCGGCGCAATCACCGAAGACGGTGATCGCTTTTTCTCCCGATTCACCGAGTACGTCACGGCCGAGCACGCAAAACATTTCATTTTGGCATTATGCAAAGAATTTGAGGAGGACTTGATTGTGGTCCTCGATGGAGCGCCGTACTTTCAGGCGTCGGCCGTCACGGACCTTGCGGACCGTGACGGCCTCGCCTTCGTGACGTTGCCGTCGTATTCGCCAGAGCTGAACCCTGTCGAGGAATGCTGGAGACAGCTTCAAGCGTCTCTTAGCAACCGCTTCTTTGATTCACTTGACGAGCTGACGACAGCGATTGATACAGCTCTTGATCAACTCTCTACGCCAAAAGTGAGCAACTATTTCTAACTACTACTATAGCTTCCAGTGTCACCACTCAAAACTAACTCTCTCATGTGGATAGAGCAGCTGTTCACCCGATTCCGGTCTCCTTCTTCAACAGCGTGAGCGTGTTCTCAGCCGTTATGAGTGGTGTCTGCTCGTACTCGCCGGTCAATTCAATCTGTACAAGCAAATCAACCGCTCTCCAAATCGAATACAATAGACTGGCGAACGCGAAGTAGAAGAATCGTAGCACAAAGTTCTTCGACGTCGTCGCTGCCATGAACCGCTTAATGGTCTTGTAGCCGCTCTCAATCTCCCACCGAGAAGCATAGAAGTGAACCGCTCCTGGACGGCGGTTCGTCATGAAAACACTGTACTGCGTGTAATCGTCACTTTCAGCGTTTTCTCGTCGTCTGTAGATTAGGGGGGTCTCATGCCACTCGTTCTTCCCCAAGTGGAGTTTGCGGTCAGTAACGTAGCGGTCTCGATCCCACCGGAGTAGACGCTTTGCTTGAGCTCGTTCGCTCGTGTACATCCGCTTTGGAACAACATACCCGAGGCCGCGTTGATCGATTTCTTCGAGAATATGCTGGCTGTCGAACGCTCGATCCATCAACACACGATCGACGTGAACAAGGTCCTGCGCCGAGTCTAGCAAGTCCTCAACGATCTCACGACGACTCTCACCCTTTCGGATCGGCCGAGCGTCCAGTACCAATGGAACAGCTTTCCCAACCAACTGTATCGTCGCCCACTGGTAAGCGTATTCACCATCTTTTGTCCCGAGTATCTCGTCCTCGTGGCCTGTTCGATCGCCAGTGAACGGCTTTGCCTCGGTCGTATCGATCGCAACGAGTCCAGCACGATGGAAAACATCTGTCTCTGACACCTGGTCGATAAGCCGCTGCAACGCCTCGTGATACATCTCGCGAATCGACTCAATCGAGAGGCCACGGATATGATCTCGGTGAGCGTGTCCCAACGGCGTCCGATCTCGCTGAGAATCATAGAGGAAACTACGTGCTCCTTCGTTCGCTGCCAGATTCTCTCGGAGCCCGAGGTATGTCTGGAGATCCCAGAACGCGTTCGAGTGAATCTCACAGCTGTCTCCACGATTGAGCGAGAACACCGGATAGGCGATATGACTCACCTGTTCAGTAATCACATCTGCACGAGTGAGCACTTCGTGATCGGTGGGACTGGTCTCTTCATGGCTCTCAGAGGTACGAAGCGGGTCTCTGGGAACGTCGCTGCCTTCCCTGTTGGCGTTGATGAGAACGGTTCGTGCGCTCTTCTGGATCGTCTCCTGCAAATCAGGTGAGAACCGGCAGTGCCACGTCCGCCAGAGTGTTGACTGGTCAGGAAGCGTCTCGAAGCCAAGCTGCTGTTGGATCACTGGCTGATCTTTGAGATACTCCAGGAGTGCGGTTTCGTGGTCCCAACCGTAGGCTTCTTTCAGCAGAAACGCCCGAACCAGCGTTCGCATTGCGTACGTTGCTGGTTCGTCGTATTGATCATGCGGAGTCAGATCAACGTATTGCAACGGGAGTTCACAAATGAACTCGTCAACTGAGTTGTGCTCTTCGTAAGCAAACCAGGCGGATGCGACAGTCCCAATATCCTCTTCAAGTGCCCCGAGCGAACTCCGGTCGTACAACTGTGTTGTGTCGTACGCTGGCCACTCTCGATGTGAATCCGTTGCGATCGCTCGAAAGACATCGCGTCGCGAAGACTGCGTGGAGGCCAATGGTCGAACGCTTCTAACTCGATCGCAAGAGTATATCTATACTGATCAATACAGGCGGAACAGATATCACCGCCAGCATCCGCGAGCGAAGCGAGCGGTTCCCCGCCGAAGCGGGCGAAGCCCGCGAGGCGGCTTTTTAGCGTAGATTTTTGGAGGAGTGGTGAGCGAGCCTCGCGAGCGAACCCGACGAGAAAAAGGTACGTGTGCATTCCTCTGTGGCGGCTCTTCCCGTGAAGGATTGCTGAAACGAAGTAGCGAAGCGAATGTCGATCCATATGCATTGGGCGACGCAGCCTCAACTACTGGACGAGCCCGGAAGATGAGATTACAGTAGGTTGAGCAGGCCTATAGTGGGTGAATTCAGAGAAATCGGTCCAGCGAAGATACTTCAGACTCCCTCTCATCGCCAATTCCTATTCATCAAAGAATAGGCTCGGCGATCTTCCGAGATTCTTTGCAGTATCGCCACTCAGAAACAGCTCTTTCATACGGATAGAGCGGTTCTTCACCCAATTCCTGTCCCCTTCTGTAGCAGCGTGAGTGTGTTCTCAGCCGTTACGAGTGGTGTCTGTTCGTACTCGCCAGTCAACTCAATCTGTACGAGTAGATCGACAGCTCTCCAAATCGAGTATAACAGGCATGCGAACGCGAAGTAGAAGAACCGTAGCACAAAGTTCTTCGACGTCGTTGCCGCCATGAATCGCTTGATGCTCTTGTAGCCGCTTTCAATCTCCCACCGAGAACCATAGAAGTGAACCGCTCCTGGACGGCAGTTCGTCATGAAAACACTGTACTGCGTGTAATCGTTACTCTCAGCGTTTTCTCGTCGTCTGTAGATTAGAGTGGTCTCATGCCACTCATTCTTCCCCAAGTGGAGTTTGCGGTCAGTAACGTAGCGGTCTCGATCCCACCGAAGTAGACGCTTTACTTGAGTTCGTTCACTCGTGTGCATCCGCTTTGGAACAACATATCCGAGGCCGCGTTGATCGATTTCTTCGAGGATATGCTGACTGTCGAACGCTCGATCCATCAACACACGATCGACGTGAACAAGGTCCTGCGCCGAGTCTAGCAGGTCCTCAACGATCTTGCGGCGACTCTCGCCCTTTCGGATCGGCCGAGCATCCAGGACTAACGGGACAGCCTTCCCAACCAACTGTACGGTTGCCCACTGGTAAGCGTACTCGCCATCTTTCGTACCGAGTATCTCGTCCTCGTGGCCTGTTCGATCGCCTGTGAAAGGCTTTGCTTCGGTCGTGTCGATCGCAACGAGTCCAGCACGATGGAAAACTTCTGTCTCCGACATTCGGTCGATGAGCCGCTGCAACACCTCGTGATACATCTCGCGAACCGACTCAATCGAGAGACCACGGATATGATCCCGATGAGCGTGTCCTAACGGTGTCCGATCTCGCTGGGAGTCATAGAGAAAGCTGCGCGCTCCTTCGTTCGCCGCCAAGTTCTCCCGAAGCCCGAGGTACGTTTGGAGATCCCAGAATGCATTCGGATGAATCTCACAACCGTCTCCGCGATTGAGCGAGAACACCGGATAAACAATATGACTCACTTGTTCAGCAATCTCATCTGCATGGGTGAGCACTTCGTGATTGGTGGGACTGGTCTCTTCATGGCTCTCAGAGGTACGAAGCGGGTCTCTGGGAACTTCGCTGTCTTCTCTGTTAGCGTTGATGAGAACAGTTTGTGCGCTCTTCTGAATCGTCTCCTGGAGATCAGATGAGAACCGGCAGTGCCACGTCCGCCAGAGTGTTGACTGATCGGGAAGCGTCTCAAAGCCAAGCTGCTGTTGAATCACTGGCTGGTCTTTGAGATACTCCAGGAGCGCTGTTTCGTGGTCCCAGCCGTAGGCTTCTTTCAGCAGAAACACCCGTACCAGCGTTCGCATTGCGTACGTTGCTGGCTCGTCGTACTGATCATGGGGAGTCAGATCAACGTATCGCAGCGGGAGTTCACAAATGAACTCGTCAACTGAGTTGTGGGCTTCGTGAGCAAACCAGGCAGATGTGACAGTTTGAATATCTTCTTCGAGTGCCCCGAGCGAGCTTCGGTCGTATAACCCTGTCGTGTCGTATGCTGGCCACTCTCGGTACGAACCCGTTGCGATCGCTCGAAAGACGTCACGTCGCGAAGTCTGCGTCGAGGCCATTGGTCGAACGCTTCTGAGTCGAGCGCAAGAGCCTATCTATACTGATCAGTACAGGCGGAGTAGCTATTTTGATTGATTTGGGTGTGTATCGAACAACAGATGATGGTAATTTACTGTTCAGTCACACAAAAGCCGTTGCCTTCTGGATCCTCCATTATTGTCCAAGTTTCCGTGTTCGGTCCGTAGGTCTCAGTCTTAGTCTCGCGGACGGACGCTCCTAGGTCACAGAACCGTTTGACGGTCAACTCGCGGTCCTCTACAGTCAGATCAATGTGAATCGGCAAATCTCGTTGCGTCCCCTTTGGCATTTCTTTGAACAATAAATCTGGTCCCTCTCCTGGTAAATTAACCACCTCTGGATCAATATAGGACGGAAGATCTCGGCGGTCGCCTTCCATAGCCTCTGCCCAAAACGATGCTAGCTGACTCGAGTTTTCACAAGCGAAAGTAATAGTTTTGATTTGAGTCATGCACAACAAGCATCAAGCGGTTCCAATGAAAGCTTACCGGTCACGGTGATAATCGTTATAAAATCTACTATAATGCAATCGAATGACGGAATAAAGAAAATTAGAGCAACATTTGATACCATATTCTCTTGCTATTCAGCACAAGATGAGATACCTTATAGAGATCTGATAAAGGTCGCAGTGATCAACAAGCACTTTCTCTCTATAGACTCTTCCAGTGAAGATTTGCTGAAACGAAGTGGCGAAACGATACCAATTCCATATGCATTGGGCGACGCAGTCTCAACTTCCACATTCCTCTGAAGTTCACAGTTTCGGAGGATGAGCCAGTTTTGGGCTGAGCCACCGTCAATTCGTGTTCTAATTGCTTAATTTCTGTCCATTCTGAACGAGATAACCGAGTGAGTATGGGATATTGCGCGTATTCAGGTGCTCTTACAGAGCGTTGCCACTCCCAATCGGCGAACCCAGCGAGGAATAAGTCTTAGTCAGGCGGGATCAGTGCAGAGACGACAATCTCGACGCATTCGCCTGCGGCCAACACGGGTGCGTAGTCCATCTCGCCATCAACGCCCGCTTTCAGCAGAAAATCCGTGAGTCGCCAGATGTTGTAGAGCAAGACCGCGAACACGAAGTAGAACAGCCTCACTCTGTAGTCTTTTGAGGAAGTCTTCGCGAGGAAGTCGCTCTTGATACTCTTGTACTCGTTTTCGATCTGCCAGCGACGGCTGTACCGCCGACAGAACGACTCGGCTTCCTCTGGGCCGACGCGGAGATTCGTGGCGAAGACAGTCGTTCCCTCACCACTCGTCGACGGCATGTACAGGAACTGCATCGAGTGGCTGCCCGATTCGAGGTGAACGGACGCTGATTCAACCGCCACACCTTGTCCATCAGCATCCATCGTCTCGATGACCTCGCGCTCAGTGTTGTTGATTCGTGTGGGGATGAGATAGTTAACGCCGAGATTAGAGAGCGTCTGGTAGACTCGCTTAGAATCGAACTCACGATCACACAGCACCGTCTCTACAGGGACGTGTTCCTTCGCTCGTTGAACGAGTCGCCGGACGACACGGTGAATTTGATTCGGTGGATTCCTATCCCAGGCTGAGCTCTCCCGAATCGGCTCCACAGAGAGCACGAGCGGGATGTTCTCGCCGACAATCGACAGCGTCGCGAATTTGAACGCCCGCTCTTCCTCGCCCTGCATCCCACTAACCATCGACATCCCTTCTACGTCGCCGTAGTACGGGATCGTCGTGATGTCGATTGCCGCGGTCACCGGCCGGCGAAACGATACCTCCGAAGCGATAGCGGAGAGCAATCGATCACTAGCCTGATCGAACCCTTCGATCAGCGCTTCCGGCTCGAATTGCTTGACCGCCCGCAGATGCGTATCTCCGTGCGGGCCATACTCTTCGCCCCGTCGGAACTGAAACCGAGCAGCCCCCTGAGCAGTGCCACAACCAACCATCCCCATGAACGTCTGTAACTCGAAGAATTGCACGTCCTCGTAGGAGGCGTTCTTGGCCCGCCCAGAGTCGAACCCATCGAAGCCGTGGTCCCGTGCGAGGCGGGTCGTCCGTCGAATCTGCTCGTCCGAGAACTCAACGCCCCCAGACTCATCCTGCTCATCGTCGTCGGCCAACTCCGGCTTCGAGTTAGTGACCTCCTCTTTCGGGCGCACTGCGGTGACAGCAGGACCGTGGTCATGGATTTCCTTGACGACAAAGTGGGCGGCGACGGTCACGTATTCACGGACGCCGTCGTCGAAGCGATTGCGCCAGGTCCGTGAGAGCACTGATTCGTCGGGGACATGATCCAGTCCGAACGGCTCGGCGAGTTCCTGATACGTTTCGAGCGTTCGGTAATTGTCGCCCGTAATCTCTCGGTAGACGAACAGCCGGACCATTCCTCGGAACGAATCGGGTGCTGGGTGCCACTCCGGATAGCTGTCCTCGAGATGCTCCATATAAATGGTGACCTCGCTCACCGCAGCCCGGAGGCACGCTCCATCACGTAGGGTCTCTCTGAGCTCGATTCCGGTCTTGTAGGCGTGGGTCATCCGGCAGGCACGATCCGAGAGCGGGTCAAGCGTCTCCGACATCGAGGTTCGGTTACAGCGGCAGCACCGAAGTGACCGAGGTCTCGTCTATATCAGTATCCTCCCTCGATACAGATGCTCACTAGAGACTTCGCAGGTCAGCGCAGAACCACCGGTTGAAGCGACTGGTTGTGAAAACCAGTCACATACCAACCGCGCCGATAAGTGAACCAGACCGGCCGCCAACACTAGACCGCTTGACTGACCTTTTCGAGGCCGGGCCTCACGAGGAGATGGTGGCTGATCTCTGCATCGGGGTGGAATTCAACCAATCGGCGGTCAAAGAGAAACTCGCGAAGACGTTAGCCTATGTTGTACTCGGCGATCCGAGCCGGCTTCGCTACCAGTTAGCATCGCTGACCGAGCATCCCGATGAGTAGAAAGAACTCGTCCAGTATTACCTCTGTACAGCGCTGGTGGTTGTTAGATGGGAGTCTCCAGCGAAGCAGGCCAAGGCAGTGGAGCCACTCCAAGGGCGGCTCGGTGATGCAAACCCATATGAGGTGGCGGTCGAATTGCTTGGACTACTCGCAGCGTCCCAGAGTAGCGTTTGGTCCGAGCCTGACTCGATGGTGTCACGAGTGAAGATGAGGACCCACCAACCATCCCGGCCGCTCTGCTGACATTCTGTCGACGAATCGTGCCTTCGTTGCGGGTTCGAATACCCAGAGGGTTAGCCCCGAAGTGTGCCCGCTGCGGTGCTCCCTCTCTGGCACATTAGGTCGGCCTAAATTTCGAAACGGTTTTGTGATCTTTAGGGAGACCTAAACCTATGGCATACAATAGTGTGGGCGAGAGGGCCACCGACGCGGCGAGGGGGGCTACATAAGCTGATGACGAAGCAGAGAGGCATCCAACGTCGTGAATTTTTGAAATCCGCTGTCGCTATTGGTGGGGCAGCAGCTTTCAGCGCGTGCGTCGGTCGTGAACAAGTGGACGTTCCGAGAGGTCCATCTAACTTGGAAGAACTACCCGAACGACAGCACGCTTGGAACAGTGTTCTCTCGACAGATGACTACGGAAATACCATTGTCCCACGCCACCACGGGCTGCTTTTCTTAAACTACAACAGAGAAGGTACGCCGACCGACAGCGACCGCCAGACGATGGAGACTGCGCTACAAGGCATCGAACACGCATACGAACGAAGCGGCGACGGACTTCTGATGACCGTGGGTTACTCTCCGACGTACTTCGGTCGCTTCGAACAGTCGCTCCCGGAGATGTACCGCCAACGTGGGTATGAAGACGTCGAGACAGTCTCGCAGGAGAGCTATGACTTTGAATTTCTCGTGATGGAAAATGCTATCCGATAGGTAAGCACACCCACCTATCGGCTGATTCAGTTGGTAAGGTATCGAATTAATGGGGGTTCAACAGAGCTAGTACATAATATTTAGTAGTCATCATGAGAACGGCCGGTCAAAGTCTTTAGAGCGAGCACGGATGGTTGATTCACTCACGCCAGTGAGAGCCGCTAGTTCTGATACGCTGGTTTCGATTTGATATTTGTTCGCAGTATACAACCATGCTCCAGCGAGGATGCCCATGTGACGTTTGCCCTGTGCCCATTTAGCGGTTTGTGCGTGGTGAAGCAGGTCGTCGACGAGCGAGATGGCTTCGGGCGGTGCTGTCGGGTATTGAAGTTTGAACAGGTGGCTTCCAGTTGTGTCGAGTAGGTCGTCACGTCTGTCTCGGAGTGTGGCTGTCGATACGTCGAATTTGTCGGCGATATCGGTCTGGGAGAGGTCGGTGTCGGCAGCTGAACTTGTGATGTAGAGTACAGCTGCCGCGTATGTATATGGAGAGACACCACTGATGACTCCGGCTTCGGCACCCAAGTCTGCTATTTGTTGTGCACGAGTTTGGATGTCATCAGAGAGCGAAAGGTCCTCGCACGCTTCTTCGAGGATCACAGTTGGATCGTCATTCGGTATTCCGAGCTCCAGCGTGTCCGAGATGCGTTTCTTTTCGTTGAGAATCTCTGATTTGGTAGCATCGGAAGCGTCGGCAATCCTGGTCACGCGAACCGGAGTCTCTCGCAAGCGACAGGCAATGAGGAAGCATGCTGCAGCCGTACGAGCAGGGGATCGAATCTGCAGTTCTTGCGTCGTGACTTCTGAAATGAGGAGTTCCGCGTACTGCTGAATATTCTCGTCCAGAGTGAGGGACTGTTGGATCGATGTTAAGTGTTCGAGGACGGCGTTTTGAGGTTCTGTAGGCATATTCTGTATTCAATCAGCGTCCTGTGAGTTTTGTAAAGTACTGAGGAGCGTTCAAAGTCGATATTTGAGTGTGCTGTATCGGTATCGACCGATGATCGCTTCTAGCGTTTCGACGACGTTATACTCAGCGTTACTCTGCCCCGCCAGCCGTACAGACAGGTTGGTAGCCCCATGGTTCTCGAACTGGAATTCGAACGTCGTCTCCTCATATCGTTCGTTTGCTGCACGAACATACAAAGCCGCAGCCGTGCTACGTCCTCCCATGGAAATTACCCTCGTCGGGACTGGAAGCCCTGTCCCAATTTCGGTACGTGGCGGCACGAGTCTCGTGATCGACGTTCCAGACGACACGGTGATGATCGACTGCGGACCCAAGACGGTCTACAGCCTGATGGACGCCGACGTCGATATGGGTGAGATCGAGACGCTGTTTTTCACCCATCATCACATGGATCACAACGCGTCGTTCTTCCACTTCGCCTTCACGAGCTGGACCGAGGCCGGTCGTGGATCGCTCACAGTGTACGGCCCGGACGGTACCGACCGGCTCGTCGATACGCTGTACGACGTCTACGCGGAAGACATCGAGTACCGCAAAGATATCTACCCGACGGACGGCATCTCCGGTATCGAAACCGAACTCGTGACGGATAGATTCAGTCGCCAGATGGACGGCTGGGATATCGACGCATTACCAGTCGAACACTCCATCGAGACGTACGCCTACCGGTTTGAGGAGCACGAAACGGGGTCGTCAATCGTCTTCTCTGGTGACACGCGGAAGATCCCGTCGCTCGCCGAGTTTGCCGAGGATGCAGATATTCTCATTCAGAACTGCAACACCGCTCCAGTCGATGAAGACCGCGTCCCGAACGCGGACGAGCAGTTCGTGTGGCCACAGCACGCAGCAGGGGAAGAAGGACTCGACAGGTCCACGTTGACTGCCAATCACTGCGATGCGACAGACGCCGGTGAGATCGCACAGGACGCTGGCGTGCAGACGCTCGTTCTCACGCACATCATGCCGTACCGCGACCTCGACGCAATGCAACGCGATGCCGAGTCGGTTTTCGACGGCGACGTGGTCGTCGCTGAAGACGGCCTCACCCTCACTCCGTAGGCAGCCGATGCAGCTTTGACTGTCTACGGTGGACCAACCGACGACGATCTCCTGGGGTTTAGAATGTGGATTTGAATGAGTAGGGAATGAACGAGACACCGGCGATGTGTGTGGTCAGTGTTCGGGTTTTTCGGCTGGAGCAATCATGTCTTCAATTCTGAGGATGAGAATGTTGTTCGTATCGTCCTTACCGTCGACGCGGCCATCAATAACGAGCTTCGAAAGAGGGGTTGGGCCGACGGTGATTGGGTCACCCTCATCGACGTCACTGATGGTTCCCTGCAGGTGAATCTCCGCGCGACAGAGTTCGGGATGGTGAACGCTCGAGAGGTTAATTTCCTCGACAACGACGTCCTCGACCAGGTCTCCCTCGTGCTCGAAGGCGACAGTGACTGGGTCATCCAACTGCTGGATATCGAGTGCTTGGTAGGCTGTAGCGGTCGGTTTGTAGCCGCCTTTCGGGCCGGGAACGCCTTCTACCAGTTGGAGCGCTTTGAGACTCTGCATCTGGTTGCGTATTGTCCCTGGGTTCCGGTCAACTTGCTCGGCGATGTCTTCGCCCTTGATGGCACCCTCGGACTCCTTGTGGAGGTTCGTTAGTGCGCGGAGAATCTTTTTCTGGCTCGGAGTGAGCTCAATGGACGACATGGTGAATTGTTCGTAATTGTATGCCTTAAGCCCGGCGGGTGAGTACCTTTGGAAGTACAATTACTGTATGCCAAGCATCTCGATTTGCTCCTGATACCGGTTACGAATTGTAACTTCTGTGACTTGAGCGACATCTGCTACTTCTTTCTGGGTCCGTTTCTCGTTGCAAAGCAAGGCGGCAGCGTAAATAGCGGCAGCAGCGAATCCCGATGGACCTCTCCCAGAGAGTAATGGATCAGCGGTCTCTTCGATGATTTCATTGGCCTTAGCTTCGACTTCCTGTGGGAGGTCCAGTTTTGAGCTAAAGCGAGGTACGTACTGCTTCGGATCGATAGGAAGCAGTTCAAGACCGAGCTCGTTCGAGATGTATCGGTAGGTACGGCTTACCTCTATTCGTTCGATACGCGAAACCTCTGTGATCTCTTCCAATGAGCGCGGAATATCTTCTTGCCGACAGCCAGCATACAGTGCAGCTGTGGCAACGCCCTCAATTGATCGTCCACGAATGAGATCTTCCTGAAGCGCTCGCCGGTAAATCATACTTGTTACCTCACGAACCGATCGTGGGACACCCAGTGCCGAGGCCATCCGATCGATCTCGCTAAGCGCGAACTGGAGATTCCGCTCACCGGCATCTCTCGTCCGGATACGGCTCTGCCATTTCCGTAACCGGTTCATCTGCGAACGCTTCTTCGAGGAAATCGAGCGGCCGTATGCATCCTTATCCTTCCAGTCGATTTGGGTGGTGAGCCCC
Organism: Natrialba taiwanensis DSM 12281; assembly: GCF_000337595.1. GTDB lineage: Archaea > Halobacteriota > Halobacteria > Halobacteriales > Natrialbaceae > Natrialba > Natrialba taiwanensis. Next base: position 144,645 of record NZ_AOIL01000019.1, on the reverse strand, counting down.
TTGTCGTGCATTGTCTGAGTAGTTGGGGCACCGACACGCGACTTCTCCTGTCGTTCTTTGTGGTTAAATGCACGCCACTCTGGACCCGAATCAACCATTGCTTCCTCAATCACTAGACCGCACTCCTCACAAATTCGCTCACCTTGGTCAGAGTGTCGGACTACGTTACTCGATCCACACTCTGAACATGTAGAGATAGTTGCATCGGACTCGGTTTGCCCCGTTTCCTGCTCGTCGTCCCTGAACCGAACAGACCAGACCATTGTTATTTAATAGTGGAGATGCAGGAGTATAAAGTTTGAATCTCGAGATAACACACCATTTATTTCTATAATTTTAAGCCTAAAATTAGATTGTTCCTCCTTGATAGCATACCCAAACGTGTTAGTAGGACCAGCAGTGTGGCCTTACGAAGAACTCCAGCAGGTGATCTGCGACCACGGAGTGATCTAGTATTCCTTTCCCGATTTTTAAACCACAGTACTATGCGGAAACAAACAGAATCTACAGGAAGATGGGCGTCGAAGGGACGAATCTATGACCAAAGAGAGACCGGTATATCTATCCTCCAATAACCGAACGGTTCGCTGCCGGACTCCACAAGCGGTCGGTCGCGACGGAACTGCGACGGAGCCAGCCGATGGCGACTGCTCCGATCGCGAGTGGCCGGCGTGCTGGGACGCCGCCGCATCGTTGCTCGAGTGGAGCGAGCCCTATGAGCGCATCGTCGACACGGAAAATGCGCCGTTCTACCGATGGTTCGTTGGTGGGCGCTTGAACGCCGCGGAAAACTGCATCGATCGCCATCTCGAGGAGCGGAAGAATCAGGTCGCATTGCGGTGGGAAGGGAAACGTGGCGAGCGTCGAACCNGCTTGAACGCCGCGGAAAACTGCATCGATCGCCATCTCGAGGAGCGGAAGAATCAGGTCGCATTGCGGTGGGAAGGGAAACGTGGCGAGCGTCGAACCTATACGTACTACGATCTCTATCGCGAGGTGTCAGCTGTCGCAGCCGCGCTCCGCGAACTCGGCATCGAAGAGGACGATGTCGTCACGATCTACCTGCCGAAACTCCCCGAGTTACCGATCACGATGCTCGCCTGTGCTCGTATCGGTGCGCTCCATAACGTNTCGTCACGATCTACCTGCCGAAACTCCCCGAGTTACCGATCACGATGCTCGCCTGTGCTCGTATCGGTGCGCTCCATAACGTCGTTTTCTCGGGGTTCGCCCCCAACGCGCTCGCTGAACGGATGCAACGTGTCGACTCACGCGCGCTCGTCACATGTGACGGTAGCTTCCGTGAGGAGACCGTGATCGATCAGAAGCGGAAAGCCGATACGGCACTGGCATCGATCGAAGAATCGCTCCCGACGGTCGTCGTCGATCGACTCGGTTCGAGTCACGATATGCACCTCGGTGAGAACCAATACGACTATGACGATCTCGTCGAGGCGTTTGCCGGGGCGAACGTGTCCCCAGTTCCGCGGGAGGCAACCGACCCGCTCTTTCACATCCACACGTCAGGAACGACCGGCGAACCGCGACGGATGACTCACTCGACCGGGGGCTACCTTACAGGTGTCGCGTGGACGGCCCAGACCGTATTCGACCTCGTGCCGGGGACCACGATCTGGTGTACAGCCGATGCTGGATGGATTACCGGTCACTCCTACGTCGTCTACGGGCCACTGCTCTCGGGTGCGACGGTCGTTCTCGCAGAGGGAAGTCTCCGCTATCCGGACCGCCACCGTCCGTGGGAGGTGATCGAACGGAACGGTGTGGAGGTCTTCTATACGACGCCGGGAGTAATCCGGACGTTCATGAAGTGGGGTGAGTCGTTTCCCTCGTCACACGACCTTTCGTCGTTGCGCCTACTCGGTAGCGTCGGTGAGCCGATCGGTCCGGACACCTGGGAGTGGTACTACACCCACGTCGGCGAGGAACGGTGCCCAATCGTCGACACGTGGTGGCAGACCGAAACTGGATGCGTCCTCATCTCGGTCCGTCCTGGAATCGACGAGTTAAAGCCCAGTTCAGTCGGTTCTCCGTTACCCGGAATCGAAATCCAGATCGTCGACGAAGACGGCCGCGAGCTCCCGCCGGGCGAACCCGGCTATCTGACGATTGACCGTCCCTGGCCGTCGATGCTTGTTCNATCCAGATCGTCGACGAAGACGGCCGCGAGCTCCCGCCGGGCGAACCCGGCTATCTGACGATTGACCGTCCCTGGCCGTCGATGCTTGTTCCGCTCGAGGGAGACCGGTACTGGGTTCTCGCAGAATACTGGCAGGCGTTTTCGGACCCACGGGCGGATTCCTGGCAGTACTTCACCGGCGACCGCGCCGTCGTCGACGACGACGGGTACGTGACGATCATCGGCCGCAACGACGACGTCATTACGATCGGCAACCGTCGCATCGGAACGGCCGAACTCGAGGCTGCAATAACGACCGTTGACGGCGTTACCGAAGCCGCTGCCGTCGCTGAGCGTACTATTGGTGAGACCGCGCTCTGCGTCTTTGCGACACTTGAGCAAGGGCAGCAGGATCGGACCGCCATTCAGGACGCGGTTGCGGATGCAGTCGCTGAGCACGTCGGTGAGTTCGCACGACCAGCGAACGTCGTATTTACACCCGAACTACCCGAAACCTACTCCGGAAAGACGATGTACAAACTCCTCGAGCGCATTGTCAACGACCGACTGCCGACGGATAGTGACGCCCTCAGAAATCCGGAAGTCGTCGGTGAGCTTACGACGATTTGGAATCAGGAGTGAGCAAGACAAGAGTGTACCCGATTACGCCGTCTCGTCCGCTGGTGACGGGGTATCTTCGCGGTCTCGAGTCTCTGTTGGCTGGTTCGAATCTGGAGGCAACGGTGAGAGACGTTCGTGTCGCCTCTTTCGTCTATTCGGGGCCGACGCCTTGCGTCCTATCCAGTACGAGTGTCAGCATCGTCTTCGCGGGGTAGAACCTCGAGCGGGCGCATCATATCATGATCTTCGTGCTCGATCATATGGCAATGCCACCCTGTCTGATCGTTGAATACCCCGTCGTACTCTCCGAAGTGGACGACAACGTGGACGACTTCGGCGGGGTTTACAGTGACCACGTCATGCTACCCGCGTTCGATGTGGCCACAGCAACATCATTATGGTTCATCCGGAATAAACTATCTATACGCCCCTCGGTAGCCGCTAGAGGCACCTCGATAACCATGACCAAAGTCCCTTCCCAGTTACAGACGTTCGATATCGCGGAAACCGACGACGTAGTGCGAGCGTATCTACAAACGGAGTGTCTGGATCACCCGACGAGAGGACCCTACATAAAATCACGAGTACTGTACGAGGGTGTCGAAGGCGAGATCGACAACCGGTTCTCTCTGGAGTTGTTCGGGTTATTCTGTGAAAGTCGACCGTACTTGGAGAAGTGGTCGAGAGGATACAACGGATCGTATCGCTATCGAATCCTACGAGAGCACCTCCGCTAACCGTGCGCTGCATACGAATTGCTGATAGGAGTGGCAGTAGTACTTAATAATCCGACTAGAGCGAATCTTTATGCATATTTAACCGGTACGAAGAGGTATGGCCAAACAGACGGCGAAAACGACGAAACGATCATTGGCCGTAATCAATACGATCCAGAAATTGGGCGGTGCAACACTCGATGAATTAACCGGTGAATTAGAGATCGCGAGAAGTACGATTCACCTTCACCTCCAGACCCTTCTCGAAGAAGGGTATCTCACGAAGGAAGGCGCGGTATATCACATCGGATTACGGTTCCTCAACCACGGCGAGTATGCACGCTCACGCAAGAAGGCGTACACACTGGCGAAGCAGACAGTAACAGAACTTTCCGACCGAATCGACGAAGAGGTCGAATTCGTCGTGGAGAACGATAATCGCGGCATTCTCGTCCACGAATCCTTCCATCCGGACAGCCACTTTCCGTCCAAGGAACGACATATATCCACCGCACCTAGCTCCGCTGGGATCTACTATTATCTCCACAGCGTTGCAACCGGCAAAGCGATTCTCGCCGAATTACCCGACGAGCGCGTCGAAGCAGTACTGGACGACAGGGGACTCCCTAGACAGACAGCACACACCATCACGGACCAAGACGATTTTATCCGCGAACTCGAGCAGATTCGCGATCGAGGCGTTGCATTCGCCGATGAAGAGTACGTCGACGGTCTCAGAGAAGTCGGGCGACGTGTGACAGGTCCTGATGGGAGCGTTCTCGGTGCAATCGCCATCATCGGCCCGAAGTATCGATTCACGGACGAACGGTACACCACCGAGTTGCCGGAGATCCTGATAGAATACGTCGACGACCTCGAGACCGAAATCAGCGATTCGTACTTGGACGATTATCGCTAAATAATCAGATCTCTCACGAGGTTTAGCAAATAATCCGAGTATGCTGTATCATTATATGCACCCCTGTTTTCGGGACGAGATGACCAATCATCATTACAGTGGTATGGATGTAATCCCAAAACCCTAAATCCGTCACCGACATTGTTCGGAAAACTCGGACTATTATATACTGTCGGACGAACACGTTGTATTCCAGGAGAACCGCCAACCGTCGTCAACCGTACTGACAGCAGTTAGGTCGGCGAAGAACCGAGTAGAACGAGAATTCTCCCTCACAGTGCGATAAGCGATACGTAGCGAGCGGGAGCACGGTATGATTCGTAGCGAACAGGTAATTACGATCCGTCTCTGTTGACTTCAACTATCGTCCCGATCATCGTCCACGCCGATTCGTCTACGCCCTTCCGTCCGACCAGAATCGATTCGTTATCCGTGCTCGTGATGAATCGATAGTCCGCGTCATCGTCCTCGCAAACACCTTCCGCCTGAAATTCCTGCTGAAAGAATTCGGCACCGGAAATATGAAATATGGCTGTCGTTCCGTCGTCAAGCGTCAACTCGACGGGGTCGGGACTGATCTGGTGTATTCGTTTCGCGGTCGGATTGAGGTCTGCCATACATACGTACTGACGGTTGCGGCCTATAAGCTGTGTTGATTCTGCGCTAGATAACCTCGATGACTTCCTCGAGTACATCTGTATCAACGAACAAAATGACGTGATCTCCCGGTCTGATTACGGTCGTTCCGCGAGGCGTCACGAGTTCACCGGAGCGAGAGATCGCACCGATAACGACTTGGTCCGGAAGGATCGCCGTAGAATCCCTGATTTCGCGATCTGCGAGAATACTTTCTTCAGTAACGACGATCTCGATCACTTCCGCACGATCGTGGTTGAGCAGTACGATCTTTTCGGTCGGAATCAGTCGGGTAAATCGAATGATCTCTTCGGCGGTTTCTTCGCGCGGATTCACGGTCACATCGACGCCGGCAGTCTCAAATAATTCGGCGTACTCGATGTCCTCGACGATAGCGATGGTTTCGCCGACCCCGAACTGACGAGTTACTAATGATACGAGTAAGTTCCGTTCGTCGTCCGGCAAAGCAGCGATGACGATATCGGCGTCTTCGATGTGTTCGCGTTCCAGAAATCCGGTGTCTGCGGGGTCTCCCTCGAGTACTGTCGTACATGGGAGTGCTTCGGCCGCAGTTCGGGCGATATCGGGATCCGGTTCGATTACTCGAGGATGATAACCGTGCTCTTCGAACAGTCGGGCTATTCGAAAGCCAATCTCGCTCGCTCCGGCGATAACGACCTCGTCGGTTGGACTTCGCGATGACAGAGAAATACGATTCGCGACGTTCGAAACGCCGCTAGCGCTTCCGATGACTACGATCCGATCGGTGGCCCGTATTACGGTTTCTCCGGTGGGAAGCACTAGCTCGTCGTCGCGGAAGATCGCTGCGACCGTGACCGATCTGTCCAGATCGATCTGGCGCACAGTTCGATTGACGAACGGACTCTCGGGGTTGACTTCGAACGCAGCCATTCGAACGAGACCGTTGGCGAACGTATCAACCTCCTGTGCAGCAGGGAGTCCTGCGATCCGAAACGTCGCTTCGGACGTCAACGAGTCCGTGCAGATCATGAAATCGACACCGAACGCGTCCGGACGGTCGTTCCACGTTTCGAAGAGCGTTCGACGTCTCACTCGAGCAATAGTGAACGCGTCGGAGACCATCGTTACGGTCGCACAGATAATGGTATTGACCTCGTCACCGTCGGTACACGCGATCACGAGATCCACCCGATCGATTTCGGCCTCGCGTAGTGTTTCGATATCTCTGCCGTCTCCGTGGATGGCGAGGACATCGTACGCGTACGCGAGTTCGTCGACGACTCGCTCGTCGCAGTCGACGACGACGACCTCGTGAAGGTCCGCGAGCGTCGCAGCGATCGCTCGTCCGACTTCACCAGCTCCGACGACCGTTATACGCATCGGACTCGTGTTCGACTGATACTTGAATGGTGACCTGAGAGCGGCATCAGTGACCGTCATTGATTTCTATGGATCATCCGACAGACCGATCGACCGACCATGTGGTCGTCTCGTCCCGGATGTGTTCAGGTATAGAGTTCGTGGACCATTATGAGTTCCGTTCGTGGACGATTCTGTTCCCGGACAGTCCCGAATTCCGGTGCAACGACGACCGAGTCGATTACTATCGGTATCGATCCACCGTTGCTTCCAGGCTAAGTGGTGAACGCTGAGTATTGACGTCCTCCACACGACTGAAGTCGTGGGATTCCTCCGTGGGCAATCCGGCCAGCAGATTACCCCGGCTGTGAACTTGCGGGTTCGCCGACGCTGGTTTGGTCAAGCGGACTCGATTGGTTCCCAAAACGGGCGGGTGTCCAATCGTGTCCGTTCCACTCCCAGTACGCCCCCTCACGACCGAGGGGTGCGTCCCCATCGCGTTCAGCAGATAGGGCGGCGGGCCGCGCCATCGGCCCAATCTCAGTTTGCAGCAGGTTCCACGCCCCTGCAACATCGCTATGCGCGTCCAACTCGCAGTCGTGACACCGAAACTCGTCGCCATCCCGAACGACATCGTCACTTCCGCACTCAGGACACTCGCTACTCGAATCGCGTTCGCTTACCTGGGTGACGCTGATTCCGACGTCTCCCAGCGTGAGTTCGATCCGATCAATCAACTGTCTGTGTGACCAGAACGCGTGTGTCTTCTCGTTCACTTCTGCCGACCAATGGGTGTCTAACACGTCGGTTAGATCGCCAACGTACACCGTGTCGACGTTCCGCTCCAACAACCAGTCTGCGGCGTGTTTCACCGCCGCATCACGGCTATGATCGCGTATCTCTCCACGTTGATCGTACACGCGTTGAATCCGTTTGCTTGTATACTGGTCGTCGGGAAGGTCTGATTGCAACTCGGCAATCAATGCGGATAGGGCCTGGTATCGTTCGAACTCTGGTCGAGCGTGATAGACTGTGGTTTCTCCGGTGGAGGTGACGATCGCGAGTGTGTTGTTCGCGCCGACGTCGATCGCGGCTGTGTACGTCGTGTTCTCGGAGTCGAGTGTGTGAGTGAAAGCATCCAGTCGCTGTTCACGTAGGTTGTCTGGCCGGATGCGAACCGGATGCTTGACACGAAGCGTGTTAGCCGCTTCATCGTAGACGAGTTCCAACCGCGAATCATCACCATCCCACTGTGGATTCCCACGGACTTCGAGTGTAACGCGCTCTTGGTAGCCGAAGTCGTATTTCTCTTCGAGGACATCACCGACGCCGAACTCGAGCGTACTCCGGTCTTCGCCCCAATCAAGGTCATAGAGGTCGTTCCGGACGAGGCCGTGTAGCTCGTAGCCGTCGTCGCGATTGCCCCAGTATCCTGGTGGGCTGGGTTTCTCCGTGACTGTTGGGTCTGAGTCGTCGTGGTATTTCTCGAGAAGGTGAAAGTGGCTCCGCCACGCCTCGCTGTTCTTGCGGGCGACTTGCTGGCACGTGGCTTTGCCAAGTATCGGTGCGTATTGATCGTAGAGATCCGTGTATTCGGCGTTCCAGACGTCACCGTCTTCGGCGAAGTATGCTTGTCGGCGTCGGTAGGTGATCTGGTTCCACAAGGGGGCGTGGGCGGCCAACCACTCGAACACGCACTGCCGATACCGCTCGGTGGTGGCTTCGGCAATGTATTCGTTTGTCCGTTGTGGCCGGTCGCTCACATGTTATATGTTGGTAGAATGGATTGTAAACGTTGGGATTGCAGGTGGGCTACGGTATTATGATTTAATTCAGCAGTGACGGATTCATCCACACGGCTAAACAGTAGTTGCTGAAGTGGCCAAGCGACGATTGTTGTCGCGGTTGTTGTCTCGATATGGTCGAGACAACCGAGGCAACGCAAGTGACTCGAGCAGCGTCGTCGCTACTATTCCCGGAGCTTGACTTCGAGATCGCTGCTAACGGCACCTATCCGAGCGAGGACTTCCAGCGAGTCCTCGCTCGGATCGCATTCGACAACGAGTTCGCCAACACTGGGGCGAAAGCCTATCAGCTCGCCCGTGGCGACGATATTGCCATTGACGCAACCGCTCGAAATCCGCTCGCACGGGCACTCCTCTACCATTTGCGTGGGCTCGACGCGGGCGCGGTCGACGACCAGTTCGACCGCGTCCGCGACGCAATCCTCGACGAAGCAGCTCGCAACCGCGTGTTTACTCGGCCAGTCGACGTCGCAATCGACGTTCACGACTGGCTCTATTACGGGGACGAAGAGACGCCTCACGTCTGTACAACGAATCCAGCGCAGGGCACCGATCGCGCGTACAAGTTCGCTACCGTCTGTATTGTCGATCCGAGCGTCCGATTCACGCTCGGATCGGTTGTCTTGGAAGGCAGCGATACCGACGAGTTGGCGGATTCACTCCGCCAACTCGTCTCAGAAGTCCGCGAGTACGTCGATATCAATCGGCTCTACCTCGATCGTGGCTTCTATCGTGTTCACCTCGCTCTAGCGCTTGAAGACCTCGACGTTGAGTTCCTGATGCGTGCGCCGCAAACACGGAAGGTACAGCAATTCATTGACGACCACGACAGCGATACGTTCATCGCAGAGTACGAGATGGCCCGATCGAATCCGCCGACGGGCCGGACGTCAGTCCGGCTCGTCGTCGTTCCGCACCGAACACGAGACGACGATCACTTCTGTCTGGTTACCAACCGCGATTTCGACGTCGACACTGACGTCGAGATCGCTCGGCCACTGGCTGAAGCATATCGCCGCCGTTGGGGGATCGAAACGTCCTACCGCAAGATTACGGAGTTTCTCCCGAGAACGTCGTCACCAACGTTCTCAGTACGGCTATTTTACTTTCTGTTCGCTGTCGCGCTGTACAATCTGTGGGTGTTGACGAATCTGCTCGTGACCCCACGTCGGGCGGTCGGGACGGATCCAGTCGTCCCGACCGCCCTGTTTCGCGCGTTTCTCGGGCAAATACCGTACGGATAGCGGTTGTCTCGACGACTGACTCGGGCTGATCAGCCCGAGTCAGTACGCCCCTCCGTACTGGCAAGACTGGGAAAACAACGGCTGACGGGAAGCTTCGGCAGCTGCTACATTCACCGATCAGCACCGAACACGGTTTCACAAACTCAGAGCCGGTGCAGAACTTCAGTCTCCGCAGCTTCCCCAATCGAATCAGCAACTACTGTAAAGCCGTGGGCTTTCTCCTGTTATCTCTGTAATAGACACAAACTCTCACAGACGGTCGGGCCGCCGTCATCCAAACCGAAGACACGACAGCTTCCGATCTCGTCTCAGAGGCTCTCAAATGGGGGCTGATACCGTCTGATAGATTGTTGACCAGCCAATCGTGTAGCTCGAGTGAGTCAGCCACCGTGACTGGGTCACACGCTCATTCGATAGCACGAGAGAACTATTCGATATAGCTGGATTATTATATTGAAGTACTGATTCAGAAATCATATCTCTGGATACGGCGCTCCCACAATTTGTATAATACTCTGGATTTTGTATGGAAATATCGATGCCAGCACTGTAGTTACAGGCGTACGGTTGTAACGACGATTGAATGGGAAACAAACGCGGACAACTGAATCCAATTATGTTGTACTATTAAGAGTGGAGTTATCAAAACCCTCCTGCAGTGTCTGTACCGCTGCTCTGCCGGTGACCGATACCTTGATTACGACTCCTCACGAACGTTCGTATTCACATGGGAATGGGTAACTATGACCAGCGTGAGTACGAACGTCGCGAACGGACAATCTCCGAAATTGAGTCCGACTCGGACGACCAGCCGAACGAGTATCAAGGTAAAATAACGTTCGACGACGGCAGTTCAACCAGCGAACTCCTCGAGAACCTCCAGAAAATCAAATCAAACGAATCGTGATAGAGGTAGAGAATAAACCAGACCAAACGATTTATCTCGATCCGACAGCTACGGCGCTCTCGATCGATATTGTACATGGCGCTCGACGAGGTCCTTAGCGGCGACCAGCTCACAGGCCGACAAGCCGCGACGATCTTCTTCGCATGGCTAACACTAGTGTTACTAGCTGGAATTACTCTCCTACTGATTACGAGTATGACCATTGGATAGATGTTCGAATCCGATCACATGATTCAGGACGCCTCGCCTCTCACTTTCACCGAACTGTGACGTTCGATGAGCATCCTCAAGGTGCTGGCCCCCATCAGTAGGTGAACCGAGACTCCAGCCGGTAGTTCGCTCTCCAGACACCGACGAGATGTGAGCGAATACACGAACACCCTATCAACGAGCAGCTGAACCGACCCGATCTGTACATTCGCTGGGGTCAGCTCCCTCGAAGTCGTTCGGCGATGCTGACCAGGGACAGCGAGTAGTGGACCGTCGCCGCGATAATCTCGAGCATCCCGTCGAAAATTGCAAGAGATGATCATGTGGCAAAACGCGCATTATCGAGGTCGAGGACGCTACGATGCCGGATACGGATTCGATCCGTTCACGATGGACATGGCCGTATCGGGAAGCGAGCGATCCATCTCGAGACATTCAAATCAGGCGTCGTGTTAAGGAATCGTATGGAGAAAGACGACTCTCGTGAGCATGTTGTTCCGGATAGTGACGACGAACTACCCACGGCGGACGTCCACGGATACGATTTCCGTGGCACGTTCGACTTTCACGACCTTATTGCGTCCTATGAGACGACGGGATTCCAGGCGACACAACTCTCCAAGGCCGTCGATATTGCCGAGCGAATGCAAGAAGAGGAGGCAACGATCTACCTCACGTTCACCTCGAATATTATTTCCTCGGGATTGCGTGAAGTCGTTGCGTATCTGGTCCGCGAAGGGTACGTCGACGTACTTATCACTACGTCCGGGTCGCTCACGGAGGACGTTATCAAGACGGAAAAACCGTTCAAAATGGGCGAGTGGGACGCTGACGAAGCGACACTCCGCGACCGAGGGATCAACCGTCTCGGGAATATTTTCGTTCCGTCCGATCGGTACGTGTGGCTCGAGGAGTACCTCTACGACTTCTTCGACGACTTTTTTGCGGACGAAAAAGTGCGCACGCCGACAGCCTTCGCACGAGAACTGGGAGAGACGCTTGACGACGCAGATTCTGTCTTGAAACAGGCTGCGGACAACGATGTCCCCGTCTACTGCCCGGCACTGACAGACTCCGAAGTCGGTAACTTCCTCTATTATTACCGGCAAGGATACGATCCGGAGGTCGGGATCGAAATCTTGGACGACTATGACTCGCTCATCGAGGACGGGTTGCTCGCGGATACGACGGGGTTGATAGCTGTCGGTGGCGGTGTGCCAAAACACCACGCGATCATGACGAATCTGTTCCGCGGCGGTGCAGACTACGTTGTCTACATTTCTACGGGGATGGAAGGAGACGGGTCTCTCTCGGGAGCGCCGCCGAACGAAGCGGTGTCGTGGGGGAAGATCAAAGACGAGCAAACGAACTACACGCAAGTCGAGGCCGAAGCAACGCTCGTGTTCCCGCTGTTAGTTGCGAGTGCGTTCACGGATCGATAGCCGCACAGTCAGCGCCCGATTCGAACCTCTCGCTTTGGTTGGCATCACCGTTCGTTTCAGAATCTTTAGCCGATCATATCGGTACAGTGGTCCGATTACGTTCTCGAGCAGGACTTGGGGGAGACACTTCAGCGACTCATCTGGCTTTCATTATCCCCATATGGACTGCCGCTGTGAGTCCCGTGTTATCTCGGCGGGATCGATATGTAGATAGAGGAAGTTTACGTGGGAGGCAGCCTCGTAACCGGCAACTATATGCGACGTGACATAGTACGTTGAACTAGGATTCGACTCGCTACACCGATAGTGATGTATCCGTCATGAGTGCACTCAGGTTGCTATTCTGGACAGGAGTACTTATCACGGCTCACCTTTTATTCTACAGTTCGATATCCACGGAGAAATCTGCGATCAACCTGGCTTTGCACGCGACCATAGCCATCTTTTGTATGTTGGCTATTCTATCGTCCGTCTTCGACTCTATTACGGGTTACTGGTCGTATTTCTGGATGGTGGCCCTGTTTTCCATGATGAGTTCACCGTTGGTATACGGGCTAGTCTTTAGATACAAGTCGTATTGAAATATCAATAACGAGTAATATAGTTCGGTCCAGTACTGGAACAATGTTACGTAAAGAGGGCGCCGATTCTGTTCGCTCGAGAGGGGTGACACCCTCTGTGGTAAGTACAGGAACGTACTTACCACTGGGTATCGTTTAGCGGGAGTATATCCCCGGATAACGGTTCGAAGAAGGACGCGGGTTCCGGCTTGGATTCGGAGTGGTTTTTGGTATTGTATTGGATGAGTTAGCGATGGGAATCGCTCTGGGGCTACTAGTGAGAATTGCTATCGATGAAAGATGGTCTCGGTGAATAACATAGCCCTCCTAGGTGATGTGCGTTTGATACAGGCGAAGGTGTTACCGCTGCAACTGCGAGCGAACAAAGTGATCGAGGGGACAAGGAAGTCTTCGAAGCCGATTCAGCCGTGCGGCTGAAGGGGTAGCGCCATGCTTTTCACCGACGTTTTGCTGAGAGACGGCTCCTCGCGCCCGCAGCGCAAACGTTCGGTTTTAAAAGGAGATCGTCTCCTGGTTTCGTCACCGTCGGTAGCGGGCGAAGGCGAGCACTAATAGCACGATGGCTGCGGCGACTACTCCGAACCCGGGCGTCTCGTCAGCAGCTTCTGTCTCGCTCTCGTTTTCGGAGTCCACTTCGGTTTCACTCTCAGTGGACTCGACATCCTCGCTAGCTTCGACGTAGCCCTCCGCCACGTCAAGCTGGAGCACGGCGACGACCTGGCCGTGTAACCGCTCATGTTCCTCGCTCCGATAGGTCCAGTTACCGCCGACCTCCTCGTACGATTCGGCATCGGCTATCGGATCGACGCTGGTGTTCCAGTCGTTGTTTGGCTGTTCGACGTACCCGACGAGTTCGATGTTGTCAGCGTGATCGCCTTCGACCTGCACCTCACCGTACTCGACAGTGGCGCCCTCCGGGTGTCCGTGGAACTCGATGCAGTGGGAGTCCATGTAGCCATCTCCCTGCGGGAGATCCGGACTCGTCCCGAACTGATCGGCGTCGAGCGGCCACTCGTAGTTGTCGGTCAGTGGATACTCCACAGTCATCGGATCTGCGTGGTCGTGCCACGTGAGCGTCTCGCCGGTCGGGATCGTCACCGTCGTGTTCGGGACGCTCTCGCCGACGACCGGCTCGCCCGCCTCGTTGAGCAGCGTGACGCAGATCTTGCCGGAGCCGTCGCCGAGGTACGGCGTGCGGTACCCGTCGCGGGGGTTCGTGTAGCTGATCCAGTTATCGTTCGGGTCGGCCGCCTCGAAGAACGGATCGCCCGATTCCGGGGCCGCTTGATCGTAGGCTGGTTCGGAGACGTTTGCCTCGGGCAGTGCAGCGGCCGCGTCGTCGGACTGAGATGCGGCGACGCTCACGACGGCGGCCGGAATGGCACCAGTGATGAGGACGGTACAGAGGCCGACCACGAGGATGGCGCGTGTGGAGGTCAGGGGAAACACACCGGTCATACGTATCACCGATCGATGGCCGTTCTATGGCTCGTAGGAGAGGGGATAGTTGGGTGCATAGCGAACAGACGCTCGATCAGCCAACCGTCTGTATCAGGACGGGCACGTGACCAGTCTCGGATCGTTTTGACAGATTGTCTAGTTTGATTTGATGACTGTATCGATACAGTACTGATCATCTGGTCGAACTCTCGAGATCGTCCCTATATAGTATGTACAGTCTACTCGATGGTATACAGGGTGTACTCCGAGATCCTGTTTGCACGTACTGAACCCGAGGCGACGGCCGACCGGGACGTGTCGCTCACGCCGAATCAGTTCGAGAGTTAGATCGGTAGCTGCGCACACACTGATAACGACATCGACCGGACGCTCGAGGCGTATCAGACTGCCCACTCGAGGTCGAATCGACTGCCTGTCCAGCGGTATCCCCGTTCCACGATAACGGACCCCGTATCGCTATTCGGTGGTGTTTAGACGCACGACTTTCTAGGGACACTATCTATGAGATCTCGCCTCTCTAGCCCCCGTACAGATACTCAGCGATCACGGACGGTCCTCGTGATCTTTGCGAGTACGCTCGTGAGTGTGATGGGCGTCTCTCTCATCAGTCCAGCACTACCGACGATTCAGGCAGCGTGGAATATTTCGCCGAGTCAAGCGAGTCTCCTCATCTCGGCATTTACCTTGCCCGGCGTCGTATTCACGCCCTTCGTCGGCCTCATCGCTGACCGGATTGGTCGAAAGCGCGTGCTGGTCCCTTCGTTGTTCTTGTTTGGCGTAAGTGGCAGCGCAGTCGTATTTGTCGACGGGTTCACGACGATTCTCGGTCTCCGCGTCGTGCAGGGAACAGCCGGAAGTGCCATCATGAGTCTCACTGTGACGTTGCTCGGTGACCTGTTTTCGGGAGAACGACAGAGTCAGCTTATCGGTTTCAACGCAGCGATCATCGCCATCGGTGCAGCGGGCTATCCCCTCCTCGGCGGTGGCCTAGCGCAGCTCTCGTGGACCGTCCCGTTCGTCTGCTTCGGAATCGGAATCGTCGTCGCCGTCGTTGGCTCTGCAGTTCTCACCGAACCTGCGAGTAGTGTGAACTCGACCGGAATCTCGTACATCACTAACGCAGTTCGAGCGGTACCAACACGGGCGGCCCTCGGGTTGTACGTCGCCATCTTCGGCATTTTCTTCATCCTCTACGGCGCACAGCTCACAGTTGTACCGTTCATTCTCGATGAGTCCTACGGCCTCTCTTCCGGTGCGATTGGACTCTTGCTCGGGCTCCCGGCGGTAACGATGGGGATGACGTCCTCGCAGTCGTCCCGTCTCATTCGCCATCTCTCGCCGCCGCGGCTCATCACGCTCGGATTCGTGACCTACGGTGTCGGTATGTCACTTGCTGCGATCACCAGTTCGATCCCAGTTCTAGTAGGTGCGCTATTTCTCTTCGGTATCGGTCAGGGGTTCGCGGAACCAATTACCGATACGGCGCTGAATAGGCTCGCACCCGATGCGTTCCGCGGTGGAGTTATGAGTATCCGAACGAGCGTTCTGCAGTTCGGGACGACCCTCGGCCCGCCAGTATTCGTCGCTATCGCCTCGATCGTCGGCTACGCCGATACCCTCCTCATCGCCGGTATCGCAGCCCTCGCCTTCGGCGTCTCTGGGTACGGTTTTCTAACACTCTCGAGACAGAGTCGGTGACCTCCTCGCCTACTCGTTCACCCCCGAGATCTCCCATATGTTGATGTGGCTACTGTCCGATCGGGCATTACCTCATGCCTACTGCATGATACAGGGCTTCGGTGTGCATACGTCTCGATTCATCAATGACGATGGCGAATCGCGGTTCGTGAAGCTCTACTGGCTTCCCAAGCTGGGCACCTACTCATGTGAGACGAGACGACGAAGCTGTGTAGTGTCCGGTAGACACTCACCAGAAGCCAGCAGTCACACCGGCCGCGATAGTTCCAAGCAGAAAGACTGCTAATAGACTAAGAGTAGTACTGATACGGCACCGTCTAGTGGCGTTCCAAAGCTGAACTGATAGGTGAAACCGGACGAATGCCATCGGTTTCACTCATCAGTCGACGCTTGGAACGGTACTAGTTAGCGCGGTTTGAGAAGTGAGCAGGTCGTAGAGTTGGTTTGGAATGATGCTCACAGACCTGCTCAGCGAGAGCTACGCGGCGGAATTTGATGAATGTTGGGAGCGTGAGCGGACGGTTGTTCGCTTCGGGAGACACAGGCGATTCTTCGCTCACTCGGCGTTGAACGCTCTCATCAAGCAATCTGGCACTGGGTACATCGGCTGGCTGACAGCGTGCCAGACCCGCCGACGGCCAAGCCGTCGCGGGTCGCGGTTGATGAAACCGCTGTCAGGATTAACGGCGACCGATCTTGGATGTATGCTGCAATAGACCTTGACACGAAACTCATTCTCGATGTCGCGCTCTTTGGACGGCGAGGCACCGATCCAGCTGCTGCGTTTCTGCATGGACTCACCGAGAAACACGATCTCTCCGAGGCCGAGTTTCTCGTCGATGGTGCTGGATACCTGACTGCCCTCCACCGATTAGGATTGAGCGGTCACCTCGACTACATCGATCGAAACCACATCGAAAAGTGGTTTCACCCGCTCAAAATGAGGATCGACCGCTTCCATAACTCGTGGGTTGGCAGCCTGGCCAGCGCCAGAGAATGGCTTGAACAGTTTGTCCACGTACTTATCACGGCTTACCTTTTATTCTACAATTCGATATCCACGGAGAAATCTGCGATCAACCTGGCTTTGCACGCTATCATAGCCATCTTTTGTATGTCGGCTATTCTATCGTCCGTCTTCGACTTTATTACGTGTTACTGGTCGTATTTCTGGATGGTTGCCCTGTTTTCCGTGATGAGTTCACCGTTGGTATACGGACTAGTTTTCAAATACAAATTATGTTGAAACATCAATAATAGATAGTATAGTTCGACCCAATACTGGAACAATGTTCAGTATTTCACAAAGCAGCTTAGTTAAAACGTCTGCTTGTTGAGGATGTGCACTCCAAACAGCAAGCAGACAGTGAAATCCACGAGTACCGGCTGTTGTACGTCGTGGTGAGTCTGCTGTTACAGAGCGTTTGGCAGTATCTGCATTGGGAATACATGGCAATGTCCCGCCGTGGCGGGCGTCGCCTCTGGTTCTGGTCGTGCAAGGAGATCGTCAAGATGCTGTGCCGGAAAGCATGGACGGCTCGACGCACCGCCAGGGCCGTCCCTGCAAATCGGCCACCGGACGATCGGTTCCACCGCTAACGTCCGACCGAGCCAGCATTCCTACGAGTGGCAATGCCGTTGCGTCGGCGGCTTACCGCCGCCGACAGTGACGACTCTGCTCGATCTTCGGTCAGAACTCCCGTCAATCACTACCGGTCAGGATGAAACTGCGGCTTCAGCCCGAGTGATCAGAGACGCTTTGTGAGATACTGAGTTTGTGGTTTCAGAGTGGATGGAGATAAATTCTCTAAGAGCAGAACCTTGTGAGGGACTATATATAACCCGTAACTTTTTCCTTTCCTAATTATAAGAAAGTACCATGCCATTGCAAGAGTATTTTCACTCCGATATCCGATTCTATTATGCAGTTGGGGGGTTCATTATTGCGGTCTATCTTGTAGGGATCATCGGAATAACAATCGTGAACCCCACCAGTCTCGATGGAAGAACTTTAATCCCGCTCACCGGCGGCTTCTTCCTGTTTATGTTTGTTTATTTCATATCGATAAGCGTACAGCTTCTTGAAGAGAAGGAGCTCTGATCTCCATGTATTTTTCGCAGGAGGATTATAGAATTATTCCTCGGCAGTGATTTCGTTGATCCCCTCTTTTAAATCCTCTACGCAATGGATAATGTGTTCTTCGTGGGTTCGAAAAGAGAGTACACTAATACGGATTGTGAACCGATCATTCAATGTCGTTCCCGATAGGTGGACACGACCTCGACGATTGATCGCTTCAAGTAGTTCCTGATTGAGTTTATCGAGTTCTTCTCCCTCCACACCTGGCGGATTGAGGCGTAATGCAAGTGTAGAAAGTTGTGGCTCTGCTACTACGCGAACGTGATCGATGTTTTTAATCTCGGCCGTAGCTATGCGCGCGAGTTCGAGTTTCTCCCCGAGATTCGTCCGGAACGGCTCGATACTGTGCATTTTCAACGGTAACCAAACACGCAGCCCACGGAAATCACGGCTGAGCTCTGGACTGAGATGGCTGAAATCGACGAACTCGGAGTCAGGATCCCAATCTGGAATATAGTCTGCATCGATTGCGTGAGTTCGAGTCAACGACTGCCCGTCCCGAACCAATAACGCACCAGTGCCGTAAGGGAGAAATAGCCCTTTGTGAGTGTCTAAGGTGACCGAATCGCATCGTTCAATTCCTGCCAGTTGCTTGCGCCCCTTCTCGGTAAGCGTAAAGAAGCCGCCGCAAGCTCCGTCAGCGTGAAGCCACATATCCTCCCGGTTACAGATCTCTGCAAGCGCATCGAGATCCTCGACTGCCCCTGTATTAGTCGTCCCTGCGCTACCGACGACGAGAAACGAGCGTTTTCCAGCAGCTCGGTCTTCCTCTACCATCTCTTCGAGGGTATCCACTTCAATTCGATAGTCTTCATCGGTTGAGACTGAACGGACGTCTTCTGCGGGAAATCGGCTAATACTGCGGCTTTGGCTACCGAGTGGTAGGACTGATCGCTTGTGTAAATTGTGCCGTCAAGAAACGCCTCTGACAGACTTTCGCGTCGCAGTGATTGTCGCAATGAGATTGGCTATTGACCCTCCTGTCGTAAGGAGTCCGAACGCCTCTTCCGGGTAACCGGTAATCTCACAGAACCACTCTACTACGTTCGCTTCGATACGGGCTAGTGCCGGTGCAGTTAGCCAAGCACCGACGTATCTATTGACCGGATTCGAAATCAAGTCCGTAACTGCAGCATGGAAGAGCCCACTGCCGGGAATGTAAGCGAGGTACCCCGGGTGGGCAGTATTTACGGAACAGGGAATAGCATCTTCGAAGAGGAACTCTAACAGTTCTTCAAAGGAAGTTGGTTCCTCAGGTAACGGCTCTTGTATCTGTTTCGCCAATTCAGCACTTTTCTCGGTATCAGCAGCTGGTTGATCCGGTAGACTCTCCAAGTGGTCCCAAATGCGATTCGTTGTCTCTTTCATCATTTGGGACCGGTCCTCTGGAGAGAGCTCTAGCACATTGTCGGAAGAATTCATACGATTCAGATGTCGATCGTATCTATATTAAAGTCTACTACTCTTTGTCTGAGGAGACGGCTCTTTTTTAGCAGGAGTGCGGTTGAATCGTCAAGATTGGGAGTTCATTCTCGATACACACAAGTTCGGCATTAGCTAACCTACTAGTATGACCCGACCAACAGTAGCTGTCCTCCGTCCAGACGACAACCGAATCGCCGAAGCGGTCAGGTATCTCCGGTCGCTTAATGTATCACCGGTCCCAGATCCGATGCTTACGATAGAACCGACCGGTCAGAGCCCATGGCACGCAGATTACTGTATTTTCACGAGCAAAACCGGTGTTGACCTGGCTGCTGCAGATGGATGGGAACAACGGGAAACCATAGTTTGTGCCGTGGGGGATCAGACTGCGACTGCGTTACGCAACCACGGATATTCGGTCGGTGTCGTTCCGTCGTCGTTCTCGTCTACAGGCCTCGTCGACGAGTTATCTGCTGATATCGACGGGAAAACCGTCGAACTCGCACGAAGTGCGCACGGCAGCAACGTATTGATTGAGGGGCTAAATGCAGCGGGTGCAGTCGTTCACGAAACGCACTTGTATCACCTGCGACGACCAGAGACTGCTGGTCACTCGCTTTCACACGCTGTAGACGGTGAATTGGATGGGATCCTGTTTACATCGCCGAAGACAGTCGATCATTTCTTCCAGATTGCGTCCGAATATGACGCTGTCGCTGCACTACAACATGAGTTAGAGGAAACAGTGGTCGGTGCGATTGGAGGCCCGACAGAGCGTGCCGTTCTCGAAAACGGGAGTACTGTCAATGTCGTACCGGATACAGTCAGTTTTACCCGACTTGTTGAGGTTACTGTCGATCAGATTCAGAGGGTCCAGCAGTGAATTTACTTCGTCTTCCATCGGTCTAATATCCATAAATAATTAGATGGTGTAATTATTTAATTAACTAACACTCGTGATCGGATACTGACAACTGACTGAACTAGGTTCGAAAATCATACCACAATCACGATTACCCTGGCGACAGTCTCCCCGATATGGACCGAGCCACCGACCGGCGACAGTTTGTACAGGTACTGAGCGGCGGCCTCGCGATCGGCCTCGCTGGCTGTCTCGGCGGCGACGAGGATGAGACTGAAGAGAATGGAGAGAACAGCGAGAATGGAACCGACGCTGAGGGGAGTGCCGGACTCGCCTACGCGTTCGGCCCGGAGACGATCGGCCTAGACGATCGGCCTGATCGATCCGGGCGAGGGCGAGGTTGTCGACGAGATCACCGACGGCGTCGAGGGCTACGCATACGGTGACGCGGTCGTGACGAACGATGGGAGCCAGCTCTTCGTCATCGAGACGTCGGCCTCCCAAGTACTTGTGATCGATATCGAGACCCGTGAAATTACTGCCGAGGTCCCGATGGGCCCCGCCGGTACCCACATGTACCACCCGAATGACGAGGAGATGTGGGCTCACTCAGACGCCGAGGGAACGTTCTATGTCATCGATACGACGGACCACGAGATCGTCGAGACCGTCGAAGCCGGCCTCGGCGCCGAGGGTCACGGCAAGCTTCTCTATCACGAAGACTTCGGCTCGACGGGGTATGCGACGAACGTCAACGACCCAGCGGCGCACGTCATCGACATGGACGCCTACGAACGAATCGACTCCATCGAACTCGGCGACGAGGGCGGCACCCACTACAAGGGCTATAGCCCGCAGACCAGCCTTGCCTATTTCGAGCGCTCGGGCGGTGTCGGCACGACCGCCGTGGTCGACATCGAGTCCAACGAGGTCGTCGACGAACTCGATCTCGCTGGCGGGATGTATCTCACGCCCGACGAGCAACTGCTGGGGAACATCGGAGAGGAGGAGATTCGCTTCCTCGACGCGACGAGCGAGGACAGCGATGAAGTCGGCACCGTCGGCGTCGAGGGCGGCCCCGACGCCCTCGAGTACTACGAAGCTGACGGTACGCTATACGGATTCACCGCAAACACGATGAGTCCCGACGCGACCGTCGTCGACGTTGACGAACTTGAGGTAGTCGATCGAATCGACGCAGGCGAGATCGAACGCCCAGAAGACGCGCATAGCCTCCACCGGTCCGGCGTCTCGGGCGACGGCTACTTCTTCACGCCCGCAAGCGCCGACGGCACCGTCGCGGTGATCGACATGGCGGACCGTGAGCTGATCGAGCACGTTCCTGTCGAGGACGGCGTCGACACCGTTCAGTACATCCCCGAATAGCATGAGTTGGGACGAATCGCTCGAACACGCTTTTGCGAGTCGACGTCGGCTGTGGCTATTCGCAATACTCGCGGTCGTAGTCGTCGTCTTGGCGAGCGTTGCGACGCCGGTTGCGGCCCACGCCTACCTGAGCGATTCAGATCCCGCCAACGGCGAACAGGTCGAGGCACTTCCCCAAGAGGTAACGCTCACCTTCTCCGGCGACGGAGTTCAAACCGCTGATGTCACCGTCAGCGGTCCTGACGGCGATGATGTCAGCAGCGACGCCACGGTTGACTCCGACGACCCTCAGCTCGTACGCACGCCCCTCGAGAGTGCCACCGACGGCGAAGCGGCCGAGGGGATGTACAGCGTAAAGTGGGAGATTCTCGCCGACGACGGCCATACGGTGACCGGGTCGTTCGTCTTCAGCGTCGGCGACGAACCGCTCGACCGGGATGCCGTCCTCGAGGCATACGCGGACGACGAGCCAGACGAAGGCGTACCGCCCGGTGAGACCGCCGCCAAGGGACTATTGCTGGTCGCGCTCGTCGGTCTCGTCGGTGGTCCAATTACGGCCGGAGTCGCCGTCTACCCGATTGCCGATCGTGTCGGCTCGTCGATGCGGTCGGTCGACCGACGACTGAAGCGGCTGCTCACCGTTGCAAGTGCGTTGCTGTTCGTCTCCGTCTCCGCACTCGGGCTCGCTCGAGCAACGGCGCTGGGATCGCTCTCGACGGCGACTGTCCTCGAGTTCGCCGGCATGCCCCTCGGCCGAGCGTGGCTGGTTCAGCTTGGCCTCGCTGCCGCCGTGCTGGCCCTCTTCGGGGCCGCCGTCGCCGGTGGCATTCCTCGACGCATCTGGCTCGGCGGCTCGCTGGTCGGAGCGATCGGGGTCGGTGCGGCCGTCAGCTGGAGTAGCCACTCGGCCACTGCGATCAATCGCCTGCAGGGGGCGATCCTTGACTTCGCGCACGTCGCCAGCGCGGGGCTGTGGGTCGGCGGCCTAGTCGTCCTCGCCCTGGTCGTCCCGCTCCTGCTCCGTGAGACGGCACCCGCCGACCGAACGACCGTTGCCGCGAGTGCGATCCGACGTTACTCGCTGCTGGCGCTCGCCGGCGTGACCCTCGCGGTCGCGACGGGGCTCGGTCTCGCCTCCTGGCACGTCCCGTCCCTCGCGGCGCTCGGCGAGAGCGTCTACGGCGCCACCCTCTCGACGAAGACGCTGCTGGTCCTGCTAGGGCTCGGCCTGGGAGGATTCACCAGGATCGTCCTCCTCCGGCGACTCGAGTCGCCCGACGACGCGGATTGCGACGGATTCGTCGGCAGAGTGCTGGGCGGCGCCGGGACGCGGATCCGCGACGACGGCGGTCAGCCCGACGACGGCGCGATCACCGCCTTCACCCGCGCTGTTCGATTCGAGGTTGCGATCCTCGTCCTGGTCGTCCTCCTCTCGGGACTGCTCACCTCTGTCCCGACGGCAGCCGTTGTCGGCGGTGACGACGGTCCCGGAACGGCGACTATCGAGCGCGAGGACGACGTTGATATCGAACTGATGGCGACGCCCGCCGACCGTGACGCGAACGACGAGCGACTCCGCCTCCAGCAAGGGGAACCGGTCGTCCTCGAGGTCGCGTTCACAGACGGCGACGACTACCTCGAGTCAGAACGGACCGTCCGGTTGCTTGCCGAGAGTGAGGCCGGTGACAGGTTCCAGGTCGAACTCGACGAGACCGAAGACGGCACCTATGCGACCGTTCAGACGCTGCCATCGGACGGTGACTGGGAGCTCCGCATCACCGGTGAGCCCGACAGCGAGTTCGTCGCCCAGACGGTCGGCGCTCACGTGGAATCCGATGCCAGCACCCACGACCACGATGAAACGGACCACAGTAGTGACGGCGACGACTCGCTGTTCACTACACTGCTTCAGTTCGGGGCCGTCGCGGTCGGGGTGGTTGGCTCAGTCGCAGTCGCCATCGAGGCGACACAGTTCCGGAAACGGTCGTAGCCACTGCCGGTCGATGATCATGGGCGATGGCAAGCGTTGAAGCCGAAACGCACAACATCCCCAGGTGTATAGATAGAAACAAGGTCACCTTCGAACGGTCGAGATACGAGACACGATGGATCCTCTCACGCTCTTTGGCACCGACGTCGCTCTCTTCGTCGTCATCGGACTCCTCGCAGGCGCCCACTGTATCGGGATGTGCGGACCGCTCGTGACACTTTACTCGAGTCGGATGACCGAGCCCGCGACCGACGGAGGGACCGCAACGGCGACCGGATCAACGAGCGGGCAACGCGGTCAACTCACGGTCCACGAGGTGACTCAGCACGCACTGTTCAACCTCGGACGGGCCGCTAGTTATACCGTACTAGGAGCGGCATTCGGGACGCTCGGGGCCGCTGTCGTCCTGACGACCGACCAGTTGACGCCGATCGTCGACGCAGTCCGCGGCGGGATCGGAATCGTCGTCGGCGGCTTCGTCGTCGCGACCGGCGTGTACTACCTGCTCGGTCGGACAACCGGCGGCGTTCACCTGCCGGGGCTCGAGCGGCTCACTGGTCGGTTGACGGGTCACGTCGACCGGCTCGCGAGCGGGCCTGGGATCGTCGGACTAGGGGCACTACACGGCCTGTTACCGTGTCCGGTGCTCTACCCGGCGTACCTCTACGCGTTCGCGATCGGATCGCCGACCGGCGGGGCGGTCGCACTTGCGGCCCTCGGTATCGGAACGATTCCCGCGGTCTTCGCCTACGGGACAGTTATCGAGGCCGTCGACGTTGTCCACCGCCGGCGGGTGCACCGCCTGCTCGGGCTCGCATTCGTCATCCTGGGGTACGTCCTGCTGGCACACGGGTTGATGAGCGTCGGAATCCACGTACCGCACCCGGAACTCCCGTTCTACGACGGTATCGACGCGCCCACAGCGGGTGGACACGACCATTAGACCGCTACATTACGATGACTTCGAATCCAACGACCGATAACGGCTGCACGCTGTGTGATCTTCCAATCGAGGGTAGCGATGTCGTCCTCGATGGTGAGCCCTTCTGCTGTGTCGGCTGCCGCGACGTCTACGAGGTCCTCGGCGACGTGGAGAATGTCGACGTAAAGGACGTCCGCTCGACGCGGGCGAGGACCGACGAGGACGACCACGATAACGAGCCCCACCCCGACCACGAGACAACGTTCCTCGAGGTCGACGGGATGTACTGTACGACCTGCGAAGCGTTCATCGAGTCAGTTGCGACGGCCACCGAGGGGGTCAGTAACGCTAGCTCGAGTTACGTCACCGACACGGTGCGGATCGACCACGACCCCGACGCCGTTTCCGTCGACGACCTGAAGGCAGAGATCAGCGGCCTCGGTTACAGGGCCTTCGACCGCAAGGACGCTTTCAGCCGCCGCCGAGCGGACAACTGGGAGGTCGGACGGATCGCCGTCGGCGTCCTCATGGGGATGGCAGTGATGATGCAGTACCTGGTGATCATCTATCCCACCTACTTCGGCGGATTGTTCTACGACGAGCGGACCATGCGATTCTTCGAGGAAACCCTCGCGAGTTCGCTCGCGACACCGTTTTACATCATCATCTTCGCGCTCACGACGATCATCCTGCGGGTAACCGGGAAGCCGATCTTGCAGGGGGCGTACGTCGCCGTCCGAACGCGCACGCCGAACATGGACCTGCTCGTGGCGATCGCCGCGGTCAGCGCCTATCTCTATAGCACGCTCTCCATCGCTGTCGGCAACGCGCACATTTACTACGACGTGACCGTCGCGATCATCGTCATCGTCTCCGTCGGCGGCTACTACGAGTCGACGCTCAAACGGGAAGCCCTGGATCGGCTCTCGGACCTCACCATCGTGCAGGTCGACGACGCCCGCCGCGTCCTCGACGACGGTGAGACCGTCGAGACGCCCGTCGAGCACCTCGAGGCTGGCGATCGCGTCCTGGTTCGGGGCGGCGAGCGGATCCCGATCGACGGTGCGGTCGTCGACGGCGAGGCCACCGTCGACGAAGCGGTCGTCACCGGCGAATCCCTCCCCGTTACAAAGCGATCCGGCGACGTCGTCGTCGGCGGGTCACTGGCCGCCGACGGAGCGATCACGGTCGAGGTCGGGGAGGACGCCACGAGCACGCTCGATCGCCTCTCAGCGCTCGTTTGGGACCTCCAGAGCTCAAGCCACGGCATCCAGAGACTCGCCGACCGCCTAGCGACGATCTTCGTCCCACTGGTGCTCGTCCTCGCGACCGTCGTCACGGCGGTCTACCTCGCCACCGGCAATGGTCTCGCGAGCGCGTTGCTCGTCGGGCTCACGGTGTTGATCGTCTCCTGTCCCTGCGCACTCGGGCTGGCGACGCCGCTGGCGGTCGCCGCGGGTATCCGCGACGCACTGCAACGCTCGATCGTCGTCTTCGACGACAGCGTCTTCGAGCGGATCCGCAACGCCGACACCGTCATCTTTGACAAAACCGGGACGCTGACCACCGGCGATATGACCGTTCTCGAAACGGACCTCGAGGCAGACCTCCTCGAACAGGCAGCGCTACTCGAGGGGCGCTCGGCTCACCCGATCGGCGAGGCAATCGCCGCCGTCCGGCCAGCCGCGGACGGCGGGCGACTCGAGGGTGTCGGCGCCGGTTCGGTGAAGGATGACGGGGTCACGGCAGACTCGTCGACCAGGGACACGACCGAAGTGGAAGCGGGCGGAGACCGCGTCGGGTCCTTCGAGAACCACCGGAACGGCGTTTCAGGGATCGTCGACGGGAAGGAGGTTCTCGTCGGCCATCCGAACCTCTTCGCGGCCCGTGGCTGGGAGGTACACGAGGAACTCGCGGATCGGATCGTCGAGAGCCGGGACACCGGTCGCGTCCCGGTCGCGGTCGGCCGCGAGGGTCGCGCCGAAGGGATGGTCGTCGTCGGCGACGAACTCCGGACGGGCTGGGAAGAGACAGTGACAGCGATCGACGACGCCGGCGCCGACGTCGTCGTCCTCACCGGCGACGACCCGCGCGCTGGCAAGCGGTTCCGCGAGCACTCCGCCGTCGACCGCGTCTTCGCGGGCGTCCCCCCGGAGGGGAAAGCCGAGACGGTCGAGCGCCTCGGGGCAACCGGCGTGGCGGTCATGGTCGGCGACGGCACGAACGACGCGCCAGCGCTTGCGGCCTCAGATCTGGGCATCGCCCTCGGGGGCGGAACCGCGATGGCCGCCGACGCCGCAGACGTGGCCCTCGTCAATGACGACATCGCTTCCGTTGAGACCGTCTTCGACCTAGCGCGGGCGACGGATCGGCGCGTGAAAGGTAACATCGGCTGGGCGTTCTGTTACAACGGGATCGCGATCCCGCTGGCGGTGACTGGGCTGCTCAATCCGCTGTTCGCCGCCATCGCAATGGCGACGAGCAGTCTATTGGTCGTCACGAACTCCTCGCGGTCGCTGCTCACGGAGTGATCACCTGAAGTCAAACAGATCTCCGTGGTACATTCTATTTCCCCAAGCTACTTCTCTGTGGATACTGGATTCTCGACGTGGGAGATAATGTCTTTTACAGAAATACGTCTCGATGAGCACCAATCGAGCAATAGGCAGCCATCCAAGACACAAACTATTGTTCGAAAGTTCGGCGCGTTCATGCTCTCTATTGGGATACTCGGTTTCGTCGGTCCTGCAGTATGGGGTAATGATAACGACGGCTTCGTGAACATCGAACCCGGGTTGTTCCTGGGCGAGTTCGCCATCAATGGACGCCATTCAGTGTTACACGTACTGGTCGGCTTGCTCGGCTTGCAAGCCAGCCGTGACCCCGAGGCTGCTCGCCAGTACATGGGGTTCGGCACACTCTTTTTCGGTACATTTGCTGCTATCGGCTGGAGAGAGTTCGGGTTTGAACGCGGTGTTCACATGATAGGCGGATTCGCTCTGGATGTCTGGTCGAACGTGGCCCATACATTGTTAGCTGCGTTCAGCTTTCTCACTGCGATCAAGCCCGACTCGCAGTAGTATGAACAGGTTGCTGAACTCGGAGGTGATTGTCGGCAGTATCCCGCCCTCATTCCGGAACGTGAGGCTCACTGAACGACTTTTTCAACCCGTTTTCGTCCTCTAGTGATCAAATATCCTGCCAGGATCAGCCCAATTATCGGAAATATGGCGAGAGTAGTGAATAACAAGTTCATTCCGCCATACGTGAGCACAATACCCGCAATCGAGGCACCGGCAGCTCCGAGTCCAAAGACACCGAGATACGTATATCCGAACGAGAGACCGTGGACATCCGCTGCTGCGTACTTCCCAATCAGTGCCTGGTGTATCGGCGCTTCCATGAACACGAAAAAGCCGAGCGTGGCACAGATCACCAGCGTCGCAACGAGCCCCGCACCGACGAAGAACGGAAACAGTAACGAGATGAGTACCAGTATCGTGAAAACGCCAAATATCGCCCACTCGGGGGACCGATAATCGCTCAATCTCCCGCCTACGTACTGTCCGAGTCCACCGATCAGGAGCAAGCCAGCATAGACGTACTGGCTCGATTCGAGAGGCTCACCTGCAACCTCGACGGATCCGAACACAGGAAGATCTGCAAGAATGTCCGGGAGAAACGTAAATATACCCCGATAATACGTGCCTGCGAGCATCGCAATCGCGAATGCGACGATGAACCCACCGACGAGCAGTACTTTTGACTGCCTCAGAAACCTCCTCAGACCCAGAGATTGTCCTGCGACCGGGTTGTTCTCCGTGGACGAAGTCTCCCCCCGCTCATCGAATGTTAACCTCGAAGCGACGAGTACACCGACGAGTGCCGGAACGATAAGTAGGCCTGCGACGAACCGCCAGTCGAGAACGGTGAGCAAGAGCACGGCTGCAAGTGGACCGGTTGCAGTGCCGACATTCCCGGCAACACCGTGATATGCCAGTGCCGTCCCCTGTTGGTCTGTTCCTCGAGTAATCAAGGAGAGGCCTGCTGGATGATACAGACTGGCTGCAGCGCCCCAGAGAACAAGAGCCGCGCTGAGAACCCAGATTGTGGGCGCTGCACTGATGAGAGCGAAGCCACCAGCCATCCCGCTCATCGAGAGGACGACGAGTTGCTTCGATCCATACCGATCGGCCAGTGCGCCACTCGGAAGAGCACCGACACCGATCGCCCCGTATCCGACGGCAACGACAGCCCCTAACACAGCTGCGGAGACGTCGAATTCGTTGAGCCAGATCACAACGAAGAGCGGAATCACCATCTCATACAGGTGGAACGACGCATGACCGACCATCGTGAAGAGCGTAATGGTCCGGTCGTTCTTCTTCATGATCGAGAGAAGGTGGGCGGGGGTAAAAATGAGTGCGACTTCCACGAGAGAGTGTTCCGACAAAGTAGGTGGAGTTGGTCATGCTTCTACGCTAATTATTTCAAGAAGCAAACTATAGTTGA
Organism: Natrialba taiwanensis DSM 12281; assembly: GCF_000337595.1. Lineage (GTDB taxonomy): Archaea > Halobacteriota > Halobacteria > Halobacteriales > Natrialbaceae > Natrialba > Natrialba taiwanensis. The sequence continues at coordinate 115,690 of NZ_AOIL01000019.1, read as the reverse complement.
AGGTGGAGCTTGGAATCCCGCCACACGCTCCAAGTTTCCCCTGTTGTGAAAGGTGGCCATCCGTTCTAGTTTAACAGATCGGGGTATCCAGAGACGCCGAGCTAGAATAGTTAGTAACTAGGAAAGTGAGAATCCGGTGGGAAGTGTGTACAAACCACCGGACTCAGTAGTTGTGAACCGCATACAAAGAGCGTTTCCATCCGATGAGTTGCGCGAGCGTGCTCGCGCAACGAATCTCATCCAGCGAGAGCGGAAACTCGACGTCGTCGCCCTGTTTTACACGCTTTCNCAAAGAGCGTTTCCATCCGATGAGTTGCGCGAGCGTGCTCGCGCAACGAATCTCATCCAGCGAGAGCGGAAACTCGACGTCGTCGCCCTGTTTTACACGCTTTCCCTCGGCTTCGCTGCCGGATCTGATCGGCCAATTCAGGCGTTTCTCGAACGCTACGTCGAGATGGCTGACTGTGACGAACTCTCGTATGCGACCTTTCACGGCTGGTTCAAACCGGAGTTCGTTGCACTCCTCCGAGAGATTCTCGATGACGCCATCGAGAATCTCGATACGGGCCAAACCGAGCTGACCGGACGTCTCGAACGGTTCCGAGATGTCCTGATCGTTGACGCCACGATCATCTTGATCTACCAAGATGCCAGAGACGTCTACGCACTCGATGACGACCGAGCCGGGGCGAAACTCCATCTCACCGAATCGCTCTCGACTGGGCTTCCGACGCGATTCCAGACAACCGACGCGAGCACCCATGAACGGAGCCAGCTACCCACTCTCCGGTGGGTAGCTGGCGCCCTCATCCTGTTCGATCTCAGGTACTACGATTTCTGGCTGTTCGACCGCATTGACGCCAATGACGGCTGGTTCGTCTCTCGCGCCAAAGCGAACGCGAACTTCGAGATCGTCGAAGAGCTCCGGACGTGGTGAGGGAACAGCATCCCACTAGAGGGCCAGACGCTGCAGGCCGTCCTGGACGACCTGCAGCGACAGGAAATCGACGTACAGATCACGCTCTCGTTCGACCGTAAACGAGGGTCGGGCGCCAGTGCGNCGATTAGTCGGCGTTCGCAACGATGACAGCGGCGAGTATCATCTGTACCTGACGAATCTGGACAGAGACGACTACCGCGCGCCCGATATCGCACAGCTCTATCGGGCGCGCTGGGAGATCGAGTTGCTGTTCAAAGAACTCAAATCACGGTTTGGACGAGATCAACACGACCGACGCCTACATCATCGAGGCGCTGATCATCATGGCGGCACTCTCGTTGCTGATGAGCCGGGTTATCGTCGACGAACTCCAGAAACTCGACGCAACCCAGCGAGACTGCGCCGACGACGCCGAGGCGTCGTCGACGCGGCTCCCTCGACGACGATGTTCACACGCTGTCGAACGGCACGCGCATCTGATCCAGTTGTACCTGATGCTGGATCTGGGGTACGAGCTACCGGATCTCGACTCGTTGTTGCTGTGGTCGTCACGAGATCCAAATCCACACCGTCCGCGGTTACGTGAACAGGTGGAGTCAGGCGAGTTCTGGTAACGAACTCGCCTGACGAAATGGGCCTGATCAGCGACGGCTCTGGAACGGCGGCGCACTCACGACCGCGAGTGCACCGCCTTCGACGGGAGACATGAGCAAGAACCGGCTGGTTTGCTGGAACAGCAGCTATCTCGGTATGATTGCGGTCAGACCCGACGCAATTTCGGCGTGATCGCCGTCTCAACCAGTCACTAAGCTAGAACGGATGCATAGCGTGGCTTTGATAGCGCGTTTGAGCACTTCTCTTCCCGGTCTCCGCAGTAGTTTTCGTCGAAGTTGAAAAGCTCGGAGATACTGTGTGAGTTTATCTTTTGAGATGCCTCGATGAGGCGAGAACCACGGTCGCAGCAGCGATCCGTGGCTCTCGCAGGTGTTGGCGTGTACGTTTTCGTCAGCGTATTCGTCGTCGTCGCGGACGACGTATTCGCGGTCGAATGCGTCGTCCTCGTTTAATGGATCGTAAGCACGAAATCCGTCAGTGTAGACGGTCAGTGGCTCCTTCTCGCGGTTTGCGAGAAGGAGCCGGATTGTGGGTTCATCGTCTGACTTCGCTGGGATCACGTATCGGTCGCCGGTGCCACGATCGATGATCATGAACACCGGCGGTTTGTCCTGATCGTACGATCCTCGTCCACGTGTGGACAGGCCACGCGAGCGCGACGGTCGGTCGCGCTCGCGGCCTTTCAGCTCTGCAGAAACGTAGACTTCGTCGATTTCGACCGGACCAACGAGGTCGAGCGAAGGCGCATCGAGCGCCTTCGTGAAGCGCTCGACGCGCTGGTAGATCGTTTTGTACTGGACGTCAATTTCTAGCTGAAGTTGGCGAAAACTCGTGTTAAACCGGAGAAACGCGTAGATTGAGAACAACCACTTTCTGAGTACGACCTTCGAATGGGCAAAGATCGTGCCAGTCTTACCGTTGAACGTGCGGTCGCAATTCTTACAGAGATAGCGCTGAAAGTTCCCATAGCTGCCGTTCTGTCCTAACGGTCAAGAACGGCAGCGAGGGCAGGTAACACCATTACGCCAGCGAACCTGCTCCAACAGGTTCACTGCGACCGATTCCGATCCAAACACATCTATCGGAATCATGCCTAACGGACACCGCTGACGCGGTGTCCTTGCTCTCTTCGATTCCACAGCGACAGCTGGACAGTATCAACAATCTCCTACAGAAGAGCGAAAATCAAATCTATATATGAAGAGAGTGTCGTACAGTACTGTAAGATCTCATGTCTATTGGGATATCATGGGGATTCACCACACATTTATTGACCGATTTGTGGTGGGGAGATCCATATGGACAAGACATCGATTTCGAGAGAACTTGACCACGACGAGTTTGATCCTCGAGGGACGCTCGCCCTGATCGTACTGTACTTCGTGGTCCTGACGCTGATGTGGCTGTTCACGTACTTCGTCGAGTTCCTCGGAAACGAGCCGACGGTAATTGGTCATCTCGGGCTCTTGGCGGGGTTGTGAGCGATGAGGATTCATACCTACGAGAAGCTGTGGCTCGTCGCCTCGATGGTGTTGATCGTCGGCTTCATCGCGACGGTAACGTACGGATCGGTTGGACTCGGGATCACGATGATCGGTGATGACGAATCGACGATCGCACCAGACGATATCGGAGACGACGATCAGTTCGGGGAGCCGCGCGTCGAACAGGTCGGCGAGGACGAATACGAAGCGTACGTTATCGCTCAGACGTGGACCTTTCAGCCAGACCCAATTGAGGTTCCCGCTGGCAGTAAGGTCACATTCTACGTGACAAGCCCAGATGTTGTCCACGGTTTCGCTGTCCCTGGAACGAACATCAATGCGATGGTTATCCCCGGAGAGACCGCGCAACTGTCCGTCGAGTTCGACGAGCCCGGTGAGTACGGTATCATCTGTAACGAGTACTGCGGTGCTGGCCACCACGATATGGAAGGTGAACTGATCGTCCAGCCCGAAGACGAGTTCGATCTGACTGAACTGACCGTCGAAGCACTGGAGTCCGTCGAACCGGGAGCGGACGTCGAGCTAACAGTGACGATCGAGAACGGCGAACTCGATCCCCTCGAGACAACGGTTGATACCGAAATCAGCAACGAAACGATTCAGCAGGATATCACCGTCGAGGGAGACAGTACCGAAAACATCTCGATTACCATCGATAGCGAAGACCTCGGTGAGGGAGACCACGACTGGACTGTCTCCGTCGACGGATACGAAGAAACCGGGACTGTGACGGTCGAACCTCCAGGAACGGACGGCAACGAAACCGACGCTGACGGCGATGGTGATGATAGTGCAGACACCAAGACAAACGAGACTACCGGAGGTGGCGGGACGTGACTGCACTGTTTGTCGACGAGTATCCCGCACAAGCTCGACTCGTTCGAGCCGCCTTTCTGACTGCGTTCACCGCGTTCGGTGTCGGGGCACTCTTCGGTCTCATCCAGGCGCTTCACCGGACCGATGTGTTTCGATTTCTTGAATCGGAAACGTACTATACGGTTCTAACTGGGCACGGTGTCTTCCTCGTCATCACGTTCGCAATTTTCTTTCTCGTTGGACTCTATCAATGGGCGGTGACCGTCAGCCTCGAGCGAGGCCCCGTCGATATGCGAATCAGTTGGACGTGGTATGGGCTCATGTCGATCGGTACGCTTCTCGTCGCGATTTCCATACTTGCGGGATTTCTCGACGACCCCCCAACGGTCCTTGGCTCGGAACTGAGCGCAGACGTTCTCTTTACGTTCTACGCACCGTTGCAAGCCCATCCGCTGTTTTATGCGGGACTTGCCACCTTCTTTATCGGAATCTGGCTCGCGGGAGCCGACTGGTTCCGGACGTGGTGGGTCTGGAAAGGAAACCATCCCGACGAGCGGATCCCGCTGCCGACGTTCATGGTGCTGATGACCATGATCATGTGGTACGTCGGGTCGATCGGCGTCGTGGTCGCAATCGTGGTATTTCTCCTCCCGTGGTCACTGGAGATCATCGAGAGCGTCAATCCGCTGCTAACGCGAACGCTGTTTTGGTACTTTGGCCACATGGTTGTCTACTTCTGGGTGTTGCCAGCGTATCTGCTGTGGTATAACGTGTTGCCGAAGGTCTCCGGCGGAAGACTGTTCAGTGATCCGCTCGCCAGAGTCGTATTTATCCTGTTCGTCCTGCTGTCGACGCCGGTCGGAATCCACCATCAATATCTCGATCCTGGCATCGCGGAAGGATTCAAATTTATAGCGATGACGAACACAATGTTCCTCTTGTTACCCAGTTTATTGACAGCATTCACCGTCGTCGCCAGTATGGAACACGGTGCACGTCAGCTGGGTGGCAAGGGGACGTTCGGTTGGTTACGAGCCCTACCGTGGCGAAATCCGGCATTTACTGGCATGGCACTGGCCGGCGCGGTGTTTGCGTTCGGGGGATTCACCGGTATCGTCAACGCTGGAATGAACATCAATTACCTCGTCCACAACTCGCTGTGGGTCTCCGGTCATATTCACACGCAGGTCGGCACCGCAAGCGCGCTGACATTCATGGCTGGCACGTACTGGCTCATCCCCCAACTAACCGGAAATCAACTCATCAGCCGGCGGCTTGGTCTCATTCAGGTCGTGCTCTGGTTCATCGGCATCGTGTTCATGACGAACTCGATGTACCGAGCCGGCCTTTTTGGCGTTCCGCGCCGCACGGCGGAACCGCAGTACGGTTTCGAGTACGATGTCGGTGTCGGATCGATGGCTGAACTCGACGCTCAGATTGCCCTCGGCGGAACACTATTGTTCATCTCCGCGATGCTCTTTCTCGGACTGCTGCTCCTAACAGTGTTCAATACCGATAGCGAACCAATCGTCGACGGGTCGATCCCACCAGCGCTGTCCGGTCCAGAGGACTCGCCACGAGTCCTCGATAATCTGCGTTTATGGACGGCGATTGCTCTCGTGCTGGTTGCCCTCGCGTACACGCTTCCGCTGGCCGCCATCGTAAGCCGAGGCGGTCTCTTGGGCCCTGATGTCAATCCGTTCCCTGTCGTTATCGATGGTCTCAAGATTCTACAGTACGTACTGCCGTCTATCGAAGTTGTCCCAATCTGATGCGCATCTCCTTTGCTACATTGTTGATCCTCATCGCTCTGATTCTCGTCGCTCTCGTCGAGGGGCGCACTATCCTCGCGTTCTTCGGCATCGGAATCTCACCGTTCGAGGCGGCGATTATCGGGCTGGTCGCGATCGGGACACTTCTCTTGTGGGCGGTGTGGCCGACCGCCAAACAATTAGCTGATTTGGAGTGCTTTCGCGGCGAATGACTGAACGGCTCGTCGACCAGTGCGGCACCGCCGCCGTTCGATGTTGAACCGATTTCGTGATCAACTCGCATCGGTTTGCTCAGAGAGAGCTCGAGAGGTGAGGTTAGTCGGTACTGAGACTGATGATACCCAAGGGCGAAGTGCAAACACGTATTCTCTCACAGTTGTCGCGAGGAATTGACGACGACGAGTAGACTACTCATTCCCATCGCGACCGCCGCGAACAGCGGATTCAAGAAGCCGGAAATCGCGAGCGGGATGGCTATCGCGTTGTACGCGAACGCCCAGCCGAGGTTCTGCCGGATGCGCCGATATGTGCCCGAGGCAACGTCGAGGAGGTCGGTGATGGCGGTGAGGTCATCGCCGAGGATCACGGCGTCTGCGGCGTCAATCGCGAGATCTGTGCCGCTTCCCATTGCAACCCCGACATCCGCGGCGACCAGAGCGGGCGCATCGTTACTCCCATCGCCGATCATCGCGACTGTCCCACGTGTGCGAAGACGACGTATCGTTTCGGCTTTGGCCTCCGGCGGGACCGCCGCGAAGACCTCGTCGACGCCGTTGATATCCCGGAACCGATCGGCCACTGCGCCCTCGTCGCCAGTGAGAACGACGACCTCGCGATCAGCTGCCAGCCGATCGATTACGCGGTGTAAGTTCTCGCGAAGCGAATCGCGTACCACGATGACACCGCGTACGCGGTTTCGCCAACCGACGGCAACCGGTACGCCGCCGTCGGATCGGACGGACTCGATTCGGGACTCGAGTGACGACGGTATCGACACGCCGTGCTCGCGGACGAATTCCGGGTGGCCGACGAATATCCGCTCATCGTCGACGACGCCGCTAACGCCTCGAGGTGCCCGTTCGAATTCGTCTACGTTCACGATGGAGTCGCGTTCACAGTCCTCGAATGCCTCATCGGCGATCGCACGGGCGATTGGATGCTCAGAAAGCGCTTCGACGGTCCCGGCGCGTCGCAGGATCCCGTCAGTGATCGCGGTCGCCGAGTCCTCGGCTCCAGTTTGGGCACTGTGGACGGCTGTGACGGACATTTGTCCCTCGGTGAGGGTACCCGTCTTGTCAAGAACGACGATATCGACGTCAGGGGCATCCTCAAAAAACGTCTCTGTCACGACGACGATCCCCCGACGTGCCGCGGTCTGGACGCCTGATGCGATCGCTAACGGCGTCGCGAGACCCAGTGCACACGGACAGGAGACGATTACGACCGATAATCCGACCAACACTGCTGTCCCCAGACTCGCACCAGTCGCGAGCAACGCGATTGTCGCGACCGACGCAAGTCCGACGACAACCGGGACAAAAACCGTCGCAAGTCTGTCCGCAAGTCGCTGGATACCTGGACGGGCGCTCTGAATCGACCAGAGCAGGGAGAGCAATCGATCATGCGTGCTCTCGACGTTATCGCCAACCTCGATAACGACTGCTGCGTCCGTGACGACGGTACCGCCGCGGACGGGATCATCGACGTTCTTTGTTACAGGCAGCGACTCGCCGGTAATCAGCGATTCGTCGACAGCCGCTTGACCCTCACAGACGGTTCCGTCAAGCGGGACGCGCTCGCCCGGACGGACGAGCAACTGATCACCGGACTCAACCGCCGAGAGTGGGACCGTCTCACCGGTATCGGCTAGGCGGGCTTCGTTAACTTGTGTTTCAGTGAGATCGGACAGCAATCCCGCGGCACGGCGTTTGATCCGGCTTTCGTAGTAGGTTCCCGCGCTGACTACGAGGATGATTGCGACCGAGACGTCAAAGTACAGGTCTGTTCGGCCGAGTACCATCGCGATGGTGCTGTACGCATAGGCGCCAACCGCTGCCAGCGAGACGAGGAGATCCATGTTCGGCATTCCTGCCCGCAGACTAACGTACGCACCTCGCAGGATAGGGTACCCCGTATAGAAGAGCACAAACGAGGTCATGAGCCAGATATTCACGCCAACGTAGTAGCCGTCGTAGCTCCCGAACTCGGCCAGCGGCTCATAACCGAAATAGGTCGGGTACAGGAAAACACCGTACCAGACCATCACCATCATCCCGAACAACCCACCACCGATCAGAAACTTCACGAGCGCAGCGTCCCGCGGTTCCTCGTTCGAGTCGTCCGTTCGCTCGCGAGCGTCATAGCCGTACCCCGAGATAACCTCGGAAAGTTGATCATCGTCGATAACGTCAGGGTTATACACCAATCGGATTGTATCCGTAGCGTAACTCGCCTCGCTTCCGAGAATCCCCTCAGTGGTTATCGCTTGCGCCTCGAGGAACGCTTCGCAGGTTGCACAGTGCATCCCATCGACGCTGAGGAAAGCGTCCTCTCCGTCGAGGTTGTCCAGATTCGACGACTCGCTCGCCGCGCGGTCACGGACAGCATCAGCGTTTGTATCGACATCGTCGAGCGTGCGGTGGACCTCGAGACAGCCGGGACAACAGAACGTTCCAGCGACGTTCGGGTCAGTAACTGGTGGGGACGGCGTCACGAGACCACAAAGCGTACAACTTCCTGACGAGGTTTCGACATCCTCGGTGCTCGTAGCGGTGAAGTCCACCGACTGTTTGGTATCGGTTCCGTCGGTCGAGTTCGGTTCGGATCGAGGTGGGTCTGTCATTGATACGGTGACCATTTAGAGCGGCTGATAGGACGGAACAGGTGGATGCGGAAGGTGGATCCCATAGAGTACCAATCCGTGTTGCAGCGGGACGTACCCGAGGACGAGAAAGGAGACCCGAGAACGCGGTGCAGTCGCCTTCGGGTTGACGAGTCCAGCGAACCGAGGAGTATTCCGTAGGCGAACAATGTCGGAACCACATCGATTCCAAGTACTCCAAGGGATATCCCACCGCGAGCAGGATCGCCGAGCACGAAGGCATAGAGATAGGCGGGGAAAATGATGGACATGGGAGGAAACCGTGGGATTGAACCTTGTCTGCGTTCACCGTCACGAGCGATCCACACATTCCGAGACAGTGCGCCCCCGGCGAGTAACCCAGCTGCGAAAAACCCCAGCGGGTCAACGTGTGGTCCGGAAACGATCGGAGAGCTAGCTGCGAATGTGACGGAGGCCGCGATCCTGGACATCAGTTATCGCGTTGTGTAGTACCGTGTCGGGTTTCAACCGGCCCCAACGCAACATATAGTGCAACGATGATCAGCACGACGTTGACAGCAGCTACGAGCCCGCCAGTTGTCGACCTCCCGAATGCGAACCAGCCAACGGGAAGTAACGCTAGTAGCCCGACTAAGAGCGCGTGCCGCGGCGTGAGCGCGTTGAGTCCCATACGGGGAATTACTGCAGTAGCTATCGACATAATACCATGGTGCTCGTAGGTGTCGAGAGTACGACCATCGGGGTGCCCGTCGCGGTCGGGACCGGCCTGTTCGAGATCGGTCGCCGTCACCACATGAAGAAAACGAGACTGACGATGTAGACGCTGTCCCAGTCCTCGATCTTCGGTACGTGATCGGATTCATTTATCCAATCACTGCGACCGTTCGAGACTTCCTTGACGATGGTGAACATAGCGCTGACGAGGTCGACGCGATGTACCACGCCTGGTTCAAAGCTGTTGTACTTCAGGTGATGCTCTGGAGCTACCCGTACGTCGAAGGAAACGACTGGTGAACCGCCTCAGTCAAACCCTAGGCGTTCACCTCGACCGCCTGTCAACGAGTTTCAACAGACCCTTTAGAAACCACGATCAAGAAAAAATATGACTCAGAACCACGACGAGAGCACCTCCTTTCAACTCTACGATCACGCACTCGAATTGCTGGTTGGCGGTGTCAACTCATCCGTTCGGGCCGATCCACAGCCGACGCCAGTATTCGTTGATCACGGTGAGGGAGCCGACATCGTCGACGCCGACGGCAACCAATACTGTGACTACATCATGGGGTACGGACCCCTGCTCCTCGGTCACGATCTCCCCGATTCTGTTCGAGAGTCGATTTCGGAGGCGGTCGCCGACGGACCGATGTACGGGATCCCGACCGACGTCGAAGTCAAACTCGCGGAATTCGTCATCGACCACGTCGACAGTGTCGAGCGGCTCCGGTTTGTTAACTCCGGGACGGAGGCGACTGCAGCAGCAATCCGCCTCGCTCGAGGTTATACCGGTCGTGATAAAATCATTATAATGCAAGGTGGTTACCACGGTGGTCACGAATCGGTTCTCGTCGAGGGTAGTCTCGACAAGCGTGGACCGAGCAGTTTAGGCGTGCCCGAAACATTCGCCGAGGAAACGATCCCAGTGCCGTTCAACGACGGTGAAGCACTCAAAGAAGTCTTCGAGCGGTACGGTCAAGATATTGCGGCGGTCGTGACCGAACCGCTGTTGGGTAACTGTGGGATCGTCCTTCCGATCGAAGGCTACCACGAGACGATTCGGGAACTCTGTGACGAATACGGATCATTGTTCATTCTAGACGAAGTGATCACCGGCTTCCGTATCGGCGGCTTGCAGTGTGCACAGGGCAAGTACGATATCGAGCCAGACCTCACGACATTCGCGAAGATCATTGGTGGCGGATTCCCTGTTGGGGCGATTGGCGGTCGGGCCGAACTCATGCAGGAATTTACGCCGACGGGTGATGTCTTCGAATCCGGTACCTTCAACGGACATCCGGTAACAATGGCTGCCGGTCTCGAAACCCTGCAGTTCGCAAAGGAACACGACGTCTATTCACACGTCGACAACCTCGGAGACCAACTCCGGTCCGGATTAGTAGATATCGTCGAAGATTACGCGCCCGAGTACACCGTCGTGGGCACGGACTCAATGTTCAAACTGCTGTTTACCCGCGAGGCCCCCGAGACGTTCGATGGCCACTGTCGGGCCGGATGTGTACAGGATCCGGACTGTCCAAGATTCGATCTATGTCCGAAAACCGGTGCGGACGTCGAAGCCGGAGAGACCGATCGGTGGAAGCGAACGTTCTGGCCAGCAATGGCCGAGCGAGGCGTGTTACTCACGCCGAACCAACTCGAGAGTCAGTTCGTGAGTTACGCTCATACCGAAGCCGACATCGAACGGACGCTCGACTCATATCAGGACGTGCTTTCAATGAGACAATGACAGTCGATACTGCCGCATCCATCCGGTCGATTCAGGTGGGAACGCCAGCCACCTACGGGAGTGAGGGTGCCTCTGATCCAATGAATCGACCGAGGGAAACGGCCTTCTTCAAAGATCCTATTGAGGGTGACTGCTTCCTCGGTGAGACGAATCTCGAGGGTGGTCGTCAGGCGGATCTTGAGTACCATGGTGGACCCGACAAAGCCGTTTGTATCTATCCCATCCGTTCTAGTTTAGTGACTGGCTGAGACGGGGATCACGCCGAAATTGCGTCGAGTCTGACCGCAACGTACCGAGGTCGCTGCTGTTCCGGCAGACCGGCTGATGGTCGGTCATGTCTCCCGTCGAAGGCGGCGCACTCGCGGTCGTGAGTGCGCCGCCGTTCCAGAGCCGTCGCTGATCAGGCCCATTTCGTCAGGCGAGTTCCTTACCAGAACTCGCCTGACTCTACTTGCTCGCGTAGCCTCGGACGGTGTGGATTTGGATCTCGTGACGACCACAGTAACAACGAATCGAGATCCGGTAGCTCGTACCCCAAATCCAGCATCAGGTACAACTGGATCAGATGCGCGTGCCGTTCGACAGCGTGTGAACATCGTCGTCGAGGAAGCCGCATCGACGACGCCAAGGCGTCGTCGTCGCAGTCTCGCTGGGTTGCGTCGAGTTTCTGGAGTTCGTCGACGATAACCCGGCTCATCAGCAACGAGAGTGCTGCCATGATGATCAGCGCCTCGATGATGTAAGCGTCGGTCCTGTTGATTTCGTCGAGGCCAAACCGCGATTTCAGTTCTTTGAACAGCAGTTCGATCTCCCAGCGCGCCCGATAGAGCTGTGCAATATCGGGCGCGCGGTAGTCGTCTCTGTCCAGATTCGTCAGGTACAGATGATACTCGCCGCTGTCATCGTTGCGAACGCCGACTAATCGNCGCACTGGCGCCCGACCCTCGTTTACGGTCGAACGAGAGCGTGATCTGTACGTCGATTTCCTGTCGCTGCAGGTCGTCCAGGACGGCCTGCAGCGACTGCCCCTCCAGCGGAATGCTGTTCCCGCGCCACGTACGGAGTTCTTCGACGATCTCGAAGTCTGCGTTATCTTTGACGCGAGAGACAAACCAGCCGTCATTGGCATCAACGCGGTCGAACAGCCAGAAATCGTAGTAGCCAAGATCGAACAGGATGAGGGCGCCAGCTACCCACTCTCCGGTGGGTAGCTGGCTCCGTTCATGGGTGCTTGCATCGGTTGTCTGGAATCGCGTCGGAAGCCCAGTCGAGAGCGATTCGGTGAGATGGAGTTTCGCCCCGGCTCGGTCTTCATCAAGTGTGTAGACGTCCCTGGCGTCTTGATAGAGCGAGATGATCGTAGCGTCAACGATCAGGACATCTCGGAACCGTTCGAGACGTCCGGTCAGATCGGTTTGGCCCGTGTCGAGATTCTCGATGGCGTCATCGAGAATCTCTCTGAGAAGTGCAACGAACCCTGGTTTGAACCACACCCATGAAACGTCGCATACGAGAGTTCGTCACAGTCAGCCATCTCAACGTAGCGTTCGAGAAACGCCTGAATTGACCGATCAGAACCGGTGGCAAAGCCGAGGGAGAGCGTGTAAAACAACGCGACGACGTCGAGTTTCCGCTCTCGCTGGATGAGATTCGTTGCGCGAGCACGCTCGCGCAACTCATCGGATGGAAACGCTCTTTGAATACGGTTCACAACNGCGACGACGTCGAGTTTCCGCTCTCGCTGGATGAGATTCGTTGCGCGAGCACGCTCGCGCAACTCATCGGATGGAAACGCTCTTTGAATACGGTTCACAACTACTGAATCCGGTAGGGTATACACACTCTCTACCGGATTCTTACATTCCTAGTTACTGACTATTATAGTTCGGAGTCTCTGGATGCATCGCTGCGCTAAACTAGAACGGATGGATGAACGGGGTACAACATCTCAAGTGCAATGTCCGAGCAATCCGATCCCGAACTGCCACCGCTCCCGTACGACTATGATGCACTCGAACCGCACATTTCCGAGCAAGTGTTGACGTGGCACCACGATACCCACCATCAGGGCTATGTGAATGGCCTGGATAGCGCCGAAAAGACGCTGGCGGAGAACCGCGAATCAGGTGACTTCGGTTCCTCCGGAAGCGCGATGCGCAGCGTCACCCACAACGGCTGTGGCCATTATCTCCACACGCTGTTCTGGAACAATATGTCGCCCAACGGCGGCGGCGAACCGTCTGGCGATCTCCGCGAGCGTATTGAAGACGATTTCGGGACCGACGAGGGCTGGAAAGGAGAGTTCGAAGCCGCCGCGAGCGCCGCTGGTGGCTGGGCTCTCCTAGTGTACGATCCGGTCGCAAAGCAGCTGCGAACGTTGTTGTCGACAAGCACGACCAGGGCGCGCTCTGGGGCGCTCATCCCGTCCTTGCGCTCGACGTCTGGGAGCATTCCTACTACTACGACTACGGCCCGGATCGGGGAAGCTTCATCGATGCCTTCTTCGAGGTCGTCGACTGGGAACACGCGACCGAGCAGTACGAGAAATCCGTCGATCACTTCGAATAGGATTATCCAGATCACCAGGCTGAGTAGGCGGCGTGCTTGGAGTCGTCCGAGACGACAAAAAAGCCGTCTCGTGATGATGAGGGAATAAATCTCTCGAACCACTTGCCTTCAAGCCGGTTCACACTATAGCGCTCCATACATCAATGAGCCACGCTTGCACAGGATTGGATGTAACTCGCATCGTGGCTGCACCAAAGCCAAAGGCAATCAAACTCACCAGTATAACAAATTCCGCGTTTGCATTCTTCGTCTCAAGAAGGAGTGTGAGTAGTGTGAGCGTCCCGGACATCGCACACATAAAAACTCCCGCCAGGAAGCTCGACACAATAAAGAAGGGATCGGTAAAGCTCATCACGCCGAATTCAGGATCGTAGATGCCAATCACGCTGAGTGTAAACGCGATGAATAGATACCCAAATAACCAAACAACTACAGCAGTGGTACCGAGCGATGACAGTCGGAATATCCGAAATAGTCCTCGCTCAAGCGGAGTGGATGGCTGCCGAGTTCGCTTGAGTGGAGGATGACCCATCTATTACGGCCACAACCCCCGGGCCCTGTGAGCCTCAGCGATTCGAGAAAGCGCGACGATGTAGGCTGCATCACGCCAGGTGACATCACGGCTTTCGAACTCTGCTTGGACGTCACGCCAGGCGGCCTGCATCTCTGTTTCGAGTTCATCATTCACTCGTTCGAGAGACCACGCTCGACGATTAATGTCTTGGAGCCACTCGAAGTAGCTGACTGTAACTCCACCGGCGTTGGCGAGAATGTCGGGGATCACTGCAACATCTCGATCGGTGAGTATCGAATCTGCTGCCGAAGTGGTCGGACCGTTTGCTCCTTCGACGACGAGATCCGCAGCAATCGCCTCTGCGTTCTCTTCCGTAATAACGTTCCCCAGAGCCGCGGGAATGAGCACGTCGACGTCAAGCGTGAGCAGCTCTTCGTTCGAAATCAGGGTATCCGCGTAGTCGGTGACGGCTTCCGGCTCCTCGTCGTGCGAGGGAACTGAAGCCGTATCGATCCCCTCTGGGTCGTACATCGCTCCATTGACGTCGCTGATTCCGACGACCGTTGCCCCCCATTCGTCAAGCAGTCGGGCAGCATTCGCGCCGACACTTCCATATCCCTGTATTGCTATCGTCGTCTCCTCGAGTTGACGATCGTAGTACTCGCAGACGAGTTGTGTGATGATCGCCACGCTCCGTCCGGGGGCTTCTTCACGGCCTTTACTGCCACCGACGACCGGCGGCTTTCCGGTTACGACGCCCGGTGTCGTCTCACCTTCTTGCATCGAGTACGCGTCCATCAGCCACGCCATCGTCTGTGGATCCGTCCCCATGTCTGGGGCAGGAATATCCTTGTTGGGGCCGATGACGTTGCGAATCTCTTGTGCAAACCGCCGGGTAAGCCGCTCTTTTTCCGCTGAACTCAGGTCTTTCGGATTGACAGCGACGCCACCCTTGGCACCGCCGAACGGGAGATCCATTAATGCACACTTCCAGGTCATCCACATTCCGAGTCCGACACATTCATCTCTGGTCACTTCAGGGTGGTACCGGAGCCCTCCCTTATACGGACCTCTGACGCTATCATGTTGGGCTCGGTATCCCGTGAAGACCTCGACTGTGCCGTCATCACGTTCGACAGGGACGGTAACCTCATGGACTTTCTTTGGGTGTTTGAGTCGTTCGACGATATGCTGGTCAATACTGAGATGGTCTGCGGCATGGTGGAGCTGCCGGCGTGCCGTTTCGAGCGCTGATTCTGGTTTCGCAGATTGTACTGTCGAATCCTCCGTCTTGTTGCGGTCTTTATCGGAATTGGATGCCATGGTCATTTTAGCGATATTCGACGATTTCGCATCGGTCCGCCACAGTCAGGACAGCGGTTAGTGGTGTCCACAACGATGACGTTTTTCGACTCGAAGCTCTCGTACGGGCTCCTATTTGTTAGGTCAGCTTCGACATCTCGTATATTAGGTTCTCTCGGTTATAATCGCACCGAACTATTTGACCCAGTTTAAGTGGGCGCTGTCATTCAGACACCCCGTCCGGTTCGGTGTAGCATCTCCTCTATCATCTATTCGGTCGGTTCAGATTACGCCAGTGGGTACGTCACCGCCGCAAAGGGCCAAATCTTCATACATCTATGGTGATGGGGCTTCATATGAATACACAGCTCTGTTGAAATCCTCTTCTTTAGAGACTTATTCACGCACACACGCTTCACGTGCGTACAGAGCGCGCAGCTGGTATCGAGACAGTTCGACATTGGCAACCGCCGGACTCGACTTGGGTAGGAGGAACAGCACCGTTTTACTACTCCCTCTCGCAAGGACGAACAATGGTAGAGCGAAGCTCGTCGGAAACGGAGGATCGAAAAGACGACCACATCCGAATTGTTCAAGAGAAAGACGTTGAAACCTCGGGAACGGGCTTCGAGGACGTACAACTCGTTCACGAAGCGCTTCCGGAACTCCATTACGATGCTATCGATCTTTCCGTTGAGTTTTTGGGACACGAATTGTCTGCTCCGATTTTCATCGAGAGTATGACTGGTGGGCATCAAAACACAACGGACATCAACCGGGCTCTGGCCAACGCGGCCCAGGAGACAGACATCGCTATGGGACTCGGAAGTCAGCGAGCTATTCGTCTTTAGCTAAGACTCATACCTCGGTTGAGTAGCAGTAGCGAGCGTCTCTTGTAACACTGGCCGTTGCTGGTGGATCTTCTGTGCGTCTTCGATCAGTCGGTCGAGCAGCGGTGGCGGCGAGTAGCCGAGGTATTCGCCAAGTTCGTGGAGGATGAGCTGGGCGTGCGACCGAAAGGTCGCCGCCCAGCGTTCCGGCGGGAACACGATCTCATCGTCCGCCTGTTCGGTGACCAGATCGAGCAATTCACGACTCACCAGCAGTGACAGCAACGCCGCGTACAGCAGAGTTTCGACAACATGCTTCTTTGTCGTGTCGAACTCGTCCAGTTCGTACTGCGTCTTCAACTCCCGAAACAGCAACTCCACCTCCCACCGACAGCGATAGATCGTCCCTAGATCCGACGGCAGGAACTCCTCTCTCGGCAGATTCGTAATATACAGGTGGTAGTCGTCGGCGTCCTCCTTGCGGACGCCGACGACGCGAAACCGCTTCGTATCGCGTGATTGCGTCCCTCCGTACGGTCTTCGGTCGAATTCGGCTTTGACTTCCACGTCGATGTACTCGCGGTGCAGATCATCCACAACATCGTGGATCTTCTCACCTTCCAAGGGAATGGCGCGTCCGCGCCATTCCCGTAATTCCTCCGTTACGACCGGGTTTGCGTTCTCTTTCAGCCGACTCACGAAGTAGCCGTCGTTCTCATCGATCAACGCGAAGCGGCGGTACTTGAAGTAGGCTCGGTCGAACAGAACGAGCCGATCTTCGAGCCACGATCCTGTGTTAAACAACGTGCTGTCGTGCGTTTTCTCGTCAGTCACGTCGAGCTGTTCTATCGTCTGCTCAGTGGCATTATGGAGCAGGTGGAGCTTCGCTCCAGCCTGCTCCTCCTTGCGAGCTTCGTACTCATCGGCAAGGAACTCGTGCAACCGCAATACCGTTCCATCAGCGATCATCACGTCCCTGAATCGGTCGATATCGGCATCAACAGTGTCAGGGACAGCGACCTCGTCGAGGCCACGCTCGACGAGGTTGCGGAAGTACTCTGCGAGAGACGGCGTCAACCGGTGATAGAAACCGCCGGGAGAGATCGTCTCGTCGGCAGTGGAGTTGTAGCTGCGTCTGAAGCCAGCGAGTGTTCGGCTTTCGCCTGCGGCGAAGCCGAACACGAATGCCCAAACGAAGGCCGGAATCTGGAGCTTGCGGTCACGTTCGACCACGCCGAGTTCCTCGGCGTGCTCTTCGAGGAACTCGGAGGGAAACAATGGAGTGAGCCGACGCATAATCCGAGATGAGGAGGCATTGGTTGACACAGCCGTTCCCTCCTCATTCCTCTCGAAAAGATGCCTCGATAAGTCGCCGCTGTCACGTGGTTTCTCGCTTAGCTAAAGACGGATACAGCGCCTTCATAATTAGACGCTCGTAATACCTTTCGTGACGGCCTGATTGATTGGAAATGGAGCGAATTCACCGTTGAATCCTCTGAATTTGGTTTACGGTGACCTCAGCAAGCCGGGTGAAATCTACTGTATCAGGCATGACATCGACAGCGGCACCGTTATTGTGGACAGCACGCTCTGTCGGTGCCCCAATCGCACTGACAACTGTCTCCTTTAGCCCGCGTTGTAGTGTAGCGACAGCGTCGCGTTCAATCGCGATCCCGAAGAAGTGCTCGACGGTCTTCGGCGATGTGAACAGTATCCCGTCCAGTTCACCGTCTACGGCAAGTGAAACTGACTGTCCAGCAGTCCCTGGTCGTTGCAAGCGATACAGGTGCGTATCGTGGACGGTTGCACCCGCTGCTTTTAGCCCCTCAACCAGTACGTCGCTGCCGTGTGCACTCCGAGCAAGTTCAACCGTTTGTCCGTCAACACCGGCGGATAACTCGTTGACAAGACCTGCGGACGTGAACGTCGACGGAACAACGTCGACCGAGTATTCGTGGTTACGTAACGCGGTCGCAGTCTGATCCCCAACGGCACAAACGGTGGTGTCCCGTTGTTCCCACCCCGCTGTGGCAGTCAGGTCGACGCCAGTCTCGCTCGTAAAGACACAGTAGTCCGCGTGCTGTGGGCTCTGACCGGTCGGATCGACTGTCAGCATCGGGTCTGAGATCGGAGATACACCGAGTGACTGGAGATACTCGACCGCCTCGACGATCCGGTTGTCGTCGGGTCGGAGCACAGCCACCGTTGGCCGGGACATGCCAGACAGTTGGTCGATGCTGGACTTGTGTGTGTCGAGACTCGCCGACCGATCTCGAACGTTTCAAACTAACATCTTTCTAATTGGTGGTATGGACGACAACTCTCACAAATACATTGTCAGGAAGTGATGAAGGCCTGTCCACATCAAATGTACAAGGCTACGACTTCCGCGGAGAACTCGATTTTCAGGAACTGCTGGATGCCTATGCAACGACGGGCTTTCAGGCGATGCAACTTGCAGAGGCCATCGACATCACAGAAGATGCGAGACGCTGATGCAACGATCTATCTCACGTGTACGTCGAATATGATCTCGTCGGGCCTGCGTGAAGTCGTCGCCTACCTCGTTTGCGAAGGGTACGTTGACGTACTGATCACGACCGCTGGATCGCTGGCAGAGGACGTCATTAAGACGGCGAAGCCGTTCAAAATGGAGGAACGGGAAGCGGACGAAGCCGATCTCCGAGAACAAGAAATCAACCGCCTGGGGAACCTCTTCGTCCCCTCTGACCGGTACATTTGGCTAGAGGAGGCTCTGGTGAATCGCTAGATGGCGGCGACCTTCGGTGAAAACGCACGACGCTTGAGGCGTCACACTGGGACGGATGTGACTGTGACGTCGAGGGTTCCGGGAGTGATGAAGCGGGTAGATGCTCTCACAACGCCATCGGAACACAAGAACCCGACGCTGTATGGCGATTCATCAGAGCCTATAGTATTACTTCTGGGGTTTAATTCGACAGACTGATTGACACTACTTCTGTGATTTGATCGGTGATAATACGGTGAGTTTACGGTAATCCGTCACCTCAAACGGTTATGACACCTCTCATTCTTTCTGCCGATGTTTTTTGACAGATCACCAACTGATATTCATTCTGAATCAAGCCAAGGTATTTACTCACACAAAAGGTACCATCAGCTATCGAAGGTACTGAGAGTAGGAACGAAGATCAAAATAATGAAAAGACCAACACAGATATATGCGGCGTTTATCGATAATCCTATAACGGCGTTAGGAACTACGACCGTGGCGGTTTACCTATTGGTCGTGATCGGGGCAACAGCCTCGCTTGGGGACGCAGCAGCAGCCTGTACGACCTGGCCGATCTGTTCCGGCGCAACGAACGATCTCACGATGGCAGTCGCAACCGGACACCGCTTGCTTGCGTTCCTGACAGGGGTTCTCTTACTCGCCACGACCTATGCCATCGTATACGGTGACACCTCCGGCCGCGTGACTGCACCAATCGCTGTAGCACTTGTGCTCTATCCACTACAGATGGCTCATGGCGCATTGCTGTCAATAACTGCTGGTTCACCCCCTATTCCTTGGCTCCATTTAGGCTTCGGACTCACTATCTTCGGAACATTGGTGCTTGCCCTTGCGTGGCAACTGGAATACGAGACCGGCAGTGCGGACGAACCACTTCACTCGGAGGATATGGAATGTGCCAACTCTGAATTATCTTCCGTAGCAACCATCCTTTCAGAACAGCCACTCGGGACTCGGCTGAAGGGTCGTATGTTCGCATACTTCCAGTTGATGAAGCCTCGGCTGATGTGGCTGCTTTGTCTCGTCGCCGTTGCTGCGATGGCGCTTGCTGCTGGTTCTGCCCTAGAAACCCGTGAGATTCTGCTCACGATCGGCGGTGGCGTACTTGCTATCGGTGCAAGTGGCACGTTCAATCACGTCTTTGAACGCGATGTAGACCGGAAGATGTCACGAACAAACGACCGACCGTTGGTCACTCACCAGCTACCCAAACGGAATGCCATCCTCTTTGGAATCGCACTTACCGTACTTTCAACGATCATCTTCCTACAGTTGAACTCACTCACAGCTGCACTTGGGTTGATCGCAATCCTGTTCTACAGCGTCATCTACACACTTGTTCTCAAGCCCAACACAGTCCAGAATACTGTCATTGGTGGTGCCGCGGGGGCACTCCCGGCGTTGATCGGCTGGGCCGCCGTCACCGGCCGAATTGGCATCACTGGTATTGCTCTCGCCGCAGTGATCTTCGTCTGGACACCTGCTCATTTCTATAATCTTGCATTAGCATACAAGGAAGACTATGCCCGAGGTGGCTTCCCGATGATGTCGGTGGTTCGTGGCGAAACAACGACACGCAAACACATCGTACTTTGGCTCGGAACGACGCTCGCCGCTACAACGGTGCTGATCTGGTTCACGCAACTAAGCTGGCTTGTCGCTGTCACGACTGCCTTTGTCGGGATCATCTTTCTGTGGGCGACGATCCGTCTTCACCACGAGCAGACCAAACAAGCCGCATTCCGTGCCTTCCACGCCTCCAATGCCTACCTCGGGGCTATCCTGCTTGCAATTGTGGTTGACGCAATAGTGATTTAGGCGATGAAAAGCGGAGTCCCAGCTCAAGATTCTTCTAACTCCGTCTCATAGCTCTCGCTGAGCAGGTCTGTGGGCATCAATTCAATTCAATTCAACATCACGACCTGCTCAGTTCTCAAACTGACTCAACCAGACAGTATCAGGAGAGAATTCATCCGGTCGAAGTCACAAACTATGCGGAATGACAGAGGTACTGGACAACTGACTCGGTGGTCAGGACGCGATCGGTGCTATCGTCGACGAGTTCTATAACCGAATGCTCGAAGACGAGCGAGTCACGTACTACTTCGAGGACATCGACATGCAGAGAGTGCGGATCCACCAGGCGCAGTTCATCAGCTCCGTAACAGGAGGACCAGTCGGGTACTCAGGTGGGGAGATGGAGACGGCCCACGAGGGGATGGGTATCACGTCGACTGAGTTTGATGCGATTGCGGCCCACCTCAACGACGCGCTGGTGTTGTTCGACGTCGACGACGAGGGCCGACAGGCCGTTCTCGAGGAAATCGAGAGCTACCGCTCGAATATCGTCACCGCGTCGGAGCTTTCCGAGCGCTGCGACAGTCCTCTCTCGACGATGTACCGAAAGCACGAGCTGCTCAAGGATGCGGCTTGCCCGAAGAGCGGCTCGGATCCGCTAGTCGGGTAGACACTCCAGCGAGTACGCCCAGTGCGTCAACGGCGTCTGCGTCGCGGTCGACGGCGACAACGGGATCACGCTAGAGCTCTCCTAACGGATCAAGGTTCGAAACGGCAAGACAGATACGGGGCCTGTCCTAACGTCGACCGATGGCAACTGCCGACGCGAAAGAGCGACTCCGAGAGCGGCCGGTAGGCGTAACGATCCTGTTGACGATCGTCGGCTACGGACTCGTCATCGGAACTTTCGTCGCGGACGTTCCGATCTATCCCGATCTGACGAACGCGCAGGTCAACCTGTTCACCCACGCGATCGCGGTAATCAACTCCGTGACGACCGCACTGCTCGTCGCCGGCTGGTACTGGATCCGAGCGGATGAGGTCGACAAACACCGCGCGGCGATGACGGGCGCATTCATCACGATCATCCTGTTTCTGGTTGTCTACCTGATCCGGGTCGGCGGCGGCGGGACGAAGGAGTTTGTCGCCGTCTCCCCGGTATACGAGCTCTACCTCGCGATGCTCGCGATCCACATCGTGCTCTCGATCGTTGCTGTCCCGGTCGTGTTGTACGCGCTGATCCTCGGGCTCACCCATACGCCCGCCGAGCTACGAGAGACTGCCCACGCACGCGTCGGCCGCATCGCCGCGGGGAGCTGGATCCTGAGCCTCGTGCTGGGTGTGGTCACCTACTTCATGCTCAACCACATCTACGACTACGAGTTCGCGATGCTCGTTCCCCCGCTCTGAGCAGCTCCGCGGCAGGTTCGGGCGTAGTTACTCACGGGACCGACCGCAGACGGCCCAATTGAGGCTCACGTGACCGCCCGAGGACCATCACGGGCTGTTCTACGTAGGCGTCGGCTTCCTGTTAGAGCAGTTGTGGATCGTGATCCAGTGGCCGGTGCTCGCCGTGCCACGAGCCGTGCGAGCGCAAACCTGGTATCGAGAGTTCCGTGAAATCGCCCTGATGTGTGTCGTCTACAACATCAAGCGTGCCATCAAACAGTGAAATCCACCGCCTTACAGCGATTCAACAGAGCCGATGAAATTGATTACACCGAGCTATCAGAGTTCTTTGATCGAAAAGGAGCAGTTGAATTGATCTCTCTCCTTGATGCTGAGGGGTATCGGTTTGACGAGATTGACGATTTATTGGATGTGAGTCGTGGCTATCTCAACGATCGGAGAGACGAAGCGGTCCACCTTGGACTGATTGTACCAGACCAGGCGTATCGGGATGATACGCTTCGTCGCGTGTGGACCCTGACTGCATTGGGCCATTACATTAGGCAGCGAATGCGCCATCTTGGACTCACAGAGAGTCACGAACGGTTGGTGAATGCAAGACGGGAATACACTGATCGCAAAGAGGAGTTCCTCCAGTGGGTTGATGATCCAGACGAAATACAAAAGTATACAGAAATGATGTGGGAAGAGCAGCGACCACATCCATCGGAATTACCTGAAGAAATGAAGCAAGTCTTCCGTCAAATTGACGAAGATCGATTCTAATCACTCCAATGATAGTAGTTGGGTTCTGTGTATGCGATGTGGAACTCGTCAGTTCGATACCGCTGCTGGCCGAGCGTCATGAACCTGTCCGTGTGCTGCGTCACTCGGTGTTTGGGATGCTATTGGGAAGTCTGAATGAACCTACCCTATTCGTTCACAGATCGTAGACAGCAATTTCCGTGGACCCACACTCAGAACACGACTCTGAATCCTCGTCGACAGTAGCCCCACATCGACGGCATTCGTGCAGCAAATTCGGCTGATCTGGGAATGGAAGAACACGTTTCAAATGATGTGCGATACTGGGCATCGAGAATCGGAAAGTCACTCGGGAGCGACGACTTCTTGACAGGCAGGACATTCGGCGAATACTCCACTACCAGCATCAGTCTCATACTCAATGAGAAGCCGGGATGATGGAATAGTGGCTCCACAGCGTGGACAGTCTCCGAGCGTGGGGTATTGGCCACTCATCATCGATCACTAAAGGGGACCGGAGCGTGTGACAAACTCCGGTGGGAGGATTTTCACCCCGCTATCTGATAGAGGGGAGAGGATGTGTTTATAGGTAATGTAACCAGAGTGAAAGTGATACTCCGCATATCGGGAAAATATCGGAATGTTCACGTATGGACTGATGGGACGATTCAACCAATCGGAACAGTACTGGCTGTGATTGTGTCAAAACCCATCCCTGGAATGCCAACGTACTCATCACCCGAACAAGCCCAGATCCGTGAGTCTTGTTTCAACGGCGTTTGTTGCATGAGTCACTGCATCGGTAGTCTTCGCACCAGTGATAATGGCTTTCCCACTGCCAAAGAGCAACGCAACCGCCGATGGGTCGTCAAGTCGGTACACCAATCCGGGGAATTGCTCCGGTTCGTACTCGACGTCCTCGAGGCCAAGTCCGATGGCGATCGCATTGAGGTTGAATTGGCTACCGAAGTCGATGCTTGCAACGATATTTTGTACCTCGATGGTGGGTGACTCAGGAATGTCAATTCCAAGGCCACGTAGGACCTCGAAGACAATACTGAGTGATTCCCGTACTGCCGGTTCGCTACTTGCCCCAGTACAGACAATCTTTCCCGATCGAAAAATGAGTGCAGCAGCTTTCGGTTCCTGTGTCCGATACACGAGTCCAGGAAAATGCTCGGGATTGTAGTCTGCCTCAGGAAGATCATCACCGACTTGTTCGAGATTGAGTTCTTGATCGATACCCGTCGACGCAACGACGTTTTCGATTTTAATTGTCTCCGTTGGCTCAGTCATATAGCAGACATATCTATGTTGTACAGATATCAAACCAATACTTTCTGCTCACCAAAGAGACAGCTGGTTCCGATCATTCGAGTCGGTTCTGCTGATCACGAAGAAACCTGCGGACCCGTTTGATGTCGTCTTCTGGGATGGTTTTCTGTTGGAATTCGCCTTTGAAGGCATCGATGAACGATTCATCAGCCAATTGTTCAAGAATGTCTTCAAGTTGGGTGGAGAGCGCTCTTGGGTTCCCCCGATGGAGATGGGTTTCGACGCGGTCAAAGTCCGCATCTGTTGCAGCCGCGATTACGTCGCGAATGTCCGTTAATCGACCGCTATGGAGTTTGATTGCCAGCAACAACTCTTGTTCTGGGATCTGAGCATCAACTGTAAGCGTCCGCCCGACAGTCGCTGGCTGTGAATGTTGTGTGAGGTATCGATACGACCATTCTGCGTCTGTCTGTCGGCACCGAAGTGCGTTCACCAACAACTCGATGCTCACTGGGTTACCAACGTCTTTCGAAAACTGAATAAATCGGCCTTCGTAGAGCGCACTCGTATCGTACTCGTTAGTCTGCTCGTACCCGTGTTCAGCAAGGAAGGATTCGTACTCTTCCAATGCCATCTCGGGAATGACGAGATCTACATCGGTTGAGAACCGTTGGTTGAATGCAGTGACAGCCCATCCACCGACGAGAACGTATGGGTGACCGGCATCGATAATTGTTTGAAGCGTCGATAAGAGCTCGTTCTCACGTTCGGGGAGGCTCATTGCGATGGAATGTAGCTGGGCCGGTCAACGTCGATGTCGACCTTATATTCGTCGGCGATCATCTGTAATGCTGGCTCGAAATTCCAGCGATACTCCTGCATGTACTCGACTGCCTCGGCTAATGGAATCACTGGGTTCCCATCTACCCACTCTTGATCGAACTGTTCGGTCGTCGGGTACAAGCTGTAGTAGATCTCTCCTGAGGCGTCGTTGATAACACTGTCATCGCGCTCGCCAACGGTGCTCGGAATCCCATATCGCTCGAAGAACGATATCCATTGTTCAACGTCCGTATCATGAACGCGCATAAATACAGGATAGGCGTCGGAACCGCGTGCAATCTGGTACCCACCATGTGTCCACACATAGACAGCGTCGATTTTGGTATATGTGAACGGCATTTGCGAAAAGTGTGGCAACACGTACGCCTCTGCGGTAGTTGGCGGAGACTGCCGACTGATTGCTTCCATGGTATGAGCGTACCCTTCACGGACAGCGGGTGCGGTCACATGAACGCCGTCGTTTCGCTCGACGACACCGATCTCTTCCAAGCGTTCGATCCAGGTGTACACCCACGAGTAGGTCCCGTCGATCTTGTGAGCGATTTGGCGGATGGAGTCACCGTCGCTCGTGGCTAACACGATTTTCGCCGCGATATCGTCGACGTGCTCCATCATTGTGTGGTTATCTGTATAGTGATAATCAAACGTAAAGCTTCGGATCTTCGCTATCATCCGTTGTGATTATAAATGAGATATTCAAGAAGATAACTAGCGAAGTGGTCAGTGTAGGGAAACTACGTAACACTCAAGGATGCTAAAACCTAAATATCGAAACTAACCAAGCAATATGCCTGAATGTTCCAACTGTGGAAGTCACGTTACCTCAACCTTCGTCCGTGTCTTCGCCGTTGATGAGAATAACGTCCACGGATGTCCCACCTGTATGACCTACGCCGAGATCTCAGACGGCGAGTCAGCAGAAGAGACGTGACAATTCTTATTACAGGCTCCTCTGACCAGGAGTAGTCCCTCCAAAAAAACTATCCAATGAAACCTAAATTTGTTCTTCCAGCTCACGGCCTTGAACACGGTCACATTCCAGCCCCTGCTGGACATGCACCACGATTGGCGGTGACATTTACTCGAGCGGGGCTCTGTGTCCACGAAGAAGGAAATCCAGACACATATCTACTGGCGAAAGATCCAGTCGAGATCCAGCGCTGATCGCGGAAGATTGTCGCTGAAGCCGATTTTGAATGTTACCCCGCACACGGTGGCGCGGGGAATCCTGCTCTCACGAGGGTAGGCTTCCTGTTTCGATGACGTGACTTGCAGACACGCGCTGGAAATCAGCGGTGTCCGTAGCGGTCACAGTCTCCACAGGCGTGTCTTCGGGCCATCCCAGCCCTAACTCAGAAAAACCACGCTTGAGAACGTTCATCGCCGCGTTCGCGTCTCTATCTGTCTCGAAGCCACAACTCGGACAGGAGTGTTCACGCACCCAGATGGGTTTCGCTGTCTCCACACCGCATGACGCACATTCTTTGGTGGTTCCTCGCTCTTTGACCTGAACAACGTGCGTTCCGTGCAAGTCGGCTTTGTATTCGAGGAGCGTGATGAATTGTCTCCACGCCGCGTCCTGCTTGTTCCGGGAGTTCCCGTCGCCCTGAAGCATACTCTGGACGTTCAGGTCTTCAACGAACACGGCGTCGTACTCGCGGACGAGCCACGTTGTAATCTTGTGCTGATAGTCCAGTACCTTCCGCCGGATGTGACGCTTGACCTTCGCTACTTCCCGACGATGTTTCTCGTAGTTGTTCGACCCTTTCTGCTTCCGTGAGAGCTTGCGTTGCTCGCGGCGAAGACGCTCGTACTCGTCTTTGAGGTCGAGCCAATCCACGGTCTTCCCGTCAGAAGTGTGGATGTAGTTCAGGATGCCGAGGTCAATCCCGACGCTGTTGCTCGTATTGAGCGAGTCTACGTCGGGTTTCTCGGGAAGGTTGGTGTCGTCAGTTTCCAATCCGAAGGAAACGAACCACTCGCCGGTTGTCTCCTTCTTGAACGTGACTTCTTTGATGGTGGCGTGGTCGGGAATTGGACGCGAGTACCGGATTTTGACCCAGCCGATTTTGCTGAAGTGGACGTATGCGTACTTGTCGTGGCCCCTCTTTTCATTGAGGTCGAAACCAGACTGACTGTACGTCACGCTCCGATACTCGGTAGGCGCTTGCCGCTTGAGCCGACCAACTTTGTACCCTTTCTCTTTCTTCTTCCGAAGGTTCGAGAGATAGCGGTGAAAGCGAGCTACAGTGGCTTGTGCGGCTTTCGAGTGCAACTCGCTGAACACCGGCCACTTGCGCTTCCACTCGGGGAGTTTGTTGTTCTGGTCGTACTCGCTTAGCTTGTCGTCCTCTGGGCTGTTCTCGTAGTCCCAGAGAACGTGGTTGTAGAGCTGGCGATGAACGTCAAGATGATGTTCCAGCCCTTCCGCTACCGTTTCTGTTGGGTAGGCACGGTGGCGGTGACTGTACTCCATCGCTATCTGCTGGTTACGGATATGTTTACTTAATGGTTTGTATCACGAGTTGTCGGCTTCATCCCCGACCACAGTGGGTCGGGGTATTCGCCTCGCTGACCAGTATAAAAGCAGGACTGCTTTACCTACTCCCCACGAGTTCGCATTACGATGGCTCGGCTCGTCTTCTATCATCACCCCCAGGCCGAAAATTTCTCGCTCAAGTTTAGCTCGTCATCAGTTGCAGAGCTCCGATCTCAGCAAGAGCGATCCAACGAGTCGACGAAGCTGATCGGATACCCCTTTGATACACCGGTCTATGTGCTCTACGAAGGAGATTCGGAGATCGAAT
Organism: Natrialba taiwanensis DSM 12281; assembly: GCF_000337595.1. Lineage (GTDB taxonomy): Archaea > Halobacteriota > Halobacteria > Halobacteriales > Natrialbaceae > Natrialba > Natrialba taiwanensis. The sequence continues at coordinate 87,867 of NZ_AOIL01000019.1, read as the reverse complement.
CAGCACATGATATCGACTTCGATAAAGAGTGGCTGAGCGACCGTATTAGTGACCTTCCTCGCGCTGGGCAAGTTGTAGCATTCCGGTTAGTAGAGTTGCTCGAAGCCGCAGTAGAGGTTCGAGAAGCGGAGGAGTTCCGTCTCTACAAGGATTTCGAACCACAAAAAATCCAACAGGCACTCGATCACGTATCATGGGGAGCACCACTTCCAAACGTCGCTGGAGAAGTAATGTCGAATTTGATTCTCCGACATTCGCTGCCAAATGCGAATCATCGAACTGGCATCGCGATGCTTCAATTCTGCATCGAGAGTGTGGAACTGGATTTTGAGATGCCACGAACGCACGTCGACGACGATACCTGGCGAGAGTGGGTTGATCCCTACATCGTCGATTCCAAGCGGCTTATTACTATTCGTCGGAACAACCTCCGTTTCAAGCAGCTCCAAGAGCTGGACGTCGACCTCGTTGAACGGAAAGATGGGATCCAAATCCGATTAGCTGAGTTCGAGCTGGATATGCACTGGCAAGAAGCCCTTTCGAAGTACGCTGAGCAGCACGAATCCCACTGTACGGACTTTGCGCAGGCAGTTCTTGAACGAGCAGAACGGAACGATCTGCTCGATCGTCAAGGACCAACGAAACAAGAGTTCATCACGTATCTGGAGGACGGACTCATCGAACGAGACTTCAGAGAATTGTTCTGATCAGTCGCGAAGCTCTGCGACCGACTGACCGACCTCTCGAACGTGTTCACTTCGCTCGAGGTCGAGTTCCTCGGCGAGGTAGTCAACCGTCTCTTCGAGGCTCATATTGAAAAGAAGTCCGTCAAGCGGTATAAACCTAGTGCTGACGCAGCTATGTAGCCCATCAGGGAAAGCATCCGGATAAACCGAACGACGCATCCCCGGCTAAAAACTGTGGAATCGGTGACCCCATAGCGATCCCGCCTAAATTACCAGTGTCGTCATTTGCTGTCCACCAGCCGGACTCAATTGAAAGAAGCCCTCCGAGGCAATTTGGAGCGTTTCAGTCTGCAGATTGTGCGTCAATCGATGGTGTCCCGCCTGGAAGCTCTGGGATGGCCAGATCCACGCGGCGGAGCAGTTGTGCGTTGATCGCGACAATCACCGTACTCAGCGACATCAGGAGTGCACCAACGGCAGGCGACAAGAGAATCCCGACCGGCGCAAGGACACCCGCTGCAAGCGGAAGTGCGAAGACGTTGTATCCGGCGGCCCACACGATGTTCTCCTGCATCTTTCGGTAGCTCGCCTTGCTGAGTTTCACGAGCCGGACCACGTCCATTGGGTTGTTCTGGACGAGGATGACGTCCGCCGACTGGACGGCAACGTCCGTGCCGCTACCAATAGCGATGCCGACATCGGCCCGCGTCAGCGCCGGTGCGTCGTTGACGCCGTCACCGACCATCCCCACGAGCTTCCCCTGATTCTGGAGTTCCTGGACTTTCTTGTCTTTGTCTTCGGGGAGGACCTCCGCGAACACTGTATCGATGCCTAGTTCGTCAGCAACAGCTTTGGCGACGTCCTGGGAGTCGCCAGTCAGCATCGCCACCTCGATGCCTAGATCTTTGAGGGCGTCGACGACGCGGAAACTCTCCTCGCGGATTACGTCGGCCATCGCGAACGCGGCGATCAACTCTGTGTCGCGAATGAGATACACTACGGTCTGGGCGTCTTCGCCGGCCTTGTCAGCGAATTGTTGGAGGTTGTCTGGAATCTCGCTATCGAGTTGGGTTAACAGGTTCGGCCCGCCGACGTACACCTCGTTTCCGTCGACGCTCGCGCGGACACCCTTGCCTTTAATCGCCTCGAAGTCACTCGCGTCAGATGCGCTAAGACCACGCTCGTCGGCTGCCTCGCGGATAGCTCGCGCGATCATATGCTCGGAGTCGCTCTCGACGGCTGCCGCCAAGGCGAGTGCGTCGTCCTCGTCGACGCCATCGCCGGTCATCATATCGACGACGCCGTGCTCGCCCTCGGTGAGCGTCCCGGTCTTGTCAAAGATGATGGCGTCCAGATTCCGAGCGTCCTCCATCGCGATCCGATCACGGACGAGCATCCCGTTGCGAGCCGCGAGTGACGTATTGATCGCGACGACCAACGGGATGGCGAGTCCGAGGGCGTGTGGACAGGCGATGACGAGTACCGTGACGACGCGCTCGATCACGGTCGCATCGAACGAGACTGCGACTGTCCACGCGAGTGCCGTCACGACTGCCGTCCCGAGCGCGACGTAAAACAACCACCCCGCCGCTCTGTCAGCCAACACCTGAGTCTTGGATTTGCTCTGCTGGGCTTCCTCGACCAGTCGCATGATACCCGCGAGCGTTGTCTCCTCGCCCGTCGCACCGACGCGCACGCGAAGGCTGCCGTCGCCGTTGATGGTACCGCCGATGACCTCGTCGCCAGGTTCTTTCGAGACCGGTTTCGACTCACCTGTGATCATCGACTCCTCGACGTCCGAATCGCCCTTCTCGACGACGCCGTCGGCGGGGACGCTCGCGCCCGGCCGGACGAGCACGAGGTCGCCCTCAGAGAGTTCGTCCACGGGTACGTCTTCGGTATTACCGTCGTCGGTGATCCGTTCGGCGGTATCGGGCATTAGTCTCGCCAACTCATCGACGGCGCTCGATGCACGCCGAACCGACCGCATCTCGATCCAGTGCCCAAGCAGCATGATGTCGATGAGTGTGACGAGCTCCCAGAAGAACGCAGACTCCGTCGGGAAGACTACACATTGCTCAGATCGGAAGAGCGNAATCCCCATCGAGATGAGCGTCATCATCCCCGGCGCTCGGTCTTTCAGTTCCGGCATCGCCATCTGGAGGAACGGGATTCCACCGTACGCGAAGACGACGACGGAGAACACCGGGGCTATCCACTCGCTACCCGGAAACGTTGGGACGGAGAAGCCAAGCCACTCCTGCAGTGTTTCGCTATAGAGAAGAACGGGAATCGAGAGGATCGTCGAGACGAAGAAGCGTCGGCGGAACATCTGTTCGTGGCCCTCGTGCATCCCGCCATGGCCGTCATGACCACTCCCGTGATCGCCGTGTTCCTCCTCTTCGTGGTGGTGTTGCGTACCTGACTCGTCTTCGAGTAGCGCTTGTTCTGACCCTGCCCCGATGTGAGAGCTATCGTGTTTGCCTTGGTCCTCTCGATGACGATGATGGTCCGAATTGCTTGGCTGTTCGTCCATTATCTACAATTTGCGTCTGTATACGCTTCAACAGGGTGGTCGATCTGTATCTCATTTCGAATCATTTCGCGTCTCGAGATGCTCCGAACCTACAGAAGGACAGTGCAAGCTCACAAACCATTGATTTATCTGTAGAGGACAGACACCCACCTCCGGCGTGTCCGGTGGATAGGTTTAACAGAATCCGGCATCGAAGTAAGCCTGCTCCGTTGGTGTAGCTCGGCCAATCATCTCGGCATCTCACGTCGAGGACCGAGGTTCAAATCCTCGACGGAGCATCAAACTCAGAGCAAGGAGGTTGAGGAAGTTCCATTCTGTGTGGACAAGGCCGTCTGGGTTCAACCACGAACGCCTCCTGTGAACCTCGCTACTTGACTGCACAGAGTAATGTGCCTATAGCCAGAATCCTGTGCCAGGGAGACAGTCGATATGAGATGGCAAATTAAGGAGATTGAATGGGAAGCTGTCGCGGGCATCCTGGCGGCTGTTCTCGCGCTTGTACTCCATTTCTTGCACATCGTAGACGAATCCGTGCTTCTTCAGATTACGCTCGTTCTTATGGCGTTCTTGTTCATCAGCCATCTTCGACGCGAATCAGAAACAGAGAACCTCTCTGAGTCCGTCGCTCACACCGAACGCACTGTCGAAGAAATCCGAGCCGGTATGGATACTCCCGACCTCGAACTCATCGGTCCAGCACAACTCAGACCGCGGAGTACCCAGTTCGGTCAGGGTGCCCGTGGTGAAATGATCTGGTTCAATGTCTGTCTGCTTATGTTCATTCCCCAGGATTTGTTCGACGCGTTGCTTCGGCCACCGATTGAAAATCCAGATGTTTCCTCAATTCAGTTCGTCCTCGACGAGAGTGAACGAGAGCGCTGGAAGACACAGGTCAAACCGAAAGTACAGGAGTGTACAGGCGCCGAGACGGTACGGGAACCTGTCTGGCGCGACCTCGATGAAAACGTCTCGTTCATTCTTCGCGGGACGGAAAACGAGCAGACGGACGCGCTGTTAAGTTTCTGGGGCGAACCGTTCATGGCCCGGACGACACAGGACGTCCCCCGGTATATCATCCACGTCGCACGGGATTCTGAACTGATCCCCCAGCTGCAGGATATCGAGCGCGAACACCGCTTGGGAACGAATTGAGGAGCACACTTTTCCCGTGAGCGCCCGAAACACTCCTTGAAGGAGTTCTGACCGACCCCATTCACCATTCGACCGGTGGATACCCCCGATAACACATCAACTACAATGAGACCCCCACGCTTACGCGGCTATCTGAACGAGGAATTCGAGTTTCCGGTTGACCGAGCGGGGGTCATCGAACGTGCCGGAGACGTAACGGTTAATGCTCCCGACGACGATGACTCGGAGTCTATTAGTGCGATGCTGGAAAGGGACAACGACAACCCGTACGAAACTCTTGAAGACCTCTTCGCGTCGATCTATGGTAGTCTCGACGATAGTTACATCGGACGAAAGTACTACGACGATCGTGACAGCAACGTCGAAGAGGTGACTGGGGACTACCCGCACGACGAACGGAACGTCTCCTTCTGACGGCTACCAAAATTTCAGGTTCTGTTTGACGGATTCGCGTTTCATCTCTTGGATCTCCTCGGTGATTGGGATATCCTTCGGGCAGACGGTCGTACACGAGAACTGCGTATGACACTGCCAGACCCCATGTTCTTTGTCGAGTAGTTCCAGTCGACGTTCCTGTGCAGCCTCCCCTTCGCGTTCATCCATGTAGAACCGGTATCCCTTGACGATGGCTGCAGGACCGATGTACTCGTCGTCGAACTGTGAGGGATTACACGACGACGTACAACAGCCACATTGGATGCAACGCGAGGCCATCTTGATCTTCTCACGATTCTGGGGGGATTGGCGCTGTTCTTCGAGTTCCCCATCAGGAAGCTCGTCGGGCTGGAAATATGGTTCGACGGATTCCATCCGTTCGAAGAAGTGATCCATATCCACTACCAGGTCCTTGATCACTGGTTCATGCGGGAGCGGCTCGACACGGACTGGAGCGTTGAGATCGGAAATTTGCGTTTGGCAGCCGAGTCGCTGGCTGCCGTTGATGAATAGGCCGTCACTTCCACACACCGCCATTTGGCACGAGTGACGGAATGTGAGACTCGAGTCGAAGTGGTCACGAGCGTAGATGAGTGCATCCAAGACAGTCATCCCCTTTTCGTAGGGAACGTGGAAGTCATCGAATCGGGGTTCTTGCTTGGCTTCGACTTCAGGATCGTACCGGAAGACCTTCAGGAGCGTTGTCTCCTCATCGGCGGAAGACTGTGCTTCAGCGGCCGCTTGTGCCTCCTGTTCTTTTGCTTGTTTCTTATCGAGACGCTGCTGCTGTGGTGAAGGGCCAGTGTTGGATTTCTCCTCTGTCTCTGAGGATGTTTGTTGGGAGCTCATATTTAGGGGTAAAGTACTGAAATTTGCTCAGGAGGGTGCCGGAGTTCCATGTGAAAATGTAACGCGGGGACATCCAAATAGCTGTCTCCGAGGAGTCACATGAAACTGCCTCATTGACCAAGCATATGCTCTGAAAACCGGAACGTCGAATCTCTGCTGAGTCGCCTAGTTAATCAGAATTCGAAGGAACAGCACGCCGGTACTTCGTATTCAACGGATTGGAGAGAGCAGCAACACATATACCCGCCCCATACCTTCGACTAGACGTAGTGTTCACTTCCCCCGAAACCTACGAACGGCTCTGGCGGTAGTTAGGTCCGGAAGTGGCCAGTATCGCGGAGTACGGCCAGCCGGTCTCCCCCGACTGGCCCAACCCCGATGCTCACTCGCTTTCTCGATTGTATCGCCGTCATCATGACCCACAAATGACAGCAGAAAACGAGTTTACCGTCACGCCCTACAGCGTCGACGGAGAAATCGACTACGAGAAACTCCTCGAACAGTTCGGGGCTGACCAACTCTCAAACGACCAGATCACAGCCTTTCCCGACCCAGTCCATCCATTAGTTCATCGAAACGTATTCTACGCAGAACGCGACATAGACAGATTCCTCTCCGCTGTCAACACAGGGAACCCACACTCTATTGTTACGGGCCGTGGCCCATCAGGGCCGATACATATCGGTCACGTCCTCCCATTCTACTTCGCCAAGTACCTACAAGAGCAGACAAACGCTCTCGTCTACATTCCAGTATCCGATGACGAGAAATACTTCCTCAAAGAGATGTCTCTCGAAGTAATCGGCGCTCACACTCGTGAGAACTTACTCGATCTGCTCGCAGTAGGATTTGATCCAGATCGGACGCGTATCATCGTGGATACAGCGGATGGAGACGTGGTGTATCCCCTCGCAACCGCATTTGCAAAGGCGGTGACCCAATCGACTATCGAGGCAACGTACGGAGAACCTGCGAATATTGGTCTGTCATTCTATCCCGCAGTGCAGGCGACACACCTCCTCCTGCCGCAACTCATCGAGGGCCGTCATCCGACGCTCGTCCCGATCGCAATCGATCAAGACCCCCATATCCGCATCTGTCGGGACATTGCGGACAAACAGCGATACGACGTCGATAAACCGAGCGCGTTGCTCTCGAAATTCCTTCCGAGCCTCGCAGGGCCAGGCAAGATGAGCTCTTCGGACGACGCGCCCAGTATTCTCCTCTCCGACGACAGAGAGGCCGTGTTCGAGAAGATTCGGGCCCACGCGTATTCCGGTGGTCAATCGACCATCGACGAGCACAGAGACCTGGGTGGAGATCCCGAGAGAGACACGTCGTTCCAGTTTCTTTCGTATTTCTTCGAAGCGGACGACGAACGGCTGGAACGACTCGCCCAGGAATATCGTGATGGATCGCTGTTGAGTGGTGAACTCAAGGATATCGCGGCAGAGAACATAGCTGATTTTCTCGAACGTCACCAAGAACGACGAAGGCAGTTGGGGTCACTCGTGGATGAGTTACCAGCGTACAGATTGACCGATGCTGAGCGAAAGCGGGCTCGCCAACGAGTCGGATTTCTAGATGAGGAGCTGTTTTAGAAAGGCTGGCTCTGTTGAAATACTTTTCTTCAGATAGGTTCCCATTTGAAACAGCAGATCGATGAGAGATGTGAACTGAACGACCTTTAGCAGACTCGAAGGGTTCTATTGAGACGGCTTCGCAGTAGCAGGCATGTGTAGAGAGAAGGAGAAGATGGTGGACGGAGAGCTATACGACCCGACCGACCCCGAGCTTGTGGCCGACCGGAACCGTGCACGGGAGCTCACGCGGCGATACAATGACACCAGACCTGACGAACAGACTGCCCGACGAGAAGTACTCGAAGACCTCCTCGGCTCAGTCGGTGCCGAGTGTCAGATAGAACCGCCATTTCGCTGTGACTACGGCTACAATATCCAGCTAGGGGAGAACTTCTATGCGAACTTCGACTGCGTCGTTTTGGACGCGGCACGAGTGGAAATCGGCGGTAACTGTATGATCGCACCCGGTGTCCACATCTACACCGCGACTCATCCGCTCGATGCCGCCGAACGAATCAAAGGGCCGGAGTACGCGAAACCGGTCACGATCGGTGACAACGTCTGGATCGGTGGACAGGCGGTCGTCAATCCTGGCGTAACTGTTGGAGATGACAGTGTCATCGCGTCCGGTGCAGTCGTGACTGAGGACGTTCCCGACGAGGTGGTCGTACAGGGCAACCCCGCGAGCGTAGTCAAAGAACTGAACGCCGACTAAGGCCACGAGAATCCGACCCCTGTGATACGTGCAGTTCCTGTATTGACCGTTCAGAGTGATCGGTCGATGTTGTGACTGAGACAGGCGATGGTGAGTTCACGGAACTGCTTCCACCAGCGTCGTGACCGGACAAACGCACCGTACTTCCGCTTGAGAGTTGAGTTAACTGTCTCTGATTGACTCCGCTGGCCGTAGAGATCAGTGTCTAAGCGTGCGTTCCATGCCTTATGGAGTGACGTGAACTCACGGTACTTAATCAGTGGCCGAACCTCGTGTTGCCGGGTAAGTCGCCTGATTTTCTGGTCGTCGTAGCCCTTGTCACCGAGCAGAATGTCAATATCCTCGGGGTTGCGCTTGATCAACGACGGAGCGATCTGGCTATCGTGTTTCCGAGTCGTCGTCACGTGTAAATCGAGAATCGCGTTTACCTTCGCATCGACCAGCAACGTCACTTTGAGCTGCTGAATCGTAAGTTCAGCGCGTTTTGTGTAGTGTTTCGAAGCGTGACTGCGGTCAAACCCTGACGCATCAACGCCAACAACTCCGCTCGTCGGAAGTAGCGTCGTTGAGAGAATCAATATGATACGCCATACGGCCATATCAAGTCGGTTGAACGCCTTACAGAGCGTTGATGGCGTAGGAAGCTCAGCTAGCCCAAGAACACGACGGATACGTGGCATCTCGATTAATTCGTCAAGCAGGCCACGATAGGTCGTGTTCTTCCGAACTTTGAGACACAGCAGAACAACGTGTTGGGGAAGTGTATAACGGTGTTTAGAGAATTTAGAGGAGTATCGAGAGACCGCTCGACGCGCCAGATGAATCGCCTTCTCAGTAAAACGGAGAATCTGCGACTTCGGGAGGGCCTTCATCTCGTCAAATTACACAGCGAACATGTAACTCTTTGAGGATTTCAACAGAGCCGAAAGGCTGTATCATTGCTCTTATGGTGCACAATCTGGGGTTTGGATATGGGTTCGGTTTGAGTTCTTGAAACCGTTCGGCCAAGGGTTTAGGGCGCTTCCGCATTTAAATAGATCTGCTATGGTTTCAACAGGAGATACTGCGCCGAATTTCACAGCGACGTACCGAGGAAGCGAACATGAGACATTCGAACTTGTCGAGCATCTTGGAGAGGGTCCTACCGTATTAGCGTTCTTCCCCGGGGCGTTTACACCTCCGTGTTCGAACGAGATGGTAGCCCTCCAAGAACGTCTCGATGAACTTCAAGATGCGGGAGCGACACTCTTCGGCATCAGCGCCGATTCATCATTCTCTCTTGGAGCGTTCGCAGACGAGTACGATCTCGAGTTCGACCTCGTCAGTGATATGGGGGGCGAAGCGATTCCGGAATACGACCTTTCAATCGACATCCCAGACTTAGGCCTGTACGGTGTCGCCAACCGGGCTGTGATCGTCCTTGACGAAGATCGGACTGTGGCCTACAGGTGGGTAGCTGAAGATCCGACGAACGAACCAGACTACGATGAACTCATCAAGGCCGTCGAGGCAGTCTGACAAACAGCGGCTCCGTCAGTTTGAACCACATAATTTGAGTTGAGTAATCACTGTGAGTAGAATGTTTCTATGATATCCTCCCAAGACTCAGGAATTGTAGTTTTATCAAAGTACATACAGAATTCGTTTATTCATCGACTTCCGTTTTCACGACGACTGTCGGTCGGGTGGTTAGCCGAAGCACGCGTTCGGTTACACTTCCGAGTAGCGCGCGGTATTCCGCTGGCCGGTGTTTCGTCCCGAGGACGACCATATCGATATCCTGTCGATCCCCATACTCGAGTATCGTTTCGACGGGATGTCCGTGTTTTACTGCCGCGATCATCTCGACCTCACTGTCTTCCGCACTCCTTCGGACCTCCTCGATTGCCTCCTGTCCGCGTTCTTCGAGCCCATGTTCGGGTCCCTCTGCCTCGTCGACGTACTCATCTCCACTGTATGCCGTGTAGATGCTCTCGTCGACGACGAAGAGCGCATGAAGGGTAGCATCGTGCATCTCGGCGAGTTCGATCGCATGGGATTCCGCGTTCTTCGATGCAATCGTGCCATCCGTGGCGAGTAGAATCTGGTCGTACATAGAGCAACGTTCGTTCAGCTAGCCGATAAGGATGGTCATCGCAACGAGTCGACGAATTGGACCGAAACGCTGTTAATCACTCTTTTTGGCGAGAACGATCAATGCAGTACTATCGGCCTGTGCTGCTGGCGCTACTTCACGCGTCCCGTCGAACTGGACGACATCTCCCGACTGTACAATATGAGACTCCCCATCGAGTTGCAGATCGATCTCACCTGAGATCAAATAGAGAATGACCTGCCTTTCAGGATGACTGTGTGCACCAACGCTTTCGCCTTCGTCCAGGGATAATCGGATTGTTTTCGGTTCTTCGGTCGGGAACACGGCAGCGTGCGGTACACCTTCACAGTCCTCAATTGATTTCACCGGTGCCATGAATCCATTATGGGACTGAACAGCCCTATGTGCATCGAACTATGGCTCTATTACGTGCTGTGACAGTCACCGTCCAGCAGGAATATTGGCGTTTCTCGGGCTCAAAAGTGGGATTCGCCCCTATGCTTTTTCGCCTTCCACGAGTAGTTTCGAATACGCACCGGACAGCAATACTATGACAAACGAAAAATCTAACATAGTCGTCACATTCAATCCGCAAGAATGGGTCGACGGACCATACCATCTAGACGATGGGGCAGACAAACAACTGAATCCCGCCGAAAACCGGGATTCAGTAACGTTCGAAGTGCCGTGGGAAGACGGAACCGATGAAGAGGGAACGATATTCCCAGACGAGTCGTACGAAGCAAATCAGTTGCAATCTCACCCTGCGGCTCCAGAGTGGGTCCAAAACTGGGAGGGGCCATACTACGTCCGGACAGAATTAGCTGACGACGAGTAGTAGCTGGCTGACAGCTCAGTCCACGTGCTGTGCGTGTAATCGGTCGAGAGGAGCGTTTTCCCAATCCTGAGAATGCTTGGTTCTCGAATAACAAGCGATAGTGAGTGATTGTAGTCGATACGGACACTCTCCTCCCCTCCTTACTTGCTCGCTATGCTCGCTCCTTGAGGGAAGAGACTCCGCGCTACTGGTTCAGTTGAAGCCAGTAAAAGAGGGCAGGTAGAGGCACCCATACAGTAATACACATCTGATACCTGTTCGCGGAATTTGGGACTGCCAGCTGTTACGATCAATGGCCGTGGTGAATCGCCATACGGATCTTGATTTCGCTAGTTGACGGCACGCTTGATGTTGTAGACGACACACATCAGGACGATTTCACGGAACTCACGATACCAGCTTCGCGCACGCACGGCGTCGCCGAGCGTGCGCTTGATCACCGAGAAGACGGCCTCAGACAACGCTCTCTGGCCGTAGAGAGTCTCATCGATCCGCGCGTTATGCGCGTGATCGATGGGACGGAATTCTCGATGCTTGATCAGCGGCCTTACGTCCTCTTCCCGGAGTTTATCACGTAACCGATACCAGTCGTAGCCTTTGTCGGCGGCGAGGCTGTGCAACTTGCCCGCGTTGCGGCGGGCGAGTTGCCAGCCGATCTGCGTGTCGTGACGTTTCTTGGTCGTGCAGTGAACGTCGAGGACAGCTTGTGACGCTGTATCGACGATAGCGGTTGTTTTGAGCGTCTGAACACGATAATTCGTCCGACGGCAGTAGTGTTTGCTGGCGCTTTCGCGGTCGAAAAACGTCGCGTCCATCGCCGCGTGACCAGATGGCTCGTGCAGTTGCGCCGACAGGCGCAACAGCACTCGCCAGACTTCCATCTTGATCCTGTCAAACGCCTTCACTAGCGTCGAGTGATCAGGGAGATCGGCTTTCTCAAGGCCGATCTCTGCCAGTATTTGCGGCATCTCGCTCAAGAGATCGAGCGCTTCGCGGTAGGACTTCTCCAAGTAAATCCGCAGACAATGCAGCGAAACGACGGCGTAGTCGGCGAATCCGCCGCCACCCTGCGGGGCGGCGGATTCGCCTCGACCACCAACAGCATTTTTAGCCAACGTCACGACCTTCCCGGTGAAGCGGGAGATTTTGGACATAGAGCATCCGCGGTTTCCCGCTTCAACTCCCTAGTTCTGACGGATCAACTCGACGTACTCTGGCGATTCACCAGAGCCCGATCAATAAAGAGAGACGGTAGTCTCTGATTCGCGCCGATCAGTTAACGTGAACGCGGACGACATGACCACCGCAGCCACACTGCTCGATATATTCCCACTCGACGCCCTCATCTCCAAACCGCTCATCAAGCGCATCGTAGAGGAACCCCTCGGGATGGCCGTGTGCCTTGTGCGTGACGAGATTCACGTGGTGACCGCTGGTCGTGTGCTCGACCGCCTCGATTCCGTGGCGCTTGAGTAGCGAGAGGTCGTCTTCGTACTGTGGCTTCTCGAGGTTGGCGGACCAGGAATTATCGTGGTTTCGGTCGGTGACAGGTTCAGTCTCACCGTGTGCGTGGTCGTCGCCGTGATCATGGGAGTGACTTGCCATCCTCTAGTATTGGTCTGCTGTTCGGATAAGGGGTTTGGTGGTGTCTCCTCCCTTTGGGTGGAAAGTCGTCTGGGGTATTTCAGCACAGAGCACTCACTGAACGTATGGACGACCACAAACCCGGAGGGGATCGGGAGGACGCGATACACAGTGAGTTCCCCGAGCTCTATGAAGAGCTAAATTCGTTACCGGTCACCGTCGAAGCGGTCTCGTTCGACGGAAGGCGTATCGAGACGGAACACCGGACGTTCGAGCGAACCATTATTCGTGTTCGCGGTCAAGGCGTAACTGGATTCGGAGAAGATGTCACCCGTTCCAGAGAGGCTCACGAGCGACTTCGCGAAGAGGGACTAGCGCTTCCGACGGGTGACTGGACGATCGGAACGTTTTCGGACGCTCTCGATGCCGATTCGAATATCTTGACACAGACTGCGCCCAGAGACGCTCCCGAGTATTTGCGTTGGGCGATCGAGAGTGCAGTTCTAGATCTGGCACTCAAACAGTCGGGGCGATCGCTGGCATCGGTACTGGACAGTACGTACGAGCCGATGGCATTCGTCGTCAGTCTACAGCTCGGGGATTCACAACACATCCGTCCCGTGAACCGGTTCCTCGACGCGGATTCGGATATCGAATTCAAGATCGACGTCCCCGACACGCCGAGCGACGAGTTACTCTCGGCCCTCTCGGATACTGGTGCGGTTCGAATTCTGGATTTGAAAGCACAGTACGGTTCGGACGTCGGGGCTCCCACTGATCCGGACCTCTACCGGCAGCTGTTCGAGACGTTCCCGGATGCACTCATCGAAGACCCGGCCGTCACGGATACGACACGACCTGTGCTCGACGAATATGCTGACCGAGTCTCCTGGGACGCCCCGATAACGGGTGTCGAAAGTATCCGGAACCTCCCGTGGGAACCAACTGCTCTCAACATCAAGCCGTGTCGGTCTGGGACGCTCGAATCACTCTGTCGTATTCTCGAATATGGCTTGCAACACGATCTCGAACTCTATGGTGGCGGAATGTTCGAACTCGACGCTGGCCGAGCGCACTCACAGGCGCTCGCCTCGCTGTTCTATCCAAACGGTCCAAACGACCTTGCACCACCGGCGTATCACACCTACCAAGCCGACAAATCCTATCCCTCGAGTCCACTGGAACCACCAGCCCAACCGACCGGAATCGGGTGGTATTCCAGGTGACTTCGAGTACGCTGTCCCACGAGGGATACGGTGCCAGCGACGGTTCGAAGACACGAGTAACCGCAGAAACGGCACTCCATGACTAACTCTATGAATTCTCGAGACCAGAAATACATCGCGATTATTGACCAAGACAAGGTCACCGACGAAGTACGGAACATCGCCGTCAAATACGATCCGCTGAATCGATCCGGCCACGAGGGGTTCCACGTCACCGAAGACGCAGAACTCCACATCGACGACGTGAACGTGATGCGCGAGCACAAACTCATCGAGAAGAAAATTCCGAACGACGCGATCCAGATCGTTCCGCTCCCATCCGAAACCGGCCAACTCGTTCACCAGTATGGCGAGAACGGATTCCGGATGTATGACCTCCCCATCCCGGAGGATGGTAGAATCGTCGGCCTCCTCGGTCCCAACGGAATCGGGAAAAGCACTGTGCTCCGCATCCTGGCCGGCGAGCTGGTGCCGAATTTCGGCACCACGATTGGGGATTTGGATTGGAATCAGGCTATCGAAGCCTTCCGTGGGACAACCTTGCAGACGCATCTTGAGCGGCTTCGAGACGACAGCGTCACGATCAGTTACAAGCAGCAGCGAGTGGACTCGCTTCACGATGCAAATGCCGAGACGGTGAGAGACCTGCTTGTTGCGCATTCGGACGATCCGGACCGATTCGTTGACGACCTCGATCTTCGGTCGATCCGGGATCGGTCGCTGGCTGATCTCTCGGGTGGCGAACGGCAGCGGGTCGCGATCGGTGCCACCTTGTCAGCCGATGCGGATCTCTACCTGTTCGACGAACCGTCGTCGTTTCTAGATATCGAACAGCGGTTGTCAGTCGCGCAGACGATCCGCAGCCATGTCCAAGAAACGGATGCAGCGGCCCTTGTCGTCGAACACGACCTAGCGACACTGGACCTCCTCTCGGACGCGATCCACGTACTGTACGGTGAACCAGGTGGATTCGGTGTCGTCGCCCAACAACTCGCAGTTCGAACAGGCATCAACCAGTTCCTCGATGGCCGACTGAAAGAGGAAAACGTCCAGATTCGCCGCAACTCGATCGACTTCCCCACGGCCGGTGAACGTGGCGTCCAGTATGGTGACCCGGTTCTCGACTATCCTCGGTTGGAAAAATCGTTTGAGGACTTTTCGCTGACAGTCGAGTCCGGTCAGATACATACCGGTGAGTCAATCGGAATCGTTGGGGAGAACGCGCTCGGGAAAACGACATTCGTGAAATTACTTGCTGGGAGTGTTGAAGCCGACGAGAGAACGGTTCTGGATGAGGTAACAGTATCGTACAAGCCACAGTACATCACGCCAGATAGCGACGAAACGGTTCGTGAGCGGTTCACAGCGGTCGCCGATCTTCACACACAGTCATTCACGAGGCGAATCCAGGATCCGTTCGAGCTCGAGCCGTTGTACGATCGTTCGCTCGGTTCGCTCTCAGGGGGAGAGTTGCAGCGTACTGGGATTGCACTCTGTCTTGCACGCGACGCAGATCTCTATCTCCTGGACGAGCCCTCAGCCTTCCTGGACGTCAGTCGCCGTGTGTCCCTCGCCGATAAGATTCATCAGTTCAGCAAGCAAACTGACCACCCCGTACTGGTCGTCGATCACGACCTTTTCGTCATCGACCGTGTCGCAGACCGACTGATTGTGTTCGATGGAGAACCGAGTCGTCACGGGCGGGCAAGTGCCCCACAAGCAATGCGGTCGGGAATGAATGCGTTCCTCGCCTCGCTCGAAATTACGTTCAGGCGAGACGAGCGGACCGGTAGACCACGGGTGAACAAGCCGGGGAGTCAACTTGACCGTAAACAGAAATCGAGTGGGGAATACTACTACAGCGGCTAACTGCTCATCATGCCGGTCATATCGCCTGCTATCCCTTATCATAAGCAGCAACACCGGGTGTTTGATCGCCATCGATTCAACTCCTTCAAATTGGGTCGGATTGGCAAGGTCCTATACCTGAAAGAGAGGAGCCACCTCGAAGCAGAAGCGAGTCAGACACCCTCGGAACTCGACCGACCACGTAGTTCATCGATGCGAAGGCTGTGCCCACCGACGTGCGGGCCACTTTTCTCTCCAACCCACGAAATACGGTGGTAGGCGAATGGGGCCGATAACAGTCACCGCAGTCATCGATTTTGTGACGGTCGTCTTCGTGCTTGCGACGATGCTTTCGATGGGGCTTGCGTTGACGACCAACGAGATCCTCATATCACTCGGACAACGGTGGCTGCTGGCGAAATCACTACTCGTGAATCTCGTCCTCGTTCCGCTGCTGGCGTTCGTATTTGTCATTGTTGTTCCGATGGAGACCGGTCACGTCGTCGGACTCCTGTTGATCGCCATGGCCCCGGGAGCACCCTTTGGTCCGAAACTAGCCGAGATCTCGAACAGCGACGTCGCGTTCGCGAGCGGACTGATGGCTGTACTGGGTGTCGTCTCCGTCGCGACGATACCGATTACGGTGGCACTCCTCATGCCCGGCGATGTCTCAGCTGACCCGCTCGGAATCGCCCGAATCGTCGTCGTGACGCAGCTGATCCCTCTGATCGGTGGCCTCGGCGTCAAAGCGCGCTTTCAGTCAGTTGCAACTCG
This sequence comes from Natrialba taiwanensis DSM 12281, assembly GCF_000337595.1. Classification (GTDB taxonomy): domain Archaea; phylum Halobacteriota; class Halobacteria; order Halobacteriales; family Natrialbaceae; genus Natrialba; species Natrialba taiwanensis. Next base: position 71,546 of record NZ_AOIL01000019.1, on the reverse strand, counting down.
ATTGCATCCACCGATCCAGCGACTCTCGACCGTCTTGCTCGTTCTCCTGGTTATCCTCTTGACGCTCGTCTATGCCGGCGAAATGATCCAGCTCGTCGGTACCGGGACACTGTTCATCTCGGTCGCTGTCGTCGGCGCTGCGTTACTCCTCGGATACGTCCTCGGCGGCCCAGGTAAAGGCACGCGGGAAGTCCTCGCGACGACGACCGCCGCGCGAAACGTTGCCATCGCGTTGCTCATCGCCACGACGAGTTTCCGCGACCCGGGCGTGCTCACCATCATCGTTGCGTTCGGACTCCTCAGTCTCGTCATCTCGGGCCCAGTTGCGAGTCTCTGGGGCCGTCTCAGCGAAGCGTGACATCTACAGTAGTGATGCCTATCCGTCGGAGGAACCCTGTGATCCGAGCGACGGTGCGAACGTACAAACGGCTTTGTCCCGTAGAACGATTATGGAAATCACCCTCGTCGGTACGGGAAGTCCCATCCCAATTCCCGAGCGTGGTGGCACGAGCATCGTCGTTGACATCGCAGACGAACGCGTTCTGATTGACTGTGGGCCAAACACCGTCTACGGCCTCATGGATGCGCGAATTCCATTTGGAGAGATCGAGACGATGTTCTTCACTCACCACCACCTGGACCACAACGCGTCGTTCTTCCACTTCGCGTTCACGAGTTGGACCGAGGGTGGCCGCGAATCGCTCACCGTCTACGGACCCGACGGCACCGACCGGCTCGTCGACGCGCTGTACGACGTCTACGCAGAGGATATCGAGTACCGCAAAGACATCTATCCGACTGATGGCATCTCGAACATCGAAACCGAACTCGTGACAGAGGAGTTCAGTCGGGAGATGGACGGTTGGGACGTCGACGCACTCCCAGTCGAACATTCCATCGAGACGTACGCATATCGGTTTACCGAACACGAAACCGGTTCGTCGTTCGTCTTCTCCGGCGACACGCGGAAGATCCCATCGCTCGCCGAATTCGCTTCTGATGCAGACGTCCTCGTTCAGGACTGTAACACCGCCCCAGTCGACAAAGACCGCGTGCCGGACGAGGACAACCAGTTCGTCTGGCAACGGTATGCCGAGGGAGAACGAGACCTGGACCAATCGACGCTGACGGCCAATCACTGTGATGCCACAGACGCGGGAGAACTCGCCCAGGACGCTGGCGTCGAGACGCTCGTTCTCACGCACATCATGCCGTACCGTGATCTCGAATCGATGCGCCGAGACGCCGAGTCAGTATTCGATGGAGACGTGATCGTGGCCGAAGATGGGCTTACCATCTCTCCATAGAGAGTCAATATTTGGACCGCGAGTTTTCGTCGCTCCAGAAGGCGTGGAACGCTCGGTTGAACTCTGATCTCTACGGGCAGCGTAGTCAGAACGAGACGGTGAACTCTCGACTCAAGCGCAAGTACGGTGCATTCGTCCGTTCACGACGCTGGTGGAAGCAGTTCCGGGAACTCGTTGTTGGCTGTCTCACTCACAACATCGACAAGGTACTTTGAACGGTAGATATAGGAGAGGTAGTGATTACGAGTTTCATGTGATTTCTCTGAACGCGCTTTCGCCGAACCAGTCATTTTTGAAAGTAGACGATTGAATAGTCTAGTGACTTTATATATCAAGTACTTACTTTCTGTGGCTGTTCTTCACTGCTCCTTTTTACCTCTGCGCACCTTCTGCCACCGTGTGGACAATCAACTGCATCGGCGAAAGGTGCTTGCGCTGACCGGGGGAATAGTCACTGCTGGACTTGTGGGTGTCAGTGCCGCCCAAGAGGGGAGTGAGACGACTCCCCAAGAGACGGAGTATAGTCCGCTCGACTCGGCGGAACTCGATGACTCGTGGCCCATCGAGAACCGAGAGAACGCGGACGTACTCATCGACAGTGATACTGATGACGACGTAGAGAGCGGTGGCAACGTCGTCGTCACTGCTGATGTCGAACTTGATGGCAACCTCGTTGCGGACGGGTCGGTCGTCCTCGAAGAAGATGCTGAGGTTGATGGAACCGTTACAGCGGGCCAGCATGTTCGCCTCGAAGCGGATGCAGCAGTCGATGACGATGTAACTGCAGGAGGGCATGTCGCGCTCCAAGAGGAGGCAGAAATCGACGGAATCATCGCAGCAGGCGGTGACGTACTGCTTCAATCAGACGCGGAAGTCGATGGTGACCTCGAAGCGGGCGTCTCGCTCTTCGAACGAGACGACCTCGAACCAATTCCGGACGCGGACGGGAACGTTCGCCTCGAAGAAGACACGGAGGTAGACGGCGACGTTACCGCGAATACTGTCGAACTCCATCCGACTGCCGAAGTTGACGGTGAAATCTCCGGAGAGACGACCGAATTATCGCAACAGAGCCAACAGACCCAAAGCGGTGACGACGATGACGACGACGATGATGATGATGACGACGATGACGACTAAGCCAACTCACTCTCACCGGTAGCATCAATTATACCCCGTCCTGTTTTGACTGCCAATCTGCTCAGTTCGCACACCTACCTAACGGTTATTCCAGCGAGACAAATGTTGGAATGATAGGATTTCAACAAAGCCACAGCGCTGCAAGGACCGACGAGGGTAGTCGTTACCACTTCAGTCCTGTTTGTATTCGCGTCTGAAGCCGCGGAACTCCGTACGGTGGGCCTCTTCGTCGCTCAGAATTGTGACTGCGAGATCTTCGGTGACTGGGTCATCGGCATCAGTAGCGGCTGTAATGAGGTCGCGGTACATCTGAATGGCGTCCTCTTCGGCGTCTAAGACGCCGTCGATGACCGACACGACGTCAGTACTGTCTTCCGGTGGTTGAAGACTTTCCTGACGAGCTTCGAAATCGGCGGATGCAGGTGGGCGCTCGTCGAGTTGTTTGAGGCGGTTGCCCAACATTTGAGCGTGATTCAGTTCCTCCTGAACGTCTGCCTCGAGGCTCTGTTTTACCTCCTCCGCGCTGACTCCGTCGAGGACGATGGAGTTCGTCAAGTAGTTCATCACGGTCTCGATTTCGTCACTATACGCTCGCTGGAGGAGCTCGGTTACTCGCTCATTTGTCATACAACGAAAATACAGCCCTGATCCGTTTATAGCTGTGGATGGTGAACGTCTTCCAGATAGTCGAAGGGCAAATCGCCGAACAAGACCCGATATTCGCGGAGCGTCGACTCCGCTGGTCGTTCTGGCTTTGGAACGTGGGACTGGCCGTCATGGTGTTCGTCTCGGTGCTCCCGGTCGGGTTCCTCCAACTCGAGACGGCGTTCACGCAAACCTACGGTGCCGCTCGGAGCCTCGCCTTCTACAACAGCGAGATCATCCAGCTCCTGTTCTGGGCGCGGCTTCCGGGTGACACGCTCATCATCATCATCGGGACACTCGTGTTCGCCTACGACATGGTGAAAAAGCGGTTCACGCTCCGGGACGTCTCTGACCCGGCGGAGACTCTGGGAGAGGACACGATTCCCAACCGGGTGATGGCGGAAGACGACGACTGACGGCCGTCTGCAGCGTCAATTCGAGTTCGCTGATTTTCGATTTGGAATCCGATCTCAGTTGCCCGAGGGAGTGGGCTACCACCACTGCTGAGCCGCTGGCTTGGCTTACGGTTCCCGGTGGGCGCGGACGAACGCTTGCCGCAGGACTGTCAACAGGACGTACGTCTCGTACTTCTGATCCCGACAGTGGTCGCACGGCTGCATCTCCCTCGTGATCTCCTCGATAGACTCCTCGTACTCCCCGGTAAGCCGGTTCAGTGCCTCTGTAATCTCTGGCTGGATCGCGTCGGTCATCTCCTCGACGGCGGCATCAGCGGTGTCGGGCAGGGAGTACGAGAGGACGATCGTGTTCGCGTGGTAGTACTTCGTCGTGCCGCCACGCCCTTCCTCGAAGCGGACGACGTCCACGAGTCCCGAATCACGGAGTTCGTTGATGTGGTGTCGAACGGTGTTTTCGGTGCGTTCGATACCCCGGTCAGCGAGTCGGTCATGAACCTCGCCGGCCGTCCGTGCCTCATCGGCCAGTATGTCGAGGATCATCGCCCGCATCGGTTCGTCGATGGCGTCCGAGACGCGGGTATCCCTGATTGCGATGTCGTCGAGATGGTGGTCGGCACCGGAACTGCTCATAATGGGACTGCGAGACACGTGCGGGAAAAGGTAGCGGCGAACACTGCTGTCGAACGCTTCGACCGGACGACTGGCCTGCTGTCGGATCGAGTCGAAGCCCTAGACGACCTATTGGACTGTTCCAACGACCTATGTCCCTATTCAAACATATCATTTAAAAAATGTATATGGCGGTCCGGGTGCTACGTAGAACTGTGATGAACGAAACAACCCAACTCCGTGTGATTAACTTCGACTGCCCGACATGCGCGAGCACCGTTGAACGCGCCCTCTCGAACGTCGACGGCGTCCAGAATGTGAAAGTCCACTACACGACCGGCCGAGTCGAGATCGAGTACGACGACGACGTCGCTGACCCCGACGCCTTCGCACAAGCCATCGAAAACCAGGGCTACACGCCCCAGCCCGCCTAGATCAATGAACGCACAACCGATCACACAGTACTACCGGAAGAACCGGAAAGCCATCGTCACGGCGTCCAGCGGCCTGCTCTACGGTGGCGGCTGGAGCCTCGGCCACTTCACCGGCTTCGATACAGCGAGTGCCGGTATTCTCATCCTCGCGGCGATCATCGGCGGCTACGACATCGCCAAAACCGCCTACTACGAGGTCACCAACCGAACGCTCGGCATCAAGACGCTCGTGACCTTGGCGGCCATTGGTGCCATCGTCATCGGCGAATATTGGGAGGCCGCCGCCGTCGTCTTCCTGTTCAGCCTCGGCAGCTACCTAGAAGGCCGGACGATGCGGAAGACCCGGACGGCCCTCCAAGAACTTCTGGAGATGACGCCCGACACGGCGACCGTCCGTCGCGACGGAGACCTCCAAGAAGTACCTGCCCGCGACGTCGAGGAGGGTGAAGTTGTCCTCGTGAAGCCGGGCGGGAAGATCCCGGTCGACGGGAGCGTCGTCGACGGCGAGAGTGCCGTCAATCAGGCCCCGGTCACCGGCGAGAGCGCGCCCGTTCACAAGGCCGACGGCGACGAAGTCTACGCGGGGACGGTCAACCAGGAAGGCGCACTAGAGGTCCGGACGACGGGTGCGGGCTCGGATACGACGCTCGAACGCATCATCCGCCGCGTCGAGGAGGCCCAGGAGGCCCAGTCGCCCACGGAGAGCCTCATCGACCGGTTCGCGAAGTACTACACCCCGGCCGTCATCGTGCTCGCTATCAGCGCGTACGCGGTCACGCAGAACGCAATCCTGTCGCTGACGCTGTTGGTCATCGGCTGTCCCGGTGCGCTGGTCATCGGACCGCCGGTCAGTATCGTCTCGGCCATCGGGAACGCCGCCCGCTCGGGCGTCCTGATGAAGGGTGGCGAACACCTCGAACGTGCCGGCAAGACCGACCTCGTTACCTTCGACAAGACTGGCACCCTCACGAAAGGTGGGACCACCGTCGCCGACGTCGAGGGGTTCGACATCGACGACGACGAGGTAATCTCGCTCGCGGCGACCGCCGAGAAGAAAAGCGAACACCACCTCGCCGACGCCATCGTCGACGCAGCACGCGACCGTCCGACCGCCGCAACCGATGGCGGAACTGCGGTCGCCCATTCCGATGCCACGAGCGCCGAACACCGGTCGGTTCCGGATCCGGATGATTTCGACGTGGTCGCCGGAATGGGTGTCGTCGCCCATACGGACGGCCACGAGGTCGTCGTTGGGAACCGGGCGCTGCTCGACGACCGCAGCATCGACATCCCGGATCACATCGCCGAGTACGTCCGTGGCCGCGAGGAACGCGGTGAGACGGTCGTCCACGTCGTGCGAGACGGCAGCGTCATCGGCGTGATCGCCATGCGAGACGAACTTCGAGAGGCCGCTCCTGGCGTCGTAGCGGCGCTTCAGGATGCCGGCATCGAGACGGTGATGCTCACCGGCGACAACGAGCGGACGGCAAGTGCCGTCGCAGGGGAAGTGGGCATCGACGAGTACCGCGCCGAACTCCTCCCCGAGGAAAAACAGACCGTCATCGAAGAATACCAGGCCGACGGCCACGTCGTTGCGATGGTCGGCGATGGCATCAACGACGCGCCGTCGCTGGCGACCGCCGACGTCGGTATCGCGATGGGCGCTGCCGGCACGGACACCGCCATCGAGACGGCTGACATGGCGCTGATGGCCGACGATCTCGAACGCATCCCCTACGCCGTCACGCTGAGCAAGGCGACCCGCTGGAACGTCCTCGAGAACGTCGGGCTCGCGGTACTGACCGTGACCGTCCTGCTGGCGGGCGTGCTCACGAGTTACGTCACGCTCGCCGCCGGGATGCTCGTCCACGAAGCCAGCGTTCTCCTCGTCATCCTCAACGGGATGCGACTGCTGCGACACTAATCTCCACAACCAATGACAACAAATTCACCTGCGACTGACGCGACGCACACTAGCACCGACTGGCAGGTCGACTACGACGCCGACCCGATCGAAATCCGCGACCCCGTCGCGGAGGCCCTCGGCGTCCTCACACCAGGCGATCCGTTCGTCGTCACCTACACGGACGCGGTGAAAGAGGCCGGTCACTCCTGTCCGACTGCCTCGGGCGCCTACCGGATCGTCCAGCTCGGGCTCGATGCCCTGTATCCCGACGACTATCCAATCCGAAGCGAAATCGAGGTCCAGGCGGCAGGCTCTCGGGAGGACGCGACGTACGGCGTGATGAGTCGTATCATCTCGTACGTCACCGGTGCAACCCAAGATGACGGATTTAGCGGACTCACTGGCGGCTACGGTGGCCGACAGGGACTCCTACACTTCGATGGGTTCGAGGCAGCCACCCCGGAGCCGACATTCCAGTTTCGGCGGACCGACACGGACGAGACTGTTGAAGTGACCTACCACGTTAGCGATGTTCCTGACGGCGGTCCCGCAGTTGGGAATCTTCAGACGATTCTCGCCGGGTCCGCAAGCGACGAGCAGCGCAAGGCGTTCGCGGAGGACTGGCACCGCCGCGTGCAGGCCGTCCTTAGTGACGACTCGCTTTTCACCGTCGAGACAGTGTGACTGCCCCTGACATCCTACTCGCGGAAGCCAAGTAACCGAAGGCCATTCAGAGACACGAGGACCGTCGACCCCTCGTGGCCGATCACGGCCAGCGGTAATGGGATCCCCCGCCACAGAATCGTGCCGACCATCAACGCGATCGCACCGAAGGCGATTGCGAGATTGACAGTCAACGTCCGGCGCGTCCGGCGACCAAGTCCGAGCACGTAGGGGATCTTCCCGATGTCGTCACCCATCAAGACCACGTCAGCGGTCTCGAGCGCGACGTCGGTCCCGGCGCCACCCATCGCGATGCCGAGCGTCGCCGTGGCCAGTGCAGGTGCGTCGTTCACCCCGTCACCGACCATCGCCACGTTCTCGTACCGCTCGACCAGCTCTTCGATGGTAGCCACCTTCTCCTCCGGAAGCAGTTCTGCCTGCACCTCGTCGATGCCAACCTCGTCGGCGATCTGCTGTGCGACACGTTCGTTGTCGCCGGTCAGCATGACGATGTGCTCCACGCCGAGCGATCGGAGGTCCTCGATCATCTCTGCAGCCCCAGGGCGGACTGTGTCGGTGAACGCCAGCCACCCCAACACCGTGACGTCATTTCCATGTTCGCGGACGACGACGACGCTCGTTTTTCCTTCTGCCTCCAAGGACAGGAGCTGGTCAAGACCCGGTTCGATCCCCTCGATCGTAGCGTCTTCGAGAACCGTGTCGACGTAACTTCGATTCCCGATGTGGATGATCCCGTCATCGACGTCGGCACGGACGCCTTTCCCGGCGTTTGACTGAAACCGCCGCGCGTCGGGAACGTCGAGTGCACGGTCTTCGGCTTCCGCTACGGTCGCACGGGCGAGGTGGTGCTCCGAGCGGGCCTGTACGGCGGCCGCAAGCGAAAGCAGTTCGTCCGGTGTCAGAGACTCATCTGCAAGGTCGTCCCGGACGAACACGTCCGTCAACTCTGTCTCACCCCGCGTGAGCGTGCCCGTCTTGTCGAACGCGACCGCATCGATGTTCGCGGCGGTCTCGACGTGTTCGCCACCCTTGAACAAAACGCCCTGCCTCCCGCCGGAGGCGATCGCCGATAACACTGCTGCTGGCGTGGAAATGATGACGGCACACGGCGAGGCAGCGACCATCAGCGTCATCGCGCGGTAGAACGTGCTGGTGAACTCGCTTCCGAGCGTGAGCGGAATCACGATCGCCGCGATCGTGAGTGCGAACACGCCGAGGACGTACGGCTGTTCGAGGTGGTCGATGAGGCGCTGTGTCGGTGCTTTCTCGCTCTGAGCCTCTTCGACCATGGTGATGAGGCGGCTGATCGCCGACTCGTGGGCCTGTCGTGTGACCTCTATCTCGAGGCTGCCGCTCTCGTTGATCGTCCCACCGAACACCTCGTCACCGGGTTCCTTCGGTACGGGGACTGATTCACCAGTGAGCGACGCCTGGTCGACGGTTCCCTCGCCGGACGTGACGACGCCGTCGAGCGGAATTTTGTCGCCGGGCCGAACAACGAACACGTCACCGACGGCAACCTCGTCGATAGGCATGGTGACCTCCTCACCGTCGCGGAGGACACGCGCCTCGTCCGGTCGCATCTCGACGAGCGACTTTATCGCCCGGCGCGAGCGGCCGATGGCGTAGTGCTGGAGCGTGTTCGACAGCGAGAATAGGAATAGCAGCATTGCGCCCTCGAACGGGGCACCAATCGAGAGGGCGCCGAGCGCGGCAACGATCATCAACAGATCGATGTCGACCGCACGGTGACGCAGCGTCTCGATCGCGCCTTTAAGCCCGTACCCCCCGCCGAAGACGTATGCAACGCCGTAGCCAGCCCACATGAGGAGCTGTGGTCCTTCGAGCCATCCCGTCACGAGACCAGTCACCATCCCAAGGAGCGTCAGGCCGACGAACACGGCCTCCCGCCGAAGTTCCGAGCGGGTGCTCACGTCATCCGTGACCGTCTCAGATTCCTCCTGAATCGTCACGTTCCGGTCGCGGACAGCGTCTCGAATCGTTTCTTCCGAGATGACGCTCCCATCGTAGGTGATCCGGGCGTCCCCTGTTCGAAACGAAACATCGACATCGTGGACGCCGGAGAGACGCTTGAGGTGGCTTTCGAGTGCCCGAGCTCCCGTATCCCCACGACCACCTCGTCGTTCAATATGGATAGTGTACGTCGAGAGGGATGGTGATTCAGTAACAGACACGTTCTCCATACCTATGATTTGGTTTGATTTCACGTTTTAGGTGTGGCCGCGAGTCTTCGTCCGATCCCGATTTCGGTATCCGGGTCGAGAATCTCATCCAATGATTGTTACCGGGATCTGTGCTCGGCGGGTGACTGTCTCGGCGACACTTCCGAGGAACGTCCGGTCTAGGCCTGACCGACCGTGGCTACCCATAACGATCTGATCGATGCCGTTGTCGGCAACGTAGTCGAGAATCTCACGCGCTGGTTTCCCGACTTCAGTGACAGTATCGAGCACAATATCGTGTTCTGCCGCAAGATCCGTCGCGGTCGTGTGAATCTCGGTCGCCCGGTCCTGGGCGGCATCGTACCAGTCCTCTGCGACTGGCAAGCCACCGGCCTCTACATCGATTACCGAGTCGATCGGGTTGATGACGTAAATTGTGGTGATCGTGGCGTTCGGAAAGGTCTCGAGTGCGTACATGAGTGCACGCTCGGCAAGCGGGGAGCCGTCCAAGGGGACGAGAACGTTGTCAGGCATACGAAATAGTTCGAGAGGTACTGACAAGAGTGTAGTGCCGAAAACTCGGTGCCTGGGAGTACCGTTAATTACCCATCAATCTCTGAGAGCGCCTCTGTTGCGACGTCGCCGAGTTCTCCGGCCTCGATGTGCGAATATCGCTCCCGAACCATCTCCTCCGAGTTATCGAGATACCGGGCTGCGACCGTGTACCCGAACGCGCGGACAAGCACCTCACCCATGCCACGTCGTCCACCGTGCGGAGCAAGATAATCGTGTTTCGGATGGTCGATGTCGATCTCCGCGGCCTCCGAGAGCCGTTGGAGAATCGACCGTGCGCCGTCCGTCGTGATCGACGGCGGCCGAATGTCCTCATCGAGTGCCAGCAGCAGGTCGCGAGCGTATTCGTCACGGTACTCAGTAATCGCCTCCGGGCGTTCCCCTCGTTCGGCTAGCTCTTCCTGAATAAGTCCTGCGAGCGTCCGTTGGTCGAACGTCGGAAACACCGGCCAGCGCTCCGTCGGCGGGTCCATCAGCTGGCGGTAACTCCGCAGCGGCGAGATCACCGGGTCGGGGAGACTCGCGGCGTCCCACTGCTGTTTCTTCCGGTAGACGTCCATACTGCCGTCGTCGAGCGAGAGATCCTCCCAGCGAACGCCGCGTCGGCGCGGGTCGTTCGGGTCCCGGAGGAGTTCGCCGACGCGGACAGCTGTGTACGCGAGGACGAACACGAGCGCCCGGTCACGAGCCGCCTTCAGCGCCGCGTAGCGCGCTCGTTGCTTGTCGATGGGGCCAGTATCCTCCGGGAGTGTCGTGTACGCCTCGACGGCGTCGCGGGCCCGTTCGTCGACGTGGCGGGTGAGGGCGTGGCGCTGTTCGGACGTCCAGGCCTGCTGGTCGCCGGGCTTGCGGCCGTCGTCCTCCGGCAGCGGCGCCATCGCACTCGCCCGCTGCGCGAAATGCGCTTCGAGATACCCTTCGTTGACGCACCACCCGCACCACGCAGAGATATAGCGGTAATAGGTTTGTACGGTGTTCTGCTTGAGTCCCCGATCTCCCCCGAGATGCCGCGCGTACTCGCGGAACACTCGCTCGTCGAGGTCTTCGAAGGTCGGCTCCCGGTCGACATCGTCGGGGACGATCCCGGTCCAGTCGTCGGCGCCGCGGTCGCCGGCGGCCCACTCGGCGAACCGCTCGAGCTCGCGTGCAGCGTTTCGTCGATAGTTCCCACCGTCCCCACCGCGGCCTTTCCCCTTGTCCTGGAGGTAGCGCTCGAAAGAGTTCGCAAGTGACTGCTCAGCGCGCTCTCGGGATGTCTTATCGGGAGTCATGGTTCCTCGTTCGCGTACTGGTAAGTCGGACGAACATCCTCGAGGAGGGCTTCGACGATTTCCCAGAGGATCAGGGAAGGAGTCTCGTGTTCAAATGTGATCCCCCAGCGGTCCTCCGTATCGGCAGCTGAGTACTGGAAATGCGTCTGTCCGAGATCGGGATGGTCTTCGTCCTGGTGCCAGCCGGCGTGAAAGCTCGTGTTCGGGTCTGTGTAGTTGATACGGAACCAATCGTGTGGGTCCTGTCGATACCACTTGACGGTCAGTTCCGGCGAATCAGGGCCCGTTGGGGGATCAAAGCGGGCTGGATCAAAAACCGCCCGCAGCTCCTTGGCCTCGATATCGTCAGGTACGAACTCGACCGCCGAAATCTGTGGCACACGGTCGAGGACATCTCGCTTCAGCTGGGCGTATAGGTTCGCGTTCGGGCCACCACCTGGATGCGGGACCGACATCCGTTAGCTGCTGGCCTCGGCAGGCTCTGTTGTCGGAGCGAGGAAGTCCCATTCGCGGATGGCGAAGCCAACGATCTGGATACGCCGTTGAAGGTGCTCCCACTCGCGGGCAATCTCACGGCGACGGTCTTCCTCGTCACCGGCAAGGGACTCGTCAGCGAGCGTCCCACGAAGCTGATTCGGTGATTCAACGCCGAATTCGTCCTCCCAGTCGCGAATCTGCGTCTTCATATTGGCGAGCCGGTCCGTAAGCTCCTCGACAGTGTGTCCGCTATCTCGGAGGCGCATCGCCTCCTGCATCGCTTGGCGGCGGTAATCAGGGTAATACGTCGTGTGAGTACCGCTTTCGTCACGGTGGAGGATGCCGTCGTCGACGAGTCGCTCGAGGACGCGCTTAGTTGGTTCGTGTGACCAGCCCGCTTCGGAGGCGATCCAGTTTGCCGTCCGCGGCTCCGACAGCTGCCGGGCGGTCATCCGCACGCGGTCTTCACCCGTGGTCTGGCGTTCCATCAGGCCCTCGGAGTTCGATTCGTCTTCGGTCATACAACACAGTTCGGGCTTTGCCTTAATATAGGTTGAGGTCATTAGTCCTATATCGAATTGCATCCTTCGCCATCGCTTCTACCTTGGCTGAGGAGAGCCAGAGCAAACTCGAACCCTGGTCTCGACGGCTCTACCCCGGGGAAGCGCCGTCGTGAGGCGGTTGCAGCATTCGTGCTTCACCGACGGCGGCGGGGTACTTCAAAGTGGTCATGATTACGAGAATAATCAGGACCAGTAGTTTGGAAAGTCTCATAGCCAGTATTTCCACGTTAGGAGGTCTCTATCCCCGTATCTACGGACTTAGATCCTGTTATAAATTGTATGGTGCTATACTAAAATGGGAACCGCTGTCGGTATCCAGTGCAGAGAATAATCGCAGGACAGCAAGCGGATGGGCATTTACATTATCTACATTGTGTACAATATGTCCGATATCCGAATAATGGGGAAATCGGTCGGATTCAAGATTAGTCGTTTGTGGCCTGCTCACTCAGCATCTCCACAATTTCCTGAACACGGTCCTCATCAGCTTCGATACCACGTTCTCGGAGTATCTGGAGAGCAACTTCGTCACCGTGATCTGCAATCACCCGGAGACACGCATCTTGGAACTCTCTTCCCTCAAACTCGGGGACATCAAACATTGAGCACGCGGCAGTTACCGAAGATCGCATCCGAGTAACGCCATTCCACGTCTCATCCCGGACATAGAAGCCGTGCATATCGGTCTCGTCAAAGGAGAAGGCCGGTCCACCAGTGGATTCGTCCACATCCTCCTCATCCGGATCAGGTACGGACTCAGTCCCCGACTCTGTGTCTTCAGTAGTTATCTCCTCCTCCGGTTGCGGTTCATCCTCGGTATCAGTACGTTCGTCGTCGGATTCTACCCCTTCCTCCGTTTGTTTGAGCTGTTCAGCGACGTCTCCAAATCGGTTGTCCTCATTAGGCATGACTGTGTTCCTCCACGAGATCCGCTAAGTGGTCGAAATTCGGGATCTGGTCGCAGTCTTCGTCGAACTCCGAGACGGGCATTCCTTGCTTGAAAGCACGAGATATCGCGGTTCGTTCGCGAATCCCTGGCTTCGGAATACTCTCGATGGTGCGTCCCGAGTCATCGAGGGCATCGAAGATTTCCGGGTCGACACGAGCGTACTCAGGGACGAACGAACCGAACTCTCGATTAAGATTTTCAACGAGAGTCCGGTGCTCGTTGCGTTGCCCCATTGTTTCTCGAATCATATTGGGGGTAACTGCGAGAATATCTAACCCGATATTCTGCCGAATTGGAGAAATCTGGCGTTCAATCATCTTGTTGAGGCCGTTAATCGAGCCAGCACGTGGGATCAACGGGATTATGACGCGCTGGACGGCGATGAGGGCATTATCGGAGAGTTTCCCGCGGCCGCCTGCGGCATCAATTATCACGTAGTCGTATCCGTTTTGGATGAGCGGATCGACGACGTTCCTCCGAAGCTTCACGTCTGCGAACCGTTCGTCCTTCAACCTCGTCTCAACGTTCTCGAGCTCGTTGCTCGACGGAAGGAGGTGAACACCGAAGTCCGTCTCAATAAGCAGTTCTTCGGGATCTTCACCATCGATGAGGGCGTCACCAAGGTTAGCATCTCGGTCGTACGCATCGTCGTACCCAAGCTGGGTCGTCATGTGCCCGTCCTTATCCAGATCCAGTAGGACCGTCTCATGGCCGCGAGCAGCGAGTCGATCAGCGATGTTGAGCGCGATCGTGGATTTTCCTACGCCGCCCTTAAGCAACGAGACTGCTGCTCCGGGAAGCCCTTCAAACTCGTCAGCACTCATGGGTCAGCCCCCCGCAAAAGGTAAATTTTGCACATTTTGTAGGAAATTTACATTGTGTAGATATTGAAGGTTGCGCACGTTTCGTTGATAATGTGGGTTTTGTCCTGCTCATACGCGGCAAATGAAGCTCACTCACCATAATTCTGCGTCAGACAAATTGGGTGCGCTATCCACACAACGCACATTTTTCACATTATATAGATAATGCACCCAATCCTCATTTGCCCAACCCCTACCAATTATTCGTAATTCACACAATTCACATTATCTGCATTGCGCACACATTTACCACAATTACCGCTTCTTCCAGCAAGCCAATGTGCGCAATACATGCAATCCACATTGTGTACAATATCTAAATTATGTAGACAGCGTAAGATAGCGACATAATCCAACCATCCAATATGAAAACCAGAGTGGTCCAACTCTGTCGGAGCTACTCTAATCAAGGGTCTAGTAAGGCTTTTAACTATTACCGGATTATTGGTAACCATCAGATGTACGAGGTTCTCGACGACACGGCGGCGCAGATCATCCTCGCCACCGAGAGCGGTGACTCCATCCGTCGTGTCGCCCAACACCTCCACACACCGTACGAGACGGTGAGACAGGCCGTCAATCGGCTCGAAGACGCAGGCTACGTCACCTATGACGACGGCCTCACTGTCGTCGACGGACACGTACGCGACGCAGCGCGCGAACTCGTCGCTGCCAGCGCCAGCGTCAGCCCACCCACCATCGAGGAGTCCTACGTCATCCCACAATTCGGCGACTGGCCGTTTGCGTTCACGCGGATCGACGCCGTCTACGTGTGGACCCAAGGCGGCTACCAAGTTGGGCGGAATCCGGATGACTATCCGCTGTTCCTGGCCGTCCGTGAGCAGGACGTCGACGCCTGGGAAGCGTTTTTCGAGTCGTTCGGCCTCACTACCGCATTCGAGCGACAGCCCGGAAACGAGCTGGACGGACCGCTGCAGATCGTCCTCGAGCCACGCGCGTCACTCGATACCGAGCACGTCGAAGGGTACCCGGTGATCCCGAGAGCAGAGACAATCGAGTATATGCGTGAGAACTACGCCCAGTTCCAGTCGGGGCTGGCGATGCTCGATCGGATGTACGAGAACCTCGACCTTGGCGTCACGTATCGAGAGACCGAACGGGCACAGCCATGAGCTTCAACAACCGAAGTGACACGCTCATCGAACTGCTCGAGGAGCTCACCCAAGAGGGCCACGAGTACGTCCTTGTCGGCGGTTACGCTGTCTCAGCGTTCAATGCTCGCTTCTCCACAGACCTCGATATCGTCGTCGCACCGGACTCCAAGGCCGAGTTCGTCGGGTTTCTCGAACATCGGGACTTCGAGGAAACGGACAGCCACGCCAAGAAATGGTTCTACGACACCGAAGTGATTGAGTACGAGAAGCGGCTCACGCCGCAGCAGCCGATCGGCTTCGACCTCCTGGTAAACGGACTTGGGTGTCGCCAAACGGAGGCACAGTGGTCGTTCAACTACCTGTACGACCACAGCCACCAACAGGAGGTGAGCGGGGGTACAGTGACGACGACGGCCAGAGTCATCGATGGGGCAGTCCTCGTCGCGGCAAAGCTCCACAGCGGCCGGGAAACAGACCTCCGAGACGTCCTGGCAGTCGCAGAAGAGATCGACCTCGACGCTGTCACGCCCCACCTGCTGCGAGGGGACGACGATGCGCTCCGGGAGCAGCTTGAGCGTGGCCTGGAGATCTTAGAGAGCGACGAACTCAAGCACGGATTTCGGAGTGACTTCGGGGCCTCAGTTGTCTCAGAAGAGACGGTCACCACTCTCCAAGAGTATCTGTCTGCACAGATTGATCACCTGAGCTGAAACGGTCGGGACTCCCTTGATCGGAAGTGAAGATAGGGCCCTTCAGCGGTGCTTGCAGTCAGTCAAAAAATTGGAGGGGCGGTGTCAGTCGACCGTTGCTAACACACGGACATCCGTAGCTGAGTGTCGTTCCCGTTCAGTACGAGCACCGTGCTCGCGGAGGAACTCATCAATACGGTCGGCAAGGGCCTCCGCATCCTCCCTATCGACGTGGACGATCAGCGTCGGATGCTCCTCGTCGCTGTTCTCAATCACGAGCGAGACATCCTTGAACTCGTCTGGCTGTCTATACGCCTTGAACTCATCGGCGACCTGGTCGGCCAAGTCGTCGAGTACCTCAATCGGTTCCTTTGTCATAGATTGAATTTCGGCTTTGGAAGATTGTGCCATCGTGAACGAACGGAGAGGGCATAACGTGACTTTCAAAATCACCTCCATCAGACAAACTCGAACGGAGCCCCCTCACACCGATGGTTTACCGAGAAGCAGGTTGATCCACAGAAAGAACAGCAGTTAGAATGCTCGTGGATCGCTATCGACGATGCTCGCAAACGCGACATTCTCCTGAACTTGTTCAATTTCGACGGTTGGCTCGTCGCCGGGTTGAGCGCCGGGAACGATCACGACGTAGCCACGTTCGACTTTTGCGATACCATCGCCCTGATCGCCGACTGTCTCGATGGGCACATCACGTACTTCGCCTTCCTCCACGGGAGGTCCTGAGGAAGAATGGCTCGCAGTCTCACGAGAAGGTGCTCTCTGTGACCCCTGTTGTACTGACGACCCCGTCGAGACAGAAGATTCCAGAATAGCTACGCGATACGTTTCGTCAGCTGATAACGCTTCATAGTTGATTTCATTCGAAGGGACCTCCACTATGTACGTCCCATCCTGCTCTTTAATTGGAGCACTGAACAGAGAGCGAAGGGAGCTGGGAATTTCGACCATTGAGTTTCTAGTGCTCAGTATCCACGAGACAAGTAATTTAAACACTATGTGTTAGCACTAGCTCTCGAAGAGCCGCCTTATCGAGAGGGGTAATATTGTGCCGAGTGCCATCATCGGTGTAGAAAATAGACGCAGTGACCGACCGATCGGGATATTGGTCGGCGACGACATGGTAGTAGATACTGAGCTGTTTCCGGTATTCATCTTCTGCGTGCGTTGTGATATCGGTTTTGTAGTCAACGATCTCAACACGGTCAGATGTCACGTGGAGCAAGTCGATGATGCCGCCGATCGTTACCTTCTCGCCGTCGACGGTAAGCGGAAGGAACGCATCGATTTCGGCTCTCGTCTCACCCTCGAGTGAGTCGAGTAACGCCTTGACGTGCTCTTTGTCAGGGTTATCGCCGGTTTCGACTGCTTCACCGAGAACATACCGTTCCGCAAACTCGTGGACGTCTGACCCGAACTCCATTCCCCGGCCGCCGGTATTCCCTTCGAAGACGGCGTCATCGATGAAGGTGTGTGGTGAATAGCTTGCCGGTCCATCAGGCTCCGGAATATCGACCGTGTAGGTCGAATGCTCGCCGGGTTCTGGGTCGAACGCAGATAGATCGGGGTCGATATCTTCGACATCAACGGGGAGTGAATCGAGGAACGAATTTGGGTCAGTACCGCCAGTCAAGACGAGGTGGCTCTCAGCGCGCGTGACAGCCACATAGAGAAGCCGACGTTCCTCGTCGTAGTTCTGGGGGAGGCAGCGATTAAGAACCTCAGTCTTCCAGTTGTCGTAGACGTGTGGGACGCCGTGTGCGTCCTCTGAGTACACCTTCCGCTGACGGAGGCCAATCGGGTCGGTGTAGGCGATATCGCTCCCGCTGCCACCGGAAGACGGGAATTTGTTAGCGTTCATATTTGCGAGGATGACGATCGGGTATTCGAGCCCTTTCGTCGCGTGGATCGTTTGGACAGTCACCGCGTTCGTCCCAGCCCCGGCGTCGACGTCGTGTGTACTCCCATCAGAAATCGCCTCCTCGATGAATCGGATCAGCTCTCCACGGGTGAACGTCGTCGTCCCGTGAACCGACTGGATAGTGTCGAGAACGACATCTGCGGTGGGGCCGGAACGGCCGTACTGTTCGAACACGCGTCGGGCGACGCCGCCGAACGTCTCCAACTCCCGTAGATCCTCTCGGAATGCGACCATAGCTTCGGGATACGCCTCACGCTCGATGATCGTCTTCGTCTCGTCAATCGTGTAGCCAGCCTCTTCGAGGACGAGTGCCCACCCGCGTTCAGCGTCACGTTCGAGGATACGCAACCACGCTAACACCAGCTTCGCGGCGTCGGTCCGGAAGACCTCGATCCCACCCTCGTAGGCCATCGGCAGACCGAACTTACTCGCCGTATCGAGCAGATCCCGACCGAAATCGCGGGTTCGCGTCAACACAGCGATGTCGCCGTACTCAGGAGCGCGATACGTGCCGTCGTCGCCTTCGACGGCGAAATCATCATTGTCGACGATTGCGTCGATCTTCGCGAGAATGGCCTCGTGTTCGTCCTCACTCGTGAGCGCCTCGATGTAGCTATCATCTCGATCTGTATCGGCAGTCAGTGGTGTCACCTGCTCGGAGATAGCCTCCGCATCCAGAGATTCGTTCTTTGTCGCACGGGCAGTCAGCGCGTGGGTAGAGAAGTCCAAGATGGACTGTGTCGACCGGTAATTCCGCGTCAGCTGCTTGTCGTCAACCGGCGTCGTCTGGAACGTGACTCGATCTATGTCCCGATTGAGCTCCGCGGTAAATCGTTCGAGACGTTCGTCGAACTCGCGGATGTTGCCGACGTCCGCGTACTGGAAACTGTAGATGCTCTGTTTCCAGTCGCCGACCACGCAGATATTGTTCGTGCCGGCGAGCAGCAGCGTGAGTTTGAACTGGATCTTACTGGAGTCTTGGAACTCATCGACCATCACGTACTCGTACCCCAGCTGCTCTCGGAGGTCGTGATCTTCACACAGAAGCACAAACGCGAACAGCTGGAGGAACCCGAAGTTCAGGTAGTTCCGTCGAAGCGCGAACTCGAGATAGGCGTGATATACGTCGTGGACAAACCGCTTGAGTGCCGTTCGGTCCTCCTCGAAGACGCGTTCAGCGAGGTCCGCTGGGACTTGCTTGCCATCGCCGCGGATGTCCCACTTTGCGGGGGCCTCCGGGAGGTACGTTTTGTCTTCACCATACTGATAGAGCTTCTTTCGGATCTTCGATTGCTTGCTCCCCCCGTTTCGAGGGTCGTTTCCGTCGGCAAACAGCGTCTCGAACGCCTCGAAGTCGCCGTCAAGGTGTGACTTGCCGTCCCGGTACCAGCCATCCGCAGTGGGGAACACACCCTTTGCGGACAGCTCCTTGATCAGATCGAGCAGCTCCGAGGTCTCCGACAGTGCCGTGAAGAACTCGTCATACTCCGGGTGATTGTCGATGAACTGACCGATGAACTCACGAAACAGCGCCTGTTCGATGATTCCATCCTCGATAATCCGCGTCGAGCCAGTGATCGTCTCATCAATCCCGAGGGACATCGGTGCGTCGTGTCCGTATTCGTCGAGCAAGTCGTGTGACAATGAGTGGAACGTCTGGATCGGCGCGTTCGCGAGCTCCCGCATCCCGTACCCACTGTGACGCACAATCCGTTCTCGCATCTCCTCGGCCGCGTTGTACGTAAAGGTCACCAACAGCACGTCTTCGGGATTAACGCCATCTTGGGCCACGATATTGGCGTATCGCCGGGTAACGGTGAACGTCTTCCCGGTGCCAGCACCCGCATCGACGAGATAGAGGCCGTCAATCGCCTCGATGAGCTCACGTTGCTCAGGGTTCGGGTCGACGCCGCTCATTGTACACCCTCCAGGAGGAGATCCCGGTTGTCGACCCGTCGGTAGTTCGGCTCGCCGGCGAGGCCCTCGATCTGGAACGCCTCGTTACCAGTGCGGCGTCGGTTGAGTTCCGTCAGTTGTTCGTCGACAAAAGATTCGAACGCATCGAGATCGGGTTCGAAGAACGCACTCTTCTGCCGGTCGACGATCGCTCGCATCACCTGCTCGCTCCCCGTTGTCACGTACTTGTAAGGCCCAATCTCGGCCTCGAGCCGGTCGATCATCATCCGTCCGAACTCCGAGTCGATGAGTTCGTCGCTGTCGGTCGTCTCGACGAGCTCCGCAGCATCGAAGAGCGCGGCGTACGTCTGATAGTCGATCTTCGAGAGAATCTTCTGGCACTTCTGTGCCCCCTCCTCACGGAGATACTCGAAGAACTCCTCACGTTGCACGTGTGCTGTGAGCGACTCCGGGTAGTACATTACAGTCGTCAGCGCGTCGTCGACGTTGGCGTCGCCGGCGATCACGTTGTCGACGAGCTCGGTGACGTAGAAGAACGTGAACGAGAGTTGCTCACCCCGACGTTGCGATCGCCAATAGGTGAGATAGAGTGCAGCCTGAAAGTCAGGCTCGTCTGTCGGCTCGTCGATCGCGGCGTGTTTAACGATCGAGGTGGCGCTGCTCTCGCTGCCACTCTTGTAGTCGAGCAGGTCTCGATCCGACTGAACGAGGTCGATCATTCCGTTGATGCCCAGTTCTTCGTCAGTAAACCGGCGTTCAGTCACGGGGGAGTCGACATCCCGACCGAAGTGAGCGGCGACGGCATTGTCACCCCCACTAGACGGCGTCAGAAACGCGCTCTCAGTCGGCTGGTTCGCGTCAAGATATGAGACGATCGTCTCGAGGCTCGCACGATATTCAGTGCGCCGGGTCCGTTCGTCGACGGAGGGAACCAGCGGACGGACGTCCTCAAGCATGAGTTCGACGACCTCCGAGGGTGTCTCCTCGCCAACTGCGTCCGGATGGTTGACGTAGAACTCCGCGAAGTCGTGGAGCAGGTTACCCTCGGTGAGATACGCCTTCTCCGGACCGTCGACGATCCGGCTGAAGTAGTAGTCCCGCGGTGAGTTCACGTAGGTGTTGAGACTCGACTTGCTGATCGTCTCGACCGGGTCGGACGTCACGCCGACAGGTTCGTTCTCGAATCCGTCACCAGCTCGTGCTGCAGTTTCGATCTGATGACTTGTCGAAGGTAGATCGGAGAAACGGTCGTACTCCGGTTCGAGGAGCTCTTCGAAGTACAGGCATGGCGTGACGGGTGATCCGCCGGTCGCATCTTGGACGAGATAGTGTTGCTGGCTGCCGCTCTGTAACAGCAGCTGGAAGCTCTTAAGATTCCGTGTAAACTGGGCGTCCTGGTCGACCCACGGACGACGTGGTGCCGAGTGAGTCCAGCGGTCGTCGAGCCCTAGGTAGAAGACAACCTCACGACCCACGTACGAAGCTGATTTCGCGTCGGCGAGCAAGACGCCCTCGTTCTCTCGATCGACCGGCACCTCGTAGGTCTGGAGATAGAACGACAAATCGTCGAGGCGCGCTTCCGTGATAGATTCGTCCGCGATGGTGAGTGTCTCCAGTTCCTCGCGGAAGGCGTCCAACGTGTTGTCGGCGTGGCGTTCAAACACAATAAGGGCGTCCGAGAACGTGGACTCTTGGACATCGTGGCAGAAGTCGATCAGCCACTGGAGATCTCCATCGTCAAGCTCGTGCAGTCGCTTGTCTGTGTCAGCGTCGTCGACGTCACAATCGAAGACCGTCAACAGCGACCGGATCTCGCTTATTCGGGTATCAGTCCCCCGGTGGGCAGTCCGGAGGAGGTGGAGGAACAACCGATGTTCGCTGCGATCTGTGAATCCCGGCCCGCCGAAAAACGGGATATCGGCCGCTTCGAGCGCGGACTCGATAAGCGGTGAGTACTCGCTTTCCTGGTCGAGAACAATCCCGACGTTATCAGCGTTCTCGTCATCGACGGAATCGACGATGGTCTCGACGATCGCCGTCGGCGAATCGTGTATACGGAACGGCGGGAGCTCGAACTCGGTATCAGCGAAGAGGTCGACCGTGTCGTACTCGGCAGGCAGATACGCTCGTTCGAGTTGGGTGAGCATCGCCGGTTCGATGACGACCACGTCGAGATTCGGATCGATGGTCTCGTTTGTGAGCTTCATCGAGGCGGTCTCGAGTTCCGCGATTCGCTCCACAGCTCGTACGGTGGCGTCGTCGACGTAGCCGTCGTACTCAAAAATAGCGTCGTGTGACCCTCGGTGTTCCCAACATTGGAGGATGTTCCCGACCGCGTATGCACAGCGCTTCCAGGAGAAGTCCTCGTGATCAAGCATGCCGAGGAAGGCGAGACGGTCCTCAGACTCTTGGCGTCGACCGACTGCAAGTCGGCGTGGTGGGATCGCGAACGGACCGAGATGCGAACGATCGAGGTGGCGGTTGAGAGCACTTGCAAGCGGTCCGTCCGGGGTGATCACCCGGTCGTACGATTTGACTTCGTCGTAGAGTTGGAGTGGCGATTTGGCGCGGGGAAATGGCACGCACGTAGAAGGTCAGCGATGTCGGTTAAATCTTTGTCAGATGAGTTCGTGAACAGGTGAAGTATATACAGATTCTCCGTATCAAGATCCCGTTTGCTCGCCTTCTAAACAATTTCAAAGTCGTTTCCTATCTAGATGGCACCAACACGGGAGAAGTCACTTAGTGAACGCGAGTTTGAATTACTGTTAGAAGGAGCAGGACGTATCGACGAGCCCGTTCAACGACTCGAATCGCGGGCTGCGATTCTAATCGGTGGACGTCTCGGACTAAGACCCGGTGAGATGACACATCTGAGTTCGTCGTGGATCGATCACGAACGACAAATGATCCGCATTCCCGAGCACCACGCTTGCACCAAAGGGAGGGATGGTGGCCTCTGTGGTTATTGTCGGCAGGCAATCGAACAACGCCTACGACATGATCCAGATAGTAGATTCGAAGATTTTGCCGATCTGTATTGGCTTCCAAAAACAGAAGCGGCTGCTCGAACAGTGCCGTTTCATTTTTCGTATCGGGTTCGAGTTGCGATCGACCTTCTGATTACGGAACACGGTGGCTGGCCGTACTCCTTCTCAACATTACAACGAAGATTGAATACCGCCCTTGATCTCGCTCCGCGTCTTTCTAGAAACACAACTTCATTACACGGTCTCCGAGCGACGGCTGCCTCCTACCACGCCAGCAGAGGATTAGACTTAGCGGCACTTCGAGCAATGTTTGGTTGGGAAGATATTGCTACAGCTCGGCAATATCTCAACGTCGATGGCGCAATGACTCGGCGAGCATTGGATAACATCCACTGATACGAAATTAATGAAAGAGCATTACGAAAATCCAGTTTGTAGTGCTATGACTGCGGCCCGGTTTGTTCAAGTAGGTCGTATTTGTCGAGGACTATATCAAAGTATTCTTCAGTCATAACTCGGGGATCAGAGACACGGTGGAAGTCATTGAGAATAAACTCGGCATCACGATTATTTAGACCATATGCGTGAAGAGCGGCAGCATCAATCTCGGCTTGGAGTTTTCGACGTTCGTAGTCGTCAGTAGCTGGTTCAATACCGCCCAATCGCTCGCGCATTTCTGCGAAGTCCACCCCATAGCAGCTCAGACGAGCAGCCCTATTAGAAATATAATGGAACCAGTTGTCTCCATCAGTAAGTCGAGGGAGCTGTGACTCGCGGAATTTATAGTCAAGAATGTGCGTGTCTGTTTTCGTTCGCATAAGATTATCAAATACTAATGAATTCAACAGCCCCAGTGTCACGAACAGCTCTCGGTCAGAAAACATCCGCTTGTAGATACTCCGGAGCGGATACTCATCTAGGTTGGATCTCGTGATGTCTAGCATGTACGGTCGGATCGACCGAACAGTATTGTGACATACTACTCCAGGGGGGATGACTGCTGCGATGAAGGTCCGTTCATTCGTTGCTGCGGCGATGTCCCGAAACACGATCCGGTATTCAGTGCAGTCAAGCAGTACGTCATCGTCCGATAGTGGCTTTCCGCGTTTTTCCTTGAGTAGATTGTTCACAAAGCTTTTTTGTGAACCAGTCCCGCCAAGCGCTTCATACAGTGCAGTCTTGAGGTTTCGCACCTCTTTTTCACGAATCCGTTGCTTAGCACTCAAATCAGAGTCAATCTCAGGCTCCACACTCCAGAATTCTGGAGGAGCAACATCGTAGAACTCGCTGTTGTATGCGTATTGGTAGATATTCTTTCCCCCATATACTGGGTACGATCCGGCATCAGGATTCTCCACAAAACGGTCTGAATCATATGTTCGATCGAGTTCCCGGTGTGTGATCGCCCTCCAAGTATCATCCACTGGCTCTTCAATCGGAGGATGCGAGAGGATCTTTTCAAGAGCACTCACTCGCAGAGAGGCGTCAGCCTCGTCTCCCGATGCAGATATCTGTGGGAACATCGCTGCCTTGGGTGAATACCGTGTTAGGACAGCGCGTGGGATCTCCACCGTATTGGACCCAATATCAGTCAAGATGTCGAGGTTTCGCTCGTCGAACGTACCCTTAAGGCGGTCAGTAGTCCCGGAGTTCTTGAACGTGAGTATCCCAAACCGATATTGGGCGTGGATTTGCTCGAAGATACCGTGGTTCTCGAAATGCGCAATTGAGCTGACTGTGGTGTTGTTTAGGAGGTGTAATCGTAGATCCTTCCCAGAACTTCCGGAGAAAATTACGTTCGGAAGGATAAGCGATACCCAACTAGAGTCACTCGCCAAATTGAACACGCGCTCCAAAAATAGAGCTGAAAGTTCATTTTCAGCGGTGTTTTTCTTCCCGTCAATTGTCGGAGACTGCATCGTGTATACCCCAGCGTCGTTGAAATAATCTGCCCGGGTCTGCATTTCCTCTTGATACTCTTCCCACCCTTCAGCGACCTCGTCATCCTCAAGGAGGCGGTCCTCTACTTCGTCCTTCTCTTCTGGCATTCTGAAACGAAACTGTTCATCGTATTTTGAGAAGTAATCATCCCGGTTTGTACGGAGGACATCCCATGGCGGATTTCCGATGACCACGTCGAATCCACCATCATCATAGACGGATGCGAACTCCAACACCCAGTGGAATGGATGGATAGCCTCCACATCATCGGGAGTCATATCCTCACGACCAGCCGAATAGAATTGTTCCAAAACTTTCTCGTCAAGTATCTCACTATGTGACGAAATACGACTTTCAGCGAGTTTACGGGCATTAGTCGCTTCGGACGCGCTTCTCGCACCTTGATGCCGTTCGATTGCATCAATCACGTCATCATAGAGTTCTTTCACCCCAGTACCAGCACCACCACCCCAGTTCCTCAGGGAACCATCACCTTCATCCTCACGAGCAATTTCGATCAAATCAGTGAAGCCGATAAGAGAGTTTCCTTGACGTATATTGAAGTCAATATTGGGGAGAGGCTCTACCTCGTTCGGCTCATCTTCAATATCCGCAACCATCGAGAGCCACAACCGAAGTTTACAGATTTCGACGGCTCCTTCCTCAATGTCTACCCCGTAGAGATTATTCAGAATTACTGTCCGCTTCGCGTATAGCGATGCCCCACCCTGTCCTTTATTCACCTCTTCTAGTTCATCGCGTGTTCGAGAATCTAACTCCCATCCTTTACCTTCGCTTTCGAGTTGCTGGAAGTACTCGATGCACTGCATATAGATATCCACCAACACGTCCTGTGCAGCAAGCAGGAACGCACCACTACCGACCGCCGGATCAAGAACGTGCACCTCTTTTAGGATGTCGTGATAGAGTGTTTCGACGTGTTTGGTCTCCACGTTATTAGTGGGGACCTGTCGTGTCATTGTCCCGCCATCCGCTAACGCCGCTTCACCACTACCACCAGCTTCTACGCTAGGGAATCCGAACACGTCGTCAATCTCGCTGTATTCGGTATCAACTGAGTCGTTGAGCTGGTCAAGCAGATACGGATGGATTGTCCGGCGAGACATGAAGCCGGTGATCTCCTCAGGCGTGTAGTACGCACCCATCTCTTTCTGGTTGACCGTCTGCTCGAAGATATGCCCAAGAATAGCGGGCGAGAGGTTCTTCGGATCAACGATATCAAGCCGTTCGTCCACGTTCCAGTTCCACCCAGACAAGAAGTCCAAAATGTCGTCGAACAGTTCGTTTGTTTCTTCGGCAGACTCTCCTAGGTTTGCATCCGGGAAGTCTTCCTCAACAGGATTCTTGGCAAACAAACCACCATTCAAGTATGGAAGACTCCCGAAATCGGGATTCTGCTTGTCTTCTGCAAGGTAGTCAAAGAACAGTGGCCGGTAGAAATTCTCGTACCGATCTTCGCCGTCATCTACGACGTTCCCGGGCTGTTCGTGGAGGTAGTTGGGATTTCGGTCCAGAAGACGCTTTTCCTGAATGAAATACAGGAAGATCATCCGATCCAGGACGACCTGCACGTAGCGTTGCTTCGCATCACCACGGTCATCAGGGATACCAGAGACCTTTTGAACGAGATCAGTACGAAGATCTTCAAACTCCTCGTAAAATTCTTTGACCACCTGTTGTGTATCGTACAGTGTGTCGTAGATAGCCGTTGAGGAGCCGTACTCGATTGAGTTAAGCTTCTTTAGGACGGTGTTCTTTTCTCCGCTGTCACGCGTGAACTGGTTCTTAGTGAAGGAGATTTTCTGGTGCTTGATCCGACCGTGCTGTTGGCCTTCCCACGTCCGCATGCGAGTGAGGAAGGTAAACTCCTCAAAGTCGTTCGTAGCGACAAGGTTCGTATGCCGGGAACGATTATCCGGCTTGAAGTCAGTCGCTGCTTCTCCGGGACCTGCGTTGACGAGTACGACGAATTCGTCGTCTGAGAGTTGAAGAACGAGTTGGTTGTCTTCTCCAAGGTTTGGACGCGGCTTTAACCCGCGTTTCTCGAACGAATTAGCGATATCTTCGAGGGAGTCCCACCCCGCGATATCATTCGCGGTGATCTGCCGGAGAGTCATACTCTATGGAAGTTCCCCTTTTGTCATAAGTGGTGGTCACTCTATCCACGTATACATTCTGAATTGATTATTACTCTTTAGAATAGATATCCGTACTGTAGTGGAATGAGTCAGCTCTGTTAGTAGATTCGTTATATTTTTGTGATGAAAATCACGACTACTGCGGGGTAGACATTGAGGAAGGAGCCGTCGAAATCTGTAAACTTCGGCTGTGGCTCTCGATGGTTGCGGATATTGAAGATGAACCAAACGAGGTTGAGCCGTTACCGAACATCGACTTCAACATTCGTCAGGGGAACTCTCTAATCGGATTCACGGAAGTCGAGGAGGTTGTTACCGAACAAGGCGATGCTTCACTCACCAACTATGGCGGTGGAGTTGGTGAGAGTGTGAAAGAGATGTATGAAGACATTATCACGGCTGTGGAGCGCCACCGTGAAGCGAAGAGTGCATCCACTGCAACGAATGCACGCCGAGTTGCGGAATCACGGATCGCCGATCACACCGATAAACTTGACGAGAAAGTTGTCAATGAATTTCATGAATCGGGTGCTGAATACGTTACGAAGGAGGATTTAGAAAAGTTCCACCCGTTCCACTGGGTGTTAGAGTTCGCGTCCGTATACGCTGATGGTGGGTTCAATATCGTCATCGGTAACCCGCCGTGGGATACGGTGAAACACAGCCGGGATGACTACTTCCCAAAGTTTGACGAAGTGTTCCGAACCCGTGATCAAAGTGAGAAAAACCGGATTCAAGAGGAACTGCTTGAAGATGAATCAATCGCAGCTGGTTGGGAACAGCACAAAGAGGAGATGAAGACGCAAGCTACGTACTATAACAACAGCTCGAACTATCGACTTCAGAACCCAACCGTGGATGGAAGAGGAGTTGCCAGTGAGAATGAACTGTCAGCGTTATTCTTGGAGCGGGTTCTGGAACTAACATCTGAGGAGTCATACGTATCGCAAATCCTTCCAGGAATCCTGTTCAGCGGCTCAATCGGGAAAGATCTCAGAGTTGAGTTACTGGACAACACGACGGTCAACAGCCTCGTTCACTTCGAGAATAAAGGTATTTTTGATGACCTGCACGACCAGTATAAGTTCGGTGTGCTCACGTTCAAGAACAGTGGTCAGACTGAAGATCTGAAAGGAATTTTCGACCAGCGGGATACTGGAGTGCTCCGGAATCTTGATCAGAAGGCTGTCAGCGTGCCGAAACAAGTACTATTAGAATTCTCACCAGAGGCTCGAATCTTCCCGGCGGTCACAAGTCAAACACAAGTGGAGGTTCTAAACACGATCTTCTCACACCCCTCGCTGAAAACAGATGTAGCGGATGCGTGGACTGCCATACCACTTCGTGAAGAACTGCACTCCGCACGGGATTCCGACCGCTTCTTAGAAACGCCGGAGAACGCCGACTACCCCGTCTACGGTGGGAGTAACATCTACCAGTTCCACCACGACAACCTGCTCCTTGATCTGAATGGCCCGAAATACTGGAGTGTCGGTGAGGAGACTGACTCGGAGACAAGCGCAAAGTCCCGTATACGGACAAAACGCTACAATAGTGGTGACCTGAAGAAAGCGATTTATACGGAGTTCGGCGGGGAATCAACCAGCAAGTCTCAGATCGGGTTCGTGAATGACCTACTCACGGACCACCGAGACGAAGAGCTGTGCGAATTGGACATTCGATTGGATTGCTCAGAGTATCGAATTGGATATCGTGATATTACGAACAAAACGAACGAGAGGACACTTATCGCGTCGGTCCTACCGAAAAGTGTAGTGTGCGAAGACACATTACAGACAATTCGCCCATTCAAAATTGACCCAGCTGAAGAAGACCTCTCAGACTTCCCGCTGCACTCGGCGTACAAACGTGCGTATAGTGACCGTGAGATGTTTGTGATGGTCGGCTTGTTGAACAGCATACCGTTCGACTTCATTATGAGCAAGAAGGTGGAGACACATATTTCGAAGTACAAATTCGCGGAATCACAGGTTCCGAGATTGACTGATGGTGATGATTGGTTCCAGTTCATCTCTGAGCGGGCGGCTCGCCTGAACTGCTACGGAGAGTCATTCGAAGAGATGCGTGACCGCCTCGGTGGCATTGACACTGTCGTTGAACACGACGCCCGGCAAGAAACGCAGTCTGAGCTTGATGCGGCCGCATTCCACGCGTATGGGCTGAATCGAGAACAGACTAAGTTCGTTCTCGATGACTTCTACCGGCTGCAGGATCCGAGATTCATGACAGACGAGTACTTTGAGCGGGTTTTAGAGAAGTACGACGAGTTAGAAGTGGAAGGACCGTACCAGTAGACTAAGAGGCCTTGCAATTACGCCTAGTGCGGATGACGGGAGTCACCTTCCGACAATACCCCAACACATTAATTCAGCTTGTACTTCGCTTTCACCAATAATTTTTGACTGGTATTCAGTAGACTCCTCAACGTTCTCTTTTAAGAACGATTCAAGTTCCTCTAAAAATTCGATTGGCGGCCAATCTGTGAACGAATCGTACTGGTCATTATGTCGAAAAGTATCTCGGAGGATACGATCTTCGTCTGTGTTGGCTAACTTCACATCTTGGAGGCGCTCCTGAAGATCATTAGCCCACTCAGCAAGAGTATCGTAGTCGTCATCCGAGGCAGATATCTTGCCGTGGTTCGGTTGCAAGTAGTGGCTGATAAAGTCCAGAATCGTTTCCTGCTCTTTTGAGAATGAGTCTCCTTGCTTGAATATAGAAGCTGTTTGGCCTTCTCGAACCGCTTCCAGACGGTCGTCGAGAACCGCCTGAATCGCCCCGCGGTTAAACAACACATTTTCCGGGTTCCCTGTGATCGGTTCTCCACTCACCTCAGGATCGATCTTGAGTGTCCCGACAGGACGTTCCTTGACCTCATCAGAGAACGGCTTGTAGTAGAAGGCCCGCCGCACACGGCCTAGTGGTGACTCGTGGTCGTTCTCATCGAACCAGAGGGGTGCAAGCCCAAACACACCCGGACGCGGGCCTGAATCATGGTCGGTGATATTCGTGTACAGGCGTTCACGTTCCTCCGGGGGGTCCTCAAAGTAGTCTGCGGCGTACTCGAAGTCGTCTTCCGAGAGACCGAATTCCTCGTTCAGCTCTTTCTTGAGCAGGAACCGCTCATAGGCAGCCTGCTCGTTACTTCCTGCATTTCGAAGGAGGGGGTTCTTACTCGTGTCATCGAGCTCGTTCACGTCGTCGATCTCTCGTGACTTCTGAAGCGAGTCTTCAATCTCATCCACCTGAAGTTCACCTATTGTCTTCTCCGTGTTCACACCGGTCTTCTCCAGAATCTGGTCTTCATTCGGGTCTAGAATGTTGTTCTCTTTTCCAACGATGAGTGCAATGTCGTTGATTTTCGCCTGTAGCCGCTTCAGGAGCTTAATCGCCGCTTCAATGTCTCCATCAGGGTGAAAGTTGTGAACGTACTTCTGCTCGGTACTGCCAATCCGGTCGATACGTCCCACGCGCTGAACGATCCGCATCGGATTCCACGGCAAATCAAACGATATTTGAACGGACACGTCCTGGAGATTGACCCCTTCCGACAGGGTGTCGGTTGCGATAACGTACTGTAATTCGGATTCCCCGGATTCAGCCAGCGTTTGCTGGTACCCCGAGGCTTCGGGGGCGAATCGCTGAATGACGTCTTGCTTGTTTTCATCACCACCTTTGACGACAGCACTATTCGCTTCCGTGAGGGGCGAGTCAGAATCCTTGAGGAGCGTTCGGTGGACGTAGTCTGCCGTGGCACGGTACTGGGTGAAGACGAGGATCTTCTCATCATCATACCTCTTAAGAACGTCCACGAGTTGCTCAACCTTCGGGTCACGAAACTCCCGTAGCGAGAACACCGCCTCATAGAACTCTCGCGTCGCCTCATCAACGTCAGTCAGGTCACTTCGTGGGTAGAGGATTGGGTTCAATTCCTCTTCTGGAACGTCCGGAAGCACTCCGACGTTGTGATCGTGAAGCCACTGCCGTGTCGAAACAGCCTGATCGCTCACGTCACCGGAGTCCTGCGCGATGTCGCCAATAAACTGCGACAAGAAGTACGCCAGCAGCGTCAGATCCTCTCGAATATACGTCTTCACCTCACCAATCGTCGCATCCACTAATTCGTCCGTATTGTCACTCTCAGTGTCTTCATCGGCCCGAACCGCGGTCGCATCGAACCCAAACTCTTCCAGCGTCTGTTCAAGATCTTCGGCGGCATCATTTCCTTCTACAAAGTCATCAAGTGTCTCCGATTTTTCGCCGTCTTGAGCAGCACGCAGCACATCGATCTGCTCGTCTTCTGGAAGCCCATCGAGAAGGCCGAGGAGTTGGCGTTCGCTCCGGTGTAGCGTCTCGATGGACTGCACGAACGCGTACGTCGAAGACTCCAACCGTTTGAGCAGATTTAGCTTATACAGCGCCTTCAGTGTTCCACCAGCTTTCGGATTTTTTACTGTGATGTGCGGAAGGTGTAATGCGTCCATCACGTCCGGTAGCATCCGATAGACTGGCTGGTATGCTGCCGGAAGCGAATACTGCTCCTTGCTGAGCGTTGGCGGTTTGAAACTCATTTCGAAATCCTCCTCGACCTGAATTTGGTCTTTGACGTGTTTCCGCGTTCGGAGCACCATTACCTCATTCAGAATCTTCGAGATCTCTTCCGAGTGTCGCTGGAGTTGTTCGGTGATTTTTCGTTGTTCCTCCTCTGTGGCTTCCTCCTTCCCTGCAGCGATCTGTTTTCGCGTCTCGGAAAGCTCGATGTATTCTTCAAAGGCGTCGAAGTTCAGTGATGCCTTGTTCCGCAGTTCTTCTGGGCTGGTGAACAGACTAATGAGGTTCTCTAAATCGGTCGCAGAGTTATTAATTGGCGTCGCCGTCAGCATGATCATCGTCTTCCCCCGAAGCTGTCGCAGATTCGCATGTCGACGGGTTCCCTTGTAATCATCCTCGCCATCGGGGTCCGGTCTCCACTTGCCGTGGTTCCGGAACCGATGGGCTTCGTCAATGAGTACGAC
This sequence comes from Natrialba taiwanensis DSM 12281, assembly GCF_000337595.1. GTDB lineage: Archaea > Halobacteriota > Halobacteria > Halobacteriales > Natrialbaceae > Natrialba > Natrialba taiwanensis. The sequence goes on along the minus strand of NZ_AOIL01000019.1, from coordinate 39,740 downwards.
ATCGAATCTGTCTTTGAGGTCCTGTACCTCCTCATACGCGAGATTCTGGAAGTTGCTAATGCTCATTACCTCTAAGTGGGTCCCATCGACTTCGAGACCGAAGTACGGATTGCCGCCTTCATCAGTATCGTCTTGAAGAAGGTCTTCCCACTGTTCGATGAGGTTCGCAGGTACGATGAGGAGACAGTGATCTCCTCGTTGACGGTAGTCGTGAAGAAGTTCACCGCCAATGAACGATTTCCCGAGCCCGACGGAGTCAGAGATGATACAGCCGTTGAACTGAGAGAGTTTCTCCTTCGCGCTTTCGTATCCGAGTGTCTGGAAGTAGTACAGCGGGCTATCACGGATGTTGACGTTCCCGCTCAGTTCGTCGTATGCGAGAAGTTTGTACAGCTCGAATGGTTCAATATACGTGCCTAAGTCATCAGGCGTCTCTTCATCATCTGATTCCTCTTCCTGTTGTTCCTGCCAGTCCTGGTACTTCTCGCTGTTCTCGATGATCCGGATGATCTCTTCGCTGAAGTCCTCGGCATTCGCCCACTGGTTATCGTACCAGTCTTCGAACGCCTCAGCTTCAGGACGATCTTGACTCGTAAGATTCAGTTCGATATTGTTTCGGTGACCACTCGCAGTGAAGTTTGAGGATCCGACAATCGTCGCACAGGGACGCGTATCCGTATCATTGTCAGTTACCCAGTCATCATCGTCCTGTGGCGCTCTAAATGAGGCTCCTTTTGCGTGGAAGTAGCCATTCTCTGGATTTCGCACACGGACGCTAACCTTGTCTTCGGCTATGAAGTCTCGCAGCCGGTCCAACCGTCCTAACTGCGCGTTGTTGAGCTCCTCAATGCTCTCTTCGACCTCATCTCTGAGTTCGTCACGTAGGCTTTGTCCCTCTCCGATTTCATCTGCTGTACTTCGATTCGTTTGTCGCCCCATCAATATACGAAGGGGTGCGTGACCAAGTTCGTCTGGGTCAGCGAGTTGTTCGAGATCTTCGCGATACAGATCGAATCCAGAAAGGTAGAAGTAGCCGGTAGCGATTCGTGCTTCTTCGATTTGTGGGATGATCTTCCTGTAGACGTCTTCGACAGTTCGATTGGCGTTATCGACGAGGGGAGGGAGAGAAATCATCGTGTTACCGAATGTATCCCTCAAGGTGACTTAGTGTTTGGTGAGAAAACTCGAGCACATCCATCGACTTGCCATTGACAGAATTATGTAGTGGTAGTGTGCAATTCAGGATGAAACCGAGTTTATGAGTGATCGGAATTGGCGAGGAAGGCTCTCGGCATGGGGTCATTCCCTCATAGTTCGATATATCCTCCTTACACTTACCGTGACCGCAGTGTTTGCGGCACTGGCTGCCCTCCTCAATCCGGCTGTCGAGACCGAGAATATCAGGGCACTACTGACGACCCTGACGACAGCAGAAGCCTCAGTCCTTGCGATCGTTTTCTCCGTGACCGTCGTCGCCCTGCAACTCGTTGTAATGCGGTATTCCGCCCGACTCACCTCGCTGTTCGTTAAAGAACCGCTGTTCCGCACGACCTTTGCGCTCTTCGTTGTCGCAATAGCGTTCAACCTGCTCGTCGTCTATCTGCTTCCGGTCCAGAACGGTCGCCTGACGAATGCAGCCGTCGGGATCGCATTTGCCCTCGCTGTCGTCTCGACGTTTGCGCTCTACCGATTCATCCAGATGATGATTCAACGCAGCTCGCCCGACGATCTCATCGCCGTATTGGTCGAACGGGAACTCGCACCGGACGAATACCTCCCAGCGACCGTTACGGAGTTTCAGGAGTTCGAGGTACATCCGATTCGTCCACTGTACCGAACGATTGCTCGGGCGATTGAGCTGGGCGAATACCAAACCGCAGAACAGGGGATCGATGGGCTTCGAATGGTACTCACGAAGACGTTCGAGCACCTTGAGAACGAACATTCCGAGGAGGAAGCCGACCAGTATGCAGCTGCCGTTTCGACTGAGGTCCTCACGGAGTATGTCCCGCCGATTTTGGAACAGGCGTACACTCACGAGCAATACGATCTCGTTTCGGATGCGGCTGACGATATCGAGGCGGTCGCTCTCGATGGGCTCGACCATGGCTTTACTGACGTCACCGAGGACGCTGCTGAGGGACTCGGAGACGCGTTTGATGCGGCTCCCTTGACCTGGGAAGGGAACCGCCTTCGAAGCCCCGTCAAGGAGTCACTACTCGAACTGACGAAAGCCACAGCAAGCAACGCTGACTACTCGACATTTCGAGCGGTCTTCCATCCACTGAATTTCCAAATGACGCTTCTCTTGCGACGCCGACCGGATTCGAACGTGACCTACCACCTCGTCGGGGACTACTACAGCCGTGAGATCGGCGAGATATTCGAGGCTCTCGTTGACCGGTACGGCCCTGCCGTGAAAGATCAGGACATCAATTGGATCTCCCCAACGGAGGGACGGAAGTGGACACTCCCCGATGAAGCGGAGTCACTCCGGCACTGTTGGCGTGAATATGCCAGCTTCACAGAGACAGTTCTACGGTATCGCGTCTCAGAAGACGAGTATCCGTTTGTCGAAGGCTCGATCGATGAGGGATGGAGGCGGATTGCAGAGTGCGCTGCTGACGGTGGTATCGATGATCTGGCAACGCTGTGTTGTATGTCGACAATTCAGCTCGCATATCACGTCGACCAGCTTGAGAAAGGCCGTCTTGGAAGGTGGACGAACAACCTTGGACGTCTCAGATTGGACTACGATCCGGCCATCGTCGATCGGGCATTCGAACTCCTGAAAGCAGGCCAACAACCGGAGGGACAAAACATCTCAGTTCGAACGGCTGACCCGACGTCGACAGATGCGAACCAGGGATTCATTGAACGGTTCCTCAACACTGACGAGGAAGATACACCGTTCGAGGAGTGGCTCGTCGGGTTCGAGAAAGACGTCCACGAACGGACGGAGTACCTCCGGGAGCAAAAATGACGGACCACCAGTACGAAGAAGGTGACCGCGTCCGAATCGATATCCCTGACGAGATGGATCCAGATTACGACCGGCTCCACGGACGCTACGGCGAGATCATCGCTATCTTAGAGGACGATGCCGGCACCGTCACAGGCGATACTCGCGATGCTGTACTGTATCGTGTTCAGCTGAAGGATGGAACGGAAACTGATGTCCGGTGGCGCGATCTCCGGCCATTCTGAGGAATCATTCTAACGTAATCCCAGAAGTTCCTGGAAGCCTGGGTTTTCCACAAAATAAATCGCGTTACAACGCGGGAATCACCACAGACAGAACGGGGCTAATTGAATCGTTTCCGGAAACGACCCGGTCACGTTTTTAGTACTAGCCGGAAAATCAGTCGATCAAGCAAAGATGATCCGCGATGCTCGCGTTCTCCGCGCTGGGTTCGTCCCTCGAGAAGTTGAGCATCGCGACGCCGAGGTCAACCACCTCTCCAGTGTCCTCGAACCGATCATGAACGGTGAACGCGCCGACACGGCCATCGTTACTGGGCCCAGCGGCACCGGAAAGACCTGCATCTCGAAGTTCGTCACGGAACGACTGCGTGAAGAGGTCCTCGACGTCGAGACCACCTACGTCAACTGCTGGCGCAACTACACCCGATTCCGGACGCTCTACCAGATCCTCGACGACCTCGGCGCCACCATCGACATCCACCGGCAGTCGACACCGCACGACGAACTCGTCGACCGCCTCCAGCAACATGACGGCCCGCGAAGGGTCGTCATCCTCGACGAGGTCGACCAGCTCGAAGACCCCAGCGTCATCTACGACCTCCACAGCCTTTCGCAGTTCGCGATCATCTGCATCGCGAACAAGGAAGAGGAGCTGTTCAGCCGCGTCGACGACCGCCTCGCGAGCCGGCTGCGCTCCAGCGAACACGTCCGGATGGACAAGTACCACGACGAGCAGCTGTACGACATCCTCAGTGCGCGGGCGAAGTGGGGGCTCGACGAGGACGTCATCACCGACGACCAGCTCTACCGGATCGCCGACGCGGCCGCCGGCGACGCCCGCCTCGCAATCGGCATCCTTCGAACGGCCGCCGGCAAGGCCGATCGCGAGAACCACGAGCGCATCACCGACGACATTCTCCTGGACGCCGCCGAGGATGCTCGGGCCCAAATCAAGCAGAAGAGCCTCGACTCACTCACGCCACATCAGCGCGTCGTCTACGACATCGTTCGTGAGTACGGCCCGGTCGGGCCGAGCGAGATTCACGAGCGCTATACCGAGGACGTCGATAACCCACGGACGAAGCGGACTGTACGGGCGTATCTGTCTAAGATGACTCAATACAACCTCCTCAAAGAAGACGGATCCAGCCGAGATCGGGAATACACAGCCATCGACCAGCCATCTCCCACACTCGCTGAGCAGGGTGATTGAGGAACGAATAGGTCGTGTTTTGTTGAGCGGGAAAATGTACCCCCGTGATTTATTACTGTAGGAGCGATTATGTCCTACTATGAGCGCAAAGGGCCAGCTCCGTCGGTTCGAGAACAGGGCGCAGTTGCTGCGCCATATCTCTGAGGAGACCGGCACGGACATCGACACGCTTTGGGACGAGTACGAAGCCCAGGTCGAATAGAGCCCTTTGCAGTTTTTGACGCGTGGGTGACGATACTAATCTCGACTTATCGTTCGCAATAGACTCAGAGACAGTCTCTCTGAGCCCTATCGGGGAATACCAGGTTCTCGATCTGGAAGGGCCGGTAGTCATCGTTGGAGATGCATCGTACCGCGTCGTTCCGGTCGGTGAAGAATCAGACCCGTCAGAAGATATCCGGGAACTTAGCGTCGACGAGATACGCGCTGCTCTTAACGAGCTCTCTGACAACGACGACTTTCAGTCAATCGTAGACAACTGCCCGACGAATACGCCGCTCGTCTACGACGACATCGATTATTTGACCCGCCATCTCCCCACAAATTCGCTCCAGAAGTGCCAGAAGCTGAGTGAGAGCACTCCTTTCGAGAAGGAATTACTCCTCCAAGTTGCCTACGTAGAACGCCAAAACTCTCTCGTCGGGCACGCAGACAACGTCCTCGAGTATTATCTCGAACAGCGTGCTGAAATCGCTGAAAAACTCCGGTCCACCGACGAGATCGACGGCGACGTTGAGCGGTCATTCTTTTCGTATCTACTCCTCGCCTCGGCACTCATCGAAGAGTTGACGACAGAAACGGTCCTCAACGAACTCTTTCGCGAGGAAGCTCGTCTCGACAGCATCACTGAGCACGTTCGGAGTATGGGGCACGCGAAGCGATTAGAGAAACTCTGCGATATCCAAATACTGACCGGGGGTGACCACGGATCGCTTGTCGAGGTCAAAGAACGCAGAAACAACCTCGTCCACGACGCGCAGAAGCGTGCAGGCCTGGACGAACTCGAATCGCGTCGTGAAGTCGCACAAATCCTCAAGAAGACTGATCGATGTGCGTCCGTCCTACTGACGATTTCGGGAAAGAACATCGAGTCAGTCATCGCGAAGCGGGGGTGTGATCCCTATATCGAACACGCTCAATCTGAGGCAGTAGCCGACACAATCACAACCTGGGAACAGGAGAATCCAGAGCGCCTATCGAGACTTCACGACTGTGAAAGAGCAACCCTCGAAGAGATTCGCTGGGATACCGAAGAGAGTGATCCTAGGAACAACATCACAGAGGGATTCACGTTTGATGGATTTGATGACGAAGAACTGTATGAGATACTGATGGAGTTCGTCGGTGATGCCTCACAGGCGTTCCTCGACCGGATTGATGCCGATGCGAACGAGAGCAATCTCGATCGCTTCGATTTCGCAGTGATGGTGCTGCTCTGTGCTGGTCACAGTTACGAGGAGATTTCCCGCTGGCTGGATACCGACGAAAAGTACGTCCAGCGGAAGGAGAACGTGATAGCCTGGAGAGCTTCGCAGTTCGAGAAGGGGTTGGTAGAGGAGATCCCTCGCCCAGAGGGCCCAACATGGCCATCGGACACGGCATCAGATGATCAGGATGGGTGCTAGCTCGATAACAAACGGGTCATCGTCGCATAGTACGTATGCTCTCTCAGCGGAAGGCACAATTGGATAATACCGAGCGTAAGCATCTCTAAGACCGCCTTAAGGCAGAAGGTACCATCCGAGATCGAGAGGACTCGCTCGTCGATTCGGCAACTGTGTCGCCGATGCAGTGACCGTGACCCCGTCAGCTATCAGGAACTGAACTCGCCGAGGCCCGATTGCTCGTGGTCCAGCGGCTCGATGACCTGGGGATCGTCGTTACCGGGGTTGTTGACCCGCGTCGGTATTTCGTAGGCGTCCAGATCGTTCTTCGGGTACGGCTGGCGCAGTCCCTTGCGGGTGTCCGGATCTGCGGCGAGCCAGTCGGACTCAGCGTCCTTTGGGTGGACGACCGGCATCCGGTCGTGGATTGAGTTCATCAGGTCGTTCGGCTCCGTCGTGAGAATCGTGACGCACGAGATCGTCTCGTCGTCGCCCTCCCAGACGTCCCAGAGCCCAGCCATCGCGAATGCGGGGTCGTCCTCCCGGTAAATCCGGTAGGGCTGCTTCGACCCGCCGTTCGGCGATTTCCATTCGTAGAACCCTGACGAGGGGACGAGGCAGGGACGTGATTCCCACGCCCGCTCGAAGACGCGTTTCTCGTCGGCAGTCTCGGAGCGAGCGTTGATGATGCCCTCCTCGGGTTCGTCCGCCCAGAACGGAATCAGCCCCCAGTGGTAGGCGTCGATCTCGTCTGGAGCCTCGTTCGTGATGATGTGGAGGTCGTCGCCAGGCGCGATGTTGTATCGGGGTGTGTACCCGCCGTCTGTGACGACCTCGGCGTTGAAGCGAGCCTCGAGGTCGGTCTGGTCGATGAAGAGCGAGTTCCGGCCACACATACCGAGGAGTTCGGAGGGAAGCATCTTCAACGTGGTCGCACAGGAATCGCGTCAGCGCCGAGGTTCTTAACCAACAAACAGCCCCGGAAAATCCGGTGTGTTGGTTAACTGAGCGCCAGCGGAGATAGTCAATCGTACGCACAAACACGACGACCAAGATCGGGCTGCCATCTATCTCGTGGCTTTCCTGAAACGCGGAAGCGCCACGGCGAAGCGTATCGGGACTGTGGACAACTAGTACACTCGCCCAGATCGCGCCCATTGACACCCTCCCATTCCTGAAGGAATGGGATTCCTCCGGTAGGGATATTGGCTATGCCGCACCCACGGAGGCAAGTTTCCCCGTGCGGGTACTCCGGTTTGTGCGCTCCTCGTTGGGACTTGCCCTCTCGGGAGAGCGTGATAACTCCGACCAGTTGTGGTCGTCCCACGTGAGGCGCACGGGCCGTGCCATCGACCCGACGTCCAGATTTACGCCAGCCTGTCGTTCGAGGAATGTCCGTGACGCACCGAGGTCGGCGTGGCCCTCATAGCCACACGAACAGCGGAACACGTCGCCATCCCGCTCCGTCTTCTCTCGTTCGCCACACACTGGACACTCCGCCGTCGTGTATGCTTCTGAGCGGACTTCGACCGTGATACCGTACTCCTCGGCGGTCATGGCGAGACGATCGATGAACGAGCGATACGCCCAGAACTGGTGGGTTTTCTCGTTCACTTCCGCGCTCCAGTAGTCCACCAGCACGTCCGTAAGGTCGCCGACGTACACCGTATCGACACCTTCGTCGTATAGTCGCTCGATCAAATTCCGCACGAGAGCGTCTTGGGCGTGGTCGCGGCGGCGCGTTCGCTTGCGGTACAGGGATAGAATCCGCTGACTGCTGTTTCGGCCCTCTTGGAGTTTCGATTGGAGCCTCGCGATTTCTTCGGTGGTTTCACGGAAGCGGGCGAACAGGTCGCGTCCCTCGTAGAGATACTGCTGGCCGGTGGTGGTGGTACAGGCGACGAGGTTGTTCGCGCCTACATCCAGAGCAGCCGATTCGTCGGCTAGTGGTGAATCCTGTCGAGAATCCGGGACAGTGACAGGCTGAATGGCTCTGAACGTGTCGTCGATCTCGTCGAAGTACAGTTCCAATCGGCCCTGTTCGCCGTCCCACTTGGGAGCGCCACAGACTTCGAGCCGTAGGCGGTCGTAGTAGCCAAGTCCGTACTCATCTTTCAGGTCTTGGCCGACCGGGATTTCGAGGCGACTCCGTTCACCAGTTTCGATGGTGTAGGAGTCATTACGGATGTACGTCCGCAACTCTCTACCGGCCTCGTCGTTGCCCCAGTAACCGGGAGGGGCTGTGTCCTCGCCATCTTCGCAGGCGGCGAAGAACGACCGCCACGCCTCGCTGTTCTTACGGATGACTTGTTGGGCAGTAGCGGAGCCGAGGACACCGACGTACTGTTTGCGGTAGTCGGCAGTATCCCATACGGAGTCGCCGTCGAAGTAGTTCTGGCGGCGCTCGTAGTTCAGTTCGTTCCAGAGGCTGGCGGAGGCGTCCAACAGCTCGCGGAGCAGCTGCTCATCCTGCTCGGAGAGCGGTCGCACCGCGAACGTATTGGTTCGCCTCACGACAACAGACATTTGTTCTTGAATGTCTAAATGTCTTTTGGACACAAACGATGCGACCGAACATCGACATCTCGCACACACTGAATGGGCGGGTGAAAGACTACGCCGAACAAGAGGACAAGGACCTCGAAGAAGCCTATCAAGAGATTATCGAAGCCGGTCTAGAGGCGGTGGAACATCCAGACAAGCCGTAACACTGGATTGTGGGGCTGTGTTGTCGCTCAGACCCAACCTGAAAGGATGGGCCCACTCGCTACGAATCATCCGAACCAAGGTCATTCTGGAAGCCTTCTCGGAAACCTTCGGACGATCGCCAAAATCCAGCGCCTGAGTCCGATGTACCGCATTACTCAGTCATTTCTTGGAAATGCGGAAGCGACACGCCGCGGCTTATCTGGTACGTGGCCATCTACTGGAGTATGCCCGACCGCTCCACATCGACGTCGAACCGATTGGCGGTAGACCAGCCAACACGGAGCGCTGACCGCAACCAGAATCTGGCTAATCAAGCCGATCCAGCGACAGACGGAATGCTGCTTCCCTCTCTTGAGGACGGTATCACGCTCCTCGATGTCGACGGTGATCGGGGTGTTCCGATCCTTCAGTCATTGGTACTCGATCATCTCCTCTTGCACGATGGGCCCGCTTTCTGGATTGACGCAAACGGCCTTGCGACGACGGCCACGCTGACGCAGATAGCCCCCAGTCAACGGTTGCTCAACCGAATCCACGTGGCACGCGGATTCACCGCCTACCAGCACTACGGCGCCGTCTGTGATCTCCCGACGGCAGTGAACAAGTCGATCCAGATGTCCACCACCGACGCCAGGGCGGCCGGTCGAAGGGCACCAAGTCGTGACGAGGACACGTCGCCCCACACGCCCGCCCTCATCGTCGCGCCGGTCGTCGACGCCCAGTACCGCGCCGACGATACCCTCGGCGAAACCCACGCGGAAACTCTTCAGGCTCGAACTCTCGCCCGGTTGGCGACCTACGCCGAGGGATACGACATCCCGGTTCTCGTTACGCGAAACGAACGAAACAAATTCACCGAATCAGTCGCGACGGTCGCCGACCACCATCTGGAGTGCGAGCAAACTCGGATGGGGCCACGGGTCATCGGCGAGGACTTCGAGACGCTCGTCTATCCCGTCGACGACGGCGCGTACTACCAGACGACATTCGCGTACTGGCGGCAGCTGCTCGCGGCACGCGCTACGCAGGTCGGCGTGGAACCGACGACGCCGGCGCCGTCGACGCCGACCTCGGAGGGTGTCGGGACGGGCGTCACAGCTGACGGTGAGACGGTGGCGGCAACCGCAGACCCCTTGCTCGATGCCTGGACCGCAACCGGGTCAGGAGGACGATAGCGATGGGGCGTACGAACCCAACCTACCGTGATGCACTGCGGGCCATCGAAGAGCGCTGGGCGGAGTTCCGGCGGGCACTGCGGCGTCGCGACCAGCCGCGCTTCGACCGGCTGTTCGAGTACGCCCGCGAGCACGCCGACGCAAGCGGGCTGTTGAACCACCAGAATCCGCTGCTACCGGCGCTACTCAGCATCGATCTTGAACAGGAGGCCCGCCTCGACGACCACGAAGAGCGCCTCGAGGAGCTCGAAGACGCGGTCGCAGCACACTATGACGAGGAGGTCGCTCCACCGGACGCAAACCCGTGACGATGCCGTTCAGTATCGACTTTCTGGACGACGGTCGTGTCCTGGAGTGGGAGGCAACCGCCGACAGCGCCGTCGCGACCGAGCGCGATGATTACACCCCACGATTCTACGTCGCCCCTCGCGACCCAGCGACCGACCTCAACCTCATGACACTCCAGTCGGTGTACGACCAGCACCCGGACGTCGTCGCGACCGAGACGGTTGCGCGACGGCCCGGCTTTCGACGGGACGAGGAGACAGTCCTCGCGGTCGATGTCGCCCACATCGACCGCGTCACCCCACTCACCCGGCAAGCGCGCCAGCTGTCGGACTATCCAGTCGGGGATCTCGCCTGCTTCAACGTCGACCTCTCGCGGGAGTTCCGGTACTGTCTGGAGACCGGTGCCGATCCGACGCCGGCGAGCGAGTTGTCGACGCTCCGGCTCAGCGTCCCGGTGACCGAAACAAGCAGCGACGTCTACGGGGAGCTGTCCGTCGCCGGCGACACCGTCACCGGCTCGCCGACGGATCTCCTGACCGCCGTCCAGGGGGCGCTCGAAGCACACGATCCAGACGTCCTGGTCTGCTCGACGAGCGAGATCGTCCCGACCCTCCACGAGATGGCGACGGACGCCGGCGTCGACGACTTCTCGCTGAGCAGGTGGCCGGACGTCGACTATCAGCAGCTCGCGAGCCGGTCGACGTACTCGAGCTATGGTCGCGTCGGTCACTCCCCGGCGCGGTACAACGTGCCCGGTCGGGCGATCATCGACGAGTCGAACACATTCTTCTACGGGGAGACGAACCTCGACGGCGTCCTGGACCTTGTGTCGCGCTCAAAGAAGCCCGTCCAGGAGCTTGCGTGGGCGTCGATCGGAAACGTCCTCACGGCGATCCAGATCTGTGAGGCTCACGACCGCGGCGTCCTCGTCCCGTGGAACTCCTGGCGCCACGAGTTCTACAAGCCGATGGGGACGCTCCACGATGCCGACCGCGGCGGATTCATCTTCGCCCCCGAGGTTGGCCTCCACGAGAACGTCCACGAACTCGACTTCTCCTCATTGTATCCGAACATCATCTGTACCCGGAACGTCTCGCCGGACGTCATCCGGTGTGACTGCCACAGCGACCGCGACGACGTCCCCGGCCTCGGATACTCGATCTGCGACGACCGGGGCTACCTCGTCGACGTGCTGCAGCCGATCATCGACGCCCGCGACGAGATCAAGGCGGCCATCCGTCGCGAGAAGGATCGGGACGACCCCGACGAGGACCGACTGGCGGAACTCGAGGGACGGTCGGGCGCACTGAAGTGGATCCTCGTCGCCTGCTTCGGCTATCAAGGGTTTAGCAACGCGAAGTTCGGCCGCATCGAGTGTCACGAAGCGATCAACGCGTTCGCTCGCGAGATTCTGCTGACGGCGAAACAGCGACTGGAAGCTGGCGGCTGGCGCGTCGTCCACGGCATCGTCGACTCCATCTGGGTGACCCCGGACCCCGACGTCGACGACGATGACCGCGAGGACCTCGAGACGCTCGCGACGGAGATCACGGAACGCGTCGAGATTCGGCTCGAACACGAAGCCCACTACGACTGGGTGGCGTTCGTGCCGCAGCGCGAGAGCGACGCCGGCGCGCTGACGAAGTACTTCGGGAAGGTCGCCGGCGAATACGACTTCAAGATCAGAGGCATCGAAGCCCGGCAGCGCTCAACCCCGCCGTTCATCGAGGACGTCCAGCGGGACTGTCTCGACCGGCTCGATGCCACGCGGTCACCGGACGCGGTACTCGGACGTCTCGAACGAGCAATCGACCAACTGCAGGCGGGCAACGTAGCAGTGGAGCGGCTCGTCGAGCGGAATCGTGTTTCCAAGCCGCTGGAAGGCTACTCACAGAATACCCAGAACGTGGCGGCCTTGAAACGGGCGCGCGAGCAGGATCTGGCAGTCCACCCGGGCCAGGATATCGAGTACGTGGTCGTCGACGACGAGAAATCCTCGCGAGACCGTGTCGCCCTCGCCCACGAGGAGATCGAGACCTACGACGCCTCGTACTACGAGACGCAGCTGGTCAGAGCTGTCGAGAGCGTGCTGTTGCCGCTTGGGTGGGATCGTACAGACATTCGACGGAGACTCGCCGAGACCCAGGAGGTGGAGCTAACGGAGTTCACAGCGGCCCGGAACGAATGAGTAGGCTCAGATATCATCTGAGGTGAGCAAATCACAAGTGGGCGACGAGGTCAAGTCCATTCACACTCTGGGGGGTCTCCATTCACACTCTGGGGGGTCTTGTTCTCTGGAACACCCCCCGGAGTGTGAATGGAGGCAAATCAATCACACCGAGGGTGGGCAACCTATATGTGAATGGGGCGAATTGGTCCGTCCATGCCAAACAACGATTCCACGCAAACAACCGTCGACGAGATATTAAATGTCGACGAGGGGGATAGCGAAGACGAATCGGATATTTTTGAGAAACCGTGGTTGCTCGAGATCGATAACGTTCCTGACGCCAATCGAATTGTCGGACGAGACGACCATATCACATTCTTGGCCAAGAATCTCCGAAAGATGCGGACAAACAGCGTCCCGGATAACGTCTTGGAGTGGGGCGAAACCGGGACGGGGAAGACACTAGTTGCAAGACACGTCTGTGAGCGGCTCGAAGCAGCAACTGCAGGAACGGACTCCCCGATCGTTACTGCCTACATTAATCCAGACCCCATCTCTACGTATACCTCCACCTTCCGAAAGATCGCAGAGCAGGTGAACGCGAAAGCAGAGAACCCGCTCGATGTCCCCTATCAGGGCCTCTCAGCCGAGCATTATCGCGACCAGAAATTGTGGCCCGTTGTTCAGCGGGAGTTTTCTGGTGGCCTCGTCGTCATCATCGATGAAATCGACAAGCACGGAGAAGTCAACGAGGTCCTCTACACGCTATCACGGACACAATCAAAAGACGACGTTGACTTCCCAGTCGTTACAATCGGGATTTCGAACGACATCGAATTTAAAGGAGAAATCGAGTCACGGGTTCAATCGACTCTCCAGCCAGAACACCGAACGTTCACACCGTACGAAGAAGACCAGCTCATTGCAATCCTCGAAAATCGACGGGACGCATTTTACGACGGTGTTCTCGATGACGAGGTGATTCCAACTACAGCTGAACTCGCAGCTGAAGAACACGGCGACGCTCGACGCGCAGTCCGATTGTTCCGGAATGCGGGCGAGATCGCCGACGAAGAAGGCGATGATATCGTGACCGCGAATCACGTTCTCGAAGCTGACGAACTCGTCGAAGTTGAGCTCTTTATGGAGATGGTGAAAGGGACTCCGTTGTCCGGGAAATTACTCCTGTTTGCTCTCACACGTCTTGACCGGAATAACCCGGAGAAAGAATGGTTCCGGACGTCAGAGATTCACGAGGTTTACCAAACAGTAGCACGGGACGTCGAAGTAGAGCCCAAGGGGTACAATCGTGCGCTTGAGCTTCTGAACAAGCACGTGACGACAGGAGTTCTCGAATCGAAAAAGAAGGAAGGCGGAGATCAGGGGAAGTTCAGGTCGTATTCGCTCCAAGGAGACGTGGAGAGTACACGAACTGGACTGATCAACTCAACGCCGGAACTCCAGACATTGATGGGATGGTGACACCCCCACCCCTCGGTGTGAATGGTCCCCCATAGGTCACGACTGTTGTAAAGATGGAGCCGGACTCGACCCATAGAAGCTGTGTCGTCCGTCTGAGGAACTATTACGGCACGGAGGGCGGCTTACACGTTCTGCCACGGTAGCTGACCCGGTCCGCTACTGCACCGCACCGCAGTTGTAGTTATCTTTATTATACTACAGTCTAAACAGTCCTCCGAGTGGACGTATTCTGAAAGGCGAGGCCTTGTGCCGAAGCCGAAGCTTCGTCACTGAGGCGAGAACCCTCCCTACGGCGTGAGGACTTCTGCTGTTAAGGACTTCTTAATCGCGGTACCCTGGGTGGTGGACCATTCACACTGAGGGGTGTGGGGGTAAACAAGGCGTAATCTATCCATGTGTTTCTATGGCTTCTATCAACGTGAAGTCCCGTCAGAGAGTACCTGTTGGTAGCCCATTCACACTGAGGGGTGTCGGGTGAACCGATCCCATTCACACTCCGGGGGGTGTCATCTGCTACGCTACGAATCACGTTGAAACGAACATCTGGCTCCAGTTCAATCTCGTCTACTCGTCGGGATTCACCGGCCCTTTGTACTTCGACGTCACTGAATCTCCTTCCCGCCACTGCCAGTAGTAGTAGCGGTTGTCGTTGATTTCCTTGATCGTGATCGTCGCCTTCGCTGGCACGTCGTCCGGGAGGTCATCGGGGCGCTCCTCCACGTCGGCGTCGTCCACCTCCTCCTCGAGACGAGCTTCCCGCTCTTTGTGTTCGGCCAACGCCTCGGCGTAGCTGGCAACGTCCCGAAGATGCTCCGGTGTGGCTTCATTGAGCATGTTGACGGTCTCTGTCGGAAGGTTCGCCGGTGGGGTTGGGGGTTCGTAGGACATCGGCTACTCTCGTGTTAACCAACACGGCTCACGAATCCATAGTTTTGTTGGTTAAGACGATAGAGACGGTTCTCGCGATCGCTGGCTGTAACACTACTCGAAACTTCTTTATATACAAGTTTCGTACTATGTTACACCGTGCTCCGGCGCATCGAACTCGAGGTCCTCGCCACGGTCGACCCCGGCGACACGATCTCCGAGCTCGCGACGAAGCTCGACCACAGCGAGAGCTACCTCTCTCGTGCCGTCGGCGACCTCGTCGAAAAGGGACTCGTCTACACGGAACGCGATGGCCGGCGAAAACGAGTCGTCCCGTCGGATGCTCGCGCCGTCGAACTCTATCAGGACCTCGTCCGCCAGCACTCCCACATCGACTTCCCCGAGCTACTGACCGGCAAGGCACTCGAGGTGTTGTACTACCTCGACCAGCCGCGAACGGTCTCCGAGATCGCCGACCGGAGCAACAATTACCGCAACACGGTCAACCGCGTTCTCAAGCGGTTTCGCGACCGTGGTCTCGTCGGGACGGCCGACGGCCGCTACGAGTTCAACGCCGATTTCGACCGCCTCCACGAGTTCGCCCGTGAACTCGCACATCATCTACATCGCCAGCGCCTCGAAGCCGTTGCCCCGAAGGGTACGATTCTCTGGGAGGACTACGACGAATTCCTCGCCCAGACCGAGACGGAGATCGACGCGGAGGCGTTCCACGAAACCGGCCTCGCTCGATTCGCGGCCTTCGACCTCCAGTTCCTGCTCACCGGCCACCGTTACTACTTCTACTCCGAGGAGCTCGACGCAGTCTCGCCGGCGGAGCTCTGCTGTCACACGCTGATAATCGACGACGGCAGTCGCCACCGCTCGTACTGTCTCCTCTTGCTCAGCCACGTCGACGTCGACGAGGAGGTCCTCCGAGAGCAGGCGGCGAAGTATGGCCTCGAAGACGAAATCGACGCCTTGCTCCGCTACCTCGAGACGCACGGCGAGGTCGATGACGAGCGGCTCCCGAAGTGGGACGAGTTCCAGGAGCTGGCGGCTGACTACGAGGTGCCACTACCACAATGAGACCAACATTCGGACGCGAGTACATCGAGAACGAATTCCAGCGAATCGGGGACGGATTATCTGAACCGCTCACGGTCTACCTGATCGGTGGTGGCGCGATGTCGCTGCGCGACCTCAAGGGGGCGACGAAAGATATCGACCTGGTCGTCCCAGATGGCGACGCGTATGGTCAGCTGTGGGCCGTCCTGATGGACCTCGGGTATGCGGAGGTTCATCGCTGGATCCAGATTACCGGGCGCTGGGGGCGACGAGCTGCGTCGAGAACGACGATGGGTGTCGTCTCGATATCTTCAACCAGCAGGTCGCGAACAAGCTCGTGCTCACCGACGGTATGCAAGAGCGCAGCGAGCCGTTCCTCAGCCTGGAGCGACTGACGGTCCGGCTGGTCAGCAACGAGGACATCTTCCTGTTCAAGGCGATCGCAGGCCGCGACGACGACATCGAGGACATGAATATGCTCGTGCAGGCCGGCCTCGATTACGACGTCGTCCGGGCTGAACTCGAAGCCCAGATCGAACGCTTGGGGGACGATCAGTTCGCCACGTTCGCGAACGAGGCCCTGGTCGAACTCGAGGAGCGGTACGGAGTGACCACGCCGATCGAGGCCCGCGTCCAGGAGCTCACGAATAGGTACTACCGGGGGCTCGAAGTCCTCCAGGCACTCGATGAACCGATGACCGTCGACGAACTGGCCGCGGAACTGGAGCTGGATGACGAGGAGGTTCGGGACCGGATCGCGTATCTCTCAACGTTCGACCGGATTCGTCGAGATGGCGACACAGTCCGTCCCATGGAGTAGCTCAATCACTACCTACGGGGAAGGGAGGCGGCCGTCTGGTCGGGGAACGCGGCCCCGTTTGATCTCGTGATCGACGCGACGCAGGTGTTTGCAGCCGCCTTCGGGTGAGCGCTGCTGCCAGTCGGGACAGGTACACGATTCGTCGATGATGTCGACTTCGTACCTGTTGCCGGACGCGGACTGCACCTCGTAGCGGCCACCTTTCGAGAGGAGCGAGACGTCCATCGCTTCGGCGACGGCACGCTTGGTGCGGGGCTCGAGATCGTTCTGTGACTCTGCGTTCTCGTCGACGACCAGTCGGTCGCGAACGTCGCCCGTTCGGCCACCGTCCGGAGCGACGGCTTCCGCAGGGCCACTGAGCCGCTCGTGGAGCACTTCCTCCACCGGATGGCCTTCCGGCCAGAGGTAGTGGACCTCGCGGCGTTCGCGATGGTCGTAGGAGCCGCACGCCGCTGCGTTCCCAGTCCAGACGCGCCAGGCTCCGAGCGCGGCCATCACGTCGACGATGTCGCGGGGAACCGTCTGGTGGTCGGTCGGGAAGAACACCCGGAAGCGGGTACACGCTTCTTGCGGCGGGACGGTATCCCACCAGCCTTCGCTGGAGCCCCAGCTGTCGTACATCGCGTCGTCACTCCCGTAGCCAACGGTCACGCCGTCGATCGGCGTCCATTCTGCTGGGAAATGTTCCGCCTCGCCTTCGAGCACTCGGAGGACAGCGTATCGGAGGTACTCGTGGGCTTGGTTGTCTGTCGTTCGGGCGACCTGGTCGTGCTGCTCGGCAACGTGCTCGGCTTCCTCGAGGACTGTCGTGAGATAGGGTTCAGTCATCATTCGACGGAGGTCAGAACGCGCCTCCGCCCCTCAGCGGGCGCTGAAAACTTAACCAACAGAGCGGAAGAAATCCATCACCGTGTTGGTTAACTGAGTGAGGACGAGGATTCGCCCTCGAGAACGTCGATGAGTTCTTCTGCGGTTCGACTAATCCGCCCAAGGCGCTCGCGAACGACCTCGGGATCGTCTGACTCCCAAGCAGCGAGGTAGAACGCCGATCCGCTAGTGTCGAGCCCGCAGTACCGCCCGACGACATACGCGACCGCCTCGGCCTCGACTTCGCGTTTTGACCGCTCGATGTCGTCGTCGACGTCGAAGTGGAGCAGGGCGTGCGCGTACTCGTGAATTAGCGTCCGCGCAAGGTCGGCCTCGTTCTCCCGATCACGCACCTCGACGAGCGGCTGGACGTCGACGAGGCTCAGCTGCTCGCAGATGCCCTTCGCCTCACCGTGGCTCCAGTCTTCGTCGGGAACGATTCGCACCGTCACACCGACCTCATCAGCGGCGGCAGTCAACTGTTCGACGAGGTCGCCAGCGTCCCCGGTCGCTTCCGTGTCTAGGTCGGGAAGCGGCTCGCCCTCGGTCTGGGAGACGTCGAACACCGGCGCGGGCTTGAACCCGACTAGGCCCTCGGACCACTCCTCGGACGGCGTCTCGTCGTACTTACAGTCACTGTCCTCGTGGTAGCTCGGCGAATTCTCGCACTCCGGGCACTGCTTCGTGATGATTGGTGCCCAGATCCAGATGGCCGACTCGCCCTCCGTGACGTGGCGGTCGAACTCTTCCTGCCACGTCCGGTAGCCCGCCACCCGGGTCGCCTCGGGACACTGCCGCTTGATGAGGAGCGTGTTTCGGTAGGAGTAGTCGTGGAAGCGACTCTGGACGTCCAGCCACTCCTGGAACTCCGCGCTGGCCTGCGCGTCGTCGACGCCGGCAACGAGGTCGTCGATCCACTGTTCGATGGTACTGTTCATCTCGTCGGATCGCGTGTCGGTCTGGTCGAAGGAGACCGACGAGTCTCTGGTCGTGGACATCGTGTTCACCGAATCGAGTTCACGGCGACTGCGTCTGTTCAGACCGCGCCGCACCACTCCGGGGCGTTCAAAAACCGCTCTGTCGGTCAGCGGAGCTCGTGGCGTTCGTCCGCAAAGCCAACCGTGACAAGGTACTCAAGGAACTCGTCGAACCGCTCGACGTCGCTGGGCGTGTCGGTCGCAAGGTGACGCGCCCACTCGATGGCCCACTGGAAGGCGGGATCCATGCCGCCCTTGCCGTGAATGTACCACCACCGGGCCGCTTTCAGCACGACCAGCGGATTCGTCGGCGGCTGTTTACCGGCGAGCCCACGGGTGATGGATTCGATTTCGTCGGGGACGTAGGCGGGATCGACCTCCGCTGATTGCGTGTTGTCGATATCGACCGGGATCTCGTCGATCGAGACGTTGTCAGGACGCTGTTGTTGACTCACTGGAAGTCACCTCTGAGAGCTTTCGAAAGAGCTCTCGCCCTTTCGGGGGCACAAAAAACAATTCACGAAATCATGCCGGCGGGAGGTAGACGCTCTGCTCGCCGGCGATCTCCTCCAGGTTGTTCCGGTGACGGTGGTTGAAGTAGCACTCGTAGCTGCAATATCCACAGATTGCGCCGGTATCGTACTCGGCGACGTACGGGCCGCGGCGAGTTCGCCAGACGTTCGTCCCGCACTCAGTACAGGCGGCGTCCTCGAGATCGGCAGGACTCGGTCTCTCGTACTCGACGTCGAGCCCCTCTTCTTGCGGTGTCGTTTCGGGCCAGATTCCGTGGGTCCTCCAAAACTCACGGACGCGAGCGAGACTGTGGCGCACCGTCTTTCGGACAGTGACGTGGTCGGCGTCGCGACCGCTGTCGTCCCAGCCGTCGGCCGTCCAGAACTCACCGAACTGTGCGCCGCGATGCAACCCGTTCCAGTCGACGCCGACGATGTCGGCTGGTGGCTCGTCCGTGAGTGTCGGTCGGGTCAACTGTCGAATGGCGTCGAGCTGCTTGGGCGGACTCCCGCCGAGGATGTGGACGCGCCGCCCTCTCCAATCGGCTGGGTCGGAGAACTCGTGGGCCAGGCGGTCGGCGTATCCCCGTGAATACCCGAGGACGAGGGTCTCGGGTATCGCGTCGATCACCGCCCGCGACTTCGGAACGACGATGAGCTCGGCCTCGGGGTAGCTCGCTTGGATCTCACGAGCAGCAGCGACGTGGGCGTCGACGTCGTCGATTTCGTCGACGTCCCCGATGACCCCGACCTGTGGTTCGTACTCGAAGAAACGGTTGACGAACCGCTCCAGATCGGGATTCCGAAAATCGTTGTCGAGCATCCCGACGGGAATCTCGAGGTTCAGGTACTGATTCGTCTGATACCCACAGTCTTCCCGAAACCCGGGGAGAAATCCGAGGGCTAGAGCATCGGCCACGAACGGGGCTCGATGCAGAAACGCCACGTAGTCTGCTTGTCTGGCGGCGGCGATTTCGCGGGCGGTGCTGGCGCTCAGCTCGAGGGACATGATTGGGTTCGCGAGGTCGCTGCTGGCTGCCCCGCACCCATTCAGGGGTCCGAAAAACCGAGGTACAGTCTGTTAACCAACGATAGGGGAACTCACGCGGAGTATGTTGGTTAAGGACAGAGCTTACTCTTCGCCCTCACGGAGCTCTTCGGCCTTCCACTTGAGCCGGCGCAGGATCTGCGTTCGATTCTGGTTGGCGTTCTCGTAGGCAACACACTCTTGCAGGGTCTCCATATCGGGAATCGTCGCGATACCGGCCTTGACCAATCGGTAATTCGGTGCTTCGAGACGCTTCTCAGGTGGGAATTCGTCGTCACTCCCGTCGCTGATTGTGGATTGTTCCATGCCTGACCCTCCACCCCTCAAGGGTGAGAAAGACAGAACAAACGACTACATCACCGTCGCGGCGTCAGGCCATCGCGTCTTGGAACCGTTCGCGAAGCGCATCCTCCCGCTCTTCGAACTGCTCGACTTTCTCCTGCAGGTCGTCGCTGACGCGCTCGATGCTCGCGAGCGCCCGCTCGCCGGCCAGCGATGCCTGCGACCCGTCGTCGCCGTCCGCCTCTAACTCCTGCTCGTAGGCCTGCTCGACGCGCTCGATCGTGCTTTCCGGGTTGAACAGGATATCGTTGGCGATACGGACGTACTGATCGAGAGAAGCCCCTTCTTTCCCCTGGAAGAAGTGTGTGAGCGCGTACGTAGCGCCGGAATGCAGCGTCCACATGTCGATCTCGAATGGGGACACCGCATTGGCTTCTGCATCGCCGGCGGCACGCTCGGCCAGGTAGTCCGGGAACCCCAGCAGGGTGTAGAACTCCGTGACGGTGAACGGGAGCTCCGAGAAATCGAGGTCGATGTCCTGGGCGTCCCGGATGAACTCGAAGAGGTCGTCGGCGACGAGTTCGACCTGTGCGAGGAGCTCCTCCCACCAGGTCCGGAAGTTTCGCACGTCGCCGACTTGTTTGATGACCTCTTTGTCGGTGAGCGAGCGCATCGTGTTCGAGCAGTAGCCATCCTGAGCGAACCCTTCCACGTAGACGGCGTGCTCGCCGAAGAAGTCGTAGCCTGACGTGACGCCCATCGTGATCGGGTCCGACCGGCCGGGAAGGCGCACCTCGAGGCCGTCGAACATGATGTCCATGTGGACCTCGCCGCCGCCCCGGTAGCGCCGAATCTCGCCGAACATCACCTCGCCCAACGGCGTCTCGTCGATGGTCTCCTCGCGGAGGACCTCCTCCAGCGGGCCGTAGACGTCGACTGGGTTGATGATCGAGTAGCTGTCAGTGGGAACGTGGAACAACGGGTCCGTGTCCGCGTCCTCATCTCGGGCCTGCTCCTGAGCCCGACTCGGCTCGACGAGCGCGTTGAACCGCTCTGTCTCGACCCACTCGTCGGTGTACGGATTCTGGTACGCCACGGTCGTCTCGACGGCCTGCGGAAGATCGCGAATCGCCTCGGCGAAGGTCACAGGGTCTGCATCCCCGTGTCGCTCTCGGTACCACTCTGGTAGTTCGTTGTCGGTACGCCCATCGACGCCAGCGAAGATGGTTCTGGACTCTGGATCTTTCATCTCAGTCACCTCAGTTGAGGAATCCTCGTCGACGTGCGACTGCATCGTCTCGTGCCCTGCGCCCTTCTCCCGGGCGCAAAAAACTCAACTTAACCAACATCCGAACAAGATGGGTTGATTGTTGGTTAATTGAACTATAGTAACCGTTAGAACTTTCCGCCCATAGATTGTTGAAGCTTCTAATGGATCATCTCGACGAGATCTCTGTCGAAGAACTTCACNCTATAGTAACCGTTAGAACTTTCCGCCCATAGATTGTTGAAGCTTCTAATGGATCATCTCGACGAGATCTCTGTCGAAGAACTTCACGACGCACTCGACAACGTCGAGGGAAGGAAGTCGACACAACGGCTGTTAGCAGCAATTGCGTACAAAAACGGCGTTACACAGACTGAACTAGCCGAGTGGCATAACACCGGCCGGCGAACAATCTACAGTTGGCTCAAGCGACTCGATACTGACGAGTCGCTTGAGCAGGCTGTTACTGATGNTAGCCGAGTGGCATAACACCGGCCGGCGAACAATCTACAGTTGGCTCAAGCGACTCGATACTGACGAGTCGCTTGAGCAGGCTGTTACTGATGCTCATCGATCTGGGAGAAAGAGAAAACTCTCAGAAAAAGAGCAGCAAGAGTTCGAAGAAACAGTCCACAGATCCCCTGAAGAAGTTGGGCTCGACGCGCCGGCGTGGACGCCGGCGCTCGTCCAGCACCATCT
Organism: Natrialba taiwanensis DSM 12281; assembly: GCF_000337595.1. Lineage (GTDB taxonomy): Archaea > Halobacteriota > Halobacteria > Halobacteriales > Natrialbaceae > Natrialba > Natrialba taiwanensis. The sequence continues at coordinate 17,491 of NZ_AOIL01000019.1, read as the reverse complement.
CGAGGAGACCTACGATGTCNAGTCCACAGATCCCCTGAAGAAGTTGGGCTCGACGCGCCGGCGTGGACGCCGGCGCTCGTCCAGCACCATCTCGAGGAGACCTACGATGTCGAGTACTCAATCCCAAGCTGCCGGCGGTTGCTCAAAGAAGCGGGATTGAGCTTCCAAAAACCACGCCGTACAGCCGCCGAATCAGATGCTGAGGACCAAGAAACGTTTCGCGAGGAACTCAAAAAAAGCGGCGGAAAATGGACGCCACAGTAGTCTGTATTGATCAAACCAAGAAATCCGTGCAAGTTGAGCCGCGTGCCGCGTGGTTTCCGCGCGGCACGCGACCGTCTGTTGAACTGTCCGGACAACGCGACTGGACGTGTCTCTTAGGCGCGATCACCGAGGACGGTGATCGATTTTTCTCTCGGTTTGAAGAGTACGTGACTGCCGATCACGCAAAACATTTCATTCTCGCGTTATGCCAAGAGTTCGAGGATGACTTGATTATTGTGTTGGATGGAGCGCCGTATTTTCGGGCGTCGGCCGTCACGGACCTGGCGGCCCGTGACGACCTCGCCTTCGTCACATTGCCGGCGTATTCACCAGAGCTAAATCCGGTCGAAGAGTGCTGGAGACAACTCCAAGCGGCACTTAGCAATCGCTTCTTTGACTCACTCAACGAGCTCACAACAGCGATTGATACAGCTATTGATCAGCTCTCGCTCCCGGAGACGAGCAATTATTTCTAACGTCTACTATANCACTCAACGAGCTCACAACAGCGATTGATACAGCTATTGATCAGCTCTCGCTCCCGGAGACGAGCAATTATTTCTAACGTCTACTATAGAAAGTGTTCGCCGCGGAGTACATCGCCGGCTACACGATCTTCAACGACTTCAGCGCCCGCGATATCCAGGGCGAGGAGATGAACGGACGACTCGGACCCGCGAAAGGCAAGGACTTCGCAAACGGCCTCGGTCCCTACCTCGTCCCCGCAGCCGACATCGACGTGCTCGAGGCACCGATGACCGCTCGCGTCGACGGCGAAGTGTGGTCCGACGGCACCGTCGACGAGATGTACCACACCTTCGCCGACATCGTCGAACACGTCTCCCAGTCCGAGACGCTCTTCCCCGGTGATGTCATCGGCAGCGGCACCGTCGGCGAAGGCTGCGGACTCGAACTCGGGCGGTGGCTCGAAGACGGCGATACCGTTGCACTCGAAATCGAGGGTATCGGCGTACTCGAGCACACGGTCGTCGCATAGCCGATCCCCGTTTGCGGCCTTACTGAGATTCGCTCTCGCCCTCGACAGCCGCGGCGCTTGCGGTGTGCAAAAAGCCGACGACACCGATGTAGCCGACGAACAATTGGATGCTGAGATCGCCCGCGGTGAACTGCTGGCTGAACGCGATAGGACCGATGCTCAGACCGAACAGCCCGATCGCGTACCCGAGTCGATCCCTCGACCGATCGAACTGCGGGAACTCGCGTATCAGTACTCGGCGATACCGCACGGCGAAGTAGCCCCACCCGGTGTATAGTGCGACGACGGCGGCGATCAGGAACAAGTTCGAATCGAACATGACGTATAACGTCCCGCCGATTGCCAGCCCGATCCCGAGCGCGGCACTGATCGCCTTTCTCATAGTGGGGAACACGTCCGTCAGGTAATACGTTTTCTGAATCGCTGCGAGCCGCTATTGCGAATCGCAATTCGAAGCGCAAAGGAGAGTTCGTGTGGTCGATTCTACGGATCCTACGATCCTACGATCGAATTTCGAGCAACTCCCAGAGCCGCTCGACGTCGCCGTCGAAGCGCTCGAGGAGATCGCGCATCTCCGCGCGATGCTCGGCAGTCACCGTCACGTGGACCATCCCCTCGTCGGGCTGGCCGTAGACGACGCTTGCACCCTCGGGCGCGGCGGCAATTGCGGGGACGGCAACTAGATCCTCCTCGCCGTCGACCAGCACCGTCGTGGGCTCGTCGGAAGTGAGCCCTTCCCGTAGCGCGCGAATCACATCGCCAGAGAGTTCAGCCGGCGGATTGATGACTTCGTGGGTCGGCTCGGTTGCGACGGTCTCACGGATCTCTGCGTCGACGGCGTCGCGTTTCGTTCGTTCGTCGACGAACGCGATGTCGGGAACGCGGCCGGCCGCGAGAAGGTGGTAGGTGACGACATCGCCGACAGTGATAAGCGGGCCGTCGACGGTTTCGAGAAGGCGGTCGGCGTCGGTTTCGATCGGGCCCATCGGCTCTTTGAGTTCGTGGCGAAGTTCCTTGGGCAGTACCAGTAGCTCCTCGTAGTCGCGTTTGCTGGCGTCGGTCGAACTGCTATCGTCGGGTGTCACGGCGGCTGTGGCGATTACCGAACCTTGAGCGCGTACGCGCCGGGCTCGGTGACCTGCATTTCGCTTGCAATCTCGCTGTCTTCGGGATGGGCGATGACGACGTAGCCGGCCCAGTCCTCCGTCAGTGACGAGGAGTTACAGGCGTCACAGGTCTCGCTGTCCGGATCGTTGACCCGGTGACACTCGCGACAGACGAGACGGTCGGATGCCATTGTTACTCACCTGCGGTCGCTTCGCGCTTTTCGTGGTCTTCCTCGAGCCAGCCGTGCTTGCCGAGGCCGGGCTGTTTTGCCGTGAGCCCGATCTTCGAGTCGCGGGGGTTTCGCTCGTCGATGCTTTTGGTGACGATGCGGGCGCGAATCGCGTCGTCGACACCGAGCGTGCGGTTTGATTCGTTCGAGGCGAGCTGTTGGTTCTCGGCGTCGAAGGCCAGATACTCGTCGCTGATCTGGGAGACGTGAAGCAGGCCGTCGACGGGGCCGATCCCGACGAACGCGCCGAACTCGACGACTTCGACGACGGTTCCGTCGACGACTTCCTGCATCTGTGGGTCGAACGTGACGGCGTCGAAATCGGCCTCGTAGTAGACGCCTGGGCGGTTCGGAAGCACGGTCCCTTCACCGATATCGCGTACCTCGGTGACAGAGACGATGCTGCCGACTTCCTCGTCCATGCGTCCCTCGAGTTTATCCTGTAGCAGTCGCTTGACGAGCGTCGGCGACACGTCGCCGAGCTCCTCCGGCGGTACCTCCACCGTATCCTTCAATCTAACCCGTTTGTACATCTATGGTTGAGTGATCGCTAACTTGTTTCTCCCGCGTAATGCAATTACCGGTCTCTTCGCTTCGAGTACCCGATCGCGTAGTGGTCGATCGTTCGTGATGACGTAGTCGACCGTGCCCTCGCGGGCGAGTTCGACCAGCGCGTCGTCGGCGTAGGATGCCTCGGTGTCGACGACGAGACAGCGCTCGGTTGCCAGGTCGTGACCGACGTTCGCGGCGGTGCCTTCGCGGCCGCCCTTCTCGGAGAGCCGGCGAAGTTCTTCGATGACCGCCTGTGGCGTCGTCGGTTCGAACGAATCGAGGAGCCGCTCGAGTTCGTCGAACAGTCTGACGTCGAGTTCGACTGGCATCATCAGCGCGCTCGTGTCGAGGGCGACTCGGGTGCTCATCGTGTATCGGTCTGTCTCGGCCCTATTCCTGTAACGTTCCGAGGCCGATCAGCCGCCAGCGAGCGCCGATCCGGCGGTTGATCGCGATTTTCGCGCCGGGGTCGGCGGTGACGGGGCGTTTGAGGTTGACCTCGCACTCGCCCTCGCGGGCGCTCGTTACCGCGCCGACGGTCGTTGCCGTCCCGACGGTCATCATCAGCGGTTCGCCGGTGCTGATTTCCTCCACTTCGCCGCCGTCGGTGCCGACGACGCGCTCTAAGAGGTCGACATCCATCGTGAACTGCTGCCAGGTCGGCGGTAATGAGCCCGGTGGGCCGGCCATGCGACCGGCCAGGGCGTCGCCTTTCGTCAGTGCGGGGTCGAGTCCCGTGCCGACTCCGAGCAGGCCGCCGGGTGTGGCGCTGTCGACGGTTTCGCCGCCGGCTTGCAGCGAGCGAATCGTCGTTTCGATCGGGACGTACTCGGTCTGGCCGCCTTCTTCGACCTCGCGACCGGGGCGGATTTCGATCTCCTGGTCGGATTCGAGTTCACCTTTGACGAGGCTGCCGCCGAGGACGCCGCCGGCGAGGTCGCTGGCGGTCGTCCCGGGTTTGTTGATGTCGAAGCTGCGGGCGACGTGCATTCGGGCGTCGGCGTCGGGATCGCGTTCCGGCGTGGGAATTTCCTCCTCGACTGCCTGGATCAGCAGGTCCATGTTGACCTCCTGGCCGGCCGAGACGGGGACGACGGGGGCGTCCTCGGCGACGGTGCCCTCGACGAACTCCTGGATCTGTTCGTAGTTCCGGCGGGCCTGGTCGGAGTCGACGAGGTCGATCTTGTTCTGGGCGATGACGATGTTCTCGATGCCGATGATGTCGAGCGCCATCAGGTGCTCTTCGGTCTGTGGCTGTGGCACGGGTTCGTTGGCGCTGACGACCAGCACGGCCCCGTCCATCAGCGATGCGCCGGAGAGCATTGTCGCCATCAGGGTTTCGTGGCCCGGGGCGTCGACGAACGAGACGGTTCGAAGCGGCTTGCTCTCGGTGCCGTCCGGACACTCCTCCTCGACGGTGTAGCGTTCGGGTTCGTCGCGGTCGGGGCACTCGCGGAACGTCGCATCCGCATAGCCGAGGCGGATGGAGATACCGCGCTTCATCTCCTCGCTGTGCTGGTCCGTCCACGAGCCGCTCAGGGCTTGTACCAGCGTCGTCTTGCCGTGGTCGACGTGGCCGACGAGCCCGATGTTCACCTCCGGTTGTTGAGTTCCTGCCATAAGACGATGAGTAATCTTAGATAGGGCTTCCCCCGTGCGATTGATAAACCTACTGTTCTGAGGGCGTCTTCACCGGGTCGACGGTCCTGTTCGTGAGTGTCATTGTCTTGGACTCGTTTCGACCGCCGTCCGCCTCCGCTCACACGCCTCGCACTGATTGTTGGAACGCTTACAAAAACTGCCTTGAGCCAACTACTTTGGGTACCGCACGCATACGAGGGGTATGAGCAAGCCGGATACGGCAGGCGACCGCGAGAGTGTTCTCGAGTGTACGGACTGTCTCGACCCTGCAGACGCGTTCGCCCTGATCGCAAACGATGCTCGGCTGTCGATCCTCGAAGCACTGTGGGCGGCCGATGAGTCGCCCGTTTCGTTCTCGACCCTGCGGCGCGAGGTCGGTATGCGCGACTCTGCACAGTTCAATTACCATCTCCAGAAACTCACGGGCCACTTCGTCACCCAGCAAGCGGACGGCTACGCGTTCAAACACGCCGGCGAGAAGGTCGTCCGCTCGGTGATCGCGGGCTCGTTCAACGAACACCCATCGATCGACCCGTTTCCCGTGGCGGGCCGGTGTGTCGACTGCGGGAGTTCGCTGACCGCGAGCTACGAGGACGAACGGCTCGCGATCACCTGCGTCGACTGCGGCCACGGACACGGCGAGTACGCGTTTCCGCCCGGCGGGCTGACCGACCGAACGCGAGCGGAAATCGCCGACGCGTTCGACCAGCGCGTTCGGCACCTCCACTGTCTGGCCGCCGACGGCGTCTGTCCGGAGTGCAGCGGGCGCATGGAGACGCACATCGTCGAGGACGACGACTGCTGTCTCGGCGTCAGCCTCCGCGTCGACCACGAGTGTCGCCAGTGTGCACACACGCTGTGCTCGGCCGCTGGGCTCCGCCTGCTCGATCACTCCGCCGTCGTCTCGTTCCACCGCGAACGCGGCGTCTCGCTCGAGGAGCGGCCGTACTGGACGCTGCCGTGGTGCGTCGCCGACGAGTTCACTCGGCTCGTTTCGCGCGACCCACTCGAACTCGAGGTTCGGATTCCGCTCGCGGGCGACGAGTTGCGGGTGACGATGAACGGCGATCTCGACGTGCTCGAGACCCGGACCGTCGACGACTGATACGGTCTACTGTAACGATTTCCCGGCGCAACCGCGGATCGTCCTGCGGTTGCGCCGGAAATGACTGACAGCAGTCCGTATGAAACGGATTTCAGTTAGCGATCGTACTGAAATATTTTTCAGACTACACTTATCGGCGAGCGACGCCTCGGTCGAGACGAGAGATGATGCACGCACCGATCGCCCCTCGTCCGATCGATCCGCTTCCCGGGTACGGTCTGCTTACGGCCGCCGGTATCGCCGTCGGCCTGTCGGTCCTGCTCGTTGCATCGGCGCTCATCGCGTTCACGATCGTCACCGTCATCGGCGACCGCCCCGTTCTGGTCCTCTTCGCCGTGTTCCTCGACGGTGTTGGCCCGTTCGTCGCAACCCTCCTCGTCCTCAGGCGGGTGCGACACCGATTCGTTACGTGATCGGCGTACGGTCGTGACACGCTATTCGACCCAGCGATCGACCGGTACCAACCGCGAATCCGACTCCTTTTCTCGCTCGCCACCCACAGTACGAGTGATCCCTCGTGACCGAGTTCGCGTTTGAACTCGCGCTCTGTGCGCACCTAGAGCAGTCCCGCGAGCAACCGGTTGCGGGCACCGATACGCTCGTGGCCCGGCAACTCGGCGGGAGCGTCGCCGACCCCGGCGGTCGGATTCTCGACGTGGTCTGTGTCGAACCCGGGTCGGAGTTCGACGACCGCACGGCGATCACGAGCGCGGAGATTCCCGACGCCGCTATCGAATCCGCCGTCGGTCTCGGTCGCGCCCGCTACTGGAAGCGGGCCTTCGACTGTCACCCGGACCGCGCGCGTCGGGCGGTCGACCGGGCCTGCGAGATCGGCTTTTTCGAGTGCGAACGCCGCAACGGCCGCGAGTTCGTCCGACAGGTCGCGCGCTATCCCGACTGGTACGACCGCATCGTCGGCATCGAGAACAAGCCCGATCTCGGCCGACCGGGCGACCTCGAGAGACAGCTGCGCACCGATGTGAGCCTCGCGCTGGTCGACGAGGTCGTGCTGGCGACGGAGAGCTACGTCACGCGGGCGCACCTGAATCGGATTCCCGACGAAGTCGGCGTCTGGCGCGTTCACCGCACGGATTCGGGTCCGTCTGCAGCCGAGATCGAACTCGAGGTCGTTCGCGAACCGACGCCGCTCCCGACCGACGAGCCGGGTATCGAACTGCTCGCGTTCGAGCCCGGTCACGCGGCAATCGAACCCGTGACGGCGACTGCGAAGGCCCGGGCACGCCGCCGACTTGCCGAACGAGCCTACGGCAAGGGCTGGCGGACGTACAACTTTCCCGACTGCGAGGCCTGCACGCCGACCGACGCGGACGGCGCGACGCTGCCGTACTGCGAGTGGCGCGACCGACTCGTCGACGCGAACTCGGAGTGCGGACCGTCCTGTCCCGGCTACGATTCCGGACCGGCTTCCGACGTCGAACTCGAGGCCGAACGCGATAGGCAGACGGCCTGGCGTCGGAACCCCGCCGGAAAGCGCCGCCACCAGTCGGGACTCGACCGATTCGGCTGAGGACAGTGGCTGCTCCGACGCCGAAACATGGCGTCAGGATTCCTCTTCGACGCGGCCATAGCGGTCCTCGACAGCGGCGAGGTACCCTTCGAGAAACGTCTCCGTCTCCTCCTCGCCGGCGCGGAGTTCGACGAGAAGGTCCTCGAGTTCATCGCGCGGGTGGTGACAGAGGTCAGTGTGGCAGTCGGGACAAAGGTGTTCGAACGCTTTGTCCGTGCGGTCCCACCGGTCGCCGTATTTGTCGTACTCGCGGGCGGTCGACCGTGAGACGCTATCGCCGCAGGCGAGACACGTGACCGTCGCGGTACGGGAGCGAGAGGACCATGGCCACATAGGTGTAAGAAGGCCATGTGGTTACTTAGCAATTGTCACACGTTCGCTCGGGCGGGAGTGTTCGGTCAGTCAATCGGTCTCGCTCGGGACTATTCGGCGTCCTGGAAGACGTTTGATGCGCCCGTTCGTCGCTGGTAGTACCGGACCCACACCCACTGTAGCGGGATGATCAAAAGCGGCGTGAAAAACGCCAGCGAGAGGCTTTGCGTCGCGACGACGATCGAGAGCACGAACACGACCGGCGAGATGAGTCCGCGGATCGAGATCAGTCGCGCATCCTGCTCGTCGATCCGGTCGTCCGTAAATCCCGCGCGCGTGGCGTAGGCCCAGACGCTCGTCATGAGCACACCGACCAGGACGAAATTGATGGCGTACACCGTCCAGGCGAACTGCGTCCCGTAGCTTCCGATAATCTCCGTCGGGTACGGGAGAAACGAAATCGAGAGCAAGAACAGGAGATTCAGCCACAGCAGCACGCGGTCGTGACCGGTAATCGACTGAAAGAGATTGTGGTGGATAATCCAGTAGAGACCGACGACGAAACTCAGGAGGTAACTGACCAGCAGCGTCTCCTGGTCGCCGACCGCCGCCGGGAGCCTCGACGCGGGAACGTCTGGAACCTCGAACTGCAACACCAGGAGCGTGAGAACGATCGCGAAGACGCCGTCGCTCATCCCCTCCATTCGGTCCGTTCCTTCGCCGCCGAGTACCCTGACCATACGGGTATCTCTCGACGCGAGGTGCTGAATAGCCATCCCCGCTGCCGTGACCGGCCACATCTACCCGACAATCGGACGAGACAGAACTCCACCCGACGAACCGGGCTAGTCGCGTTCCTCGCCCGTCCGATCGGTGGCGTCTGCACGGTCGCCGTCGCTTCCGTCGACGGTCGCGAATGGCTTTCCGGAACCGGGGTCAGCGTCAGCGCCAGTGTCGGAATCGCGTTCGAACGCGCCATCGGGTGTCTCAAGCGTCCCGTTCGGGTCGATCACCGTTCGCGCCGGAATCGGTTCCGCCGCCGGCGGACGGCGCGCGACCAGTCGCTGAAAGCGGGTGAGATCTAGCGGTTGATCCGTTTCGATCTCCTCGTACTCGACGACGATCCGGTCCCCCTCGGGGAAGATCCGGAAGTAGTTCAGACGAAAGGAGGGGTAGTAGATGCCCGGCAGCCGCGAAAACCAGGTCTCGACGTGCTGGAGCTTTTTCAGCCAGGTCCCGGTGTTGATGACCAGTCGGTCACCCCATTGAGTGAGCGATGCCCGATGCGTGTGCCCGTAGACGAAGACGGCAACGTCGGAGTTCGCCTCAAGAACGTCCCTTGCTGCACGCAAAAACGGTTCGTCCCCCTGCCCCACGCGGACGCCCGACAGCATAACCCCGAAACGATCCAGCGTCCGTCTGAGATCGCGTCTGAACAGCCACAGCGGGATCGCGAGCAACAGGAGAATCGCGATAACGACGACGTTGATCGCGATGATGAACTCGAGAACGACCGCGCCGATACCGAGTGCGTGGATGACAGGATTATCGGTGAAAAACGCCGACGGGAGGATACCCATCACCTCGAGGACGGTCCCGAACAGGTAGAGAAGCGTGATGTTGAAAAACAGCAACAGCGGGACGACGACGGCTCGAAGATACGGACTCATCTCCCGGTAGAAGTAGTTCGAGAGGAGCCAGCGCGGGATCTCCTCCATCGGCGCGACCGACTGGATGTCGCGAAGCCAGTCGCCTCTGGCTCGCCCGGAGTAACGGCCGGCAGCGGCGACGATCCGCTGGACGACGAAGTACCCGACCGGGAGCGCGTCGGGATTTCCCCAGTCCGGCATCCGGTTGTTCGCGTCGTGTTGCTGGCCGTGTTCGATCCAAATTCGCGGCGTTTCGTCTCCGTCATCGCCGTCGACATCGACCTCGCGCGTGATCGAAACCACCGGTTCGAGCACGATGTTATACGCCGCGAGGCGATCGGTGTACGAGGTGTAGCAAGCGAGATCGTAGTCGTGATTGCCCGGGATGAGGGGGATGTCGATCACCTCGCCGGTCGCGCGGAACTGCTCGAAGACGCGCGGGTGGTCCTCGATCACCCGGTCGAGTTTCTCCGTCCCCGTCACTTCGGCGTACTCCCAGAGTCCGAAAGCGTCGCCGTTGATGATCAGCTCGACGTCGCCGCCGCGCTCCTCGAGTTCGGCGAGAAAGTCAAGCAGTTCCGCCTCGAAATCGAGTGCCGTGAGCTGCTCGTCGCCGCCCATGTGGAGGTCGCTGATGAAGACGTATTCGCTGGCCATCGAACGCGGTCCGGGGTACTACCAGCCACGGGGGGATAGTGGTTTCCCCGACTCTCCGAGCACGTCTCGGGGCAGTTGGCTCTGTCCCTGTCCCTGTCCCTGTTCCTGTTCGCCGATGGATGGGCTGGTGGTGCGGCCGGCCGATATCGATTCCGATCCCACCGGGAGTTCGACGATGACTGCGAGAAGATGGATGACGATATGTGCGCCATCGATATCCCGGACGGAGACGGCGAATCACCGCGCTAAACCTATTCCGTTAAATGGGTATAGCAGGTAGGGCGAGTATGCAAGTTAAATCCCGTCACCACCTTCGCAGCGACGACGTTTCCGAACTCGAAACGGATCTGTCCGACAAACTGGGCGTCTCCCTCGACGGCGACGCCTACGAGCGCGTCGAGTTCGAGGATGCGGATCGCGAGGTCATCCTGATCGACGGCGAGCCCCGGGTTGCCTTCTTCGACGAGGAGCCGTTCCTGACGGTTCGCGGCGCGAACGCCTACGAACCCGAGCGACGACTCGTGACGGTTGATACCGGCGCAATCTCGTTCGTCAGCGACGGTGCCGACGTGATGCGCCCGGGAATCACGGTGGCCACCGAGGATATCTCACCGGACGATCTGGTCGTCATCGCAGAGGAGACCCACGGCAAGGTGCTGGCCGTCGGCCGGGCGCGCGTCGAGGGCGCGGAGATGGCCGGTAACGAGGGGAAAGTCGTCGACTCGCTACACCACGTCGGCGACGAGTTGTACGAGTTCACGGCGTAGACGATCAGCCTCGTCCGCAATCACACGAGAATCAGTGCAGCCGCCGTTCTCAAACGGTACACCGGTGTTCTCCTCACTTGCGCCCACAACGCTCTTGGTCCTATTCGTGGGGCGGCTAGCTATGCCGACACCGAACGACGCGCGTGATTCCGCGTCCGAAACTGATACCACCGACACAGCCGCGGACACGAACACTGCCTCGGACGAGACCACAGACACCTCTCAGAACGCCACTCATCCCGCGTTCGAACTCGACCTCACCGACGACGAACTCGACGCCCTCCACGATCTCCAACTCGGCATCGAGAATCTCCATCGTTCCTACGGCGCACTCCTCGAGTTCCACCACCAACTCGGGCACGCGATGGACCGCATGAGAGACGCCGAAGCCGAACTTCGCAACGCCGGCCACGATGAGTGGGCCAACCAGCTTCGCGACGAGCACCTCCCCGCCGGCGCGATCAACGACCAGTGGTCGTACGAACTCGTCGAGGAGTTCTCCGGGGTGTTTCTCACCGATGTCGAGACGTTCGAAACGGCCGTTCGCGACGAACTGGCTGACGGCCTCGACCACGTCAGCGAACGTCGCCAACAGCATCACCTCCGCGAGCGAGCACGAGACTCCCGGTAACTGGTGAGACAGTGAGGAAGGGTTTTCGACACCCTCGTCGTATCACCGCACATGACAGACCGGTACGACGTTATCGTGCTCGGCGTCGGTGGCATGGGAAGCGCAACGGTCGCCCACCTCGCCGCACGCGGCGTCGACGTTCTCGGCCTCGAACGCTACGATGTGCCCCACGGCTACGGGTCCTCACACGGCATCACTCGCATCTTCCGTCTCGCCTACTACGAACACCCGGCCTACGTCCCGCTGCTCCGTCGCGCCGACGAACTGTGGACCGAACTCGAGAGCGACCACGACCGCCAGCTGTTGTACCGCACCGGCTCCATCGACGCCGGTCCGCGCGGCGACCCGCTCGTCGAGGGCTCGAAGCGCTCCTGCGAGGAACACGACCTCGACCACGAGGTACTCTCGAGTGCGACACTCTCCGACCGCTATCCGGGCTACCAGCTCCCGGAGAATTACGAGGCCGTCTCCCAGCCCGACGGCGGCTTTCTCGTTCCCGAGGAGTGTATCGTCGCCCACGTCGACCGCGCCCACCGACACGGCGCGACCATCCGTGCCCGCGAACGCGTCGTCGACTGGCAGCCGATCGCCGACGACGGCGTCCGCGTCGAAACCGACCACCGCGCCTACGAGGCCGACGAACTCGTCGTCACCGCGGGCGCGTGGGCCGCCGAGTTCATCGATGAACTCGACGGGCTCGCTGTCCCCGAGCGCCAGGTTCTCGCCTGGCTCCAACCCGAGGAACCCGCCGCCTTCGACCCCGAGGCGTTCCCCGTCTGGAACCTGCAGGTTCCCGAGGGGCGGTTCTACGGCTTTCCGATTCACGGGGTTCCCGGGTTCAAGTTCGGCCGGTACAACCACCGCGAGGAGACCGTCGATCCCGACACCTTCGAGCGCGAACCGACGCAGGCCGACGAGCGACTGTTGCGCGAGTTCGCCGAGCAGTACTTCCCGGCGGGGGCGGGGCCGACGATGCGGTTGGAGACCTGTCTGTTCACGAATACGCCGGACGACCACTTCGTGATCGATACCCTTCCTGCGCATCCGCAGGTATCGGTCGCGGCCGGCTTCTCGGGTCACGGATTCAAGTTCGCCAGCGTCGTCGGCGAGATCATGGCCGATCTGGCGCTCGAGGACGAGACGGACCACGAGATCGGTATGTTCGGGCTGGATCGGTTCTGATACCCTCGGCGCACTGGGTCAGTCGCGCTTGCGGAGCGCTTGCGGAGCGCTTGCGGAGCGCTTGCGACCGCTACTCACCGGGTTGACCGACCCAGCCCTCGGTCTTCGGCATCGCTGCTTACCCACAGTTTGACCTCGGAAACGAGCGCGTCGCTCTGTTGCAGGCCATCGATATCGTAGTCCACCGAGATGTAGGTAATCTCCCGCTGTCTGACCACGTACGTCGCCGCTTCGGACTCCTCCCGATAGCTGACCGACTCCGTCTCGAGGTCCCCGTCCGCCCGGGCCTCGACGAACGAGACGCGATCGCCCACGTCCGGGATCACGATTGACTCGGCGTCGTAAATCGCATCCACGAGTTCGTCGGTCTCGAACTCGTAGACGTAGAGCGAAATTTGATCGGTGTCGGTCCCATCTCCTGTCGACTTCCGTCCGTCTTCGTGCATAGCAGTGAGCATATCGATTGTCGTTGCTGCTGAACGCACGGGTGGGCCGATCGAGGATCGAGACGCCTGCGTGATCGGTGATGGGGGTGCCACACCGTTGGCCCACTCCGTGCGTTAGCGCTACGAGAACGCCGAACGGCTGTGGGATCATTGTAATACGACCGTTGACCGCGGTATCAACGAGTCGAAATGCGAGACTTCCGTCACCTGTCCCCAGTATTGCTGGCGTTGACTTTCCGTTCTCTGAGCACAATCCGTGATTTCATCCCCCTCACTCGCGCGTGACAGACGAGCGTGGCGAGGAACCGATTCCGCCACGAATAATCTCTCTTACTGTCTGACACAATCTCGAAATTGTCGAGAGTACAACGATCGACTGCGACGGACAGGGACGATCACTACTTTCCGCTATGGGACGACACAATCAAGCACAGCGCTCCTGATCTATCGCACAGTTGCCTCTGACTCCTGGTACCATTGCAGATTCTCTTTTCGATAGATAGTTTTATCTAGGGAAATGTAGACTCTCTAACTGATGCAGGGGTCGGAGTAGCACTCGTGATGGAGGGACAGCTCTCACAACCGGAGTCAGCGCACGGTGAACTCACCGAAGACGAACTCTTCGATTTACTGGCAAACCGCCGTCGGCGGCACATCCTTCAGACGCTCATCTACCGGGACGAACGGGTCGATATCGGGACACTCTCACAGTCGATCGCCGCCAGCGAAGACGACCTCGCCTTCGACGAGGTTTCGAGTAGCGACCGGAAACGCGTCTATACGGCACTGCAACAGTCCCACCTGCCGAAGATGGACAACGCCGGCGTCCTCGAGTTTGACCGCGACCGAGGTACCGTCGAACCGACGCCGGTGCTCGACGACGTCAAAATCTATATGGATACCGTCCGCGGACGCAACCTCTCCTGGAGCGACTACTACCTCGGGCTGACGGCGCTCGTCACCGTGGTTCTCGGCGGAACGCTACTCGATATCGTCCCGTTTTCGCTACTCCCCGCTGCCGCCTGGTCCGGGTTCGTCGTCATCACCCTCGGTGGCTTCGCGCTCGCTCATCGCCACTACGCCCACCAGAACCACCTCCGGATCGGCACCTCGTCGCCGGATATTGAACTCGAATACGACGAATCGAGCGAGCAGTGATGGGGACGCTGGCCCGGCAGCGAGCGTTCGAACCGCGACCGTATACGCGTCCCGCTCAGTCCGCGTCGATAATCGCCGCTGCAAACCGCTCTATTCCCCGCTCCGGATCGTCGTTCTCGATGGAGACAATAACGTGGTCGACGCCGAGTTCAGCGAGCCGTCCGAAGTAGTCCTGAAACCACTCGGTGCCCGCCCGGTAGCCCAGGTGTAACTGCTCCGGATCGGCCGTCGGATCGTCCGCGAGTTCAGCTCGGATGGCCATCGCGAACGGCTTTTCTCCGGCGGCCTCCCGCCAGTCGTCGAGGTAGCCAGTCAGCGTGCGCTCGGGGAGGTGATAGAACAGCCAGCCGTCGCCGCGCTCGGCGATCCACTCTCGCGATTGGCGGGCATTCCCGGTCGGGAGCAGCGGAATCGTCTCCGCCGTCGGTTTCGGCACGACATCGAGTGCACCGTCGAGGCGGCCCCACCGTCCCTCGCGCTCGGGAAACTCGTCGCGCCACAGCGTACGAAGGGTTTCGACGTGCTCGCGAAACAGCGCGCCGCGCTCGTCGCGGTCGACGCCGAAGGCCGGGTACTCCGGATCGCGGTCGCCGGAGGCGACCCCGAGGACGAGCCGCCCGTCCGAAAGTCGGTCGACCGTCGCGGCGGATTTCGCGACGTGGATCGGGTGTCGAAGCGGGAGGACGATACTCGAGGTGCCGAGTGCGATCCCGTCGGTGTGGGCGGCGACGTGCGAGAGCCACGGCCAGGGGTCGAACGTCTGGCCTGCATCGCCGAATTTCGGCCAGTACGTCGGCACGTCGCGCGCCCAGAGGCCGTCGAAGCCGACCGCCTCGGCGCGTTTCGCGAGCCGAATCTCCGCCTCGGGGTCGGGCGTCGATCGGTTCGTGCCGGTAAGCGGGAATCCAGCGCCGAACGTGAGTCCGTCCGTCTCGAACAACCGTCGGTACCCCTCGTTTTCGTGTCCAGTCGGCATTCGCTCGAGCTACCGGGCACGGGCGGATGACGGCTTCGGTCCGCGAGGCCGCCGGTGGTACTCATCGGTTCGACCGCCGATTCGGATGCAGATCAGATATCGACCGCGAACGGCGTGAACTCGTCGGCCCGGCTCGCAAACGCACCAAGCAGCGCCGCGATTTCCTCGAGGTCGTCGGTGTCGATCATTTCGACGGGCGTGTGCATGTAGCGGTTCGGAACGCTGACCACCTGCGACGGAATCGCCCCCGCCGCGGTGAAGAAACTGTCGGCGTCCGTCCCGGTCCCGACGCCGAGCGCTTCGATCTGTACCTCGAGTTCGCGCTCGTCGGCAACCGAGCGCAGTGCGTCGAACACGGCGGGGTGGTTCGTGCTGCCGCGACCGAGTGCCGGCCCGCCGCCCAGTTCCATCTGGCTCGTCTTCTCGCTCGGCGCGGAGGGGTAATCGACGGCGTGACCGACATCGACGACGACGACGGCGTCGGGTTCGAGGTCAAACTCGACCATCCGTGCGCCGTTGCCCCCGACTTCCTCCTGGACGGTGGAGACGGCGTAGACGGTCGCATCCGTGCCGGTTTCGACGGCCTGCCGGAACCCCTCGGCCGCGGCCCACGTCCCGACCCGGTTGTCGAGGCCGCGGCCGGCGAGACGCGTCTCGGAAAGCCACGAGACCGTCGAGGAGACGGTGATCGGGTCCCCGATTTCGAGGCGGTCGTGCGCCTCGTCCTCGCTTTCGGCCCCGATATCGATCCAGAGGTCCTCGATGTCGGTCTCCGACTCGTCCTCGCGGAGGTGAATCGCGTGCTGCCCGATCACGCCCTCGACGGGACCGCCGGCGGCGTGGATCGTGACGTGTTGGCCCTTCGAAACGGAGGGGTCGGAGCCGCCGATTCGCCCCAGTCTGACGAAGCCGTTATCGTCGATCGATTTGACGATGAAGCCGATTTCGTCGGCGTGGCCGGTGAGTACGATTTCGGGTGCGCCGGATGCATCGGGCGCTCCCTCGTGCACTGCGATGGCATTTCCGTAAGCGTCCGTTCGAACGTCGTCCGCAAACTGGTCGACGTAGTCGACCCAGACCTGCTGGCCACGGGTTTCGTAGCCCGATGGGGAGGGCGTCTCGAGCAATTCGGTGAGGAAATCACGCGAAGGATCGTCCATAGTACCTAGTTAACGACTCGCCTCTTTACGTCTTAGATTTACTCGTACACGAAGCGGGTAAACCGAGGCCCGAACGGACTACTTGGGCGCGCTCGCCCTTCGAGACAGATACTTCAGCGGGTCACGAACACTGCGTGCAAAAAAACATCCGCAAATCGACTGACCCGATCAGTCGTCAGCCGGAGCCGCGCCGCTTGCGCCCTCGGCCTGTTCTTTCGTCCAGGCGAGCTTGCCGCCGGCCGCGAGAATGTCGCGTTCGCGCTCGGAGGCGTCGAGGACCGCCGTGTACTCGTCCTCGCCGTTGATGCGGACGGTGAACTCTTCCTGACCGCTCGTGACGGCGTCGTAGACGTCGTCGACGATTTCGACGTCGTCGCCCTGGTCGATGTTCTCGTAGGTGTCCTCGTCGATCTGGAGCGGGACGATCCCGAAGTTAAAGAGGTTCGCGCGGTGGATCCGTGCGAAACTCTGTGCGAGGACGCCCTCGATGCCGAGATACATCGGACAGAGGGCAGCGTGCTCGCGCGAGGAGCCCTGGCCGTAGTTCTCGCCGGCGACGAGGAAGCCGCCATCGGCGTCGAGCGCGCGCTCTGCGAACGTATCGTCGACGCGTGAGAGCGTGAACTCGGAGAGCTTGGGGACGTTCGACCGGTACATCAGGATGTCCTGCGTTGCAGGGATGATGTGGTCGGTCGTGATGTTGTCCTCCATCTTGAGCAGCGCTTCACCCTCGACATCGGCGCTGAGCTGGTCCTTCAGCGGCACGTCGCCGATGTTCGGACCCTTGACGAGTTCGTCGTCGACGGCCTCGTCGGGCGTGATGAGGTCCGTCTTGGAGCCGTCGTATTCGTCGGGGAGTTCGACGCCGGGGGCCTCGAGGCCCTCCTCTTCCTCGGCGAGATCGCGCGGATCGACGATTTCGCCCTTGATCGCCGCGGCGGCGGCGACCTCCGGCGAACAGAGGAAGACGTTGTCGTCTTCGATTCCCGAGCGGCCCTCGAAGTTGCGGTTGAAGGTCCGCAGCGAGATGGAATCGGACGCGGGCACGTGGCCGATCCCGATACAGGCACCGCAGGTCGCCTCGGAGAAGTTGACGCCGGCGGCCATCATCTATTGCTCAGATCGGAAGA
>NZ_AOIL01000018.1 GCF_000337595.1 Natrialba taiwanensis DSM 12281 | reverse complement strand
CGACGCTCTTCCGATCTGAGCAATCGTACAGGAACCAACGATGACCTGGGAGACGTCCTGGCCGGCGACTTCGCGGACCGGGACGACCTTGTCCGGCATCGACGGCTGGGAGATCAGCGGCTCGAGGTCCGAGAGGTCGACGACGATCTCGTCGTCGTACTCGGCGTCCTCGTCGGGCTGGATCTCGGTGAACTCGTCGCCGCGACCGACGCGTTCGAGGTAGTCCTCGGTCTGGTGGTCGGTCGGGAAGATCGACGTCGTCGCGCCGAGTTCAGTGCCCATGTTCGTGATCGTCATCCGCTCGGGTGCGGTGAGCGTCTCGACGCCGGGGCCGGTGTACTCGAGAATCTTGCCGACGCCGCCTTTCACGGAGAGGCGACGGAGCATCTCGAGGATGACGTCCTTTGCCGTGGCCCACTCGGGGAGTTCGCCCTCGAGACGGACGTTGACGATCTCGGGCATTTCGATGTAGTAGGGTGCGCCACCCATTGCGACGGTCACGTCGATGCCGCCGGCACCGATGGCGAGTTCACCGAGGCCGCCGGGGGTCGGCGTGTGGCTGTCGGAGCCGAGCAGCGTCTTGCCGGGTGCGGCGAAGTTTTCGCGGTGAACGTTGTGACAGATACCGTTGCCGGGGCGAGAGAAATAAGCGCCATATTTACCGGCTGCAGAACGCAGGAAACGGTGGTCGTCAGTGTTCTTGAAGTCGAACTGGTAGGTCTGGTGGTCGCAGTACTGGGCTGCGATTTCGGTCTGGACCTCGTCCAGTCCCATCGCTTCGAACTGGAGCCAGACCATCGTTCCGGTCGTGTCCTGAGTAAGTACCTGATCGATCTCGATACCGATTTCCTCGCCGGTCTCGAGATCGCCCTCGACGAGATGGTCGTCGAGAATCTTTTCGGTGAGAGTCTGTCCCATAGCATCCGAATCTCGGCCGTCCGTCCTGATAAATCCAGCGTGTTTCCTTGAGGATCGACCGTGTTAGATACGCCCATGCGCGCAGTTTTCGAGCAATTCTTGCGCTATAACTACAGACGTAGACAGTGCTGCGCGGAGGAGGTTAGATCGGGAGTAATTGTTCCACGCGCACAGAACTCGTGCGTGCTCAGTTTCCGTGAGGAACACGGTCTCGAACTGCATCACCGGTACTCTCGAACCGCGTCACCTGTCGGCTGACTCGAAAGGACACGTTTTTCCCGATACCGCTATCTCTCGGCTATACGATCATGTTTCGCTCCGGTACCTTCGTTGCGGATCACGTCTCGCCGACGACCCCCGAACAGGTCCAACCTAACGGCGTCGACCTCACCCTCGACATCGTCTTCGACCAGCTCGAACCCGGCCGGATCGGCCGGGACGGCAAGCAGATCGGCGACCGAGCCGCCCGCCCGCTCGAAGAACTCGAGCAGAAAGCGCCCGACACGTACTATCTACCCGAGGGTGCGTACGTCGCGCGCTACAACGAGCAAATCGCGATTCCGGACGGCCACATCGGATTCGTCTATCCCCGCTCGTCGCTGATGCGAAACTCCTGCATGCTCAATACGGCGGTCTGGGACGCCGGCTACGAGGGTCGCGGCGAGGGGCTCTTGCAGGTCCACCACGACGTCGAGATCGAACGCGACGCGCGGATCGCCCAGCTCGTGTTCGCCGAGGCGAATCACGAGGATACCTACGACGGCAGTTACCAGGGCGAGAACATCGGCGAGAGCAGCTGATGACCGCCGGACGGTCCACTTTTGGTGCCGTCCGTCGAACCACCGGTATGGCCGGTGATCACACCCGATGATGGCGACGACGCACGCGTTCGCCGGTCTCACCGTTGTGTCCCCTCTCGCATACCTCGCGCCCGAGTTCGCTGCGCCGCTCGCACTCGGTGCGTTCGCGGGCGGTCTTGCCCCCGATTTTGATCTGCCGCTCGCTCACCGCCGGACGTTTCACTTCCCGATCGTCGGACTCGTCGGGGTCGTTCTGGCGGTCGCGTTCGCGTTCTACGCGCCGACAGCGGCGACGCTGACCATCGCCGCGTTCGTCGCCGCAGCCTGGCTCCACGCCGCGAGCGACGTTTTCGGCGGCGGACCAGAGATGGATCCCTGGCGAAACCGCACCGAACGCGCCGTCTACGACCACGTTCGCGGTCGATGGCTCCGTCCGAAGCGGTGGATCCGATACGACGGTGCACCGGAGGATGCCGTTCTCGCGTTCGTCCTCGCACTGCCGGCCCTCGTGGTCTTCGACGGCTGGGTCAGGACCGTCGTGCTCGGCGGTCTCGGCGTCTCGGTAGCCTATGCGCTTCTTCGACGGCGATTGATCCGGTGGACCGCTGACTGGGAGTGGCTCGAGTAGCTGGCGCCAGTGGCAAGCAGCCGGCCCGCCGCAAGTCGGAACCCTGATACCTCCAGTCTCCGAGAGAGTACTATGGTCGAGACGTTCGTTACGCAGACCCTCCATCTCGTCTTTGGGGCACTCTGGGCCGGCAGCGTCTTCTACGTCGCGTTCGTCGTGTTGCCGCTCGCTCGCGACGGCGAGTTCAATACGACGAAGCCGCTCGAGGCGATCGCCGGCAAGTTGACGACGATTTCGCGCGTCAGCGCGCTCGTCCTGTTGCTTACGGGCGGCCATCTCGCACAGGCGCGGTACACGTCCGAGAGTCTGTTCGGCTCGACCAGGGGACACCTGGTGCTGCTAATGGTTGCGCTCTGGCTGTTGCTTGCCACCCTCGTCGAAATCGGCTCGAAACGACTCGAGAGCGGCCTCAACGGAAAGAAGCTTCGCGAACCCGCGGCCGATGCATTGGGACTGTATCGGGCGGCTGCGCTCGTCGGAATCGCGTTGCTCGTCGTCGGCGGGGCGATCACGACGAACTTGGCGGCAAGCATCTCTCTGTAGGCGTTTTCGAACTCGTCGGCTCGGGAACCGATCGTGGAACTACCATTCTTGCGAAAGATACTTAGTCGGTTACTGTAAGATACTCCCATGCTCAGGGGGACTGGGAACAGAACTGGAAACGGGGGCGCAAAGGCGAACACAACCGTCGCGAGGAGTGGCACCAAAGGAATCGCACTCTCGCTGCTCGCCGTCGGCACGGCAGCCCTCGCCGGCTACGTGCTCAGTTCGAACCGCTCGAAGAACTCGACGGCTCGCTCGAAGGCCAACCTCGGTGCTCGAATCATCGACCCGGACGAGGTCCCTGCTAATGCCACCATCGTCGACGCCTCTTCGCGTCAACTCGACGAGATCCCCGGTGCACGGCGGGCGATCAACCGTGCGATCCGGCGCTGTGCACGTGAGGAATGGGAACACGTTACGCTGGAACGCGACGGTGCCTGGTCCGTCGTCGATACGATTCGCGGTTCACTGCCATACCACGAGGGAACGGAACACGAATACAACGGCGTCTACGTCCACTACGACGATCGATTCATCGTCTTGGACGCCATTGGCTGGGCGCATCTCAAGGAGCCGCTGCAGTAGCAGTACGGTCTGAGGTGGCACCGATCAGTACGGCCTGAGTGAACCTGACGCAATCGCGGGCGCGTAATTCTCGACACAGTGTGGCCCCCGGTTGTGAGTTAGCTCCCACCATTGGACGCTCACCCACAGCACTCACTACCCTCCGAAGCCACGAAAACCACAACCCCTACCTCACTCCGTCGCGGACGGTCCGCTATGCAACTGGGCGTCATCGGACTCGGACGTATGGGACAGATCGTCGTCGAACGTGCCCTCGCGGCAGGCCACGACATCGTCGCCTTCGACCTCGATCCCGAAGCCGTCGCAACGGCCGCCGACGCCGGGGCCGAACCCGCCAATTCTATCTCGGATCTCACGGACCGCCTCGGCACCGACAAACGCATCTGGCTCATGGTCCCCGCCGGCGAACCGGTCGACGCAACGCTCGACGAACTCGACCCGCACCTCGACGAGACGGACATCGTCGTCGACGGCGGCAACTCCTACTTCGAAGACTCCGTCCGACGAGCCGACGCCTGCCCCGCCGCCTACCTCGACTGTGGCACCTCCGGCGGCCCCGCCGGCGCTGAACTCGGCTTCTCGCTCATGATCGGCGGCCCGGCCTGGGCCTACGACGAACTCGAACCCGTCTTCGACGCCGTCGCAACCGGTCCCGACGGCCACGAGCGTATGGGCCCCGCAGGCTCCGGTCACTACGTCAAGATGATCCACAACGGCGTCGAGTACGCGCTCATGCAAGCCTACGGCGAAGGCTTTGAACTCCTCCACGAGGGCCGATACGACCTCGATCTCGAGTCCGTCGCCTCGGTCTGGAACAACGGCGCGGTGATCCGCTCGTGGCTTCTCGAACTCTGCGAGGAAGCGTTCCGTGAAGAAGGCACTGACCTCGGCACCGTCGCAGACCGCATCGAAGGCGGCTCTACCGGCACTTGGACCGTCCAGGAAGCCCTCGAACAGGAGGTCCCGCTACCGCTCATCTACACCGCACTCTCCGAACGGTTCGGCTCACGCGCGGACGACGGCCGCTTCTCGCGACGACTCGCCAGCCGCCTCCGGTACGGCTTCGGCCGACACGAAGTCCCTCGGCGCGACTGACTCCAGTAGTCGCTGCAAGTCACTGCACACCCGATCGCACGACGACTCTGCGATCGGCGTGTCACTCGTTGCAGTTGGTGCTACAGTCCGCACTGAGTTCAGCCACTGACTGCCGTGCCCCATTACTACTCGCTATTCAGAACCACCGTTCAAAATCACTCCGTAATAGCCGCTTTTCAGCCAATATATGTCTTCTCTCTTATCTGTACAGCATCTGTTCCTTCCATCCGTGTTCGATCATCGGCGGTTTTAGCCGCTTATCTGGCGATATTCGGTCGCGTATTCTGAACAATCGTTCTCTCCTGACTCCGCCGCCTGAAATATTGGGTCACCTTCTTTATCACCGGCACCCACAGCATCAGTTATGAACTCGCAGTGTGCACGTTCGATGGAAGTTACGGTGACGGATCAACGACCAAGTATGGCTATCGTCGACCTTGTCGCCCGCGAATCCGGGACAGATCCGATTGAACTCGAGCCGCTTTATGACGTTATCGACCCGGATATGCTCGATTCGCTCTGTGAGTCGAGTAGCGGATTTACGAGCCTCGAGTTCAACTATCACGGTCGGAACGTCACTGTACGAGCCGATTCTCAGCCCGAAGAGACGGTCGAGATTTCGCTGGCGGAGCCCGGGACGGTCGCCGAGGGGACGAGCGACGTTTTCAATACGGAATCCACGATTTGATTCTGCGGGCAGCGTGTGACTGTCAAACATAGTCAGTGATAGCGATAGAAGAATCGAAAAGGGAATCGTTTTGGCGGCGGTTGTCGTAGGAGAGAGCGGGGGCGCGTAGCTCAGTGGACAGAGTTCTTGGTTCCGGACCAAGATGTCGGGGGTTCAAATCCCTCCGCGCCCGTCGTTTTGCTTCGAAATCTCCTCGTGAGCGGTAGTGATGGCGGTGAGATTTGAACCATGGTCGACTCAGCTTGCAGTCACTACAGCTAATCGGTAGGTGCGGGCGTGTGTCGGTTCGTCATTCGTCATTTGATAGTGCGGGCGAAGAACTGTTCGATCGCTGCCGGGCCAGCCGGCAACGTGGTATCGAGAAGCGGATCCGGCGTTCCACCGTCGTCAACGTGAGTTGCGCTGTACACCGATTGGCTTGGCGTCGGCTCGGTCGTGAGGAGGTCCATCGCTTCCCGTTCGGATTCGATGTCCTCGATGTGTTCTGCCCAGACGTGGTTGCGGTCGTGTAACTCGTAGAAGACGGCGTTTACACCTGCTTCGTCCAACGCATCGAAGAACCGCCGGCTGTGTTCGACGGCCACGACCTCGTCCGCTCGCCCGTGCATCAGGAGCGTCGGTGGACTGTCCGCGGAGACGTGGGTAATGGGACTCGCCTGCTCGAACCGCTTCGGGTGGTCGGACGCGGGGCCGCCCAGTAGCAGCGAGGGAATGCCGGGTGCGTTGTCCGCCGCGAACGTGAAGTCGGTGAGACCGTACCAGCTGACGACCGCCTGTACAGTCCCCGAGGTGTCGGGTGCGACGGATTTCTTCAGTTCACCGTCGAACGCCGCTCCGAGATCCATCACATCCTCGACGACGCCCGCGAGCATGGCCAGATGGCCGCCCGCCGAGGACCCCCACGCCCCAATGCGTTCAGCGTCGTAGCCGTATTCCGCAGCATTGGCTCGAAGCCACCGGATCGCGGCCTTTACGTCGACGAAGTGTGCGGGGAACGTCCCTCGTGGAGTCGGGTTGGCCGGGTCGTACATCTCTTGCATCTCCGGCCCGGCGTCATCCGGAACCTCGGCCAGACGGTAACTCACGCTGGCGATTGCACAGCCCCACTCGGCCGCGTAGCGCTCTGGATCGGGGATGTTATCGCGGGTTTCGGCGATCCAGCCGCCTCCGTGGATGTAGACGACCAGCGGCGGGCGCTCTCCGTCGGGGAGGTACAGGTCGAGTTCTAGCTCGCCGGCCTCGCGGTCGGCGTAGGTGATGCCCTCGTGGACCGAGACGTTCGCGTCGGCCGCTTCGCCCGTCGGTTCGCTCATACGTAACGGACGTGGGGCGCGTGGCATAACGGTACGTCTTCCGGAAACTCGTGTGTCATGGCATCTCGTGTATCGCGGCCAGCCCTCCGACGAGCACCCGTATGAGACGGTTCTGGTGGTAGAACCGAGTAAAGGGAATCCAGAAGCGACGAGTTCACTCCCACTCAGCCGAATCGGCAGCCGTCCGAATAGCCTCGACGCCGAATCGGACGACGTTCGCCGGGAGTTCACTCGCCCGAAGTCTCGGTATCGTATACCAGTGCCACGCATCCGCTCGCATTTCATCGGGTCCGGGAGAAATATCGCGATCTGGAACAGTAGCGTAGTAGACGTGGTCGATATGCTGATGGCCAACGGTCCCATCGTGGACGTTTATATCGTATAGCATCTGGTGGCGGGGATGCGGGAGTACCTGACCACCGGGGGTATCAACTGATCGTGTGTCGTCGAGGAGCGTCGGATCGAGTCCGGTCTCCTCCCGAACTTCTCGAAGGCCGGCTTCATGGGGGAGTTCGTCTCGATCGACGTGGCCCGTCGGCGGGATCGTTTTCCCGACGTGCTCGTGTTCGTGCAGTGCTGTCGCCCCGTCGTTCACCACGTAAACGGTGGCCGTGAAGTGGCGAGTTCGCTCCATGCTCTGAACAAGAAACTATTGTTACATGTATCCGCCGTGTTTCCCACGACAGTCGTAGCCACTACAGCGATACTCGCAGCGAGTGCTCAAACGGGCTCGCGAAGCGCCCAGATATCCGCGGTCGGGTCGAGTCGGTGCGGTTCCGTCCCGTTCGCCGTGAGAATGCCGACGTGGTAGAGCATCGTCTTCAACTGGAACACCGTCGGCGAGTGGTAGATGTCGCCGTCCTCGAGTTCAGCGCGCCGGAGGTCGCCCTCGGCGGTCAGTACTCGACGGCGAACCGCCTCGTCGCCGCGAACGAACAACTCGACGGCGAACGTCGGGTGGAGTTCGTGGAGGTGGATCACGAGGTCGACCAGCGACGGCTCGGGAATCCAGTCGTCGTGCATCGTCTGGAGTTCGTTGACGAACAGTTCCGTTGCGGGGTATTCGAAGAGAACGCGGCGGGCCAACTGTCCCCAGGCCGGCGCGAGGTCGACGAACCGCTTTCGCGAGCGATACCAGTCGGCGAACGTCTCGAGCGCCGCCTCGACGGAGCCACAGCGGGCTTTCCCGAAGCGGATCACCTCCTCGCCGAGGGCGGTCAGCGCGACCCGTTCGCGGTCCTCGATCAGCCCGAGGAACGCGGCCCCGCGCCTGGCGTCTCGGACCGCTCCGACGACGTTGAACTCGGAGAGGAGGGTCGCGGTGTCGCCGTCGGCGTAGTGGGCAAGCGGGTAGCCGAGGTAGTTCTTCGGGTGGTTCAGCCCGAAGGAGTTCTCCGCGACGCCCTGAGCGCTGGCCTGAAATCGCAGCGCCGAGGCCTCGGTCGCAGTCCGATTCCCGACGAGGCGCGGGGATTCGAGTACGTCGACCGCTCCTGTGGTGTCGACGCCGAGGACGCCGACGTTCAACTCCCGCGCGAGCGTTCGATCGGTGTCCGTGATCGCCGCCGCGGGAGCGGCGAGGTACGCTGCGTTGGCCTCGTGGAGTCGGTCGTAGGCCTGGACGATGCCGCGCCGGGTATCGACGCCGCCGCTCGCGTAGCCTTTGGCTTCGATGGCGATCAGCGGTGGCTCGTCACCGAGGCGGTCGACGGCCAGTAGTTCCGGATCGAGTTCGTCGAGTTCGTGGACGCCGACGAGGTCAGGGAAGCCGCCGCCGATCTCGACGTGGTTGAACGGGGCGAGTCGGTCGCGGATGGCGGGATCGATGGGCTGGCCGGGGAGCCACTCTTCGCGCGCGAACTGGGTGTCGGCCACGACGTAGGACCGGTCGCTCGCCGCGGGAAAGAGCCGTTGCTTGGCGTGGGCGAGGACTTGCGGTTCCGAGAGCGAGCGGGCCGCACTGCTCATGGGGCTGCATTGGAGGGAGCCGCAAAGAGTGTTCTGGCGGTCCGAATCGCGGAATCGCGGGTCCCGCCGAGCGCTGTCGACCGCTGTACGGGCGACGTGCTTGCACCGTCCACACGCGCTCGGCGACGGCCGGACTCACGCGAACGGCGAGACGGTGAGTTCGCGCCGGATTCCGGCGAGGATGGCGACGGTGCCGGAGAGCGCGAGCGCCGCGCCGGCGATCCAGGGCAGGGAGCCGACCGCGACGAGTTCGGCGAGCCAGAGGCCGGCGAGGAGACCGATCCCGCCGGCCACGATGAGTGTGACGAACCGTTCCATCGTTCTCTCGGCTCTCTAGTGGAGGGAGAGGGGAATGGGTGTTGGGGTCGATGCCAGGTGAACTCGGCGATCGGCGGGGTGGCGCTGGCGGCTGGAGCGACGACCAACTTCCGACCGACGCCGCAGTAAACGTTAGTGGATACGGGACGTGTGTCCGGGTATGGAGCGACCAACGCTCGTCTATGACGACGACTGCGGGTTTTGTACCTGGTGGGCGGACCACCTTTCGGAACGGTCATCGATCCGGCTCGTCGGATTCAGCGACCTGACGCCGGAACTCCGGACCGAACTGCCCGAGAGTTACGAGGACTGCTCGCACCTGCTTACCGAGGAGGGGGTCTACTCCTGCGGGGCCTCGATCGAGCAAGCCTTCCTGCGTTCTGACATCGACGGCCCGGCGCGCGAGTTCGTCCAGTTCCTCCGACACTTCGAGGAGTACGACCGGCTGCGCGAACACGGCTATCAACTGGTGGCGAACAACCGCGACCTCTTCGGAAAGATCGTCTCGAAGACCCCGCCGGCCAGACGGGAGTCCTGACGCCGGGTGCAGCGACGCGTGATACGGTCTGCTGTAACGATTTACCGGCGCAACCGCGCCCGCCCTGCGATTGCGCCGGAAATGACTTACAGCAGTCCGTATGAGTCCGGTCGGGACGCCGTTAGTCCGCCGACCAGCCGGGCGCTCGCTGTCGCACGTCCGTTAACGAGACGGGACGGACGTAGGAGCCGACGCGCTCGCGGTACCACCACCGACCGGTTTCGGCGCGTTCCTCGGGTGTCGTGTACCGATAGCGATACCGGACTGCACGGACGTGGGCCGGCCCCTCGGAGTCGGCAAACGGGTCTGCGGCGAGCAGCGCTAGCGTTTCCTGGTCACCGGCGAGGAGTTTCCCGAGGAATCGCAGGAACCAGGGATGGCGACGCGGCGTCGGAGCCATCGCGGCGAACCAGAGCTGCCAGTCCAGGCGCAGGTGGTACGGGGCGATCTGGGGCGGGCGGCGCTCGGGATCGGTCGGCTTTCCCTTGAACCGGTACTCACGCCACGTCGTCTCGTCGGTAACCGCCTCGTCGGTCGTCCCCTCGATGACGATCTCGTAGCGCGTTTTCGTGATGGAGCCGAACGCCCCGTAGGTGTTGACCAGGTGCAGCGGATCGAACGCGGTGTTCATCGTCTGACTTTCCGAGAGCATGTTCTCGACGGGACGGATGCTCATCGCGACCACGACGAGCGCGACGACGACGGCGAGCGCCTGGAGGTACAGCGGCGTCGCGGCAGCCGTCGGCGCGGAAAGCGGGAGGACGGCCGTGAGCACGCCGTCGCTGAACGTCGGAATCGCCAGGACGATCGTGATCGCGTTCAGCCAGGCGAAGTTCCCGGTGATCATCAGCCACCCCTGAAAGCCGATCGTGGCGAGCCCGGCCAGTGCCGAAGCGGGCTGCGGTGCGAAGTAGAGAAACGGTACCGCGAGTTCGACGACGTGGTTGCCGAAGGTTTCCACGCGGTGAACTCGTTTCGAGAGGTGGTGGGCGAACCAGCTGACGGGGTTGGGAATCGGCTGGGTCTCGTAGTGGTAGTCCATACAGGAGAGGTCCCGCCAGCAGTCGTCGCCGCGGAGTTTGATCAGCCCCGCACCGAACATGTTTCGGAAGAGCACCCACTGGAGCAACAGGATGATGAGAAACGGCGGCGCGACGGAGCCGGCACCGAGGAAGATCGCGAGAAAGCCGGTTTCGAGCAGCATCGACTCCCAGCCGTAGCCGTAGAACGTCTGTCCGGCGTTGACGAAGGAGAGATACAGCAGCCACAACACCGTCCAGAGGAGCATCGATGCGGGCGTGGCATAACCATCGGGGAGCCAGTAGGGTGCACCGAGCAGCACCAGGCCCGAGACGACGACGCCGCTCCAGGCCGCGAGGCCGATCGCCCGATCGCTCGGGACGAAATAGAAGAGACTCGGCCGTTCGCGGAACGACGCGCCCTCCGCGTACCACTCGATCGGCAGGAGGCCGTCCTCGCCGGCCAGCGGGCGAAACTGGAAGGCGGCCACGAGAAAGGCAAGCAGGTACAACAGCGCGAGTCCCCGCTGGAACAGCAGCCGGGCGAGCCAGAACTCCTCGCCGTGGAACATGTGGGGACCTGAATCCGCCGACGAGCAAAGGTGTGGCGGCGCGCCCTTACGGGACCCGACGAAAATCGGGGTCAGGTTCGACGCCGACACAACCCGCGAGGATCGTCCCCGAGTTCATGGCGAGCGCTCGTGAATAGCCCGGTATGGAGCACGTCTCGATCGACGATATCGATCCGCGCTCGACCGACTATCACTCGGATCGACGCGAACTCGCGGCCCCGCTCGGGACCGAGCACCTCGCGATCACGCGTTACGTTCTCGACCCCGGCGAACGATTCAGCGGGTCGGTACACGCGCACACGGATCAGGAGGAGGTCTTCGTCGTGCTCGCCGGCGAAGCGACGTTCGAGATCGAACTCGGTCATGCCGCCGGCGTAGAATCCGAGAACGTGACCAGCGACGAACGCGAACTCGTCGTCGGCGAGTTCGAGGCCGTCCGGTTCGCCCCCGGCGAGTTCCAGTCCGGCCGGAACGACTCGGACGACCGCGTCGTCGCGATCGCGCTCGGCGCGCCCCGGGACAGCGAGGACGTGCGTGTTACGCGCATTCCCGTACTCGAGGATCGGAACGTCACCTGTCCCGACTGCGACCACGACCACCTGCGAATCGGCGACGATGACGAGGCTGAACTCGTCTGTCCTGCCTGTGGTGCGCCAGTTGAACTCGAGTGATGGGTCAGGTCCCGGGTCCCGGTTCTGCAGCCCATTCGTCCATCTCTCGTGCTCGTGCTCGTGCTCGGGTCCACCGGATCCGACAGACTTCTACGCCGGAAGCAGCGACCGCGACGAGTTCAGGACGATCAGGCCGGCGGAAACCCCGACGGCGACGGCGGTAAACAGCGGGTTCAGGAGGCCGGCCAGGGCGAGCGGGACGACGATGGCGTTGTAGCTGAGTGCGAGCGCCAGGTTCTGGACGACGCGGCGGCGGGCGGCCCGCGCGAGTGCGAACGCTCGCTCGACGCCGGTGAGGTCGTCGTCGACGATGGCGAGGTCGGCCGCGTCGGAGGCCAGCGCCGTGCCGCCGCCGAGCGAGAGCCCCAGATCCGCCGCGGCGAGCGCCGGGGCGTCGTTCGTTCCGTCGCCGACCATCGCGACGCGGTCGTCGGTCCGGAGCCGGCGAATGGCTTCGGTTTTGCCGTCCGGCGGAACGCCGGTGAAGACGTGGTCGACGCCCGGATGGCGGGCGAACGCGTCAATGGAGCGGCCCTCGTCGCCGGTGAGCACGACGACTGAGACGTCGCTCTCGGAGAGGGCCGTGACAGTCTCCTCCCAATCGCCCCGCGGTTCGTCACCCACGACGATGAGGCCCTCGGCGCGGCCGTTCCGGCCGATCACGACCGGGAGATTCCCCGCCTCGCGTGCGTCGCTCGCGTGCCCCTCGAGTTCAGGATCGAGGTCCCAGTCGCGGTCATCGAACAGGTCGGGGTGGCCGACGAGGAGTCGGTCGCCGTCGACGACGCCCGAGACGCCGTTGCCGTGGTCCGTGAACTCGCGGACGAACTCGTTGGTGTCCGAGTCGGTAGAGTCGGTGGAGTCCGTTTCGTCTCGTGACCCCTTCGAATCGTCGACTGTACCGCCGTCGGGTGCCGGATCGTCGACCTCATCAGGTGTCCCCGAGGTATCTGGCCCGCCAGTCGACGCAAACGCCGCCGTAATCGCCGCTGCGGCCGGGTGGGATGCATGTCGTTCGAGTCGGCCGGCCGCTCGAAGCAGAGCCGGCGAGCCATCGGCCTCGAGTACCGTCATCTCGCCCGTCGTCAGTGTCCCGGTCTTGTCGAAGACGACGGTATCGATCTCTCGCAACCGCTCGAAGACGGTCTCGTCGAAGACGACGATGCCGTGATCCATGGCCTCGCGGATACTCGACGCGATCGAGTACGGCGTTGCGAGGCCGAGCGCCCACGGACTCGCCACCATGACCGTCAGGAGCACGGCCAGTACCGTCGTCGTCGACCCGAGTCCGTTCCCCTGAAAGACGTTCCAGGCGCCAACGAGTGCCCCAGCGCCGAGCACGATCGGGAGGAAGATCGCCGCGAGTTCGTCGGCGCGCCGCTGGATGCCGTGGGCTGCGCTCTGGAGGTTCCAGACGGTTCGAGTGAGCCTGTCGATGCTGCTGTCGGTTCGGTCGCCGACGGCGACGATCGCGGCGTCGCCGGTGACAACGGAGCCGCCGACGACCGCGTCGCCGGGGGTTTTCGAGATCGGGAGCGACTCGCCGGTGACGACCGCCTCGTCGACCGTACATGAACTCGCGACGAGTTCGCCGTCGACGGGGATGCGTTCGCCGGCTCGGACGAGGAGTCGGTCGCCGGCGGAAAGGTCGGTGACGGGGACGGTCCGGGTGTGCTGCGTCGATGTATCGGGGTCGGCGGCCGTCGTCGCAGCGGCGTCGGTGGGGTCGGCGGGGTCGGAGCCGGTCTCCGAACCGGCGCTGTCGAACACGCGGGCCGTGTCGACCTGCGAAATTGTGAGTTCGGTGAGACGGTCCATGGCCTGGCGCTTGACCATCGCTTCGTAGAAGAGCGCGGCCATGACGATGGCGGCGACGATGATCGTCAGATCGTAGTAGAGGTCGTTGCGACCGGAGACGAAGGCGATGGTGCCGTAGCAGAAGGCGCTCACGACGGTGAGCGACGCGAGCAGTTGGGTGCTCGGCTGGCGGTGTTTGAGGCTGACGTAGGCACCCCGTAAGAGCGGCATGCCGGTGAGATAGAGGACGGCACCGGTGACGGTGAAAAACAGCGGCAAAAAGAGCAGGCCGCCGAACCCGGTAAACGCCTCGTCATAGAGGGAGAGGAATCGCCAGTCGAAGACCGAGGCGAGATACGTCGGATACAGGAGCGCGGCGTAGGGGACGAGCAGGAACGATCCGAAGACGATGCCGATGACGTACCGAACTTCGAGCATATCGTCCGTCCGTCGCTTTCGCAGCCCGGACATCTCGCGCGAGCGTCGCGTGCCGCCGGTCTCGTCGTCGCTCGAGGCCTCTTCGCGGCGGTAGGCTGTGTAGCCGGTCGTCGTCAGTGCCGCCTCGAGTTCAGCGGCGGAGCTGCGGGCGGGGTCGTGATCGATGCGGATGGTCTCGGTGACGTAGCTCGCGGCGGCGTCGGTGACGCCGTCCTGGGATTTCGCGACCGATTCGAGGTAGCGTTCGCACGTGGCGGCGTACATGCCGTCGACGCGGAGGAAAGTTCGGTCGGGTGTTGCGGCGTCGGCGGACGTGGCCGTGGACTCGTCTGCGGTCTCGACGCTGGGAGTCGAGCCGGCGGTGGGCTGACCGGCTTCGTCGTCCGGGGTTGGCTCGTCGAGCGTCTCGTCGATCTGCCGACAGCCGGTCGAACAGAAGGCGGTCGTGGCTGTGGCGTCACTCCGGCCCGTGGCCGATCGTTCGTCAGTGTCGCTTCGAGCCGGTTGCTCGTCACTGTCGCTCTCGGCGGGCGTCAGTGCCGTCCCGCAGAGTCGACAGCGGCTCGGTCCGGGGGTAGGGTTGGCCGTCGACCGTTCGGCATCGTCGTCCACAACGGATCTCGCGGGGCGAGCCAAATAACGGTGTCTCTCCGCTCTCGATCGGCGACCGTTCTCGGCGTCTGACCGACCCGGAACCGGCCGCGCGATCGCTACCGCGGATCGAACTCGGCGGCCGCGTTCGCGAGATCTCGAACGAACGGCCGCGGGTCGTCACGACTGAGATAGTCACACCGTCGCTCGGTTACCATCGATCGACAGATATCCCAGAGTGCGGTCCGAAACGGCGGCTTCTCGACTAGTGGGACGTCGTCCGTCAGGATCGAGTAGAGATGTAACCCCTCGCCGCGGACGAGATGGCCGCCGATCCCGACGTCATAATCGTGGTCGATCCGCTCGCGCTCGTCACCCGCGAGCAGCCAGTAGTAGTACGGGAAGTCAGCACCCGTTTGGACCGAAAACGGCAACGACGACCAGAACCGCGGGTTCACCTCCATTAGCTTGAACTCGCCCGTCTCCTCGTCGCGAAGGAACTCGACCATCGCGAGCCCGTGCCACTCGAGGTGATCGAGCAGGGCACGTCCCGCGCGTTCGAGTTCGGGAATCCAGACCGATTCGCGGTAGGAACTCGGACCGCCGGCGTAGCTGTAGCCCCGGCGTTGCCGGTGCTGGAACGTGGCGACCGGCTCGCCGTGGTCGTAGAGGGCGAAGAAGCCGTACTCGTCCGTCGTCGGGACGTATTCCTGGCGAATCGGCGTGTGTCCCATCTCGGTTCGGAGCGTTTCGAGGGAGGGTGTGTCGGCGGTCCCGCTGTTCGCGTTCGCGTTTGTATTCGTATTCGTACTCGTCCCGGCGTTCGTGTTGGTATTGGCGCTCGCGCTTGTCTCGGTCGTACTGGTACTAGAACTAGAACTGGAACTGGAACTGGTAGTGCTCTCGGTAGCCGTGGACGACGCCGTAACGGTACTGCTCGTCGTCGAAACGCGCTCGTCGGTCGATTCGACGGCCACATCGACGTTCGATCCACCGTCCTCGACGCTCTCGTTCACGTCGATAGCCGTCCGGGTCGTCCCGGTCGTACTCGTCGTCGCCGTCGCGCCGGCAGTCGCAGCCGCCACCGTACCGGGTGCTGTCCCGTCACCCTCCGTTTCCAGATACCGCGTCGACGGCGGCGCGATACACGTCTCCGGGCCGTATCGGTCGAGATACTCGTCGCCCAGCACCGAGTACCGCGGCTTGACGATCCACTCGCCCGACTCCGGAAGCTCCGTACACAACACCGTCTCCGGCGCGCCGACGCCCGCGTTCGCCGCCGCCTCGAAGAGTTCAACCCGGTCCTGCGCCCTGGCGAGCGTGTCCATCTCGGGCCAGGGCGTCCCGATATGCTCGCTGAACTCGTCGCGGTACTTCGAGAGGACGTACACGTCGGGCTCTCTGACCGGAATTATCGTCCGCACGTCCGGCCGCATCGCAAGCGCCTGCAGCGCGTCCCGATAGGCGAGCAGATCCTCGTAGGGAGACGGCACGACGACCGCCTCGTCGCAGTACCGCGATTTCGCGGCCGGCGTCCGCTCGTCGCTCGAGACGACGATCGTCCGAATACCGCGCCGAGCGAGCGATCGAACACACGCAACTGAACTCGGCGCGGTAATCCCGGGTACGACGACCGACTGGCACTCACTCGGGGCGTTCGATCTCATAGTGGGCCGTCGACCTCGGGTGGAAATGTTATGTCGTCGCTACTTCACTCGCAGGGAATCGCCGCTCCCGTACGGAAACACGAGGCGATACAGCGAGAACCACCGCTGAACCGGTACAACGCCGTCAGCCACCGGGAGAAAGCAGCCCGTACTCGCGCGTACGCCGGGCCTTCCATGATCTCGAGACCCCGTTCAGTGCTGGCGCTCCACGATCGCGCCGTTGCTACCGACGGCGACCGCTCGCGGCGGCCCGACCGCAACCGCCTGCAGCGAGTCAGCTATCCCAGTCGCAGAACTGAACTCGGTCGAGTTCAGTTGCCGTTCGAACACCGCTCCGTCGTCGGTGCAGGCGAGCAGTCGCTCGCCGCCGACTGCGAGGCCAGTCACTGCGGTATCCGTGACGCGCTCGGGGGTCCAGGTCGCGCCGTCGTATCGGTGGATGACGCCGTCGTCGGCGCTGACCAGTACCGGTACCGGTGACGGACTGGCAGGGGTAGCCGTGACGACGTCCGTGAACGTCCCAGCCGCATCGTCGAGACCGATTCGGGAGAACGATGTGCCGCCGTCGGTCGTCTCGAAGACGCCGTTGTTGGTGTCACAGCAGTAGCCCATCGCGTCGTCGGCGAGGTCGACGCCGCTCAGACTGGAGCCGCTGCCGGGGATGAGCGGCTCGTCCCACGCGAGTTCACCGGGCCCGCTCGCTGTGGCGTCGTCCGCGCCGGTCGGATCGCGTCGGTAGCGCCCGCGGAGAAGTTCCCCGGAGCCGTTGCTGAGCAGGATCGTCTCGGTTCCGGCGTCGCCGCCGACAGCGATTCCGAGCCAGTTGTCGGTGATTCCGGTCGGAGCCGTGTAGTCGGTGTGGCGGTCGGTGGCGGTATCGATCCGGGCGACGGTCCCGCTGTCGCCGGCGATCCAGACGGCGTCGCCGTCGTCGGTTGCGGCGACGCCAGCAAGATCGTTGCCGGCGGCAGCGGGGCCGTCTTCGAGGACGGTGTGCCAGTCGCCGGTGTCCGAACTGGCAAGGACGACGCCACCGTCGCCGACGGCATAGCTGTACCCGGCGTCAGTGATGGCTACGTCGGAGAGCGGTGTCTCGGTGGGTGCGTCGGCGGTGGTCCATTCGGCGTCTCGATCCGGACGGGAACGGGGCACGTCCGCCGTCGATTGCTCTTCGTCCGGCGCGGTACCGGCGTCGACCGCCGGCTCGTGATGTGTACTGTCGCTCGCGGTTTCATCGGTATCCGAAGCAGCCGAAGCACCGCTCACATCCTCGCTCACCGATGCTGACGCGGCGGGCGGCTCGTCCTCCTGGGTCGGGGGCTGCTGATCATCCCTCGAATGCGTCTCGGGATGGCTTGCGGACTGATCAGCAGCACCTGGTCCCATTCCGAGTTCACCGCCGGTCCTGCGCCAGCGGGCGTAGAGAACGACGAGCGGAACGAGATAGGCGGCGAGTGCAAGCGCGGCGAACCAGCGGTTGACGACCGTCAGCGTCCCGAATGCGGTCAGCGCCGCAGCGGCGAGCGCGTGGACCCACGTCTTGGTGTAGGCACGAACGAAGTCGACGAATCCGTTGGCACCGGGCTCCGACCCGGAGTGTGGCTCAGTAGCTGACATGTCGTTCGCATCTGCTGGTCCGATCGCTCGGTGTTCGTGGCCGACTCGCGCTCGATTTGCGGGGCCACGCTACAGGTAGCCGAGATCCGCGAGCCGTTCCTTCGTTCCCTCTCGCATCGCCACCTCACCCGTCGAAACCGACTCTCCGAGCGGCTCGAACTCGTCCTCGAGGCGCTGCCGGAGTCGCCGAACCGTCTCCGGCTCCGCGTCCGAAATGTCCGTCCGTTCGTGCGGATCCGTCTCGACGTGGTGGAGCCGCTCGAAGCCGTCGTCGCCGCGGACGTACTTGTACTCGGTCGTCCGAATCGCCCGGAGCCGCCGGTCGAACTCGCGGACGCGGTCCGGAACGTCGTCGAACCGCGCTTCGAGCCGATCGATCGAGGGCTGCGGAGCGACGTACTCGGCGAAGATGGCATCCCGCGAGTTCGGTGCCGCCGCGGGTGCCGTCGCGTCCGGTTTCGGCGTCCCAGTCGCAGCGGTCGTCGCTGCCGATGTCGCTCCGGGCGAGGGCGCGTCCGGCGTCGAGCCGGGATACAGCGAGTACCCCGCCGCTTGCTCGCGTAGTTCGGGGTCGTCGACGCCGGCGGCTTCGAGCACCGTCAGCGGCACGTCAAGCAGTTGTACGAGTTCACTGCGGCGGTTGCCACCGACGAACGGGCCGCCGTGACAGACGAGCGGGACGTTGAGCAGGGTGTCGTAGAGGTTGTACTGGTGACCGAAGAATCCGTGATCCCCGACGTGTTCGCCGTGGTCGCCGCAGACGACGAAGAGCGTGTCCTCCCACTCATCGTTCGTCTCGAGCGCTTTCCGAAGCCGGCCGACCTGCGCGTCGGCGTACGCCAGCGACGCGCGATACAGGCCGCGGAGCAGCGTGAACTCGCGGTCGGTGATCTCGTAGTCCTCACAGTCGTAGGCGCGCGGGTCCTGTCGGATCGCGGTCGCCTCTTCGTAGGTCGCATCCGCGGGGAGAAACCGCTCCGCGAACTCGCGCGGCGGGTCGTACTCGACGTGGGGTTCGATGAAGTTACAGAACAGGAAGAACGGTTGGTCGTCGTCGCGGGTGGCGAGCCAGTTTTCGATCCAGTCCGCCGAGCGGGACGCTCCGTCGTCGCCCGCCGGCTGGAAGAGTTCACTGTAGAGGATGTTCGCTGCATTGACGACCGGGTTTCCGTCGAAGAGGCGATTACGGGTCGCCTGAAGCTTTTCGTAGAGGTCCTCGCCGCGGACGACGGTCCCCATGTCGGTTTCGGACTGGATGTACTGCCAGCCCTTGCGCAGGTCGTCGAACCCGCGGTCGAAGCCGAACTCTTCGGTGATCCACGTATTGTTCGAGACGCCGATCGTTTCGAAGCCGGCGTCGTCGAACGCCTCGGGGAGCGTCCGCAGGTTGGAATCGAGATACGTATGGTCGCCGTGGGTGCCGTGCTCGGAGGCGTAGAGCCCGGTAAACATCGAGGCGTGGGAGGGAAGCGTCCACGGTGCCGTCGCGAACGCGTTCTCGAACGTCGTTCCCGTTTCGGCGAGCCGGTGCAGCTCCGGGGTCGTCCGATCGTGGGTGGCTGCGGCCCCGTTATTCTCGTCTCGTTCGTTCTCACTGGTCTGGTTCCAGTCTCCGGCGACTCGCCGTGCCCGTGCCGTATCGAGAACGACGAGAACGACGTTCCGAACCGTAGAATGTGACTCCGATTCACCCGAGTTCGACTCACGCTGGGTTTGCTCCGCCATGGATAGCGTATCTCCGCTTCACATGGGGAAGGTCACCAGCCCGGAACTTGCAGGTGTTTCACGATATCGTGATGGACCGCTGTACACCTTCCCGACCCGACCGTCCCGCGAGATCTCCCGCGTCTCGGTTGGTGTTATACGGGTCGTCAGAAGGGTGGAGAGTTTCTGTGGGTTCGAGCTTCAGCCGTGAGGGGAAGTGTGGAACGCCGCGATCTATAAACTATGATTCGTTTCCCTGACACCATGCAAGATACACCGCGCGTATTCAGCACGAGACAGTCCATTCTGTATCGGCCAGTGTAACAGGGTACCCCCACTCTGCGTTACTCATACTGTCGGACAAAAGTCAGTGAACACTCAATCACGTCTCACGGATCGTCGCTTGTGGCGACGACCGTTCGAGTGCGATCGACGTGTGAATAGTTTTGTCCGGCAGTATCAATAATTTCCACGTCGAACTTCGACCGCCAGTAGTAGCGTCGGGACCCACCCAGACGAAGGTGCGGCGAGCGAGTGCGTACGGGATGGCACGAACACGAAGACCGCCGGGCAGACCAGCAGGGCCGTCCGCCGGGCCTCGGGAGCAGGACTTGTCGGCGGTGAGTCGACCGTGTCGGTGGCTTCCCGTGCCGGTCCACTAAACTGCGATTTACGGCTCATTCTCGTTGATTTCTCCGCGCCTGCTGACCTTCGAATGGACGGCTCCGATCGTTCGGACGCCCCAGAAAATGGTGACGCCGATACCACCGAAGGCTAGCAGGAACACGAAGACCCGGAACAGGTACTCTACAAGGGTCACGCTATGGCCTGCATGTAGTACGACGAACGCTGGTGAACCGATAAGCGAAAACATGGATCGGTCAGATCAGCTACGAGGTGTGAACTCCTCGGTACGACAACACAACCCCGACAATGAACACGATCGTCGCGAGGTAGATCGGTCCGAGATGCGTCACCCAATCGTGGGAGAACGCATTTCCCGTCCAATGCATCGGTAACGCGAGCGCTAGGCCGACGACGGCTGTGACGATCGCAGTCGTCCACGCCCAGGTGAGCCGCTGGCGCACGCCGTACCACGAGAGGCCCGTAATGGCGATGCCCGTCGAGATTATGAACGCGGCGGTGGCGACGTGGAGGTGACTGATGTAGTACGCCACCGTCGGATCGAGTTCGGCGCTCGTCATCCCATCCAGCGTACTGACGCCGAGTTCGAAGCCATCCCCCACGAAATTCATCACGAGAAACACGACTCCGTAAACGACGAACGCGATTCCGGCGAGTGCCATCAACAGCGCTCCATTCCGGAGTTGCGACTCAATCTGGCCCTGTTCTTCCTGTTCGTCCGCGACCGGGTAATTTGTCGCCATGGTGATTATTTGGTCGCCCCGAGTGAGATGCTCTTGACGCCGTACTTCTGGCACGCGTTCGCCGCCCGTTCCGAGACGAATTCGTACTGCGTGTTTTCTCGGACGTCCGTCACCGAGAAGCCAGCCGCTTCGATGGATGTCGTATACCGGTCGATCTGCTCGGCCCCGCCGATGCAGGCCGCCCAGAGGTCTTCGTCGTTTTTGATGCTCTCCGGCAGTAGCTCCTCGCTGATGATATCGGAGATGGCAAGCCGACCGCCGGGGGCGAGCACCCGATGGGCTTCCTCGAACACCTGCGGCTTGTCCGGTGAGAGGTTGATGACCCCGTTCGAGATGACGACATCGAAGGTCTCATCGTCGAAGGGAACGTCCTCGATGTAGCCGTGCTCGAACGAGACGTGCTCCATTCTCGCATCGTCGCGCAACGTGCGAGCCTTCTCGAGTTGCTGGTCCGTCATGTCTAATCCGGTCACGCTTCCAGCGTTCCCTGTGTGAAGCGCTGCGACGAACGCGTCCGTGCCTGATCCACTGCCGAGATCGAGGACGTCGTCTCCGTCCTCGATAGCAGCGAGATCGAAGTAGTACCCAACGCCGGCGAACGATTCCATCGCCTCCACGGGAATTTGATCGAGGTGCTCCGGCGGATACCCGAGACGTTCCGCCAGCCCTCGCCCCATCTCGAAGTGATACTCCTCGTCGGAGTCCTCCGCGACATCCTCGTAGACTGATTTCACCGCTTGTTCCAGTTTGTCGACATCGAGTGAGTTTGCCATTTGTCTCCACCTCAGTCGTCGGCACCCACCTCAGCAGGCGTATTCACCGTGAGGTTGACGTCCTGTTCGAGCGAGACGAGCGTGTAGACTGGTGCCCGCCGAGCCCACTCGTCGACCTCATCCTTGTCGAGGTCAGGGCTCTCGATCTCGATTTCGGCGGTCAAGTTTTCGAACACCGTGTCGGCATTCCCGAGATCCTCCACACTGAAGAGGACGCCGGGGTCAAAGTCGGTGCGAACGCGCGTCTCGAGGTGATCGATGTCGACGCCGGTTGCGACGGCGTTGATGGTAATACCGACGTTGATGCACGAGGCAAGCGCGGAGAGCGCAACCTCGATCGGCTCCATTCGATCCGTCGCCCCGGCCCAGCCGCCGGCCTCTAGCACTTCCTTCCATCCGCCGTACGGGATCGTGTACGCGCGGGTGTCGCGCTCGATCGTCTCGCCGCCGAGATCGTACGAGTCTATCGTCGCCAGACTGTGGGCACAAGTCCCCTCGTAGGTCGACCGGGCGCGTAGCCCGAGCCGGACTTCCTCGGGATTCTCGGCGGCGTGTTCCGCGAACGCAGCGAACTCCTCGGTGTCGACGCCGTGGATGACCTCTCGTTCGGATGGCATGGATCAGACCACCTGGAGGTGCTCCTCTCGGAGTTCGTCGTCCGAGTAGTCCTGTCCGTGGTCCTCCTGCATGTGGTTCTTGGCCAACTCGACCGCTTCGAGTTCGTTCTCCGACTGGATGATGAACCGGCAATCGACCGCTTCCGATTCACAGTCGAGTTTGTACGCGTCTGCCATTGTGTCTCAGTTGCCTTGCGGCATATATGGTAACGTACCACAGGGTTAGATAGCTACCTCATGCCGTTTGCGTAGCAGGTAATCGCCCGTGTGGAATCTGCGAGTTCTGCAGTCGTTGCCGATCGATCAGGTGCTGAAAAACCACGTCGTCATTGCAAACGAGGTGACCGGAAACACGGCGGGACCCGTCACAGCTACCTCTTGGTTCCGCTACGAACGGCTTCCTACTGTCCTCCAGGGGTCCGATGGTCTCGCCTCTCATCCGGCTGGTGGGTCCCATGGAGCAAGGGAAAAGAACACCAACCGGTCCGATCACCGCCTCATACGGTCTGCTGTAACGATTTACCGGTGCAACCGCACCCGTCCTGCGGTTGCGCCGGAAATGACTTACAGCAGTCCGTATCAAAGATCGTTTTCGAGAGGGAGTGTTGGCGTCTTTCGTCGGTGGGAAGCGAAGGTTGATTCCGCCCATTCGCGCGCGTCTGTTGCGTCGGTGTCGACCAGAACTCGAACCGTAACCCCCTCGGTGTCGTACCCAGTTATTGCGATTCGGTCGTCGCATATACTGACTCCAAACGACGGTAACCCATCGTGCAATCGGACATCGAGATTGCCGCTCTCTAATGCCTCCGAGAACAGATCCGGGCAGTCCGAGCGAATGTAATCGGCCACCCTCGGCGGATTGATGAGCTCTGTTTCCATCCCATCGATAACTCTCCGGCAGAGTTCGTTCTTACACGAATCGAGCATGGCAACGTCGAGGCCGGTAAACCGCAACCGATCCGTCTCCTCGATTAGTGAACAGAAACGGGTAATCGGCCGGGATGGGTCCTCGGGGTCAGCGACCGTTACGGTTGCATCCGAGCACATGTCGATGGTGAAACCGCTTTCTTCACCCGGAAGCAAGCGCCAAACGTTACGTAGCTTCTGTTCGGTTTCGACTCGGTCGATCACATCCGCCATCGCTGACGCAACGAAGGCACCCAGTTGTGTCACCGCGTACTGATATCCATCCCTGTAAACCCAATCGCGATCTTCGAACTCGCTGAGCGTCCGTCTGATCGTGGACTCCGAAACGCCGGTCATCTCCCAGAGTTCGGACCGGCTTCGGGGACGAACCGTGAGCGCGATAAGCGTTGGCGCACGGTGTTCGGATCGTGCGAGGTACGCTATATCGTCTATTGGTGTCTTCGTGCCACTCACTTCCATGGTACTAATACACACGAGGGGTTGAAAAGCCCTATTTTTGGCATCCATGCCACCATCGTTACCGTCGGGCTGAACTCTCTCTACGTCTTGCACGCTAGCGCTGTTAGACTACAGTTCTCTCCGCTAGCGCACGAAGTACGTTCCGTTCAGCGTCCGCTTTCGAGGACGCGATTGAGAGGGAAGGCGAAGCAGGCGGGACGAACGAACAGTCCGCTCGCAACACTGTGCGGAGATAGTAAGTGATTATCACTCGAGGAGTACGTATGCCGTCCGCCATCGTTCGAACCGCCCGCGACCGACTGACGGTTCGACACGTCCTCCCGATGATTGCGGTTCTCGTCCTGCTCTACGCCATTACCCGTAGTGTCGATACCCTCGTTTTGGTTACCATTCCTCTCGTGCTGGCGGAAACGCTGCAGGTGCTCCGAGATACGCCCACCGTCGACGACCGGTGGATACAACTCGGAACCGGCGCGTTCATCGCGGTCGTCAGTCTCGCCTGGCTGTCGCACGAACTCACCGCCGGCGCAGCCGCAGGCGGACCCGCCTGGTTTCCCGCTCTGACCGCTCTCATCGGCGTCTGGTTCCTCCTCGACGCCCGCAACCCGGCCGTCACAGACCGCACGCCGTCCCCGGATGCGGACGAAGACATGAGCGCAAACGA
Organism: Natrialba taiwanensis DSM 12281; assembly: GCF_000337595.1. Taxonomy (GTDB): domain Archaea; phylum Halobacteriota; class Halobacteria; order Halobacteriales; family Natrialbaceae; genus Natrialba; species Natrialba taiwanensis. The sequence goes on along the minus strand of NZ_AOIL01000018.1, from coordinate 66,198 downwards.
GGTGATGCTCGTGCTGAACCACGTCCACCTCGTCGCCGAAGAACTGAAATCCGACCCCGAACCGAAGACCGTCGCCGAACTCGCCGACGCGTGCGATCTCACCGACTCTCGAGTTCACGAGGCGCTCGACTTGATGACCGACGACGGGACGGTCTATCGGGTGGACCGCGGTTCGGCCGATGCCGCCCGGTACGAACTCGACGAGGCCAAGGTTGGCGGGGTTGCGTTCGTCCGCTCGAATGGAAAACGCATCGTTCGGCGGTTGGCACGGCCGTTTCGCCGCTAACGAGACGCCATCATGTCTCTCCACTGTAATTTAACTACGAGCGACGCACTGATGGCGTATGAAGACGGATTCTGATCCCGTAAAACGCGTGGTCTCCTTCGATCTGATGCTCTCCCTCTCGAATCTCGTTGTCTGTCTGCTGGTAGGCAGCGTGGTCGCGTTCGCGTTCGACTGGTGGCCCGTCGGCGTCGCCGTGGCTCTCATCACGGGCGTGCTTAGCGCCGCCGCGGACCGAAGGCGGGCAGGACAGTGGCTGCTGAGCACCGTCGGCATCCTGGCCATCACCGTCCTCGTCTGGCTGACGATCACCGACGCGCTCGTACTCGAAGCCATCCCGTGGCTGCTCTTCGGTCTTGCGGTTGGAATCGCCGTCAACCGGCTCTATTTCGGCGTCGTTCGACCGGTTCCAGCATTTCGACGCTGCGGATATGCCAATGACGCTGCCGTCGATGACCGGTCACAATAACACGGCAGCGCTGGAATCTCCACGCACCGCCGACAGTGTTGAACTCGTTCCGTCACGGTCCGCGAACCGGTTCTCTACTCGGCCGTCGGTGCAGGGTGGAGGTACTGCTCGAGCGAGTTCACAATGAGGTCGCGAAAGCGGTCGTAGTCGGCGTCGGTCGCGACCGAGCCGTTTGGCGGCGCGTCGGTGAGACCCTGCCCGTCACAGACCAGCGCGCCGCGGGCGAGGTCGCTGTCGGTGGCAACCTCGAGGTGGTAGGCGTTCGTCTCGAGCACGGCGGGGTCGGCGATGGCGGCGATAACGAGCGCGTCGTGGATTGCGGCCGATTCGATGCTGTATTTCGCTAACCGGTCCTCGTCGTAGTAGGTGAGCCACTCCTGGATCGAGCGACCGATCGGGTCGTCCTGCGGGAGCGAGTCGAGCAGGTGCGGCGGGAGCGTGGCGGTTCTGGTCACGTCGAGGCCGACGATCGTCGTCGAGAGGTCTTGCACGACGCGGGCCGCGGCGTGGGGGTCGGTGTGGAAGTTGGCCTCGGCGAGGGGAGTCACGTTTCCCTGGCTGAACGCAGCGCCGCCCATGACGACGAGTTCGTCGAGCAGGTCGGGGAGGTCGGGTTCAAGCGCGAGCGCGAGGGCGACGTTCGTCAGCGGTGCGATCGCGGCGAGGGTGAGGTCGCCAGCGTGCTCGCGCGCTTGCTCGACGATGAACTGCGCGGCGTGTGTGTCGATGGGGGCAGTCGCAGCCGTCGGTTCGGGCAGATCGCCGCGGATGCCGCCGGGGCCGTGAATATCCGTCGAGGTCCGGAGGTCGACGGTCAACGGACGCGTTGCGCCCTTCGCGACGGGGATGTCGGTTCGACCGACGAGTTCGAGAATCGCGCGGGCGTTAGCCGTCGTGTCGGCGACGGTGGCGTTCCCGTGGGCGGTCGAGAGGCCGACGACATCGAGGTCGTCGCGGGCGAGCGCGGCCAAAATAGCGACGGCGTCGTCACAGCCGGGGTCAGTATCGAGCAACACTGGTCGGGACATACTGGAGAGGTCGGCACTGGGAAGGGATAAAACGCCGGTCGCCCGCCGTCCGGAGGCGAGTTCAGGATGCTCACTCGGTCACGCTTCCGTCGGCGAGGAGGGCGACCGCCTCTGGAATCCGGTCGAGCATCCCTCTCGCGAGCAGATACCGGGCGTACCCATTCGCGAGTTTCCAGCGCCGTTCCTCGTCGGTGGCCGCCGAACGGCGTTCAAGCCCCCAATCCCCGGCGGCGAGAAGGTCTCGGCTCTCCGAGAGAAACAGCCGTGCGAGCGGCTTCGGGTCGGTTTCGAGCCGGTTTTCGAGTCGGTCCAGCGCCTCCCGTTTGGCCTCGTCGATCGCGGCGGGATCGAGTTCGTCCGTCCCGTCGGTTTCGATGCGCTCTCGTTCGTCGTGCGCAGCTGCGAACCGGAGCCAGGACAGCGCGAGCGTGACGGTACCGTGGACTTCGTATCCGTTCTCGATGTGTCTGCCGGCGGTACTGGTGGGCGATCGTCCGGCAGACGAACGCGAGTACAGCGCCGAGTGAACGTCGCGTCGATCGTCGGCGAACTCGTCGGTTTCGAGGCGCGTCTTCCACTCCTGGTGGTCGTCCCGGAGGTCGCAAATCCGTTCGTTCAGTTCGGCACGGCTTTCGGCCAGCGAGGCACGAACGTCGGAGCCGCCGGTATCTCGTTCGCGAAGCGCGTCGCGGTAGGCCTTCGCATCGCGAACGCGCAAGCGGCTCCGCTGGACGTCGCCGTACACCGTCGCGACTCGTTCGGCGCGGCTCGTTCGGCCGTGGGACTCGATATCCGTCTCTTGCCGGCGCAAGAGCCCCTTCTCAGCCTGCGACAGACTGTACTCGACGGACCGACCGTAGGCGAGGAACGTCTCCATATCGGCCGTCTCGTAGGTGAACTGCTCTGTGACCGCTGCCGTCTCTTCGAGCCCGTCCGCGACGCCCGCGGTCGGATCGGCGTCGAACTCGTCAAGGCGCGACCGCGCGTACGCCTCCGCGGTCGCCGCCTGGGAGAGGTGATACCCTGCCGACTCGACCGTACTGACGACCGGCGGCTCCGTCGGGAGCGTATCGACGAACTCGGCGGCGGTCTCGAGTTGGCGTTCGGTGATCGTAGTCCGCTCAGCGGGTGGTTCCATCCGGTCCCAGGCCGCGAGACCGGACGCGGCGTGATCGGCGATTTCGTCGGCGGTTTCCTCGAGAGACGCAGTCGTGGTTTCGACGGCCGGGGGAACGTCGGGAATCTCCCGCCGTCGAGTGCGACCGTACGCGGCTCGATCCGGAAGTACGCTGAAGACGGTCGAACAGCCCGCCAGCGCGACCGTTCCGGCCGCCGCGGTTCCGGTGAGAAACGCTCTCCGAGAAGACGATGGAGGACGGCGCATACGCGTTCAAAATTCAGACTAGTTGAAATGTATTCCGGTCGTCGATCGCCTCGTAGTCGACGACGCTAACCCGCTCGAGCGGTTCACTCGACCTACCAGCGATGCGCGCGTTTCGACTCGCCTACGACGGCACCGCCTATCACGGCTTCCAGCGCCAGCCCGACGTGGCCACCGTCGAGGACGAACTCTTTGCCGCACTGGAATCGCTCTCCGTCCTCGCCACCCACGCCGACAAACCGACCGGCTACGCCGCCGCCGGGCGAACCGACGCGGGCGTTTCCGCGCTCGCCCAGACGGTCGCGTTCGACGCGCCCGACTGGCTCACCCCGCGGGCGTTGAACAGCGATCTTCCAGCGGACATCCGCGCCTGGGCGGCCGCCGACGCCCCCGACGAGTTCCACGCGACCCACCACGCGCGCCGCCGCGAGTACACCTACCAGTTGTACGCGCCGCCCGCGGACGACGTACCACGGCGGTCGGGCACCGCCGACAGCACCGGCGACCCCGACCGCGCCGTCGACGACGACCGATTCCAACGCGCCTGTCACGCCCTCTCCGGCGATCACGACTTCCACAACCTCACGCCGGACGACCGCAACACGGAGCGATCACCGACACTCACCGCGACGCGAGACGCCGAGTTCATCGTCGTCACCGTCACCGCCGGCGGGTTCGCTCGCGAACTCGTCCGTCGACTCGTCTCGCTGGCGCGGGCGGTCGGCACCGGCGACGCCCCGCTCGAGAAGGTCGAGCGCGCGCTCGGCCCCGAGCCGCTGCCCGGTCACGAGGGCATCGCCCCGGCACCGCCGGAGCCGCTCGTCCTGACCGACGTGCGCTATCCTGAACTCGAATTCGAGGTGGATTCACAGGCGGCCGAGAGTGCGCGGGCAGTGTTCGAGAGGAGACGGATCGAGCGACGCACCGGCTCGCGGGTGGCGCGAACCGTCGCGGACGGCCTCCAGTAGTCCGGAGATATCACGCCGCGGTGGACGCGGGGCCGGCGAGGCCGTCGGGACCGCCGAGACGACGGACCCTTTTTATGCCGCGGTTCACACGTCGAATCATGGAACTCTCTCCGAAGGAGTACGGTGCGTACTGGCGGGCGTCGATTCGCGTTGCGGCCGGGATCGTGATCGTCGTCCTCGGGTCGCAGGCCGTCGTCGCGCCGCTGCTTTCCTATCCGAACCCGCCAGCAATTGCACTCGGGGTCCTCCTGTTTGTCGCGATCGTCTTCATCGGCTGTTTTCTCGCGATGTTAGGCGTTGCGCGCGCCGTCCGGACTGCTGTCGATGTCGAACTCCGCGGGTAACGATTCGTCCGTCGTCGTCGGTGACCGGTGGCCGCTCACTCCCACCCGGTCGGCCAGATCGAGGCCGCGCGCATCCCCGGTTCGTATGCCTGCGCCTCGAGGCGCTCGCGGAGTTCAGTCTCGTCGATCCGCGCAATCTCCGTTGTCGTCAACTCGCGCACCAGCAACGCCGTCAGGATGGCGTGTTCGCGCAGCGTTCGCGGGTCGACCTTGTCGCGGGTGTCGGCCGCCGTGTGTCCCCAGCCGCGGCCGCGCTCGCCGCCCGCGGGCGGTTCGCTGTGGAGTTGGAGCGCGGGCACGCCGGCCCGCAGGAACGGCCAGTGGTCGCTGAACGGGTGCGGGTCCGGTTCGTGAACGATTGGCTGGCCGGCGTCGGTTGCGACCGCGTCCGCGAGGTCTTCGAGTTCACCCGAGCCGTGCGAAAACGCCTGCAGGTCGCGGAACCGACCGGCACCGTCGACGTTGACGACGGCGCGAATCGACGCCGGCACCGGATGCAGGTCGTCCGCGAGCGCTTCCGCGCCGAGAAGCCCGATCTCCTCGCAGCCGACGCCGGCGATTCGGACCTGACAGTCGAGTTCGTCCGCAATGGCGGCGAGCATCGCCGTTGCGCCGACGACGGTGGCGATGCCGCAGCCGTTATCGAGTGCCCCCTCGCCGGTGTCGTGAGCGTCGTAATGGGCGAGGACGAGCACCGTCTCGTCGGTGGCGGGACCGAAGGTCCCGCGGACGTTCTGACTCGTGCCGGCGGTCGTCTCGGCGTCGACGCGAAGGCGAGCGTCCCGATCCCGACCCGCGTACTCGCCGAGCCAGTCGCCGGTCTCGGCGCTGACGCCGACGGCGGGAATCTCCGCTTCGCCGTCGAATCGGAGAGCTCCAGTCGGTGGCAGTTGTCCGGGGACGTGGTTCGCGAAGACGAACCCCGCCGCCCCCGCCTCAACCGCGTGCCCGTACTTCTCCATCCGGTGGACGAACCGCTGCGAACCCGGCGTCGTCGTACTCGCGACCGCGATCGCGCCCTCCAGGTCCGCCGCCTCGATTTCGGCCGGCGTGCCGTAGCCGACGTCGACCAGCGGTCCCGCGAGTTCACCCGCCGGCGAGTACGGGAGTGCGACCGTCTCGAACGCTCGCTCGCCCGACGGCCCCTCGGTGTCGACCGCGAGCGACGAGGACCCCCGCTTCCAGTATCGCATCCCGAACTCGTCGATTCGCGTGTTTTCGAGTCCGATGTCGGCGAGCGCGTCGCGGACGAACTCGGCGGCGCGGCGTTCGCCGGGCGAGCCGCCCATGCGGGTCGGGAGTTCGGTCAGGTTCGTCAGCAGGTTCCAGGGGCGGTCGTCGGTCCAGGCGCGGCCGATCGCGCGTTCGATCGCTGCCGATTCGAGCAGGGTGGTCGGTTTCCGACCGGCCGGTCTCTCGTCGGGCGATTGCGGGTCGCGGTCATCCATACCGGGACATTCACTCGAACGCACAAAAGCGCACGTGCGGCCGCAGGAACCGCCGAATCGGTGTCGTCGGATACGGGGTTCGATACCCTTTACCACCTTCGTTCCGAAACCGCGGCTATGAGTTCCGTTCCGGAGCGGTCCGAGATCGACCAGGAGTACACCTGGGACCTAGAGAGCGTGTACGCGAGCGACGACGACTGGGAGGCCGCCTACGAGACGGTAGCCGAGAGCGTCGAGGAGTTACAGCACTACGAGGGGCGGGTGACCGACGACGCCGAGACGTTGCTGTCCGTCCTCGAACTGCGCGATTCGATCATGCGCGAGGTGTCGACGGTCGCGGCCTACGCCCGCATGCGCCGCGACGAGGATACGACCGATCAGCAGTACCAGGCCCTCGCGGCGCGCGCGCAGTCGCTTGCGGCCGACGCCCAGTCCGCGGCCTCCTTTATCGATCCCGAACTTCAGGAGCTGACCCGCGAAGCGTTCGACGAACTGGTCGAAGCGGAACCGGAGCTGGCGACCTACGACCACTACGTCGACGACGTGCTTCGGATGAAGCCCCACACCCGCTCGGCGGAAGTCGAGGAACTGCTCGCGGATCTGAGCGAGGTCACCGGCGCGACCAGCGACGTGTACAACATGCTCTCGAACGCGGACATGACCTTCCCGTCAGCCGAAGACGCTGAAGGCCAGCAAGTGGAGATCACCCAGAGCAACTTCACGAACCTGCTCAAGCGACCCGACCGCGAGTTCCGCCGGCGCGTGTACGAGAACTACTTCGACGAGTGGCAGTCGATGCGAAACACCGTGGCCACGACCTACAAAAACAGCGTCAAGGCGGACGTCAAGACCGCACGAGCGCGCAACTACGACACGGCGCGCGAGGCCGCACTCGACGGCCCCAACGTTCCCGTCGAGGTTTACGACACGCTCGTCGAGAGCGTCAACGACAACCTCGACAAACTCCACCGCCACGCCGACCTGAAGCGCCGAGCCCTCGGCGTCGACGACCTCCAGATGTGGGACCTCTACATGCCGTTGACCGGCGACGAGGGGCCAACTGTCGAGTACGATCAGGCCGCCGAGTACGTCGTCGACGCGCTCGAACCGCTCGGCGAGCCGTACCAGTCCCGCGTCGACGAGGGACTGAACTCGCGCTGGGTCGACGTCTACGAAAACGAGGGCAAGCAGTCCGGAGCCTACTCCAGCGGCACCTACGACACGCAGCCCTTCATCCTGATGAACTACCAGGACGACATCTCCTCGATGTACACGCTGGCCCACGAACTCGGCCACTCGATGCACTCCCAACTCACGAAGGACGAACAGCCGTTCGTCTACTCGGGCTACGAGATCTTCGTCGCCGAGGTCGCAAGCACCGTCAACGAAGCCCTGCTCACGAACCATCTCCTCGAGACCGTCGACGACCCCGAGTTCAGAACGCACGTCCTGAACGAGTTCTTAGAGCGCGTCCGCTCGACGCTCTACCGGCAGACCCTCTTTGCGGAGTTCGAACACGAGGCCCACCGACTCGAGGAGGCGGGCGAACCGCTCACCCCGGACCGACTGGACGAACTCTACGGCGGACTCAAAGACGAGTACTACGAGCCCGCGGTCGTCGACGACCGCATTTCCCGGGAGTGGATGCGCATTCCGCACTTCTACCGCGCGTTCTACGTCTACCAGTACGCAACCGGCATCTCGGCCGCGCTGGCCATCGTCGACGGGATCCTTCCCGATGGAGCCGGCGGCGAACCGGACCGCGACGCCGCCGCGTCCTACCGCGAGTTCCTCCGGCAGGGCTCGCGCGAGTATCCGCTCGACCTCCTGCGGGTCGCCGGCGTCGACATGAGCAGTGCCGACCCGATCGATCGCGCGCTCTCGACCTACGGCGACCGACTCGACGAACTCGAAGCGCTGCTTGAGTAACGGTCCTTCGTCGGCCACTCGTGGCTGCGCTCGCCAGTCGCGATCGATTGAACGATGGGCCAGCGTTACCGATCGACAGGGAGACCAGGCTGAACGCCGCGGAGCCGTTCGAAATCGAAACGATCCAGGCGACCATACTTCCAATCGAACTGCTTATCATGCTTATATTAGATATGGCGTAACGAATGGATGTGATCGAGACGACCGGACTGACGAAACGGTACGGAGAGACGGTCGCCGTCGACGGCCTCGAGTTGTCAATCCCCAAGGGGACCATCTACGGCTTTCTCGGCCCAAACGGGGCGGGTAAAACGACGACAATGAGGCTGCTCACGTCTCTCACACGGCCAACCAGCGGGCATGGTACCGTCGCCGGTGTCTCCATCACGAATCGTTCAGCACTTCGGTCGCACGTCGGCTATCTCCCGGAAACGCCGCCGCTGTACGAACGGGCGACCGCGCTCGAGCAACTCGAATACGTCGCCGGGTTGCACGATCTGCCGTTGGAGCCGGCCCGAGAACGGATCGACTCGCTGCTTGTGGCGTTGAATCTTGCAGACGACGCAGACGTACGGATCAACGAGTTCTCGACAGGGATGCGCCAGAAGGTCGCTTTCATACAGGCCGTGTTACACGAACCCGACGTCGTGTTCCTCGATGAGCCCACGTCCGGTCTCGATCCACGGGCCGCAAAGACCATTCGGGAGCGCCTCTGCGCCCTCGCCAATGCGGGGACGACCGTTTTTCTGTCGACACACATCCTGTCCGTCGTCGAAGCTGTTGCCGATATAGTCGGCATTCTCTCCGACGGACACCTGGTCGCAGAGGGGACACCAGAAGTGCTTGCACAACGGGCAGACACGGGAGCAGACGCGACACTCGAGGATGTCTTCCTCGAACTGACCGAGGCAGAAACGCCCCGTTCCACCAGTAATGCAGTCGGTCTCGATACGGAGAACACGGAGATGATACATGACTAATACTAACTCGAAGTGGGTCCGGACGAGTCTCGAGATCGGGGTTCTCGAATTCCGGCGATCGGTTCGGGCATTACGGCAGGCTCCGCTTCGAATCGCGATGATCGGGTTCGGCGCGACGATACCGTCGCTACTATGTACTCTCCTCGTGGTCGTGTTCGCCGACCACCTCGCTGAACTCGAGGCGCTGCCGTCGCCGGCGCACATTCGGGGAACGGTCTCGCTCTTCTGGCTATTCGGCATCTTTCTCGTCGGCCAGCGCGTCGTCACCATGCGTCGGCGAATCGACGCCGAACCGTTCGTCCTCACGAGCGTTTCGGCGCGGACGGCCGCCGGTGGGTTAGTTATCGCTGAGACGCTCCGAATCCTCGCCTATCTCATACCGCCGGGACTCCTGTTGACCGGTGTCTGCGTCGTTCTATTCGGTTCACCGGCGGGTTTGGTTCTCGTACCGGTCGCAACGGTGTTCTTTGCATCGACTGTGGTCGTCGCCGGATCGGCATGCGGGTACGCAGTGGCTCTGCTCGTGGCAACGTCGCCGTTCGTCGTGCGCCACAAGACCGTGCTCGGAACGATCGCATCGCTGCTCGGTATGGGCGGGTACTTCCTGTTTCTGTTCCCGGAGTTCGGCCCCTTCGACCAGTCGTCGTTCGCGTGGCTTCCGATCGGCTGGGTCGTCGACCTCGCGCTCGCCGGGACGGGACTAACGACAGTCCCCATTCGCTGGCTCGGCGCTATTGTCGGTAGTGCCGTGGTGCTATTCGTCGGCGGTGTCACAATCGAACGGCTGACGACGATGTTGTGGTTTATCGAGCCGATCAGCGTCGGTTCAGACGAGACGGTGACCGGTACGGGTACGGACACGGATCGCGCTGCGGACGACGCATCAGCAGTCGGAACGGCTCCCTTCCCTCGCGATGCACTCGCGACTGCCGTTGCGCCGCTGTTCGTTCCCCGCATGCTTTCGACGCCGACGCGACGCGTTGCGGAGTGGGTTATCCTGCGAACGCGACGAGACCCGAATCGGTTGACCTTTCTCATGATACCCCTCTTCGCTATCGGCAGTGCGGTCGTCAATATTGCTATGCAGTCCGACTCGATCGACACGATGGCCGCACCGCTGTGTGCCGTCGCGCTCCCGTGGACTGTCGGTTCGCTGTTTGCAATGAATCCCTTCGGCGACGAGGGCAGAGTGCTCCCCGTCACGCTGACGGCGATCCCAGGACAACAGTACGTTCGCGGACTCGTCCTTCCGGGGCTCCTGATCGGCCTCCCGGTCGTGACTATCGCAACCGGACTCGCGACGCTCTTCTCACCGTACACGGGTGCTGAACGTGTCGGTCTGATCGCCCTGGGTGTCTTCCTCTCGTGTATCGCAGTCACGATTGCGCCAGCAGTCGGGATGTCCTTTCCACGGTTCAGCGCAATCTCCGTCGGACAGAGTCGCGATGTTATCCCACCCCGGATGAGTGCCGTCGCCGTCCACGCAGTACTGATAGTGCTCCCCGGCGCCGTGCTTGCAGGGCTTCTCATCGTCCCCAAACTGACTCGAGCGGTCCTGGGAAGCGTGTTCGGTACTCTTCCAGCGTTCCTCCTGGAACTGCTCGCCAGTCGGACCAGCAACGCGTTGTCGGTGCCGGCCGGCTGGTTTACCGCACTCGGTGACGGCATTCAAGAACTCGACCCGACACTCTTGCAGACTGGCGGTGGGTCGGTGCTTCTTATCGGCGGCGTTCTCGTCGCCATCATCTCGTACCGCTACGCAGTTACGCAGTTTGAACAGTTTACGACGGCCTGACGAGAACCGTTATCTCCCTTAGTTGTATTCACCCCGAGTCGTCGTCTCGTCTCCTCTCAAGCGTTCACTGCTATCGGAGTCGGGCTCTCCCAGTCGACTAGCCGACTAGCAGATCAGCCAAACGGTCGACCAGCCGACCACTCGCGGTGTCCGAAAACCGTCCGCGACCCAAAGGCACATTTATCGTCGGGGACTTATCCGTGCACGTCAAGATGTCTCGAAGCCCGTCTCTCCCCGAACGACCTCACCGCGATATCGACCCCGATCTCCCCGACGACGAGCGGTTCGAGGCGCTTCGTGGACACTACACGGAACTCGTTGATGTCAACGCACAACTCGAAGAGCAACTCGAAGACACCGACGAGCGCCGCGAGGACCTTCGCGAGCGCGTCGACCGCGTCGAACGCGAAAACGAGACGCTCAAGAGTTCGTCGCTGTACATCGCGAGCGTCGAGGACGTCGTCGGCGACGGCGAGGTCGTCGTCAAGCAACACGGCAACAACCAGGAGGTGCTCACCGAGGTCTCCCCGCGCATCGCAGAGCGCGTCGAAGCCGGTGACCGCGTCGCCGTCAACGATTCCTTTTCCATCCAGTCGATCCTCGATACCGAGACCGACGCGCGCGCACAGGCGATGGAGATCACCGACCGCCCCGCGGTCAGCTACGAGGACATCGGCGGCATCGACGACCAGATCCGGGAGGTCCGGGAGGCCGTCGAACAGCCCCTAACCCAACCCGAACGCTTCGAGGAAGTCGGTATCGATCCGCCGAGCGGCGTCCTGCTCCACGGCCCGCCCGGCACCGGGAAGACCATGCTCGCCAAGGCCGTCGCCAACCAGACCGACGCCACCTTCATCAAGATGGCCGGCTCCGAACTCGTCCGCAAGTTCATCGGCGAAGGCTCGCGGCTCGTTCGTGACCTCTTCGAACTCGCTCGCGAGCGCGAACCAGCAATTATCTTCATCGACGAAATCGACGCTGTTGCGACCACGCGAACCGAATCCAAGACCTCCGGTGACGCGGAAGTCCAGCGGACCATGATGCAACTCCTCTCCGAAATGGACGGCTTCGAGGCCCGCGGGGAAATCCGCATCATCGCCGCGACCAACCGCTTCGATATGCTCGATCGTGCGATCCTTCGCCCCGGCCGTTTCGACCGCCTGATCGAAGTGCCGGAACCGGACCGCGACGGCCGCGAGCAGATTCTCAAGATTCACACGCGCGGCATGAACATCGCTGACGGGGTCGACTTCGCCGATCTGGCCGACGAGACCGGGGGCTACTCCGGTGCCGAAATCGAAAGCCTCGCCACCGAGGCCGGAATGTTTGCAATCCGACACGACCGCGACGAGGTCCACCACGAAGACTTCGTCGACGCCTTCGATAAGATCGAGACGGACGATTCGAGCGACGTGATCTCCTCTGCGGGCTACTTCTACCAGTAACGCCGGCATCGACGCTGGATCGCAAGTCCTTACGCCACTCGGCGCTGATTCCACGGTAGCATGAGTACGATTCGAATCGTTCAGGGCACCGGGGAAGCCCCGACAGCGATGGCCTCCTACGACGCCGCACTCGCGGCTGCCGGCGTCGAAAACTATAACCTCGTCTCCGTCTCCTCCGTGATTCCCGCCGACGTTCCCGTCGAAGACGTCGGAACCGCTCCGGAGCTCGGCCCCGCCGGAGAACGGCTCACCGTCGTCGAGGCCTGTGCGACGACCGCCGGTCCCGGTCAGGTCAGCGCCGCACTCGCCTGGTCCAGTGCCGACGACTCCGGTCCCGGTCTGTTCTACGAAGTCGCCGGCGAAACCGACCCAGAGGACGTCGAGAACCGCGTTCTCAAGGGGTTAGCCGCCGGTCAGGACCTCCGTGAGTGGTCGTTCGGCGAGCCACGCGTCGCCATCGAACACAGTCAGTCCGAGTCGGGCGTCTATACCACGTCGCTCGTCCTCGCCGTCTATGGTGAGAGTGAGCCGATCTGTTGAGAACCACTCCCGTCGCTGCGACTCCCGACACTGTCATCGGAGCTACTACTATCACTACTATTACCACTACCACTACTACTGCTACGCCAGTCTCGCCGCCGGTAGCAGTCCGTCTCACTCTCGCATCACCATTACCGCACCACACCCACCAAATCAAAGAGTGTCCGAAGGCGAACCCTTTTGACCCGCCGGGCCCTGATAGCAGACAGGCTTCTCATGAACGGAAATACGCCGTATGCAGGGCTTCCGGGGGAAACAGCTGCTGGTCAGCGCGCTGCGGCGGACATCCCCGACCTCTCGAGTTCACAAAAGCGGGTCCTTCACCGCGATGTCTCGCGGATCGCCGCCCGAACTCGCGAGTTCCTTCCGAACGAGTACGTCGTCGACGCCGATGTCTCGACGGGTGCGACCGGCCCGCAGGTAACGGTTGCCGTTCGGCCGCCTGTCGGTCACGCTGTTAGTGCCGGGTTTACGCCGGAGATGGAGGACATCTCCGAGGAGATCATCACGGCAGACGAGCGCGACGAGGTTGCCCGCGGGCTGGCTGCAAGTGCGGCACTGCAGGTGAAACGGGCGGTCAGCGATGCGGTGACGCCGACGGCGAAGTAACCGATACGTGGCAACAAGAAATCAGTAACCCGAACTGTCAACGGATCGCTAACGCTGGCGCTGACACCTATACTTGGCAACCGATGCCTCCGTCTGCCGACCGCCAGCCGGTTTATTTCCCGCGTTTCGCAACTCAGTACAGCAACTGCTCGAGTTGGTGCTGTCGGCGATCGAGATCGATCGCCGGCTCCACCGACGGATCGCGCTGTAATCGATCCAGCACCAACAACGGGTCCGTCCCGGCGCGTTCGACATCTTCGAGAAGCGTCTCGATCGCCGATCGGTTCGTCGCCAGTGAACTCGCGAGTCCGATCGCGAGCGCGAGCGGGATCGCCTGTGCTCGACGCGTGGGAAACGCCTCGCTGACGGCGGCGAACCCGGGTTCGGTGCCGGTGTCAGTGTCGGCGTCGCCCGTACCAGTACCGTCAGCGGGACACTCGAGTCGCAGACAGTGCGTGCAGAACTCGGCCACGAGTTCAGTAGTGGTGTCGGTGTCGGTGCCAGTATCAGCACCATCAGCGTCAGCACCCGTCGACTGAGCCGTCGCAGAAGAGTCGGCCGACGAGCAAACGAATCGGTAGTCAGCCGGAACCGCAAACGCGACAGTCGGCGAGCCACACACCGGACAGGCCATGCCGAGTTAGTCGTCGTTCCCGGGAACGCCACCCGTCGCCGGCGGTTCCATATCCTCTTTCTCGACGCCCTCGGCTTCTGCGTCGTCGGATTCGTCCTCGGCCGCCGCTTCCTTTTCTTCCTGTTCTTTCTTCTCCTTGATCTTCTTCAGCCGGAAGGTTTCCTCGCGCTCTTGCTCTTCGAGTTTCTGTTCGATGTACTCCTGATTTTCGTAGAGGTCGGGGAGGAGTTTGAACTCGAGTGCGTTGACGCGGCGCTTAGTCGTCTCGATTTCGCGGAGCATCTTCTTCATCGCCGTCTCGACTTCCGCGGCGAGGATGATGCTCTCGAGTAAGTCTTCGTAGGCCTCGGCGGCCTCGTCGATGCGGGCCGAAGTCCCCATGATCCCGTAGCCACGCTCGCCCAGGTCCTTCGAGACGCGCGAGGACTCGATCTGCGGGACGACGACGCCCATGATGTTCTTCGATTCGGTCGTGATCTCGGGGTGTTCCTGCAGTGCAGCAGCGGCACCGCGAACGGCAACGTCGCCGTCCATCGCCCGCGCCATGTTGATCTTTCGCTGGGCTTGCTCGTAGTCGTTGGCCAGATCCCCGCGGACGTCCTGGGCCTTGTCCAGGATGTCCATGAACTCCATGATCAGCCCGTCCCGTTTCTTCTCGAGTGTCCCGTGCCCGCGTTCGGAAAGCTCGATGCGATCCTCGATCGCCATCAAGTTCTTGCGGGTGGGCTTGACATCGTTGGCCATCTTGTGGCGAGATTGCGCCCCCAGTCGGATAACTGTTTACAGTTGGTTCGCTCGTCCGGACAGTAGCGCTCGCGAACGGTTCTGTTCTCCGGCCTGCCTATCCAAGAAAGAGGTCGGCCAGGTCGCTCGTCTTTCCACCTTTGTAGAGTTCAGCGTAGCCGCAGTTCGTACAGGAAACCACGCGAAAGCGGCGGTTCTGAATGTCGAAGAACTTCGAGAACCCGGTTCCTGTTGTCGAGATATCGTCGACTTCGGTTTCCGTGTGGCCGCACTTCGGACAGCCGCTGTCAGTCTCGCTCCCGTCGCCGTCTTCGGGTCCATCACTGGAATCAATCATACGACAGCCTACGAAGAGCGTCAGCAAATGTTTTGTGCTCTACGTGAGAACAGAGAATGGAAGAGCGCCCATGGCTGTCACCATCATTATCGTCCTCTGTATTGGGTTCGCGTTCATGGCCGGCATGTATCTCCTGGTCGAGAGCGAAACGTCGAATCCGACCGTCGTGGACCGAGACCAGGCCGAACAGGCAGCAAAGAAACAGGGCGGACTCGATCGGGACCACGAGACTGACAACGACCGTACGACGTGGGAGACCACTCGGGAGAGTGCTGCTACCGGCGGCGAGACAAAACAGGATTCCAAAAGGGAGCCGCCGGCCGAATCACGAAACGGCTGGGAATTCGACCGAGAGTAACATCCGGCCGACGACCACTTGGTCGCTATCCCTGCCCGACCATCCCCTCTTCGTCCTCCCACTCCCGTTCGCGCAGTTCGTACTTCTGTACCTTCCCCGTCGCCGTCGTCGGCAACTGCGTGACGAACTCGACCCGCTGGACCACCTTGTACCCCGCGAGATTCTCGCGGGTGAACTCGATCAGTTCGTCCGCCGATACGCCGGGTTCGTTCACGTCACCGCTGGCGGGCATGACGAACGCCTTCGGCGTCTCTCCCCACTGGTCGCTCGGCGACGGGATCACCGCAACGTCGGCAACCTGGGGATGGTCGAACAGCGTATCCTCGAGTTCGATACTCGAAATGTTCTCGCCGCCGGAGATGATGATATCTTTCTTGCGATCCTGTATCGCGATCATGCCGTGTTCGTCGACGGTTGCGAGATCGCCCGTGTGGAAATACCCGTCGAGGCGCTCGGAAAAGGCCGCTGCAGTCTCCTCGGGCTTGTTCCAGTACTTCTCCATGACCTGATTACCGCGGACGACGACCTCGCCGATAGTCGTTTTGTCGCGGGGGACGTCGTTGCCGTCTTCGTCGACGACGCGGACCTCGGTCCCGAGAAAGCCGAGCCCCTGGCGCTTTTTGATAGCAAACCGGCCGTCGCTATCGGCATCGAGGTGTCGCCGGGCATCCGAGGTCGTGATCAGTGGCCCGGTCTCGGTCGCACCGTAGACGTGTTTCAGTTGCCAGTCGAACTCGTCTTCGACGGTACGGATGGTCGCCTCCGGCGGCGCGCTCCCGGCCGTTGCAATTCGCACGTCGCTCGCCCCGCTCGTTTCCGGGGGCGAGGACGCGTCCTCGTAATGGTCGATCAGCATGTTCAGCACCGTCGGCGCGCCACACAGGTACGAAATGTCCTCCTCGCGGATCGTCTCGAGAATCCACTCGGCATCGACCCCGCGCGTACAGACGTGTTTCGCGCCCATTCCCGTCACGGCATAGATGTGGCCCCAGCCGTTGACGTGGAACATCGGCAGTGTCCAGAGGTACGTATCGTCGTCCGTAATGTCCTGATGGATCGAGATCAGGTACGCGTGGAGCGACTCGGTGCGGTGGGTTCGACAGACGCCCTTCGGGTCGCCGGTCGTTCCCGAGGTGTAATTGATCGTGATGATGTCGTCCTCGGCCATCGTCGGGCGGTCGTACTCGGCGGTTGCGTCCGCGAGTAAATCGCCGAACGACTCCCACGCCTCGTCGGTTGCGTCTGATTCGTCCGATGCGGAGGCCCCAGTATCGCCACCCTCAGTCCCGATGGCATCGATGTCGTTCGTGATGAACGTCTCCGTTGGCACCTCTTCACGAATGGCCTCGACCTTCTCGGCGAACTCGTAGTCGGCGTAGATCACGTCCACGCCCGCGTCTTCGAGAATGTACGCGTAGTCCTCGGGCGTCAACCGATAGTTGAGTGGCGTATGGACCGCCCCGAGTTGCATCGTCCCGTAGGCCGCCTCGAGCTGGTAGTGCGTGTTCGGATCGAGCACTGCAACGCGATCACCCTTCTCGACGCCGCGATCCTGGAGCATCGACGCGAACCGGTCCGCGCGCTCCCCGAGTTCAGCGTAGGTGAACCGTTCCCCCGTTGTCGCGACGACGGCCTCCTCGTCCCCGTAGTGACGCCGTGCCCGGTCGAGAAAATCCGTCACGAGCAGTGGTTTGTGCATACACCTCAACCAGGACCAACAATGATTATGGTTGTTTTGGTTGGGGCAGTACTGGGCTCACGGATCGGTACCCGATAGTAGCCACTGCAAGTCAGTACACACCTGATCCACAGCTGTCGAGCGAGTGTGTAAACAGTTTCAAGTGGTACGTCGCTGCCACTGTGGCTCGCGGGACCGGTGTGTCATCGAGCCAGCTATCAATAGCAAACCGAACGAATGAACGTAAACAGCGACTGAAGGCGCTTAGGCCTCGACTTCGGCAGCTTCCTGCTCGTCTTCGCGGTAGTGCTCTTCGATGAGTTCTTCGTCGATCCGGTTGAGTTCCGTTTTCGGCAGGTCAGAGAGCAGATCCCAGCCGAGTTCGAGCGTCTCCTCGATGGATCGGTTGGTATCGTACCCCTGCTGGACGAACTCTGTCTCGAAGCGGTCGGCGAAGTCGAGGAACTTGTTGTCCCGCTCGGACAGCGCTTCGCGACCGACGATGTTCACGAGGTCGCGCAGGTCTTCACCTTCCGCGTAGGCGGCGTACATCTGGTCGGAGACGTCGCCGTGATCCTCACGGGTCAGGCCCTCACCGATCCCGTCGTCCATCAGTCGGGACAGCGACGGCAGGACGTTGACCGGCGGCTCGATACCCTGACTGTTCAGGTTCCGGTCCATCACGATCTGACCCTCCGTAATGTAGCCGGTCAGGTCCGGAATCGGGTGCGTGTCGTCGTCGCCGGGCATCGTCAGGATCGGAATCTGCGTGACCGAGCCGTCCTTGCCCTCGATCCGACCCGCACGCTCGTAGAGCTGTGCCAGGTCGGTGTACATGTATCCGGGATAGCCACGCCGGCCCGGAACCTCCTCGCGTGCGGCACCGATCTCGCGCAGCGCCTCACAGTAGTTGGTCATGTCCGTCAGGATGACCAGCACGTGATAGTCCTTCTCGAAGGCGAGATACTCCGCCGTCGTCAGTGCGAGTCGCGGCGTGACCTGCCGTTCGACGGCCGGGTCGTCCGCGAGGTTCATGAAGACGACCGACCGCTCGAGTGCGCCCGTTCGCTCGAAGTCCTCCATGAACTCGTTCGCCTCCTCGGCGGTGATACCCATCGCACCGAAGATAACGGCGAACTCGGAGCCATCCTCGTCGCCCTCACCGTCACCGTCTCCGTCACTCTCCTCCGGCACGGTCGCCTGTCGCGCAATCTGCAGTGCGAGTTCGTTGTGCGGCAGCCCGGAACCGGAGAAGATCGGCAGCTTCTGTCCGCGAACCAGCGTGTTCATGCCGTCGATGGCGGACACGCCGGTCTGAATGAACTCTTCTGGGTACTCCCGGGAGAAGGGATTGATCGCCTCGCCGACGATATCCTGGCGCTGGTCGGGAATGATCTCCGGCCCCCCGTCGATGGGGTTCCCGGACCCGTCTAGGACCCGCCCGAGCAGATCCTCGGTGACGGGCATCTTCATCGTCTCGCCCAGGAAGCGAACGGAGGCGTTGCGGTCGATGCCGCCAGTCCCCTCGAACACCTGAATCGAGACGACTCCCTCACTCGATTCCAGTACCTGTCCGCGCAGGGTCTCTCCCTGTGGTGTCTCGATCTCGACGATCTCGTCGTATCCGACGGGCTCGTCGACCTCGGCGAACACCAACGGACCGCTGATCTCCGTGATAGTCTGGTATTCTTTCATCGTTAGTACAGTGCTCGCAGTTGTTCCTTGAGGTCGCTCTCGATTTCGTCGATGAACTCGTTCCACTCCTCTGCGGTACCCATCCGATTGAGCCGCGGGGTAGCGTCGACGTCCTGAATCTCCTCGACCGGAACGCTCGCCTCGAGCGCCTCGAAGGCCTCGTCGTTGAACGTCTTGATCGCCTGGAGCATCCGGTAGGTCTTCTCTGGCTCACAGTAGGTGTCGACGTCGTGAAGGGCGTTCTGCTGAAGCCACGCTTCACGCAGGTAGCGAGCGACTTCGAGCGTGAGCTGTTGGTCTTCCGGCAGTGCGTCTTTCCCGACGAGTTGAACGATCTCCTGGAGTTCGTCCTCCTCGTCTAACACGTCGACGGCCCACTGGCGAACGTCGGACCAGTCGCCGGCGACGTTCGACTCCCACCAGGGGTCGAGTTGGTCCTTGTACAGCGAGTAGGATTCGTTCCAGTTGATCGATGGGAAGTGTCGTCGTTCCGCAAGGTCTGCGTCGAGCGCCCAGAAGGTCTTGACGATACGCAGCGTGTTCTGGGTGACCGGTTCGGAGAAGTCTCCACCTGGTGGCGAGACGGCCCCGACGACCGAAATCGACCCCTCGCCGCCGTTGATGAGTTCGAACTTGCCGGCGCGCTCGTAGAACTCCGACAGCGACGCGGCCAGGTAGGCAGGATACCCTTCTTCTCCGGGCATCTCCTCGAGTCGGCTCGATATTTCACGCATGGCCTCCGCCCACCGCGAGGTGGAGTCGGCCATCAGCGCCACGTCATAGCCCATGTCGCGGTAGTACTCCGCGATTGTGATTCCCGTGTAGATACAGGATTCACGCGCCGCGACGGGCATGTTCGACGTATTTGCGATGAGGCAAGTCCGAGCCATCAGCGGGTTCCCAGTCTGTGGGTCCGGCAGCTCCGGGAAGTCCTCGATGACTTCGGTCATCTCGTTGCCGCGCTCGCCACAGCCGATGTAGACGACGATATCCGCGTCGGACCACTTGGCGAGTTGCTGCTGGGTGACGGTCTTCCCGGAGCCGAACGGACCGGGAATCGCCGCCGTTCCACCCTTCGCAAGCGGGAACAGACCGTCCTGAACGCGCTGTCCAGTCACGAGCGGCTCGGTCGGCGTTTCCTTGTCACCGGCGGGCCGGGCCTGTCGGACCGGCCACTCCTGGTGCATCTGGATCTCCTCGCCGCTATCGAGTTCAGCGACCGTCTCTTCGACGGTGAACTCGCCGCTCTTGATCGTCGTGATTTCGCCGCCCTCGTAGTCCGGCGGCACCATCACCTTGTGCTCGATGGTGACGGTTTCCGGAACGGTTCCGACGACATCGCCGGGTTCGACCGCATCACCCTCTTCGACTTCCGGAGTGAACTCCCACTCCTTCTCCAAGTCGATGCCGGGTGCGTCGACCCCGCGGTCCAAGAACGCGGTCCCCATCTTGTCTTCGAGGACGTCGAGCGGCCGCTGGACGCCGTCGTAGATGGAGTCCATCATGCCCGGTCCGAGGTCGACACTCAGGGGCTCGCCCGTGTTCTCGACGGGTTCGCCCGGGCCGACGCCGGAGGTTTCCTCGTAGACCTGAATCGTGGTCAGGTTCCCTTCGATCTCGATGACCTCGCCCATCAGCCCTTCGTCGCCGACGTAGACGACGTCGTTCATCCGGGCGTCGAGGTCCGTGGCGGTCACGACCGGACCGCTCACGCTTTCGATTACACCGTCTTCATCGACGGCTTCGGTGTCTGTTGCCTGGCTCATAGTTTACTCACTGTCTGCGTTCGCCTGCGCTGACTCCTCGGTTTCGCCCTCGCTCTCGTCCATCAGGTCGATCCCGATCGCTCGCTTGATCTGCTCGCGTAGCCCGCCACCACCGGTTCCGCTGCCGATCGTGACGACGACCGGTTCGACGCTCGTCTCGACGTTCTGACGGACGTTGCGCGAGAGGAACTCGAGATCGTCATCGTGCATCACGACAATCCCGACCTCGTCGTCGTTGAGCACCGTCGTGGCGGCATCATCGAGTGCAGCATCTTTCTCGTCGTCCGGGACGTTCTCGAATCGACGGACGCCTGCGAGTCGGAATCCGGTCGTAAACTCCGGACTGCCGACGACTGCGATTTCCTGACTCATAGAATCACCAGTTCCTCTTCGATCTCGCTCTCTGTCAGCCCGACCTCCCGACCCCGCGCGATCGCACGGATGTTCTCGACCTCGCGTTCTTTCGCGAGGATGTACGACAGCACGGCCGAAATCGAGACCGGATAGATGCTCGAGAGCGTATCGGCGTACTCGAGCAACGCAGCGTCTAGTGCGTGCTCGAACTGGATAAGGCTGTCAGCATCGCGCAATCGACCCAGCGCGCCCGACAACCGGTCGCCGTACCGCTTGTTCTCCGCGATATGGTCAACGAGTTCATCGTAGTCCGCGACGAGCCGGTTCAAATCGGATTCGTCGAACAGGACGCCGCCGTCGATGTAGTAGGCCGCCGGATCGAGATCCGCACCGCTGCGGGCGAGCCGCAACGCGTTCCGCGCGTTTCGGAAGTCGATTTCGGCCTGCAAGAACTCGACGTAGCGCCCCATCGGCCCCTCCTGGGGCAGCGTCTGGGGTTGGAGCTGTCCCGGCGATTGTCCAACGTCCTCGAGTAAGTGCTCGTAGAACTCGCGATCCAGCGCGTTCTCGAGTGCGACGAGGGTTTCGGTCTCCTCGAACTCCGCGTACGCTCCCGAAAGCGGCTCGTAGAAGAGCGTTCCCGACAGAATCTCGATCGCGTCCTCGATCGTATCGACTTCGAGAAGGCGGTCGAGCGTTCGATCGTCGAGTTCACCGGCACGGATGAGGTCCGTCTCGATCTCCTCGGAACCGGTGTCGGTGTAGATACCGCGGATGATCGTCTTGAGATTCCAGACGTCGAATTTTCGGAGGTACCGGGAGATGAGGTCGTACAGTCGTCCGTCCGACCACTCCAGCAGATCGTCGAAGTGCTTGGCGAGATTCTGGTTGAGGGCGTACTCGATCAGATCGACCCCCGAAAAACGCGTACCGAGTGCGTTGATCTCGCGTTCGTACTCCGTTTCCTCCATGAACCGCGCGATTTCGCTCGGCCCCATCCGGATCAGCTTCCGATAGTCTTCGTCTGCGAACAGCGAGGCTCGGCGGGACCGAACGCGAGCGTTCACGTATTCCGGATTCGAGGCACCGACACTCACGCGAACCACCACGTGTGGTGAGTGTTTGCAGGGAGTGGCTCACGAGCCATGCGAGTGGTAACGACCGTGCTCATTGATCGAAGAGTTGGGTGCTGATCTCCCGGAGGTTGTCTTCCCAGACGTCCTCGAGCACCGAGTCGAACGTGTTGTTGACTCGAACGCGGGACTGCTCGCTCTCGACGACGACGCCACCGAGACAGTCGTACTCGCCGGCGAACTCGTAGCCGTCGTAGTCCGCGAGGATCGACTCGATCAGTTCCCGGTCGTCGCTCCGACCGTAGACGCTGACATCGTCGTCCTCGTCGAACTCCGAACTCGCGGCGTCGAGGAGATCGCGGGTGAGTTCTTCGCGGGTGTCGTCCTCGAGGGACGCGAGTTCGGCTTCGACTTCCTCGCGGACGTTGCCGAGAACGTCACGGCGGGCCTCCAGGCGCTTTTGTTTCGCCTCCAGTTTCGCACTGGAGAGTCGCTGTTCGCGCAACTGCTCGATCTCTCGATCGGCCTCGGCCTCGGCCTCGGCAACGATCTCCTCGGCGTCGGCCTCGGCTGCCGATTCGATCTCCTCAGCGCGTGTCTCGCCAGTTTCACGGATGTCCTCCGCACGCGCGTGAGCCTCTTCTCGAATGTCTTCGACAACTGTGTCCAAACTCATTGGTGAGAGAAGGGGTGTGGTTACGCGCCGACGATGAAGACGACGACCAGCGCAAGGATCACGAGCGTCTCCGGCAGGACTGTCATAATCAGTCCCGGCACGAACAGGTCATCGTCTTCCGCGAGTGCGCCAACTGCAGCTGCACCGATCCCGCGCTCTGCGTATCCCGATGCGAGCGCGGCGAGACCGACGGCAAGCGCTGCGGCCCCGGCGTCGGTCAGGAACGGACTTTCTTCGACGGTACCATTCTGCAGGACGATATTTGCGAAGTCTGCTGCGTTTTCAATCATTATTAGTAGTGGTCCTCAGTGTCGTTTCGATCGTGTCCGAACGGTTCGTAGTTCGCTCCACCGCCTTCATAAAACTTGTTAAAGAACTCGACGTACTCGAGGCGTACAGCCTGTAAGCCGGCGCTTGTCACGCCAAGCGCTAGCACAACGAGGTGACCGACGACGAGAATGACGAGCCCGCCGACAAGCGCTGCGGTCCCCGAGTGCATGAGGCCGTTGAAGATGACCTCGGCACCGTCGCCGTAGTGTTCGGCGACGTAACTTGGCTCGTGGGTCCGCAGGAAGTGGAACGCGCCATCTGGGTCCCGGTACGCACCGAAGAACAGCAGGTTGACCACGAACGCCATGCCGGCCTTCGCGAGCAACACTGCGCCCATCCGGGTGTACGAGAACACGTTGACGATGACGTCGAGCGCCTCGACCGCCTCGACGGTGTCAGTGACGAGGAGCATAACGAAGCCGATCAGGAAGACGAGCAACGGTGCTGTAAGCAGGAATTCAGTAACTCCCAGCGGAATCGTCACGAGTCCCCACTCCGGGAATCCGGTGAACCCGATCGGGAACGGCCCGTCGCTCGCGAACGTGTTGAACAGGAAGTCCGGTTTCGATCCCCTGGCCTGCGCCGAGAAGATCCAGATCCAGATGCCGTTGAGCATCAGAAGCCACGAACCGCTGTGCATGACGGCGTCTTTGACGCCGTGGCTCATGTTCTCGTAGAAGTCGAGGATGTACCCGATGTTCAGGTGGACGATGCCGGCAATCACGCTTACGACCATCCAGCCGAGCGCGAAGTCGGCGGCCGCCGGCTCAAGTCCCTTGTTCAACGGGAGCAAGTCGACGTGCAGCGTGTCGTGCCAGAGCACCTCGCCGAGCACGTGTAACCCGAAGATTTCGCCGTAGATGAACCCAAACAGGATCGTGAACAGCCCCGCCCAGATGGCGACGCCGCCGAGACTCGTAATTCCCTTGCTGTCGAACTGGGTGGCCATGTACGCACCAATGGCCACGTACAGGAGCCCGTATCCCACGTCCCCGATCATGAACCCGAAGAACGCCGGGAACGTCAGGAACAGGAATATCGTCGGATCGAGTTCACTGTACTTCGGACGGTTGACCGCCTGAACCAGCACCTCGAACGGTTTGGCTGCAGAGGGATTGTCCTGGATCGTCGGAGGCTCATCGCCCATCGTAACCGCCGAGCCGCCGTCCGTGACAGCCGTCTGTTTCTCGCCGTCGGCGGCCTCGTCATCGGCGGTGGCGTCTGCGTCAGTCTGTGCTGGCGCATCCGCGTCTCCCTCCGGGGTTCCTTTCTGGATCTCTTCCGTGTGCGAGTGTGCACCGTGACGGTCGTAGCTCGCACGCTCGAGTTCTTCGATCTCGAGGCTGTCACCGACGGCGTTCCGCAGCGCCGTAGTGAGTCGACCGAACTCGTCGGATGGCACCCAGCCTTCCGCAATGAACGCCCGGTTGCTGGTCGCAAACTGCAGCGGGGCTTCCGCGCGCTGGACCTCGATCGTCAGTTCCTCTTCGAGCTGGAGCAGGAACTGGCCGTCCTCGCGTTCGATGCGCTCGAGTTCATCGTCGATTTCGGTGAGACGCGACTCGAGGTCGGTTTTTCGCTCTTCGAGTTCGGCGACGTAGCCTGACGGGCTCTGGTCGGTGTCCGGAACGTCGTAACGAGTGAACTCGATTCCGACGAGGGCATCGTCGATGACGTTGCCGTCGTCTTCGCTTCCGCTTTCGCTTTCATCGACAGCCGCCTCGACGGCGTCGGTCGGTGCGGCGACGATCGCGATGACATCGCCGCTGGTGAACGTTTCGTAGGCGCGGATGTCCTCGGCGGCATCGAGTTCGGCTTCGATTTCGCCGGGTGAGCCCTCGCCAACGAGGATGTCAACCGTTTCGTATCCCGAGAGCAAGTCGAGATCGATTCCGAGTTCGGCGAAGGGAGATACGCGGTCGATTCGGTCTTCGACCTGGCGTAGTTCTTCGCGGATCTCGGTGCGCTGGTCGTCGAGTTCGTTGACTCGGGTGCGCACTTCCTCGAGTCGCTGTTCCCAGTTGTCCGCAAGCGTGCCCCGGGGAGCGGGGGTCTCCGCGTCCGCGAGATCCAGCGTACTCTCGAGTGCTCGGACAGTGACGAGTTTTTCGGAGGCGTCGTCGGCACCCTCGATTGGGTTGCCGTTGTCGAAGCCCTCCCAGGACCCGTCGTAGTCCGAGAGATGGACCAGATTCAGTTCGTGAATCGTCTCGATGACCGTGGGCATGATGCCCTTTGCACCGGTCACCGAGACCTTGCTCATCCGCTCAGGTCTGAGCATGGACGTCCTCCTGGAACAGGGAGACGACGTGGTCTGTTACTTCGTCGACCCGGTCTTGGGCACGCTCGGCGAGCGCCTCGCGCTCCTGTTCGCCCTCTTCGAGGACGCGTTCACACTCCGCGTCGATCTCGTCGCGCGCCTCCTCCAGACGGCGTTCTTTGAGATCTTGCGCCTCTTGTTCCGCTTCCGTGCGAATCTCCTCGGCACGTTCCCGGGCCTCGGTAATTCGCTCGTCGCGGTCGTTTTCTGCCAATGCGACGATCTCGTCGGCCTCTTCCTCCGCCGACGTAATTCGTTCGAGAACCTGTGGCCTCGGCATACTCTAAGCAAGGGAACGTTTGCGACAGCGCGTATATGGTAGTTGCGAAAGCGTCTCGGGTTCACTGGCCTCGAAATTCGGTCTCTGTGTTACGTGCGAGCATCTCTAGTCGAACACTAGCCGTCCACTGGTCAGACACCGCGAGACGGAACAGCAGACATATCCCGGTTGGACGAAAATCGAACTCTCAATGGGAATCCTCGAGAACAAAGCCAGGGCACGGCTGTTCTATAAGTACCTCTCGACGGTCTACGATCAGGTGAACCCGTTCATCTGGAACGAGGAGATGCGTGAGGACGCGCTTTCCTTGCTCGAGTTCGATTCGGAGATGACGGTACTCGACCTCGGCTGTGGAACCGGCTTCGCGACCGAAGGCCTCCTCGATCACGTCGAGGAAGTGTACGCGCTCGATCAAAGCAACCATCAGCTCGAACAGGCCTACGCGAAGTTTGGGAAACGCGCACCACCGATCCACTTCCACCGTGGCGACGCCGAACGCCTCCCGTTCGCGAGCGACACGTTCGATGTCGTCTGGTCCTCCGGATCGATCGAGTACTGGCCAAATCCGATCCTCGCACTCAGGGAAATTCGACGCGTGCTCAAACCCGGCGGCCAGGTGCTCGTTGTCGGGCCAAACTATCCTGATAACGTACTGGCACAGCGACTGGTCGATTCGATCATGCTGTTTTACGACGAGTACGAGGCCGACCGGATGTTCAAACGGGCCGGCTTTGACAACGTGAAACACGCGTTCCTCGGACCGTCGTACAACCCGGATGTTGCGATTACAACGATTGGACGCGCGCCAAAGTAACGCGTCCCGAGAAGTTGCTTGATACTCGAAACCACCTGCCGGCAGTCAGTCCGCTCTTACGTTGCCGTCGTTTCTACTTCCGTTAGCAGTTGGCCATCAAACCCGAGCGTGACGGTCACTGTGTCGCCACTCTTCAGTGATGGCGTATTGTTCCCAGCGAGTGTAATGGTGGTTCGCTCACCGGTTTGCCACGTTGAATCCGCTTGAGCGTTGAACGGTCCGTCCGGCGTTCCACGAAATCCCTCCGCTCCGACGAACGGAATCGGCGGCTGTTTTTCGAGTTCAGTATTGTCAATACGAACCGTCAGTGAGAGTTGGTCGACGGTGACTGAATCGCCAGCGATGTGTTCGAGGGTGATCGTCGAATCGTCGCCGTCGGCCTGGAGTTCGAATGCCGCAGTTGGCGCCGGCGTATCGATCGACCACGTCGCGATACCGGCGGTGACAACTGCAACAAGACAGATAGTAACGGCAAGGAGTAAGACAACCCCAATAACGGGGCTAATTGCACGGGTACCAGAACGGTCAGCGCGTGCATCATCCCTTACTGATGCTGCTGATACAGCGGAACCGATAGTCACGTGCCAGACTGGATTCGGTTTCTGATATAAAGTATCGGATCAACGCTCCGTTGTCACGAACCGAGTTTCGCCACGACTACCACGGGATCCCCGTACTCACACGACTCGATTCACCGTTGATGGCGAGATCATACGTTTCGGCGGGTGGCAGATATTCGAGTTGTCCGTTCTCATCGGTTTCACCGATCTCGACGCCGTCAATCATAATTGTTGCCTGTATTGGCTCACCCGTATCTATATCGGTGGCCGTTAATTGGACTGGACCATTCGCTGGCGTCTTGTTCAGCGTCACCTCGAAACTCGAGTTCCAGGACTTCGTCTTGGATTCTACTGTCGGTAAGGAGTCGGCTGAGACTACTTGTATCTCTTGGTAAATATCACCCGTCCCGCCATCAAGATACGTACTGAGTTCACCGTGTGGATGATCGAGAGAGAGCCAATAGAAATTCTCCACGCTATTGTCCTGCGTGTGAGAGCCTCGATGGCTGAGCGTCCAGGGGTAGAGTTCCTTGAGGCGCTCTTGTGCCTCATCTTGAGACTGGTACTGATTCTGTTCAGTCGTATCGCGGTTGTCGAACCGTGCCGTCTCGATGAGATACGAATCACCGCTCAGTGTCGAAAGCCTATAGCCGTTCTGTGACGTCTGAATCCGGTATTCATACGTATTACCGGATCTAATTGATTGTGATGCATCGGCGATGTTCGTCCGTATCGTCGATGTGTAGAAATCGAGGGTCTTCTGGTCAGTACGCGGCTGTTGAGCGGGAAGTGAGTAATCTGACACCTGGTCGGCCCGGACCTTCAGGTCTGTGAGCAAGTCAGAAAGCACAACTGCCTCATGATAGGTCTCTAAATAAACCTGGATTAATTCTCTATCGCTTAAATCGCCGTCTGCATGGGCCCTGACAGCGGTGCGTTCACGTTCGTCAAGAGCGTTGATTCGCTCCTGAGTGCGGTTGTATGCCGCTTGGATCATCGCTACTTGCTCGTCATTCGTTGCTTGGGCGAACTCTTGATCGACAAGAGTATACTGCTCGTAATCGACCTGCATTTGAACACTGCTACTCGCGAGTGAGGCACCAAGGTCTGCTCCCGTTTCGGCGTGTGATCCTTGTATACCGCCCGATAGCGGAAGTTGGTTCGTCGTATTCTCGATCGCTATCGGCGTTGTTTGGGCCCCCTCTTGCAGACGATAGTGCTGGTTCGCGCTACCGCCAGTACTTGCTTCCTGTTCGGGTGATGCTGCGACGACTGTCATCACAGGCAGCGAACAGACGAGAAGCAACGCGAGGAGGGCAGGAGCCGCGTTGTTCATTGTCTGGGCTTATGAATTCATGATATAAAAACGAGTCGCACTTGCGAAATCACCGGTTCCCAACACAATACAAAAATATCACCGGTCGGGTGACCGGAGACGTTTCGTCCTCGTTGCCGGTGTGAAGCGGTCGGTTCGTCATTGGGATACATATCGTATGGATTACTTTTCATGTGACTTTAGACGGCTGATAGTACAGAAGAAGACGTTTCACGTGAGAATTCTATAGTATGCAACCATCAAACTACGAACTGCTGTTGGACGAAGATACCGTTTGCAAGTCGTGATAACGCTTTAATTGTCGATGGAAAGCGTTTTTTCCCCCGGGAAACCACCAGTTGATAGATATGCGGTTGTCCACCGCCGGAACACTTGCCCTCATCGCCCTCCTTGCCACCACGTCATTCGGTTCGGTGGCTGCGGCGCCGTCAGCACGCGCCGGCACCCCTTCTGCTGGAATCGAGCAGCCACAGGCAACAGTTGAGCAGTCACCTACTGCATCTACGGCCGAAGCCGCCACGCTAGCCGATAGCTATGGAAACACGGAGAAACGTTACGCATACGCGAGCTATGGCGACCAACTCGACCAAATCATACGCATCAACGTCACCGATGACGGCGACACACACTGGGCCATAGAACACCGCGTCATCCTGGATGATGAGGATGAAGTCGACGCCTTCACCGATTATGCAGCGGCGGTCACCGATGGTCAACGAGATGCAGACACCGACTTCCCGATCCAAGAGTTCCGTCAACAGGCGAGCGAAGCCAGTAACTCGACTAACCAAGACATGTCGATCACCGATGCAGGCTGGAACGAGTACGACGTGAAACCGTACGAGGATGCCATCGAGACAGACGATACGGACAGTACTGACTACGAGAGCGCTAAAATAGGTATCATTTCCTACACCTTCACCTGGACGAACTTTGCAACGATCGAGGGCGATCGCATCTACTTCGGCGAGGCGCTGCAGACGGATTCGAACGACTATGTAATCTCGACGCTCTCTAGCGGCCAGCGGCTCGTCATCGAATCACCGGACAACTACGGCCTCGACACGCCAACGCAGCTCACCTGGAACGGTCCCCACGAGTTCAGTGAGAACGAACTCGAAATTGTCTTCCTCCGCGGTGCCCAGCCGAGTACCGGCATTTGGGGTCTGATTACCGATGGACCGGTACTGGCGGTCATTGCATTGGTGGGTATTATCGCGATCATTGTCCTGGGCCGGGCGGTGGCGTCCCGGAACGGAAAGACGTGGGACGAGGTTCGGTCATCGCTCGAAGGGATACTTTCGTTTGAACGAGATGAGTCTCCTGATGGCGAACCGGGTGTTGCAGCCGATTCAGATGCTGTTCGGAGTGGCACTGAGAGCACCGGGCCCCCACGGGAGCCGGCTGCAGATGTGCCGTCGGAAGGCGAGGGGACGCAGTTCGAGTTCACCGAGCCGGTAAACGAGGATATTGATCCGGAGTTGCTGAGCGACGAAGAGCGGGTACAACGGATGCTCACCAGGAACGGTGGGCGGATGAAACAGGCGGCGATCGTTTCGGAGACGGGGTGGTCGAACGCCAAGGTTTCGCAGTTGCTCTCGCAGATGGATGAGGACGATCAGATCGAGAAGTTACGGATCGGGCGCGAGAACCTGATTACGCTACCGGAAGTGGACCCAACCGAGATCGACTGATCTGGACGAAATTGATCTCCAGTTACGGCGGGTTACTTGTCGTTCGACGTCGAGTTAGTTGTCGTCTCGGTTTCGGTTTCGCCCTCGGTTTCCGTCTCCGGGTTGAACTGAATGCTCGTGCCGACGGCGTCGTAGATGTCGTCCCAGTCCTTGTCCTCGTCCATCAAGAAGACTTCGAGAGACAGGTCTCTATCGGCGAACTCCTCGATTCCGGCCGGTCGTACGTCGATGTGGTACGTGCCGTTGTCCTCCATTTGGACCTGACCGGTTCGTTCGATGAGTTTTCGCTCACCCGGTCCCTCGTTGATTTTGACGAAGAAGTACGGCTCGCCGATCACGTCGCCGTGTTCCGGCGGGTCCACGTTCTCCATGCTGGTATTGGCGACGACTTCGAGATTGAAGTTCGAGTAGCCCCCCCCGTCTGCTGCGGGTTCCGTGTCGACGAACTCGACGCTCTCGATCCGATCCTCACTTTTGTCCTCCAGTGGCCGGTTCGGTTCCTGAGGGGGCGACCAGTCCTCGGTGGCCGTTTCGTCTTCGCCGTCGGTGGCTTCATTGCCATCGCCGGCTGTATTACCACTATTGTCGCCCGTTTCGGACCCTGTATCCGCGGTTCCGTTCGAGTGAGTCGTGTCGTTGGTATTCTCGGTTCCGTTGTCACCTGTGTCTCCATCTGCATTTGGGCCTGTATCAGTATCATCTGCCGTCGACTCGTTCGACGCGTCCGGCTGTGATCCACCGAAGGCACTACACCCCGAGAGGACCACGAGTAGTGCAACCGCGACGACAGCGAGTTTCCTGAACTGCATCGTAACCGTTCGGTCACGCCGACGGGCCATTATTACGACGTGGATAAGCGACACTGGCTCGATTGTCGGCTGACGGGCTTGTTCCGGCTCGAACTGGCTGATTCTGCAGTGTTGGCCGCTGTGGAACGGTCAGTCTATTGGGTCTACAGAGTAAAGCGAACAGCGAGAGTTCAACGGGTCACCCGACCCGTGGTCGTTTACTCGCTGGGTCCTGTTCCTGTTCCTGGTCGCAGATACTCACAGCGTTACAGCGGACGCCGCTCGATTGGGTTGCTGTTTTATGTTTCATCACTCACAGCGCACAAAAGGGTACGCACCTTGTTGTCGTCTTGCTGTCGTCTCGGACGCGGTCAGGCCAGCGGCGTTCGCTCGACGACCTGTCCGTCGTAACTCGGATACTGCTCGACGATTTCACCCTCTTCCAGATCGCCCTCCTCGATCATCTCCTCTAACAGCCACCAGGCGACCTCCACGTGCGCCGATTTGACGGTATAGAACTCCTCCGGCACCCCGAGTTCAGCGAAGCGCTCCGGTTCGGCGTAGGTCTTGCCGTAGACTAGCGTCCCGTCGTCGGTCACGTCGTCGAACTCGCGGCGGACGTTTCGGGCCATGCGCTTGAGTCGGCGGCGGTGCTGGGCGGCGTCCTTGAACACCGAGGTACAGAAGTAGACGCGCTCGTGGTCGCCCATTACGTCGAGAATGTCCTCCCGGGAGCCGTCGACGGCGCTCATGTGGCCCTCCTTAAGTTCGAAGCCCTGCTCTTGCATCCGGCGGTAGTTCCCCTGGGACATCTCGAACTCGTTGACGTTGCAAAAGTCGGCAGCGCCCTCGTCGAGAAAGTCGAGGAACTCCGTTTCGGCGCGGATACCGGGGATCTCGAAGGCCGGAGTAAGTCCTTCTTCACGGGCGATATAGAGGATGTCTTCCCACTCGGTGCCGTGGAGGTCGCCCCACTGTTCGTACGGCGGGTGGAAGCGAATCTCGTCGAGACCGGCCTCGGAGAGGCGGCGCATGTTCTCGCGGCCGCCGGGGATGCCCGTATAGAGGTGGGTGTGGTGATCCTCACCGAACTCGTCCGTGAGCAACTCAAGGTAGTGACAGGTGCGGTCGAGAGCCTCCTGGGGTTCGCCGCCCGTAATCGAGGTTCCGAGCGCGTCCATTCGGTGGGCTTGTTCGAGAACGTCTTCATCCGACTCGACGAGTCGCTCGTTCGCGTAGACGTCGGTGACGTTCTTGCGGTTCTCGCCGAGCGGGCAGTAAAAGCAGTCGCGCTGGTCGCAGTAACCGTAGACGAACAGCACCATCTTGCCGCCCTTCGCGCACTGCTCACAGCCCTTCGATATCATTCAGTATACTGGGTTGTCGGGCCGCGTTCAAAAACTGCACGGATCGGACCGCGGCCTGTTTGGGCCATTGTGGCATCCCTGTACACTCGGTCAGCCCAGAAAAGGCATATACCGCGCCGACAAACATCCCATCGATGCTGCTGGTCCTGTGTGTTGATCTCGACGATGACCTCGGTCGCAAGACGGGCTTTTCGACGCCGGTTATCGGCCGCGAGCCCGTCGAAGAGGCAGCCGTCGCGCTCGCGACCGCAGATCC
This sequence comes from Natrialba taiwanensis DSM 12281, assembly GCF_000337595.1. GTDB lineage: Archaea > Halobacteriota > Halobacteria > Halobacteriales > Natrialbaceae > Natrialba > Natrialba taiwanensis. Next base: position 33,919 of record NZ_AOIL01000018.1, on the reverse strand, counting down.
GGAGGACTCGGATGTCAACGTCATCTTCCAGGGGTTGCACATCTACGACGACTTAGACGAGCGCGACGAGAGCGTCGAGGTCGCCGTCGTCACCGGGAACGACGAGGGCGATGTCAAGGCCAACCGGGAGGTCGGCGACGAGGTCGATACCGTGCTTGCGAGCCTCTCGACGGCGGAAGACGTTACCACGCTCGTCGTCACCGACGGTGCACAGGACGAATCCGTGATCCCGATCATCCGCTCGCGAGTTCCGATCGACGGCGTCCGTCGGGTCGTGGTCAGGCAAGCCCAGAATCTGGAGTCGATGTACTACACCATCAAGCAGGTTCTCGACGACCCCGAAACGCGGGGAACCGTGTTGATCCCGCTCGGAATCCTGCTGCTCATCTACCCGCTCGCACTGCTCGGGAGCGCGCTCGAGATGCCCGGCTTGGTGCTTGGAACGACTTCGGCACTCCTCGGTCTCTATCTCATCTCGCGCGGGTTGGGTCTCGGCGAGCGACTCGACGCGGCGGTCGAACGCGCTCGCCGCTCGTTGTATGCCGGTCGGACGACACTGCTCGCGTATGTCGTCGCCGCCGCGCTGTTCACCCTCGGTGGGATGAACGGACTGAACACCTTGGAACGAGTGCAGCGTGAGACTACTGGCCGCGTGAGCGCGCCAGTCATGGTCGCCGCGCTCGTCTACGGGTCGATTCAGTGGCTCGCGGCGGCCGGGATTACGACGAGTCTCGGCCAAATCACCGACGAGTACATCGCGGGGACCTTCGAATGGCGCTACCTCAACGCACCGTTCTACGTGCTCTCGATTGCGATCGTCCTCCACGCCGTGAGCGCCTTTTTCCTCGGCACCGTCACGATCACGTATCTCGCAACGGCGCTGACAGCCGGCACGCTCCTCGGTATCGGAAGCACCCTGCTCTTTGCAGTCGCCGAGTCGAAATTTGCCGACTCGAACGCGGGCTCGGAGAGAGGAACCGAAACTGGTGCGGGTTCCCCGTCGGACTCGGATCTTGGGCCGGGCCCGGGTCCGGGGCCAGAGCCGAGTTCAAACGCAAACGCACACCTGAACGCAAGATCGGCGACGAATACGGAGTCGGAAGCTGAGGCGGAATCGGAGGAGCGACATGCGACGGACAACCCTCCCTAATCCTCGACGATTCTCGATACCCATCGATAATCCACCGTCGTCACACCGGGTGCACGTTGCGGTTGCATCCCATCCTCTCCCACCTCCATCCCCACTCGCGTTCATATCGACCGCTATCGCTCCCGTTCGACGACGAACTCTGCCAACTGTTGCAGATACGCGCTGGCCTCTGGATCGGCGGCATCGACTCGATCCAGGGCGGCTAACGCTCGATCGGCTTCAGATTGCGCACGGGCATTTGCCTCCTCGGGCGAGAGGTCGGTTACCTGGATGACCGACGGGCGCTCCATGGCGGCATCGTGGCCGGTCGGCTTTCCTAACTCCTCGGCATCGGCAACCGCGTCCAGCACGTCGTCTCTGATCTGGAAGGCGACGCCGACTCGTTCGGCATACTCGCCGAGCGCCTCGACCGTCTCCGGCTCCGAATCGGCGGCGATCGCCCCGAGTTCAGCCGCGGCTCGGAAGAGCGCGCCGGTCTTTCGTCTCGCGAGCGTCATGTACTCCGCTTCGGAGGCGGGCTGGGCGGAGAGTTCGGTCGCTTCGCCGACGCCGAGTTCGACCATAGCATCGGTGACGGCGCGCATCGCGTCGGGATCGGCGGCGAAGAGGTCGAAAGCCTCACCGAGGAGGCCGTCGCTGGTGATGATCGCGGGGCCGTGGCCGAAGGCGGCCCAGGCGCTTTCGGTGCCGCGGCGCAGTTCCGAGCGATCGATGATGTCGTCGACGACGAGGGAGGCGGTGTGGACGAGTTCGATGCCGACGCCGAACTCGACTGCGTCCTCGGCGGTGCCGCCGACGGTCTCACAGGCGAGAATGGTGACCATCGGCCGGACGCGTTTGCCTCCGGAGAGCGTGACGTGGCGCACTTCCTCGGAGAGCGCCTCGGGGTCGATACCCTCGACCACGTCGCGGAGACGTTCCTCGATTAGCGCCCGTCTGCGCTCCAGAAGTTCCATTGCCAGCGTTTGGGAAGGTGGGAAAAAGTACGTGACGGTTCGGTCGAGGGTTCGTGAGTGCGTGTCTCAGTTCGCCCCGTTCACGCGACTCGAGCCGTCAGTTGCTCCCGTCGTCGACTTCGTCGTAGGTGAACGGATCGACCGGTTCGTCGTCCGTTTCGGTCGTCTCGCCGTCCGTATCCGTCTCGGCATCGGCATCGGCATCGGCATCGGTATCGTCGCTGGATTCGGTTTCGATGTCGTTCGAGTCGGAATCGGGTTCAGACGCGGACTCAGTTTCGGAGTCAGCTTCTGAGTCGAATTCTGAGTCAGGTTTCTCCCCACTTGCCGCCTCGGTATCGGCCGTGTCGTCGCTTGTCGATTCGTCCAGTATCGTGCCCGAGTCACCGGTCGCATCGGTCGTCGCGAGTTCAGCCGACGCGTCGTCGGTACCGGCGTCGGTTTCGAGATCGGTCTCGTCGAACTCGAGCGTTGGCTCGTAGTCGCCGTCGACGAGTTCGCTGGGCGAGACGCCCGCCGACTCGACCGCGGAATCGGTGTCGAAGCGGTCGAGCATCTCGTTCAGGTGCGAGGCCTGGTTGGCGAGCGAGCCGGCGCTTTTCGTGACCTCCGAGAGGGCGGAGGTCTGTTCCTCAGCAGCGGCGGCGACGCGCTGGGATTCGGTCGCCGTCGATTCGGAGATGTCCGTCGCCGTCGAAACCATGGCGACGACCTCCTGGGTCGAGGCGGCTTGCTGTTCGGTCGTTGCGGAGATCTCCTGGACGCCGTCGTTGGTCTCCTGTGCGTAGTCGGCGATCTCGTCAAGCGCCTCCGCGGCGTTCTCGACCGCGTCGACGTGCGAGGAGATCTTGTCCGCCGTCTTCTCGACCTCCGTCGCCGTCCGTTCAGTGCGGTCGTTGATCCGTTCGAGACGCGTCTCGATGTCCTCGGCCGTCTCCTTCGTGTCGGCGGCCAGTTCCTTGACCTCGGCGGCGACGACGGCGAACCCTTCGCCTTTCTTGTCGCCGCTGCCGCTCCGGGACGCTTCGATGTTCGCGTTCAACGCGAGCATGTTCGTCTCGCGGGCGACCTCCGTGATGAACTCGATCAGTTCGTCGATCTGTTCCATCTCGGCGGTGAGGTCCTCGATGGCCTCGACGGTCTCGGTCGATTCGGCTTCGATTTCGTGCATGCCTTCGATCGCCTCACGGGCCGCTTCGCGACCGTATCGGCCGGTTTCGGCCGTCTGTTCGGCGATGTCGGCGACCTGGTTCGATGAGGCGGCGATCTGTTCGGTGGTCGCCGAGAGGCCACTCATCTCGTCGGAGACTGCCTGCAGGTTCTTGTTCTGTCGGTCCGCGCCGTCGGAAATCTCCTGAATGGAGTGACTGACCTGCCCGGACGCGGAGCGAACCTCCTCGGCGCTCGCTGTGACTTCCTCGCTCGCTGCGGCCACCTCGTCTGCGAAAGACTTGACGTGTGCCGTCGTCTCCTCGAGTTCGTCGACCATTTCGTTGAACGCGACGGCGATGTCGGTCATCGCTTCGTTATCGCTTTCGGGATCGAGTCGCTGCGTGAGATCGCCTTCGGCACACAGTTCCATCACGTCGCGGTACTCGTCGGCCTTCGATTCGAGGTGGTGATTCATCGCCTCGGTCTCGGCGCGTGCTTTCTCGGCATCCGCGCGGGCGGATTCGGCCTCCTGAATCTGGTCTCGCAGCGACGTGCGCATGCTGTCGAAGCCGTCGTAGAGACGCCCAATCTCGTCGATACGGGACGTTTCGAGGTCGACCTCGAGATCGCCGCCTTCCATCGCCGCCGCCCGGTCACGAAGTTCGGTGAGCGGGACGACGGTCTGTCGTCCGAGCACGACGCCGACGAGTCCGAGCGCGACCAGACTCACGAGGACCATCACGATGACGTTCGTGCCGACGTCGCTCGCGACGCCGTAGGCCTGCTCCGTCGGAACGGTCGTGACCGCGACCCACTCGGTGTCCCCGACGGGGACGTACGCCTGAACGACGTCCTCGTCTTCGATCTGGCTCGACCGACCGCCGAGAGCGTCTTCAATCGCGTCCTCGTCGGTCTGATTCGTGAACTCGCCCGAACCGGTCTGGAGCACGGCATCACCGCGCTGGTCGACGATCGCCGTCGATCCGGCTGCCCCGTCCTGCTGAAGCTGGTCGACGCGGTACTCGAGCGTTCCGATAACGACCATCACGTGGTCGTCCCGCTCGGGGACCGGACTCGCGAAGGCCATCACCTGATCGTTCAGGGCCGCGGATTCGTAGGCCTGCTCCGAGTTCCAGACGTCCTCGTCGAGCGTGAGTTCGTCTTCGAAGTCGGTCTCGGACCACGGGTCCTCGACGGCGTCGAGTTCGGTGCCGCGAAGTTGGGCGTCCGTACTCGTGAGGACTTCACCCTCGCTGGTATCGACGTAGTGGATCGCCCGCACGTCGACGCCCATCCGCGCCTGTTCTTCGACGATCGCGCCCTGGATCGCCTGCACGTCGCCGTCCTGGACGGCCGGCGTTGCGGACGCAGTCCGCGTCTGAACGTTCATGTTTGCGACCCAGTCGCCGATCGCTTCAGCCTGTAACTCGGCGGTCGACTGGAGCTGGTCGCTCGAATCGTCCCGTACCGTCTGGTCGATCTGGGCGTAGCTCACCGCACCGATGGCACCGATCACGAGCACAACCGCCAGGATCGAGATCACGAACTTGAACAGGTATCGCCGTCTGATGAACGACGGCACCAGTTTCGAAAGCGCCGACATCAGGCGCTCACCTGCTCGAGTTCTGTAATACCGCCATCTGCCTGTTCGTCGAACTCCCAGTACGAGAAGTTCGCCCCCATCACGTCACCGTTCTCATCAAACGTGACTGAACTCGAGGCGCCCTCGTAGGCGACGTTCTCACCCTGCGCTGCGCGTTCGAGTCCCTCGGCGAGCGACGCCGGCGTGATCGTCTCCCCCGGCGTATACGTCACGGATCGCATCGCGTTTCTGATTGCCGTCCCGTCGTTTTGCCCGGCGTAGGCGTTCGCGAGCAACAGGACCGCCGACGCGTCGTAGGAGTGGGCCGTAAAAAGCCCCGGTTCCTCGTCGTAGGCGTCGACGTACTGCTCGCTGAACTCGTCGTAGCCCGGCCCGCTTGCGAGCGGTGCCGTCCCGCGGATTCCGTCGAGCGAGTGCTCGGTGCGTTCGTGGAGCGTGCTCTCCTGCATTCCTTCGGTAACGAGGACATCGACATCATCGCGCGCACCGCGGTCGGCCAGGTCGTCGAACAGCTGCGCCCCGGTATCGGGGTAGCCGATGACGACCAGGAGGTCGGGATCGTCCGCCAATGCAGTATCGAGCGCATCGTCGTAGGAGTCTGCACCCTCCGTAACGGCCACTTTAGCAGTGACCGTGCCGTCCCGTTCGGATTCAAACGCCTGCGAGAACGACTGTGTAAGCTGCCAGCCGTAGTCGTTGTCGACGTACAGGGACGCCGCGCTCTCGGCACCGAAGTCCGCGACGGCCTGTTCGGCGAGCGCGACGGCCTGCAACGAGTCCGACAGCGCGGTGCGAAAGCTCAGTCCGGCGTCGTTCACCGAGGTGATCGTCGGCGAGGTCGCGCCGGCCGAGCAGTTGACGACCCGGTACGGAATCAGCACCTGCTGGGTCGCCTGCAGCGTCACGTCGGAGGCCAGTGGCCCGTTGACCATCGGGTATCCCGCATTGACGAGGTCGTTCGCACTCTGGACGCCCGCGCTGGGCGAGGTCTCCGTGTCGCCGACCTGATAGTCTATCGACAGGTCTGTTTCGTCCTCGAATCGTTCGATCGGTAACAACGCAGCATCTCGAGTCGCTGTACCGATCCCCTCGAGACCGCCGCTGAGTGGACTCAGTATCCCGAGTTTGAGTGTTCTGTCTGTACCACCGACACTGTCGTCGGCTTGTTCATCCGTGCCAAGCACGGGAACGTCAGAAAGGCATCCGGCAAGCCCGCCAAGTGATGCGGTACCGGCCCCCACCAAGAGTTCCCGGCGATTCGGTCGGAACGTCATATCCGTGCTATCAGATTACTGGTTTATAATTGTGCTGTACAGTCACCAAAAACTGTATAAATATATCTGACACTCTCTTCAAATGATTAATCATTGTCCAGTGTTAGCTACACACGTGATTGTCCGAGAGCCGGAACCAGCGGTACGGAACTGATATTCTATAGACAGTCCCCTGCAGAAATCCCCCTCTATAATCCTCGTTTATGACTACTAGTGGGGAGCGCGAATCAGCGTCCACACTGATTGCACTCGCTCGACACTGCGTCCGTGCCCGTACAATCACGTAACCGCCACAAAGCCGCAGTGAGGAGAGTTCGTTACTGGAATTCCTCAGTCAGTGCCGGGACGACGTCGAAGAGGTCGTTGTGGATTGCGTAGTCGGCGATGTCCATGATCGGCGCGTTGGGGTCCGTGTTGATTGCGACGATCGTATCCGAGCCTTTCATGCCAGCGACGTGCTGGACCGCACCGGAGATCCCGATAGCGATGTAGACGTCGGGCGTGACGACCTTTCCGGACTGGCCGACCTGCCGGTTCTTCGGCAGCCAGCCGTTGTCGACGATCGGGCGCGACGAGGAGACCGTCGCGTCGAGTGCATCCGCGAGATCGCGGATGATGTCGAGGTTCTCCTCTTCCTCGATCCCACGGCCGACAGAGACGAGCACGTCCGCCTCGCTGATGTCGACGTCGCCGCCGCCGACTTCCTCGAAGCCGTTGACGGTGGAGCCGACCGCGTCCTCGTCGATATCGGCGTCGAACGCTTCGACGGACGCATCGCCGGTTCCTTCCGCAGCGGGCCACTCTGCCTCGCGGATCGTGACGACGGCCTCGCCGTCGAGTTCGTTCGTCGTCTCGACCTTGCCCCCGTACATCTCGCGGGTCGCGGTCAGCGTCTCGCCGCTGGTCGCGAGGTCGACCGTGTCGGTGACGACCGGCAGTCCGAGTCGGTTTGCAACGGCGGGCGCGTAGTCGAGGCCGTTGACGCTGTTGGGCGTGAGAACGTACTGCGGGGCGAGTTCGTCGTAGAGCTGCGTGATCGCCTGCGTGTAGACGTCGTGGTTGAACTCCTCGCCGTGGGAAACGGTGTGGATTGCGTCGACGCCCTCGCGGTTTACCTTCTCGGCGAACTCGTCGACGGTGCCGCTGATGACGGCCAGATGGAGGTCGCCGCCGGTCTCGTCGGCGAGTTGGCGACCCGCGGTGATGAGTTCGTAGCTGGAGTCGCGCAGTTCGCCGCGGCGGTGGTCAGTGACTGCGAGGATATCGGTCATGGGGCCACCCCCTTGTCGCGGAGCAGTTCACCTAACTCCGCGGCGGTCTCGTCGGCGCTGCCCTCCCAGACCGTGACATCGCTCTCGCTCTCGGGTTCGTACATGTCGGTGAGTTCGAGGGCGGACTCGACGGCGCTCTCGTCGACGCCGAGATCGGCGAGCGTCTGCACGTCGAGTTCCTTGCGCTGAGCCTGGCGAATACCGCGCAGACTCGCGTAGCGCGGTTCGTTGATCCCCGTCTGGATCGTCAAGACGGCGGGCAGTTCGATTTCCGTGAGTTCCTCGACACCGCCCTCGAGTTCACGTCGGACCGAGGCGACGTCGCCGTCGAACTCGTGTTCGAGGTGGTTGACGACAGCGCCCCACTCGTAGCCGATGTCCGCGGCGAGGGAGACGCCCGTCGCGCCGAAGCTGTCGTCGCCGGCCTGGACGCCGGTTAGCACGAGATCGGGGTCCTCTTCTTCGACGACGGCGCGCAGAATTTCGGTCTTGGCGTCGACATCGAGCAAGTCGACACCGTCGAGGGAATCGTCCCAGACGCGAACCGCGCGATCCGCGCCCTTGGCGAGTGCTTGGCGGATGGTCTGTTCGCAGTCTTCGGGGCCGATGGTTACCGTCACGACTTCGTCGGCGACGCCAGCTTCCTGGAGCTGGACGGCCTCTTCGACGGCGTAATCGTCCCACTCGTTGAGATCGGCACCGAGGTACTGGTCTGCAATCTCCGTTCCCTCGATTTCGAACTCGTCTTCGACGGTCGCAACTTCCTTGACCGTAACGAGGATCTTCATCGTTTATCACTCGCACGTCACCCCCCGTAAACGTTTTCGAAACGCACAGTATTGGAGTCGGCGTTCACTTGACACATCGATTCTGGTCTGTCCCGTCCGCGTTCGTGGCCGAGAGGCGAATCCGAGCGACCGGCATCGGCCAGCGGACACACGAGCGACGAAGATCGGCGGCTCGACGGCCACCACGCGCACACAAGACGGAAACGGTTTAACGCCGCCACCGGTAGTACACCGTATGGCAGACTGTCCACTGGCCGACGACTGTCCGAGTTTCTCCGAACGGATCTCGGGAATGGGCTGTCAACACTACGGCGACCGCGGCGGTAAAGAGTGGTGTAACCACTACAGCCAGCCGATCGAGGACCTGAAGACACAGCCGGTCAAAGCCGGCGAGGAAGTCGTCATCGACGTCGTCGACATGCACGAAAGCGGTGCCGGCGTCGGGCGAACCGAGGACGGGTTCATCGTCATGGTCGACGGTGTGCTCCCGGAAGCACGCGCTCGCGTGGAGATTACGCGGGTACACAGCAACCACGCGCGTGCAGAGGAGTTAGAACTGCTCCCGATGAACGGTGAACTCGACGAGTCGAATGGGGACGAACCCGACACTGACGAGACGGCTGCAGACACGGATTCGGACGACACAGCGGACGAGGATAGCGACGGTAGTACTGAGACTGAGACTGAGACCGAGACCGACACTGACACCGACAGCAGCCAGACCCGTGAACGCCTCGGCAGCCGCGAGAACTTCTGGGGCTCCTGATCGGCTGCTGAGTCCGGGACCACACGTTTCGAGTGGACAGTCGACCGTCGGTCACCGGACACGGAACACGGACACCGATTGCGGCCACCGCCCCGCCATCATCGTCACCAGCTATCCGGGCCACCCACGCCCAGCCCACAATCGGACAGTCATGCGGTCAGTGAACTCGATTCTGCGATCCGTTGGCGACCGGTTCGTTCCCCAGAGCGTCAGTTTGAGGGAGCGACCGGGAGAGCTTTGATCCCGCCTCCGTTTAGTTCGAATACGCCATATGAGCACGCGAGTTCAGGACGAGCGGAGCCGTCCCGTCGGTAGTGGTGCCGGTACACGGAGGCGGTCACGATATCCATGATCGACGAAGTCGACGAGTTGCTCGCGGAGATCGGTTTCGAGGCCGAGACGAGCGTGCTGACCGATCGGCAGGCCCAGGTGCTCGCGTTGCGCGAGCGGGGGACTTCCCAGGCCGATATTGCGGCCGCACTCGGGACCTCGCGGGCGAACGTCTCTTCGATCGAGGCGAGCGCCCGCGAGAACGTCGAAAAAGCCCGCGAGACGGTTGCTTTTGCGGAGGCACTTCGTGCGCCGGTACGCGTTCGCGTTCCGGCCGGTACCGACCTGTACGATGTCCCGAACCGAGTCTACGACGCCTGCGACGACGCCGGTGTCAAAGTCGATCACACCGCACCGGATCTGATGAAGGTCGTCAGTGACGCAGCGGGGCCGGCAGTCACCGGCCGACAGATTTCGACGCCGCTGATCATCGGTGTGACCTCGGAGGGGATGGTTCGCGTTCGCCACCAGGACGGCGAGTAAGTACCGCGACGAGCGGTGCCGAACGGCCGGGGATGAGGCCAAACGGTGAGAACGGGAACATGAGATTCGACGCCGGCAGCCCCCGATCAATTTGGTTCTCCGCGTCGTCGCTTGGCTATGGACCTCGATTTGGCCGATGACACGGCACTGGTCACTACCGCCAGCAGTCTCGGCTTCGCGAGCGCCAGGTCACTGGCTGGGGAGGGCGCGAACGTCACTATCTGCGGCCCAGACGCGGATCGCCTCGCGGAGGCACGCGATGAACTCGACGTCACGGGAGCCGGCGACGTTCTCGCACTCGACGCCGACCTCACGGACCCCGACGCGATCTCGCGACTCGTGAGTCGGACCGCCGACGAGTTCGGCTCGCTGGACCACCTCGTCACCGATGCCGGCTGGCCGCCGCGGACAACGTTTCTCGAAACGGACGAACAGGACTGGTACCGGGCCTACGACCTACTCGTGATGAGCGTCGTCTGGACGGTCGAGGCGGCGCATTCGCACCTGCTCGATGGGACGAACAGTTCGATCACCTGTCTCACCGCACACACCGTTCGTGAGGTTGGCGATGGACTGGTACTGTCGAACTCGGTCCGACGGGCCGTCATCGGTCTCGTGAAGACGCTCGCCCGCGAATTCGCGCCGGCGATCCGCGCGAACGCGGTTCTGCCGGGGCGGTTCGAAACGTCTCGTGACGGTGTCCCTGGTGCTGCTGTCAGCGGTAGGGATACTGCCGAGGGTGAGGTCGAGGCCGACGCCGGCACTGATACCGATACCGACACCGATACCGAGGTAGACACCACTGCACTCGACCGCGACGTACCGATGGAGCGACTCGGCGAGCCAACTGAACTCGGCGACGTGGTTGCGTTCCTCGCGAGTTCGCGCGCGGGTTTCGTTACCGGGGCTGCCGTGCCGGTCGACGGGGGGTTGTTACGCAGCTAGTAATTGCTCGGTTGAGCGTCACAGATCGTAACGTACTCGGTCGCCCTCCGGGGAGTGGGGCGTGTGTCAGAGTCCGTGCCCGCACCCGAATTCGCGTCTATATATCGTCCGATCCAGTTCGCAGGCTACGTCGCGCTTCTCCTGACGCCCGCCACGTTGCTCGCCAGCGCCGTCGCCGGTCTTCCTAGTCTCTCCGCGGAAAGCCTCAGCGTACAGACGGGGATCGCGCTCACCCTCACCGGGACCGTCGCGGCCGCCGCGGAACGCGATCGCGTCGTCGATGAGCTCGCTCTCGATACCGCCGGTTTCGACCGAACGGACGGCAACGACGTGATCGCAGTCACCGTCGGTGCCCTCGTCACCTACGGTGCGAGCGTCGGCGCTGAACTCGGGCCGGTACTTGCGTCCGCGCTGGTCGGACTGGCCGCCGGCCTCGCCCTCCCGCGGGTCGCGGTCCCGCTCTACTGCGGTTCGTTCGTCGGCATGGCCTCGCCGGCGGTGTTTCCCGGCCCCGAATTCGTCGCGGTCGCCGGCCTGCTTGCCGGCCTCGCGTTCGTGGCGACGGCGGAGTCCTTCGGGGGCTTCGGCGGCAAACTCGGCACGATCGCCCTCTTCGGCTGCATCACAACGGTCGCGTGTCTGGGTCTCGAATACGGCGCGACGAGCTCGCCCGCGTGGGATCTTGTTCCGATCGTCGTTCCGGTCGCGGCCGTCGCCGCCGTCGCGACCGTCGTCCTGAGTCTCCACCTCGAACTGGGAACAGTCGTCGGCTCCGCGCTCGTGGGCACCGTCGCCGGAATCGCGTTCCCGCTCGCGCTCGCTGAACTCGGGACGACGCTTGCGACCGTCGCGTTCTGTGCCTCTTTCGTCGGCATGTCGAGTACGGAGCGGCTGGCGACGGCGGGTCACGTCGGGGTTGCCGGCGGACTGTGTGGACTCGTCTATCTCGCGGTGATGCCGGCGGTCGCCGGTGCGGGCGGCAAACTCGGGACGACCGCGTTCGTCTCCTGCATCGCCCTCGTCGGTGTCGGAGAGGTGCGCGATGCTGTGACCGCATGAGTCGAGTGAGCCAGTCGAGAAATTACAACGGCGTCCGCAAGTTCGACGAGTTAGCTATCAGTCGGCCGAGATCGTACAGGTTCCGTCGTAGGAGACGTCTTCGACGGATTCGATCTCGGGATCGTCGCCGCAGACGGGACAGGATGGATTCGATAGCACGTCCACCGTCTCGAAGGTCATGTCCATCGCATCGTAGAGGAGGAGACGGCCTTCGAGGAGGTCTCCCTTCCCGAGCAGGTACTTGACGGCTTCGGTCGCCTGGATGCAACCGACGGTTCCGGGGAGCACCCCGAGGACGCCGGTGGTCGCACAGTCGGGAACGGTTCCGGGTTCGGGTGCCTCGGGGAAGATACACCGGTAACACGGTGGGTCGTCGTCGCCGCTGCGTTCGTTCGTAAACGTCGTCACTTGTCCCTCGAATCGGTAGATCGCACCGTGACAGAGCGGCGTTTCGGTGAGTACGCAGTGGTCGTTAAGCAGATAGCGCGTCGCGAAGTTGTCGCTCGCATCGAGGACGAGATCGTAGTCGGCGACGAGTTCAGTCACGTTTGCCGCGGTCAGACGCGTTTCGTGGGTTTCGATGTCGATGTCAGGGTTGAGTGCGGCGACGTAGTCGGCGGCGCTGTCGACTTTCGGGCGGCCGACATCCTCGTCGCGGTGGACGATCTGGCGCTGGAGGTTCGATCGTTCGACGATGTCGTCGTCGACGATGCCGAGGCGGCCGACGCCTGCGGCTGCGAGGTACTGGATCGCCGGGGCACCGAGACCGCCTGCGCCGACGACGAGGATACTGCCTTCGAGCAGGCGCTGTTGGCCCTCGGGACCGATTTCGTCCATGATCACGTGTCGCGAGTAGCGATCGAGTTGGGTGGCATCCAGACGCAGGTCGCTCATAGTCGAGTGTTCGGGCGAGAGGTGGAAAAGTTCGCGGGTCGGACGGAGTGAGTACGCTGTCGCTGTCTCGTTCTCGTAGTGTCCGTCAGTGCATCTCCGGAAGTGGTTCGAGCAGGGGTGTGTATGTACGTGTGAGTTATAGTCCCAAGATATCGGCAGCGTCTTCAGCGACCCCACAATTTAAGACTGTGCCTGTCTTTCACACACCCATGGCATCCGCACCCGATGATGCCGGTGACGTTTTCGACCAGTTCCTTACTGACCGCGGGCACGCTGTCGATGAAGTCGGCTGGGAACGCGAGTATAATAAGAAACAGTGTCCCGAGTGTAGCGGACTCCACGACCTTTCTGCGAGTTCGTGTACAGTCTGTGGATGGGAGCCATCGGTATAGGGCTGGCTGACGGCGGCCGACGCCGGTAATTTCCGCCAGCCGGTGACGATACAATTATAATGGATAGCTCACCAATAGGTCACCGAAGAGGACCTATGCCGGAATGCCAGAACTGTGGGTCGTTCGTGACGGATGCGTACGCCCGCGTTTTTACGCCCCGTAACGTCGATGAGCCCCGCGTCTGTCCGGAGTGTGAGGACAAGATTCGCGACGGAGCGGACGTTCGAACCGCCCGCTCATCACGAACCACGTGAGTTGTGGCTGTCGGTACCGGTGCTGACGCGCTATGGGCGTCTCCGGGAGCGGCTTCGAGGCGGCGGCTGTACCGCTACCGACCGTAATACAGTCGCTGCCACCGCTACTGGCACAGCACTAGAGCACCATCTGCAATTGCAATTTGTGCTGTCAGTATCGACTGTGAGACGGGCTGCTGTACCGATTTCCCGGCGCAACCGCTGGACGGGTCGGGGTGCGCCGGCACTGACTAATAGCAGTCCGTCTGCGTGCTGGCAATTGTCGTCCGGAGTCCGGCCGTGAGAAGCGTGTACAGCCCATCTAGCGCTCGGGGAAAACCCACGTCACTTATGGGTGTCGCGCCCCTGAACAGGGATAATGGCTACCACGGAGACGAAGGTGACCCGGTTGTTCGGTGGTCCGGGGAGCGGAAAGACGACAGCGCTTCTCGACCACGTTGAAGAGATTCTAGAGCAGGACGGTGTGACGTTTCGGGACATCCTCGTCGTTTCCTATACGCGAGCAGCAGCACAGGAGGTTCGCGAACGATTGGCCGACCGACTCGGCGAGAGTCCGCGTGCACTGCAGGGCAACGTCTGTACGATGCACGCCAAGGCCTACGATCTTCTCGATCTTTCTCGAAGCGACGTTATCGGCGAGTCGGACAAAGAGGAGTTCTGCGAGGACTTCGGTCTCGAGTTCGAGGACGAGTACAGCGGTGCCGGTCGCCGGACCGCCCGGTCGACGACGATCGGAAACAAGGTTATCGCGACGAGTCAGTGGCTCCAGCGAACGCGACGGGACGTCTCCGACTGGTACGACGTGCCGTTCCAGTGGGACGACGAGGAGGTCCGACTGCCGCCGGAGATCGACCCGAACGCACAGGAAGGCAACAAGTACACGCCGACCTGGCCGAGCGACGACGATCGAATCGACGTTCCGGAGGCGATTCGCGCCTGGCGCTCTTATAAGGGCGAGCAGGGCAAGATCGGCTTTGCAGACATGCTGGAGCGGGTCCGGCAGCGATCGCTGCTCCCGAGCGTCGACTACCTCGTGATCGACGAGTTCCAGGACATCACCACGCTCCAGTACGACGTGTACGACGAGTGGAAGTCCCACATGGAGCAGGTCCTGATCGCCGGCGACGACGACCAGGTCGTCTACTCCTGGCAGGGCGCAGACCCCGCGCTCTTGCTCGAAGAATCGGTCGACGACGACGTGATTTTGCCGAACTCGTACCGGCTACCGTCGAACGTGCTCAACGCGGTCAACCAGGAGATTCGCCACATTGACCACCGACAAGACAAAGACCTCAAGCCGCGCAAGGAAGGCGGCGCAGTCGAAGCGCGGCGGAACGCCTCGATGCTCGACGTGGTCCGGATGGTCCGGCGCACGCTCGCCGCGGACGCGGGGACGATCATGATCCTCTTCCGGGCGCGCTACCAGATGTTCCAGTTCATCGATGAGTTCATCACCGAAGGGGTGCCGTTTACCTCGCTGACGGATCAGCGGATGTGGACCGATCGACTCACCCAGTACGTTCGCGCCGTCGAGGCGATCGACGCAGGCGACGACGTAACGGGCCTGCAGGCGCGTCGTCTTGCGGATATGCTCCAGGAGTCCGCCTTCGGGACCAACGAGCGCGACGAACTGTTCGATACGATCGACGAGCGCCAGGAAGAGACGGGGATCGACGATCTGCAGGAACTCATGATCCCCGCCAAAGTCATCGAGGACCACGCGCCGTTCATGCCCGGCCCGTCCTCGGCCGGCGACATGCTGCGCAAGGTGACGAACTTCCAGAAGAAGAGCATCCGCTCGTACTTCGGTATCGGGGAGTACACCGGCATGGATACCGACCGCGTCCGCGTCGGCACGATCCACTCCGCGAAGGGCCGTGAGGCCGACCACGTCATCGTCGGCACCGACCTCACCGAGAAGGTCGTCGAACAGATGGTCGCAACCGTCGACGACCCCACGGACGTTCCCGGCTGCGAAGAGTTCACCAAGACGACCTCGCCCGTCCCTGTCCTGACGGACAACGAACGTCGCGTCTTCTACGTCGGCATGTCCCGCGCCCGCGAACGGCTCGTCATACTCGAAAACCTGGTCGACGGCGCACCGACGCTGCCGATCGACGTGTTGCTCCACAACCGGCTCACCGAGACGCCGCTCGAGGAGTTGATCGAAACGGCCCAGCAACCGACCGATGCAGACGCGACGAGCGAGGACGAACTCGAAGCCGAAGCGCCGTAAGTCCACACTGTGACCGCGGACGAATTCGATCCGAACGACGGGGACGGTGCACTCCTCAGCGACGCCGTTGAGCGCCGCGAGGCCGCGGCGTTCGTCCACGTCGGACCGCTTCGCGAACCGGCGATTCGCTACTGTGTGGCGCACAGCGGAGTCGACGTTGACGCCGGACCCGAGTTCATCTCGGACTCGAAATCACAATCGAGACCGAGACTCCAGTCCCCGTCCGCCCCGGCACCATCGACACTCGTTGCAGTCGCCTTCGTTCGGCCGGCGGAGAGCCGGTCCGCCGCCGAATCGGCCGGCCGGTGGCTCGTCCGCACTCGGGCACCGACCGACGACTCGTCGCCCCACCCCGCTTCTGAACTCGCCACGACGCTGGCAGAGCGCCTCGGCTCGGCCACGGTGCTGACGCCGCCCTCGATTCCACACGATGCCGCGCTCTACCTCGAGAACGCCGGGCTCGCGCTCGCCTCGACGACGGTTCTCGAACGCGCTCGTGCGAAGAAAACACCATCCGAACGGCAGGAAATTGCGGCCGCGCAGGCGGCCGCAAGCGCCGGCATCCGACGAGCAGCAACCCTGCTCGCGGCGGCGACGGTACGCGACGGTGAACTCGTCAACGACGACAGCCCACTGACCCCCGAGCGGCTTCGAACGGCGGTCGACGAGGCCATCGTCGCAGCGGGCGCGTTCCCCGCCGGCAATACGGTCGTCTCTCTCGAACGGGATCACACGTCCACAACTGCCACGGACGGTGAAACCGCGTTTGCCCCCGACGACCTCATCGTCATCGAGGCCGCACCCCGCGGACCGTCCGGGTACCACGGTGGGCTCGTCCGCACGTTCGTCGTCGACAGCGACGGGGGCCGCGAGCGCAGAGCACACGTCGGCGTCACGCAGTCGTTTCGCTCGGCACGGGCCATGCTGACCGCGGCCACCGAAACGGTCGGTGCCGTCGAGGCCGATCTCGAGGCCGAGGTCCGCGCGTTCGGCTTCGAGGAGGCCGACGCGGTCACGACCCGCGTCTCGGGTGTCGGGCTCGAACCGACCGAGTTCCCGCGAGCCGTCGGCGACGATATCGAACCCGGTCACGTCGTCCGGCTCGAATCGGCGGTTCACGTCGCGGACGGAGCCTGGCTCCGGATCGCGGATCTACTCGCGGTCGGTGAGGCATCTGAGGTGGCTGGCGATGCCGACGAACACAGCGAATACAGCGAACACAGCGAATCCACTCCCACCAACTGGCTCGCTGCACCGTCACGATCACTCGATCCGAACGCCGTTCGAGAACCGAACTCGTAAGAACTCGGCAGGTCGATCGATCCAGAATCAGGAACGTCCAACTAGCGCCCGTTTGCAGTATCAGTCGTCTCCGTCTCGCTCTCATCGTCTGCCGACTCTGGATCCGTGACAACCGATCCGACGACGCGGCTGGCAACGAGTTCGGGAATATCCGACGGCATCGTTATCCATCGTTCGACGACGACGAGTCCGGCGGCCAACCCGAGCAAGATCACGCCCGTAGTTGGGTCGCCGCGGACGAGGGCGAACTCAAGTCCAGCGAGTGCGGCGGGAATCGCCAGGACGAGGACGCCAGCGAGCTTGATCGTATCGAGGATGCCGGCCATTGCGCCGGGCTACGGTGGGTGTCATCAAAAGGTCGACGACTGCGCTCTATCACAGAAGTGGGATGGATGACGGTATCGGAACGGATTTAGGGGTCGACTGGCACCTTCGAGTATGTTCACGGGAATCGTCGAAGAGACCGGGACGATCGTCGGACGGGAGCAAACTGCCGACGGGCTCCGGCTTCGGATCGCCGCCGACGAGGTCGCTACCGGCCTCGAACACGGACAGAGTATCAGCGTCAGCGGCGTCTGTCTCACGGTCGAACGCTACGAAGCGGGCGCGTGGTTCGAGGTCTTTCTCGCGGCCGAGACCGTCGCCCGATCCTATCTCGGTGAACTCGAGGAAGGTGACGCGGTTAATTTAGAGCGAGCGATGCCGGCGGACGGGCGATTCGACGGTCACGTCGTGCAGGGTCACGTCGATGCGGTCGCGACGATTTCGGGGATCGAATCCGTAGCGGAAAGCGAAGCACCACGTGCTTCGGACGAACCGACCGATGACGAATCGGGAGGTGACTGGTTCTTCGAGTTCGAACTCCCCGACGGGTACGGTCAGTACGTCGTCGAGAAAGGGTCGATCACGCTCGACGGAATCAGTCTGACCGTTGCCGATCTAGAAACCGACGGGGACGGGCGTGCCCAAGTGACGGTCGCGATCATTCCGACGACCTACGAGTTCACGACGCTGTCGGAGAAGGCGGTCGGCGACCCGGTACACCTGGAGGTCGATGTGCTCGCGAAGTACGTCGAGCGGTTGCTCGAGTCGCGATTCGAGTAACGTTGCTGGCGTGTGGTGATGCGGTGGTGAGAGAGGTGCGTCGGGACCGGTCTGTTCTCTTAGACGGTTCGGCGGTCGTCAGTCGACTGAGAGCGGATGGCGGCCGCCGCGACCTCATCGGCCCGCCTGCCGAGTTCGGCTTCGATCGTCGCCGGTTCGACCGCGGTTCGACTCGTGTGCGAGAGGACGATATGGGCGAGTTCGATCGGCAAGTCCGCCCGGGTGACGACGTGGACGCCGTAGTAGGGATGTCCGAGGAGGCTATAGACGGCCGTCTCGTCCATGCCGTTGAACTCGGCGAGTTTGCTCACGTCGTGGACGAGTGCGCCTGCGATGACCGTATCCAGCGAGAGGGGAAGTGCTCGCCGCTCCAGGAGGGTCTCCGTGAGCGCGACGGCGCAGGCGGTCTCGTCTCGCACGTGGTCGACCAGGAACTCGTTGTGCAGCCCCAGTTCGCGCTGTGTCGGCGGCAGCCAGGGAATTGCGGTGAGGTCGTCGATCTCGTTTTCCGCGATAGCTGTCGTCCAGGCATCGACGACCCGGGCCCGCAGGTCGTCGTCTTCGATAGTATCGAGTTCGGGGAATGCCGTCCGGACCGTGTCTTCGCTCATGCGCGAGCCATCGGGCCGCGGTGTAAAAGAACGATTGTTGCGTCGAGGGGCGGCGGGACTATCGCTGTGGTGGCTCGAACTCGGTCAGTTCGGACCGCGGCGCAGGTTCCATGTCGTCCCTGACGTCCCGATAGTGCCGGCGGTAGCGGGAGAGTTTCCGGTAGAGGAAGTAGCCGGCACCGAGGTTGTACGCGATGACGTAGCCGAGAAACGCCAGGCCGAAGCCGACGGGGAGGACGGCGGCGAGGAGGTCGGGAACGATGCCGACGGTGACGTTGTAGGTGGCGTGGATGAACGCTGCGATAAGGAGGCCCTTGACGACGAGTGGGCCGGCGTATTTGGGATTGAATTTCGCGAGGCCGAGGTAGTAGCCGGCGATGGCGGAGTAGATGACGTGGCCGGGACCGACGAGTGCGCGGAGGGCCGCGATGCTGGTCGCCGCGGCGGTCGGGCCGAGTCCGGTCTGGGATTGGGCCTGAATTTCGGCGACCGTGCTGGCGATGTAGGTCGCGTTTTCGATCGCTGCGAAGCCGAGGCCGGCGACCGCGCCGTAGACCGCGCCGACGATGACGGCGTCGAAGGTGTCCCGACGGTAGGCGAAGACGCGGACGGCGAGGAGTTTGACGGTTTCTTCGACCGGACCGACGATCAGGTAGAAAAAGAGGATCGTTCCGATTCCCGGAATCGCCCGGACCCAAAGCCCGACGGTCGAGTTCACGAGAGCGGCGAACGCGGTAAAGAGGACCGCGAGGACGAACGTGGCGACGAGGACGCCGAGCGGTTCGTTGGTCGTGATATCCGAGTACCAGATGAACGCCGCGAGGATGGCTGCGGGGATGATCGAGAGGCCGAAGAAGACGGCTATCGACGGGTCTTCGGAGACGAGAACTGCCGGTTGGACGAGGACGAACAGCGTGATCGCAGTGGCGACGATGAGGACGATCGCGCGGAGGCCGTAGTTAAGCCCGTTGTAGACCGAGTAGGCGAGCCGGTCGGTGACTGACCGTGGCTCCCACGTCGAGATATCGTACAGATCCTCCGACTCGTCGGCTGCTCGTTCGACTGGGTCACGCCTCCGTTGCATGAACGGGGATACAACGGCCGGTCCGGTAAGCGTTCGCCGTCAGAGATCCTAGTATGATATTGAGTCTCATGTTCGTATAAGGGCGATGTTTATGCTGGTCCACCGGCCATGACCGATACATGTACAATGCACGTCGCGGCATCCACTACACTGCCCCACCGGATCCGGACGGTGAGCGCGATGACGACGACACGACAGCCGCCGCCGGCCGCGAGCAGACGGACCCTGCCACTGCCGGTCAGTCTCGATCGGACACCACCGACACGCCAGAGTCGGCTCTTGCCGACGACTGACGATCGACACTACTGGCCGACTGAGTCAAACGTTCAGTAGTCCGTCACACGAGACGGACTCGGAATCCACAAAGGCCTGCCGTCCAAACGGGCCGGTATGCACTTCGACCAGCGAACGCAGCAGGCACTGCGGGCAGTCGGTCTCGACACCGACGACCTCCGGGCGGCGTCCGACGCCGTCGTCGAGTTCGTCGAGGAGGACGCGGGGGCATTGGAAGCGTTTTTCGACGAGCACGATACCGTCTACTCCGACATAGACATGGCTCACTCGGCCTCTGACTATCCCGAACATACGGTCGAGTTCATCGACATCACGACACACGCAGCCGAGATGCGCGGCTGGCTCCGGTTCGATACGTGGGGCGTCTACGTTGAGGATGGGCGTGTACTCGATGCGGAGAGCGAGTTCGTCGAGTTGACGCTCGGGCCGACGATCAACGGCCGCGTTCGGTTCGCGGCAGACCGCGAGACGCTGCGGTGATCGTCATGGCCGTAGCTCCGATTTCCACTGTGTCCATGACTGCGGTTGCCCGTATTGTGACCGACGCGACGGAAGGGGCTCGCTTTCGATGACCGAGACGGCGGTTCGCGTTCGCGGCATCTACACCACGGCAGTAACGCATCTGCTCGAGGACGCGGGTGGGAACGACTCCGAGAACGAGTACAGCGTCGTCCAGGCATCCGAGCCGATCCGCGAGCGCTTCACACAGTCGTTCGACGCTGCACCGGCGGACGTGGCGATCGAGACGACTCGAGACAGACAGGGGCTGTCGGTGTCGGGCGACGGCGATGCCGTCGAACCCGTTGCTGACACGCTCACAGTCGGGATCGATACCTTCCGGTGGACTGCGACCATTCCCCGCGGAGCCGTCTTCGACGCCGAAGTGATCGACGCCGCTGGCGGCAGCGGTGCCGTCGTCGACCTCGGCGACGGTCGCCGCGGCTACCTGAATTACGACGACGTCGACGGCTACGTCGACACCGGAAACCGCTACCGGGTGCAGGTCACGGAACCCGCTCCGCCGTGGGCCGACGACGAGCCGCGGGTCACCCCGACCCTCGCCGTTCGTAGCGGCCTCGGAACCCTCTCGCGGGATCGAACCGGCGTTTCAGCCGCACTTCGTGGCGAGCGCGCCGACGAACTCGTCGGCATGACCGACCTGCTCTCCGCGGACGTTCCGGACGACTGGGGACTCCGCTGGCACCACGCCGCCGCCGACGCGGATCTCGAAGCGATGGAAGCCGGCCTCGAACGCCTCGTCGAACGCGCCCGCGAACTCGAAACTGAACTCGCCGACGCACCGGCCGAACCCGGCGAACCAGAACTGCTCGCCGCCCCTCGAACGACCGCGTGGCTCTGGTTCGGCCGGCAATCCCGGTTCGCCCTGGACGACGCCCGCCGCGCCGTCGAAACGACGATGCCGGGCCACCACCGAACCAAGGCCGCCGACAGGGCGGCGAGTTCAGCCGTGGACTTCGCGGAAGCGATCTGTGGCTCGGTCGCGGCTGACCTGGACGCGGACGCGGACGGCGCGTTCCCCTTCGACGCCGTCGCTCGCCAGTTCGGTCCCGTTTCGGACGACCGACTCGAAATCGGCCACGGCAAACCCGACGGGAGGCGCATCTCGCTCGGGTACGGCGACGTGACCGACTGGGACCCCGAGGGAAAACTCACGCTCGAGCGCACGATGAGCGGCGGCGGCACCTACGACGCCCTCGGCACGCCGAAGGAAGCGGGCGACACCGCCGTCACGAAGTTCCGCGAAGGGCGCTGGTGGTATCCGACGACCTACACGGCAGCCGACGGCTCGACGAAAGGCACCTACGTCAACGTCTGCACGCCGGTCGAACTCTTCCCCGAAACGGTCCGGTACGTCGACCTCTACGTCGACGTAATCCGCACTCCCGACGGAACCGTCGACATCGTCGACGAAGCTGAACTCGAGGCTGCCGTCGACGACGGCCTCGTCTCGGCTGCACTCGCGGAGAAGGCAACGACCGTCGCGACGGCAGTCAAACGGGCGCTTTCGACGTAGTGTGTGGCTGGCAGATGGCCCGTAGCAACGAGCGAAGCGCGTCAATCCGAGGCCGCGAGTTCAGCGTTGCGTTCGCCGGCCCGGTCGGGCAGCGGGAGCAACTGCACGTAATCGTCGAGGTCGAGGGCGAACTCGCGGGCGGTCGACGGGTGAATCCAGTAGAGTTCGAACTCGGCGCCGTGTTCGTCGCCGCCGTCGGTGACGGTGTGGGTCCATCGATCGCGCGGTTCGTAGACGGTCGCGTGGAAGAAGTGGCGGACGTACCACTTCGGCGGGGAGTGTCGTCGAGTCCAGACGTCGGTCGAGAGGTGTCGGGTCGCGTTGAGCGTTCCGAGGCCGCTCTCCTCGATAACTTCCCTGAAGAGTGCTTCTCGTGGGGTTTCACCCGGTTCGAGTGTCCCCTTCGGGATCTGAAGGCCGTCGTGTTCCGGTCCCTCGAACACCAATAACTCGCCGGATTCGCGAGTAATGTAGGCGCATGCCTTCTGTACGTACGTGGGGTCTGCCATGCTACCGCGTCTCGCAACGACCAGCGTGAAAAGCGTATCTCCAAGGAGATTAAGAGAGACTAAGGAAATTCGCGCATGGGGTTGTGGTGAGGTCTGGTATTAGTTCTATAATTGGTTGTGCGTGCTATTTTGGGGCGTATATTGACATAGTATCAATCCGCTGTCGACGCCCCATCAGCTGTCGGAACTGGCGTTCCATCAGTACGAGCGAATGCTGTTGCCAGCGCCGGACCGGTGACATTGTGCCAGACACTGAACAGCGCCGGAATGAGGGCAGTAATGGGATCGAAAAACGCCACGGCCAGCGCGACTGCTAGGCCACTGTTCTGCAGACCGACCTCGAACGCGCAGGTCCGCGCTCGCTCCTCGCTCATTCCGGTCAGATGACCGACGCCGTAGCCCGCTCCGAGGCCGAGCGCGTTGTGGACGATGACCGCGAGGAAGACGACGGCGCTCGCGCTGTAGATTTCGTCGACGTTGAGACCGACGATTGCCGCGACGATGAGGACGATCGTCAGCACGCTGATCGCCGGGAAGATAGAGAGCCCCGCCTTCGCTACCGTCGGTGCATACCGATCGAGAAGCACTCGGAGGACTAACCCGGCGACGACTGGAATCAGGACGATCAGCAGGATCTCTTCGGCCATCGCGCTGAAGGTGACTGTAATTTCCTCGCCTGCGAGCAGCACGATCCACGCCGGCATGACGAGCGGAGCGGCAAGCGTCGTCACCGACGTGATCGTCACCGAGAGGGCAACGTCGCCCCGACCGAGGTAGGTCATCACGTTCGAGGCCGTCCCACCCGGTGCAGCCCCGAGCAGGAGCAGTCCGATACCGAGTTCCCACGGGAGATCAAGGAGCGTAACGAGCAGATACGCGAACACCGGCATGCAGACCCACTGGGTCAGTGCACCGATAAGAACGTCCCGTGGTCGATCGAGGATTCGCCGGAAGTCCGCCGGCGTCAGCGTGAGCCCCATCCCGAGCATGATGACGCCGAGGAACAGGGCGATGTGGTCACCGAGCGGCGTGACCGTCGCCGGCGAGTACAGCGCAACGGCCGACCCGAGCAGGATCCAGACGACGAAGTACGTGCTCGTGAACTCGCCGATACGCTCTCCCAGTCGTAGCACGTTCATCGGATTGGCTCCTCCTCGATAGTCATACTCACCCATGGATGTACGCGTGATGATAAATGAATCGATACCAAGCCGGAATCCCAGCAAAATCCAAGCGCTGGCCGGTCAAACCAGTACGCAGCCACAACCGCTATCGCACGTCAGTCGGCCGCAAGTTTGTCCAGTCCGGCCGACTCGATGTCAGCACCGTCGACCGACGTACGGAGGGAGTCCATGCCGTCGTCGCGGTCGATTCCGAAGTCGTTCTCGTAGAGTTCAGCGACGCGATCCAGTTCCTCGGTCGAGAGTTTCGGAACGTCACTCGCCGCCGCCCATTCGTCGATATCATCGGTCGTCCGGAACGTCGGCGTGACGGTTGCAACGGCGTCGTGTGAGAGGAGCCACGCGATCGAAGCCTGGCCCATCGTCCGCTCGCGGTCGCTTCCGTCGCTCGCTTCGCTCGCGGAGCGTGGCTCCGCGCGTTCGAGGAAGCGCAGTTTCTCGAGTTTCTCCCACCCGGTTTCGTACCACTCGTCGGGACGGAAGCCGCGGTGATCGCCCTCGCCGAGTTCAGTTTCTGGTGTAACCTGCTCGTTGAGGATGCCGGAGGAGTGTGGGACTCGCGGGATGAGACTCGTCGATGAGTTCGTCTCCGCGATGGTTTCGAGGAAGTGGGTGCCGACCTCCTGTTCGAGCATGTTCCACACCAACTGGACGGAGTCGAACTCCTTTTCGATGGCGAAGTCACCCTCGGCGAGCCAGCCGATCGAGGGGCCAAGCGCCAGTCCTGTGGCGTCGATCTTCCCTTCCTCTTCGAGTTCATCGAGCAGTTCGAGCACGTCGGGCGTGATCTCGTCGACGTTGGCGTTGTGGAGCTGAAGGACGTCGATCGAGTTCAGTCCGAGTCGGTCGAGGCTCTGCTCGACGGCATCCCGGAGGTACTCGGGAGTCATCTGCTTGGGAATCTCGCCGTGTCCGGCCTGGGGATTGTTGTAGAAGTCGTAGCCGACTTTGGTCGCGATCGTCACGTCGTCGCGGACGTCGGCCAGCGCCTTTCCGACCAGCTCCTCGCTGCGGCCGTGGCCGTAGACGTCGCCCGTATCGAAGTAGGTGATGCCCTGATCGACGGCGTACCGGAGCATCTCGATCGCCTCCTCCTCGGAGCGATCGCCCCACCAGTCGGTGCCGACGGTCCACGCGCCGAACCCGACTTCGCTCACCTCGACACCGGAGTCACCGAGTTCACTGTGCTGCATGTTCGGGCCTTCGTAGCGAGGAACCTTATGGAGTACGGAACGTGCGAGCGCGGAATCCGAACTCGTTCGGGTTTGCTATCGCCCCGTCGTGCTGGGCGGAGTGACGATAAGTTGGGACGGCAGTGGACCGTGCGCTAAACGCTTTTCAAAGATCACTTGAAGAGTAGTTCTACTCATGTTTCGCTGAATCTGCCAGCGACTAGACGTGCAGATCGAACTTTTGCGCTGCGGGCCAGCAAAGCTGACCCTCGGCAAAACTTCGATGAAAAGAACTCCTCCCCCCCTACGGGTCGGTCGTCGGCCCGCTCGCTCCCTTCGGTCGACCGCACAGCGAATCAGTGAACCGTTCCATGATGGGATGGTGGCGGCGACTACCTGATCGAATCAGGTCTGGTGACCCAGTGAGTCGAACCACTCTTGTATTGTCGCTGAGACGTTTGCGTATGGTCGGTATCTGTCGGACGACGACCGGGCGATGGCTGCTCGGCGTCGTTCTCGCCGTCGTCGTGCTCCTGCCGCTTGCGCTGACCCAGTTCGAGATCAGTCCGCATCGGGTCACGCTGGGAACGGTCGTCGTCACAGCGTTGCTGCTGATCGGGACGATTTCGCTCCCGGCGCTACTGTTTGCGGAGTGGCACGGTGTTGATGAGTGACGGCGTTTCGTGGAACCTAACCGACGATCCCGAGATTCAATATCCAATGGAAAGTACCAGTAGCGAAGCAGTCTCGGCAGATTCGGCGGCACAACCGAACCCCTATCAACTCCGCGGACAATATCCCGGTGTATGACAAAGCGGTACGTCTCGCTCCCCGACGAGGCGGAGGCGGGCATGCGCGAGTTCATCGACGAGGTCGACCGACGGCTTGCAAGCGACGAGAGTACGTGTTCGGTCGTCGAGGACGTACTGATCGATCTGTCCGGTGATCGCGAGGCCTACGATCGCTGGCAAGCAGGCGAATCGGTTTCGGCAGCAGAACGGGTTCGGCTGCAGAGCTACGATCCCTGCAACACGACCCTAGAGAGTGAGTACTACGCTGAGAAAAACGAAGACCTGTTTCGGCGGTCGAAGCACCTCCAGTGGCTCTGGCGGCAGTTCGATAGCCTGCCGATCGCGGACAACGTCGAGTTCGCGCTGCGGTTTCGACGGATGCTTGCGGATCATCTCTTCGAAGAGTGTGGGGAGAACTGTCGGTTCTTCAAGGGCATCTCGGTTACCTACGGCCACAACATCACCATCGGCGACAATACGATCGTTCACGACGATGTCCATCTGGACGACCGCGGGAAATTGACCATCGGCGACCGCGTCTCGATTTCCGACGGCGTTCATATCTACAGCCACGATCACGACGTCGTCGACCAGACCGAGGTCCGAAACTACCACACGATCGTCGAAGACGACGTGCGTCTCACTTACGACTCGATGGTCCGTGCCGGCAACAAGGTTGGCGAAAACGCCATCGTCGGTGCCCGTGGCGTCGTCCAACACGACGTACCCGCCCACCACATCGCCGTCGGCATGCCCGCGACGAGCGTCAAAATCAAACCCGGCTGGGAGTCGGTCGCCACCCCCATCGACGAGGCCGGCGTCAACCGTCAGGACGAGCGCCACCTCCCCTACTCCGTCCCCGACGAACTCGAGGTCTTCGACGAGTTCCGCCGCGATTTGCGGCCCCAGAACTGACTCGCGATCGGTACCGAATCGGGACCGTCCGTTCGAGAGGACCGTCAGCTACTGGTGAATCAGGGAATATCCAAGTGCCTTGAGAACCTATGTCACGGTGATGGAACGCTGGGGCTGGCTCATCGGATACGTGATCGTGTTTGCCCTCCTCCATCTGCTATTGTACTACGTCTACGTGCGCCGTGCAGACGGTGACGAGGCGAGGTCACCTTCGTTTGCCGATCCCAATCGCGGCCCCTCGCACGCCTCGCGCCACACCGATCGGTACCCAGGGAACACTGATGATTCTGGAGACGCCAGCGATGCCGGCGACCCATCGGCCAGCAACAGGGATCGCGAACTCGACGGGGAGACGATGCGGTGTCCCCACTGTGGGGCAC
Organism: Natrialba taiwanensis DSM 12281; assembly: GCF_000337595.1. GTDB lineage: Archaea > Halobacteriota > Halobacteria > Halobacteriales > Natrialbaceae > Natrialba > Natrialba taiwanensis. Next base: position 6,988 of record NZ_AOIL01000018.1, on the reverse strand, counting down.
AGAACGTAGCTGATCAGACGTATACGTACTGCTGGAACTGTGTGACGACGTTACGGCGGTAACGCGTGGACGCTGCGGGCACGGACAGTCGTCGGGATGGCTGGACTCGGTTAGAAGCGAGCGTAATTACGGTCAGAAGCGACGTGATTACGGTGATGGCGTTGACGAGTCGGTGTGGTAGCTCGTCTCGGTAGTCGCCATCTCGTCGGCCGAGAGCGCAGTAGCCAGCGTTTCGAGGTGGTCGATACCGACGATAGCGAGGACAGTGCCGTCGTTCTCCGCGCGGATTTCGGCCAGTCGGTCGATCATACAGCGCTCGCGGGTCTCGTCTCGGTAGGCGAGCGCGCTATCGTCCGTCTGCACGCTTCCGAGGAGTGCCTGGACGCTTGCAACGTGAGCGCGCTCGTGAGCAGCCTGCGTTTCCGGCGGGTCATCGAAGTCGCAGTCGTACTCGATCGGGTCGCCTCGCGTGATCGTCATCGAGGTGGCGTGTGTCAGCGTCGCCGCGATGCGACAGCGCAGTGCATCTCGCGTCGCCCCACCGAGGCTCGAAAGGAGGCGACGCGCCGTTCCAGCCGAGACGCGGTCAGCGACGAGACGCGTCACGAGTCGCCGCAAGAACGACCAGTTCGGGGCGTCGATTCCGACGAGTTCAGCGTCGGTGGCGGAGATCGCGGCGCTCATTTCGCCGCCGTGTGCTGGTGGGGTGTGCGTCGGGTGCGTCGGTGGCGGAGATTGCGCCGTGTCGCTCGAGCGGTCGGGATCGGTATCCGTCGCGGGCACGGTACGCGTAGCGGACGCACTCGAGTCGCCGTCGCGGGCGTAGACGCGGTACAGCGGGAGGGCTGCCGGTGGGAGTTCGAGTGCGAGCACGGCGGGGTCGACCGCGTCGGCAACGCGCATGACGCGGTTGATACTCGCGGGGTGGTCGTGAACGACGCCGAGGAGGTAGCAGTCGCCGGTTGGACCGGAGACGCGCCGGCAGAATTGCCCGGTAATCCGCGGGTCGTCGACCGATTCGGGGCGAAACGGAGACTCGTCCATCGATCGGATAGTAATACGGGACTAGCGCCATAACGCTTCCGTTGTGCTCACAGCGACGGTAGAAGAAACGGATTACCATCGCAACCGAACGATTCGCTCGACGGCGAGCGAGCGTAGGAGGTGGGTACATGCCAGGCCCTGTCCGGTAATCACTACTTACTGTCGCGTTGCAGTATAACGGTTCAGTGGGCCAGCATGACGGTTTGTGCGATTTATTGTCCTCGTGTTCTTCCGTGGTGATGGGACGCGAACGCGGGGGCGACAGTGCGCTATCACTCGCGGAAGGCGCTGCTGATGCCCCGACCCGGCACTCTACCGCTCACTGCTATGACTCAGGACGCTCACACGCTCACGGCCGCCGACAAGGGAAAACGAGTCTTGAATATCGACGGGACGGAAGTCGGCCGGATCGTCGCCGTCGAGGACGGGCGCGGCTACGTCGATCCCGAGCCAACGATCACGAAAACGATCAAGTCGAAACTCGGCTGGGGCGATATAACCGAGAGCGCCCACCCGCTCGACGAGGGCAGCATCGAGGAGATCACCGACGACGCCGTTCGACTCCGCGGGACGCTTTGAGCGTGTGCTGTCGACTACTGACCGACATCAGTCGGCCGCCGTTACTCCGGCGGTGACACCGATCTCGCAGCCGAACGCACCTCCCGAAAGACGGACTCACCCCACTCGAACGCCGCCTGCGTGTTGTTGCTAATCACTCCCTCTATCTCCGTCCGTTCGTTCAACACGAAGACGAACACGTACTGCACATCCGATTGCTCGATAAGCGTCAATTCGTACGGTATCGACTCGATCGCGTACATGTCGAACGCCCCCTCTGTCGCAGAACTGCGCACCTGCTCTGGATACTCCGCGAAAAGAAACTCCGCGAGATCCTCGGTGAAAACCGCCTCAACAGTGAGATCCTCTTCGACAGTTCGCTCGTACAAGCGCATCCGCGTCGTCGGAATCCGCTCCGCCGCAGCAAACCCTCGAACCCGAGTCGCCGTCTCGAAGCGCGAAACCAGTTCCTGAAGCGGCTCGATCGGCGCATGTGGCTTCACCTCGTACGTCCGTGCATCGTCCAGCAACGTCGTCGACAGCGGTGCTCCTGCCGGCACGTGCCGCAGCAAACTCCCACTCTCCTCGATCGCCGTAAACGCCTGCTCCACCCGTCGATACTCCGACAGTGCCAGTCGTCCCCCCGCCGTCAACTGATACCCCGCCTCCGTCCGCGCGATGAACTCGAGGGACTCGAGTTCACGAATCGCACGGTCGATCGTCGAACGGGAGCACGCGAGCGCTTCGACGAGGTCGCGTTTGTACTGTGGCTGGTCGGCGAGCGCCGCGAGTAGCTCCGTTCGGCGAATGACCGTCCGAACGACATCGTCGGTCGGGTTCGACTGGTGCATCGAAAACGACGTTTGCGTTCTCCCGCTCGGGAGCCAAGAGCGTACTGGCCGTTACGAACGTTGCCAGTGCGACAAACGTGTGCCGGTTCGTCCACAAAGGTTCGTCCACGGGGGTTCGTCCACGGAGGCGACCGAAGAGACAAACGCAGTCGCAAACGGATGGACGATGTGAGGGAGAAAGAGGAGATTTACACGCCGGTCGAGTACCGGAGGATGCCGGCGAAGCCACCGAACGCGTTGTACAACTGCTCGCCCTTCTCGAAGTCGGTCGAGATGAACTTGGTCTCGGTGCCGCGCTGCTCGGCGATCTGGATAAGGTGGTCAATCGCGTCTTCGCGGTCCTCTTCGGTCGCCTCGATATTGGTTCCGCACTCGCTGCAGGTGTGCTCGGGGGTGGCCTTGCGCCGGTCGATCACTTCGCGGTCGGTGTTGCCACACTCCCCGCACTCGTAGGTGATGACATCCTTTCGCAGATCCTCGCTGATCAGCAGTCGGTCGACCGCCCCCATCATCAAATTTTGCCGAGTCTGGTCGAACCCGTAGGTTGCGAGGTCGCCCGCGTTGAGTTCCTCGAAGAACTCCTCCATCTGCTTTTTGTCCTTCATCACCTCGGCGTCGGCCAGCGCGTCCTCCGCGTTGTCGACGAGGTCGTACAGCCCCGACTCGTCGGTGTAGGCCACGTCGAACTTGCCGATCACGTTGTCCTGAATCTCGTGATGGAGGTAATCGCCGTCCAAGAACTCGTCTTTCGTCGGTGAGGGTCCGCCGACGAGGATGCCGTCGAGTTCGTGGCGCTTGGGAACGAACAGGTCGTTTGCCATTCCGGCGACTTCCTGGTAGAAGTTGTCGATCGCTTCGAGGCGCAGGCGGGCGAATCGCTGGGCTGACTGGCCACCCTTTCGCTGCTTACCGGGGACGAGCGAGGAGGCGGACTTGACCGGTTCGACGCGCTTGCCACGCAGCCAGCCGACGTTCGCCTCGCGCCGGTCGAGGACGACCAGGCCGTAGAGGCCCTTGTCCGCGAGCATCTCCTCTAGCGGCTCCGTGAGGAAGTCAGAGTCACAGTGATAGCGGAACGACTCGATCGGTTGTGGCGGACTCTCGAGGACGCGAGTGACCATCTCGGTCTGCCCGCCGCCGGAGTCGACCGCCCCGGAGAACAGTACGATGCCGTTTTCCGGCGGGAACGTATCGAAGTACCGAAGGCGGTCCTTGATGCTCGTCAGCGCGTCCTGGACAGCCGTTCGAGTCTGCTTGGACTTAATGTTTGCCGCCTCGCTGTGTTCCTGCGTGACGTGTGCGACCACGTCACTGATCTGTCTATCGTCGGGGATATAGATCGTGACGAGTTGTGTCCCGGAGCCATCGTAATCCTTGAGATCCTCGATGACCTTCCGGAACTCGTATTTCTTCCGGTCGGATTGCTCCCGTTCTCCCTCCTGGCTCATTATCCATACAAAGCGGAGCTGCGGGTAAGTATTCTTTGACACGCACCCGGCCGTATGCGGGACAGTACCGGGAAACACGCCGCTATACGACGCTGATTCGATGGCGGGTCGTGATGGGCTGTTGTGAATTCGACGGTGGTCGGGGACGGATCGCTGTGGATTCGACGGGAGCCACGGGCGGTCCGCTGTGGTGACGATTTAAGGTGTTCCCGTTCCACTGTCCGGACAGTAATCGAATATGTCTCACGAGACGGTATATTCCATCGCGAGCGGGAAAGGCGGTGTCGGGAAAACGACGACGACGGTGAATCTGGGAACCGCGCTCGCACAGGCGGGCAAGCGCGTCGCCATCGTCGATGTCGATCTCGGCATGGCGAATCTGGCCGGGTTCGTCAGCCTCTCCCCCGACTCGACGACACTCCACGACGTACTGGCCGGCAACGCATCAGTCGAGGACGCAACCTACCGACTGGCGGAGAACATCGTCGCCGTCCCGAGCGGCATCGGCTTGGACGAGTACGCAGAGACCTCGCCGGAGGGCTTGCGCGAAGTCGTCTCCGAACTCCGGTCGACGTACGACTACGTCCTCCTCGATGTCGGCGCTGGCATCAGCCACGAAACCGTTCTCCCGCTCGGACTCGCGGACGCCGTCGTGCTCGTCTCCACGCCCGAACCCGCCGCTATTCAAGACTCACGGAAAACGATCGAACTCACCGCCCGCGCCGGCGGCACCGTCGCCGGACTCGTCCTCACTCGCACCCACCCGGGCAGCGACATCTCCCACCCCGACCTCGCCGACCGACTCGACCTCCCACTGCTCGAAACCATCCCCGAAGACAGCGCCGCCCGCGAGAGCGTCTACGCCGGTACCCCCCTTGTCGCCTACGAACCGAACGGCCCCGCCGCAACGGCCTACCGACACCTCGCCGCTGAACTCGCCGGCATCGAACTCGCCGGCACTGCAGACGATACCGACGCCGACGACAACGACAACACCGGCGACAACGACAATACCGACACAGCCACCGCTGAAGACGCGGCTGGATCAGAAACCGAGGACGGGAACAGCCCCGAAAGCACCGACGAGACATCTGCTACCGATGATGTCTCGAGTGCGATCACAGAAGCCGAATCGGATCACTAACGAACAGACGAATGCACGTCGTCCGCTGCACTCTCATTACGCACCGCTCTCCTCGACACAGCCATCTCGGAACTCTCCGGGATCTTGGAGATGTCGGGAATCTCGGTCGGTAGGCACCGCCTGAACTCCCGAAATCGCTACCAACACCGTCGTTCCATCGGTTTCGATGACTACAGCCACGACAGGACTGTTGCCGTTTTACGACTGTGTTTGGAACTAACTGATTCGATTTCATGAACGTCGGAATTCGCCCCTATCCGGACAGAAATACGGCTCTAACCGGAGTTCTTCGAACCCTCGTTCCCGAAAAATCGATTTTTCACCCAGAGAAACGGTACGAGCTAATTACTAATTCTACCCGTTCTCGATGGCTCGTCCATGGAGCGACGAAAGATCCTCCTCGGAAGTGGCGCCGCACTCGCAACCGTACTCGCAGGCTGTTCGAGTAGCGAAACAGATGAACCGAACTCCGATGACGACAGTTCCGACGGCAGTTCCGGAACCGGCGGCAACGGATCGTCGGATTCCGATCCGGACTCGGACTCCGATTCCGACGACGTTCCCGGTTTCGACAAGGACGAGTTCGATCTCAGCAGCGACAAGCTGTCCGTCATGGAGATCAACCGAAGCGGCGGGACGGTCGACATCCTCGTGAGCACGCAGGTCACCGAGACCGAAGAACTCTACGCGGAGATCGAGAGCGTGGCCGAAGACCTCGTGACCGCGATCGTCGACCCCGAGAGATTCAAAGCCGAGATCGATACCGTCGAGTGGGTCCTCGAATACGAGGGCAGCCGAGTTGTCGGACTGTACGTCGATGTCCAGTGGGTCTTCGACTACCTCGAAGACGAAATTTCGCGCGAAGAACTGGCCGACAAGATCCGCGCGTCGGCGGACTGACCGCGGACACCCGCTGTTCTGTCGGACGTGCGTGTGGGGCGACCAGAGACCAGCCGGGCCGCAACTCGACTCGACCCAGCCCGACCGTGAGCGATGCTGACCGGCGCGGCTGGCACGATCGAGTGCGACCCACAAAATACTGGAAACTGCGACGCCGCGCTACATCGACCGCGGCGCAGCGACGCCGAGGATCGACAGCGCGTTCGCCATCGTGTGCTTCGAGGCCGCGACGAGCGCCAGCCGCGTCTCGCGAACCGCGGGATCGACATCGTCCGCGAGCACCGGGCACTCCCGGTAGAAGGCGTTGAACCGATCGGCGAACTCGCGCGTGTAGGTCGCGATCTGGTGGGGTTCGAGGTCCGCTGCTGCTTCGTCGATGACGGCCGGGAAGCGCGCGATCGTCTCGAGCAACGCCTGTTCTGCGGGCGTGCCGAGCAGGTCGGCGTCGAGCGCGTCGAGATCGAGTTCAGCACGCTGGCCGGCGGCGGCGAGCGGTTCCGCGGGGTCGAAGCCGGCTTCCGCCAGGATGCCACAGCAGCGGGCGTGGACGTACTGGACGTAGGGTGCTGACTGGGCCTCGAAATCGAGTGCGCGATCCCACTCGAAAGTGATCGCCTTCGTGGGCTGTTTGGCCACGATGTCGTAGCGCACGGCACCGATCCCGACCTGATGGGCGATTCGCTCGATGTCGTCGTCGGTCAGATCGTCGTCGCGGATACGGTCGTCAAGGCGGTCTTCGACCTCCTCGCGGGCGCGGTCGATCGCCTCGTCGAGCAGGTCGTCCAAGTCGACGCCGGTGCCGCGGCGGGTCGACATCTTCCCTTCGGGAAGGTTGACGTAGGAGTACAGCACCTGGCGGAGCGGATCGGTATCGTTACCGAGGAGTTTGAGCGCCGTCCGGAGCTGTCTGGCCTGTAGTTTGTGATCTTCGCCGAGCACCGTCACCGCGCGGTCGTAGTTGTCGAACTTCCACTCGTGGTGGGCCAGGTCCCGCGTCGGGTACAGCGAGGTGCCGTCCGAGCGAAGGAAGACCAGATTCTTCT
>NZ_AOIL01000017.1 GCF_000337595.1 Natrialba taiwanensis DSM 12281 | reverse complement strand
AGATGTGTATAAGAGACAGGCTCGTAGGTGTCTTCGTCGCCTTCCTCGAGCCCCTGCATGATGGCTTCGATTTCGGCTTCCGCTGCTTCGACCTCGTCCTCGGGGCCGTCTTCGAGGAACGCGTTCCCGACGCGGTAGTAGCGCACGAGGTCGTACTCGATGCGGTCGCGTTCGGGTTCGGTATCGAAGTCGTCTTCGTCGAAGGTTTCGTAGGCCCAGGTGAACGTGGCGATCTGGCGGCCGGCGTCGTTGACGTAGTAGTGGCGGTCGACATCGTAGCCGGCGGTGTCGAGCAGGTTGGCGACGGCGTCGCCGATGATCGGGTTTCGCGCGCGCCCGACGTGGACGGGGCCGGTCGGGTTGGCGCTCGTGTGTTCGACGACGACGGACTCCTCGCGGTCTGCGAGGTGGCCGTATTCCTCCTCGGTCGCGGTCTGGAGGGTTTCGGCGAGGTAGGCGTCGCTCGGCAGGAAGTTCAGGTACGGCCCCTGGGTCTGCACCGCGGCGACGTAGGTCAGTTTGTCGCTGTCGATTTCGTCCGCCAGTTGCGCGGCGACCTGCGGCGGGGCCGCGCCGGCCTCGCCGGCGAGTCGGAACGCGACGCTCGAAGCGAGCACGCTCTCGACGTCTTCCGGCGGTTCTTCGATCCCGAGGTCGTCCGTGGGGAACTCGAGTTCGGCGAGTGCGGACTCGAGTGCGCCCTCGACCTCTTCGCGTAGGGCAAGGAACATACCCGCCCGTATTCAGGGGGCAAGTAAAGGGATGTCGGGTTTCGTTGCCGGTTTGTACCGTCCGGGTGCGACGGGAGTTGACGGCGGGCCCTAACCGGTGTTCGTTTCAACCTGCTGCAGCAGGTACGATCGGATAACGGATCGACAGAACACCAGAAGAACGACAGAAAAACGATAGAACTGTAGAACGACAGAACGAGAGTCCGAATTCGTTCTACTCCGACGAGTCGGCGACTGACAGGGGCATCTCGAGTTCACCAGCCTCGTCGCGACCCGGTTCGTCCTCGGGTCCGACGCGCTCGCCGCCCAGTTCGGCCTGCACCTTCTCGATGAGCAGGTCGACGGCCATCCGATTCGCGCCCTCGGGGATGATCACGTCGGCGTTCTTCTTCGTCGGTTCGACGAACTGCTCGTGCATCGGTTTAACCGTCCCCAGATACTGGTCGATGACGCCTCCCAGGTCGCGGTCGCGCTCGACCACGTCGCGCTCGATGCGCCGAAGGATACGAACGTCCGCGTCGGTCATCACGTAGACGCGAAGGTCGAGCATCTCGAGGATCGCCTCGTCGTGCAGGGAGAGGATGCCTTCGAGAACGATCACGTCGGTGGGCTCGACGTGGACGAACTCGTCCATCCGAACGTGGCGCTCGAAGTCGTACTGGGGCATCTCGATGGACTGGCCCATGAGCAACGAGTTCAGTTGGTCCCGAAGTAGTTCCCACTCGAAGGCGTTCGGGTGGTCGTAGTTGACGCCCGCGCGTTCCTCGTAGTCGAGATGGGAAAGGTCCTCGTAGTAGTTATCGAGCGGAATGCGGGTGACGGCCTCGCCGACGGTTTCGGCGACTGTCCGCGAGACGGTGGTCTTGCCGGCACCCGTGCCGCCGGCGATGCCGATGGCGAACGACGGAATACTCATCGTCCGATCCAGGTCGGTTGGCGACATTAATCCGATGATCTGCACTCGTCGTGTCTCTCCGTCGTGTCTATGGCGGGCACTCACGCCGGTAGTGTGGTCGAAGATCGAAACGGCACTCGCAAAGAGCGCTACTGACGGAAACGAAGACCCTGACCCTGGTCCGGGGAGGCAGAAACGAGTTCAACAACGGGTCTGGACCCGAAAACGCCACGCTGCAGGGGCCACTCAAAGCGTCTTCAACCCGCTGCCGGTCAGCGGAACGACGACGTCGTCGTCCGGCGCGAGCGTGCCGTTCTCGCGGTACTGCTGGAGGGCGGCGGGGGCAACGGCGCTCGTCGGTTCGACGTAGAAGCCGTTGCGGTGGAGGCGGTCGAGCGCGGCCTCGATCGGATCGTCGCCGAGCGCGATGACCTCGCCCCCCGTTTCCGTGATCGCCTCGATAATCTGGTTCTTGCGCGCCGGGAGTTCGATCTGGATGCCGTCGGCGATGTCGGTGTCGCCCGCTCCCTCGTCGTCCTCGCCGGCCGGATCGCCGCCGAGCGCCTCGACGATGGGGGCGTGGCCCGCCGCCTGCGCGCCGAGTAGTCGGGGCATCTCGTCGACGATACCGGCCTCGTTCAGCAACGAAAAGCCTCGGTAGGCCCCGAGCAGGAGCGTCCCGTGACCGACCGGGAGGACGATCGCGTCGGGCACGGTCCACTCGCGCTGTGCTGCAACCTCGAATGCGAAGGTCATCGTGCCCGCGTAAAAGGCCGGGTTCCAGGCGTGGCTCGCGTACCAGCCGTCGCCGGATTCGACCGCGTCGATGCAGGCGTCGGTCACGTCCTGCCTGCTCCCCTCGACGCGGACGGGGCGGGCGTCGGCCCGCTGAATCGTCATCAGCTTCGACTGCTTGACGGCCGCCGGCACGTAGATATCCGCCTCGATGCCGGCCCGCGCCGCATAGGTCGCGATCGCGGCCCCGGCGTTGCCCGACGAGTCCTCGACGATCTTGTCGACGCCGAGTTCAACGGCGCGCGAGAGCGTCGTCGTCGCGCCGCGGTCCTTGAACGACCCGGTCGGAAAGACGTATTCGAGTTTGAACTGGGCGTTCCACTCGTCGTCGTCGACCAGCGGCGTAAAGCCCTCGTGGAAGGTCACGTGCGGTTCGATCGGGAGGAACTCGAAGAACGTCCAGAGGCCGTCGCTCGTGTCGAGTTGGGACAGCGAAAGCGGGTCGCCTTCGGGGTGGGGACGCTCGCTGAACTCGAGTGCGCGACCGCACTGACAGCGCCACGGTTCGTTCGGACCGGCTTGATACGTCGTCTCGCATGCGGGGCAGATGAGGTCGGTTGGCATAGTCTGTGTCAGTGGTGGGGTAGTGGGTTGGTAGTAGCGTGTTAGTAGTGGATTAGTAGTGTTCGTGGCGGTGGTAGTATAGTGTAGTATCAGTCGGTATCAGTATCGGGGGATCGTGTTTGGAGCAGTTTCAGTAGGAGTCGATGTCGGTTCCGACGGAGCAGACGTATTCGCCGGTCGCGACCTGGGGAAGGCGACGAGTTCGCCAGAGGATGCCGTCGCTGTCGGCGGTAACGGTCGCCTTGGGTTCGCCGAAGGGAGTTGTGATCTCGAAGAGAACGTCGCCGGATGCGACTTGCTCGCCGAGGTCTTTCTCGAAGCTGACGAGGCCGCCGTTCGGCGAGCCGTACTGTTCGAAGCCGTTGGCGCGGGTCTGGCGCTCGAGTTCGGTCGTGCCGTCGATGAAGTCGTAGTAGGCGAGGACGTTGAAGACACCCTCGACGCCCTTCTGAATGCTCGTTTCGTCCCAGCCGACGCAGCCGCCGAGTTCGGGGTCGATGGTTGGAATTCCGTCGTCGGGAGCGGCGCGGGCGAGTTGGCCGTCCGGGCCTTTCTGGTCCAAGACGTAGCCGCAGCCGAAGGCTTTCGCGAGTTCGAGACAGTCGTCGTGGAGGCGGTGGCGTTTTCCACAGCGGACGCGGACCTCGTCGAGCATGCGACTGGTCGAGCCCTGGTGGAGATCGAGGATGAGGTCGGCCTGGGTCGCGATATCGAAGGTGGCGGCGGCGATGCGTTCGCTTGAGGTGCCGGTTTCGGTGCCGGGGTAGGCCCGGTTCATCTTCGTATCGTCGATCGGGTTCCGGTGTTCGGCGATCTGGAACGCGTGGTAATTGACGATGCCGACGATCAGGATCGTCCCGGACAGCGTCGTCGGATCGAGCTGGGGGACGACCCGCTGGAGCACCCCAACGCCGTTGAGTTCGTCGCCGTCACTCACCGCCTGCATGTAGAGCGTCCGTCCCGGTTGCTCGCCGTTGATGACGGCGACAGGGAGACCGAACGGGCTGCCATCACGAGTTTCACCCACCTCGAGACGGCCCGTGTCGATCTCACCGGGGCCTGCACTCGCCGTTCCGAGCGTCGTCGTCATATGCCCGACGACGGACCGGTTCGTCTTTATACTGTCCTTTGACATCGAATTTCCGTCCAGTTCGCGGGTCGAGCGCGAAATGTTCGGTCGGAACCACCCCCGAGACCGACCGTTCGATAGTCACCCCAGGACGTTGTGGACCATCCCACCAATATTTTGATGTAAACACAGAAGTCATTGCATCGGACACGTCTGGATATGAGTCTCGAACAGGATCGTTCCGAGACAGACGAGGCCGACCCGTTCGACGCCTTCCGGCAGTTCTTCGCGCTCGAACGGGACGTGCTCGTGCTCTCGATCGCGATGTTCGCGTTCAGTCTCGGCTTTCAGATGACGAGTCGGTACATGGGCGAGTACATGTATGCCCTCGGCGGGACCGCGTTCGTCGTCGGCCTGTTCGGGACGTTCAGCAATATCATCAGCGCCGTCTATCCGTATCCCGGCGGCGCGATTTCGGACCGGATCGGCTCGCGGTACGCCCTCACCGCGTTCGGGCTCTGTTCGACGCTCGGCTTTGCGATCTGGTTCGCCGCGCCGCTGGTGATGGATGTCGCCGTCGGGCCGACCTCGCTCGGAATCCTCGCCGTCTTCGTCGGGCTGATCTTCTCGCAGGCCTGGAAATCCTTCGGCCTGGGGGCCTCCTTCGCGATCGTCAAACAGGCCGTCGCACCCTCGCGACTCGCGGCTGGCTTCGCGAGCACCGAGACGTTCCGCCGAACGGCCTTTCTCGTCGGCCCGCTGCTCGCCGCCGTGCTGTTCTTTCCGTTCGGCTCGACCGACAGCGAGGTGCGACTCGCGTTCCAGCTCATCCTCGTCGTCGCCATCGTCTTCGGCGTCCTCGGCACGATCGTCCAACACCTCCTCTACGAGGCCGACGAGGACAGTTTCGGCGAGAAATTCGAGGGTGTCTCCCAGCTGATCACCGATCTGCGGGAAATGCCCACCGAACTCCGGCCACTGCTGATCGGGGATACGCTCGTCCGCTTCGCCAACGGCATGGTCTACGTCTTCTTCGTCATCGTCGTCACCCGATTTCGCGAGGTCGGGCTCACGCTCTCGCTGCCCGCGGCCGGGACGGTTGAACTCTCGCCGCAGTCGTACTTCGGCATCCTGCTCGGGATCGAGATGCTCGTCGCGCTGCTGGTGATGGTGCCAGCGGCCAAGGCGGCCGAACGAGTCGGGCTCAAGCCGGTCGTCACGCTCGGCTTTGCGGTGTACGCCGTCTTTCCGGTGGTGCTCATTAGCGCGCCGCCCGACGCCGCCGTTCTCGCGATCCTCTTTGCGTTCTCGGGGCTTCGCTTTGCCGGACTGCCCGCCCACAAAGCGCTCATCGTCGGTCCGGCCGAAACGGGGGCCGGCGGCCGGGTAACCGGTGCATACTACCTGCTGCGGAATCTGATCGTCATTCCGAGCGCCGCGCTCGGCGGACTCCTCTGGGATGGTTTCGATAACCCGCTAACCGGTGACGCGGTCCTCACCGGCGATCCGGTGCTCGCGTTCACCATCGCGACGGCTATCGGACTGATCGGTACCGCGTACTTCCTCGTGTTCGGCAAAGAGTTCGACGCGTATCGGCCAAATCGCGCCTGACTGAAAGCGGAGGCGGCTCGTCCGCCGCCCCGCCGTTCACGGAACTCAGCGCGAGCGACGATACACGGCGTACGAGATCGCGATCACCGCCGCAGCGACGCCGAGCACCGTCGGCACGAGTTCGGTCGATCCCCACTCCCAGCCGAGGACTTGCGTGCCGACGACGGCGACGAGAGCGACGAGGACGCCGAGCGTCGTGATGAGGTCGGATCGGGTTTCGACCAGGGCTCCGAGTACGAGGACCATGGGTGGATCTATTGTTCTCGTATCACATAGTAGTTCCCTCGAAAACGGCCGTGTAGCGGCGAAAACGATCGGTTGGGACCGAGAGCCGGCAGTCGGGGGATCGAGAGCCGAGCCTACAGGAGCACGTCGTAGTAGTACGGACTCACGAAGCCCTCGATCACGGCCGCAATCGCGAGGAGGAGTCCCACGCCGACGAGCACCCAGAACGCCCGCTCGAGTTCGTCGGCGAACGCGACGCGGCCGGTTCGCCCGCGAAACGCGCGCCAGCCGGTCAGTCCGAGCGAGATGCCGACCGCGGAGGCGATGAAGATCGCCGGAATCTCGAAGATACCGTGCGGGAGGACGAAGGCCACGAGATCGGCGAGTTCAGCCTCGGTCTGGGCGTAGAATCCCATGTAGACGCCGTTGAACACGAGCGAGGCGATCGTCGGAAGCACCAGCGCGAGGCCGCCGAAGGCGGTCGTGATCGCGACCAGCCAGTTGTTGGCGAAGAACTCGAGGGCTGCGGCCGGCGGGAAGTGGCCCTGGAGACGGGCGGCGATCGAGGTTTCGACGCCGAGATCGGCGAGGGGAGCACCGGCCCGCCAGCCGACCCAGAAGCTCGCGACGGCGAGTGCGACGACCGTGAGTTGGAGCAGCGGCGTGTGGCGAACGTACGCGGTCATCTCGTGCCAGCCGCGGCCCAGACCGGCGCGGAGTTGTGACGGCACCGATCGGTCCGGCGGGGCGGGCGGCGTCAGCCGGCCCCGATAGCCGACGTAGAGAGCGGTCTTCAGCAAGTCAAACGCCGGTAGCAGGACGAGCATCGTCACCAGCGAGGGGAACGTGACGACATCGATGCGAAATAGGACTGCCGAAACGGCCGAGAGTGCGAGGAGCGAGCCGACGGCGAGGGCGTAGTAGAACAGCGCGCCGATCGGTTCCGACCGGATGAATCCCGCCGTTTTCGAAAGCGAGCCGAAAACGCCCGCGTCGTCGACGACGACGGCGACCGGCGCGAACGCGAACAGCGCTCGGACGAGTGCAAACAGCGCGATCATGACCAGCCCGCCCAGGAGGACGACGGGAATGCCAAGCGCCGTCGCATCCGTCGCCGCCGCAACCGCGCCCGTCGCGACGGCCGTCCCGATTCCGACGACGAGGGCCACGACAACCCACAGGATGAACTCGAGGATGAACAGCCCGAGAATGCGCAGCCAGTAGCGGCGCGCACCGGCGATACCGGCGATGAGTCCGCGTTCGCCACGAACGCGACCGTAACAGGCCCCGAGCTGTGCCGCCGAAGTGATGGCATACAGCAGCGCCACGACGACCAGACTCACAAAAACCGCCGCGATGAGGAGGGCAATCGTCGCCGGCGTCACGAGGAGGTCGACGAGCGGCTCGAACTGGCTCGCCCAGGCCTCGAACGCCGCGGATTCCGGGTCGCTCGGCGGCGGTCCGAGGTTCATCTCCTGCAGACTATTCAACAGCGAGTCGAGCCGGCTGGTTCCCGCAAGGTAGAGCACCCCGATCAGGAGTGCAGCCATCGGGACGACGCGGACGACGGCCGGAGCCGCGGCCCCGAGCAGGTACAGCGGGAGGAGATCCGACGGACGACGTCGGAACACCGACACGACTGCACCGACGGCATCGGAAAGAGACATACCCTGCCTTCGAACCAGTATCAGTTAAATGAACCTATCGACAGCACGGACCCTCTTTTTCGGCTTCCTGCCCGTACGGACAATGTCATCGACCGGATCCGCTCGGTCAGATCCCGGTGTCGTGGCAACTGCGCGGCGAAACTTACGTCACTTGCGACCGTAACCCGAGCCATGGTCACCACACTCTCCGCCGATCGGCTCGCAGAACTCCAGGACGAAGGTGCCGAGTTCACCCTCGTCGATACGCGACCCGAGGACAGCTACGAGGCCTGGCACGCCCCCGGCGCGATCAACTTCCCGTTCGGGCTCGACGAAGCACTCGACGGCCGGCTCTCGGAGTTCGAGGAAACGGTCGGCGACGCCGAGCGGGTGATCACCATCTGCGCAAAAGGGCTCTCCTCGGGGAACTTCGCGACCGAACTCGAGTCGGCCACCGACGAATACGACGTCCAGACGGTCGATGGCGGCATGAAAGGCTGGAGCGGCGTCTACGAACACGTCGAGCTCGGGGCTGAACTCGAATTCGGACTCGACGACCGCAAATTGACGATCGTCCAACTGCAGCGCCGCGCGAAGGGCTGTCTCGGCTACCTCGTCGGGTGTGCGGAGACCGGCGAGGCCGTGGTCGTCGACCCAACCGCGGACGTCGACGAGTTCGAGGTCGCAGCCGAAGAGGCCGATCTCTCCATCGTCGGCGTGATCGACACGCACGTCCACGCGGACCACGTTTCGGGCGGCCGCGACCTCGCGGACAGCCTCGACGTACCCTACTATCTCGGCGCGCGAGCCGACGAACGCGATGTCGAGTTCGACTTCACGGGACTCGAGCGCAACGAGGTGCTTCCCGTCGGCGAGCGGGAACTCAAGGCCCTCGCCGCGCCCGGCCACACGAGCGAGATGATCAACCTCCTCGTCGACGACGCCGCGCTGTTGACCGCCGATACGTTACACGTCGACTCGACGGGGCGAACCGAACTCGAGTTCAATCAGGACGAGGGCGAGGAAGGCGCACGGATGCTCTACGAAACCCTCCATCGAACGATCCTCGCGGAACCCGAGAGTATCGTCGTCCTCCCGGGCCACGTCACGGTCACGCCGGAGGGCGAGTTCGAACACAGCGCGCCCGGCGACCCAATTGCGACGACCGTCCGCGACGCCCGGACCGGTATCGACCTGCTCGGACTGGACGAGGAAGCGTTCGTCGAGCGGATGGCCGACGCCGGCGAGGAACCCTCGAACTACGGGGAGATCATCGACCGCAACCGCGGCGAACTGGAACTGGCTCCCGAGGACAGAGTCGAACTCGAACTCGGCCCGAACAACTGTTCGGCGTGATGTGAGTGGGGTGTGACTGCTCGCACCGAAAGCGAGGGCCGGTTGTGTCTGAGCTGATCGGCGGGGCTCTGACGATGCTCGACGCTACGACTCGCCGGCACTCGACTGGTGCGAGTCGAGGTGGCGCGTGATCGCAGCACTCGCCCCGATGTAGGACGCAAGTCCGACGGCGACGAGAGACACCAGCGCGGCCAGCGTCGTGTAACTGAAGACGATCTCCGTTACCATGGTGAGTGCCAGTATGTACGCAAACTAAAATATTTGTACCGAAATGTAGGCTGAAGAGACATGATCCCACAGGCGTGGTCCGACCGCGTTCACCGGGTTCGACTGTTCTTCGACGAGCACCCCGCGTTGCGCAGGTTCGCGCTGCCGCTCATCTTCATGGGTGCGGTGATCACCGTCCTTCTCCTGCTCGCGTCGGATGTCACACTCGTCGAGGCTGGACAGGTTGCCGGCCTCTTTCTCCTCGCGTCGGTCGCCGTCAGCGCGGTCGGCCTCGGTGCCGAGTGCGCTTAGAGCCGTGTTCGCCTGACGGACACGAGCACTGCCGACGACTGACGAACGGCGGCCACCACATAACGACGAGGGGCAAGAACTGTCTCTTATACACATCTNGACCGATACTGCAACTACCGGGAGTACGTCTCCAGACGCACCAGTCGCTCCGCCTCGCGGTCGACCGTGAAGAAATCCGCGAACTCGAACAGTTCTCCAGACTCGTCGCATACTCGTCCGCGAACCGCGACTGCAACACTGTCGTCTCCCGTGTTCGATTCACCGTCCCGCACTTTCTGACCTGCGATCACCGCCTCCAGTTCGTGTGTCGTCTCCGGGCTCGGCCGCTCCTCGCGCATGAACGCGACGAACGCCGCCCGGCTCTCGAAGCGCCGGTCCGGGCGGCGCTGGGTGAACTCGGGAGCGAGCACCGCCTCGAGTTCATCGTAGTCGTGGGCGTCGAGCGCGTCGTAGTAGCGTCGAACGAGACCGGTGGCGTCCATAGCTGGCTGCTTTCGGCTCGACCGTAAAAAGGATGCGCGCCTGCGGTATTGATACTGGCAGTTGCGACTGGCTTCGGTTGTAGGCGGGCCATGAACTCGTGTTCAGTACAACGGTACAACGGTAGACCCTCGATCTATCAAAAATTTAATCAAGTGTGTTGTCAATATACGCACATGGGGGAAAACGGATACCGCTCTGTGGTCGCCGTGACTCGCCTCCCGCCGCTCACAATCGGGAATCTGGCCCTCGCCCTCTTTGGATTACCGCTAGTTGTTATCCTGCTACGAGTGACTAATACAGAGATTACGCCGGTCGCTACTCTCGGAATCTACTGGGCACTGGCTCTCATCGTTATCGGGATCGCCGTGAGCGGCGAGGACCTCTCGTTGCCCGAGCTCGGATTCCGGCGACCAGCCCTCGTCGACCTCGGATACATCCTTGTGACGGGAGTCAGCATTCTGTTTGTATACATCGTGACGCCACCACTCGTCGAGGCGGTGGGCCTCCCGGTGAGTGAGGGTGCTGGCGCGATGGGTGCTGGTGTCGGGATCGGCATGGCGCTCGCTCAGTCCGTGACAGTCGGGATCGTCGAGGAGATTCTGTACCGAGGATACCCTATCGAGCGACTGCTTGCGTACACAGAGAGTTCGCTTGTCGCCCGGCGGGATCACGTGGATCGCGTTCACGGTCGCACACGCTCTGAATTGGCCGCTCGGGAGCCTTCTTCAGACCGCACTGGTTGCCGCTGTTCTTACTGTTGTTTACCTCCGTCGGCGGACGCTCGTTCCCGTTGCCGGCGCACACGTCCTCGTCTGGGTCTTTGCGGCCCTTGGCCAGTTCTATGCCTAACAGTGTTGCTGATCTGGTTTTCTCATTTAGAATTCCGCCTCAAACCAAGGCAGTCAAGTCGGTAACTGCGTATACTCCCGTAACATATTTTTCTGTATCCACAGTATCGATAATATGAACGCTGTGAAGCGTCTCTACAACCGCGCTGATGAATGGGCGAAGGGGCTCTCTCGTGTGTCGTATGCAGCCCTCTTAGGACTGTCAGCAGGTATCGGCGTTCTCGTCGTCAATCTACTGTTGAGTGCCGAGTTTGCCCTTGTTCAGGCTCTCACGATGGCGCTCGTCATGTTCAGTTTGGAGTGCGTATTCGGGTTACATCAGACAACCGAAGAGTGAACGCGATGACTACGTCCCGCACTTCTCACCGGAATCTCCGAATACCGAACTCAGCTACGTTCTCCCGAGAAAGACAATAGCATCAGATAGTCTACCAAAACGACGTTCAGCGAACGTTTACACGGTTCTGCGTCGACGTGTTCGGTATGGCAACAACCGACGAAGACGGCGACGGACCGGACGACGAGTTCAGTCCCGTCGTCGCACTCGATGAACTCGAGGAGGCGGGCCGCGAACTGGCGAGTATCGACGGTACGCCGCTGGCTATCTTCCACCACGAAGGCGAGATTCGAGCCGTAAACAACCGCTGTCCGCACATGGGGTTCCCGTTGGTCGAGGGCACGGTCGACGACGGCATCCTCACCTGTCACTGGCACCACGCGCGATTCGAACTCTCCTGCGGCGATACGTTCGATCCCTGGGCGGACGACGTACAGACCTATCCCGTCGCGGTCAGAGACGGCACGGTCTACGTGAACCCGAAGCCGACACGCGAGTTGCCGCCCGCGGAGCACTGGGCCGACCGCCTCGAAACGGGGCTCGAGGAGAACTTGCGACTCGTCACCGCAAAGTCCACGATCGGATTGGTCGACGCCGGCGTCGACTACCAGGAACCGATGGCGACGACGCTCGCGTTCGGGACCCAATATCGGGACTCGGGCTGGGGGCCCGGACTCACGATTCTCGGGTGCATGGCGAACGTGATCGACGACATCGACCCCGACGACCGAAAGCGGGCGCTGTACACCGGGGTTCGCCACGTTGCAGACGACTGCGCGGGCGAACCGCCGAGTTTCGATCAGCCCGCCTTCGACACGACAGAGGTCACCTTCGACCGCCTGAAATCCTGGTTTCGGGACTGCATCGAGGTTCGAGACGCCGACGGAGCCGAGCGCTGCCTCCGCACCGCCGTCGCGGCAGGCTATTCGAACGCCGAGGTCGCCGAACTGGTCGTCGCCGGCGCAACCGACCACCCCTATCTCACGACCGGCCACGTCCTCGACTTCGCGAACAAGGCCTTCGAGAGCCTCGAGCACACGGGCTGGGACCACGCCGATACGACGCTTGCGAGCCTGGTCGAACCGCTCGTCACCGCCTCGCGCAGCGACGAACAGTCGTCCTGGCGACAACCCGTCGATCTCGTTTCCCTGCTCGAAGACACCTACGGCGGCAGCGTCACCGAGACGAGCGGCCTCGAAGAACTCGCGGCAGCGGGCGACGACCGCTCGTGGAGCCCACCCGCCGACCTCCAGGAAACGCTCCTCGGCGACGACCCCGAGGCCATCGTCGACACGCTCGCCGACGCAATCCGACAGGGGGCGACGCCCGAAAATCTCGCCGCCGAGGTCGCTCACGCCGCCGCGACGCGCGTCGCCCAGTTCGGTACCGCAAACGAGTTCAACGACTGGAACACCGTCCACCACACGTTCAGTTACGCCAATGCGGTCCACGGGTTCGCGCGGCGAACGGATGCTATCGAACTCTATCGCGGCGTCTTCGACGGCGCGCTCTCGGTTTACCTGGATCGGTTTCTCAACACGCCACCCGCGCCGATTCCGACGGTGGGCGAGAACGACACCGGCCGCGAGGCCGATGCCGTGCTCGACGACCTGCTCGAGACGTTCGACGCCGAGGGCGAGGTTGACGCGGCAGGGCGACTGGTCGCCGAGTTCTTCGACTGCGGCGGCGACGCTGCCGACCTGAAACGGACGCTCGGCCACGGCCTGCTGCGCGAGGACGCCGGGTTCCACACGCTCCAGAACGTCGAGGTGGCGTTCCGGCAGGCTGAACTCGCCGACTCGTCGTCTGTCCCCATGTTGGCAGACAGTGGCGAGGGCGGCGAGGGCGGCGAGAGCAGCGAGGACGGTGACGGCAGCGACGGCAGCGACGAGTTCGTCCCCGGCCGCGAGCAGCGTCGGCGAGTCCCGCTGATCGCGACCGCCCGCTACATGGCGGCCCACTTCCCGACCCGCCGGGAGGCCGAACAGACGTTTACGATCGCCGCGCGACTCAACCGCGGGGAGACGATCCACGAAGCGTAAGCCGGTCTCGGATGAGTTGCGCAGCGAACGCTGTCGGTGTCGGTGGTAGTGTCGGCGTCAGCAGTGGCGTCGGCGTCAGCAGTGGCGTCGGCGTCAACATCGGCGTCGGCACCGATGTCGGTCGCGGCGCTTTTGGTTCACCCCTGCATTGACACGCACGTGGAGTGTCACATCTACTACGAGGGCGACGACGACCCGGAGAAGTGCACCGCCCGCCGTCTCGAGAAGTTCGACGAGGCGACGCTTCACCGCACGATGGGACAGGTCCCCTACGGTGTCGTCCTCAACCCCCACGCCGACCGGGCACTCTCGCCGGCCGATGCCGAGGACGGCCTCGGGACACTGGTCGCCCTCGACTGCTCCTGGGAGTCCGCCGAAGCAGCCTCCTTCAAAATGAACGGCGTCCACCGGGCCCTTCCCTTCCTCGTCGCCGCAAACCCGGTCAACTACGGCCGGCCGTTTCAGCTCACGACCGTCGAGGCGCTGGCCGGTGCGTGCTGTATCTTCGGCGACCGGAGCCGGGCCGAGGACCTTCTCAAGCCTTTCCGCTGGGGCGAGACGTTCTTGACGCTCAACGAAGAGCCCCTTCGCCGGTACAGCGAGTGTGCGAACTCGAGCGACGTCGTCGCCGTTCAGGATGATTACCTGGCCGACGACGATCCCTCTTCTGGCGAGGAGGAGACGTAAGCCGATACCTGCTCCATGCGACAGCAGGTACGAAGCCACGACAGGACCACAGCGGTTATATGCACCACGAGCAAACGGAGCGACATGCCAAGTTTCGACGCGGCCGAAGATCGGATGCTCCAGAAACTGATCTGCATGCGCTGTAACGCACGAAACGCACCGGAATCCGACCGCTGCCGCAAGTGCGGTTACAAGAACCTTCGACCGAAGGCCAAGGAACCGCGCGCAGCATAATCGGCCCGTCTCTCTCTCCGCGTTCTCTCGCACCCGATAGCGCCTCGCTTCAGTTTACGGGTAGCTCAGCCGCATCTTTCTGCTCGCTCGTATCGAAGAATTTAATTCATCTATGACTAACTTGCTACTATGTATTCATCACAATTCGTGAGTGTCCGAGAAGAGAAATACCGATGCCAGGACGGTGATCGCCAATGACGCCACTGGTCGTCGACGCGCTCCAAACCGAACTCGAGGCTGTCACTGTCGACGCGTTCGCGTTTCTCATGGCCGCGTTCGTCGCCGCCATCTTCATCGCTGTCGGCGTCTTCGCCGGCCGCAAACTGCAGCCGATCGTCCGTCGGCTCGGCCGACAAATCGAACTCGACGCCCGCGTTCGCGAAACGCCATTCGGTGAACTCTTTGCCGACGAGTCAACGGCGGTTTCGAACGCTGCAGGGACACTTGCCAAGTACTACGTCGTTCTTCTCGCAGCCTTCGCCGCCGCGACGTATCTCGGTCTGTCGCCCGTGAGCGACTGGATCGAGTTCATGGTCGGCTTTGCGCCGACGGTCGTCGCCGGCTTCGCCATCCTCGTCGTCGGGTTCGTCATTGCCGACCCGATTGCGACGATCGTCCGCGAGGCGGAGGCGGTTCAGGAGAGCAGAGTTGCGCCCCTCGCTGGCGGTGCGACGAAGGCACTCGTTTGCTTCGTAGCGGCGGTTATCGGTCTCGATACGATGGGGCTGAACGTGGCGATCCTCTATACGTTCGGCCAGGCGTTTGCGTTCGCCGCCGCGCTTGGCATCGCCCTCGCGATCGGCATCGCCTTCGGCTGGGGTGGCAAGGAATACGTCGCTGCCAACGCCGACGACTGGTTCGGTCAGTCCCCAGAATCGCGCGCCGATCCAGCGGCGGTTTCGGACGACGACTGACGACTGACCACTGATTTTCCGCTATCGAGGGATGCTCGTCCCGCAAAACGAGTGCGACGAGCGGTGTGCAGTATCAGCGGTAGGTACTGCCAGCGTTACTCGTCCGGATACTTCGGCTCGCGTTTCTCCGCCCGGTCGAGTGCCGTCTCGACGACGTCGCGAACGTCACCCTGGAAGACGCCGCCGTGGCCCGCGTACATGTACTCGACGCCATCCGGTAGTCGATCGAGCAGTCGATCGATGCTCTCGATGAGTTGCTCGCGGGACTGTCCCACCATGTCGGTGCGCCCGAAACTTCCGTAGTCGAACGCGCCGTCGTCGTGGACGACCACATCGCCCGAGAACAGCGCCGTCTCCGAGACGAACGACACGTGGTCGTCGGCGTGACCCGGCGTGTAGACGACGCTGAACTCGTCGTCGCCGATCTGAACGGTATCTCCGTCGTCAATCGAATGATCCCGTTCGGGATGGTGATCGTAGGCGTACACCTCGGGGTCGAAGGCATCGCAGACGGCCTCGAGTTCACTGACGTGGTCGCCGTGCTGATGGGTCATCACGACGGCATCGACGTCGTCCGTGTACGTGCGAATCTCGTCGACGACGCCGTCCCAGGCACCTGCATCGACGAGCGTCGTTCGGTCGCCGACGACGAGGAACGCGTTACACGTGAACGTTTCTGCGCCTTCCGTAACGTGGTGGACCTCCATACGTCCCCAGTCGAGACCCGGCATCAAAATCGTGCCGTCCGCGGTAGTGTCTCGTGTTACAGCCGCAAACGGGCGCAATCGCCGTTTCTCTCGGTATATCCCTCGATATCCGAGGATTCATAAACGAATATAAACGTGTACCCCCGGAACTTTTGAACCGGTAGGTCCAAGTAGATACTGTATGGGATTCGGGAGCTACGACGAATCCGAGCAACAGGAAGTTGATGCTGATTTTGACGACGATGACGCTGTCAAATCCGGAGAGAACAGCCACGACGGAACGATCGAGTTCGAAAACGGCGCGTCCAGCGACGAACTCCTTGACCGCCTCAAGGAAATCAAAGACGAAGACGACGGCTAACGCCGAACTCGATTTCAGTCAGTGCCGATGAAACCTGGGGGACGGGCACTGGGAATCGCCGAGTCGTATCGCAGGGACCACAGTCACGATTCGACGAGCGACCGCGATCGGAGTACGCTCGCAGGTGCCGTCGTTCGGGCCGACTGCGTCGTCGACGGGCTGGCCTACGAGCACTGTCGTGTCGGCGGAACCGATGCAACCGATAGCGTCGACTCGCTCCTCGAGACGGTGGCTCGGCCCGACGTGCAATACGTCCTGCTGGGTGCCATCGCCCCGGCCTGGTACAATTTTTTCGACCTCGAACGGATTCACGAGGCCGCGGCTCGTCCAGTGATCGCCGTCACGTTCGAGTCGAGTTCAGGACTCGAATCGGGGCTTCGCGACGCGTTTTCGGGTACCGAACTCCGGCAGCGACTCGCGGTCTATCGGCGTCTGCCGTCACGAACCGAACTGACGGTCAACGGTGAGACGGTCTACGCGCGGTATCTGGGATGCGATCGCGACGAGGCCGTCTCCGTTCTTCGGGCGTTTACGCCGGACGGCGGGCGTCCGGAGCCGCTTCGCGTCGCGCGGCTTGCGGCACGGGCGGGTGATTCGTACGCCGATACGATCGGGGACGAGTAAGTGCGCGTAAGTGAGTCACCGCGAGCCGTCAGCGAGTGCGCACAGGCCGGAGAACTCGAGGAGCTGTGGCGAGATTCGTCGGCTGACGTGGCCACGGTGAGCGAGCGTTCGACTACCGAGGCAGCAGCTGCGACCCGAAAGACGTAGTAGGTGGCCCTCGGACCCACACCCATGGGAGAGATGGAGGACTTCTGTGTCACCGAGTGTACGCGCTGTCCAGCACTCGTCGACTCACGCAGCCAAATCGTCAACGGCACCGGTCCCGAGGATGCCGACATCCTGTTCGTCGGCGAGGGCCCCGGTGCACAGGAAGACAGCCAGGGCGAACCGTTCGTCGGCCGCAGCGGCTCCGTCCTCGACGACCAGCTCCGAATCGTCGGCCTCGATCGCGACTCGGTTCGCATCACAAACTGCGTTCGCTGTCGCCCGCCTGAGAACCGCGATCCCAATACGGATGAACTCGAGAACTGTCGAGGCTACCTCGAGCAAGAGATCGATCTGCTCGACCCAGACGTACTTGTCACGCTCGGGAAGGTTCCAAGCGAACACCTGCTTGACCGCTCGGTTGCCGTCACCAAAGAGGCCGGCTCCGTCGAGGAGATTCGTCTTGGCGGTGCGCCCCGCCGGCTGCTGATCTGCGTCCATCCGGCGGCGACGCTGTACGATCGAAGCCAGGAGGAGACGTTCGAATCGGCGCTCGAACGCGCTGCCGACCTCGCCGGTGTCGACGGCAGCGCCGGTGGACAGACGCGACTCGACGGCTTCTAACGGCCCTATACCTCGTCCCGATCCGTAAACGTATACCGCCGGGCGATTTGTCCCTTCTCGAGTTCGTGAACGTCGGCGAAGTCGAACTCGACGCGCTCGCCGTCCTGCACGCCCGAGAACGTACCCCGAACCGCTGCAGTGGTCCCGTCGACGAGGATGTCGTGGATTTCGTGGCTGCCGTCCTCGAGGGGGCGGCCGGTCAGGTAGAACTCGCGGAGTTCCTCGCGACCGCTGATCGAACCCTGTCCGGGGCGTTCGTATCGAACGTCGTCGGTGAAGAGCGAGACGAGTTCGTCGTAGCGTTCGGCGTCGACGGCGTCGTAGTAGTCGCGGACGACGGCTTCCGGGTCGGCGTCGGCGGTATCAGTGTCAGTATCAGCCATACGGGAACATCGTTGTCGGGAAGCCTAATGGCTGTGTTTCTCCCCGAGTTGCGGGAGAGTTGCGAGTTGTGAGCCAGGAGCCGCGAATTGTGAGTCGAACATTGCACGAATGGCAATGCACTTCAACGCTCCCCTCCGAGTTCGGGTATGAGCACCCTTGCTGCTGACACCGAGCAGTCCCTGGCCTCCGTCGTCGTCGTCGACTACGGACTGGGGAACCTGCGAAGCGTCACGCGCGGGTTAGAACGGGCGGGTGCCGACGTCGAGATCACCGACGATCCGGACGCGTTCGAAGACGCCGACGGCGTCGTGCTGCCCGGCGTCGGCGCGTTCCGCGAGGGCGTCGAGAACGCCGCCCCGATCCGTGAGGACCTCCTTGCGGTCGCCGAGCGCGGCCAGCCGCTGTTTGGCATCTGCCTCGGCATGCAGATGCTCCTGACCGCGAGCGAGGAGGGCGCAACCGACGGCGAGGCCGCCGTCGAAGGACTCGACCTCATCCCCGGAACTAACGTCCGATTCGACGATGGACAGAAAGTCCCGCACATGGGCTGGAACGAACTCGCCGTCGAGCGCGACCACCCGCTCGTCGAGGGTGTCGACGGGGAGTACGCCTATTTCGTCCACTCCTACTACGCGATACCGGACGACGAGTTCAGCGCGCTCGCGAGCACCGACTACGAGCGCGAGTTCCCATCGATCGTGGCCAACGAGGCGGGCAACGTTTTCGGGACGCAGTTCCACCCCGAGAAGAGCGGCGAGACGGGGTTACAGATTCTACGGAATTTCGTAGAGATCTGCGCTGACACCGACTCGTAGGTACACCCGCCGGAGCGACTGTTTTCGTTCGGGACGAGTTCGGCCGGGCAGTGGCGACTCGAAGCGATCGAGGTCTCACCGCGACTCCTGCTGAACTCGAACGCCGCACCGCTTGAGCGCCGCCACCACCTGCGGCGTATCGCACGCCCCGAGCATATCGACCGCGGTGAGTTGCGGCTGAAACGGCGGCAGCCGGCCGGTGGCCATCTCGGCGAAGCTCGGGCCCAAATCGCGCGTCACGACCCGGCCGACACCGTCTCCGTCGGCGGCTATCGCCGCGTACAGCGCGTGGTACGCGCCGATGCCTTCGCCGACGAAGGATGCGCGATCCGCCCCGGTTTCCGCGCGGAGGAACTCGGCGGCCCGGAGCACGTCGAAGGCGCGCATGCCGAGTAGCGACGTTCCCAACAGCAGCGCGTCGTAGGCGAGTTTGAACTCGGTTCCGTA
This sequence comes from Natrialba taiwanensis DSM 12281, assembly GCF_000337595.1. GTDB lineage: Archaea > Halobacteriota > Halobacteria > Halobacteriales > Natrialbaceae > Natrialba > Natrialba taiwanensis. The sequence continues at coordinate 148,202 of NZ_AOIL01000017.1, read as the reverse complement.
CACGCCGTCGTCGTCCTCGACCCACGAGGGGATCGGGATCGATCGGGTTCTGACCGCCCCGATGCCCCGCGGATCGAAGACCAGAACCGTTCCGTACTCGGCGGCGAGCGACCGGACGTCCGCCGTACGATCGGGGAGCGCTTCGGTTCCGCGCTCGTAGCAGACGACGGCCGGCGCGTCAGCGGTCGACTCGGCGGCGGAGTCCGCGTCCGAGACGAGCACACCCGTAACGACGATATCGGGGTCCCGCTCGGTTTTGAACCAGACGTGCTCGACGGTGAACTCGTCCTCGGCGGTCCGCGAGATGAACCAGGGGGACAGGTCGCACCGCTCGCGGTCGAGATCGAGCCGGTTGACGACCGTCCGCCGAATCCGGTCGGTGTCACAGGCATCGTCGTTGTTGCCGTCGGTGCCGTCGTCGCTTCCGCTGCCGTTGTTGTTGTTGTCAGCAGCCACATCGACGCTGTCGACCGCCGGGCGCTCCCCGACTCTCGAATCGGCCCGATCGATATCTGCCCGGAGCAACTCGTCTATCGTTCGCTCGTCGGCGTACGCCTTGCGGACGCTGCCGTCGGGCGTGCACTGCAGGACGGACGCATCGACGACCGGCCCGAGATCGTGCGGTTCGTAGGCTGCATCGCCGAGGNGGCGTACGCCTTGCGGACGCTGCCGTCGGGCGTGCACTGCAGGACGGACGCATCGACGACCGGCCCGAGATCGTGCGGTTCGTAGGCTGCATCGCCGAGGTGATCACAGAACCACTCGAAGATCCCCGTCCCGAGTTCAGCTACCGAACAGTGGGTCGTCTCGGCGGTGACGAGGGAAACGTTGTCCGCCGCGTCGTAGCGCTCGTATACGCGCCGCGTTCTGTCGACCGTTTCGTGGACGCCCTCGATGGGAAAGTGACCGTCCGAGACCGCCGCGCCGATACAGACGGGACGCGGCGCGATCGCGGTGGTGAAGTCGTCGAAATTGAGGCCGGCCGGTATCGCGCCGGGAACGGCCTGTTCGGCGTCGATCCGCTTGCCCGTCTGCAGTCACTCGTACCGTTCGGTGATCGCACAACACGGCGCGGCCGCGGCGACTCGCTCGTCGAGCATCGAGAGGAACGCCGTCTGAATGCCGCCGCCGGAGGAGCCGACAACGCCGATTCGCTCCGGATCGACGGTTGGACGGTCCGCGAGATAGTCGAGACCGCACCGGGCGTCGTGGATCATGTATCGGGCAAGGGTCGTGCCGGCGTAGAAGCACTTCTGCCCGGCGTGGCAGTGGGCGAAGACGCCACCACCGCCGCCGACGAGTCGCTCGCCCGTCTCGAGATCACGGTACTGGTGTCGCTCACCTTGCGCGATCGGATCGACGATGAGGACGACGAAGCCGTTTCGAGCCAGTTCGTGACACGCCCGCTGATTCTCCGGCGTCACCTTGGCGGCGTCGTGGTGGCCACAGAGAAAGAGCACCGCCGGGTGCGGCCCGTCGCCGGTCGGAACGTAGCAATTCGCCGTGACGTGGAACTTCGGTCGGCTCTCGAACACGACCGACTCGATGCGGTAGCCGTCCCGTCGGACGAGTTCAGTCGTCCGGACTGTCGGCTCGGCGACGCGGTCGGGAAGGCCCCCGAGACGCGACCGAAACAGCGTTCGCAGCCGGTTGCGCCGCTCCTCGAACGTAGCGCGAGAATCGATCGACCGCTTCTCGGCGCGCTCGGCGTCGAAATGCGGGGCCGCCCGCTGGGAGACGTATCGCGGGAGTTGGTCGACAACGTCGACGTACCCGTCCACGGCGGGCCCAAATCCGTCCATGGACCCGCAATTATCTGACAACGGTGATAATTGTTCTGCGAGTGCACCCGGCGACTGGCGACGATAGCACGCTCACGATGGCTGCTCGTTTTTGCCTCTCACGCACATACGACATACTATGAGTCGGCTCCAGCGCCAGGTCAGCCTCGTGCTCGGACTCGTCCTGTTCGTCGTCTTCGGCGTCACCATCATCGGCGATCTGCTTGCGGTCGAGCGGGGCCTCATGCCGCTGCCTGAACTCGGAACCGGATCAGGACCCGGAACCGGACCAGGCGGCGATGCGGGGGCCGACAGACCGATCCATCCCGAGGGCGCGCCACTCGCGCCGCTGTCAGTCGTCGGAGCCGCACTGGTCCTCCTTGGGACGAGTTCACTGTTCGTCGCCGGATGGCGCGAATCGGTACGGCTCGCGGGCAGAGAGATCGGCTGGTGGCAGTGGATGAACGTCGGATTCTGCCTGCTGGCGCTCGGCTGGATCGGGCCGTTGCTTTGGACGGTTCAGCCGGCGATGATGTCCGGGCTCGTGGCCCTTGCCGTCGCCGTTGCGACGCTCGTGTTTGGAGCCGTTCGACTCACTCGGGAGCCACCAGCGGAAATGGTTGACGGGGATCTGTTTCCGGTCGAAGTGGCGACGACGGTTATCGTCAGCGGTGTGCTGGTGATCTTCTCGGTTCTGTACGTCCAGCTCTTTTTCAGTCTCCACTGACGCTGTGCTGCGGGAGATTCACTTCACTCCGCCCCAGCCCACTCCTCACGCGTTCACAGTCACGGTCGCAGACAGCGGGACAGCCACAGCCACGGCATAGTCATAGCAGCTCTCGAACGTCCGAATACCACATATCGTGGTAGTCGACGTGACCCACCCGGCGAGCGATCGCAACCGCGAGAACGTGCCAGCAGAGGTCGGTCGGGTCGTCGGCATCGAGATTGAACTCGCTATCCTTGCAGGTACAGCCGCCGTCCTCGACGATGTACTCGTCGTCGTAGCCGACGACGATCGTAAAGTCGCGGTAGGTCTTGACCCGGTTCTCGCCGACGGCCTCGATCGCCTGGACGCCGCGATCGCCGTGGAGACGCGAAATTCGATCGACGAGTTCGGGCGTCAACTCGCTGGTTTCCTCGAGTCGGGCCTGCCAGCGCTCGACGGGCGTCGCATCCGGCACAGTCGTGACTGTGTCCCGGACTGTAAAGTCGGTTTGGTTGTCCGCGCGCCACCACCCCTGCCACCGCTACCACCATCGGTAGACCACGTCGCTTTTCGTCCGCTACCGACGAGAACCACTATGCGCGTCACCGAGGGTGAACTCGAACTCGAGGTCCCCGGCGAGCAGACGGACGGTATCGAGGAGTCGGTGTTCTACAACCCGCGCCAGGAACTGAACCGGGATCTGACGATCGCGACGCTGCGAGCCTACCGCGAGCGGGAGGACCGCGCCGAGACCTATCTCGACGCGATGACCGCCAGCGGAATCCGGGGCGTTCGAGCCGCCGCCGACGGCTGGGACGTGACCTGCTGTGACGTCAACGAAGACGCGGTCGAACTCGCACGGACGAATCTCGAGCGCAACGACTGCGAGTCGCGAGCGACCGTCGAACACCGCAACAGCAACGCTCTCATGCACGAGCAGGTCTTCGACGTGATCGACCTCGACCCCTACGGAACGCCGATGCCTTTCGCCGACGCCGCGTTCGCGAATTGCCGCGACCTGGTCTGTGTCACCGCGACCGACACCGCCCCGCTGTGTGGCGCACACTTCAACAGCGGCGTCCGCTCGTACTCCGCAGTACCGCGAAATACCGACTACCACGCCGAGATGGGCGTCCGTATCCTCCTCTCCGCGCTCGCTCGCAGCGCCGCCCGCTTCGACGTCGGCGTCGAACCCATCCTCACCCACGCGACCAGCCACTACGTCCGCACCTACCTCGAACTCGAGCACAAGGCCACCGCCGCCGACGCCGCAATCAACACCCTCGGCCACATCTCCCACTGTGAGGACTGCCTCTACCGCGAACACGAGTTCGGGCTGCACGCAGATCCGATCGAGGAGTGTCCCCACTGCGGCGGGAATCGTATGCTCACCGCGGGACCCGTCTGGCTCGGCTCGATCCGCGACGCCGCGTTCGTCGCCGCGGTTCGCGACGAAATTCCCGACGCGTTCGGTACGGCGGAGAAGGCGCGGGACTTGTGCACGACGCTCGAAACCGAACTCGACGAGCCGACCCACTACGACCAGCACAAACTCTGTCGCAACTGGGGCCTGCCCGCGAACGCGATGGACGAGTTCCTAACCGATCTGCGCAAAGCGGGCTATGCGGCTTCCCGAGCCCATTACGGCGGCACGACGTTCAAGACGGATGCGAGCGTCGGAGAGATCCGCGAGGCGACGGCATCGGCCCTCGAGTGACGCCCCGACGCCCCACCCGTATTTGGTCGCGCCCCGCGTCTAGACGCACGTGCTCGATCGCAGGGAAGCTGAACTCGAGACGGCAAAACGAATTGTCAGCCTCGCACGAACCCAACAGTTGACGCTGCTGTCGGCCGGCGTCGCCTTCTATGCGTTTATCTCCCTCGTCCCGTTGATGTTGCTCGCACTCGGGGTCGCCGCGACGCTGGGCGGAGAAACGCTCGCGAACCGGATCACGGCCGCGGCGAACGACGTCCTCACGCCGGCGGCCCAGGAGTTGCTCGCCGAAACGCTCGTCGACGAGACGGGTCGCCAGAGCGCGACCGTCGTCGGGGCGCTTGGCGTGCTCTGGGGTTCGAGTCGCGTGTTCCGCGGACTCGATCGGGCGTTCTCGGCGGTGTACGGAACGGTGGCGTCGAAGTCGTTTCTGGATACCTTCTGGGACGCGACGGTCGTCCTGCTCGTGATCGCGGTCGGGCTCACGATCGTCGGCACGCTCGAAGTGCTGGTCGAGTTCGTCCCACTACTTCGCGTCATCGGGCCGCTGTTTATCGTGCTCGGACTGTTCGTTACGTTTCTCCCGCTGTACGTCGTGTTTCCCGACGCGGGCGTCGACGTTCGTGAGGCGACGCCGGGGACGCTTCTCGCCGCGGTCGGCTGGTACGTGCTGAGTCACGCCTTCTCGCTGTACGTCGATTTCGCCGGTGGATACGCGCTGTACGGCGCGCTCGGTGCCGTCTTTCTCGTCCTCATCTGGCTGTACGCCGGGGCGATTATCCTCGTCTTCGGGGCGGTCTGTAACGCGGTCCTTGCCGACCGTGAAGTGGATCGGCAGCTACAAAGTCCCGGCGCTCGACAGATTCGACCAGAAGCGATGACCGACGACGCCACGGGGGCCGACGAGGGGACGCCGGCGGACCGCTCGGACCCGACCGAAACGACCGCGAGCGACGGACCGGATGGACCGACTGACGAGTTCAGTCGCGCCGGCCAGGGGCGTGCGAGCGCTCGAACGCGAGATCGCTCGGACGACCCCGAAGCGCTCCGCGAGGAGATCGAGCGCCTGCGCGACCGCGTCGATACCTTCGAGTCGAACGTCGAGCGCCGAACCGTCGAGCGCGACTCTCTCGAAGGCGAACTCAAGCGGTACGTTCGCAGTCGCGTTCGACACAGCCACGCCCACGGCTGGGGGCCGTATCTCGTCTTACTCTACGGAACGCTCCTGGCGATCGCCGCGTTTCGATTTCTCGACGGCGGGTGGGCGATCCTTGCGATGTTCGTCGTCTGGACGTCGACGCTCGGCGTCTACATTCTCATGGTCCTGATCGGCGCGGGCGTCTCGCTGCTCGGCTTGCCGGGCCGGTTGCGAAATCGGATCGGGCAGTGGCGGTCCTGATTCTGTCAGAAGGCGATTTCGAACGTTGAAAACGGACTGAAACGGACCGATCGCACAAAACGGCGAGAGAAACGCGACCGATCGGCGGGAAACGCTATAGAAGACGGCTCGGTATCGGCTGATTAGAACGTTTCGAGGTACCGATCGAGTTCCCACTGGGAGACATCGACCAGGTACTCTTCGAACTCTTGGCGCTTTGCGTCGACGAACTTCGAACTGACGTGGTCGCCGAGTGCGTCGACGATAGCCTCGTCCGCTTCTAAGGCGTCGACGGCCTCGCCGAGGTTCGACGGCAGCGTCGTGATGCCGTACTCCTCGCGCGTTTCCTCGTCGAACTCGTAGATGTTCTCGCGAACCGGATCGGGACACTCGAGATCCTGCTCGATCCCGTTGAGACCCGCGTGAATCATCGTTGCGATGGCGAGGTACGGATTACACGACGGGTCCGGCGAGCGCAGTTCGACGCGCGAGGCGGCGGGAACGCGCGCGGCTGGCTTGCGGATCAACGACGAGCGGTTGCGGTCGGACCAGGCGACGTAGACCGGCGCTTCGTAGCCCGGTACCAGACGCTTGTAGCTGTTGACCGTCGGATTCGCGACTGCCGTGATCGCCGGCGCGTGCTCGAGGATGCCGGCGGTGAAGGCGCGAGCCTCGTCGCTCAGGTCGAACTCGTCGTCGCCGTCGTGGAAGGCGTTCTCGCCGTCCTCGGTAAAGAGCGAGAGGTGGGTGTGCATCCCCGAGCCATTGATCTTCGGGATCGGCTTGGGCATGAACGTCGCGTGGTAGTCGTGCTGGGCGGCGATCGCCCGGACGACAGTGCGGAAGGTGGCGACGTTATCCGCCGTCGTCAGCGCGTCGTCGTACTCGAAGTTGATCTCGTGCTGGCCCTCCGCGACCTCGTGGTGGCTCGCTTCGACCTCGAAGCCCATGCTCTCGAGGCCGTAAATGATGTCCCGGCGCACGTCGCTCGCGAGGTCCTTCGGCGCGAGGTCGAAGTAGCCGCCCGCGTCGTTGGTCGTCGTCGTNCGTAAATGATGTCCCGGCGCACGTCGCTCGCGAGGTCCTTCGGCGCGAGGTCGAAGTAGCCGCCCGCGTCGTTGGTCGTCGTCGTCGCGCGACCCACCTCGTCCTCCTCGAACAGGAAGAACTCCGGTTCCGGCGCGGCGTTGACCGTATACCCCATCTCCTCGGCGCGGTCGAGAGCGCGCTTGAGCACGTAGCGCGGATCGCCTTCGAACGGCTCGCCCGTCGAGGTGTTCACGACATCGCAGATCAGCCGAGCGGATGCGCCCTCGTCGCGATCGCGCCACGGCAAGATTGCGAACGTCTCCGGATCGGGCGTCAGTCGCATATCCGATTCCTGAATCCTGACAAACCCCTCGATCGAAGAACCGTCGAAGTAGATGCCCTCAGTAAACGCCTTCTCGGCCTGACGCGCAGGGACCGAGACGTTCTTTACCGTTCCAAGAATATCAGTAAACTGGAGACGAAGAAAGTCGATATCGTTCGCCTCGATCTCGTCGAGAACCTCCTGTTCGGCACTCGTAATGTTTCCGCTTGTCATCTTTCTCGTCGTGGTAGCCAAGTAACTCGCCGACTAAAACCCTACTGCTCCAAGCAAATCTTCGATCACTCCGTCGGAATTGTATATTCGTAAATTTCTAAAGGCCAGGCTGAGTGGATGGACGTGATGACGTACGAAAATCTCGATGCAAAATTAGTAAATGCCCTTCTGGGCGACGGGCGTGCGAGCCTCCGCAGCCTCGCCGAAGAACTCGACGTCTCCGTGACGACCGTCTCAAACCACCTCTCGGATCTGGAGGACCAGGGCGTCATCGAGGGCTACACCCCTCGAATCGATTACGATGCGGTCGGCTACGACGTTACCGCCGTCATCCAGTTGCAGGTTGAGGGGAACGCACTCCCGGACATCACGGACACGCTTCGTGACCACCGCCAGATGATCAGCGTCTACGAAGTCACCGGTGACTACGACGTGATTGCTATCGGCAAGTTCAAAGACACAGACGGCATGAACGACCAGATCAAGGAGCTACTGACAGACCCAGACATCAAAGCCTCGAACACGAGCGTCGTCCTCAACGCCGTCTCCGAGAACGAGCAGTTCGAACTCGACGTCGACCGCTCCTAACGGACCGTTCGGGCCGCTCACCCGGACGAGTGGCTCGGTCACCGGTCATCACCGGCGCAACCGTCAGCGGACTCGACAGCGTTGTCTCATACGGTCTGCTGTAACGATTTACCGGCGCAACCGCAGGACGGGCGCGGTTGCGCCGGAAATGACTTACAGCAGTCCGTATCAGTCCGCTCCAACTGTGATTGTTCTCGTGCGTATTCGCGGTCATAATTCATAACGTGTAGTTTAGGGCCCAGTAGCCGCCGTAAATGACGAGCAACACTGCACCGCCGAGACGGGTTACGCGGCCACGCGCCAGCATGCCCGTCACGATGAACAAACAGACCAGAAAGACCGGCCAGTGAACGGTCATTACGGCACCCGTCGTCTCCACCGGGTGAAGAGCGGCAATGAGGCCCGCGTTTGCGGTCACGTAGAAGACCGTGCTCCCGACGATGTTCCCGACCGCGAGTTCAGGACGGCGTCGCCGAACGGGCTCGACGGTGAGTGCGAGTTCTTCGATCGAGGCGACGAAACTCAGGACCGTCGCGCCGAATGCGAGTTCGGAGATGCCGAACGCGACGAAGATGGCTTCGGCGCTGAGGACGGTGAGCAGCGAACCCGCGGTCAGACCGACGGTCGCGACGACGGCGACGCCGAGGGCGAACACGCCACTGTGCTCGTCGAGGTTCGGGGTGAGGATGAACTCGTCGAGATCGATGTCTCGCCCGGCATCCGTCTCGCCCGCTTCTGATTGCTCGCCGACGGTCGCCGGCGGTCGGTCATCGATAGTGTCCTGGGGTACAGGGGGGTGACCGTCCGCTTCGTCGCCGGAGCCGTCGTACTCGACGGGCGTCTCGCCGTCGGTCGATTCCGTCGGTGGGGTTCGGTCGTTTGAGTCGTCCGTGGAAGTGATAACGCCCTCGAGTTCGTCCGCGAGCAGGTACGTCGTCTCGGATCGGCGCTCGTACCAGTAGATGCCGACCAGCAACGGGATGAACAGCAACGTTAGCGCGACGCCGTCGATTCGATCGATCGTTCCGCCGAGCGAGAACACGAACGCCGGGAGCGGGGCGAGAACGAGGAGCGCGAGATAGACGGTCGGAACGTCCATGCGAAACGGGACGAGCAGCCCGGCGATACCGACGGCGACGGCGAGGACGAACAGCGCCTCACCGAAGACGGTTCCGAGCGCGAGATCGGGCAGGGAGACCACGGCCGCCGTAACGCCGAGAACGCCGTTTTCGAGGTCGACGCCGGCGAGGACGACCGCGAGGAAGAACCCGGAGACGCCGAGCGAGACCGCGCTCCGGGCGACGGCGTCGATGAACACCTCAACGGAGTAGATGACCGTCACTACGCCGAGAAAGAATAGGCCGACGAAGGCTGCTTCCTGGGCGACCATACGCGTCTAGACGTGGGGAAACACTTAATTCGAAACGCCGGTTCGAAAGCGGTGAGCTGCGAGCCAATCGGTTACACGCTGCGAGCCGATGTGAGATACTGCGAGCTGTTGCAAGACGGTGTGAGATCCCGCGGCCGTTGCAAGACGATACAGGACGATGTGAGATGACGCAAGCCGATTCGAGACGATACAAGACGTTTCGAGACGACGTGAAACGTCCTTAACCCGGAGCCGGAATCCCGCCGAAGACGAGAAGCGCGACGATCCAGTAGGCGGCATAGAGGCCGACGAGCGTGTATCCGTGCCACCGGCGGAGTCGCCCGGTCGAAACGAAATACGCGGCGAGTCCGGTCAGTGCAATCACCGCCGGGAGGTGAAAGACGATCACGGCGCGCGGGATCACCACGTCGCCGACGAACATGATGACGCCGACGTTCGCCGTCACGGAGAAGATCACGCTCCCGACGATGTGACCGATCCCGATCTCCGGAATGCCCCGCCGGACCGGCTCGATCGTCAACAGGAGGTTCTCGAACGTCAACACCAGCGTCAGGACGGTCGCACCGAACACCGTCTCCTCGATCCCCCACGCCTCGACGATCACTTCCGAACTCGTCTCGAGCAGGATCGCCCCTGCGACGATACCGACGAGCGACACGATCGCCAGTCCGAGCCAGAACAGCCCCTCGTACGCCCGGTCGGCGACGTACCGATCCTCCGGAATCTCCTCCAGGACGGTCCTGATATTGACGTCCGAGATCTTGAGTTCGTCTATAGCAACGCCACCGTCCGCTTCAATGCGCTCTGCGATCTCCGAGTCCCGAAAGACCGGTACGTCGCGCTGGAACTCTCGGTACACGATATACCCGAAACACACGATGAAGATGCCGACAAGAGCCACTCCATGAACGACGGTCAGCGTCTCCACGAACAGAAACGGGACCAGTACGAGCGGCGACACGGCGAGCAACAGCAGATAATCCCGCGGAATCTCGGCCGGGAACGGCCGATAGATCGCCGCACCGGCGAGCGTAATCCCCGTAATCGCCAACGCCGTCCCGAGCGCCGTCCCGAGCGCCACCTGCTCGAGTTCTCCCGCACCAAACACCAGTGCAATCGCCGTGTCGTCGAACTCAATGCCCGTAAAGACGATCGCCAGTGCGAAGATCGAGACGCCAAGGCCGAGCGCCGCGCGCGTGAGATAGCTAATGAGCTTTTCGACGCTATACGTCAGTACGATGGCCCCCAGAAGTAGTACCACGTACGCCATCCACTCCCCCTGTGACTCGATAAGCTCTTCGAGCGCGGCCTCGATCATACCTATTCCACGACGAAAGAGCGCATATAGCTATCAGCCCGTATAGACGAGTTCAGTGGAATTCTATACACGGCGGTGAGACGCCGTCGAGACGAGCGGTCACAGGTCACACCTTCGATACCTACGGCCGTGAACTGGACTGATCCGTCTCGCTGATCGGATCAGCCTGCAAGACGAACGTTCGTTCCGGCGGCGGCGCGAGTTGCAACTCCACGGCCGCCGTGAGCCGATAGTACTTCCGATTCCCCCGCATATACCAATCGACCAGTTCGGCCTCCTCTAACGTCGAGAGGTGGTGTGCCGCCGTCTTCCCGTCCATCCCGATCGCGTCCGTCAATTCCGAGACGTACTTCGGTTCCCGAGAGAGTTCCCGCAGGATCTCGAGTCGAGTGCCGTTGCCCATCGCCTCGATGAGTGACATATGTTCACATTCGATACGTGCCCACAGAAGCGTTGTGCCGGTACGGAACTCGTACTTACCGGATTTCGTGTACGTCGGTCCAGGTTTATGCCCGTCGTCGTCGTATCCCACTCGTATGAGCGACCGTGTCAACGTCCCCGACGATACCGACCACGACTCCCGAACGATTACGGACGGCTTTTTCGAACGGGAGATCTACCTGTCCCGACAGGAAACCGCTACGTTCCTTCGCGACCTCGCGGATCAACTCGAGGCAGAGACGACCGTCACCGTCGCCGGCTCGGACTGGGAGATCCCCTTCGACTACCGCGAACCCATCGAAGTCGAAATCGAGTTCACGAAACAGCGCGAGCGCGAACTCGAAATTGAACTCGAGTTCAGCGAGGCGGAGGACGGATCGGGGTTGTCGGTTCGGTAGCCATCGTAGTCTGGTCTGGTTTCGCTCTGCAGGGGCCAAAGGGGCCCAAGAGTCCGAAGCGTGTGCTTCAGTCAGGATGGAGTACGGAGTACGGACGAAAATGCGAATGTCACGTCGGGTCCGGATAAGAAGTGATCGAAACGCGGGACGAGTTCGGTTGCGAGTGCGAGTGGTTTTGGCAGTGAGTATCGCGGCCTGACTTACATCATGCCGCCCATGCCGCCGCCCATACCGCCCATGCCGCCGGCACCTGGGGCACCGCCCTCGTCGTCGCCCTTGTCGGTCGAGAGGTCGCCGGCGGAGATGATGTCGTCGATTTTGAGCACGAGGTTCGCCGCTTCGGCGGCGGACGTGACCGCCTGCTCTTTGGCGTGGGCCGGCTCGACGACGCCGGTCTCGTTGGTGTTTTCGATGTCGCCCGTGAAGACGTTCAGACCGGCTTCGACGTCGCCCTCGTCGTGGGCCGCACGCAGGTCGACGAGCGTGTCGATGGAGTCCAGTCCGGCGTTCTCGGCGAGCACGCGCGGGACGAGTTCGAGCGAGTCGGCGAAGGCCTCGACGGCGAGCTGTTCGCGACCGGAGACGGAGTCGGCGTAGTCGCGCAGGCGCGAGGCGAGTTCGACTTCGATTGCGCCGCCGCCGGCCAGGACTCGGCCGTCGGAGACGGTCTGCGCGACGACGTCGAGCGCGTCGTTGACGCCGCGTTCGAGTTCGTCGACGACGTGGTCGGTCGACCCGCGCAGCAGGAGGGTGACGCCGTGGGCGTCCTCGCCCTCGACGTAGAACAGTTCGTCTTCATCGTCGCGGGTGAGGTCTCCGTGGCCGAGGTCCGCGGCGGTCGCACTGCCGAGGTCGGAGACGATGGCCGCGTTGACGACCTCCGAGAGGAACTCGAGGTCGCTCTTTTTCGCGCGGCGGACGGCGAGGATGCCTTCCTTGGCGAGGTAGTGCTGTGCGAGGTCGTCGATGCCCTTCTGACAGAGGACGACGTCAGCACCGAGGTCGGCGATCTGCTCGACTTTCTCCTGGAGCTGTTTCTCCTCGCGGTCGAGGAACTGCTGGAGCTGATCGGGGTCCGTAACCGAAACTTCGGTGTCGATGTCGGTCTCTTCGACCTCGATGGGCTCGTTCAGCAGCAGGATGTCGGCGTCCTCGGCCGAGGTCGGCATGTTGTCGTGGACCGGGTCCTTGTCGACGATGCCGCCCTCGAGGAGGTCGGACTCGCCGGTGCTGTGACCGGTCTGGGTCTCGATGTTCAGGAACTCGAGGTCGACGACGTTGTTGCCCTCGTCGTCCTCGACGGTGACCTGGCGGATGGCCTCGACGATGAGTTCGGCGAGGTGTTCCTTATTGACCTCGGTACCCTTGCCGGTCATCGAGGTTTCGGCGACCGAGCGCAGGAGGTCCTCGTCCTCGGTGTCGACTTCGGTCGCGATGTCGTTGATCTCCTCGCGAGCCTGCTCGCTCGCCATGTGGAAGCCCTTGATGATCGCCGTCGGGTGGATGTCCTGTTCGATGAGGTCCTCGGCGTTCTTCAGGAGTTCACCGGCGATCGAGACGGCGGTCGTGGTGCCGTCTCCGGCCTCGTCTTCCTGCGTTTCGGCGACCTCGATGATCATCTCGGCCGTCGGGTTGTCGATGTCCATCTCCTGGAGGATGGTGACGCCGTCGTTGGTGATGGTGACCGAGCCCATCGAGTCGACGAGCATCTTGTCCATCCCTTTCGGGCCGAGTGTCGATTTGACGGATTCAGCGACCGCGCGAGCGGCGCTGATGTTGTAATCCTGCGCGTTCTCGTCCTTGACGCGCTGGGAGTCCTCGCTCATGACGATCATCGGCTGTCCCTGCTGCATTCGCTGGCTCATAGTCAGACGAACCATTGATTGTGCTTCTACATAAATCCATCGCTATCGACGCATTTCAACTGTCGAACGAGACCCACTCGCAGCCGAGAAAACCACAGTAGTGCGCGCCGGTGATCGATCCACAGCGATGAACTCGTTCACGCACGAGGATGGGTCACGGAACGAAAAACCCCACCATATTTAAGTATAACCGAGTCACGCTTGCGTCGATTCGACGAGCGACGGTGACTCGACACTCGGGTCGTTAACCGCGGTTGAGACCGGATAGGCGTGCATTTCTTCGGCTGGATAGGGCTGGAGAACGTCCGACGGGTCGTCGTCCGAAAGCCACCGCCGTTCGTCGGCCGGATCGAGAACCACGGCCATCCGGTGGTGCAGGTCCGACACGAGTTCGTTCGGCTTGGTTGTCACGATGGTGAACGTCTCGAGCGGACCGCGTTCGGGCGCGTCAGCTGTGCCGCCGCCGAACGCGTCGAGGCCGGCCTGGGTCGTCCCGGCACCCTGATCCGGCTCGCGGCGGACCCACAAGCCGGCCAGAGCGAACGGCCGCTCGTCCTCGAAGGCGACCCGATAGGGCTGTTTGCCGTCGTCGGTCTCGGTCCATTCGTAGAACCCGTCTGCTGGCACGAGACAGCGACCTGCAGCCGGCGTCTCGGGTTCGGGTTCAGAACCGGCGTCAGACCCGACTCCGGAGTCCGCTGTTTCGCCACCAGGAGTCCGCTGTCGGTACGCATCTCGGAAACTCGGCTTCTCGGCCACCGTCTCCGCACGCGCGTTGATGATCCCGCCGGCATCGTCGTCAGCCCACGAGGGAACCAATCCCCACTCGAAGCGCTGGATCGTCTCCGGCGCGTCGCTCGTGATGACCGGTAACTGTTGGCTCGGAGCCATGTTGTACCGCGGCGCGAACGCCTCGGCTTCCGAACCCGAACTCGAGTCGGTCGTCGCGTCGGCCCCAGGCGCGAACCGCGCCCCGAATCGATCCTCGAGTTCATCTCGCTCGAGGGTGAGTGTATAGCGACCGCACATACTGTCTCCATCGCGTGGCACGGCTAAAGCGTTGTCCGCTCGCGAGCGCGATACTGTTCCGCGCGGGACAATCGCGAGTTGAAGACGGTCTTCGTTCCGCGTATGTCCTCCTTACCATCACGAGCGCCGGTCGTAGGGCCATCGTTACGATAGGGGTCCTCGGCGGAGTTCGCGACAGGATGACCGCAACCGAGACCGAGGGCGGCCGCTACGAAACCGTGGTCAGGCAAGACGGACTGTTCGAAATCAGAGACCGCGACGAAGCCAACTGCTGGATCGCAACGGACGCGCCTGCTGAACTCGAGCGGTGAGGCTTCGGACGGTCTGCTGTACCGGTTTCCCGGCCACCCCAAGCGGGTGCGGGTGCGCTGGAACCGACTGCCAGCAGTCCGTATGAGCCGGTACCCGACGCAGCGACACACGCGTGAGACAGGAGCTGACGGGTAGCCCACTCGGAGTCAAACACCTTCGGAGAGAACGTAATGGAAAGCGCCAGGACAGGGATTTGAACCCTGAATCCCAAAGGGAACACGCTTTCCAGGCGTGCGCCTTACCGTTCGGCCATCCTGGCTCACTTATCCGTAACCACGTCCGTCGTTTAACTCTTACTTTTACCGTCGGACGACGGCTCGGAGTCCACCCTGGCTGTCGCCCGCGCTGCGAAACGGTGCTCCAGAACGTAGGCACCGATACCCGTCGCGGTTCCGACGCAGACGGCGATGACGACTCCCGCGCCGATCGACACCAGCGGCTCGACGACCAGGGTGTACCCCTGAAGGAGGACCAGAAACGCCATCGCGCCGACCGCACCCCATAGGAGGGCGGATTTGAGGCGTGGATTCATGCGTTCCATTGGAATTGGACCGGGTCGCTGGCCGGTTACTCGAGTGACGCAATCGCTTCGACCTCGATCCCGACGCCTTTCGGCAGCGCGGCGACCTCGATCGCACTCCGGGCCGGCGGCTCGTCGTCGAAGTAACTCGCGTACGTCTCGTTCATCGCATCGAACGACTCGATGTCGTCGAGGAAGACCGTGACCTTGAGGATATCCGAGGGGGTCGCGCCCTCGGCCTCGAGTACCGCGACGAGGTTGTCGAGCGCCTGCTCGGCCTGCGTTTCGATCGGGTCGTCGTCGAGCACTTCGCCGTCCGTCGTAAGCGGAATCTGGCCGGCCGTAAACAGCAGCGAGTCGTCGGTCGTCGCCTGGCTGTACGCGCCCACGGCGGCGGGTGCCTCGTCGGTTTGGATAATCCGTTTCATAGGCACCAACTCTCGACGGTCGGCCTTAAATGCAAGCGAAACGGCTTCGCCCCGCGACAGGGTGTGTGGCTACGCCAGCGTATCGACCGGGTAGCCTTCCTCGCGGAGTGCCTCGAGAAACGCATCGACGTGGTCGGGACCGCGCATCTCGAGTTCGATTTCGACTTCAGTATCGCTCATCTCGACCTCCCGCGAGGTGCGGTCGTGGTGGATCGCGTAGATGTTGACCTGGTACTCGGTGAAGATTTCGAGCAGTTGTTCGAGCGAGCCGGGTTGGTCCTTGAGGACGGTCCGAATCTTCAGGTAGCGACCGGTTTCGACGAGGCCGCGGACGATGACGTTGGTGAGCGTGTTGAGGTCGATGTTCCCCCCGGAGAGGACGGGGACGATGGTTTCGCCCTCGTCGTAGTCGAACTTCTCGAACAGCAGGGCGGCGAGCGGGACCGCGCCAGCGCCTTCGACCAGCGTCTTCGACCGTTCTAACAGGTAGACCGTCGCGACGGCGATTTCGGGATCCGAGACGGTGACGACCTCGTCGACGTACTCCTGAATGTGGCGAAACGGCTTCTCGCCGACGCTCCGCGTCGCGATTCCGTCGGCGATCGTGTCGACGCCGTCGAGCGCGATCCGCTCGCCCTTCTCGAGCGATTTCGCCGCGCTCGAGGCACCGTCCGCCTGGACGCCGATAACGCGGGCATCCGGCTTGCGCTCCTTGATTGCGGTCGCGACGCCGCTGATGAGTCCCCCGCCGCCGATCGGGACTACCACGGTGTCGACGTCCGGGCAGTCCTCCAGAATCTCGAGGCCGATCGTTCCCTGGCCCGCCATGACGAACTCGTCGTCGAAGGCGTGGACGTAAGTCCGATCCTCCTCGCGTTCGAGTTCGTGTGCGCGCTGGGCGGCCTCGTTGTAGTCGGTGCCGGCGAGGACGACCTCGGCACCGTAGTTGCGGGTCGCCTTGACCTTCGAGATGGGGGCGTGCTCGGGCATGACGATCGTCGAATCGACGCCGGATCGCGTCGCGGCGAGGGCGACGCCCTGGGCGTGATTCCCCGCGCTCGCGGTAACGACACCGGCGTCTTTCTCGGCGTCCGAGAGCGTCGCGACGCGGTTTGTCGCGCCACGGATCTTAAACGAGCCAGTGCGCTGGAAGGTCTCGAGTTTCAGGTGGACGTCGGCACCGGTCATCGACGAATAGGTGTGTGAATATTCCAGTGGTGTGTGTCGGGATGTTTCACGGACTCGGTCGAGAGCCTCGAGAACGGCAGTAAGATCGAGCATATGCGTGACTATCGGGCAACTACTGTAAGACTGTCGGGGAAGACTTGAGCGGGCGGCCCCACCCCCACCCCGACAGGACAGGAGCGTGTTGCCGGACCGGCAACACGACAGGGAACAGGGAATGCACGGCGTGTGACGTGCGAGTGTAGACGGGAACGCAGGAACCATAAAACCCACCCCTCCAAAGTGAAAGTGAAATCGCCGGACTGCGTCGGGACAGATGGGGCGTCAGACATCCGGCGGACGGCTGTCATCTGGGGCTGAAAGGAGGTGTACTATTTCGAGCATGATACGTCTCTCTCCCTGTAGGGAAGTGCAATTCACTGCATCGGCGCTCGGTGCTCGGTGATCGCCAAAAAAGACCGATCGGTCGGTCGAACGCGATGCCCGTTATCGGTCGTCGATCGGGACGAACTCCCGTGTGTCCGGACCGGTGTATCGGGCACGTGGGCGGATGAGGCGGTTATCTTCCTGGTATTCGAGGACGTGTGCGATCCAGCCCCCGGCACGACTCATGGCGAAGATCGGGGTGTACATATCGATCGGGATGCCGAGCTGGTAGTAGACCGAACCCGAATAGAAGTCGACGTTCGGGGCGATGCCCTTCTCGACTAAGCCCTTCTCCTCGGTGAGGTACTGTTCGATGGTCGTGGTGTAGTTGTACCACCTGGATTCGCCGTTTTCGGCGAGTTCTTCGCTGCGTTCTGCAAGGATCTTCGCTCGGGGGTCTTTGACGTTGTAGACGCGGTGGCCAAAGCCCGGAATCCGACGGCCTTCCTCGGTAGCCTGTTCGATCCATTCGCGGTGATCGAGGTCGCTCTCGTCGATTTCGATCAGCACTTCCATGACGTCCTGATTTGCGCCGCCGTGGAGCGGGCCGGAGAGTGCGCTGACGCCACCGGTGACGGCGCTGTAGATGTCGGCCATCGTCGAACCGATCACCATCGACGTGAAGGTAGAGGCGTTCAGGCCGTGATCGGCGTGCAGGATGAGCGCCTGGTCGAACGTTTCGGCGGCGATGTCGTCCGGTTCCTCGCCCGTAAGCATGTAGAGAAAGTTGGCAGCCAGTCCCAGGTCGGGGCGGGGATCGACTGGTTCGTCACCGAGGCGATAGCGTTCGAAGGCGGCGAGTGCGGTCGGGATTTTGGCGGTGATGCGGCGTCCCTGCCGGAGCGTCGCATCGAGATCCTCGGGATCGGCGTCCGACTCGGGTTCGGTCGCCGAGAACATCGAGACGGCAGTTCGGAGCGCGGCCATCGGCCGTTCCTCGGCGTCGGCGAGGCGCTCCATCGTCGAGAGCACGTCGTCGCTAACCGTCCGCTCCTCGGTCAGTGCATCGGTGAACGACGCGAGTTCGTCCGCGTTCGGGAGGTGGCCGTGCCAGAGGAGGTAGAGGACTTCCTCATAGGATGCGCCACGGGCGAGGTCCTCGATCGTGTAGCCGCGGTAGATCAGCTGTCCCGCGTCACCGTCGATCGAGCTCAGGTCGGACTCTGCGACCAGCACCCCCTCGAGCCCTTTTTTAAGGTCGTCTGCCATACCCTGGAATTTCCGTCGCCCATGGAAAAGTATTATCGTTTTCTCCTTCTTACCGGTCAGATCTGCTGCTATCCGGTGTACTGGCCGATTTGTGGCTGTTGAGGCGCTCTCACAATGGTTTGTGGGAACATACCGTGTCTGATTCGCTGCAGCGACTCTCAGTCAGACGGCGACTGCCGGCCGAATCGTCACTGATTCAGTCGCTCGACGAGTTCAACGACGTAGCCGTTCGGGTCTTCGACGAACGCGACGCGGCAGTCGATGTGGCTCATCGTCTCCGGCTCCGCCTGCACGGGCGGGTCCGCTCGTTCGAGCAGGCGTTCGAAGGTGTCGTCCGTGCTATCGACGCCGACAGCGACGTGGGCCATCGTTCCCGGGTCGATATCGGGGCTGCCCTCAGGATCGTACTTGAACTGGAATTCCGCGTTCTCGCCGCCGATATAGACGTTTTCGACGCCGTCGTCGGTCGTGAACGACCAGTTCTCGGCCAACCCGAGTCCGTCACAGTAGAACTCGCGCGTTCGGTCGAGATCCGAGACCCAGAGCGCCGTGTGGATAACATCCATGCGTCTCGGTGATGCGTTCGAGTGGCAAAGCACTACCGCCGATTGCGATGCTGTGGCAGGCAACAACGCGGGCGGCGAAAGCGGATGCAGCCCGGTATAGAACTCGACCGCAACGGAGCGATAGAGACAACGGATTACAACTGCTGACCCAACTTCTCGCGACTAATGCGCACGCCGGTCGGCGTGATGATCATCTGATCGTCGCCCTTGCGGACGATGTCACCGTCGACCTCCTGTGCCACCTGCCGAAGTTCGTCGACGATGTGTTCGACCGTACTATCCTCGGTGCGCAGTCGGGTGATGTCCGCAATCACGATATCGCCGTCGTAGATCGCGTCCTTGATATCGATCGCATCAGCCTGACTGGCGACTTCCGCGATGTGAACCTGCATCGCCGCCGCGTCGGCTGAACTCGCCGAAACGTCGTCGAGATTCAGTTCGACGTAGTCCTCGGCGGTCCGGGACTGGCTGCCGCCGAGAATTTTGCTCATAAGTCCCATTGGCGTTACCCACCGGGGCCGCCAGTATAGTTCTTACGTCAGACGGACTCTCAGCCAACGGTGACTGTCGAGTAATTTTCAATCGGTTGAAACGGATAGGAGACGACGGCTGCGTGTGAACGCAGCACCGCTACCGCTTTTGAGAACTCAGTTCGTGTCCCCGCTCGATGCCGTTCAGCATCTGCGTCCACGAATCCTATACGACCAAGACGCTCATCGCGGATCTCGAGGAGACGTATGAACTCGTCGTGCAGGAATACGAGGATACCCTTGAGCGATACGCGAACGCCTACGAGGCGGATTCGCTGGACGAGACGGCAGAGGGCTACTCCCGGATTCGGAACGCCGATTTCGTGGCGTTCCGAGTCACGAGTTCAATCGACTGTCTAGTGCGGCGACTCGGTCGTTCGTAGTGAGATGTGAGAAGGAGGCGGCGAGTTAGTTCTGCAGTGTCCAGCGGTCGGAGTAAGCTGTCCCGCAGGAACACTGTGCGTAGGCGTGGACGACATCTCCCTCGGCGTAGATGCCGCCAACGTCGTCGTTCTGCTCCTCGGCGAAAGCGAAAATGAACTGCGGGTCGTGGGTGTCGTCGGAGGCGGTGGTCTCCGCCTTCGTTTCATTATCTCCTTCGCGGTCCGGACACTGTCCGCTTGTCAGATCGCTGTCGATGTGCCCTTCGACACTCATTGCGGACTGGGCGAACTCCATGGCCTGCTCTCCGGTCGCTGCCTGGAACGCGTTCCGTCCGCGTTCCCCGTCGACGACGAGGAGAACGCCGTTGTCGACCGCCTGACCGAACGATTCGAGTCGGTCGTCCGAGACGTACGAGTCGGCCAGAAACAGTGCGATATCGTCGGGCCGGTCACCGGCCAGGAACTCCTCGCGTGCGGTCGTCATACCCATCAATTGGCTCTGGACGTGGAAAAGGCCGCTGTTGTCGGTCGACGTGGTGTACGGTTCGAGAACCTCCAGCCGGTTGGCACTGCTAGAGAAAACTATGCAACGCAGTCACGATACTGCGACCGTTGCCAGGGAACCGGACCCGAACTCTCGACTTCCCTCCCCAATCTATCAGATCGCGTACGAAAGCCGATCCAGAACGAACGCTGTGGCTTCCAGATGCGCGCGGTATCGTGGCTACGCTGGTTAGTTGTGGTAATTACCCCCTTATCGGCCATAACACTTATCAAAATAAATCTAATCCGCCTAAAATACACATATATATGGCATAATTGGGGAGAAAAGGAAATATATGGGCTACTAATACGCATAGAATATATTATTCGTACTATCGAAGACAACGGACAGTTATTATGTTAATTCACGTTTCTTGATTTATCTACATTCTGTATGGTCGGTTCCCTGTCGTTTATACACTGGTAGACCCAGACCTTCACTCGGCGTGACTGGTACTCGCCGTTCTCGGCAGTGCGTGGCCGGGTGACGGGCGATACCATTCACACATGGGTGATCGTGCATGCGTGAGAATACACAGAACACTGAGTCCGTCTTCGAAGCACTTTCGAAGACGGCTGCGGCCGAGACGGCAGGGGGGCAATCGCCGTCTCCCGCCGCAACTAACGGCCCACCTGACGATGTCGAGCGTGAACTCGACGACCTCCTGGCACAGGCGCTTTCAGTCTTGCCGACCGAGGACATCGAGTTCACTGACGAACTGATCAAAGAGAACCTCGATGAGATCCTGCTGGTGCTTATCACACTCCACGATGGCACACACGGGGACGAACTCCTGTCGGATCTGTCGCGGTACTTCGATACGACGTTGAGTCCGGGGACGGTGTATCCGGCGTTACACGCCCTGGAGGAGGCGGGGTATCTCACATTGCAGCGGAAGGTACGGACCAAAGAGTACTCGATCGCCGAGGACGCGACCGTTCAGTCGATGGTCGAAGAGACGATGATCCAACAACTGGCGTTCGGGTTGTTGCTCTCCGCGTTCCTGGCGCGGTACTGAGCCGTGATTCGTTTTCGAGTGCGTTTTTTCTCGTCCGCTACTCGTCGAGATCCTCCGCGATAGACGAGAGGCTCTCGTTCGGCGGTTCGTACGCGTCGTAGTACGCCGTTGCGCCGGGTTCGCGGAGCCCGTAGAGATAGTCCGGTTCGACGATATCGACCAGCACTGAACTGCCAGGGTCGATGCTGTGGTCATCGGCCCACTCGATGAGTCGGTCGGTGCCGCCGCTCGGCTCACGGGCGAGCGACGGTGTCTCGTAGATGCCGGTGACAATGAGGTTGTCGTCGACTAACGCGCGCTCGATACGGGCGAACAGTTCGTCACCGTCGAGGACGATTCTGACGACGTCGTCTGCTGTGAACGCGTCCCCTTCATCGGCGGGAAGCTCTAGTTGGACGCCCGTTGCGGTCTCCGTACACGTCGACCGAACCGTCTGTACTGACGGGTGGTCGCTCGCAATTCGATCTGCCATTGGCGGAAAAATTGTCGGCGGGTCGTTACTCGTCGGCGTCGTCGCCGAGGAGGTCGTCGATGTCGGTGCTGCCGCGGCCGACGATTGCGGCATTGATCTGCGCGACGGCGTCCGAAACCTCGCTACCGCGGACGGTAATTCGACGACGTTCACCGTCACGGGACGGACGGAAACCGGTCTGTCGGTCCTCCATCAGGACTTCCGTCAGGTTCGCACCGGCAACTGCTCCGTTGAGCGGTCTCCCGGCGTCGTCGGAGCCGCCCGTGATTTCGAGCGTGTAGCCGTCGAGGCCGACGGCGCTACCGTCGACTTCCTCGCCGATGGCCTTCCCAACGAATCGGTTTGCATCCTGTTCTGCTGCCTCGAGCTGGTAGGACGACCCGGAGTCGGGGTCGCCAACGACAACAGTGAAACTTGCCATGCACGGGAAAAAACGGTCAGTGCTCAAAAACACATCGAAACATGAGCCACATCGCGTCGGGACGGCGGTGATCAAGCCCGCGTGTGCGAGCGGAATCCGACGGTACCGCGCCGTCGACCGGAAAGCGCTGGCTCGCTCACAGGAACGGGTCACGCAGAGACACCCACCACACAGAACCGTCGACAAAACACGGTATACGGCCAGATATCAACGACCGCGGCAAACACCGGTGCGCAACCAAGACGTAGGTGTCTCGAACTCCTATACTGTCCATGCAACTCGATCCGGACCAACTCGAAAATCGCCTCCACGACGAGTTCAGCGCGACGGAATCGCAGGTTCGGGTCGTCGTCCGCCAGGCGATCGATCTCGCGGAAGCGGGCCAGTACGAGGCCGACGTTGGCACAGCGGTGACCGCTGCCGTCGTCGTGGCTGAACTCGGCGATGCGCCGTCGGGGACGGTCCCCGAGCGATGGAACTGGTGGATCGGCTCGCTCGAACTCGCCTTTGGCGGCTACGAACGGTTCGGTATCCAGCGGTATCGAACGTGACAGTGGTGGGGAACGAAACGACTTTTATGCGCTCCTGACCAAAAGGTCAGTAGTGACCGAGACCGACGTTCGTGACGCGATCATGACCGCAACTTACGAGGCGCTGTGCGAGCACGGCTACACCGATCTCACGGCCCAGCACATCGCCGACAGGACGGACAAGAGCAAGTCCCTTCTGTTCTATCACTATGACTCGAAGGAGGACCTCATCGCCGACTTTATGGGCTATCTGACCGAGTGGTTCGACGAACGCGTCGCCCAGACGGCGGAGCAACCGCCCGTCGATCGGCTGGCGATGATCGTCGACTGGTTCCTCTACGGGTCGCCCGACGCCGACGACGAACGCCGGTCATTTCACACGGCGATGCTCGAACTCCGGACCCAGGCACCGCACAACGAGCAGTACCTGGAGCAACTCCGCCGGAGTGACGATCACCTTCGAGAGACGATTGAGGAAATCCTCGCGGACGGGATCGAGGCGGGGCAGTTCGTCGACCACGATACGGAAGAGATGGCGCTGTTGCTGATCGCAACCCTCGACGGCGCACGCATTCGCCAGCTCACGCTCGACCGTGACCGGTATCTCGACCAGGTGCGTGCCAGCACGGTCACGCGGCTCTTTGCGGACATTCTGGCACCTGATATCGAGTTCCCGTCCAAACTCTCCCGCGACGATATCTCTCCCGCGCACGTCTCCGTCGAGCCCGGTTCAGAGGGCGAGCGGGACGCTGAAAACGAAACGGGAGCCGGGAGCGAGGACGCGGGCAATGATGGGGACGAGACGACAGTCGAGAGCGAGAGTGAGGCCAACACGAGCGAGAGTGAGAGCGAGCGGAAAAGCAACGCCGACGACACCGGCACCGGCCGGGAACCGAATCAGGACACAAGCACCAGCCAAGACCCGAACCGCGACACTACCGATCCAACGGAATGATCGACGGCCGACCGACCCACTAGCCACCACGTACTCAGCAAGCTATGAGCAACCATCCCTCCACAGACGAGCCGACCCGGACCACTGACGACCTGCTTTCCGACCTTTCCTCCCCAATGCGGGGCGTCGTAGCCGATGCAGTACCACCGCACGAGCGCTCGCTTCCCGTTACACTCTGTCACCTCGCAGCTGAACTCGGCTCTTCGTCTCCCACCGATCCCCTCCTCGAGTCGGTGACGACCGCCGTCTCGCTCTTTGAAGGGTACGTCCAACTCAGGCTCGAACTGCTGGCTGGTGACCGCTATGCGGGCGACCGGTCCCGCGATACTGCCATCCTCGCGAGCGACTACCTCCACGCTGGCGCGTACGAAGCGATCGCTGACGCCCCGATTCCCGACGCTCGGACGCTCGATCTCTACCGAACGCTTACGTCCGCCTCGACGACACTCTCCCGACAACTACTGACACTCGTCGATTCGACCGAGTCCCCCCGATCGAGACCGGCCGATGACCGTCTGCGAGAGCCGGAGTCGCCCGAGGACGCCGCGGTAGCTATCGACCGACGGACAGCAGCGCCACACTCGAGTTCACAACCCGGTGTCCCTCCCTCCTACGGGGACGGGGACCACTCCGGACGATCACAGCAGCCGTCCTCTCGCGCCCCCACTCGGACAGATCGCACACCGTCGACGCCCTCACAGTCACGTTCCGACGCCACTGGGCTGTCCGCGCATCCGATACCCACCCTCGCCGCAACCGCTGCTGAACTCGGTGCCGCCGCCGTCGGCGCAACGACGGAGACGAGAGCTGCAGTGGCGACCTACAGCCGCTCGCTTCTCGCTGCGCTCGCAGCCCGTTCCGTCGCGGCCGGCGACGAGGGACCACTCGAAATCGCGCTCCGAGAACTCTCGGGACGGGACGACCGTGGACGGTCAGCGGCCGTCGTGGCCGACGAATTCACCGTCGTCTCCTACACTGAAAGAGGGAGCGCTGAGCGAACGGGGGACGACGTGGACGGACCTGAAGCCGCGGACCGAGACCGGAATCGGGATCGAGATCAGGAGTCACGAGCGCTGAACTCGGGTCGCGGGACTCCCGCGTCGGTGTCGGTCTGGCCCTCGTTGACGGTGGTTTCACAGTCGATGCCGCCGGTGGGCCACTGGCTGAAGTCGGAGTCAGAGTCAGAGTCGGAGTCGAAGTCGGATCCAGGGTCGGGAACGGGGACAGGACCAGGATCAGCATCAGCAACCGAGCCTTCCGAGACCGATAGAGAGATAGACACTGCTGATGAACGTGAGGTGAGTACTGATGCCCGCAAGCGTGCACGGCAGGCAATCGAGGCGATCACTGTCGAGGCTTCGGGGCCGTCCGACGGTCAGCAGCTCCGAGACCACCTCGACCGAGCGACGCGGCTTCCCTTCGACGCAGATGATGGGAAACCGGCCGGGTCAGACGACAAGCAAGAACGGGCTGTCAGCGATGATGCGGAGTGACCGCACCGACGGGAAACCGGCGTCGAAACTGAGTTCGAACTCGAGATCAGGAACCGAACTCGCCAGCAATCACGGCAGACGAGACTGACTACGACGAGAACCGTACCGATACCACTACGATACTGATGTCACAGATTCAACTCCAACCGTCCAAACGGCCACACTGGCCCGCATACCTGCTGTCCGTATTTATCGCCGGCCTCGGACACTGGTATCTGGGCTACTGGAAACGCGGCGCGAGTTGGTTCGGGATCTACGTGCTCGCGATTGCGTTCCTGAGCGCACGGACGGTTTCCGGTGCGTTCGAACCCGATGAGCCGTTCGTCGTTACCGCGCTGCAGTTCGATGCCGTAACCTACACCGACGTTGCAGTCCCGCTTGCCGTGTTACTGGTCTGCCTTCTCGATGTCTATCTGCTCGGCCTCGCGGCGGCCCGATCGTCCGAGGACCCGACGACGTCTAACTTGTAGCTGCGTGCTGTGATCGGAACGAACTCGGCTACGATCGACGCGAACAGGGTGGACAGCATCCGCATTAGGACTAACCGACGGTATCAAACGGCCTGAATCGCTAGCTGTCCGCAATGAATATTCGGTTCCTGGGCGGTGCGGGGGAAGTCGGCCGGAGCGCGGTTCTGGTCAACGATCGTCTCCTGCTCGACTACGGGATAAAATCGGGGACCCAGCCACAGTTCCCGGGCGACGTCGATCCCGAATCGGTCGTAGTGAGTCACGGCCACCTCGACCATGCCGGCGCGGTTCCGTCGCTTCTCAGTGGCGACACCCGCCCGTCGATCCACTGGACGCCACCGACGCGAGAGCTCGCACTGACGCTCGCCCGCGACACGTTGAAGCTACACGGCGGTACGCTACAGTGTCCATTCACCGAGACCGACGTCCAGCGCGTGACGCAAGCGTCCGAGACCCACGGCTACTGCGAGACGTTTGAGGCCGCTGGCCACGAGGTGACGTTTTTCGACGCCGGCCACATCCCCGGATCAGCACACGTGCTCGTCGACGACGGGGAGACCCGGCTACTCTATACGGGCGATTTCCACACCGACGACCAGCAGTTAGTGTCCGCCACGACCGCCCGCCCCGACGCCGACGTGGTGGTCTGTGAGAGCACCTATTCCGATGTCGAACACGAGGAACGATCGACGGTCGAAAGCCGGTTCGTCGAAAGCGTCGAGCGGACACTCTGGGAGGGCGGCACCGTCGTGATCCCCGCGTTCGCTATCGGACGCACCCAGGAGATGCTACTGATCTGCGAGCGACGCGATATTCCGTGCTACGTGGATGGAATGGGAAAACGAATCACGGAGATGCTGCAGCACCACCCAACGTTCGTCCGCGACGAAGACGCGCTTCAGCGGGCGAAATCCCACGCCCGATTCGTCACCGGCCGCGACGGCCAGCGCAAGCGCATTGCGGATCAGAACACGGCGATTATAACGACCAGCGGGATGCTCCACGGCGGCCCCGCGATGACCTACGTCCCGGCGATCCGCTCCAATCCCGTCAACAAGATCGCTATGACCGGCTACCAGGTCGAGGGAACGCCCGGCCGCGACCTGCTCGATACGGGCAGTGCCGAAATCGACGGCCGGCGGATGCCCGTCAGCGCCCGGGTCCAACAGTTCGACTTCTCCGCCCACGCCGACCGAGCGGGCTTACTCGAGTTCATCGAGTCCTACCGGGACGAGACGATCCTCGTGAATCACGGCGACCGCTGTGCGGACTTCGCAGCGGAGCTCCGTGCCGACGGCTTCGATGCGAGCGCCCCCGAACGCGGCGACAGCTGGTCTGACACCGCCTACCGATAACGAACCGGACCCGCGCGGTGACGCCACTCACAGGACGCCGACCGAACTCGCGACGGCGATGCAGGCGACCAAGAGCGCAAGCACGCTTCCCACAGCCAGGGGAACGTTTTCCATGGCCTTCTCGTGAACCGCCATCGCCGCGTACTCCTCGCGGAACGCCTCCCGATTCGCCTCGTCGTAGAAGTACTTCCGGCGCAGCGCGAACCGTTCGGTGACCGCACAGCCGGTACAGACTGGCTCGTTCTCGACTCGCTCCGTCTCGATGTGGTCGTTGCAGTTGATGCTCCCGCAGTTCGCACAGTACGTGTAGGTCGCGTCTCCGTCGTCCGCCCCGCAGTGGACGCACTCCCGGAAGTCGTTCCTGGTCGTCGACCGTGCCGACTCGGCCGCGTCGAACGCGTAGCGATACGCGTACTCCCCGAGTTCGACGCGCGAGTGAACTCGCGGGAGGTAGACCGGGTCGATCGACCGGATCGACACGTCCGAGCGCGAGGGGGTGCAGGTCTTCTCGTAGTCGACGTTGTTGTCGCCGGTGTAGTGAACCGTCGTCGTGTGGGCCTGTCGGAGCCGGTCGATCGCCCACTCTTTGTATGCCGTTTCGGTTCGGCCGAATCGCTCGCGCTCGACCGCGGCGACGGTCGCGTCGAGTTCGTCCCGGCGGTCCTCGAGATCGATGCGCGATGCGGTCCGGTTCGTGACGAGGGCGCTGCGCTCGCCGCGTGCGACGCGCGGCTCGTTGCCGGCGGCGTGGATGACCAGATCGGTCGTGTCGTTCAGACTGTGGATAACGCCGACCGACGTTTCGAAGGTGGCGCTCGTGCTGGCTGAGATGGAGACCATCGGCTGGAACGTGACGCTCGTCTCGGGCGTCGGAATCGTGGCGGGATCGATGTTCTCGATCTCGCGGACGACATCGAAGACGGGCGCTGCAGGGCCCGTGCTGGGAGGGAACGGGGCGAGCGCCTCCTCGCAGAGGATCTCGATGCGGCCGTTGTAGAGGTCCATCCCGATCTCCTCGCCGATTTCGCGCAGGTCTGTACCGTCGACGAGTTCGACGCCGCCGTCGCTCTCGGTGCCGAGTTCCTGCGCGTACTCTCGGGCTGGACCGGTGAACCGCCCCGTCGTCGCGACCATGCCTCGTTTCGGGCCGTCGTAGTCGTAGGTCGCGACCGCGGAGTGGAGTTTTTGGACGACGGGGCGGCTGACGGTATCGGTGTGCTTGCACTCGACGACGACGGCCCGCCGCCGGCCGTCGACGACCTCCTCCATCAGAATGTCCCGTCCTTCGTCCGCCGTCCGTGCCGACTGGCTGACGTTCTCGTAGCCGCGGTGACGGAACACGTCGACCATCAGATCCTCGAACTCGTAGCCGGAGAGGTCGTCTAGGAGTGCCATCGCAGATAGCGAGTCTTTCCCCGGCGGTGCCGACAGTCTTTCGGCCGCGACCGTCGGGCCGGCGGATCGGTCGTGCCGGCATCGACGCTGAACTCGGCCGCCTGTAAGGTGTAGTCTTTTCCCCGCAGGCGAGGTACGCACGACACATGAGTTCCGTCGAAACCCCACATGAGACGGCGCGGGGATTCGGCCTCTCGGGAAGAGAGGTGCGCGTCATCGGCGGTGCGAGCGTACTAATGGCGATCAACGTCGCGTTGATGTACGCCTTCGTGGCGACGCCGCTCGCTGTCGTCAACGACTACCTGTTCGGCATCGCGCCGATTCTCGGCGTGGTCGTCTACGGCGCGGCGATCACCGGCGGCCAGCTCGTCGCGGAACGGGGCGTCACCAACGGCGACACGGGAATCGCGTTCGTCGGAATGGTCCTCCTGCAACTCGCGTTCGGCGTCTTCGGGGCCGGCGTCCTCTCGATCGCGCCTGCAGACGCACAACTTCAGATTCTCGGACTGACGGCGGTCGTCGTCGCCGTCGTCACGGCGCTGATCTCGGGGTACGTCTACGCGCGCAGTGCCACGTTCGAACACTGGGGGCGGTTCGCCAATTTCGCGTTCCTCGGCGGCATCGGCGTCATCGCGATCGGGAGCTTCGTCCTGCCGGAGTTGCTGCTCGTCGGCTTCGTGCTGGTGTTTCTGGGATTCGTGCTTCGGCTCGGCTACGAAATCTGGCAGGTCAGGGACAACCGGAACGCCTCGATCGGCTTGCAAACGATCGGCGTCTACATCGCCGTGGCCGGCGTCTTCGTCCACGTGCTCCAGCTCGTGTTGCGGTACGTGCTCTCCCAGGAGTGACGACCGGAGTTTTGCACAGACTGAGGCCGGTTTCGGCTTTGCCCTCTCGCTCTCAATCTGCGAAGTCGGTGTCGCCGGTTGGCTCTCGAATCGCGTGTGTTTGTCTTCTCGAACCGTTCGCTTCACTTGGCGAGACATCACCGCTCACGAGCGAGGAGACCGACGTGCACATCGCTTCCCAGCGTAGTATCGTTGTGCGAGGACCTTTGCAGCGTTGAAGTCTGCATCGATATGGTCTATTCGACAGTCCACATTTGAGCACCAGAACGTCTCGTTCGGGTGTCGATTTCCGAGAACGCCGCAGGCGTGACACTCCTGTGAGGAGTAGGCTTCGGGTACTGTCCGGACTTCGAGGGTGTACTCGGCGGCAATCGTTCGAAGGCGGAGATGAGCCGCTGCGAGGAGCCAGGAACTTCCGCAGTGGGCAGTTGGGGCAGTCAGCCACAACCACAGATCGGGTTCGAAGTGGGTGTCTTCGGTAACCAATATCGGATCCTTGCACGTGAGTGCGTACTCACAGATGTCGCGAGCGGCGGCGTCGATATCGGTGACGAGTTCGTCACGGCGCTGCTGGACGTACGCGGCGATCGTGTCGCGGTCGTACTCGCTTCCGAGCAGGCGTGCTGTTTGTGCCCGTAATTCATCGAGACAGGTACAGAGGGCGGTTCCGCGAACAGTATACGCATCCGTTGGATTGGTTACGGATACTGGACATGCCGTGTAGAGGTTGTGTTCGCCGAGATCGATGCCGATGGCGGTTCGGTCGCTCGGCTGTGTCGTTGTCGTCTCGCGTTGTCGTGCCTTCCGCGAGTAAACGGTACCCGAGCCGGTGTTTCGGCCGTCCAAACGGCGAACTGTGCCGCGGTCTCTTGGGGAATTACTTTTACCCCGCGAAGAGTCGGTTTGCATGGTCGGAAATTCCTCGAAGAGATGACCCGACCCCGGCGTGCTAGGGACACGTCGGAATTTTGATCTGAAAGGGCCGGATCGAATTAGTATTGGTCCTACTCTTACAAATAGTTACCTAACGATTCGCAATCGTATAACAACACTTAGGGCTCATATTCGAACTATTCAGGCTCGCTATCGTACGTATCGGCAGACATATAGCTATTAATCGAGCCACTGTAACCGTGGTACGACAACGGGCCGACTGGATGCGTCCAGTCGACGAACGCATCATGGAAACGATGCGCGACGAAGGCAATCTCACGCCGCAGGCCGTGGAAAAATTCGGCGTCTGTTCACGCAGCCACGCCAGCGTCCGGCTTTCGACACTCAAAAAATACGGGCTCGTCGAGCGAATTTCGCAGGGACTCTATCGGCTTACTGACGCTGGACGCGCATTCCTCGATGAAGAACTCGACGCGAGCGAACTCGACCCTCGCGAGACATAACGCTCGCCACCGCCGCAGATCCACACGAACTCCGTTCGTAGCTGCCGGTTCCGTTTACTCGGCGTCGATCTCGTCCGGGCTCGCGTCTTCGCCGTCGCCCTCGTCGGGTTCCTCGGCGACGACCGCCCGAAACGCATCGAGGATCACCTGTTTCGTCACCGCACCGCGAGAGGTCCAGTGGGTCGCGTAATCGAGCATGTCGTCGTAGATATCGGGCTTACAACCCGCCGCCTTCGGGTGGCCGCCGCCGTTTACCTTCCCCGCGACCTCGTGGCAGCGGTCGAACTCGTCCGTCCCGCGGATCGACGCGGAGCCGGCGGGCTTGACGATCACCGACGCGTCGGCTCCGTCCTCGCGCATCGCCTCGGCCACCTCGTTCTGCGAACACCGTCCGTAGGTGATCCCAACCGTGTACCCGCCGATCTCGCGGAACTCGGCCCGCCCGAGCGCCTGCTCGATAAGCTGTTCCTTTTCGACCCGCCGCTCCGCGATGAACTCCTCGACCCACGCGGGCAGGTCGACGCCGAACTCGCGGACGACCTCCACGTACTCCGCCGGATCGGTCCAGTAGGCGTAGTCCGCCAGATCGTCGCTGCGCGGATCCTCGCGCAACCAGAGGTCGTGATCCCGCGTCACCGCCGCGAGTTCTTCGTACATCTGGTCGAACTCGAACTCGAGCGAGCGGTAGACCACGTCGGCGGTACACTCCTCGTCGGAGTCGCCGACGACGAGTTCAGCGCCGGCCTCCCGCACGGCCGCGGCGACCTCGTCGTCCCACTGGTGGTGGTCGTACCAGGCGACGCTGTCGGCGGTTTCGAGCGCGGCGTCGAGTTCGTCGGCGACGTACTCGTAGCGGTCGGGACAGAGGTCGCAGACGAAGAGATCGATGCCGTCGGTGCCGAACTGGGCGACGCGGGCGAGTGCGTCCTCGACGTTGTGGGGGCTGGCGGGGACGAGCGCGACGGAGTGAGGTGTTGGCTCGGGTTCCTCGAGCGGTTCGTCGGCGTCCCCGGCGGCGAGTGCGATGTTTGCTTCGTCGGCGTCGTCGACCGCGTCCGCGACCTCGCCGTCGTCATCCTCCCTGTCGTCCGGTTCCGGAACGGCCTGCACGTCGTCGTAGGCTTCTCGGATCAGCGCGACGCAGGCGAGGCCGTCGGCGTCGGGGTCCGCGATAACGGCGGCGTCGGCTCCCTCGAGTGCGGCTTCGGTCTGTTCGTCTTCGATGTCCTCCTCGAGTTCGTCGGGGAGGAAGAAGCCGGTGCCGGGCAGGACCGACTTGCGGGCGAGCGGGAGGTCGCCGCTGTCGATGAGTTCGTCGTACATGACGGGTGATGGGTTACGGAGGGGGAAGTACTCGCTGGTCTGTCGCGGGCGCTGCAGTCGCCGGAGCGTCTCGGCGGGCACTCACTGCGCGACTGTCGGTGTCCGGGTGAGTCGGGACGAGTGTCGACGGGTCTGGATGTGGTCGCCGTCGCGACCGCTCAGACGGACGCCGTCGACTCGGCCGCGTCCTCGTCGGATTGTTGCATTGATTCGAGCTGTCGCACCGTCAGCACCGGGACGGGCGAGGTGCGGACGATTCGTTCGGCGACGCTGCCGAGTAACAGACGGTTCTCACCGTGGCGACCGCGCGTGCCGGTCGCGACGACGTCGGCGTCGACCTCGCGGGCGTACTCGCAGATTTCGACTGCCGGACGTCCCTCCCGAGTTGCGGTCGTGATCGCGCGGTCTGCGTGGTTCTCGACGGTCGCGAGTGCGGCGTCGGCGGTCGTCTCCAGCGCGGTCCGGAGTTCGTCCCGAAGTTGCTGCGGGGAAGCGTCGACTTCGCTGGCGTCGACGACCGAGAGGGCGTGGACTTCGGCGTCGAACCGGTCCGCGAGGTCGAGCGCAACGTCGACGGCCCGCGTGACGCTGTCGGAGCCGTCCGTAGCGACGACGACGGTATCGAACATAGCCGACGGTTGGACGGCGGCCGGTATAAAGTCACGGCCACCGAACACATCTCGCCTGCATCCCTGCGGCGTCAGTCGGGGGTATCGTCATCGTCGTCGAGTTCGGCGTCGGTGAGTGCGCTCACGAGCGTCTCGTACTCGAAGTCGTTGACCGCCAGGGGCTCGTCTTTGAGCGTCGTGATGACGAACTTCGAACTCGTGCGGCGGATCTCGTCGATGGCCTCGTAATCGGCGACGAGCGACTCGACCATCTGCCGATTCGGGACGTGGGCGATGACGACGAAGTCCGTCTCGCCCATCGTGAAGTAGACCTGGTTGACGCCTTCGATAGCGGTGAGTTTCTCGCCGACCGTCTGGTGATACCCCTCGTCGAAGGTCGCCCAGATTTCGGAGACGAGCGTGATCGACAGCCCCAGTTTCTCGAGGTTCATGTCGTAGCGGTCGTTCTCGAGCACGCCGGCCTCTTGCAACTGATCGAGCCGGTAGTGGACCGTCGATTTCGGAATGCCCGTCTCCTGGTGGATCTTGTCGGGGCTGGTGACGCCCGTCGATGCGACAGCCTTGAGAATTCGTACGTCCTTTTCGTCGAGGTCGACCGTATCGCGTCCTGTGTCATCGCTCATTGTGGGTTCCTCCCGTGTCCGTCCTCCCGGGACGACACTGGTCTCTCTCTACTCTGTCTGCGCAACTGCTGTAATTGTTTCTCTCATCGGCAATGAACTCAGAACGAGTTCACTGCACGGTAGATCGAATTGATGACTTTTGGTTGCCCAGAGTCCATTTCCCACATAGAATGTAGAACGATGTCTAATAACGCCAGTAGCGATAGCATTTTATGCAATTGCTCTGAGTAGCACGTGTATGTCAGACACTACCGAGACCGGACTTGCGCGCACACTGTCCAAACGGGACACCTTAGTCCTCGCGTTCGGTGCCATGATCGGCTGGGGTTGGATCATCCTCTCGGGCACCTGGATCGACCAGGGCGGCCCTCTCGGCGCGATCGTCGCCTTCGTCATCGGCGGCGTCATGGTCGGCGTCGTCGCCATCCTCTACGGTGAACTCGCCTCCGCGATGCCGCTCGTCGGCGGCGAACACGTCTACAGTTTACGTGCGCTCGGCCCTCTCGGGGCGTTCGTCTGTACGTGGGCGATCGTCTTCGGCTACGTCACCGTCGTCGCCTTCGAAGCCGTCGCCCTGCCCTCCGCAATGGCCTTTCTCGTCCCCGGCTTCGACGCGGTCGAACTCTGGTCGGTCGCCGGCGACCCCGTCTACGGCACCTGGATTCTCGTCGGCGTCCTCGGCACCGTCTTCATCACGGCCCTGAACTACGTCGGCATCCGCCCCGCAGTCCAGTTCCAGATCATCATGACCCTCGTGATCGCGCTCGCCGGTGCCGTCCTCATCGCCGGCGCGATCGGCAACGGCTCTCCCTCCCCCGACCCCGCGTTCACCGCCGGCACCGCCGGCATCTTCGCCGTCGTCCTCCAGACGCCGTTCATGTTCGTCGGCTTCGACGTGATCCCCCAATCGGCCGAAGAAGCCGACGTCTCCCCGCGCTCGCTCGGCCTCCTCGTCATCGCCGCCGTCGGCCTGGCGACGCTGTTCTACATCGCCGTCATCTGGGGTGCCAGCCGCGCCCTTCCCGGCGCTGAACTCGTCGACAGTTCGCTTCCGGCCGCCGAAGCGATGGCCGCTTTGTTCAACAGTCAGACGATCGGGCAGCTCATGGCGCTCGCCGGCGTTGCCGGCATCCTCACCAGTTGGAACGCCTTCATCATCGGCGGCAGCCGCGCCATCTTCGCGCTCGCCGAGAGCGGAATGCTCCCGGAACCGTTCGCGAAGATTCACCCCGAGTACAACACGCCGAGTAACGCGATCCTCTTCATCGGCGGCCTCTCCGCGCTCGCACCGCTGTTCGGCGAGCAGATGCTCACCTGGGTCGTCAACGCCGGCGGGCTCGGCATCGTCGTCGCCTGGCTCCTCGTCGCCGTCTCCTTCCTCGTTCTGCGCTTCCGAGAACCAGACATGAACCGGCCATATCAGGTTCCGGGCGGCAAGGTAGTCGGACTCCTCGGACTGGGACTGACCGTCTTCTTCGTCTACCTCTATCTGCCCGGCGGTCAATCCGCGCTGCTGTGGCCCTACGAGTGGGCGATCGTCCTGCTCTGGTGCGTACTCGGGATGATCTTCTATGCTGTCTCTGAAGGCCACTCCGAGGAACACGAACAGGCCGCACTCGATCGCATCGAGCAGTTGCAAGACAGCTGATCGTCTGCCGACCGAATCGATTCTATTAGCCTGCCACCGGGCCGAGCCTTTTTGTCGACTGCGCGCACATCTCCCCGCATGGACGACAGCGAGCCGTTTGCCGTCGATACCGTTCTCGCTCCCGTCGACGGCAGCGACGAATCCGCGACCGCCGTCGAGTACGCCGTCGCCATCGCAAACCGCTACGACGCCTCCGTCCACGTCTTGTACATCCTCGGACGAGGTGTTATCCGCGGAATGGACGCCGGTACCGTCGACGAAACCGAGGTCGCAGACAGCAGCCAGGGCTTTCTCGAAGACATCCAGTCGATCGCCGCCGATGGCGATGTCCCCCTCTCGACATCGATCGACGACGGCTTCTCACAGACGCGGAAGACGCGACACCCGGGGAACGTCGTTCTCGATACCGCAGACGATCTCGCCGCCGACTTCATCGTCCTGCCGCGCGAACCCGTGACCGACACTGCATCCGCCGA
This sequence comes from Natrialba taiwanensis DSM 12281, assembly GCF_000337595.1. GTDB lineage: Archaea > Halobacteriota > Halobacteria > Halobacteriales > Natrialbaceae > Natrialba > Natrialba taiwanensis. The sequence continues at coordinate 112,850 of NZ_AOIL01000017.1, read as the reverse complement.
AGTGCTCGAAAAAGTCGCCGAGTACGTCCTCTCCTACGCGAGCCAGCCGGTGCTCTCCGTCTGAGTCGTACGTTCCAGCAGGGCTTACCCGTTCCCATCCCCGTCTTCGCCCTCCAGCACGATCGCCATCTCCTGCTCGAAACTCTCCGACCCCGTCGCCTCGAATCCGACCCGCTCGTAGAGCGCAATCGCCGGATTGTTCCACCGCTCGACGGTCAACCAGACCCGCTCGATACCCACGTCGCTCGCGTGCCCGAGCAGGTGCTCGAGCAACTGCGTTCCGATCCCCGCCCGCTGGTACTCCTGCAGGACGAAAATCGCGAGTTCCCATTCGATCTCGTTTCGCTCTTCGATCGCCGCCGGTTCGTCAACGTCCGGCACGAGCGTCGCGTGGGCAATGACGGCCCCATCGTGGCGCGCAATCACGTTGACGCTCTCCTCGGCGATCGTTTCGAGCCAGTCCCGAATCCGCTCTTCTCCCGTGGGCGGAATCCCCTGCGCTCGATCGCTCGGATCGAACTCGTCGTACATCGCGACGACGTCCTCGAGTTCAGTCGTCAGATCGTCGGCGGCCCGGATCTCGATCGGACCTGTCTCTTATACACATCNCATTGTTATCGCACCAGTTTGACCGTCGTCGGCGAGTTCAGCAGGACGAACTCGGTGATCGGGCCGAGTTGGATTTTTCCCATCGGGCTGAGGGTGCCGCCGCCGATGACGAGTTGGTCGAACTCGCCCTGTTCCGTGTAGTCGACGAGGGCGCTGCCGGGGTCTCCTTCGAGCCGGACGAGTTCGGCGTTGATGTCGGCCTCGGTGAGGAGCGTGTCGGCCTGCTCGTACATTTCGTCCTGACTGCGTTTGGCCTCGGGTTTCTCGAGGATGGCGACGGTGAGGTCGTCGCCGACGGCCTGTGTTCGGTCGATCGTTTGGCGGAGCGTTTTGATCGATTCGTCGCTGCCGCCGAGTCCCACGAGTACGTCCATACGGATGGGTGTGGGCCGGGGGACGAAAGTCGTTGTGCCGGGTCGCGGTCCGAGAGCTGAAAGACGGTGTGGCGATGTAGCTATCACGAGGTCGTTTCCCGGCGAGCGGTAGCGCCGCACGCTGCGACGAGAGGGGTCGTCGCGTTCTGGGGAGAGTCTCTGATGGGGACTGTCGTGTGTCCGGGTACGTGACGATTGCGTGACGACGCTGTTAAGAGCGTGTGGTGAATACGATGACCGAATGAGTAATGCGGCGCTCGATGTCGTGGAGTTTCTGCTCACGACGAGCGTGTATTCGGACGACAGGACGCTTGACGAGAACGATCTTCCGCCGTCGTTCCGCCGGGTATTCTGGACCGGTGGCGTCGATGAGAGCGGTGACGGCGAGGAGAGCAGCGACGATGGTACCGGCGGCGCTGGCGGGAGCGGGAGTGCAAACGCCGGTCGCCGCCACGCCGGGATTCGTCGCCCGCTCTCGGCGACGAATAGTACCGCGCGCGAGGCGACGGGCGTCGACCGACCGTGGGATGCCGTCTCCGAGTTGATGTTCACCGAGCGCGACGAGTTCTCCGGCTCGATTTCGCTCACCCAGCAGGAGATGGCCGAATCGTGGTTCGCAGAGCGCGTCGAGACGGAGCGATTGCAAGCGAATCCGACGCTGGCGAAGCACTTCGAGGATCACGAGGCGTTCGACGGGACGGTGAGCCACGAGGCGGCTCGCGAGCAGAACCGACCGATTCAGGCGGATCGGGTCTGGATCGATAGCCTCCTCGAGGAGTACTTCGACGACGAGGACGACGAGGACATGCTCGACCTCGTCGACGTTCGCGCGCCCGAAGAGGTCGACGTGACGCTCGACGATCTGGTCCTCACCGGGGATCAGGAGGCTGAAATCGACAAGATTTCGAAGGCGATCGAACACCGGGATTACCTCGCCGAGATCGGCCTTCGAGAGATCGGCAAGTTGCTGTTCGTCGGCCCGCCGGGAACTGGCAAGACCTCGACTGCACAGGCGCTGGCGCGGGATATGGACCTGCCGTTCGTCGAGGTCAAACTCTCGATGATCACCTCCCAGTACCTGGGCGAGACGGCCAAAAACGTCGACAAGACCTTCGAGGTGGCAAAGCGCCTTTCCCCCTGTATTCTGTTCATCGACGAGTTCGACTTCGTGGCCAAGACTCGACGCAGCGACGAGCACGCGGCGCTCAAGCGCGCTGTCAACACGTTGCTCAAGAGCATCGACAACATTTCGCTGATCGAGGACGACGTGTTGTTGATCGGGGCGACGAATCACCCCGACCAACTGGACGACGCGGCCTGGCGGCGCTTCGACGAGATCATCAACTTCCCGAAGCCGGATTACGGCATGCGAGCGGACATTCTGCAGGTTATCACGCGCACGATGGACATCGAGGAGTTCGATCCACAACTCATCGCCGAGTCGACGCAGGGGCTGACCGGCAGCGACCTCCGGATGGTGCTTCGCGAGGCGGTGCTCGAGGCGCTGACCGAAGACCGGACGACGCTGACCCAGGACGACCTGCTCAACGCGGTCGAGGAGTTCGAAGAGCGGGATAATCTGAAGAACATGGACATGATCGAAGGCGACCACGACGCGCTCGTCGCGGGTGGCGATATCGGAAAGGCGAGTGACGGCGGGCACGATCATGATCACGACCACGACGACCACGACCACGATCACGATCACGACCACTAACCGGCCGTCGGACACTCGTTTCGTCGACTGCGCGTGAGAGTCCGAGAGTCGCCAACGGCTGCGGGGAACAGCCTTTATGCGATGGCTTCGAATGTGCAGGCGATGACCGATGATGGGTTGCCTTTCGAGACCGCCGAGACTGCTCAGACTTCCCAAACTTCCCAGACTGCCCAGACTGCCCAACGGACACCAACCGGACAGGACACACAGCCCGGGAAAGCCGCACGAACTGACAATCCGATCGAGCGCATCGCCGCCCGCGTTCGAACCGAGTTCAGCGAGTCGATTCGCCGCCTCATCGCGTTCGGCCCGGCCGTCCGCGGTGACAGTACCCTCCAGACGGAAGCCGATTTGCTCGTCGGTATCGAGGATGCCGAGGTGGCGACAACAGCAGACGAACAGACGGACTGCGAGCGCGCACTTACTGAACTCGCACACGACATCGCGCTCGAACACGGTATCGTCCTCACGGTACACGTTCTGCCGGCCGAACGGTTCGAAGCGAACGAAGAGCATCCGTTCATCGAACGGGCCACCGCGGAGGGGACCGAGTTCATCTCGCCGACTCCGGAGAGCAACGAGCGGTAACTCGCCGCGTTGCCTCGGCGGTTGTAGTCTCGGCGCGCTCTCGAGGACGAGCACACGCACAACCACATCCGTTTCACCCGAGGGAGACGACTGATGCGCGTCACCCTCCTCGGAACCGGCGATACCACCGGCACGCCGACCGTTGGCTGCGACTGTGATACGTGCGAGGCCGCCCGAGAGCGCGGCGTCGAGCGAACCCGCTTTTCGGTCCATGTCGAGAACGAGCGCACCGGCGAGGCGCTGCTCGTCGATTTTAGTCCCGACTTTCGCTACCAGTTCCTCCGCGAGTCCGTTCCGCTCCCCGACGCCGCCATCATCACCCACATCCACTTCGACCACCTCGACGGCCTCGGCAACGTCTTTCGCGTATTCGATGAACTCGACGTGTACGCGGCAAACGAGACGGACCCGCAGACGGGCGAGAGCGTCGCGGAAACGGTGGCCAACGACTACGACTACCTCGACCCCATCACGGTCGTTCCGACGACGCCGCTCGAATCCGTCCGGATCTGCGGGTTCGACGTGACGCTCGTTCCGGTGGACCATCCCCCGCTGATCTGTTACGGACTTGCCATCGAGGATCCGGAAACCGGTGCGAAACTATCACTGTCGGGGGATACGAGCTACGCCGTCCCCGACCGCTCACGCGAGGTTCTCGCCGAGCCGGACTTGCTCCTCGCAGACGCCATCGTTCCTGCGGCGCTTTGTGATGCACATCCGATCGGCGGCAGACACGAGAACGACGACGGCGTCCCACGCACGTTTGGGACGAAACACATGACCCGAGAGGGAGCGCTGGCGCTCGCCGACGAACTGAACGCGACACGAACTCGCTTGGTCCACCTCGCACACTTCTATCCGGAAGCCGAGGCCTTCGAGGAGCCACTGGCGCTTGACGGCGAAATCTACACGCTGTAACGCCTGCTAGTTGTTGGTTGCTTCCATGCCACATGATAAAGCGGCCGGTAACGTGACGCAAGCCAGTTATTAATAGTTGGCAAGTGCATTCAACCCTCACATGGAACATCGTGCTACTCCATTGAGTAGCGGGGTCGCTGGACTCGACGATATCCTTCATGGCGGGTTCGTTCCTGGCCGCATGTATCTCGTCCACGGCCAACCCGGAACCGGGAAGACGCTCCTCGGAATGCACTTTCTTCAGGAGGGGCTAACCAACGACGAAACGGTGCTTTTCATTCACGGCGAAGAGTCTCAAGATGAAATCCGCATGAACGGCGAAGCGGTCGATATCGACGTCTCCGGCGCGGAGTTTCTCGATCTGGGTCCCGACTCCGAGTTCTTCACCGAAGACTACTCCTACGATCTGGTCAATCCGAGCGACATCGAACAGGATCGCTACACGCAGGACATTCACGAGGCAATCCGCGAGATCGATCCCGATCGGGTCGTCGTCGATCCGATCACACAGCTTCGATACGTCGAAGCCAACGACTACCAGTTCCGAAAGCGCATTCTCGCGTTTATGCGCTTTCTCAAACAGCGCGAGATAACCGTTCTCACGACTGCAACGCCCTCGACGGAACAGGAGTACGATACCGAAATCCGATCGCTCAGCGACGGCATCATCGAACTCACGCGCGGCGACGGCGGCCGCCGAATCAAGGTCGCAAAACACCGGGCGCTCGGGCAGCGAAAGGGCGACCACGCGATGGAAATTCGCGAAAACGGGCTCGAAGTGTTCCCGCAACTGGTCCCCGACCGGCACGAACACCCCCTCGAATCGAACCACCTCGAGTTCGGTATCCCCGGCCTCGATGAACTCTCCGGTGGCGGCTTCGACCAGCGCACCGTGACGTTCATCAGCGGTCCGACCGGTGCCGGCAAGACATCGACCGGTACACAATTGCTCACGCAGGCGGCTGCGAACGAACTGACATCGGCCGTCTATCTCTTCGAAGAGGACATCGAGACGTACGAACACCGCTCGGAGTCAATCGGGATGCCGGTCACCGAAATGCGTGATAACGGCCTCTTTTCGGTGACCGAAATCGAGCCGCGAACGCTCTCGGGCGAGAGTTCGCCCACATGGTCAAAGACGAAATCGACGAGCGGGAAACCGACATCGTGATGATCGACGGCCTCGACGGCTACACAACCTCGATTCAAGGGAACGAGGAGAATCTGGTCAGAAAGCTCCACGCGCTGACCCGGTGCCTGAAAAACCGCGGGATAACGGTGTTGGTGACGAACGAGATTTCGCAGATCACCGGCATCTCGAACGCGACGAGTAACAACTTGAGCTACGTCGCGGACAATCTCCTGTTCCTGAGCTACGTCGAGATGGACAGCAGCCTCCAGAAAGTCGTCGGGATCTTGAAGAAACGCTCCGGCAACTTCGAGCCCAATCTCCGCGAGTTCGAAATCACGTCCGATGGAATCCGCGTCGGCGATCCGCTGACCGGACTCCACGGTATTCTTCAGGGCGTCCCTCGATCCGGCGGACCAACGGATCTCTCCCGATACGAATGACACGACAACAGGAACTCGCCCGCGATTGTGGTCGCAGTCGGATGCTGTCCAGTCGTATGTGTCCAGGCTCTCACACCGGTGATCGTGCATGGCGCTGAGTCCGCACAATCAGCAACCGACAACGAGCACGGTCCAGTTACTCATCGAGGAAACGGGTAACCGCGCCGCGCTCCGGAAACTCCTCGAGGATCACTACGAGATCCGCGCGACGCAGTCGATCGGCAAGGCCGATCTCTATCTCGTCGACGACCACACGTTTCCCGAGTATCACACTGCCCTTCAGGAGCGCGTCGACCGAAGCGATCCCGTCTTCTGTCCCGTCGTCCTCATCCGCCGAGCCGACAGCAATCCCCACGTTTCGCTGCCGGATCTCCACGAGCGCGAACCACCCTACCTCATCGACGACATCGTCGACGCACCGATCGACCGGTCGCTGCTCGTGCGCCGACTGAACTCGTTGCTCGTCCGCCGCGAGCAGTCGAAGGATCTGCTCCATTACATCTCACAGCTCGAGGCTTCGAACCAGTCCCTCGAGCAGTTCGCCTACGCGGCTTCCCACGACCTGCAGGAACCGCTGCGGATGGTCTCGAGCTATCTCCATCGAACAACGCTACGGGGACACGTTCGACGAGGACGGCGAGGAGTTCCTCGAGTTCGCTATCGACGGCGCGGATCGCATGCGGAGCATGATCGACGCCTTGCTCGAGTACTCCCGCATCGATACGGAGGGGAATCCGCTGACGCCGACCGAACTGGACGACGTCCTCGCAGACGTCCGCCAGGACCTCCGGATGATGATCGACGAGCACGAGGCCGCCATCGAAGCCGAGTCGCTGCCTCGGGTGCAAGGCGATGCTGATCAGCTGCGGCAACTGTTTCAGAATTTGCTATCGAACGCGATCGAGTACAGTGGCGAGGAGCGCCCGGAGATCACGATTACCGCCGAGAAAACGGCGGAGGGCTCGGAATGGAAACTCTCCGTTCACGACGAGGGCATCGGAATCGATCCGGACGATCAAGAGCGGATCTTCGAGGTGTTCCAGCGGCTCCACAGCCACGAGGAGCGCTCCGGAACCGGCATCGGACTCGCCCTCTGTAAGCGTATCGTCGAGCGACACGACGGGCGCATCTGGGTCGAATCCGAACCCGGCGAGGGAGCGACGTTCTCCGTTACGCTTCCGGCGGTAACCGACACCTCGTGAAGGCCGTCGACAGTGACACCGTCGCTGAACTCGCTCTGGTGCCGTTCTGGGATCATCGCTCCCGCAGCCACCCCGTTCGCCGTTGCATCCTCGATTCGATGTCAATCCCGACACGACTTTCACCCTTACGTCCGTAGGCCACGTCATGAGCGACGACGCACAGGCCGAAGCCGGCACGGCCGAAGGGCAAGGTCCCGTCGAAATCTCCGAGGACCTCGCCCGCCATCTCGACAACAAGCGCGACGAACTCTTCGAGAAGTTCGAGATCCGCGACGAGTTCCCGTCGGCGGTGCTCGACGAGGCCGAGGCCAGAACCGAGGACGTTCAGGCCGAAATCGAAGACGAGATCGACGACCGTACGGATCTACGCGATCTGACGACCTGGACGACGGACCCGATCGACGCCCAGGACTTCGACGACGCGATCTCGATCGAAGAACGCGAGGACGAGTACGTCCTCTGGGTGCACATCGCGGACGTGACCCACTACGTCCACCCCGACTCGGCCATGTGGGAGGAGGCAGTCGAACGTAGCAACACGGTCTACCTGCCCGGCTACACGATCCACATGCTGCCGCCGGTGCTCGCCGAAACCGTTTGCTCGCTCGTACCCAACGAGGAGCGACTCGCCCACACCGTCGAGATGCACCTGGACAAGGAGCATCTGGGCTACGAGAACATCGAAATCTACAAGTCCGTCATCGAGTCGGACGAACGGCTCACCTACTCCCAGGCCGAGAACCGCCTCGACGATCCCGACGCCCCGTTGCACGAGGAAAACAAACTCGTCCACGAACTCGCCGATCAGATGCACGAACAGCGCAAGGAAGACGGCTCGCTGGTACTCAACCCCTCCCGCGACCGCGCCCACACGATCATCGAAGAGTGCATGCTGAAGGCCAACAAGGCCGTGACGCACACGCTGATGTGGGACCGTGGCGTCGAGGCGATGTACCGCGTCCACCCCCAGCCCAGCCCCGACGAGTGGTCCGAAGCCCTCCGCGAGATCCAGGACCTAGACGGCGTCTCGATTCCCGGCGACACCTGGGACGACCCCCGAAAGGCAGTCAACGCCACCCTCGAGGAAGCGCCCGGCCGCCAGCTCGACAAGATCCAATGGGCCGTGATGAAGGTCATGCCCCGCGCGAAGTACATGAACGACCCCTTCGGCGGCCACCACGCGCTGAACTTCGAAATCTACGGCCACTTCACCAGTCCCATCCGTCGCCTCTCGGACCTGATCAACCACTGGATCGTCTACCAGAACGACGTGCCCGAAAACCTGATCGAACTCTGCGACCGCGCGAGCGACAAGCAAAAAGACGCCGAACAGTGCGAACGCGAGTACAAACAGTTCCTCCAGGAGGTCAGCCTCGATCCGATGGCGGTCAACAACCGCGGGATCGAAGTTGTAGACGAGAGTAAGGCCGAGAAGACGCTGTAGATCAAGATCAATATCAAGATCGAGACCGAGACGGAGACAGAGATCAGCTCGAAACCGAGCCGATTCCGAACTCGGCCACCCCGAGTTCACAGCCGTTTCTCGTAGATGAACTCCTCGAGTTCACCCGTTCCGTCGGCCCCGTCGAGATCCGACACCTGCGTTGCCACCCGATCGAATCCTCGGGATTCGTAGAACGAGACGCCGATGTCGTTGTCCGCGAGAACGGTTAGTCGGAGGCGCTCGCAGGTCGCCCGCAGGTCGGCTTCGACGCGTTCCAGAAGGACTGTTCCGATGCCCTCCCCCCAGACTGGTGGCCGCGCGTACAGTCGGGCCAGGGATGCGACTGTGGGCTCATCCGGGTGGCTGCCGGCGTGAGCGAATCCGACGGCGTCAGCTGTCTCACGATCGCTCTCACGCGTGTCACCTGCGGGAACAGCCAGCACGAAGAGTTCGTCGTCCCGGTCGCTCGCGGTGGCAATCGACTCCTCGAGTTCGTCGAGTGCGTACCACTCGTCGATCATCCGCTCTACCTGCGCCGAACCGAGGAACTCGTCGTAGGCGGCATGCCAACTCTCGCGCGCGATTTCGCGAACGGTCGGCGCAGCTGTCGGCGTCGCCTGTCGAGCGATCCAGTCCATGCGCGAACATCTGCGCTCTCCGATAAAATCGTTCGCCCGTCCGGTTCGGGCGCGTGCCGACTCGAATTCGAGATTCGATTAATCCTGAACGCGTGCGCCGACGCCGAAGAGCACCGCAACCAGGCCGGTGACGACGCCGAAGCCTGGCACGCGATCGCCGACTGAACTCGAGCCGTCGGTGCTGTCGTCCCCGTCGTCTCCGGATCGCTATCTCTCGCTGGGAGTGGTAATCACCGAGAGATATCCTGCCCGTGTTCGGAGACGACCGCTTCGACCTCTTCTGCAGTAACGAGCGCGGCGTCGCCCGGAATCGTCCGCTTGAGTGCCGCCGTTGCGGCCGCGTACTCGAGTGCCGTCGGCACGTCGTCCCCGTCGAGCCGGCGGGCGATGAACGCGCCGGTGAACGCATCGCCGGTCCCGATTGCGTCGACGGTGTCGGTCTCGTAGGCGTCGTGGTCGTGGACGACGCTGTCGTGCCAGGCGATCGCGCCCTCGTCGCCGCGGGTGACAACGACCGTCGTGAAGTCGTACTGCGAGCCGAGTTTGTGTGCCAACTGTCGCGGATCACCCTCGAAGCCGAGGACGGTGCGGGCGTCTCGGGCCGCGATCACGAGGATGTCGATGCCCGGGAACAGTTTCGTCATCGTTTCCTCGGCCTCTTCGGGCGACCAGAGCTTGCGCCGGTAGTTGAAGTCCACGGCAGTCGTCGTCCCGCCCTGCCTCGCCGCCTTGAGCAGGTTCGCCGTCGCATCCCGCAGGGACGAGGAGAGGGCGGGCGTAATCCCGCTCGTAAAGAAGACCTGCGCGTCCTGGATTCGATCCAGATCGAACTCGTGGGCCGAGGCGGTCGTGATGGCGCTGTCCGCGCGGTCGTAGACGACGTTCGTCCCGCGCGGGGAGCCGCCTTGCTCGACGTAGTAGGTCCCCTGTCTCCCGCGGTGGCTCCAGACGACGTCCGTGTCGATGCCGTGCTGTCTGAGTTCGCCGACGGCACGTCGACCGAGCGGCGTCTCCGGAACCTTCGACAGCCAGGCCGCGGGCGTTCCGAGTCGCTGGGCGGTGATCGCGACGTTGCTCTCTGCGCCGCCGGCGTGAACCTCGAGTTCGCTCGCGTTTTCGAGTCGCTGCTTGCCGGGCGGGGAGAACCGGAGCATCGTCTCGCCGAAGGTGACGAGTTCGCTCACGGCTCGGCCCTCCAGAGCTGGTCGAAACCGTCTGTGGCTACCATATCGGGACAATCGAACGCTCCCGGTATAAGTTGTTCCGGTGTCACGTGGCCGCGTGACAGCGCGCTCAGGTGTCTGCGTCCGTTCCGGGTGCGGCTGGATCGACCGCGATGACGACCGTGTCGTTCTCGGGGCGCTTCTCGACTGGAACGTCGAACGACTCGAGAAGGGCGCAACTCGTCTCGACGTGATCGGTGACGGCGGGAACGCGAACGCGTCCGCCCGCGACCGAGAGGAAGACGAGCAGCTGGTCCGCCATGTGACGGTCGACAGGGGCCGTGCCGTCGAGAAACCGGTTCGCAGCGTCCGCCGCGTTCTCGCCGACGCGCTCGGCCGGCACGCCGCGCTCGCCGAAAGCGCCGAATCCGGCGAGCGAACCCCAACTCTCCTCGTTGCCCCGCTTGCCGTCATCGATCCGAAGCACAAGCACGACCGCCGATCCGGGAGAGTCGCTGGCGGCCGTCGTCTCGGATCGCTCGACGAGTTCACAGTCACAGTCGCGCGCGTCGAGTCGTTCGAGTGCGCCTTCGGCCTGCCGATGTGCGACGTTTCGATCCGCCAGCGCGGCGGCTTCCGTCGAGTACACGCGGATCGCGGTCGACCGTGCACGGTCGGTCAACTCGATCGGTTCGAGTGACGAGGGCGCGAGGTGGAGCGTCGCCCGCCCGCCGCCGTCCGGGTAGAAGCCGCGGCGGCTCCACTCGAAGGCCGCCGCGAGGCCGAACTGCCGGAGCAGCGGGAGCTTCACGCGCCGAAAATAGTCGAGCGGCGGCGACCACGCCACGTCCGTCCCGCCGGTCGCTGTAAGCGACAGCGGCGACTCGAGTTCGGTCGCGAGCGGGAGGACGGCATCGAACAACAGCGTCACGCTGCCGGCGGTACCGATGTCGACGGCGTAGTCGCCGCCCGCGAGTCGTGCCCTGCCCGGGCTGAACTCGATCGTCTCCGCGCCGAGTTCGGCACCCGACACGTCGGCAGCCGCGAGTTCGGCCAGCGTCTCGAGGACCGCCAGGTGCTGGTGTCGAAGCCCGGGCGTCGAGCGGTCGCCGCGAACGTTCGTGATGCGAACGGGTTCGTGCTCGAGAATCGCCAGTGTGAGCGTGGTTCGCAGGAATTGACCACCGGCACTCGCGCCGTCGAGTTCGCGGACCACGTTAGCCACCGTGGCCCGGGTAGTCCCGCTCGAACCGGTCTTCGATTTCGCCCTCGTCGAACTGAACGATCACCGGCCGTCCGTGCGGGCAGGCGTAGGGGTTCTCGCAGTCGTCGAGTTCGGTGAGCAGGCCGACGACCGAGCCCTCAGTCAGCGAGGTGTTACCCGTGATCGACGGGTAACACGCCAGGTCGCCGAGGAACTCGTCGGCCAGCGCGTCGACCGTCTCGGCACCTGCCTCGCGGTCGCCCTCGACGAACGAGGCGAGCACATCCCGGAACCGATCCGGGTCCAGCGTCTCCTCGAACACTGCGGGAACGGTGGTCACGGCGACCGTGCGGTCGTCGACCCGGTCGGCGTAGAACCCGAGTTGCGCGAGCGCGTCGCGATAGGCCGCGAACGCCTCGGCCTCGGCCGCGGTCAGTTCGAGTTCGACCGGCGAGGCAAGCGCCTGGGCGGACGGGTCCTCGGCGACGGCCGCTTGCAGACGCTCGTAGTTCACCCGCTCGTCGGCGGCGTGCTGGTCGATCAACACGAGGCCGTCGTCGGTCTCACAGACGAGATAGGTGTCGCTGTACTGGCCGAGCACCCGCAGCGGCGGGAGCGAACTGAACTCGTGGTCGCCGCCCGCACCCGTCGCGGCGTCGCCTGCGAGCGTCCGCTGTTCGGTCGCGGCGTCGAACTTGCGTTCGGGATCGAGCGCTCGTCGGCCGTGCGCCGCATCCACGGCGTCGGCGCTCGAATCCGGATCCGTGTTCGTGTCCGTGTCCGTATCCGACGATACGCCCGCTGCGGTGGACGTCGTGGGACTGCCGTCATTCGGCACCCGTCCCGGCTTCTGCCCCGCCGCGCGGTCGGCAGAATCGGTGTCCGCCACTTCCCGAACATCCGTCGACTCAGCTTCTCGCCGTTCGGCCGCCGACTCGAAGCCGCCCCGTTCGATATCGTCGGTCGCGGCCCCCGTCGGCGTTGCTTCGGTCCGGTTCTCGGTATCGTCGGCCGCAGATGCACCGCCAGACTCGCTCCCAGTCGCGCTGTCGTCGCTAGCTGAACTCGGGTTTGATTCCGTTTCCGGCCCGCCTTTCTCACGCTCGGGCTTCTGCCGGTCGGGTGTCACTCGCGCCTCGCTCGGCGCGGATCGGCCCCGCGGTGCCCGCGAGCGAAGCAGGCCGTTGTCGAGCAGCGCGCCCTCGACCGCCGAATCGACCTGCCGGCGGACCGCATCGTCGTCGTCGAAGCGCACCTCGCGCTTTCGCGGATGGACGTTCACGTCGACGGCCTCGCCGGGGGCGTCGTGAAAGAGGACGACGAACGGGTACCGATCGCTTCCCAGTTGCGTCCCGTAGGCCCCCATGATCCCCTCGCGGACCGCATCCGCCGTGATGGCGCGGTCGTTGACGTACGTCGCGAGGTACTCCCGACTCGCACGGTTGGTCTCGGGGTGCGAAACGAGCCCGGAGACCCGCTCCAGCGGTCCCGGCGGGAGTTCGTCGCCGTCGGCTTCGACGGGGATCATCGCGGAGGCGACCTCGCGCCCGTAGACGGCGAGGACGGCCGCCTGGAGGTCGCCCTGTCCCGTCGTCGAGAAGACCTCGCGGCCGTCGTGGGTCAGCGAGACGGCCACGTCCGGGTTGGCGAGCGCGTAGCGCGTGACGATCCGGTTGACGTGGGCGAACTCGGTCGCCGTCGTCTTGAGGAACTTTCGGCGGGCGGGCGTGTTGTAGAACAGGTCCGCGACCTCGACGGTCGTTCCCGCCGGACAGCCCGCGGGTTCGACCGACTCGACGTCGCCGCCCTCGTAGACGAGTTCAGTACCAGCGTCGTCACCGTCCTGCGGGCGCGACCGGATGGTGAGCCGCGAGACGGAGCCGATGGTGTGGAGGGCCTCGCCGCGGAAGCCGAGGGTGGGGACGCCGGATTCGATGTCGTCGAGCCCGTCGATCTTGCTGGTCGTGTGTTCTCGGACGGCCGCCCGAACGTCGGCCTCGGACATGCCGCGGCCGTCGTCGGCGACGCGGACGAGTTCAGTGCCGCCGGCGTCGACGGTCACGTCGATGGTCGAGGCGTCGGCGTCCAGGCTGTTCTCGACGAGTTCTTTGACGGCGCTTGCGGGCCGCTCGACGACCTCTCCGGCGGCAATGCGGGCGACGGTATCGTCGTCGAGCCGGTGGATGTCCGTCTCGTCCCGTGGCGGTTGTGTGTCGCTCATGGTGATGGATGGGATGGTGATGGTGGTGGTGGTGGTGATTCCCGAACGCGGAACGACCCCGAGCGGCGTCGTGAACTCGTCGGTCGCCCCGTCGTTCCGATCGGTCGGTGTACAGTACCTACTGGTGCTCGAGGGTGGTCAGAATTGTGGTTCCGCACCCGTCCGACGAACGATGAAAGTCCGCCGAGATCCTCGCTCCCCTACGCGCGCAGCGACAGCACCTCCTCGAGGCTGTTCTCGATCGCCGTCCGGCCCGCCGCCGGCACCTCGACCAGCGGCGGGCGAACCGTGTCCGTCGGAATCACCCCGCGGGCGGTAAGCGCCGTCTTCGTCGCCGGTGCGAACCCGTACTCGCCGCAGGCGTCGAACAGGCGAGACACGGCCCCCTGCAACTCGCCGCCGCGCTCGTCGTCGGCCCGCTCTGCCACCTCGGCGTAGACCTCGGGAACGACGTTCGCGAGCGCGTTCACCCCGCCGTCGGCCCCCATCCGAAGCGCCGGGACGAGCAACGCATCGTAGCCCTGCACCACGCGGAACTCCGCCGGTGTCCGTCGTATCGCATCGCAGACGAACTCGAGGTCGCCGCTCGAGTCCTTCAGTCCGATCACGTCCTCGCGGGTCGCCAGCGCTTCGATCGTCTCCAGCGCGAGCCCCCGACCGGTACAGGACGGGATGTTGTACAACAGCAGCGGCAGCGGCGACTCGTCGGCGACGGCCTCGAAGAACCGTCGATTGCCCGCCGGGTCGTTCGCGGTGTGGAAGTACGGCGGCGTGACGACCGCCGCGTCAGCGCCGACCGCAGCGGCGTCCTCGATCGCCGCGACGGCCTCGGAAACGCTCGTCGCGGCCGTCCCCGCGAGAACGGGGACCTCGCCGTCAGCGCGGTCGACCGCGAGTTCAGTGACGCGCCGGCGTTCGGCCGGGGAAAGGCTCGCGAACTCGCCCGTCGTTCCGCAGGGGAAGATTCCGTCGATACCGCCGCCGACGGTGAACTCGACGAGGTCGCCGAACGCGTCGGCGTCGATGTCGCCGCTCTCGTCGAACGGCGTCACGAGCGGACAGGTGATTCCGGACAGCGCTGCGGTGAGGGTGGTTGGCATACGTTCGTCTTCCGGGGCCGTCGACAAAACGTCTCGTGTCGGTGCAAGCGCGGGAGTCGACCGCGAGCGGGTTTCGAAGCGGCCTACTCCAGTCCGAGGTCCTGGGACATCGAGTTCCCGGCGCGGGGAACGCCCTTCGCGGTGAGCGTCTCGCCGGTGATGAACGACGCGGCCGGACTGACGAGGAACTGGACGGCGTCTGCGATCTCCTCGGCGTGGCCGATCCGGCGCTCGGTCTTCTCGCGCGCGGGCATGTCCTCGCTTTGAATGCCGAGCGTCTCGGCGACGCCGGGCGTCTGAATCAATCCCGGCGCGATGCAGTTGACGCGGATGCCGTCGCCGGCCCACTCGGTCGCCAGCGTCTCCGTCAACCGGATGATCGCCGCCTTCGAGGCCCCGTAGTGGCTCTCGCCCGGTGCGGCGTGCTGGCCGTTGACCGACGAGAGGTTGACGATCGACCCGCCGTCGCCCTCGCGCATGACCTCGCCGGCCAGTTGGGTGCAGTGGACGGTGCTGTGGAGGTTGAGGTCGACGATCGTCTTCCACCCGTTCTCCGAGATGTCCTCGAAGTTCGCGACGAACTCGCCGCCGGCGTTGTTGACGAGTACGTCGATGTCGCCGAACGCCTCGACGGTCTCGTCAACGAACGATTGCACCTGGTCGCGCTCGCGGACGTTGCATTCGACCGCGAGGGCCTCGCCCGGGACATCCTCGGCGTCGGTGATCGCCTCGGCGACCGGCCCGATTCGGTCCATCGAGCGCGAGCAAATCGCGACGTTCGCCCCGCTCGCGGCGAGCGTCTCCGCGATCGCCTTTCCGATTCCCTGACTCGCGCCCGTGACGATGGCGGTTTCGCCCGCGACACCGTAGTCTGGTTCGTGCATCGTGCTACCCGATGCCGCATTCGCCTATAGATTTACCGATGGAAACGTATCCGATAGAAAACTGTACGCTGGATGGATTTGTGCCCTCCCGTTGAGCATCACTCCGATAGTTTTTCCTGCCACTCCTGGACCTTCGTGATCAACTCGACCGGCGGCGTCGCGTTCACGTCGAGTTCTTCGAGATCGTCGAGGACGGCTTCGGTTTCGGGGTCGATGTCGTCGGATTCTGCGGTATCGTTCGGCGCACCACCGTCGGCGTTCGCCGGGCCGCGGAACTGCCCGTTGCCGACATCGAACACCGTCTGGACCGGCTCGCCGGCGTCGCCGCCTTTGGCTTCGATGGCCTTCTCCTCGCGTAGACGCTCGAGGACATCCCGTGCGCGGTCGACGACGGGACCGGGGACGCCGGCGAGATCCGCGACGTGAATGCCGTAGGATCGGTCCGTGGGGCCGTCTCGAACGGTTCGGAGAAAGGTTACGTCGCCGTCACGGTCGTCCGCCGCGACGTGGACGTTCGCGACCCGCGGGAGGTTCTCCGCGAGGCCGGTGAGTTCGTGGTAGTGGGTCGCAAACAGCGTCTTGGCTGCGACCTCGTTGTGGAGGTACTCGGTGGCCGCCCAGGCGATCGAGATGCCGTCGTAGGTTGCGGTTCCGCGCCCGACCTCGTCCAGGATAACGAGCGACTCCTCGGTCGCCGTATGGAGGATGTTCGAGAGTTCGCTCATCTCGACCATGAACGTCGAGCGGCCCTGCGCGAGTTCGTCGAGCGCGCCGACGCGGGTGAAGATGCCGTCGACGAGACCGATCTCGGCTTCCTTCGCCGGGACGAAGCTCCCGATCTGGGCGAGCAGGGCGATGCAGGCGACCTGTCGCATGTACGTCGACTTCCCGGACATGTTGGGGCCGGTGACCACCAGGAAGCCCCGATCCTCGCCGTCCATCCGGATGTCGTTCGGGACGAACTCAGTGGTCTGTTCGACGACGGGATGGCGTCCCTGATCGATGTCGAGCGCGTCGCCGCGGTGCAGATCGGGCTTGACCCACCGGTTCTCTGCGGCGTGGGTCGCGAGACTCGCCAGCGCGTCGACCGTCGCGAGGGCGCGGCCGACGTCCTGTAAGAGTTCGGCTCGCTCGGCCACGTCGTCGCGAAGCGATTCGAAGAGGTCGTACTCGAGTTCGCCGCGTTGCTCCTCGAGTCGGAGGATCTCGCGTTCTTTCTCCTCCAGTTCGTCGGTGGTGAACCGTTTGGAGTTCTTGAGGGTCTTGACCTGTTCGTAGTGGTCGGGGACCCCGTCGGCGGCGGATTTGCCGACTTGGATGTAGTAGCCGTCGGTCTTGTTTCGGTCGACGGTCACGTGTGAGAGGCCGTGCTGGCGCTTCTCGCGTTCGTCGAGCGTGTCGAGCCACTGTTTGACCTCCTCGTGGCGGTCGATGACCTCATCCAGGTCGTCGTCGTAGCCATACTGGAAGAGTTCGCCCTGGGTTACCGTCGAGGGCGGGTCCTCGGCGATGGCGTCTTCGAGCGCTTCCCGAAGGGCCGCTGCGGCGGCGCGGTCCGGCCGGTCGACGATTTCGGCCAGCGGCGACTCTGCGAGATCCGGCGTCGAGTCGATGGTCTCCGCGAGCGCCGGGAGCACGGCGAGGGTTTCCCGAACCGCGAGGAGGTCTCTCGCGTCCGCGCTGCCGTGGGTCGCCTTCGATGCCAGGCGCGCGAGGTCGTAGGCCTCGCCCAGCGTGTCCTGTATCTCGTCGCGTTCGAGCGCC
This sequence comes from Natrialba taiwanensis DSM 12281, assembly GCF_000337595.1. Classification (GTDB taxonomy): domain Archaea; phylum Halobacteriota; class Halobacteria; order Halobacteriales; family Natrialbaceae; genus Natrialba; species Natrialba taiwanensis. The sequence continues at coordinate 95,452 of NZ_AOIL01000017.1, read as the reverse complement.
GCCGACGAGAGCGCCGCGACGCTCTCCTGGCGCTGCTCCAGCGTCTCGAGCGCGCGCCGCGGGCGCTGGAGCCACTCCTTCAACAGCCGGCCGCCGGCGCTGGTCTGGGTGTGATCGATCGTCGCGAACAGCGAGCCGTCGCGCTCGCCCTGCATGGTTTCGGTGAGTTCGAGGTTGCGCTGGGTCGTCGCGTCGAGGGTGACGTGATCGTCGCCGTGGTGGGCCTGGATGCGCGTCATCGACGCGAGCACGCCGGCTCCGGTCTCCTCGACGTAGGAGAGGATCGCGCCCGCGGCGGCCGTCGCCTCGGGGCCAACCGACAGGCGCTCGACGGTCTCGCGGCCGAACTGCTCGCGAACGGCGTGTGCGGCGCGCTTCGGGGCGAAGGCCTCCGTCTCGTGAAGCGTCAGCGCCGCGTCGATGCGCTCGCGGACCGTCCCCAACAGGTCGTCGTCCGTCCGGCTGTCGGGGCCGGGCAGCACCTCGACGGGATCGAACCGGTAGAGTTCGGTCAGTGCGGCGTCGGTGTCCGCGGCCTCGGCGACGAGAAAGCGCCCCGTCGTCACGTCGGCGAAGGCGAGGCCGTAGCGCGGATCGGAGCCGGAGCCGCCGTCGACCACCGCCGCGAGGTACTGCGCGTCGGCGTCGCTCGTCTCGAGCAGCGTCCCGGGCGTGACGACCCGCTCAATCTCGCGCGCGTGGCCCGATTCGGTTTCGTACTGGTCGGCGACGGCGACCCGGTAGCCGCGCTCGACTAAGGCCTTGAGATACGGCGTCAGGTCGTCTAACGGCACGCCAGCCATCGGGTACGACGAGCCGTGCGAGGACTTCTGGGAGACCTTGAGATCGAGTTCGTCGCTGACGGTCTCTGCGTCCTCGCCGAAGAATTCGTAGAAATCCCCACACTGCATCGCCAACAGCTCTGCGTCGGTGTCCTCCTTGAGCGAGAAGAACTCGCCGACGATGCCCGTCGCCTCTGTCATACTCGGAGCCTGGCTTTCCATCACAAAAACCCTGCGGGATCCGTAGTGGAAGTGATCGAAACCGAACGCAGGACACCTGTCGAGTGGACGAGATCTCTTCGAGCGGAACTGACCGGAAACGCCCACTCGGGACAGCGCCCGAATCACTCCCCGAAGAATCTCGCCTCTCCTCTCTCGTCCACAACCGTGACCGCCCCTTCTACTGGTTAGTATCGTCTTTCCCAAACCAATTCATTTAGGAAAGCATATGTAATATCTACGAGTTTCACTCGTATGTCCCTCCGTACGCGGCGGCAAACTCTACTGTTGATGGGCGGTGGTCTCCCTGTGGTACTCGCTGGTTGTTCCGGCCGCGAGAGTTCCACAGTAGATACCCGATTGATGCAACTTCAGGCGATCAATCATGAATCTGATGCGTATGATCTCTCTGTTGAAATAACTGAGAACGGTGAGGTGGTATACGAGAGGGCGGTCGAAATCCCGTCAGCTGCGGATGAATCGACTGGATTGGGAGACGGGAAGTGGAGCGGAGTAGCGTTTGAGGGCTATCCGACAGAGCCAGGATCGTATATTTTACACACGTGGCGAGGTGATCAATCCAAAGAAGATGCCGTAACTCTTGATTTCGCTGCGTACGATCAGGAATGTGTTCAGGTACGGGTATATATTGGTGATGCACGAGAAGACAGTGGAGCTGCACTCAGTATCTGGAGATCATTTGACTGTTCCACCGTCGACTGATCTTGGGGGGAACTGACTGGTCGCTACGTTCCTTCATTGACTGGGAAACACGCTCTCTTCGAAGGAACGAAATCTGATCGAAAAGCATCACACTTTCAAATACGTTTTCGGTGAAGAGTTCGCCGGAAAACGACCCGAACAGCCCGATCAGTACCCGAGAAGGGATCGGTGTCGAGTTAATACAGCGACCCGCCGAGCGGGACATCCACATCCCGATCCGGTTCGACTAGCACCGGGAACTCGTCCTCGTCGGGGACGCCGACAGTCAGCGCCTCGGATTTGAATCCCGCAATCCGCACTGAGCCCAAGTTCGTCGCACACAGCACCCGCCGGCCCTCGAGTTCAGTCGGGTCGTAGTGGTGATCCAGTTGCGCCGCGGACTGAATCTCGCCGTGGTCCTCGCCGAGGGTGATCCACAGCTTGGTCATCTTCGGTTTGTTCGCTTCGGGGAACGATTCGGCTTCCAGTACCTCGCCGACACGAATCTCGGCGTCGAATGGACTCTCGACCATGCGCGGTGCTATCGTCCGCCCGGCGAATGAGCGTTCGGTTTCCGGTAGTCTTGCGGACCGCAGCGAGGCGTTCGGACCGCAGGCTCACGCGAGCAGTTCCTCGGCCAGCAGCGCCAGGCTCTCGTCCTCGTCGGCCGCCGCGTCCGGCACCGCCAGCATGACCGTCTCGATTCCGGCGTCGACGTACGCATCGAGGCGCTCGCGGATCTCCGCCGGCGTCCCGGTCGGTGCCGTCTCGACGTATCCCGAAAGGAAGAACTCCCGCGGTTCGCTCGGCTCGTCCGGCAAGAACTCGTCCGCGAACGCTGCCCGCTTGCGTTCCGCATCCGCAGTCGTCTCGCCGACGAAGACGAACAGTTCGGCGGACTTGCGGATCTCGTCGTACCGCGCGTCGTCCTCGCAGTGGCTCCGCAACACGTCGAGTTTCTCCCGAAATCCCTCGGGCGAGAGGGTCCCGAAGTTCCAGCCGTCGGCCAGTTCGGCCGCGTACCGGAGGGTGAACTCCTCGCCGCCGCCCCCGATCCAGATCGGCGGGTGCGGGTCCTGGACCGGCCGCGGCTCGCAGAACGCGTCCTCGAGTTCGATATCGAGATGCTCGCCCTCGTGGCTGTAGCTCTCTTCAGTCCACAGTCCCCGTAGAATCTCGACCGTCTCGGCGAGCCGTCGGAGCCGCTCTGCCGGCGGCTCCCTGAACTCGTAGCCGAACCGGTCGTACTCGTCGCCGTACCAGCCTCCGCCCAGGCCGAGGTCGAGTCGGCCGTCGCTGATCCGGTCGACCGTCGCCGCCATTTTCGCCAGCAGCGCGGGCTGTCGGTAGGACTGGCTCGTGACGAGCGTGCCGACGCGAACCCGGTCGGTCGCCTCGGCGACGGCGCTGAGCGTCGTCCAGCACTCGTGGGCCCCGCGATGCGGGTCGCCGATCCACGACTGGAAGTGGTCCTCGAGCCAGACCCCGTCGTAGCCGAGTGATTCGGCCCGAATCGCCGTCTCGCGAACCGCGTCGATCTCGGTTCCGTACTGGGGGAGGATAACGCCGACGCCGAGTTCAGTCGCCGTCTCGACCGCGGCGTCAGGTGCGCTCATCGGCGGACCTCCGAATCGAGCGCGACGACGCGCTCGGCGAGGGTCGCGGCGTCGTCCGCGAGCAGTTTCGTCATCGCCTCCTTGCCGACCGCACCGCGGTCGATCACGGCCGTCGGCGGCTCCTCGTCGTTCCGATCAACGAACGCCTGCCGCGCGCCCCACCCCATCGTCTCGCCTTCCTCGTCGGCCGTCGGCTCGTCGGCGCGGTCGTACTCGGCGCGTTCCCAGCCGAGTTCAGCGAGCGCCGCCTCCACGTCCGGGCCGAACCGGCAGTTGACGGCGAATCGGCAGTCCGGGCTGAACTCGCGCGCGGCGAGGAGAAAGCGGGCGACGTGGCTCGACGCGCCGAATCGAACGCCGCGGTTGGGCTGGATGCCCGAGAGCGTGCGCGTGATCCGGCCTTCGACGGCGGCCGTCTCGTCGACCGCTTCGGCGTAGGGGGTCGCGCCGACGACGTTCATCCCGACCTCGGGGACGAGTTCGGAGACGTCGGCGTCGACGAGTCGGTCGACGATGGTCTGCACTTCCTCGCTCGTCGCCTCCCGGGCGGCCGCGTTTCGCAATTCGACGGCGTGGTTGACCGCCCCGTCGCCCTCGCCAACGTCGTAGGCGTATCGTACCGCCCGCACGAGGAAGTCGGTCGCGCCGCTGACGGCCGTCTCGAGGTCGTCCCCCGTCGCCAGGCGGGCTGCGATCGCCGCCGACAGCGCACAGCCGGAGCCGTGGGTCGCCGCCGTGTCGATGCGCGGGTGCTCGAACGTCGTGGTGCCGTCTTCGGTGACGAGCACGTCTCGAACCGTCTCGCCGGGAACGTGCCCGCCCTTGACGAGCGCCGCGTCGACGCCGAGTTCGCGGATCGCCTCGCCGGCCTCGCGGGCGCTCTCCTCGTCCGTCACCGCGATGTCAGTCAGCACCTCCGCCTCGTCCGCGTTCGGCGTCGCGAGCGTCGTGTCCGACAGGAGGTCCTCGTAGGCCCGTTCGGCCGCGGGTTCGAGCAACCGATCCCCCGAGGTCGCGACCATCACGGGGTCGACGACCAGCGGAAACGCGAACGAACTCGCGCGCTCGGCGACGGTCTCGACGAGTTCAGTCGTCGCGAGCATGCCCGTTTTCGCGGCACCGACGTCGAAGTCGCCGGTGACCGCCTCGATCTGGGCGTCGACCTCCTCGGCGGGGAGGGCGAACGAGCGCTCGACGCCGCGGGTGTGCTGGGCGGTGACGGCGGTGATCGCCGACGTGCCGAAGACGCCGTGGGCGGTCATCGTCGCGAGGTCGGCCTGGATGCCGGCCCCACCGCCGGAGTCGCTGCCCGCGATCGTCAGCGCGACGGGGCGACTGTCGGGTGCTGGAGTTCTCATAGCCGGAGGTATTCGCTGGTTATACAAATCGATAGTGGTCCGAAACCCGGGCGGATCGATGAACTCGGTGGACGGATGGAGTGAGCCGTCATCGGTCGGCTCGACGACTCGGAAGCGGTTCAGTCTATGCTACTCACGTGCAAGCTCCGCGTAGGCCGCCCACGACGGATCGGTGCGCGGATGCTCGAGTCGTTCGCCATCGACCGTGACCCCAGACCCCGATTCAACGCGGCCGATGTCCGCGACGACGGTCCCTCGGTCTTCGAGCGCCGTCTGCACCGCGTCGACGGCGTCCGGGTCGACTGCGATGACGAGCGAGCCGCAGCTGGTCATCGCCCAGGGGTCGAGTTCGAGGCGTTCGCAGACCTCGGCGACGCCGGGACGCACCGGCACCGCCTCCCGGTCGACCACGAATCGGGCGTCGGCACCCGCCGCCATCTCGTTCAGCGCGCCCGCAAGTCCGCCCTCGGTCACGTCGTGCATCGCGGTGACGGGTCCCGATGCGGCCGCCGTAAGCGCGTCCCTGACCGCGTAGACCTCGTCGAGGCGGTCCTGCGCGTCGGCGATCACGTCCGCCGGCAGGTCCAGATCGTCGCCGAAGAGTGTGCTGAGGAGACCGACCGCCTCTACGGCGGGACCGGTCGTCAAGAGGAGCCGATCGCCGACGCGCGCGCCGTCGGGGCGGACGACCGTGTCGTGCTCGCCGACCCCCATCGCGGTCGCCGCGCCGACCCACGGGTGGGACAGATCGGAGTACCGCGCCGTGTGCCCCGTCACGACCGAGACGCCGAGGTCGCGACACTCCCCGTGGATCGTCTCCCAGACGGTCGCGAACTCGTCGTCGGTCATCGTCTCGGGGAGCGTAAAGCAGATCGAGAGGTGCGACGGCGCGACGCCGCTGACGGCCACGTCCGCGAGCACGAGATCGAGCGCGAACCGGGCCGCGCGCTCGAAGCCGAGCGCCGGCAGGATCGAGAGCGGGTCCGTCGCAGTAACGAGCGCCTGCCCACCGATATCCAGCACGCCGAAATCGACGCCGTGAGTCGGCCCGATCACGACATCGTCCCGAGACGCACCCAGGTTCGGCGCAATCCGTTGCTCGAAGAACTCGCGGTCGATCTTCCCGAGGTCGGTCATACGCAAACCAGCCGGCCGACCGGTCTTCAGCGTACTGATCGCCGCCGTGCACGCCCGCCCCGGACGAGTTCTCGCTGCCGACGCGAACCGTTTCCGTTCGTCCACGAGTCCGACACGCGGTGTATCCACCGACGGTTCACTCACACCGAACGAGAAACCGTAACCGGTTTCTGCAAACAGTAAAACCGATCCCCGCCAAAGGGCGTGTGAATGGCGTACTCGCTCCCGTCGCCGACTCGGTCCGATCTCGAGTTCTCGACCAGTGAACTCGCGGGTGCGCTAGGTGATTCGGTTACCGTCCTGCCGCTGCTGGTCGCCCTCGCCGCCACCACGACCGTCTCGCTGCCACACGTGCTCGTCGGCTTCGGTGTCTTCCAGATCGTCTGGGGGCTGTACTACGGATTGCCGCTCTCCGTCGAGCCGATGAAAGCCCTGATCGGACTCGCCATCGTCGGGACACTCTCCTACGCCGAACTCGCGGCGGCCGGGCTGCTCGCCGGCGTCGTCCTGCTTGGCGTCGGCTCGCTCGGCCTCGTTGGCTACCTCCAGCGCGTCGTCGGCGAACCGGTGATCCGCGGCGTCCAACTCGCCGTCGCTCTGCTCCTGTTCGAGGCCGCCGTCGACCTCTCGGTCGGCGCGCCCGGCGTGGCCGCCGCCGGCCTCGCCGTCGTCGGCGCGCTCGCCCTCGCGGGCTACCGGCAGTCGAGCGTCCTCGTCGTGCTCGCACTCGGCGGCGTCGCCGCGGTCCTCGCCGCCGGCGTCCCGACGCCCCGCGTTCCCGCAGCCGAACTCTTCCCCGCCGGCGCGCCGACGCTCTCCGCCGCGGCGATCGAGGGTACCGTCGCCCAACTCGGGATGACGGTCGGCAACGCGGCCATCGCGACCGCGCTGCTCTGTGGCGACCTCTACGACCAGGACATCTCCGCCGACAAGCTCTCACAGAGCATGGGCGTCACCTGTCTCGCGGCGATCCCGTTCGGCGGCGTCCCAATGTGTCACGGCAGCGGCGGCCTCGCCGGGAAGTACGCCTTCGGCGCGCGAACCGCCGGCGCGAACGTCCTGCTCGGCCTGGGGTACGTCGCCCTCGCGCTCGTCGCAACCGGCGCGCTGCTGGCCGCGTTCCCGGTCGCCCTGCTCGGCGTCTTGCTCGTCGTCGTCGCGATCGAACTCGGCCGCGCGGCGTTCGCTCCGATCTCCGCCGCGGACACCCGCGCGCTCTGCCTCGTCGTCGGCGTCGGCGTCGTCGGCCTCGCGGTGAACGTCGGCGTCGCGTTCGTCCTCGGTGCCGTCGCGTTCTGGCTGCTGTCACGTTATGCCTGAATCGTCCACAAACGCGGTGGGAAAACCGGGCGCGAAAACCCGGGCGACTTTTCTCCCGATAGGACAAACCACCGCCGATGACCACCACCTGGGGCGACCTCTTCGAACGCGGAGCGAGCTACGACGTCGACCTCGACCGGATCCGGACGACCGCCGACGAACTGGACGACCGACCGGCGTCGAGTTCGGGTGAGCGGGATGACTGATCCTGATCCGGATTCCGATCCCGATCAGGCGACACCGCAACCGAATCCGTCCCGTATCGTCGCTGATCCCACGGTTCTCGCCGCCGATCTGCTGCTCGACGGCGACGCCCGCAGGGCGCTGGATCACGTCCGCCGCCACTCCTGGATCGACCTCGTCGCGAGCGATCACCTGCTCGCGGCGACCGAACGCCTCGTCGCCGCCCTCGCCGATCCCGACCTCGCGGCCGACCATCGAGCACGCCTCGAAGCCGATCGCGTCGCCGTCGACCACCCCGACGACGATCACCCGGCGCTCGCCTCGGCCTACCGCGGCGAGGCAGCGCACCTGCTCTCCTACGACGAGTCGCTGAACTCGGCGGCCGCCGGACTCTCCATGCAGCCGCGACTCTCGCTCAGCGTGCGGACGCCGGACGCGTTCGCGACTGTGTTCGATCCCGAAAATCTCTATTCGGCGGTCGAAGGCGGAACATATCCGGGACCGGACCGCGACCCGCGCGAATAAGTTGACCGACTACTGATCGGCGTACCACTCGGTAAACGCCGCCAGCGCCCGCCCGCGGTGTGAAATCGCGTTCTTTTCTTCGACGTCCATCTCGGCCAGCGTCTGTCCGTTGAACTCGAAGATCGGATCGTAGCCGAAGCCACCGTCGCCGCGTGGCGAGACGATGGTCCCGGCAAGCGTTCCCTCGAACGTTTCCGTCCGGTCGCCGTCCGTGAACCCGATAATCGTCTTGAACCGCGCCCTGCGGTCGTCCTCCGACTCGACGAGTCGCCAGAGGCGTTCGACACCGACCGTGTCCTCGACGTACGCCGAGTACGGCCCCGGAAAGCCCCCGAGCGCGTCGACGAACAGTCCCGTGTCGCCGACTAGAATCGGATCGCCATCCTCGAGTTCAGCGAACGCTTCTTCCGCGCCGCGAATCGCGATGGCTTCGAGCGAGTCGCTCTGGATTTCCGTGTAGTCGTAGGGCACCTGCTCGACGGTGGTGATCCCCTCGAGATAGGACTGGGCCTCGCGCGCCTTTCCATCGTTCCCGGTGACGAACCGAATGGCCATATTCGAGGCAGCGGTCGCCGCGGGAATATAGCCGTCGGTTGCGCCCGCTGCGGGTCGAATCGGTGCCCGACAGGCAACTGACCGCTCGAACCGAGCACGAGTAGACCTCGAAACGGGACGACCGTGAGAGCGAAATCGAACGCACAGACCCCACTCACTGGTGGTGTGACAGTTACTACCCTCTATGCTATCCACTACAGAACCTACAGAACCGAGAGAAACGACGTGTGCGACTGAACTCGCCGCTCAGTGATCGTCGTCGACGATGACTTCGACGGGTTCGTCTTCCTGCTCCTCGGTGTCCGTGGACGAGCCTTGCTCCTGTTGCCACAGCAGCGCACCGGCGATAACGACGACGATCCACGAGCGCCAGTTCGCGAGATTCAGCGTGTAGCCGACGCCGAAGGGCTTCTCGACGAGCATTCCCTCGCCCGGCTGCCAGTACGACGAGAGCATGCGACCGATGCTCGGCCGTTCGAAGTTGTACGGTACTCCGAGAATCTCACCGGAGGTCGGTTTGTCTGCCATACCCGCCAGTACGACCTCCCGTATTAAGAGTATTGTGTGCTCGCCTCGATTATGGAAATTGGTCACTCTCGATACGCGATCAGTTTCGGAGTCGCCCGCACAGCGCGTTACTGAGAACAGGCCGTCTCGAGCCCCACAAGGACGCCCTCCTGCATCGTCTCGAGTGCCATACTCGGTTCTCCCTCGTCGCGAACCGCCGCCTGTTCGTGCGAGAGCGGCACGTGGACGAAGCCGACGCTGAACTCGTGGTCCGTAGCCGCCGTCTCCGAAACGTGACGAGCGGTATACAGCAGATTGTTACAGAGATGCGTGCCGGCGTCGGTCGACAGCCTCGTCGGCACCCCGGCGTCCCGCATCGCTGCCTTCATCGCCCGAAGCGGCAGCGTCGCAAAATACGCCCCAGGCCCGTCCGCGACCACGGGATCGTCGACCACGCGCCGCTCGTCGTTGTCCGGCACGCCGGCCGAACTCGTATCGCGGAGATTGATTCCGACGCGTTCGAGCGACAACGCGTGCCGGCCGGCGGCCAGTCCGAGCGCACAGACGAGTTCAGGGTCGTGTTCATCGATCGCAGCGGTGAGTTCGGTCGCCGCGCGATCGAAGACGACCGGCAGTTCGCGGCCGACAATCGTGTACGTCTCGCGGTCGAGACCGTCGAGTCGCGTTGCCAGTTTCGAGGCGGGATTCGAGCTGAACTCGCCGAAGGGTTCGTAGCCGGTGAGTAGGACGGTGGTGTCTGCGCTGTCGGGCTCCGTGTCGGCGGTCATCAGTTGCGGAACTCTTGCCGTCACCACAAGAGTGCCAGGGTCTCGGCAGTCAGCTGTCGGGCCCCGGTGTCGACCAGGCCGGCACCGGTCACGAACAGTCTCGATGCAGTCGCTCGAAGGCGGCCCAACTCAGGTGTACCGTCCCCGACCCTCGACATCTCGAAGCCGTTCGAGCACCCGTTCGTCACCGACATCGCGGTATCCCTCGCGGACGGCGTCCCGAAGCGGCTCCGGGTCGTCCGCGGTGCCGACGAGACTCTGATCGAAGACGTGCAGATCCATCGCGTAGTCCTCGATGTGGTCGGTGTGATAGCCCAGTCCGAAGTCGATGAGGTACGTGCGGTCCGCGTTCACCCTGACATTTCGCGTCGTCGGATCGCCGTGGACGAATCCCGCCTCGTGCAATCGTGCGAGGTGGCGGCCGACATCGCGGACGTACGCTACCCCGCGGTCACTACCGAGTTCGTCGCGGAGATCAGCCGCGCCGACGAACTCGAGTTCGAGTCGTGCCTCCCGCGGATCGACATCTGAGAGCACCGGCGTGGGGACGCCCTCGCGGCGCGCGAGGTTCGTCAGTCGGGCCTCGAGCGTCGTCCGCTCGCGGCGGAGTCGGTCGTCGAGGGTCGGGTGGCGGTACGTCTTCGGCTTGCGGCGTTTCCGTACCCGCCCCGTTGCGGGATCGAGGTCGACGAGCGCCTCGGCACCGCGGACCTGATCGTCGCGAGAAGCGCCGCGTCCGGGGGCGAGTTCGGGTTCCTCGCGCTGCTCGCGGGTCTTCGCGTCACCGCTTGCGGTTTCGAGGTCCTCGCTTCGCTCGGATCCCCCTCGCCACGTGACCGGTACCTGATCGGGGCGGAAGTTCGGATCGACCCGCGAATCCTCGAGCGCGAGCGTGTCGTCGGCCGCGTACATCTTTGCGCCGAGGACGGCGATCATCCCCGCGTTATCCCGCAAGAATCGCGGCTCGGGCGCGTGAAAGTCGGCCCCGCGCTGGTCGCACATCGCCGCGAGCATCTCGCGCAGGCGGGCATTCTGTCCGACGCCGCCGCCCAGTACGAGTTCGTCGCTGCCGGTCAGCGACAGTGCGCGTTCCGACACCTCCGTCAACATGGCGAAGATGGTCTCCTGGAGCGAGTAGCAGATGTCCGCAACCGCCACATCGTCGTCGTAGCGCTGTTTCGCGGCGCTCATGATCCCCGAAAACGAGAAGTCCATTCCCTTGACGACGTAGGGGAGATCGATGAACTCGCCGTCCTTTGCCGCTTGCTCGACTTTCGGCCCGCCGGGGTGGGACCAGCCGACGTGGCGGGTGAACTTGTCGATCGCGTTGCCGACGCCGGTGTCCATCGTCTCCCCGAGGACGCGGTAGCGGCCGTTCCGGTAGGCCAGGAGGTGGGCGTTTGCGCCGCTGGCGTTGAGACACACGGGCGAGTCGAAGTCGGCGGTGTGGCGGCCGATCTCGAGGTGGGCCACCATGTGATTCACGCCGACGAGTGGGACGCCAAGCGATTGGCTCAGCGCCCGCGCGGCCGTTCCGACGGTTCGCAGACAGGGGCCGAGCCCGGGACCGCGGGAGAAGGCGACGGCGTCGACCGGCGGCTCCGAATCGGGGCCGTCGAACGTCTCGTGGGCGTGGTCGAGGGCCCGTTCGACCACCGCCGGAATCGCGTCGTGCATGTGCTCTGCGGACTCGCGGGGATGAATGCCGCCGCTTTCCGGCTCGTAGGCGTCGGTTTCGATAAAAACGTCGTCGGTCTCGGCGTCGAAGACGGCCGCACTGGCCGCCCAGGCGGTGCCTTCGATGCCGAGTACTCGCGGGGCTGAACTCGGGCTCACGACTCAGCGGTGCTCGTCGTTAGGCCCACTCGGTGTAGCCGCACTTGCCACAGTGCTTGCGGTCGCCGTGGTCGGCGAGGAAGACGTCACCACAGCGGGGACACTGCTCGCCCTCGATGCTGCCGTCGTCGCCGTAGAGTTCGTAGCGTGCCATTTATGCTTCCTCCGGATCAGCGTCTGCTTCGGCCTCTTCCTCGACGCCGATCTTGTTTCGCTCAAGCATGTGGTCCTGTTCGACGTCGCGGGCGTGGTCTGCGGTGTCGTAGACCTTGGCCTCGCCGACGGTCTTTCGCATCCCGAACTTCGTTTCGAGTTTGCGGATGACGACCTCGTCGGCGTCCTTGTTCAGTTTCGCCGCGAGGCTGTCACGAACCTGGAGTCGCTCCGGGGTTGCGTCCTCGTGGGTCAGTTCGAACGTCACGTCCGTCCGGTGCAACATGGGGTTCTCCGATTCGGAGATGATGTCGACGTCCATGATATCACTCAGTTACCCTACTATCCCCGTGTAGCGCCTAAAAGGATTTCGAAGCGACCAGTGACTGCCGCTCGGCTGACCCACCCTGGATACGGTCCTTGCAGTCGCTTTTATCGAGCACCGGACGGCCGAGAAGGTGATAGCATTCGGTTTCCCATCTCCTGACTAAGGGAAAGACATATTCTCTGCCTGACGAAACCGGTTACCGAATGCCCTCCAGAAGACGCCTCCTCGTCGGAGTCGGCACAACGGCCGCGATCCTGACTGGGACCTACGCGACGCTCGCCGAGGAGAATTCCGATCGAGTCGACTGGCCGATGGCGCGGTATGATCCCGCCGGAACGGGGTCCAATCCCGAGGCCTCGGGACCGAAAACGGCTGTCGAACTCGCGTGGCAACGGGATACGGATTCTCCGATGAACGGGCTGACAGCGCCGATACTTGTCGGCGAGACGCTGTACAGTGTTGGCCAAAACGCGCTGGTCGCCTTCGATCGCAACACCGGCGAGATTCAGTTCGAACGACCGGGATCGTACTGGTCGACGCCGGCCCGCGCCGAGGCGACGGCCTACCGAAGTGCGACGCTCGCCGTCAATAGTCGAACGGGAATCTACGGACTCAGTGCCGACGGCGGCTACGAGGTGTTCGGCCAGTCCATCGGCACCGAGCGCTGGCACACTCCCGGCCAGGATACCAGCAACTGGTCCAGTTCGCCGGCACACAAGCCGTCGCCCGTCGCCGCGAACGGTCTCGTGTACGCGGTCATCCCCGAAACCGACCGAGTAGCCGCTCTGGACGCAAGCAACGGCCAGAGACGGTGGGAGCAGGTCGTCGGCCAGGAGCGGTCGACCGGCTCGAACCGGCCGGCCGTCCTCGACGGCACTGTCTACGTCTCGAGTCGGCCCGGTGATCTCGTCGCTTTCGACGCCGAGACGGGAGCGACTCACTGGCACGTCACATCCGAACCGCGCGCGGACAGCTCCCTGCGCTACCGCAACTTCCGGCCGCCGACGGCGACAGAAGCGGGACTCGTCGTTCCCGACCGAGAGGGTATCGCACTCTTCGACCGAACCGACGGCAGCCTGCTGTGGGACTACCACCACGCGGGGAACGGCACCGACGGCAGCGCCGCGGTCGCCGACGGAACGGTGTTTGTCACGGATGGGGACGAATCACTGCACGCGGTCGACCTCGAAACTGGTGAGCGTGAGTGGACCGCCGACTACAGTCCCGATACCGATCCAGTCGTCGCCGACGGTGTCGTCTACCTCGGCTACCAGATGCCTGAACTGGTTGCGATCGACGCCGAGACGGGCGAGCGGCGCTGGACATATGAGGATTCGACGTACTTCACGCAGCCGATCGTCGGCGACGGCGTGCTGTACGTCCTCGGCAGCGAGGGACTGATGGCCCTCCGGGAGGCGAGCTAACCGTGTCGCGAACTGAATCCAGCGGGTATGACCGTCGAACGTGGTCCGTCGCGCCCGTTCTCTCCACGGCCGCCGGTCGGCTTCGTCGGAATCCTACACTATTCGTTCCGTTCGCGCTCGCCGGATTTGTCCTGTCCGTCATCGACGTTCTTCGCAGTCGTGACCCGATCCCGACGCTCGTCTCCGGCGGACTCGACAAGGCGACGGTCTACCTCGAGTTCGTTGGCTATCCGACCGCGACGAGTCAGACGGTGCTTCCGTTCGAGGCGCTCGTCGGACTCAAACCGCAGTACTTCGCCTGGGGGCTCGGTCTCTATGTTCTCTCGATGCTTGCAATCGCCGTTGCGGGTGTTCTTACGTTGACTGCGTTGCTGGACGGCGAGGCACACCTCGGGCCATTACCGTCGTATCTCGGACTCGTCGTCGGGTTCGATCTCGCCGCCCGGCTGCTCGGTTCGATCGCGTTCCTTCAGGGGATGGGGCTATGGGGAGTCATCCCGCTGGCACTGGTGCTCTTCGTGTTGGTGTGGCTCTTTCCCGCACCCGGACTCGTCGCCGCCGGCGCGTCTCCCTTGACGGCGATCCGCCAAAGCGGCGTCTGGATTCGGGGCGATCGCTGGCCGGCCCTCGGCCTGATCATCATTTTGGGTATCGGCGCGTGGCTTCTCGGCAGTGTACCCGTCGCTGGGACCTTTCTGACCGGTGTACTCGTCGCTCCGGTCCACGCCGTCGCGCTCGTGTCGCTGTTCGAATATCGGCGCAATAGCGAGCTGATCGTGGGGCCGTCAAAGCCGTAGCTACGCTCCGATCACTGCCAGTCCTCGCGGCGTCTGGGTGGCGGCCTCCGACGGCCACTCGATATCGACCCGTTCCCATCGGTCCCCGAAGTCATCGGTGACGAACAGCCCTCGGTTGTTCACGCCGTAGACGGTGTCGTCGTCGCCTGTCGTCGCGAAGACGGCGCGGACGACGCCGTCGCCGGTCGGCAATCCGTTGTCGTCGAGACCCTCCCACGACGCACCTGCTGTGCGGCGGTAGACGTACGACTCGGCGCGGCTGGCGGTGTGGGCCGTCGACGCGCCGCTCGCGCTCGAAACCAACACTTGGTCCGGATCGGCAGGATTTGGGACGACGCTCCAGCAGTAGCGGTGGCCGAGCCCCTCCTGGGGATGGTCCCAGTGCTCGCCACCATCATCGCTTTCGGCATAGCCATCGCCGGCCGCCGCGTAGAGTCGCCCCTCCCGATCGGGATGCGTCGCCAGGCTGTGATTGTCCAGCCGCGAGCCGTCGGGCCGCTCGTGCCACGTCTCGCCGCCGTCCGTGCTGTAGACGAACGCGCCCGCCTCGATGCCGACGTAGAGGCGATCCGGGTCGAACGGGTCGACCTCGAGCCAGCGGACGTGGTGCGTGTGTGGACGCGGCGGGAAGTACCACTCCGATTCCGAAGGCAGATCGGTCAGCCCGCCGAGTTCAGTCCAGGAGTCGCCGCCGTCCGTGCTACGGTAGACGCGGCTGGGTTCGGTACCGGCGTAGAGCACGTCCGGATCGTGCGGGCTGATCGTGAGCGACATGACGGCCTCGCTCGCGAACACGTCGTCGGTTTCGAGTCGGTCGAACGTCTCGCCGCCGTCCGTGCTTCGAAAGAGACCGCGCTCGAACGTGCCGACGAACAGTCGCTCGGGCGCGTTGGGGGAGGCGGCAACGCACTGGAGTTCGTGGCCGGAGAGCCGAGCGGTCGTCGTCCAGCCGGCGGTCGTTTCTGCCACCGTCCTCTGCGTGCCCGTCTCCGATGCGGTGGCTGTGTCCGACGACGAGGACGAGGACTGTGACGACGACTGCGCTGCAGCGTCAGTCGTACAGACGAGAAGCCGATCCCGAAGGGCGATAGCGATACGCATACACTGTCGTAGGCGTTCGATCCTCAAACGAGTCGCGGTGCGTTCGCATGCACGACCCGGCTACTCGATGGTAAACAGTTCCTCGTCGAGTTGCACCCCACCCAATCCGCACTCGAGCGCCCCGAACGCGAGAATTAGCGAAGTCCCGAGCGCGAGGCAGGCGATGAGCGCTCCCCAGACGCTCGGCGCAGTCAACAGTTGCAGGAAGCCAGCTGAACTCGCCGCGACCGACAGGACGGCCAGCCCGACTGCGGCGATTCGCGGCCAGCCTACAGTCGTAACACCGAGCGCGATACGATCGCGGATGCCGACGAGGAGCAGCGCGAGGCCGCCGAACGCGAGCCACCCGATCAGAAACAGATCGATCGTCGTCGTCGGCCCGCCGAGCGCGAACAGTCCGGCGACGACCGCAAGCGTCACTCCTCCGCACACACCGAGTCGCCGTCGAAGCGAGTTCGTTGTAAGTATCGACATTCGACGTTCTTCGTCCATCTTTGGAGTCGACCTCGGTAATCGTTCGGATTTCGCGGCGGTGTGCGAGACGGCGTAGCGCGGGGTATCAGTCGTCGTCCATCGGTGCCGAAACCGCTTCGACGCGCTCGCCGCGCGGTCCGTCGAGTTCAACGTCGGGCAACAAGTCCCGCAGGTAGCGCCCGGTGTGGGAGTCATCGAGTCGGGCCACGTCCTCGGGGGTGCCCGTGGCGACAACGTTGCCGCCGTCTTCACCGCCCTCGGGACCGAGGTCGATGATGTGATCGGCGTTTTTCACGAGATCGAGTTCGTGTTCGATGACGACGATGGTGTTGCCGTTGTCGGTCAGCCGGTGGAGGACGTCGACGAGTTTGCGCTCGTCGGCCGAGTGGAGGCCGGTCGTCGGCTCGTCGAGCAGATACAGCGTCTCGCCGGAATCCTTCTTGCCGAGTTCTTCCGCGAGCTTGATTCGCTGGGCCTCCCCGCCCGAGAGCGTCGTCGAGGGTTGGCCGAGCTTCATGTAATCGAGCCCGACGTCCTGCAGCAATTTGAGCCGGCGGCGGATCTGGCTCGAGGACTCGAAGAACTCGTAGGCCTCCTCGACGCTCATGTCGAGCACGTCGGAGATGGTCTTGCCTTTGTAGGTGACGTCGAGGGTGGCGTCGTTGTAGCGCTCGCCGCCGCATTCCTCGCAGGGGACGTAGACGTCCGAGAGGAAGTTCATCTCGATCTTCACGGTGCCCTGTCCGCCACACTCCTTGCAGCGTCCCTCTTTGACGTTGAAGGAGAAGCGTCCCTTCTCGTAGCCGCGCTGTTTCGCCAGTTTGGTCTGGGCGAACAAATCCCGGATGTAGTCGAAGACGCCGGTGTACGTGGCGGGGTTCGAGCGGGGGGTGCGACCGATCGGCGACTGGTCGATCAGGCGGACGGTTTCGATCTGATCGAGCCCCTCGAGTTCGTCGTGGTCGCCGGGAATGACGCTCGTGTTGTCGTTCATCTCGCGGGCGAGACCCTTGTAGAGCACGTCGTGCATGAGCGTGGACTTGCCGGAGCCCGAGACGCCGGTGATCGCCGTAAAGCACCCGAGCGGGATGTCCACGTCAAGGTTCGAGAGGTTGTGCTGGCGTGCGCCGAGGATCGTCAGCGTGCCGTCAGACTCGCTTTGCTCGTCCGACGAAGTCCCACTCGCTTCGCTCGCGGGACCGCCGTCGGGGTCGCGGCGCTCCTCCGGGACCGGAATCTGCCGACGGCCGGAGAGGTAGTCGCCGGTGATCGACTCCTCGCAGGCTTTGACGTCCTCGACGGAGCCGTTGACGACGACTTCGCCGCCACGCTTGCCGGGTCCAGGTCCCATGTCGATGACGTTGTCCGCGCGGCGCATCGTCTCCTCGTCGTGCTCGACGACGAGCAGGGTATTGCCGAGATCCCGAAGTTCCTCGAGCGTGTCGAGCAGGCGGTCGTTGTCCCGTTGGTGGAGGCCGATGGAGGGCTCGTCGAGCACGTAGAGGACGCCGACGAGACCGGAACCGATCTGCGTCGCGAGCCGGATGCGCTGGCTCTCGCCGCCCGAAAGCGTCGAGGCCTCGCGGTCGAGGGTGAGGTACTCGAGGCCGACCTCGACCATGAAGCCGAGGCGGGCGCGGATTTCCTTTAAGATCTCCTCGGCGATGACCCGCTCGCGCTCGGTGAGGTCGGCTTCCATCGATTCGAAGTGGGCGAGCGCGTCGCCGATGCTCATCGCGTTGATTTCCGTGATGGCGGCGTCGTCGACCAGCACGGCCCTGGAAGCGGGTTTCAGCCGAGTTCCGTCGCAGGCCGGACACTCCGTGACCGACATGTAATCCTCGATGTGCTCGCGGGTCGAGTCCGAATCGGTCTCGATGTACCGCCGTTCGAGGTTCGGAATAACGCCCTCGAAGCGCTTTTGTTTGCGTCGAGTACCGTTTTTCGTGCTGCGCTTGAAGACGACTTCGCGGTCGGTGCCGTAGAGGAACTGCCGTTGTACGCCCTCGTCGAGGTCCTCGAACGGCGTCGTCAGCGACACGTCGAAGTGCTCGGCGACGGCGTCGAGACGAGTTTGGTAGTACGACCGGTTGTAGCTCCAGGCTTCGAAGACGTGCTTGACCGGCTTCGAGGGGTCCTGGACGACCAGGTTCTCGTCGACCTCCTTCGTCTCGCCCAGGCCCTCACACTCGGGACAGGCTCCGTGGGGCGAGTTGAAGGAAAAGGAGCGCGTCTCGATCTCCGGCACGTCGATCCCGCAGTGGGTGCAGGCCAGATCCTTCGAGAACTCGACGACGAAGCGATCGTCCGCCTCGACTTCCTCGCCAAGCGCGCCCGTCCGGCGAGCCTCCTCGCCGAGTTCGGCCGCAACTTCCTCGGGCGCGTCGGGAAGGATGACCTTCAGCACGCCCTCGGCCTCGTCGAGCGCCGTCTCGACGCTGTCGACGATCCGCGGGCGATCCTCGGTCGAGACCGTCACGCGGTCGACGATCACGTCGACGGTGTGATCGAAGTTCTCGTCCAGGTCGGGCGTATCGAGCGTGAGGTCGTGTTCCTCGCCGTCGACCTCGACGCGGGCGTAGCCCTCCGAGACGAGTTCATCAAAGAGGTCCTCGAAGGCCCCCTTCTGGTCACGGACGACGGGCGCTGCGAGTTTGGCCTTCGTCCCCTCGGGGAGTTCGAGGATGCGCTCGACCATGTTCTGGGCCGACTGCTCACCGACCTCGCGGCCGCACTCGGGGCAGTGTGGCGTGCCGACGCGGGCGTACAGCAGGCGGAGGTAGTCGTGGAGTTCCGTGACGGTTCCCACCGTCGAACGCGGATTGTTCGCGGCGTTCTTCTGATCGATCGAAATCGCCGGCGAGAGTCCCTCGACGGTCTCGACCTGGGGCTTGTCCATCTGCCCAAGGAAGTTCCTGGCGTAGGCCGAGAGGCTCTCGATGTACCGACGCTGTCCCTCGGCATAGACGGTCTCGAACGCCAGCGAAGACTTGCCCGATCCCGAGAGGCCGGTGACGACAGTGAACTCCTCGCGGGGGATCGTCACGTCGAGATCCTTCAGGTTGTGCTCTTCCGCCCCGCGTACTTCGATTGTCTCCTTGCTCATCGGTCTGCACTCGTCGGACGACGGGAAAACGGTGGTCGCAGTAACGGTGCTCGATTCATTGTAGTTGTGTCAGTAGCCGAAGCAACTTAACGGGTCTGAAAGCAGAATAACGTGGCTATTGGTAACTATTAGCGTTGCTCCATGCGGTGGCTCGGTCCGACCAAAGTATCTTCGGTCGGTAGCCCGAACAGTCATGCATGAGCGACGACAGCGGGAGCGAGCCGACACTGTCGGTCGACGAGTTCGTCGAGTACTGTCGGACGCAGGCGGGGCTGCTCAGCGGTCACGTCGAGACCATGCGCGAGGAGGCCGACGACCTGCTCGACGACATCGACGCGGACATGGCCGAGATCCGGTCGCGACTCGAGGCGAAGTCGTCGGGCGTCAACGGGACCAAAACGCCGTCGCCGACGGGTGCGGTCGGAGCCGCGGGTCCGAACGCAACCGATACCGATCTCGAGGAGATCGAAGCGCTCGAGAACGATGTCGAGGAAAAACAGTTTCTCGTCGAGGCGAAGCAGACTCGAATGGCAGCCTTCCAGCAACTCGCGGCCGACTACACTGAACTCGGGACCGAACTACAGTCGGACGTAACGGACGGACAGGAAGCGCTGGAACGGGTTATCCACTTCGAGGCCGACCACGACGCACCGGTGTACTTCGAGGATCGGCAGACGGTGTACGAGGCCGCGGCTGCGAGTTCGAGCGGCGAGCCGGCGAACGGAAACGGCGTCACCGGCGGTGACGAGCCGCCGGATGAGAACGGTTAGAGGTCGCCTCGGAGCACGACGTCGTCGCCGACCGACGCGAGCATCTCCTCCGTGACGGTGTAGTCCTCTTCGTCTTTGCCCTCCCAGCCGAGGGAGGCAAGCAGGTGTTCTGCGATCGACGGATTGGGATCGACGGCGGCGCGATTCCCGTCGACTTTCGCAACGATCCCGAGTTCTTTCCCTTCCGCATCGACGACCGTCTTGCCGATGTCGTCTTCGGTCAGTGGTGCTGTCATACGAACCGATAGGTCGATATCGCGGATAACGCTCCGGCCGTCTCCTGCTGGCTCGCACGGCGTGGCAATAGCGTCCCCGGAGTATATACTGCTGGCACCCGTGGACGCTACTGCGGTGCTCTTTCCACGCTGACCGCCGCGAGCGCGGTTCGAGCCGAAACTCAGAATCGGAGCCTCGGCTCGATAGAGCAGACCACCAGACCCACGCTACCATGAGCCACACACTCGAAATCAGCGACGATCTCAAGGACCGACTCGACGAACACTGCGAGCCGGGCCAGTCCCCCGAAGAACTCATCGCAGAACTGGTGTCGATGTACGAGACGGAGGGGACCTTCCTGCAGGAAGGCTACTCCGAGTGACGCGTTGTCGGCGGCTCGGACGTCGCTCTTTCGGCGTCGAGTTCAGCGGCCAGATAGCGCCAGCGCTCGTCCTGGTCGGCGAACGATTCCGTCGTTCCCCACTCGTCGGTAATCGTAAAGCCGGCCGCCCGTAACTGCTCCCGCGTCGCCTCGATACCGGCGATGTGCCACTGCATCTCGACGCCGCTGTCGAGCCAGTCGGGATTCGTCCCGGTCCACTCGCGTGCTCCCTCCGAGACGAGCACGCGACCACTCGGGCGCAGGACGCGACTGAACTCGTCGATGACCGCCCGGTGGTCCGCGAGCGGCACGTGGATCAGCGAGTGGAGCGCGGTGACGGCGTCACAGCAGTCATCGCGAAACGGGAGTCGCGTCATATCGCCCTGCGAGAGGGATGCCGTCGGCGCGTTCTCCGCGGCGAGTTCGAGTTGGGTGCGCGAGACGTCGATGCCGATTGCGTCGCGGGTTCCGTTTTCGACGGTGTCTCCGTCTCCGTTTCCGTCTTCGTTCGCGTTCCCGTTTCCGTCGCCGGTTCGAGGTCCGTCTCCGTCGAGGTCGCGGAGAACGGGCGTTCCTTGCCCGCAGCCGGCGTCGAGCACCCGTCCCGGGGTCTCCAGCGAGCGCAGAAAGGTCGTGAGCACGTCGCGTTCGCGTCCGTCCTCGTTCGCCGCTCGTTCCACGGCGTACGTCTCCGCGAGTTCGTCGTACCCGCGTCGAACGGCTGTTTTGTCGACCATGGGCGACGATCCGCCTGCTGGATAATCAAGTTTCGGTGCACGGAGCCTGTTGGATGATCGAGTTTCGATGCCTGGAACGGGACCGCGGGCGAGCGCAGGGACGGCGCGACGGCGACGCGGGAGGGTAACTCGGTCAGTCGCGCGTCGGCGGGCCGGTGCCGGACTCTCGGTGCTCGTCGTCTTCGCCGCGTTCGAGACGGAGGTGGTCGATAGCGTGGAGCTCGACGACGGGGATGACCTTGGCGACGAGGAGGAAGAACAGCGAGACCATGCCGATCGTCCCGGTGAGTGAGGCGAACTCGATCAGGCTGGGAATGTAGTGGCCAGGTGTTGCGGCGTAGATTTCGAACGCGGGGTACTCCAGGCCTTCGACGACGAACAGGACCTTCTCGAGGATCGTCCCGAGGAGGATCGCAACGGCGGCGACGGCGGCGCGTCGTCGGGTAAAGAGGGCGGGGCGGATCGTCTGTGCGAAGATGTACGCGAGGGTGAGACTGACGAGTGTCATCGAGATGATGTAGATGGGGTTCCCGATGGACGCTGCCCAGACGTGACCCAGGTCGGTCGGTGGGGCGAAGGTTCCGGTGAGTAGCTGCTGCAGTTGGAGCCACAGGAACAGGAGGCTGAAGAAGCCGAGCCAGAGCGTGAGTCCGCGGAAGATGTCGTCGGTGATGATGTGGTCCCAGTCGTATGCGTGACGGAAGGCGCTGGCGAGGAGAATAACGCCGCTGATCGCGGAGGTCAGGGCGATGGTGAGAAACTGCGGTCCCTGAACGCCGCCGAACCAGCGCGGCAGGGTCGGGAGCACGGCAAACAGCCACGGGATCACACCGCCGTGGAGCAGCAGTGGTGCCATGATGATGATGGCCAGTGCGATCCACCAGACCATTCGCTGGACGACCTCGTCCTCGCGTTCGGTGTAACCGATCGTCAGCATGTTGTAGATCGGATTGAAGCGGTCCGGCAGATCGGACTGCAGCCGGCTGATGTCGTACCGGAGCGTCAGTGCGAGATACGTCGCCGTCAGGACGAAGTAGGCCGTGATGACGGTCACGTCCCACACCAGCGGTGATGCGTGGACGGTGATATGGTAGTGGCCGGCGATGCTCGTGACCATCCGATCCGGTCGGCCGAGGTGGACGACGATGTAGAACGCGGCCGCGGAGAGCGCACCGATGGTGAGCAGTTCGGCCAGACGGGCGACCGGCATGTAGCGGTCCATGCCGAGCAGTCGGACTGCAGCAGAGAGGATGATGCCACCGTGGGCGATCCCGACCCACCAGATGAACGCGCCGATGTAGATTCCCCACGTGACACCGCCGCCGGTCCCCCAGTCACCCAGCCCGGTGACGACCATCCCCTCTGTGAGCTGATAGCCCCACCCGAGGAGAAAGAGCCCGAACGCCAACCCAGCAATAGCAACGAGAACGTAGTATACGGTCGATGTTTGCCGGATCGGCCGAAGCACGTCCGCCTCGGTGGGTGATTTCGTGCTCATCGTGAGTATCTCACATGTTGTACCGCAGCGACACAGTTTGTTTCGAGCGTTGGCCTTGCAAGGATCGGATAGGTGGACAGAACCAGCACGCTCTCCGGAATCGTGTCCTTGCACTCCCGACTCGCAGAACGTGTGGTAACAAGTGTCATTAAAGTGGCCCGGTGCAGTAGAAACACCCATGCACCTGCTCGTCGCGCTCGACGACTCCGAGCCGGGCTGGGCCGCGCTCGAGTACGCCCTCAGGGAGCACCCGGACGACGAGATTACCGTTCTTCACGCCGTCTCCCTCTCGGAGAGCAGCTACGGCGAGTTCGCGCATCTGGGTGCCGGACCGCTGCTCGAGCAACGCCGCGAGCGAGCGACGGGCCTGTTCGAGGCGGCCCACGACCGCGCCGCGGCGGCCGAGCAGTCACTGGCGACCGAACTGGTCGAGGGACGACCGGCTCGCGCAATTGTCGACTACGCTCGCGACCATGCCGTCGATCGGATCGTTATCGGCAGTCACGGCCGGACGGGGGTCTCGCGGGCGCTACTGGGAAGTGTCGCAGAACAGGTCGTTCGTCGAGCACCGGTTCCAGTGACGATCGTTCGATAACGGGCTAAGATCGGTATCGACGCCAAACTGCGACGGGAACCTTACTGCTCCTGGCTCTGTGCAGGCGCGAGGTCGTCGATCTCGACGGACGGCTCGAGAAGGACCTCCGCCTGCTCGCCGATATCGCGCTGTTCGCGCATCAACTGCTTGAGCGTCCGCTGCGGCGAGAGGGCGCCGATGAGCACACCGCCGACGATCTTACCGTCCTTGATCGCGATCCGCCGCCACTCCGTGTCGCTGTACCGGCGTTCGACGTGTTCGTCACCGAGCGTCGGATGACCGAAGGAGAGGAACGGGAAGTCAAAGTGCGTAATCGAGTACGACGAAACCCACTCGAACACTTCGTCCTCGTCGTCTGCAGCCATATTGACCGCCGCGACACGACCCTGTTCCTTTGCCGATCCCCAGGACCCGTTCTGGGCCTCTTCGTCGAGTAGCACGTCGTAGAAGCGAGTAATGTCTCCCGCCGCGTAGATGTCGTCGACGTTCGTCTGCATGAACTCGTCGACGACGATGCCGTTGTTCATCTCGAGGCCGACCCCGCGGAGGAACTCGGTGTTGAACGTCAGCCCGATTGCGACGCCGGCGAAGTCACACTCGTACCGGTCGCCGTTCGGGTCGACGGCGGCCGTGACCTGTCCGTCCGCGTCGGTCTCGAAGTAGTCGACGCCGCTGTCGAAGACCGGTTCGACGCCCTTCTCGCGCATGCCCTCGTGCATGATCTCCGCGCCGTCCCCGGAGAGCGCGTAGCGCCACCAGCGGTCGCCGCGCATGAGGTACTTGCCCTCGACGCCCTGTGCGCCACAGACGGCGGCGAAGTCGATACCGAGGAGTCCAGCACCGACGATGACGCCGTTCTCTGCGGCTTCCGCGCTCTCGCGGATGCGACGGGCGTCCTGGAACGTCCAGAAGTGGTGGACGCCCTCGGCATCGCTGTCGTCGACCGGTAGCTGGGTCGGCGTTCCGCCGGTCGCGATAAGCAGCTTATCGTAGGTGGTGTCCTCCCCCTCGTGGGTGTGGACGATCTTCTCGTTCGGATCGACCGTCGTCACGTGCGTGTTGAGCGAGAGGTCGATGTCACGCTCTTCGTACCACTCTTCGTCGTGAATCGAGATTGGTGCTTCGGGAAGTTTGCCCTTCGCGTGTTCCTTGATGAGAATGCGATTGTACAGCGACTCCCCCTCATCGGTGATGACGGTAATCGACGACTCCGGGTCTTCTTCCCGAAGGGTCTCGGCAGCCGAACTGCCCGAGATACCGTCCCCGATGATGACGTAGTCTGTCATATCTCGACCGTTCGTAATGCGGGTTAAAGTGGATTGCTATCTCGTTCATTTTGCCGTTCGACCTCAAAGATCGTAACAATCGTCAGGTATCCCTCGATGCTTGTGAACAATGGTAACTCCGCCGGCGCGACTGACCCGCTCTCGAAAACAATCCAGTCCAGACTCAGAACACGCTCCCGAACCGCTCTTTAGGAACGACACCGTACCATTCGCTATGAAACTTCGCCAGAACGCGCGCCATTTCGCCTCTCGAACAGCACTACAGACGCCGGTCGTTCGATCCGTCGCCACCGCCGGACTCGTCCGTCTCCACACACGCGTTTTCCTCGACAAAGCAGACCCCGCCCACGCCGACGAGCGTGAGGACCACCTCGACGACCTCTTCGAGGCCACGATCGACACCTACCTGCGGGCACTCAAGGACGGCTACTCCGAGGCCGAAGCCCGCGAAATCACCCACATCCAGGCCGCGTTCGACTTCTACAACCACGGCTGGACCGAGATGATGGAATTTCCCACGGACGAACTCGACGCCCACTACGACCGCTACCGCGAGTTCTTCGAGCGCTGGGACATTACGATCGACGAACCGCTCGGCCAGTTCGCGCCGGCGGCGGGGCTTACCGAGGCCCCATCGACGCCCGAGAAACTCGATGATCCCGTCCACCCCCACGCGGAGGGTGGCTTTGCGGATGATGTCTACGTCGAAACCGAGTCGGGAGAGACCGTCGTCGGCGGGCGGGACGAACCCGCTGACGTCGACGTTTCGCAGGCGGTTGGCGTCCGCGATGCGGCCGAGACGGAGACGACCGAGAACGAAAACAAGAATGAGAGCGGCGGTGACGGCGAGAACTGAGCGCACCGGTCCGGTCGATCACCTCGCGCTGGCGCTGCAACCGCCGCTGCGCTCTCGCCGATGCCGTTGACACCATCGATGCCGCCAACGCCAACCGGCTTCCACTTGACTTCCACTACACCCGCGGCAGCGACCGATACTCGCCCGTCGTACTACGAGCCGTTGCGCTGACCTGACCGAACCCGCCTCGACCCGCTATCAGAGTCGGCTCTCCGAACCCGCTGCAGCTCGCTTCCAGTCCTCAAAGCCACTCCGGTGTGACGTACTCCGCCGTCGCGTGCTCGTCCGGCCAGATGACTTCTTGGGTGCCGTTCCCCGCATCGTCTTCCTGCCACTGGAAGTACAGCGTATCGCCCCGGTTGTACGCGAGGTCGTGCGGGAACTCGTGATCCCGGCCGTAGAACTCGATCTGCCCGGCGCTGCCGGTGAACTCGATGTCTTCGAGCACCGGCACGAGGTCGGCGGAATCGACCGTTTCCGCCTGCGTGGCCGCCTCGGCGAACAGCGCGACCGCGTCGTAGGCGAAGTAGCCGGTGTAGACCGGCGAAGACTCGCCGTAGGCGTCCTGATACGCGTCCTCGAAGGTCGGTGTTTCCGCCGTTACCTCCGCACCGAGCGGCGCGCTGCTCTGTCCGACCGCAAACTGACAGGCACCGTCGACCGCGTCGTAGTAGGTCGGCAGCTGCATCGGCACGTGGATCCCGCCGAACCCGAGTTCAGGTTCCTGGGCCGTCCAGTCGACGACGGCGTCGGTACCGGTGTGGGCGGTCGAGATGAAGACGGCGTCGGCACCCTCGGCTTCGGCCGTCTCGTAGATGGTCGAGAAGTCGTCGGTTGCCGGCGGGTACCGTTCTTCCATGGCGATATCGAGATCGATTCCCGACTGTTCGTCCTGGAAGGTTTCCCACGCGCCGCGGTTCCACTCGTAGTCCTCGGCCAGCAGCGCGATCGAGTCCCACCCCAGATCGGGTGCCATGTCGCCGAGGAAGTCGATCTGGGCCTGCCCGAGGTCGTAGTCGTTGACCGGTCCGGCGCGAAAGTGGTACTTGTATTGCTCGTAGTCCTCGCGGACGAGTTCACTCACGCTAGAGGTTGCGGCACCGGCGGTGATGTGAAGCGTCTCCTGTTCCGCAATATCGTCGATGATCGTCTCGAGGACCTCGCTCGTCGAGACGCCGATTGTAACGGCCGCATCCTCCTCGAGAACGAGCCGTTGATATTCGCGGCGGGCCTCGAGCGGGCTCCCGCTCGTGTTTCCGACCGCCAGTTCGACCGTGCGACCGTTGATACCGCCCGTCTCGTTGAGAAGATCGCGGGCGACCTGGGCCGAGCGGACGATGGCGCGACCGTTGAAGTCGTTTTCCGGTTCGGGAGCCAAAACGCCGATCGTCACCGTCTCGTCGCCGTCGGTTTCACTGCCGACGATGGTGTCGTACGTCTCCGTACATCCAGCGGTAGAAAGTGTGGCTGCACCGGCCGCTGTCGCGAGAAGTTGACGCCGTCGAAGACTGTGCTGGGTCTGCTGGCCAGCAGTGGTCGGGGTTGGATACTCCCGATCAAAGTCTGTCATACTGGACTGTCCTTTCGACCTATGTTTCTTAACGGTTCCGGACGGGTTCACGCGAGACAGGGACTGCTGAGTAACTACTCTGTCGCCAGGTTCTATCAGCTATCGCTCACGATTGCGTTACGAAATCATCTCGATATGACCGACTCATGAGAGTTACCACGGCTCGAGTTCACAGCCGTCAGTCGAGCGGGCAGAACTCGCCGTTCGATTATCGGTGCTGATAACTGTGGATCACCTTTTATGTACCGACCACCGCACGCGTTGACTATCGATGGATATTCGACGTGTAGTGCCGTCGGCAATTCGACGCCGGTACGCGGTCAAATTCGGGATCGCGTTGCTGGTGATCGGACTGTCGATCGGCCTGATCGGAATCGGTGCGACCGCTGGCATTACCAACGAGGTAGAACAGCGCACCCAGTCCGATCAGACCGCGTTTGCCGGCCAAGAAGCACAGGGACTGCAGATGTGGAACGAACAGAACGAACAGACGATTTCGACGTTCGCCCACTCCGATGTCGTCGCCAGCGACGACGCCGACGCAATCGAACAGCGCCTCCTCGATTGGGAGGAACACCTCGACGTCGACACCTTCTCGATCAGCTACGTCGACACCAGCGACGAGACGGTCCTCGCGAGCACCGAGGACGAACTCCGGGGCGAATCCGCAACCGGCCTCGAAACCGTCTCGGACGACGCCTACGACCAGGCAACGGCCCAGGTCCCCTGGGTCTCCAGCCCGCAGGTTCTCGAGGGCGAACTCGGCGAGGAGTCGTCGGTCATCACCTACGTCCTCTCCGTTCCCAACGCGGACGACCGAGCGCTCGTCTACACGGCTGAACTCGAAGCGTACGGCAACCAATTCCAGGACGACGACCAGGTCGCAACCGTCGTCGTCGACACCGGATCCAACAACGAAATCATCCTCGACAACGCCGACTACGGCGGGGACTACGAGACGCTCGGCCAGACATACGACGGAAACACCGACCTGATCGATTCGGCACTGACGGAGGGTGCAAGTACGCGGGAGGTTTCCGGCGAGACCGCCGGCGTCCTCGACACGTACGAGTTCGATAGCGAGGAGTACGTTGCCAGTTCGGCACGGGTCTACGGCACCGACTGGGTCGTCCTCACACACGAGCCGACCGATCAGGCCTACGGCTTCGTCAGCACGATCAGTGAGTGGGGATACATCGCGACCTTCATCGGCGTGCTGATGGTCGGAATGGTCGGTGCGGTACTGGGCCGGAATACGGCCGTTTCGATCGACCGGCTAACGAACAAAGCTGGACAGATGGAAGACGGCGATCTCGACGTCGACCTCGAAACCAAGCGTATCGACAATATCGGCCGCCTCTACGACGGGTTCGACTCGATGCGTGGCGCATTGCGCGAACAGATCGAGGAGGCGGAGACGGCCCGCGAAGAAGCTGAACTCGAGCGCGAGCGGATCGCAGAGATCAACACGCACCTCGAACGGCAGGCGGACGAGTACAGCGACGTGATGGAGGCGGCCGCCGACGGCGACCTGACCGCCAGGATGGATGCCGACAGCGAGAACGAGGCGATGGCCAACATCGCGACGGACTTCAACGTCATGCTCGAGGAAATCGAGCAGACGGTGGCCGAACTGAACCAGTTCGCGACCGACGTTGCGACGGCCTCCGAGCAGGTGACCGCCTCGAGCGAGGAGGTCCGATCGGCCTCCCAACAGGTTTCGGAGTCGATTCAGGAAATCTCCCACGGTGCCGAGCAACAGAACGAGTCGCTGCAGTCGGTCAACCAGGAGATGAGTGCGCTCTCGACGACGACCGAGGAGATCGCAGCCTCCTCGAACCAGGTTGCAGATATCGCCGAACGGACGGTCGAAACCGGCCAGGAGGGTCAGGAAGCCGCACAGGAAGCGATCGCCGCGATGGACGATATCGAGTCCGAGGCTGGCGGTGCTGTCGAGGAAATACAGCGCCTCGAAGACGAAGTCCAGCAGATCGACGACCTGATCGCCACGATTTCCGAAATCGCCCGCCAGACGAACATGCTGGCGCTGAACGCGAACATCGAGGCCTCCCGCACGGTCACCAGCGAGGACGAAGAAGGCTTCTCCGTCGTCGCCACGGAAGTCAAGGCGCTCTCCGAGGATGTTGCGGAGGCAGCCGACGAAGCCGAAGACCGCCTCGAAGCGATCCGCAAGCGCACCGAACAGTCCGCCGCCGAGGTCGAGGGAACGAGTTCGAACATCGACGCCGCGAGCGAGCGCGTCACGGCGGCCGTCGATGCGCTCGAAGAGATCACCGACCTCGCCCAGGAGACGAACATCGGCGTGCAGGAAATTTCCGCGGCGACCGAACAACAGGCGGCCTCGACCCAGGAGGTCGTTGCGATGGTCGACGACGCGGCAACCGTCTCCGAGGAGACGACCTCGGAGGCCGAAAACGTCGCCGCGGCCGCCGAGGAACAGACGACGGCGCTGACGGAAGTCACGAACTCCGCCTCGAACCTCTCCGAGCAGTCCGCCCAGCTCTCCGCCGCCCTCGATCGGTTCGAGACCGATGTCGAGCAGGCTGCACTCGATCTGGACGTGACGATCGAGGAGACCGAAACGGGGCTCGACCTCGACGGACCAACGTTTGACGGTGCCGTCGACACCGACACCGATACCGACACCACGGACGACACCCCCACCGACAGCATCACCGTCGAAGACGAACCCGAGCCAGAACCGGAATCCACGGCTGCACTTCAAGCCGAGACTGACGATGTCGGACCCGTCGATACTGCCGATGTCGCAACCGGGCGCGAGTCCGGTTCCGATACCGACGAGTTCAGCGAGCACACGGTCGAGCAGTCGGCGTTCGACGGACCGGTGTTCGACGAGTCGGCGGTCGACGAGTCGGCCGACCCGCTCGCGGTCGACCCTGCAACCGACCGCGATGGAGGCCCGGAACCGACAGCCGAGCCGACGGATCTCGACTCGGCAGCCGCGAGTGACGAGGCCGACGCGGGAGACGCGACGCCGGACCCGCTGGCGTTCGAGACCGACGCCGACGGGGCGGCCGAAACCGATTCTGAACTCAATGTGGGTGGCGACGATGTGGCCGCTGACGATCCCGTTGGTGTCGATACGGCCGACGAGACCCCCACGTTCGATGACGACGACTCAGAGCGTATCGATCCGCTTGGATCAGTCGAGGCGGATCGTGAGGCCGACGAGTTCGCGGACACAAAGACGGATTCGGCTGACGAAACGGAGACCGACGACGACGTGTTCACGTTCGGCAACGCAGCGGACGACGACGCAGCCGATGACGACGACGGAGCCGATGACGCCTGACGATCACCGTCGACAGTCAGTGTCTCGAGACCAGCACTGATTGTCCGTCATCGGCACCCCCATCGTTACCGGCACTGAAACCACAACCGGAACCGAACCACAATCGGAACCGGCGCTAGAACTGAAACTGGAACCGGAACCGGTTCGCCGTCGCGTTCGGTCCGGTCCGCTACCTTTTTGCCTGCAGTCTGGAAATGAGACGGCATGCTCACCGTGCGGGCTCCGGCGACGAGCGCAAATCTCGGCAGCGGCTTCGATGTCTTCGGTATCGCGCTCGGCGCACCCGCCGACATCGTTCGCGTCGAACGCGCGCCGGAAACGACGATCACCGTGACCGGCACCGGCAGCGAGTTCATTCCGGAGGACCCAGCAAAGAACACCGTCGGGGCCGTCGCGGACGCACTCGACGCCCCCGCTCGGATCGAGATCGACAAGGGCATCCGCCCGTCGTCCGGTCTCGGCTCCTCGGCTGCGAGCGCAGCCGCCGCGGCCGTCGCACTCAACGAACTCTACGACCGCGGCTACTCGCGCGACGAACTCGTCCCGATCGCCGCGGAGGGCGAAGCGCTCGTCTCGGGCGAAGCCCACGCTGACAACGTCGCGCCGTCGCTTCTCGGCGGCTTTACCATCGTTTCCAATACCGATACTGATAGTAACGTCACACAGGTGGACGCTTCCCTGCCGCTCGTCGTCTGTCTTCCCGAGACGACCGTCTCAACGCGCGATGCGCGCGATGTCGTTCCCGATCAGGCACTGCTCACCGACATCGTCGATACCGTCAGCCGCGCCGCCACGCTCGCCGTCGGCATGACGCGGAACGATCCTGAACTCGTCGGACAGGGCATGACGGACGAAATCGTCACGCCCGAACGCAGCGCGCTCATCGACGGCTACGGGGCCGTTCGAGAAGCCGCCCTCGATGCAGGTGCCACGGGCGTGACCGTCAGCGGTGCCGGGCCTGGCGTGCTCGCAGTCTGTCGCCACCCCGACCACCGAGGGCAGGTCGCCTCGGCGATGCTCGACGCCTTCGACGCCGAAGGAATCGAGAGTCGCGCCTACCAGACGCGCGTCGGTGAGGGCGCACAGCTGTATCAGGAGTGATTACGGTCGTTTCGCCCGAGCAAGCACGAATGGGGACACGAATCGACGCGGCCCTCGCGGTACTCGTTCTCGCCGCTGTCGGCCTCGCGTTCGCGATCGTCGAGGCATCGGTATCGCTGCGTTCTGCCGTCGGTGGCGGGTGTGGAACGATCGCGTTCGAGTTCATCGCCGCTCGAGACCCCGCCCTCGTCCGCGAGTACTGGGAGCGGCCGGCCGTGCAGGTCACGGCGGTCGGCCTTGCACTCCTCGCGATCGTCGGCGGGGCGACGGTCGCACCCTCGCCCGTCCTCTCGGCGATGGCGGGCGCGCTGGTGACGTATCTCGGATTTCTGGGACTGACGCTCGCCGAACGCAGGCGATCGAGTTGGTGACAGAACTCGGTCGCCCTTGGGCTCGCTGTTTGCGTCGTTTTCGGCACCTCTCTCGGGCGGAAGGTTACTCGACTCGAGGAACTCGAGCAGCGCATTCGATTGCTCGAACGGCAGATCGATAATGAACAGTAATCGACTGGCGGGGCCATCTGTACCGAGACCCCCAGGTCGACGGGTGATTCGGTACTAACTTGACGATGAACTCGTCTTAGACGCCCCGTCCCTGCAACTTCTCCTCTTCTGGCAGGTCGGCGTTCGCGTCGCCCTTCATCCCTTTCCCGAGGTTCTTCGAAATCTCGACGAGTGTTTCGGGGTCGTCCCAGTTGTTCGTCGCCTGAACGATCGCCTCGCCCATCACGGGTGGATTTTCTGCGCCGAAGATCCCACTGCCCACGAAGATACCGTCGCACTCGTGGTGCATCATGAGCGCCGCGTCTGCGGGCGTCGCGATCCCGCCGGCGGCGAAGTTGACGACCGGGAGACGACCCATCTCCGCGGTTTCGTGGACCAACTCGGCGGGTGCTTCGATCTCGCGCGCGTAGGCCTCGCGCTCCTCGTGAGTCATGCCTTCTAACTCGCGAATCGCACCCTTGATCGTCCGCTGGTGGTGGACGGCCTGGTTGACGTCGCCGGTGCCGGCTTCGCCCTTGGTGCGGATCATCGCCGCACCCTCGTTGATTCGGCGCAGCGCCTCTCCGAGGTTGCGCGCGCCGCAGACGAAGGGTGCCGTAAAGTCGCGCTTGTCGATGTGGTAGGCGTCGTCGGCGGGCGTGAGCACCTCGCTCTCGTCGATCATATCGACGCCGACGGCCTCCAGGATCTGGGCTTCCTTCGTGTGACCGATGCGGGCCTTGCCCATCACCGGGATGGAGACTTCCTCGACGATCTCCGCGACATCGGCGGGGTCCGCCATGCGGGCGACGCCGCCGCGCTTGCGGATATCTGCGGGGACAGCTTCCAGCGCCATGACGGCGACTGCACCGGCGTCCTCGGCAATACGGGCCTGTTCGGGGTTGACGACGTCCATGATGACGCCACCCTTTTGCATCTGTGCGAAGCCGCGCTTGACGAGGTCGGTCCCGCGCCGCAGTTCCTCGAGATCGGTTTCCTCGGTCATACTACCCGGTTTGGAGTCACCGCACTTACGCGTGTCCTTTGGGGAGTAAAACGTCTCAGCGGCCGAAGACGTTCGGCTCCGATCGTCCGATTCCGACCGTCGTCCGCCGTCATCCGTCATCGCAGATCAGTTCGCCGGCAAACAGGCGCGCGCGAACGTTCGATCCGTACAGCCGCCCGAGCGGTCGTCTCCAGACACCGAGTTCATCCGCCAGACCGGACGCCGCGTCGAGGCGCGTCCCGATCGCCGACCCGACGCCGAACGCGACGTCGCCCCGAATGCGAGCCTTCGTCCGCAGGAGGTCGCCGTCTTTCGTCGTATAGCTCCACAGCGTCCAGTCGCGTTCCGTCGGTCCGAATCGCGGGTGGGAGATATCGAGTCGGATCGGCTCGCGATCGCCGTCTCCCGCGACGGTGACGCGGATTCGATCCGACCCATCGGTCACCGTCACGTCCGCCGCTTCCTTCGGAAAGCCCCAGATCTCTCGGCCGAG
This sequence comes from Natrialba taiwanensis DSM 12281, assembly GCF_000337595.1. GTDB lineage: Archaea > Halobacteriota > Halobacteria > Halobacteriales > Natrialbaceae > Natrialba > Natrialba taiwanensis. Next base: position 62,215 of record NZ_AOIL01000017.1, on the reverse strand, counting down.
CGCGACGGACGGATCGGTCGTCACCGGCAGCCAGTGGACGTAGCCGCCAACCTCGCCGTCCGCGAGTTGCGCGAGGGGAAGGTCCGTTCGACTCCCGCGGACGACCGGGACGATGACGCCGAACTCGTCGTAGGGGTCGAGTCCTGTCTCCGCAGCCCCGTCCGCTCCGTCTTTCGCTCGTCCTGTCTCGCGACCCACTCGATGATACTGAATCCCGACGAGTGCAACGCAGCCGACGCCCGGTGCGATCGCGAGCGACGAGAGCCCCCTCGGGAGGACCGTCGCGAGCCGCTTCCGGCGCGCGGGGACGGTGACGCCGCCCATCGCAAACGAGAGGTCGAGCGGGAGCTCGACGACGTGGCCGGTCGAAAGCCGGCGTCGGGTCCGTTCGTCCACCGTGGTCACAGGCGGTGCTACGGCCGGGATGATCGTAGTGATATCGGTGCGGTGTCGCGGTCCGAAACGCGCCCGCCACAGCTCCCGGTACCGCTACTGTTTTGCGCATGCCGTCCGTCGCGCCGAACGATGACCGCGTCGACTCAGTTGGCGGACTCCGCGGCGGCCGACCGCGGGTCGCTGCCGCACTATCTCGCGCCCGTACCGAAGACGGTGGAGGACCTCGGGCTGCGGTTCGCCTGGCTCGTCGTGGCGATCAACCTCGCGGGGACGGGCTTCGGCTTCTGGTACTACTCCGGCCAGTTCGCCGGAACGCCACCGGCACTGTGGCCGTGGGTTCCCGACAGTCCGATGGCGACCCTGCTCATTGCGCTCGCGATCGCCGCCTGGAAACTCGGCCACGAACTCCCGTGGCTGACCGCACTCGCGTTCTTCGGGAACGTGATCCTCGGCCTCTGGACGCCGTACACGCTGCTCGCGTTCGCCGACGCCTACGCCTACCTCGATCCGCTCATGTACCAGTTCCTGTTCTGGAGCCACCTCGCGATGGTCGTCCAGGCGTTCGTCCTTCACCGCATCACCGACTTCCCCGTTCGAGCCGTCGCCATCGCACTCGTCTGGTACACGAGTAACCTCCTCGTCGATTACTTCGTCCCGGTCGCCGGCGACCTCCATCACACGATCATCCCCGTCGCGCGTGAGACACCCATGTTTCTCGGAGCCGACGCGCTCGGCGTCGTCGCCGGCGGCGAAGTCACGTTCACCCTCCTCGCTCTCTTTCTCGCGCTGGCGACGCGCATCAAGCACTGCGAACGCGAACTCGACCGGGAGCGGGCGACTCAAGCGGCATCCGATGCAGAAACGGAACCGGCTGGCGGCGTCGAGAGCACGACGCGACCGTAACGGACGGCGGCCACACATTCTCGAAAACGAGTTCTGGAAACCGAGTTCATCGCCCGACTACTCGAGTTCAGCTGTCCAAACGCGGTAGTACTGTTCCTGGAACCCGTAGAGGCCGTCGCTGTCGTGACCGAACGCCGGGTGTGTGCCGTTGTATTCCTCGATGCGAACGGTGGATACGTCGCGCTCGGCTGCGAGTGCGACCGCATCCCAGAGTTGGCTGTGCCGGAGCAGTTGCTCCGTGAGCAGTCGTTGTGGCTCCGTCCCGTCGCCCGGTTCGTTGACGACCTCAAGTTCGAATTCGCACAGTCGCTGGTACTCGTCGTCGGGATCGCCGCGCGTCGAGGTGGCGACGAGCGTGTCGGTGCCGCCGTCGCCCTCGTCATCGAGTTCGGTGTCCGCGATCGCGTCCGTCGGCGTCAGTGTCAACTCCTCGGCCTCGAGTTCGAACGTCGTCGCGAACGCGATTTGCTCCGCCTCCCGACGGTCCTCGAACCAGCCGCGAGCACGGAACGCGTACGTCCCCGGCCCGACACCTTCGAGCGTGAGTTCGTCCGTCCCGCCCGTCGACGAGACGTAGCCGCCGTCCGCAATCCCGTCGTTGTCGGGCGTGACGGCCCAGGTGTGGGCCTCGCCCGATTCGAGGTACATCAGCGGCGCGTTGTAGCCGCGCGGTGCGACGCGGTCCCACTCGCCGTCGACGTACTTGTCGACGCGCCAGTTGTAGACGTTCGTCGCCAGTCGCTCGTCCGCGTCGTTCGCGAGCGTGAACTCGATCGTCCCGCCCTCTTCGACGGTTCGAGCCGACGGCTCGAGAACGGCCGGTTCGGTCTCGGTATCGACACCGTCGTAACAGACGACGCGGTCGACGCTGTCGCCGTAGTCCGGACACGGTGGGAACTCGCCGTCCGCCTTTCCGTTTCCGTTGCCGTCGCCGTCTCCGTTTTCGTCTCCCCCAGTGCTGTTCGGTCCGTCTTCGGAGGCCGTTCCCGGCGTTTCGTCCAGACAACCGGCGACGGCCCCGAGGCTCGCCGCGCCGAGTCCGAGCACGCGGCGGCGGGTGACTCGTTGCATAGTGTCGCGAACGAAACCTGTCTTCAAGAGAGTACGGATAGCTGAAAGAACGGTTTGACTGTCGCGGTTTCGCGCCTGGCTTCGGTCAGCGACAGTATCGGAAACCGTCCGTCGGTTCCGTTGCTGAACTCGAAGCGAAGCGAGGCCAGCGAGTTCGTCGTCGCCGATTAGTCGACGATGACGACCGCCGACTCGGTCTCGATCATGTCGCCCTCGCCGGAGTAGGTGCGCTCGAGTTCAACGTCGAACAATTCGTCATCGAGTTCTTCGCCGGCGACGCGGAGCACGTCAGCGTCGCGGTCGATCTCGTACTCGCCGCTTTCGAGGCCGGCGTCGATGTCGCCGACCTTCGAGCCGAACTTCGGGCCGAGCGTCGAGTAGTCGAGGTCGATCGAGGCGACTTCGGTGGTGACCTCCGGTTCGGTCTCGAGTACGGTGAGATCCTGCACGTGCATCACGTTCTGGATGGCGTCCTCGAAGCCCTCGATCGGGCCGTAGACGGCGACGGATTCGAGGTCGGCGTTCAGCGGCAACTGGTGCTCGCTCTTGTAGCGCCGGAGCGCCCCGATGACCTCGAGTGCGGTTTCGCCGGCCGTGAGGTCGGCCTCGTAGCCCTGCGGCGCGGGCCAGTCGCGGGTGTGGATGCTGTCGAGGGCCGTCGCGGACCCGCCTGCATAGACTGCCTGCCAGATCTCCTCCGTCACGTGCGGCAGGAACGGTGCCCAGAGTTCGAGGAACGTCCGGTGTGCGGTCCGCAGCGCGTACTGTGTCGAGGGGTTGTCCTCGCGGCCCTTCGCGATCTCGAGGTAGTCATCACAGAAGGTGTTCCAGAAGAACGTCCGCAGGCGGTCGCGCGCCTTGGCGAACTCGTAGTCCTCGAACTGCGCGGTGAGTTCGTCGACCGCGTCGTCTAATTCGGCGAGCAGCCAGCGGTCGATCGGCTCGAGTTCAGCTGGCTCCTCGGGTTCGCCGGGTTCGGCGGGCGCGAGCGTGTCGACGAGTTTCGAGGCGTTCCAGAGTTTGCGAAGGAGTTTCTCGCCGGCGCGCAGGTCCTTCTCCTGGTACGGGAAGTCGTCGCCGACGGCGGCGCTCGCCGCCCAGAAGCGCACAGCGTCCACTGGGTACTCTGAGAGCACCCGGTCGGGTCTGACGACGTTGCCCTTCGATTTGGACATCTTCTCGCGGTTCTCGTCCAGGATGTGGCCGTTGATCATCGTCGCGTCGAAGGGCACCTCGCCGGTGTGCTCGTAGCACTTGACGACGGTGTGGAACAGCCAGAACGAGATGATGTCGTGGCCCTGCGGGCGCAGGTCGAACGGGTAGAGTTCGGGTTTCTCCATCCGGAACGTCTCGTCGGCTTCGTCCCAGTCCCAGCCGGCGTTGATGAGGGGGGTCAGCGAGGAGGTCGCCCAGGTGTCGAAGACGTCCTCCTCCACGACGAACTCGTCGTGGCCGCACTCCGGACAGCTATCGACCGGCGGCTCGTCCGAGAGCGGATCGACCGGGAGATCTTCCTTTGCGGCCATGATCTCGTGGTCGCACTCGGCGCAGTACCAGACCGGGAACGGAATCCCCGAGTCGCGCTGGCGCGAGATGAGCCAGTCCCACTCCAAGCCCTCGATCCAGTGCTTGTAGCGGGTGAACATCTTCTCGGGGTACCAGTCCATCTCCCGGCCGGCCTCCAGATACTCCTCCTTGTGGTCCAGAATCTCGACGTACCACTGCTTGGAGACGCGGAACTCGACGGGGGTATCGCAGCGCTCGTGGACGCCGACGGCGTGGGTGATCTCCCAGCGGTCGCGCAGGTACCCGTCGTCGTCTAAGTCCTCGACGATGGCCTCGCGCGCTTCTTCCGTCGAGAGGCCCTCGTAGTCGCCCGCCAGGTCGGTCATCGTCGCCGACTCGTCGATGGCGACGCGAAGCGGCAGGTCGTAGGCCTGGTACCACTCGATGTCGTTCTGGTCGCCGAAGGTACAGCACATCACGACGCCGCTTCCCTTCTCCATGTCGACGCGGTCGTCCGCGATGATCGGCACCTCGTGGCCGAAGATCGGCACGCGAGCCGTCTCGCCGACGAGTTCCTGATTGTCCTCGTCGTCCGGGTGAACGAAGACGGCGACGCAGGCCGGAATGAGTTCAGGTCGCGTCGTGGAGATGATGAACTCGTCGCGGTCCGCACCGTCACCGACGATGTCGAACGCGATGTCGTTGAAGTGCGAGTGGCGCTCGTCGTCTTCCATCTCGACCTGGGAAATCGCCGTCTCGCACTCCGGACACCAGATCGCGGGGGCCTTCTTGCGGTACTCCCGGCCCTTCTCGTAGAGGTCGAGGAAGGAAAGCTGCGAGACGCGCTGGACCCGCGGCTCGATCGTCTTGTACGTGTTCGACCAGTCGATCGAGCAACCGAGTCCCTGCATCTTCTCGGTGAACTCGGCCTCGTACTCCGTACAGACCTCGCGGCAGAGTTCCTGGAACTCGCGGCGCTCGTAGTCCTGGTGGCGGATGTCGAGTTCTTTCTCGGTCAGGCGCTCGCTCGCGATCCCGTTGTCGTCGTAGCCGAAGGGAAACAGCACATCGCCGTCTGCCATCCGCTGGAACCGGGCGGCGAAGTCCTGCAGCGTGTGGCCGTAGAGGTGGCCCATGTGCAGGCTCCCTGAGACCGTCGGCGGCGGCGTGTCGATGGCGTAGACGGTGTTCGGATCGCGTTTCGGGTCGCTCTCGTAGGCGTAGGTTTCCTCGTCGACCCAGCGGTCCTGCCAGCGCGCCTCGACCGCGTCGGGGTCGTAGCCGCCCTCGAGCGATGGCTCGTCGTCTTCGTCCGTCTGTGCGTCCATACTCATGCTCTCACCGCCCGAATCGGGCGTCGTCGATACGTCGTCAGTGCGATGTAGCAGTGACTGTGATCCATTGCTGATACCGGTCGTTGCTCGGTGAATGCTGGTCGCCGACAATACATCCGTCGAAACAGGGGGGGGATAGGGGGGCTACGGGGCCCCTACGAACACCGTCTCGCGCGGGCCATCAGACTGACTGGCCACGGGCACGACCGCGACGGAATCGGTCATATAGTGTCATTCCAGTGGATCGGTGTTAGGTGTTTCGCGTCGTAGCGGCCCGGTCGCCGCCCGATTGTCGTCGTCGACACCGTGCCCGTCACCGGTCGTCGACGAACTCCGACCCGGCGGTCACTGCGCTTCCGAGCTCCCCGAGTGCGCCCGCACCCACAGTTCGCCGATCCGGGAGAGGCGCGTTCGGTAGGACTTACCGTGTTCCTCGCGCTCGATGTACCCCTTGCCGCCCGGGCCAAGCCGGTCGACGTTGTAGATGACTTTCGAGCGGAAGCTATCGGTGTACTCCTCGTTCAACTCCCGGGCCAGCGACTCCGCGAGTTCAGAGACGGAGTCGAACTCGCCGTCTTCGCCGAGTTTGTAGAGGATCAGTTCCTCGAACGGTTTGACGTTCGAAAAGGAGGTGACGGGAAGTTCGACGATGTGGCTGCCGCCGATCTCCTTCGCGCCGATCGTCGTGCCGCGTTCGTCGAACTCGTCAAGGAGGTCACGGGCGCTTTCGAGACGGGTTGTAAGCCGTTCTGCATCGAGGTCGGTGGCGTCGCTGTCGGCATCGATCGCTTCGAGGAGGTCGATCTGTTCGCGCAGTTCCTCCGCGAGTTCGGTTTCGAGGTACTTCTCGGGGGCGGTGTAGTAGGTGTGGATCTGCTCGCGGTCGTCCTCCCGTTCGACCATCAGCGAGTTCGCGGCGGTCGCGAAGGCGAAGCTCACGGTTCGGGGCATCGCGGCAACGTTGACCCAGACCTCGTTGCCGCGATCGAGTTCGGCGGTGATGCGGTTGTAGGCCTGTTCGAAGGCTTCGTCGTAGTCGTAGACGTCTTCGAGCACGAACCGCTCGGTTTCGGCCCCCAGCAGGCTCCGAAAGTCGGTTTCGAGTTTCTCCGAGAGGTGCCGGGAGTACTCGACGTTGGCCTCGCTGCCGACGGCTCCCTCGAGAAGGATGACGCTGTCGACGTCGATCTGATCGCGGACGAGCGGGGCGATCAGCCGGTCGTAGTCGAAGCCGACCGGGACGATGTGGGTTTGCATGGCCCCGACTTGGGCGGGTTCGCCCCTAACAGTATTGGTGTCCGGCGGGACCGCGTTGGTGCGCCGGGACTATCCATACCGGACTAGTCGTCGGTGTGTTCCTCCGTGCCTTCGTCCGCGTCCCGGCTGAACTCGACGGTCCGAACGAGTTCGGAAATCGTCTCGCGGTCGCGTTCGGGAGCGGTTTCGATGGTCCCGCTTGCGACGGTGGTCGATTCGAGCGGGAGGACGCCGCCGGCGACGCCGTAGCTCGTTTCGGTCGGCCAGACGGCGACGTTGGCTTCGGCGTCGAGGTGTGTGAGTCCGGTTCCGTCCGTCGCGTTGTCCGTGCTCTCGGACTCGGACTCGGTTTCGGTTTCGGCTCTGTCACCGTGCTCCCGGTCGCCTCGATCGCTCGCCGGGGCGGGGACCGGATAGGCCACGTCGAGGACGTACCAGCGTCCCGCCTTCCCGTTCGGGCCCTCGAACTCGAGCGTCTCCCGGGTGCCGTCGATCGTGAGTCCCTCGTCCGTGAGAGTATCGACGAACTGCGCTTTCGCCTTCGGCGCGGCTTTCGAAAGCACGGCGTCGGGCGCGATGCCGACGGTCGACAGCGACGGGGAAATCGACAGATCGACGGCGAACAGCGATCGGAGCGGAACGTCGCTCGGACCGAGCGAGGCGGCGGGCGTCGTCTCGACCGGTTCGTACAGCGTCGTCTCGGCGGTGATCGACGCCACCAGGACGGTGGTCTGTCCGGTTCGGGTGCCGAGCGGTCGCCAGGTTTCGGCGAGGGCTGCAGGGAGATCGGTTGGCATCGCCCGTGGATACGGCGGTGGGTCCTTTCGGTGTGTCGCTCTCGTCACTCCGCGCCGGTCTCGTTCCGGTCGAAGTACAGTGCGCGTCGTTCGGCCGCCGCCGGCGTCGTCACCAGCGACACCGCGACGGTCGCGGCCAGTCCGAGTGCCATGCCGACGACCCCAGCCGACCATCCCGCGTACGTGCCGGGAACGACCGTCGTAAAGTGACTCGACAGGTAGAACGCCTGGCTGAGGAGGATTCCGGCTCCGATCCCCGCTCGCGTCGTCCGCCGCCAGTAGAGCGCGGCCAACACCGGCAGTGCGAGCTGGGCGAACCCGCTAAAGGCCGCATCGCCGAGTTCGAACAGCGTTGCCGGGTTCACGAGACTGACGAGGAACGCCGCCGTCGCGAAGACGACGACGCCGACGCGGGCGATCAGATCCTCGCGACGCTCGGACACGTCGCGCTCGCTGAACTCGGCGAGCGGGCGGTAGAGATCGCGCGTGAAGTACGACGAGCCGGACAGCAACATCGAGTCCGAGGACGACATCATCGCGGCCATTGCGCCGGCGATGACCAGCGCGGCGAACCAGCCTGGGGTGAACTCGGTGAGGACGAGAGGGAGGACGTTTCCGTCGGCCGGAACCGTCACGTCGAGACCGTGTGCCCATGCACCGATCATGAACGAGGGGACGAACAGGAGCACGCAGAGAATCGGCCAGAGCGCGAACGATCGCTTCAGAACGGTCCGCGAGCCGGCGGCGAAAAAGCGCTGGTTGACCTGCGGGAACATGGCGACGCCGAAGCCGATCACGAGCGCCCTCGAAAGCATCCACTGGGGCGTGTAGTGGTCGCTTCCGAGCGCGACGTGGGCGGCCGCCTCGGTTTCGAGCGCCGCCGTGGCGCTGGTCGGTCCGCCGACGACGGTCAGGAGCCAGAGCATCGCGACCCAGGTGGCGACGAGCATGAACGCGCCCTGCAGGGTGTCGGTCCAGGCGATCCCGCGCATCCCGGCGAGAACGACGTAGAGGATCATAAATGCCGTAATCAGCCCTGCGCCCGCCCAGTACGGTATCGCGCCGTCGGTCAGCGTTTCCAGGGCCGTGCCGGCACCGACTTGCTGAAGCATGACGTACGGAAAGAGCCAGAGCAGACTGACGGCCGCGATAAGGCCCCGAAGCAGCCCGGAGCCGAATCGGTCGCCAAGCATCTCGCCCAGCGTAACGTAGTCGTACTGCTGGCCGAGGAGCCACTGTTTGTAGCCGATGGCGTACCAGAGGATGGCGAAGATGATGCCGTCCATCAGCCCCATGACCAGTATCCACTCCGGTCCTTCGTGGTAGGCGATGTTCGGGCCGGCGAAGAACGTAAACGCCGAGAGTAGCGTGGCAAAGGTCGTAAAGAGGAGAACGACCGTTCCGAGCGTTCGGCTCGCGAGGTAGAAGTCTGCTGCGGTTCGATCCGTCAGCCGGTACGCGCTGAGTCCGATCAGCAGCGCCAGGACGAGATAGCCGACGACGATCCCGAGTTGTGCCGACAGCGTCACGGTGGCTCACCTCGCCGTTCAGATTCGAGTTCAGCGTCGGCCGGTTTTGGTTTCGATTTCTGTTCCGGTTTCGGTTCCGGATCCGGACCCGGACTCGAATTCGGCCCCGGATCAATGCCGATACCGAGTCCCCACGCATGGCGGGCGAAATACCAGAAGACAACCGACGCGAGTCCCATCCAGCCGACGTGCCACCAGAGCCACACAGGCAAGCCGGCGACGACGGTGCTGTTCCCCCACAGGAACCACGGAATTGCGAGCGCACAGAGGACGACACCGACCGTGATCCAGCCGGCGAGTTCGAGAGACCCCATACTCGCTGGTCGCAGCCTCGACGAGTAATAACTTTCCTTCGATAGCCGGTATTGAAGACAGATGATCTTCGATACGGCAGGTCGACTCCTTCTTGCGTTTTCTCGTAGGTAAAATCGCTCTTTCACGTAGGAAAAGGAGTATATGTGTCGGCGAGAGAATGAGAATACAACCGATATGGCCCGTCTGTTTCCACGCCGGAGCGAGACACCCGCCCAGGACGGGCAACCCCGAATCGTCGACCTCGAGGGCGAGGACGCTGACGCGGTGTTCAGCGCGCTGTCTTCGACGACGGCTCGCCAAATCTACTCCTGTCTCGATGGGGAGCCTGGAACGCCGAGCGATATCGCCGAAGCGATCGATTCGTCGATCCAGAACGTTCGGTACCACCTGGAGAACTTAGAGGACGCCGGTCTCGTCGAGGTTGTCGACACCTGGTACTCCTCGCGCGGCAACGAGATGAGCGTCTACGCCACGACCGACGGCCCGTTGATCGTGACGAGCGACGAGTCGACCGGCTCGCGACTCAAAACGGCTCTTTCGCGCCTTATCGGCGGAGTCGGTGCGCTCGTCGGCGGAAGCCTGCTCGTTCAGTACGGCGTGGCTCGGTGGGCCGGAGCATCGTCCACCGGCGGGCAGTCGGCACCGTTTTGGATTTCGGACGATTCGGCTTCACCGGATCAGGCCGATTCGCCGGGGTCGGGCCGGGAGGCCGGCGAACAGGGAAGCGGTAGTGGGGGCGGAAACCAGGCGGAGTCGACGAGCGGCGATGCGGATACCGGCGTCGGAACTGATTCGAACAGTAGCGGTGCCGATGAGACGGACGTCGAGATCGCGGGAACCGACGGCGGCCATTCGAACGGAACCGCCGATTCGAACGGAACGGCCGACGCGGCCGACGGCGGTGCCGGCACCGACGTCACTCCGAACGACTCGCACAACGCTACCGGCACCGACGCGTCCGATCCGGGCGCATCCCACGGCGACACCGGAGGCAACGACGGGATCATCGATCGCGTTCACGATTTCGCGACCGATATCGTCGATCACGTACAGGGGTTCACAACCGACGTTACGGACCCCCTTCTGACGAACATGCCGCCGGGACTGCTCTTTTTCCTCGGCGGACTCACCGTCTTGCTCGCCGTCACGGCCTACTGGTACTGGTTCTCTCCCCGCCCCGTCCGCTGACCGGCCGGCTCGGAACGATCGCCCTTCTGCCGACTCCGTACACAACCGCTCAGTTCATCTATATTTTTGTGTGTTGATCCTCGACACGTCGTTCGATCCCCAACCGACCGAACGGTAGTTTCGCATGTCAACAGCTATTTGCCGCTCACGAACCAATTATTCAGTAAACCGGTCTCTGTACGCGTCTCTCGCGTCACCGCGCCCCATACCGGGGCAGATCTCCCATGGAAGACACCTCGAAATACCTCATTCACGCGGACGTCACGGCTGACGGGGTCGTCGAGCGCAGCGACGTCGTCGGCGCTATCTTCGGGCAGACCGAAGGCCTGCTCGGCGACGAACTCGATCTGCGCGATCTCCGCCAATCACAGAAAGTCGGCCGTATCGATGTTGAAATCACGAGCACGCAGGGCCAATCCCACGGCAACGTCACCATTGCGACGAGTCTGGACAAAGTCGAAACCGCGACGCTCGCCGCCTCGCTCGAAACGATTACTCGCGTCGGCCCCTGCCGGGCAACCCTCGACGTCAGCGAAATCGAAGACGTACGGGCAGCCAAACGCAAGGAAGTCGTCGACCGCGCGAAGGAACTGCTCCGGACCGGCTTCGACGACTCCGTCATGTCCTCCGAAGAAATCCTCACCGAGGTGCGCCAACACGTCCGCGTCGAAGACATCACCGAATACGACGGCTTCCCCGCCGGTCCGCGTGTCACCGACAGCGACGCCATCATCGTCGTCGAAGGCCGCTCTGACGTCCTTACCCTGCTCAAGTACGGCGTCAAAAACGCCATCGCCGTCGAAGGCACGAACGTCCCCGACCCCATCGCCGACCTCACGGCCCACCGCACCGTCACCGCGTTCCTTGACGGCGACCGCGGCGGCGACCTCATCCTCGAAGAACTCTCACAGGTCGGCGACGTCGACTACGTCGCCTTCGCCCCCTCGGGCACCTCCGTCGAAGAACTCGACCACCACCAACTGTTTACCGCCCTCCGGAACAAAGTCCCGTACGATACCGTTTCGGGGCTCAATGAACCCCGCGAAGCCATCGCCGCAACCGACGGCAGTACGAGTCCCGCTCCCGCCCCCGGTCTCAACAGCGAGTCTCCCGTCGAATCCCCCCGCGGTACGGATACTGATACTGCATCCAACACCACCGCCGAAGGCACTTCCCACACATCTGGACCTCCCTCGTCCGCAAAGGCGGCCGATGCCCAGAACACAGCCGAGAACGCACTCGCCGAACCCACAACGGCTACCCACCCCTCGACGACCGAGGACGATGCCGAAACCGAAACGCACGGCACCGCCGACACAACGACCTCGTCCACCCCGAACACACACGCCCACGCCCGTCAGCCCGACTCGGCAACGGCCGACGACCAGTCGCTCGAAACCGTATACGAACACGCAACGGCGATTATCCGCTCGAACACCGACCGCGTCCGGTTTCTCGATGCCGAGAACGATATCATCGCCGAAGCGGACGCGAGTTCAGTGGGAGACGAACTCGCTGAACTCGAGTCGGTCCCGACGACGATCGTGTTAGATGGGATCCTCAGTCAACAGGTGCTCGATCTGGCGGCCGATCGAGGCGTCGAGCGGATTATCACGCGGTCGCTAGGACAGTTTACGAAGCGACCGACGAGCGTACAGATTCACGCGGTAGAAGACGTCGCGTCCGAACCGCCGGAGTAGGATCTCGGTGGCGGCTCTCCGCGTTGTGTACGTTCCATCCCTCTCTATCGGAGGCGAACGATGGATGGAGAGATCACGCGCGGCTATATACGGCTCAACCCGCTGTGAAAGATCTACTTCGTGTCTTCCATCCGTCACTATCTGTTGTCGCTGTTGTAGTCGAGTTCAGCGCTGGATGCCGATGGTCGTGGCGTGAGCCTGCAGGGCCGTCTCGGTGTCGACGGTGGCGGTAGCGCGGAACAGGCGGCTGCCGCGCTCTCGCTCGACGCGGACGTTCCGGAGCGCAGTGGCGTCCTCACGGTCCGTTTCGAGTGCTGCTGCGACGGTGTCGGTCGATAGCTGTGACGGATCGGCGACGACGCCGTAGGTTACCGTCGTTCGGTCGGCGGAGTGCACCGTCGCGGCGGTTCCGATGGCCTCAGCTGCATCGATGACGGCAAATAGTGCGTCCGTTTCGGACGCCCCGTTGAGTGCGTATTTGAGGAGGGCGCGAGTTCGGCCGTCGAGTGTGCCGGCACCGACAACATCTCCCGATAGCGTCCCTGCGAGTTTGTGGGCGGTTGTCCGACGTGGGAGGGTCGTTGCCGTCGGCGTCGAGGCGGTCGTCGACGCGGACGCCGTTGCCGACAGCGACGACTCGCCCGCACGACTCTCGAGGGCCGCGTCGACGTGTGTGAGGGCGGGTGACTGCGTTCTCGTTCCGGTCGCCGACCGCGCGTCGTAGCCGAGGACGACTGCATCGTCCGCGAGCGCGACGGCGAACTCGTCATCGACGAACCGCTCGGTGGATTGAGAGGAGGGCTGGCCGTCCCCGCGCTCTGCAACGGCGGTGAACTCGCGGTCGGTCAGTTCCGCACGGAGGGCGGCTCGAGAGAGCGAGCCAGTGACGACGGCTGCGCCCGCGAGGGGGGTGGCACCTGCAACGGTCGCAGTGCCGGTGGCGTGCTCGAGATCGGTGAGTGAAACGCCGTCAAGTCGCCGTTCGAGTTCGGCGATGAGCGGCCTGAGGTGGGCCGGAATGCGGGCGGCCTGGAGGGCGGTGCGGTTGGCGCTGGCGGTAAGAGTCGTTCCGGCCGACGAACGGTCGGTCTGACCGGTTGCTCGTGAAGCGGTGCGCGCCGCCGTGTTTGCGTTCGGACTGTCCTGTGCGGACGACTGCGTTCGGTCGCTGCCGGCGGCCTGGCCGATCAATGAAAGACTGCCAAGGGCCGCGGTCGCGCGCCGAACGAATGCACGTCTCGATCCCATACCCGATGTCTCGACCGGGCGTATATATACCGGGTGGCGTAGCTTCCGAGCGAGAAAATCCTTCCCATCTCGATTACGGCTCGTCGATCCGTACTGTGGACGGATGTCTCGTCACCAGACACGAGAACGGTGTCAGAACGGTATATTTATCAATTCAGTTTCAGAGCATTTTAACTAGGTCGTCGAAATGGAAATCAAGCCAAAGGAGCTGTTTTCCGAGCCGAGTGGATGGGAATCGGCTCGTATATCGCTTGGAACCGCACTTGCACTCGTTAGTATATACGCCTATTTCGAACTCCTGCATACTAGCGGATTAGTCGCTACGCTTGTGATCGCGTTCGCAGCGGGGCTGTCTGGGATTGCTGAACTGCTTCCGACGGACCAACGGTACGTAGCGAGCGCCTTACGGGTAACTGCAATCGGCATACTCGCGATGCTGGTGATACTGTCGCTACAGAGAGTGGTATCGTAATAGCTGGGACGAGAGTCGGCAACACACGGTTGACGTTCCCGGCGTCGTCGGCTCGAGACTGGCTGGAACTCTCCCGTCTGGAATATGGATGACATTCTCGTCACTGCCGACTTCGGTGTGCGAAGCAGCATCTGCCTATATCCCACATCACCCGAGCACGGCGATCGGGATCATCAACAGCGCACAGACGAGCGCACCGGCTAACGTCGCGAGGAAGTTGACGCCCTGATTGCCGAGGACCGACCCTTCGAGGGTCGCCCCGAGTAGGCTATCCACTGTCATGCCGGCGATGCCGGCCGCAACGATGATCACTGCGCCGATAGGATCGACGACGGGAAAGAGGACGTAGCTCAGGCCAGCGACGATGGCTGCACCGAGGAGACCGGCAACTTCGCCCTGCCAGGTGATGCCGCCGTCGGTGCCGGGATCGACGGGCTCGAGCGTCGTGATCAATCGCGGCGTCTCGAAGACGCTCCCGACCTCGCTCGAGAGCGTGTCGCTCATCGCGGTTGCGACGGAGCCGGCGAAGGCAAAGAGAAAGAGTTCAGCGTTGATCGACAGGAGGGCGGTTGAACTCGCGGCGTAGCCGAGGACGGCGGCGATGGCGACGGCGGCGTTGCCGAGGACGTTGCCGCTGCCGCGAGCGCCGTTGTTCTCCTCGGCGACGCCGAGTTCTTCTTTCCGGGTGTAGCGGAATTTGGTCGAGAGGCCGCCGATGCCGAAGAAGGCGATGAGGACGACGAACCAGTTGTAGTCGCCGAGAACGACCGTCAATAGGCCGAGGAGGATGCCGGTGATCATGCCGGCGATGGAGGCGGTATCGAGGGCGTAGGAGACGTAGCCGAGCGCCACGGTCACTGCGAGTGCGCCGACGATTTCGATCGCTCCGAGCCCGGGCTCGAGTTCGGCAAGCAGCCAGAGCAGGAGGCCGACCGAGAGCATGACGACGGGGTCGTCGTAGATCAGGAAGGCATCACGAAGAAGGGCGGCGAGGAGCGCACCGCTTGCGGCGAGAAAGAGGATGGTCGGGAGTTGGGACTCGATGGGGACGTTCGTCAGGGCGTAGACGGCGGCCTGGCTGGCGACGGCAGCGATGGTTGCGATCAGGCAGAATCCGGTGACGGCGGCGATTTCGTTGTCGGTACCGCTGTCGGTCCCGGTTTCGCTGTCCGCGTCTGTGCCCGTCGCCGTCCGAGCGCGGACGAGCCGCTCGGCGAGGTTGCCGTAGCCGACGAGGACGACGGTCCCAACGAAGACAGAAAGCGGCATCGACGACCTGACCGCCAGAAGGCCGAGGACGACGGCCGAAAGGACGAACGTGATGAGTCCGTAGAGGCGGCCGTCCTCGTAGTCACCGGGGTAGGCAAGCGCCTCGAACGCCGGGCCGGTAACGTCGGTAACGAGAAAGGCACCGAGCAGAACGACGGCTGCGACGCCCGTTGCAATCGCCGGCCCGGCAAGCGGTACGGCGAGCGAGAGCGTACTGAGGGCCGCGAAGACGCCGGCTCGCCGAACGGGTGATGTCACGATATCGGTGTCTTTCTGTGGCGGTTACTTGAAGGTTCCCGAACACGCTTCTTCCCGTGTTTCACCGGCGACAGTTCCTGTACCTGTGATCTGGGACGAGTGACGCCGTCAACTGGACCCGTAACCTGTATGGCATCTCACAAAGAAGCCGACGTGTGGGACTGTACGAACGGTATCTCGCCCGTCGAATTCGCCAGTACGATGCCGCTCCACCCGAGCACATCGCGCTCGTCATCACCGAGCGGGATCTCCTCGAGCGCGGTGCCTACGAGACGCTCGTCGACTTCTTCGAGTGGGCCTTTGAGTACGCCACCCAACTGACCGTCTACGTCAGCGTCCTCGACACCGCGGCCGTCCCGGCGCTCCGTCGTGAACTCGAAACGATCGACGCCCCGCGCGACGTTGCGGTCCGCGGTCCCGACGACCGAACGCCGGCTGATGCCCCCATCCAGATCGGAATCGGTCTCGGCGGCAAACACGAGTTCACGAGCGCGGTCCGGACGCTCGCAGAGCGTGTTGACGACGCTACACTCGAGCCGGAGGCGATCGATGACGAGCGCGTCGAGAACCATCTGGTGTTTCCGTCGGAGCCGGATCTCGTGATCAAGACGGGTGCAGAGCGCCTCTCGGACTTTATGATCTGGCAGTCGGTGTACTCGGAGCTGTACTTTACGGACATCAATTGGCGGGACTTTCGCAAGCGGGACTTCCTGCGAGCGGTTCGGGAGTACTGCAATCGGTCGCGACGGTTCGGCCGTTGAGTCGTCGGGTCGTTTCTCCGCGACTTGCTGGCTTGGCACGCCGGGCGGTCAGTACGCGTAATCAGACCGCGTCGAGGCAGTCGAGTCACGGGTTTCGTCGACGGGAGCGAGCAGGCTTTCTGCGCGTGGATGGTCGAACGCGACGACAGGTTGATCCATTCGAACGATACCCGAGCGTGCATCGTACTCGAGAATACCGAAATCCTCGAGTTTCGGCAGGACAGTGTGGACGAGTTCGATCTTGATCGACTCGGGGGAGTCGTCGTCCCACTGGGCGAGCGTCTCGCTCAACCAGTCGACCGAAACGGGCGTTTCACACGCTGAGAGGACGTGGAGTGTGATACGAAGCCGGACGTTCGCGAGGAGCGTATAGGCCTCGTCGAGTGGCACGTCCGTCAATCGTACGAACCGTTGGACGTCGACGGGAGCACTGCGAGACGACATTCAGCTACTATTGTCATACTAATTAATAAAATACTTCTGGTTATCTAGTTGACGTATCGTCGGTAACTCATCGCGTCTCCGGCGATAGCTCTGAGGACGGACGGGCGAAACGATACCGGATCAGTCAGCTGCGCGACTACTCGAATCGAGGCTATCCCCGTCCGTCCCGCCGGCGTCGTCCGATTCGTGAACGGCCGCCGCATCGACGTCGTCCTCGTGCGGGCGCTCGCCCGTCGGCAGCGAGTCGCGAAACCGGTTGACGATCGATTGGGCCTCGGTTAGTTCCGTCTCGCTGACGGCTCCGAGGAGGGCGAGGGCTCGTCGGGCTCGCGTGCGACGCCAGGATTCCGCGCGGTGTTCGTACGTCCGAATCCCGCGCAGGAAGTCCGCCTTCGAGAACTCGGGCCAGTAGGGCGTACAGAAAAAGACGGCCGCCTCGTTGCCGTTTGCGTGCCAGGGGAGGAAATTCGACGTGCGCTCGGCACCGCCGGTGCGGATGATCAGGTCGACATCCCGGACTGGCTGATCGTACAGTCGTTGTTCGATGGTCTCGACATCGATCTCGTCGGGATCGAGTTCACCCGCCTCGACATCGTGTGCGACACCCCGCGTCGCTTCGAGCAGTCGAGATCGACCGCCGTAGGCGAGCGCAATATTGAGGACGAACTGGTCGTAGCCCTGCGTTTTTCCCTCGGCGTAGTCGACGGCGTCTCGGACCCGGTCGGGGAGCATCTCCGTTTCGCCGATGACGCGAATACAGACGTCGTTGTCGTGGACGCGGTCGGCGTCGGCGAACTCGTACAGTTTGTCACAGAGGAGGTCGAACAGCGCCTCGTTTTCCTCGTCCGCCCGTTCGAAGTTCTCCGTCGAGAAAGTATACAGCGTCAGTTCTTCGACGCCGATATCCTGGCACCACTCGAGAACTCGTTCGGTCGTCTCGGCACCGGCGCGGTGGCCGTCGTGGGCGTCTCCGCCGTTCTGTCGCGCATACCGGCGGTTACCGTCCTGAATCACCGCGACGTGGGTCGGCGCACCGGCGATTTCACGGGAGAGTAACCGCTCGTAGACGGCATCGACGTGCTGACGGAACCACCGCTTCATCGATTGACGAGACGGTATCGAGGATTATGTGTCTTGTGTGGTATTCTCCGACAGTGAACGCCTGCGGCTCTGACACACGCTCGACTGCAGGGGGTGTGCGGTATCGATCGAGCGGGCTGCAACTGAATCGTGATGGCTATCAGTCCGCAGGTTCTCGAGTCGGCCAATGGCTAACGCGATCGACGACGATCTGTACCAGCGAACCAAGGCGCTGCTCGAACCGGGTGACGTTCGACTCAACGGCGCGATCGTTCACACCGAGTACGACGGCAGCGAGGACGTACGGATGATGCAGGCGACGATCGACGTGGGGGACATCATCGCCGAGCATTCCGGATACGATCCGCAGGACTGCTATGTCTACTCCGGCAACGACGACACGGACTTCTCCTCGAACCAGCACCAGGGGCTCACGCTGGAGGACGAGGCGTTCGTCTGGGAGTGCCAACAGCTGCTGCGCGAGGGGAGTTTCGACATCGTGATCTACTACGAGGCGAGCGCCGACCACGAGGCGATCCTCGCAGATATCGAGGCGTTGGGCTTCGACGTGACCGGTGTCGAAGGCGAGTAGACGGGATCGATCTCCGTTTCCAGTTAGCTTCCGATACAATCAGGATCGCAGATGCTTTAGTGCCGGTCTATCCTACCGTTGCGTATGGGTTCATACGTGAGCGGCGTCGGCTCCTGCATCCTCGGTCTCGTCGTTTCGCTCCTCCACCTCTCACCGCCGTACGCAATCCAGCGGATCGTCGACGGCACTTGGTGGTGGTTCCCGCAACTCGAGCCGGTCAGCCACACGCTCATCCTGTACAATTCGGTCGTCGGTGCCGCTACCTTCGCCCTCGGCGTCGTCGGCATCTTCGCGCTCGGCTACCGGGCCGGCGCTGAACTCGAGTTCAGTGCGGATGCTCGTCGGTTGGCACTGGTCGTTGGTCTCGGTAGCGTGATCGGGTATGCGCTGCCGGTTATCGCCGTCGTCGTCCTGTCGGTGGTCGACGGTGGAACGGCGCTGGGTGGGGTGAGAATGTCTCTGTCTCTGTCTCTGTTGCAGGTTACCGGGCAAACGATCGGATTCGGAATCCAGTCGGCGCTGATCGGTTTTGCCGGCGCGGCGTTCGCGCATCAATCCGCGAACTCGGATCGGCGCACGGCCGTCGACGTCTGAACTGGCTCCTTCCCGCCGCTCAGCGGTAGATATAAGTCACTACCGATCAACAATTAGGACGGAAGCCATAACAGGGTACGAAAGTGCCCCGGATGCTAGCACATCCGAGACGTGGCTTCCAATCGCGGCTGAAGCCATGATTGCGTACATTCTCACGGGATATAAACATCCCGCACGACTGATGCATCGTCACAAACAGCGAGCAGCGGCGCTATTCTCCGAGAGAGCCAGGGCAACGGGGTGGCAGTCGACATGACCGACGAGTTCGCATCGGATCGGTCGACCGCCGGAACGGACAGCGGCTCGGACAGTAGTGCCGACCGAGATGGCAGTGCCGACTCGGACGACCGGCGGCGCTGTCCCCGCTGTGATACGCCCATCCTTCGGACCACCGTGATCGGCCCGACCGAGGCGATCGCCGGCCCCTGCGGCTGTCGCGTTGCCCCGCCGGTCCCCGACCGATCCGACTGAGCCACCGCGAGACGAGTTCACCGCAGCCACAC
Organism: Natrialba taiwanensis DSM 12281; assembly: GCF_000337595.1. Taxonomy (GTDB): domain Archaea; phylum Halobacteriota; class Halobacteria; order Halobacteriales; family Natrialbaceae; genus Natrialba; species Natrialba taiwanensis. The sequence goes on along the minus strand of NZ_AOIL01000017.1, from coordinate 42,998 downwards.
GGCAGCCTGCGACGGTGAACTCGGGTCGCGGCGGCCAGCCGAGTTGTCGGTGGATGTTCGAGGACCACCACAACCACCATCGAAACCACCGACACCACCGCACAACTCGGCCCGCAATCGCGACGCGCGACCGATACCGAACGCCGCAACCGAACTCAACCTGAACTCGAACGCGGGTGATCTGCACTTTCACCACCGTAACGGGCGATACGTGCAGCGCTCCGCCGAGCCGTCGAAACCGACCGGGGCCGAAGGTATATGCGCCCCTGTCACAAATGTCAATAGTATGGGTCTACCCGACCGGTTCCGCGACCTGCCGGCGTGGGCGGCGGTGCTCGCTTCCGTACTCGGGCTCATGGTCGTCCTGACCGTGCTTTCGATGGTTCTCGGGATCGTGTTTGCGGGTATCGCCGTCGGGATGGAACTCGGGAGCCCCACGCTCGGCGCTCTCGCCGCACTGCTCGGTCTCGCCATCGTCACCGTTCCGGCCGTTGCGTTCGTCGTGGCGATGAGAGGCGGTGAGGACGAACGCGATAGCGGTCACGGTGCACGATATGATGACGCGTCCGACGATCGGGTTGCGACACTCAGAGAGCGATACATGGCCGGCGAGATCGATGACGAGACGTTCGAACAACGGGTTGATGAACTCCTTTCCGGCACGGATGCAACCGCCGCTGGGACCGAACGAGAGTCGAGCAAGCGTCGCAATCACGCCGCCGACCGTGCGGACGAGACGCGGACACCCGAACGAGAGCGGTAACTGAACCGGCCGAACACGTACGCCAGCAGTCGTTCGATCACCCCGATTGGCTTATGCACCGCCAGTCGTGAGTACACCATATGACACCCGAGGTCGACCTCACGGACCGCGAACGGGCCGTCGTCAACGCCTTTCAGGGCGGCTTTCCCGTCGTCGACCGGCCGTTCGAACCCGCCGCAGCGGCCATGCGCGAACGCGGGGTCGACATTACTGCGACCGAACTCCTCGAAACGATTCGCGACCTGAACGATCGCGGCGTTCTCTCCCGGTTCGGCCCGCTGGTCAACGCCCAAAAGATCGGCGGCACGGCGACGCTTGTCGCGATGCACGCCCCCGCGGACCGGTTCGACGAGATCGTCGAGCGGGTCAACGACCACCGCGAGGTCGCACACAACTACGAGCGCGAGCACCCGCACTTGAACGTCTGGTTCGTCGTCTCAGTCGCCGAGGAATCGCGTGTCGAAGAAGTGCTCGCCGCAATCGAGGACGAAACCGGACAGGAGACGTACAACCTCCCCAAACAGCACGAGTTCCGCGTCGAGGCGAAGTTCTACGTCGACGGTCCGCTTTCGCCGGGCGACGCGGGCGATCCGACCGACGCCAGCATCGACCTCACGGAACTAGGTCCCGACGTCTCGCCGCGAGACGAGTCCACGCTGTCGCCCGCCGAACGCGACCTCGTCCTCGAAATTCAGGACGGCCTCCCGCTCACCGACACGCCGTACGCGGACGTGGCCGCCGCCATCGAGCAGGATCTCGAGTGGGTCCTCGAGACGACGAAGCGGTTCGAACGCGAGGGGAAGATCCGCCGCATCGGCGTCGTCCCCAACCACTACGCGCTCGGCTACACCGAGAACGGTATGACCGTCTGGAACGTTCCGGACGAACTCGTCCCCGAAGTCGGCCCCGAGATTGCCGGACTCCCCTTCGTCACCCACTGCTACGAACGCCCGCGCCACGAGGGCGTCTGGCCGTACAACTTCTTCGCGATGACCCACGGCCGCAGCGAGGCCGAGAGCCAGCGCCGCATCCAGCAGGTTCGCGAGACGATGGCCGAGTTCTGGGACGTGACCGACGAGGACTGGGACTCGCTGTTCTCGACGCAGATTCTGAAGAAGACCGGGATTCGACTCGACGAACGCGCTGCGGCGAACACGCACACGGAGTAACTGCGCTCGATGATTCCGCTGCTTCACGACTTTACGGACGCGACGGTGCTCGTCTTCGGCGGCGGCCCCGTCGGCGCGCGGAAGGCGCGCCGGTTCGCTCGGGAAGCCGACGTGATCGTCGTCAGCCCCGCGTTCAGCGACGCGGATTTCGGCGGGGCAGAGCGGTGTCGGGCTGCCCCTGACCCGGACGACGTGCCGGACTGGATCAAGCGCGCGGCTCCCGCCCTGACCGTCGCCGCAACCGACGACGAAGCGGTCAACGACGCCGTCGTGGCGGCCGCGCGGGAGCGGGGCATTCTCGTCAACCGCGCGGACCGCGCCGGCGGCCGCGAGCCGGGCAGCGTCGTCGTCCCTGCGACCGTCCGCGAGGACCCTGTCGTCGTCTCTGTCGCAACCGGCGGAACCGCGCCGGCGCTCAGTAAGTACCTCCGCCAGGAACTCGAAGCGACGCTCGACGGCGCGGGCGCAATGGCGACGCTCTGCGGTGAGTTGCGGGCCGAACTCAAGGCTCGCGACGTGGCCCCGGCGCGGCGACGTGAACTCGTCACCGATGTCGTCAATTCTCCGGCCGTTTGGACAGCTTTACGTAACGGAGACCCAAAGACACGACAAGTGATCGAGGACGTGCTGGGCGAGGAGTTGCCATCTGCGGGTGATCGTTCGTGATATCAGCCGGCGTCATCACCGCCGCCCGCGTCACCCACGAGAGCGGGAGCGTCGACGACCTTGCAGCGGCCAGTCCCGACAGTCAGCAGGACGCCGTCGCCGACCTCGTCTCGGTCGAGGGAATCGAGGAGGCCTACGTCCTCTCGACGTGCAACCGAGTCGAAGCCTACGTCGTCGGCACCGACGCCGCCGTCGGCCGCGCCGCACTCTCGGAACTTTTCTCCGGTATCGACGACGAGGCGCTCGTTCGTACCGACCACGACGAGAGCCTGCGCCACCTGCTCCGGGTCGCGGCCGGCCTCGAATCGGTCGTCCTCGGCGAGGACCAGATCATCGGCCAGGTCCGAACCGCCTACGAGGACGCCCGCGTCGCCGGCGGCATCGGCTCGATGCTCGAATCCGCCGTGACGAAGGCCATCCACGTCGGCGAACGCGCCCGGACCGAAACCGCGATCAACGAGGGTGTCGTCTCCCTCGGCTCCGCCGCGACGCGCCTCGCCGCCACCACGATCTCGCTCGACGGCGCAACCGCACTCGTCGTCGGTGCCGGCGAGATGGGCCAACTCGCCGCCCGAAGCCTCGCGGACGCCGGCGTCGACGAACTCGTCATCGCAAACCGTACCGTCTCTCACGCCGACCACCTCGTTACCGAACTCGGCGACCGGACCGACGCCGAAACGCGCGCCGTTCCGCTCGAATCTCTCGATACCATCGCGACCCAGGCGGATGTAATCGTGACAGCGACCGGGAGCGACGAGCCGCTCCTCGAACGCCGGCACCTGGCTGGCGACCGGGACGCCACGACTCCGACCGACGCCGATCGTGTCATCGTCGACCTCGGTCAACCCCGCGATGTCGCTCCCGCAACCGACACGCTCGAAACCATCACCGTCTACGATCTCGACGACCTCGAAACCGTTACCGAGGAAACACACGTCAAGCGGGCCGACGCCGCACGCGAAGTCGAAACCATGATCGACCGCGAGTTCGATCTGCTCTGCGACCAGTACAAACGGGCCCGCGCCGACGAAGTCATCGGCGCGATGTACGAGTCCGCAGCGCGGATCAAGGAACGTGAACTCGAGACGGCGATCTCACAGCTCGAGGACGATTCGCTGACGCCGGCACAGCGCGAGGTTATCGAGTCGATGGCGGATGCGCTGGTCAACCAGTTGCTTGCCCCCCCGACCAGAAGTTTGCGCGAGGCGGCGGCCGAGGACGACTGGAGCACGATCAATACGGCACTCCAGTTGTTCGATCCCGACTTCGGTGACGAGGAGGTGCCGTCGCTGTTTGCGAACGCGAGGTCCGAATCGCGCTCGGCGGTGCAGTTCGAGGCGACCGACGACGATTAACGAGTGGGCGGGGCATCGCGGAATCGCAACGTCCACAATGGTTTTCGGAGACCGAGTTCAGTTGTGTTGTCGACAGCTCGGTATATCGGGGTGGATCACGACGGCGTGTCACGAATACCCACGTGGCACAATCATTATTTGATTGGCCTTCGTTCGGGCGACCATGGCTGATATCCTTTCAGACGAGGAAATCGAGGCACAGCTTCCCGCCGAGTGGGCCCAGGACGGCGACGAAATCGTCCGTACGTACGAGTTCGACGACTACCTTCGGGGCGTCAATTTCGCGCAGATGGTCGGCGAGATCGCTGAATCGCAGTTTCACCATCCGGAGATCGTCATCCGCTACTCCGAGGTCGAGATCCGACTGACCTCCCATGAGGAAGGCGGTATTACGGACGACGACATCGAGATGGCAGAACTGATCGAGTCCGAGCGCAACGCCTGAACTCCTGCGAAAGCTGTTCGTGTCGGACGTGTGCAGTCGGCTGGGGCTCCTCTGGTCTCTCTGTCCCTGTAGCTGTGTCTGTACCGACACCGATACCGGTATCTGAACCCGAACCCGAACCTGAACCTGAACCTGAACCCGGATTCGGGCCCGGACCTGGATGAGCCGCCTGAACAGTTGAGTGGCTCCATCGTCTCTCTAGACACGATGCACGGCCAGTACGTCTTCACGGTTCGCGTTCGACTCGAACCCGCGCAGCCGGCTATCTCGCTCGAACCCGGCAGTGAAACGACGACGGTTACCGTCCGTCGTGTGGCACCCGAACCGGGAACTGGTGGCTGGCGTTTCTTCCGGGACACGCTCTGGCGCGGCGAGGTTGCCGACGAGGCCCATGTCCGACGGCTCGCCGAAGACTGGCTCGATCTGCCCGTCGAATCGGCCTCGTTCAGCGAACTGCAAGTCGATACGGTGTACTTCGACGCCATGAAATCGGCCATCGCGTCCGACCTCGACGCGTTCAACGCTGAGACGGTCTCCGAAGCGCTCTCGAAGTACCTCGGTTCGAGTATCAGAGTGCAGGATGTATAGCCGATCTCGCTGTGGGATTCCGACCTGTCGACTGCCACCGTGACGAATCGACGAGTCAGCAGTCGTTCACGAAATCGGTACACATTTACTCGCCACTCTCGTACGGTTGTGTCCCGATGGTCACCGAGAACGAGTTCGAAGTCGACGCTACCTCCAGTTCCGCTTCCGCTTCTGCGTCCGCATCCGCATCTGCATCCGCTTTCGACGTCGATGACGACGCCTTCGACGCCGATGACGACTACGACTTCTGGCTTCTCGATCTCGACGGCACACTCGTCGACGTCGAGTGGTCGTACACCCGGGGCGTCTTCGACCGGGTCGGCGATCGTCTCGGCCGCGAGTTCAGCGATCAGGAAGCGGATATCCTCTGGAGCGGCCTGACCGGGTCTCGCGACCGACAGCTCCTCGAGTGGGGAGTCGATCCGACGACGTTCTGGGAGGCCTTCCACGCAGAGGAGGACCCGCTGGTCCGTGCCGAACAGACCTATCTTCACGAGGACGCTGCGTTCGTCGCCGAACTCGACGCGCCGGTCGGACTGGTCACGCACTGTCAGGAGTTTCTCTGTGAACCCGTCCTCGACAACGTCGGCATTCGGGATTGGTTCGATGCGCGACTGTGCTGTACCGAACAGACGGGCTGGAAACCGGACCCGCAGCCGGTGCAGCGGGTGATGGACGACCTCGGCGTCGGGGAAAACGGCCACCTGGGCGTGCTCGCGGGCGACGGCGCAAACGACGTGGGCGCGGCCTGGAATGCCGGCCTCGACGCCATTCACGTCGAACGGGTCGGCCACGACCGTCGTGGTCGGTGCGTCCTCGGTGACTACCGCGTCGAGTCGTTCGACGAACTCTTCTAGCCGCTCAGCGCGTGGGCTTAATGACTACGACTGCGATTACGACTATGACTGCAATTCCCACGACAACTACGACGACGATTGTTCGACATGCTGTAACTCCTCGTTGACCAACGTTTCGTACGCACGGCGGAACCGCTCGGAGAGCGCCTGATGGGAAATACCGAGTTCATCTGCTAACTCCTCCATCGAGATCCGCCGCGGAATCTCGAAGTATCCGTACTCGAGTGCCGCCTCCAGCGCCTCGTGTTGTTCGGGCGTCAGTCGCGTCTCGCCGCTTTCCGAGTCGGCAACGTCGGTGATCCGCCGCAGATCGACACTGATCCCCATCTCGTTGAGTCGATCATAGGCCTGCGTCAGCGTCTCTCGATTGTGGAACCGGACTCTGGCCTGCCACCAGCCGTCGGTGCCCCACATCTCGAGGAGTGAGCCCCCGTCGATAAGCAGTTCTTCACACAACTGGTCGGTTCCCGCTCCATCGGCGAACTCGACGTCGAACAGTAGTCTGGAGTCCGATTCGACGAGAAGATCATACTCGATTACGGCTGGATCCACATCGAACGCACCCGTTGCCCGCTCTCGATCGACGCCCGCAACCCAGAGGCAGGGCCGGGTCTTCGAGACCGATGACTCGAGTTCGACGGTGATCTCGGGGGCGTGCTCGAACGCGGTCACGAGGGTCGTCTCAGTGGCTGGAAGCCGAAGCTCGGCTATCGTCGACATCACGCTATGTACAGTACCATCCCCTAAAAATCGCTGTTCAGGCTGCCCTGACTGTCTCGTTTGGGAACGTGCGGACCCAGACCCAGTTACGTGCCCTCGTTCGAGTTCTCCGCAAGCGCCGTCTCGAGTTCACGAACGCTCGCCTTCGCCGTCCGGTCCGGGTTCGCAAACACTCGCACCGACTGCTCGCCGAGCGGAACGAACTCGAGCGAGAGGTGGTCAGCCGTCTCGCGCAGTCCGAGGGCGGCGTCGGCCTCGCCCGCAACGACCGTCCGGGCGGGGCTCTCGTGGGCGCGGAGCCCGATGTCGTATCCGCTGATCGATTCGGCGAGTTCGTGTTGCCTCGCACCGCGGTCATCGGCGAGTTCGGCGAGTGCCTGTTCGAGACTGACCCGAAGGCCGGAATCGCTGGTGCGGTTGACGAACTGGAGGTCGCGGTCGACCAGATCCGAGAGGTCCTCGATTTCGGCGGGGTTTCCGGGTCGGACGACCAGTCCCCACTCGCGGGTCCAGCCGCCGAGTTCAGTTGCGTCGGTGTCGCGCTCGATCGGGCCGGCGGTGACGGCCACGTCCGGAACGCCGTCGCGGAGTCGTCGAAGGCCGGGGCGGGAGCCGACCGGGAGGTAGCGGGGGTTCTCCAGACGATCGAGGAGACGGTTGAGCGTCGGGTCGTCCTCGCCGACGCCGAGGAGCGTTGGCGGGCGAACATCGGGTGAGAACAACCGAACACGGACCGATTCGCCCGCCTCGAGATAGTCCGTTTCGGGGCCGACCTCGACGACGCCGTCGGCCTGGGCGAGGCTGGTAGTTGCGCCGCTGCCTTTGTCGACGGGATAGACGAGGGGGGAATTGTCGCTGTCGTCCACACTTGAGGCTGCGTCGCGGTCGTCTTCCGCGTCGGGACCGCGTTGGACGAGACCCACGGGCATCAGGCGGAGCCGACCCTCCCCGTAGCGTTCCTCGCGACCCATTCGGCCGGTGACGGTCGCGGATTCCGGCTCGGGAACTCCCGCGGCTTCGCGGATCGCGGGTGCGACGAACGTTCGAAAGACCATCATCGCGGAGACGGGGTAGCCGGGGAGGCCGACGTAGGCGGAGTCGGCTAGCCGACCGACGAGCATCGGTTTGCCGGGTTTGACGCTGACACCGTGGAGGAGGAGTTCGCCCTGCTCTTCGATGACCCGGTAGATGACATCGACCGCGCTCGCGCTGGTCGACCCGGAGGAGAGCACGAGATCGCACTCCGCGGCGGCTTCCCGGAGGACGCGCTCCATTTCGTCCTGCTCGTCGCCGGCGTGGGGGTAGAGCACGGCTTCACCACCGGCATCCTCGACGCCGGCGGCGATCGTGTAGCTGTTGACGTCGTAGATCTCGCCGCGGTCGCTGTCGAGTTCGTCGCCGGGTCGGACGAGTTCGTCGCCGGTGGAAACGATGCCGACGCGGGGGTTGCTTCGGACGGGGACTTCGTCGATACCCAGTGCGGAGAGGAGGCCGATGTCCCGCGGCGTGATTCGGGTGCCGGGGCCGAGCGCGCGCTCGCCGGCGGCGACGTCCGCGCCGGCGAACATGACGTTGTCGCCGGGGGCGACGGCGGTGCGGACGAGGACGGTCGTGTTGTCGCCGTCGCTGTCGGTGTCGACGGTGTCGGTTCGTTCGACGGGAACCATCGCGTCCGCGCCGTCGGGCATCACCGCGCCAGTCGAGATTTCGACCGCTTGGCCGGCTTCGAGTTCGACCGCGGGTTCCTCGCCGGCGTGGACCGAGCCGACGACCGCGAGTTCGGCGGGATCGGCCTCGTCAGCGCCGAACGTATCCCGAGCGGTGAGCGCGTAGCCGTCTAGACTCGCTCGGTCGAAGCCCGGTACGTCGAGTTCGGCGTCGAGTCGTGCGACGAGGGTGCGGCCGCGGGCGTCCGTCAGCGGGACGCGTTCGATGCCGCCCTCGAGCGATAGCGAGTCGATGACCTCGCGCGCCTCGGCTGGCGAGGCGAGATCGCGAAACTCCTTGCGGTTCATAGCGGTCCTTCGCGCGCGGACGGTAAAAACGTCGGTCCGTCGGTCCGTCTGCCGATCGCGGTGCTCTTTACGGGTTCGACTCCCAGTTTTCCACTCGCACCGTCTCGCCCGCTGGAATCCCCTCGCGGCCGTCCGGAACGACGACCCAGCCGTCCGCGAGCGCGACGCTCGAGAGCACGCCCGACCCACTGGCCCGCGTTGGCGTCGCGACAACTGCGGGTTCGTTCGCGTCCGAGTCGTCGTCGCGTCGCGACACCTGCACTCGGGCGAACGTTCGCGTTCCAGGTTCGCTCGGGATCTTTCGCTCGAGTCGGGCCGCCGTCGTCGGATGCGGGTCGGGGTCAGTTCCCTCGAACCAGCGCAGCGCTGGCCGGAGGAACTGCACGGCGTTGACGATACAGGCGACGGGATACCCCGGCAGCGCGAGGACGGGCGTGTCCTCGACGATGCCGAGACAGACCGGGTGGCCAGGCTTGAGACCGACGCCGTGGACGAGGACCTCGCCGATGTCGTCGATCACCTCCGGGAGAAGGTCGCGCTCACCGACGGAGGAGCCGCCGGTCGTCACCACGATGTCCTTCGTCAGATCGCGCTCGATGGCGACCCGCAGCGAGTCGGCATCGTCGGTGACGACGTCGCGGTAGGTCGCCCGTCCGCCCCATCTGTCGACCAGCCGCGAGACGGTGAGGCCGTTCGTCTCGATGACCTCTCCCGGCCCCGGATCGCGCTCGACGAGTTCTTCGCCGGTCGGGATCACGCCGACGGTCGGCGGTCGGGCGACGGTGATCTCGCGGCGGCCGACCGACCGCAGGAGGCCGAGGTCCGACGGGCGCAGCCGGTGGCCCGCGTCGTAGAGGTGCTGGTCCGCGTCGACGTCCTCGCCGACCGGCGCGACGTTTTCTCCCTCGGCGACGGCGTCCGTCACCTCGAGTTCGGCCGCCGAGTCGAACTCGTCGACGTGTTCGATCATCACGACGGCGTCGGCACCGTCGGGGAGGGCGCTGCCGGTGTGGACGCGGGCGGCGGTTCCGGGCGTGACGGTCGCGTTCGCGGAAGATCCTTCTCCGTCGTCGTCACCGTCGACAGCGCCGTCAGCGATGCGAAGCAGTTCGGGCGAGCGGTCGCTGGCACCGAAGGTGTCTGCAGCGCGGACGGCGTAGCCGTCCATCGCGGCGCGCTCGTAGTGCGGGACGTTCCGGTCGGCCGTAATGGTCGCAGCGAGCGTTCGGCCGTCGGCGGTCTCGAGGGGGACTCGTTCCGCCCCGGTGAACGGTCTGTCACCGTCGAGGCGCTCCGCGATGGCCTCTCTGAACGTCTCTCGGGCCTCGTCGACCGGGGTCCGGACCTTGAATCCGGCCGTCGTGCGCTCGTGATCGGCTCCGTTCATACCCGAAAGCGGGTTGCGGGACGGGAAAAGCGTAGGGGACGACGCGGTCGTCACGGCTCCGACTCTGTCGATTTCGATCCCGGGTTCGGATCCGGACCGGGGCCCTGGACGCTGCTCGCACGATGACCGCTACCGCGGGCTTTTTCGTATCGGCGTTCGAACCTGTATCTATGCCAGCGCTCCGCGACGCCCTGCGGGACCTCACCGAGGACGTCTTCTTCGATCTGCTCGAGAGCGACGAGGCGTATCTGCTCGTTCTCGACGTGCCGGGAATTACGGCTGATTCACTCGGCTGGACGGTCGAAGACGGTCGTCTCTCGATCACCGGGCAACGCGCGAAAGCCGTTCCGGACGACTATCACTATCTCGAGGAGAACCGCTCGCTGTTCCTCGATGTCGACCTGCCGCTTCCCGACGAGGTCCGTGCGGCCGATGTCGAGGCGAACGCGGTCGTCGAGCGGGGCGTCCTGGAGTTAACGCTTCCCAAAAGCGAACCGGGGAGCGAAGAGACCACGATCGATATTATCGAGACGACGACTGCGGGGGATGAGAACGGAGATACCGCTTCAGAGGGCGACGCAGGGACAACGGCGAATCGGACCAGCGATACTGGCATCGACGCCGACACCGACACTGGCACTGGCATCGATACCAACACTGACACCGACGCCGATGCCGACACCGACATCGACACCAATACCGACACGGATACCGACACCAACTCGAGGTGACCGAGACTGGTCTCCCTCCGTGCGTACAAACGGTTCGTCCTCGTCGCCTGGCAGTTCCTGCCTCTGCTCCTCGCGTATGCACGAGACCGTCACCGATTCCTTCTCTTTGGCCGCTCCCGATCAGTCGCCCCTGAAACACGCCGCCATCGGGCGTCCGTCCTCCTCGAGTCGCTTCTGACGCTCGGGCCAACGTTCATCAAACTCGGCCAGTTGCTCTCGACCCGCCCCGACGTGCTCCCGCCCGAGTACATCGACGAACTCGCTGCGCTGCAGGACGAGGTCCCGCCCGCCGAGTGGGAGCAGGCCCGCGCAGTCATCGAAGCCGAACTCGGGCCCATCGACGAGCAGTTCGACTCCTTCGACACGGCAGCGATAAGCGGTGCGAGCCTCGGGCAGGTCTATCAAGCACAACTGCATTCGGAAACGGTCGACGCCCGCGACGACGACGTTCGCAAGGTCGCAGTCAAGGTCCGTCGCCCCGACATCGAAGAACTGGTCGAAGCCGACCTACGTGTGATCCGCTGGTCACTGCCGCTCATCTTGTTCTTCGTCGACGAATCCCGAGCATTCTCGCTCGAAAACCTCGCCGACGAGTTCTCGAAGACGATCCGCGAGGAGATGGATTACGAGCGCGAGGCCGAAATGCTCGCGGAAATCCGGGGCAACTTCGCCGGCGACGACCGCTACCGGATTCCCGCCGTCATCGAGAGTCACTCCGGGCCGCGAGTGCTGACGATGGAACGCATTCCGGGGACCAAGATCAACGACGTTGCTGAACTCGAGCGGAAGGGAATCGACCGCAGCACGATCGCGGAGAACCTCCAGTGGGCGTACATGCAGATGATCATGGACGACGGCGTCTTTCACGCCGATCCGCACCCGGGCAACCTCGCAGTGACGGACGAGGGACGGATCGTCTTCTACGACTTCGGCATGTCCGGCCGGGTCGATGACTTCGTCCGGGAGAAGATCGTCGAGTTCTACATCGCCGTCGCCAACCAGGATATCGACGGTATTCTCGACGCGCTGATCGAAATCGGCACGCTCTCTCCCGATGCGGATCGCGGCGTGATGGCCGAAGTGATGGAGATCGCGATCCAGGACGCCCGCGGCGAAGATGTCGAACAGTATCGCGTCAACCAGATCGTCGGCCAGATCGAGGACTCGATCTACGTGTTTCCGTTCCGGTTGCCGAAGAACCTCGCGCTCGTCCTTCGAGTCGCGACCGTCGTAGAGGGCGTCTGCGTCACCCTCGATGAGGATTTCGACTTCATCGAAACCGCGACGAACTACCTCACCGAACAGGGGTATCGCGAGGAGACCGCCCGGAAGTACGCCGCCGAAACCGCCGGTCAGATCCGTCGGAGCGGCGAGTCGCTGACTCGAATCGCCCCGAAGTTCGAGCGGACACTCGATCGACTCGACCGGGACGATCTGTACGTTCGCGTCGGTGTCGAGGATTCGGGTAACGTCTTCGATCAACTCGCAAAGCGGTTGGTCTACGGCATGTTGTTGACGATGGCGCTGTTCTCGATGGGCGTCCTCTATGCCCTCGAGGCCCCGTGGGCTGCAGTTATCGCGGCGGTCTTCGCGTTCGTGCTTTCGATCCAACTCTATCGGACGTTCCGCGAGTCGCGGTCCATTCAGGCAAAACCGCAGTTTACCAGGCAGAACCTCCGACAGCGCCAGCGCGAGGACTGACGGCGAGAACGGGACAGGACGGAACGAAACGGGCGAACGTACTTTTTGCTGGCCGTTGAGGCTCATCCCATGGATTTGCAGACAGCGGCCGACCACCTCGCCGATCTCCCGCTCTCGATCGACGACACGACTACCGACAGACTATCGCGGGAGACATCGAGCGAGTTCACCCGCGTCACGACGGAGTTCACGCTCACCGGCGCTGGCGAGTCCGGCGTCGGCGAGGATGTGACCTACGAGGCCGACGACCACCACACGCTCGCCGAGCACGGACTCCCGGATCTGACCGGCGAGTTCACGTTCGGGGAGTTCTCCACATCCCTCGCCGACCTCGATTTGTTTCCGACCGCCCCGGACCGCGAGGTGTTTCGAAACTACCGCCGCTGGGGCCTCGAGAGCGCGGCCCTCGATCTCGCGCTGCGACAGTCCGAGACGACGCTCGCGAGCGAACTCGGTCGGTCGCGCGACCCCGTCCGATTCGTCACCAGCACCCGACTCGGCGAGCCGCCGACGACGGACCGACTCGAGCAACTGCGCGAGCGGGTCCCCGACATCGAGTTCAAACTCGACCCGACGACGACGTGGGATCGAGAACTCGTCACCCGCGTTGGCGAGACGGTCGGTACCGATGCAGTGCAGATTCTCGACCTCAAGGGCCAGTACACGGGCACTGCCGTCGATTCCCCTGCCGATTCGACGCTGTATGAACTCGTCCTCGAGTCGTTTCCCGACGCCGTCATCGAGGACCCGGCGCTGACCGACGAGACGGAATCGCTGTTCGAGGAGTCGGCCGTCCGCGAGCGCGTGTCCTGGGACGCACCGATTCACGGCGTGTCGGATATCGAAGCGCTTCCCTGGGAGCCCGAGTGGTTGAACGTCAAACCGTCCCGGTTCGGATCGGTCGAATCGCTGCTCGAGACGATCGCCTACTGCGAGGAACGCGACATCAGCATGTACGGCGGCGGCCAGTTCGAACTCGGCGTCGGCCGCGGCCACATCCAGTTGCTCGCATCGCTTTGCTACCCGACGACGCCCAACGATGTCGCACCGGGTGCGTACAACGATCCTACCGTCGGAGACGGCCTGCCACCGAGTCCGCTCGAACCGCCCGCCGCTTCCGACGGATTTCGGTGGTGAGCCGGCGTCGCTGGTGAACGCGAACTGGCTCGCAGGTCGAACTGAACGTTCTCCGCGCGTTCTGTCCAGTTTTCACCGATTTGATCTCCGTCAGCCACCCTGATACTGGGGTCTAAGGACACTGGTGACACGTCTCGCACACTCGAGCCGGCATTCCAAACGGTTTATGGCCGTCGGTTGATTACCCCGGGACATGGCGAAACAGCAGCAAGAAGTTCGCGATCTCCAGGAAGGAAGCTACGTAATCATCGACGACGCAGCCTGCAAGATCAACGCCTACTCGACAGCCAAGCCGGGCAAACACGGCAGCGCTAAGGCCCGAATCGAGGCCCAGGGCGTCTTCGACGGCAAGAAGCGCTCGCTCTCCCAGCCGGTCGACGCCAAAATCTGGGTCCCGATCATCGAGCGCAAACAGGGCCAGGTCGTCTCCGTCGACGGCGACGACATGCAAGTCATGGACTTAGAAACGTACGAAACCATCACGATGCGCATGCCCGAGGATGTCGACGCCTCCCCCGACGAGAACATCGAATACCTCGAGATGGAAGACCAGCGAAAGATCATCTAATGTTTCCCGGGGCGACTGACGAACGCGAGAAAGCCGACGCGGCGACCGGCCGTGCGGACGCGAACTTCGTGGTCGTCGGTGCGCCCCTGGACGTATCGACGACCTTTCAGCCGGGGACCCGATTCGGGCCCCAGCGCATTCGGACTTTTGCGGAGCCGTTCGACGACTACGACCACCGGACGGACCAGTACTTTTCCGACCTCGGCGTCGTCGACCACGGCGACGTTCGCGCGTGGGACGACGTTCCGGAGTACCTCGAGTGGCTCGAGGGCGTTCTGCGCGATATCGCCTGGGACGACGCCGTCCCGGTCACGCTCGGCGGCGAACACACGGTCTCGCTGGCCGGCGTCCGCGCCGTCGAACCGAATATCGTCGTCTCGCTCGACGCGCACTTGGACCTGCGCGACGAGTACGACGGCAATCCGCTCTCGCACGCCAGCGTGATGCGCCGGATTCTCGACGGGGACGAGGTCGACTCGGTCGACGAACTGTTCGTCCTCGGGGCTCGCGCCGGGAGCGAGGCCGAGTGGAACCGCGCCGAGGCGGCCGACGTGACCGTCGTTCCGCCCGAGGACGTGGCCGACTGGGACCCCGGCGATCGCTTCGAGGATCGGGACGTGTACCTGAGCGTCGACATCGACGCCGCCGATCCGGGCTACGCGCCCGGAACCGGGACGACGGAGCCGTTCGGACTCGAGCCGCGCGAACTGCGCGACGCGGTGCGCTCGGTTGCGCCGCAGGCGACCGGCTTCGATGTCGTCGAAGTCAACGACCGCGACGACGGCCAGGCGGCCTCGCTCGCCGGAAAGTTGGTGCGCGAGTTCATCTACGAACGCGCGGCCGCCGAGTCTTCCTAACGACGGGCCGTCGGCTCAGAACGGCGCGGAGAGATACGCCTTCGGGACCGCGTTCCGAACCGTGACCAGCGGGTCCACGACCTGGCTGATCTCGAGGTCGCCGACCAGGCTCGCGAACAGGTAGGCGTCAGTCGTGTCGACCTCGTGTTCCGCGGCCAGCAGTTCGATCGCGTCCCGAGTCGCTCGTTCGCAGGCTGCTTCGAGCGTGTCCGCGCTCGCGACCGGTTTCCAGGCCTCGGGAGTTTCGATCAGCGGGCGCTCGAGTTCGATTTCGGGATCCGAGAGCACCGCGACCGTCACGTCGATGGCCGTTCCGATCTCTGCGCCAGTGCCACACATCTCGCCGTCGGCCATCGCGGCCTTGCAGTCGCCCATCGCGAGCATGGCACCCGCCTGAAAGACGGGGAAGTAGACCGAGTTTCCGGCGCACAGATCCGTCGTGTCGAGGTTGCCGCCGTGATTGTGCGGGACGAGCGTTGTGTGCGACTCAGATTCGGTCGCGATGCCGATTGTGCCGATGAGCGGTTCGACTGGAACGTCGGCGTCGATTCCCTCTATGGAGAGCGTGGCGTCGCTCGTTCCCGCTCGCTCTCCGTTTCCGTCTCCGACTCCGACCCCGTCGCTCTCGACGGGCGTGATCCGCGACCGGGGTGCCTCGATTCCCTCGTGGCCGTCGAGTAGCCCGAACCCTTCGATCGAGATTACGCGGCCGCGATCCTCTGTCAGTCGGATGTCGTCGATATCGACCCGGAGCACGTCACCGGGTTCGGCCCCCTCGACTTCGATCGGTCCCGTCGCGGCGTTTACCTCTGCGGGAACCGACTCGATCACGTCCGACTCCGACTGGATCGCGCCGTCCAAACTGTCTCTGGTCTCGACCGTCAGTTGCGCGCCCGACTCGACCGTCGCGATCGGCTCGAGTTCAGGTGTGAACTCGTAGATGGCACCCGTCTCGTGGCTGATCGTTCGCCGTGACATGGGAAGTGATACGAGGCGCTGGTAGTAAATTGGGGTCCCGCGGTCGGCGCGCCGGCGGTGGCGAGCCGGCTGTGACCACAGCTATATGACCCGCGGCGGCGGTAGGCTACTCGCGGGCGTTGTTCGAGCGGACAGCGGATAAGCGAATAGCGGATAACGGACAGCAGGCGAGCGGATGAGCCGACGTGTCGCCGTCGCGGTGTGGCGGCGACTGTAGCGGAACGTGCGGTACCGAGCTGATGTAATCATGAACGTAACCGATGTCCACGACCGCTGGGAATCACGCTCGGGTGCCTATTCACCCGAATACTACGCGTACTACGGTCCGAACGCGACGAGCGAGGCGATTCGCCGAACGCTGGCTCGTTTCGTCGACCCCGATGCCACCGTGCTCGAACTCGGCTGTAGTTCGGGCCGCCACCTTGCACACCTTCACGACCACGGCTACGAGAACCTGTTCGGCATCGATATCAACGAGACCGCTTTCGACGTGATGCAACGCCACTCGCCCGACCTGTTCGCCGCGGGAACGTTCTACTGCTGTCCGATCGAGCGCCTGGCTCGCTCCGTCTCGGACGATCGATTCGACGTGATCTATTCGGTCGAAACGCTTCAGCACGTCCACCCGGACAACGAGTGGGTGTTCGACGAACTCGCTCGAGTGGCCGGCACGACCCTCCTGACGGCTGAGAACGAAGGACAACGTCCCACTCGAGACGAGTCTTCGTCCACCCCCGCCGACTCGTCCGCCAGCGAAATCCGCCACGTCGACGGCGTGCCGCTTTACGTTCGCGACTGGACCCAGGTCTTCACCGACCGCGGACTCCACCCGGCCGAGTGCGAGCAAACCGAACTCGAGCGCCACACGCTCCGCGCGTTTCGTGTCGACGATGCACCGAAGCCACCGGAGTCTGACCGTTAGGTCGGCGGCTTGCCGCTGGCTGTCCACTGCTTGCCGCTCGCCGACTACAGCGCGTTCGATCGCAAGGATACAAGCCGTCGGCGGCGTAACGCGGGAGTATGAGCATGCAACTCTCGACATTCGTCGACCGCCTCGACGAGACGCTCGGAACCGCCGACTACGCCGACCTCGACGCCAGCGCGAACGGCCTGCAGGTCGGCCCTGACGAGGGGACCGTCGAACACGTCGCCTTCGCCGTCGACGGCGTCGAAGAGACCTTCGAGCGGGCGATCGCGGCCGACGCGGACGCGCTGGTCGTCCACCATGGCATCTCCTGGGGCGGCTTCGACCGCGTCACCGGCCGCACCTACGATCGACTCGCCCCGCTGATCGAGCACGACCTCGCGCTGTACGTTTCGCACCTCCCGCTCGACGGCCACCGGGAACTCGGGAACGCCGCGGGTGTCGCCGACGCGCTCGACCTCGAGAATCGAACCCCGTTCGGTGAACTCGGCCCCGAGTTCATCGGCCAGCGCGGCACCGCGTCGGAGCCGTACACGCCCGCGGAGCTGCGCTCGCGACTCGAGAGCGCGCTCGAACCCGACGGCAACCCCGTCCAGCTGCTCGAGTTCGGCCCCGACGAGATCGACGACGTTGCGATCGTCACCGGCAGCGGCACCGACTGGCTGGACGAAGCCGTCGACGCGGGCGCGGACGCGCTCGTGACCGGCGAGGGCAAACAGCAGGTGTATCACGAAGCGCGGGAGGCAGGTATTCACGTCGCGCTGGCGGGCCACTACGCGACCGAGACGTTTGGCGTCCGGGCGATCCAGGAGCGGGTCGAGGGGTGGGAGACTGAACTCGAGACGAGTTACTTCGACGTGCCGACGGGACTATAGCCCGGTAAGGGCTCCTCACGAGTTTCCAGGCTGTGGAATCTCGGTGTAGGCCGTCCTTGACCCGCGATGTGACGGCATACGCCGTGACGAGGCGCTGTAGCGATACCGTACTATTGGCGGTGGGTGGATAGATACCGCTGTCACTGCGCGAGAGGGGTTCTGCGTATTGATCGGCTGCTGCGTGTGATAATCGAACGCCAGGATACTGTTTGCTCTCGTGAACGGTCTGCAGCCTGTCGATAACAATAGGTGATGCGTCGCAATTCACTCGCGTTCTCGGGGCGGCTCCCGGGGAAGAAATCACAGAAATCAATGTCTCAAGAGATACCTTCCAGACGAGAGTGGTTGCGAAGGGTCACCGTTACGTCCGCGGTGATCGGCGGCGTATCGGGAACTGCCGCAGGTATCGTTGCCGGCGGCGATACCGCGGACGATGGCGACGAGACCACCAGCGAAGCCGATACTGCAGACGCTATCTGTGCTCGTGCACTGCCGATTCGGCTGACCCCTGCGTGTGACGATACCGACGAGAAGGCAGACGGGCCGGTCTTCTGCATCACCAACGACAGCGAGCACGCGGTCTCACTCGAGTGGCGCGCCGTGTCGCCACCCGACGAACGGATCGAGTTCATCGACTGCCGGCGGATTCGCGTCTTCGGCGAGTTCGTCGATGTGATCGTCACCGCGACGTTCGTCGGTGCCAGCGATGAAGTCGGAAACGTCATCGAGCCGGTCGGCGCGGTCGACGGCGAGCAGACGATCGACGTGCGTGAACTCGAACAGTTCCCCGATGATGCGATCATCGGCTCTGTCGAGGCGTTCCGGGGGGAACCGGTTGTTCCCGGTGTCGGTGCGCTTACGGCGTCGAATCCGCAGTTCGATGCGTGTCAGGAGGCCGTCTTCGGCGAGGTAGCGGTCGGTGACGAATCGGATGAGCGGGTCGCCGAGAGCGAGAGCGACGAGGAGTCCGGTCCCGATCCGGCGACGCTCGAGACGGTAACGGTCCCGGCGGGTGCGACGACGTGTTTCACCGCCGATGTCGATGCGGCCGACGGTCCGGTCGCAGTGCAACTGTTTCGAGAGGGCGCGATGATCGCCGACCGATCGAGCGCCACCGCCAACTCGTGTCCGCTTCCAGTTCGTATCGGACGCGCTGATCCCGTGACGATGCCGACTCGCCTGTTACAGTCGACACTGGGTGCGTGTGATCGCAGCCGTGAGCGATGCGACGAGTAGCCGTCCCTCGATCGTCGTCTTCGGGATAACTCTCGCGATGCGCTCTCACCGCACGATCGTCGCTTCACTGCTTCACTGAGTGGATACCTGTCTTCTTCGGGCTCTGGCTGCCCGTCTCTGATTCCACACGAGCGGTGCGGTCTGGATTGCCGTCGTCCCGGCGCTGTCAGTAGGTCTCGTAGGTCGCCGAACCCACCTCGACTCGAACGAGCGTGTTCTCGTCGTAGGCATCCGGTCTCGCGCTGTACTTCTCGTTAATTTGTCGTCTCGCCGCTACCGTTTCGGCGTCGTCCTCGATAATCGTTGCCGTCCCGAGCAGCGTCACCATCCAGCGCGTTCGGCCCTCGTCGTCCGCCTGCACCGACAGCGACACGCGCGGATTCGTCCGGATATTCTCCAGTTTTCGGCCCGTCGTCACGAGTTCAACGATGTCGTCTTCGTACCGATACCAGACGGGGGCGACGTGCGGGCGTCCCTCGACACAGGTCCCGAGATGGGCCATGAGCGGTTCGCTCTCGAGACGGTCCGCGACTTCTGGGGGGACAGTGGACACGATTCCGTGACCGACGAGGACGGCCAAAAGCGGTTCCCTGGCGGGTCCATGCCCGTACCCGAGACACAGTCGCTGACGCGCCACCCGGGCGAAGACGAACGCGCAGTTATACTGTCTGACAGGTGTCAATACGAAGTTGATCGCGAATTCGAGATCAATCTTCACGTAGTTCTGTCCGACAGTACTAGGACCGCAGTCGTTGCGCGTCCAATCGAACGTAGTGCCAGAGCGTTCCCGTCAACCCCGACTCGGCGATCCGCCGACCCGAACTCGCGACCAGCACGTCCGGGGCGTAGGCCGTCGGATACCGGCGTGCGAGCCGGCGACTGAACGCCGTATCCTCGTTTGGGACGGTCGGAAAGCCGCCGATATCCTCGAAGGCCCGCCGATGGACGAAGCAGTTGAATCCCGGCAATACGGGCCGCTCGAGTCGCGGAAACACGTGGTTGATCGTCGCCTCCATCACCTTCGCCCGCCACGGCCCCGTCATCCGACAGCGCGAACTCGCGGCTGCCAACCCGTTCGCCTCGACGAAGCCGCACATCTCCGTCAGATAGTCCGCCCGGACCCAGCGTATCCGCATCGATAAACGCGAGCCACTCGCCGCTGGCGCGTTTCGCCCCGATATTGCGCGCCGTCGCGATACTCCCCTAGTCCTCTTCGACGATCGTTGATCCGTACTCCCGTGCGATTGCGCGCGTCTCGTCCTCCGAGTTCCCGTCGACGACGATAATCTCGAACTCGAGTGCGGTGTCGAGCGCGGCGAGACTCGAGAGCGTGCCACGGATGAACTCGGCCTCGTTTCGCGCCGGAACGATAATGCTCACGGCAACACCGGATGACTCACCGGCAGTGCTATCGGTGTTGTCGGCAGCCAGTTCACTCGAGATGTCGATCATGTCTTGCTCTCGGTTCGCATGCGCTCGCATCCGGTATTCGCCTCGGTATCCTCGCTCTCGTCCACGTACTGCGCTCGGTCATCTGCCGTGAGTTTAGTCGTGACGATTGTGACTCTTGCCCATACATCATTAACATTTATCATGGTTGGACGTAACGGTCTGCGTACAGATGTCACGTGTACGTGTAGCCGGCCTTCACGCATCTCGTTCCGCCCGCTTCGACCGCCGAACTCTCTCGCCGAACCGAATCACACACTCCACCCATCCCGACCGATATGAGCACACGACATCCACAGCCGACTGATCCAACACCGACCGCGTCCGATACTCGATCCGATACTCAACCACCCACTCAGGCCGACTCGACCACTCGCTCACAATCGACCACCGCAAGTGAGCCGTCGACTACCGAGACCAAACCGCCGTCCCGCGCACCCGCAACCTTCTCCGCCACTCACACCGACCGCCTTCGAAACCTCATCGACGAGTGGAACACCGCCTTCGCCGATGCCCACACCGACCGCGACTGAACTCGATCCAAACCGTCTTGGTCGTCTCCCTCTTACGATCGTCCGGCCGATGACGATACACCTGCTCCGAGCCGGACTCGGCACCCGGTAACGACGAGCCCTATGAGTGCCGAGGCCCAACTACTACCGGAACTGTGATTCCACGGGCAGCGCTCGTACATGCGCGACAATTACCGAACGAACGCACCGAACACGCTCTCCTCCACTTTTCGGAGATGCTCGCCCGCAGTTGACGTCGCAATTCCGACGACGTCCGCCACATCGTCGAGCGTGGACTGCCGAGGCGCACTGTAGTACCCTATCTCGACCGCTACTTCGAGCACTTCCCGTTGGCGCGTCGTTAATTGTCTCGTGAGCGCCGCTTCGTCCGGGTTGTAGTCGC
This sequence comes from Natrialba taiwanensis DSM 12281, assembly GCF_000337595.1. Taxonomy (GTDB): domain Archaea; phylum Halobacteriota; class Halobacteria; order Halobacteriales; family Natrialbaceae; genus Natrialba; species Natrialba taiwanensis. The sequence continues at coordinate 21,661 of NZ_AOIL01000017.1, read as the reverse complement.
CCGTTTCGACGACATCGAACGCGATAGCCGTCTCCTCGACGGAGCCGCGAAACAACTCTCGAAACGCAGCGTCGCTTCCCAGATACGTTATTCGGAGCGAACCGTCGGCGGTGAAGTAGATGGGCGTCTCGATGACGACGTTCGACTCGTGTTGACGTTCCAGCAGACATCGAGTCGCGTCCGTCGGTTCGAACTGACTGACGGCCATCCACCGATCCACCCCGGAGACGAAATAATCAACGACATGGGGGGAGTCCCGCATTATATCCTCGTATCGGTCCCGATCACCGCTCCCCTCGGCGAATAACAGTACCGTGTCGTCGGCGAGATGTTCGACGTGGTGAATCGCCTCCCGCTCGATCTCTGACGCGTTCGAGAGTGTCTCTCCGAGCGGGTGGAACGAACCGCTCTCGGCGGGGTGAACGAGAACCGTGAGATATCGCATACGTACGAGAAGATACCCGGCGTGCTTTAAACCGGCGTAGATAGCCGGCAGCCGAAATTCGACGGCTCGATGCGAACCGACAGATATGGAACGAAACCAACTCGTCGGACGCCGCGAACACCTCCGTAGCGACGAAATGACCAGCAGTTCGTGCCGGAAGCGCCAATGACGACAGAGAGGCCCGACATCGCTATCGTCGGAGGGGGGATCTGTGGACTGACCACGGCGCTCGCGCTCGAACGGCGGGGATGGGCATCGACCGTATACGAGGCTGCGTCCGAGTTCCGTCCAATCGGCGCCGGAATCCTGCTACAGACAAACGCGTTGCTCATTTTGGACCGCCTCGGAATCGCCGACCGTGTCCGAGAGGCAGGCGTTCCCCTCGAAGACAGTTCGATTCGGTCCGCGAACGGACGAGTGTTGACGCGATTCGATCTGGACCGCGTCGAACGGGCCGACTTCGGCTACGGCTTCGTGGCGATACACCGCGCCGAACTGCAGCGGATACTCCTCGAAGAACTCGACGCCGAAGTCAGAACCGGAATGGCGTGCAAAGCGGTGACTGACACGGAAACGCCGGCCGTTCGATTTACCGATGGCACGCACATAGAGCCGGACATCCTCATCGGGACGGACGGCATCGACTCCGTCGTCCGGGACGCCGTCGCGCCGAACGTCGAACCACGAGTGCTGGACAGTATCGCCTATCGGGCCATCGCAACGGTAGATTTACCCGAGCAGCACCGAACTCGAGGGATCGAGGTGTGGGGCGAGGGGGCCTACACCGGTGGTGCACCCATCGACGCAGATCGGTTCTACTGGTTCGCTACGGTGTCGGAGTCCGCGGTGGAGTGGCAAACCGACTCGCAGCCGACGAAAGCGATGCTACGCGAACTGTTTTCGGCGTTCCCCGCTCCGATCCCCGCTGTCGTCGAGTCGATTGATACTGATACCGTGTTCAGTACCGGTTTGGCGGATGTCCCGTCACTCGAACGGTGGCATCACGGGTCAGTCATCATTGCCGGCGACGCGGCCCACGGAATGTTACCGTTCGCCGGGCAAGGTGCGGCACAGGCCATCGAAGACGCGCTCACGCTGGCCCACGAAATCACCACGCGCGGAACGTCGACGGCGGCCTTCGAGGCCTTCGAGGCCAAGCGAAAACGCAGGGCCGATCGGATTCGAGCCGAGTCCCACCGTCTCGGGGCCCTGAGTACGATTCAATCGCGAGTCGGAACTCGAATACGAAATCTCGCGGTTAGAGCGCTTCCAGACGCAACTTTTCGGCGTGCCCGTCGACGACGAGCATTGCACACGTCACTTCCGGAGACTACTGACTCCGACCAGCACTTCGATATCCGGTAATAGATGCCTGTTCGAGCACCGAGATCTTCGATTTCTCTACGCATCACTTTCCTGGGAGGCTAAAATATCGATCCTGGATTTCTTCTTCGGCGATTACCAGGTAGCCGGTAGATTTCAGTACGGAATATACATTACACAACCGAATAATTCCTAGCTAATGTATCTCTACACACCGGATGAAATCGATAGAGAACGAGCTCACCACCAAGCGGTAATCCAAGGTGCAGACGAGTTAGACGTCAAGCGTATCGGAAATCTCGGTGAACTCGCATTCGAGCAGTTCTGTCGTGAGTATCTCCCTGTCGAAATGTGGGAATGGGAAAATGAAGCGGCGATCCGGCGCTGTAATTCTGAGAGTTTCTCCGGCCACGATTTCGATGTCTTCGGATACAGGATCGACGTGAAAACCTCGAGAGACGTTTCTGCGTTCCGGCCGGCAAAGATCCTCGAAAACGACCCAGATGATGACATTATTGTGATGGTTTGGCATCGCGATAACGAGGATGCACTCATCCTTCTTGGATGGGAACGAACTGAAACACTCAAATCGAAAGTCAGAACGCAGGGAGCGTATTCTGGTGAAAAACCCGAAAAACTCGCTCACCTCGCTGCTCGTCCGATGAACGAATTACAGGATTTAGGGCCAAATACGGCTCATATGAACCAAAAGCCGCAGAACCCATTTACGCCTGGTGATCGCGTAGTAAAAGCGGAAGATAACGATCCATCAGTCGCGGTAGTCGTGGAGGTACTCCCACCGGAACAAGATATCAACCTCTACGGCCAGACGATGGATGGTGAGGCGGTCTGCGTCGCATTTCCGAATAGTCTCGATGACGGGCCAGGGAACTGGCGGGAGATCCATCCTGCAAAGTTGGCATCCTACTGTGACGATCAAAATATCAAGCTCTACACCTACAAACACACGAATCTCAAATATCCCGATAATCCGTTCACTCCGGGCGACTACGTCATCAAACCGGATTACGACGATCCGGATCTGGCAGTCGTTCTTCAGGTTGCAGACACTGGGGATGACGATCGAAATCTTACCATCGCATTTTGCAAACACCTCGAGAAAGAGTTCGGCGAGCAGATGGATATTTCGCCGGCAGATCTCCATTCACGCTGTGATGAAGCGGAAATCAAATCCTACTCCTATGACCACGGCGACCTCTCTTTCAAACACCAATATTAATCCCATTGCCCCCTCCCGGTGGAACTGACGGTGGACGGTTGTACGAACGATCCTCAAACGCGTACTGAGAGATCGGTACTGCTTTGGGTTCGTGGATGAACACATCCTAGAACGTCGGTGCAATCCGGCGGGAGTTACGAGTGGTTTGATCACCGTTCTCTGCCCATCCGTTTCCAGACCATGAGAATCGACACTGCGGAACTACGGAAGGGACTGTCCGAAACAGGACGGTTTGTACTTTCACACCACGTGCCTGCTGAGTTCTATCGCTGTTATTCGCCCGTCGTCTTCGGTCGCCGAGTTCACATTTGTGCTCGATGTGCAGGCGTCTATCCGGGGATCGGGGCGGGGGTACTCGCCACGTTGGGTGGCCCGGAGGTGGCACCTGCTACCGTTGCGTTCCTGGTCGCGCTTTTGCCAGTTCCCTCCCTGGTCGATTGGAGCGTAACGACGTTCAGCAGTTGCCGTGGGTATAACCCCGTTCGGACGGTGACTGGATTCTTGCTCGGGTGTGGCTACGGACTGGCCATCGCGCATCTGCTGTTCGAGGCGATGGTCGGTCTCCTCGGAATCGGGGTCGGATATGCGATTCTTGCGGGAATACTGCTGTACTACTCGTGGTGATAGCAGTATCCAACAAGCCGCTATTTAAGACGAGTGTGAAACACGGGCGGGAGCGGAATGAAGCACTGTAGCAACTGTGGGGAGCAACTCGACGACGGAGCGGATGTGTGGCCCAGCTGTGGGGTCGATCAGACGACGCCTCTCGATGGCGGGCCCGACCGGTCTGGTGGCGAAAAGTACTGTGTCGAGTGCGGTGAGCGGATCAATGCATAGGCAGAGATCTGTCCGGAGTGTGGCGTTCGACAGCCCTCCTATCGCGGATCCGGTATTGATTCGGATCGGCTTGCAGCAAGTATTTTGGCGCTGCTCCGTGGAACGCTTGGCGCACACAAGTTCTATCAGAGAAACGTCAAACTTGGCGTCATCTACCTGTGTTTCTTCTGAACAGGAATTCCCTGGCTTCTCGGCATTGTCGAAGGCATTCTGATGTTGGTTGCCGACGATATCGAATACGAAGAGAAGTACGCCGACGGAAGCCTGCTCGGAATGTACGCTTCGCCTCTTTCGACTATCCGCGTGGAATCTGGTGAAACAGTGCCGGTAGCAACGGTAGTTCACTACCAATTTCTTTGCAGTGGGTCTGTATTGTTCGAAGAGTATTCCGTGCTAACGCGCCCTACAGGCTATTTTATCGCACAGCGTTCAACTGCCGACATGGGGTTCGACGATCGACGAAAAACAGATCGAAAAAACACGAGTTATTTGTCCGGAGGACAGTTATCGAGATGACTTTCCAAATCAATTATGTCTGGCAAGTACGACCTCATCATCGTCGGGGGCGGTATCAGCGGGGCATCACTTCTGTATGCAACCGCGAAGTTCTCCGATATCGACTCCATCGCGCTCATCGAAAAAGAATCGGAGACCGCGGCGATTAACTCGAACCACACGAACAACTCACAGACGCTTCACTTCGGCGACATCGAGACCAATTACACGCTCGAGAAGGCCGAGGAGGTAAAGGAAGGGGCGGAACTCCTTGCGGGGTACCTGGAGAACCACGACGCCGACCGCGAGATGCACGACAAGCGAAGCAAGATGGTTCTCGGCGTCGGCAACGAGGAAGTCGCACAACTCGAGCGGCGCTACGAGGCTGAAGGCTTCGGCGATCTCTTTCCGAAACTCCAACCGATCGGCCGCGAGGAAATCGCCGAGTACGAGCCCAAGGTTGTCGAGGGGCGCGATCCCACGAAGGAGATGTTCGCCTTGCAGACACCGGACGGCTACGTCGTCGACTACGGTGCAACGACGAAGTCGTTCGTCGAACAGGCCCGCGAGGAACCCAACGTCGACATCTACAGCGGTACGAAGGTCACGGACATCACGCCGACACTCGACGGCTACACTATCGCCACGACCAACGGCCGCTTCGATTGTGACGCAGCTGCCGTCGCCGCCGGCTCGCACAGCCTCCAGATCGCGAAAGAACTCGGCTACGGCCAGGACAAGGTGTTGCTCCCCGTGGCGGGCAGTTTCTTCCTTGCAGACGATCTGCTCAACGGGAAGGTGTACACGCTCCAGATGAAGAAACTCCCGTTCGCCGCCGTCCACGGCGACGCGGACGTTCACGATCCGAGCATCACCCGCTTCGGCCCCACTGCGAAACTGGTCCCCGCTCTCGAACGCGGCCGTCTCTCGACGGTACGGGACTTCTTCGACGTATTCGGGTTGAACGCCGCAGCGTTCCTCAGCTACGCCAACATCCTTTCGGACCGGATCCTTCTCCCGTACGTTCTCCGAAACCTCGTCTACGACCTCCCCGCAGTCGGGCCGCGCGAGTTCCTCCCGCACGTCCAGAAGGTCGTCCCGAGCGTCGAACTCGATGACATCGAACGGGCGAAGGGCTACGGCGGTGTTCGACCCCAGATCGTCGATACCACGCGCAAATCCCTCGATATGGGTGAAGCAAAAATCGTCGGCGACGACATTCTGTTCAATATCACGCCGTCGCCGGGCGCGTCCACCTGTCTGCAAAACGCACTGCAGGACACACAGACACTCCTCGAGTTCCTCGACGGCGAGTACGAGTTCGACGAGGAGGCATTCCGCGCGGAAACGATCGACAACTTCCCCCGTCCAGCATAAGACGCCTCGCGGTCTACAAACTGCCACTCTTCTCTCCCACCAAGGGCCTGAACCACGCGTTGTGTTCCGGTCGATCTGGTGTCTCTGTTACTTATAGCGTGGCCGTGGTGAACAACAGTAGCTACCATGAGTGGAGACATCGGAGACGATCACACTGACTCCAGTCACGACGAACTCGGGAACGAAATCGATACCGATATTTCGACGATGAGCGCCGTCCTCGGGGACACTTATCGAGGCGAATTGGATCGTGAGACGACCTGGCGATCGAGACTTGACCAGACGACAACCTGGAGCGTCACCGTGATGGCTGCGATCCTCACCTGGGCGTTCTCGAGTGCCGACAATCCACACTACATTATTCTGATCGCCGTCCTGGTCGTAACGACGTTTCTGATGATCGAAGCCCGACGCTACCGTGACTACGATGTCTACCGATCGCGTGTCCGCCTGATTCAGCAAAATCTCATCGCGGACGCGCTCGATCCCGCGAGTGAACTCGAACACGAGGATTGGCGACGAAAACTGAGCAACGACTACCGAACACCCACGATGAAAATTACGCTCCTGGAAGCCCTCCGGAACCGACTTCGACGAATCTACCTCGCGCTGTTACTCGTTCTGTTACTCGCCTGGATTTTCCGGATTACCGCATTTGCAACTGGAGACGGCTTTCTGACTGTGGCCAGCGTTGGGACCCTGTCAGGGACCGTCGTGACGGGGCTCGTTGGCGTCTTCTATAGTCTCGTGCTGGTCGTTTCACTGTGGCCTCGTGAACGCGAGGCGATGGGTGAGTTTAGAGGCGGTGATGCGGGAGAGTGGAAGGAGACGCAGTGATCCTGGTTCTCGAGGCCTTTTCCCATCGACAGACGCTCTCGGTTGGTGGCGCGGGTAGTTTACTATTGTGTCCTTCACAGGTGATGAATCACATTCCACTATACAAAATAGCTGTGCTGATGTTGCCACAGTTTCGGAGGATAGGAAAATTGTGGGTCATACCCCGTTGACTTGTGGTTCCTCTCATCGATCCAGAGTTGATCTCGAACGTTCGCGGGCATGACTATCGGCAGAGAGTGAGAAATTGTGCGGATTCTGCGCTGCTGAACAGCGTCACCACTCCTGAGAAACAGACTTAACGGGGATTAAACCGGTTAATCGGGCGGAATCAACGGCGACGCGACGAGCTCAACGCATTCGCCCGCGGTCAACACGGGCGTGTAGTCCATCTCTCCATCGACACCCACTTTCAACAGGAAATCCGTGAGTCGCCAGATATTGTATAACAGGACGGCGAACACAAAGTAGAACAGCCGGACGCGGTACTCCTTCGAGGACGTCTTCGCGAGAAACTCGCCTTTGATGCTCTTGTACTCGTTTTCAATCTGCCACCGTCGACTATACCGCCGACAAAACGTCTTAGCCTCATCCGTTCCGACTCGGAGATTCGTCGCAAACACCGTCGTCCCTTCACCACCCGTCGACGGAATATACAGGAACCGCATCGGGTGCGAGCCCACCTCAACATGAACGGAAGCCGTCTCAACAGCGACCTCTTGGTCGTCTTCGTCCATTCGCTCGATTACCTCGCGTTCTGAGCTCGTGATCCGTTTCGGAATGAGGTAGTTGACGTCGAGGTTCGAGAGCGTCTGGAAGACGCGCATCGAGTTGAACTCCCGATCACACAGGACCATCTCGATCGGGACGTGGTCTTTTGCGCGCAGAAGGAGCCGGCGGACAACACGATGAATCTGATTCGGTGGATTCTCGTCCCATGACGAACTTTCACGCACCGGCTCAACGGCCAGTACAAGCGGGATATTCCGCCCGACAACCGAGAGGGTCGCGAACTTGAACGCTCGCCCCTCACCGTTTTTCGTCCCGCTCACCATCGGCATCTCAGCTGTCCGCCCGTAGTAGGGGATGGTCGTAATGTCGATCGCAACCGTCACGGGCCGGCGAAACGACGCTTCAGACTCGATAACTGAGAGTACACGGCCCGTGGCACTATCGAATCCCTCGAGCAAGTTCTCCGGAGTGAATTGTTTGACCGCCCTAAGATGAGTATCTCCGTGATGGGTTCGCTCTCTGTTAGAGAATCGAGCGAACCGATGAGCACCCTGTGCCGTCCCACATCGTACGAGGCTCATAAACGACTGCATCTCGAAGATACAGGAATCTGGATAGCTAGCATTCTGTGCCCGGTTTGTTTGAATCGAATTGAAGGCGTACGAGCGAGCTAAACGGATAGCTCTCCAGATTTCGGACTCATCACGTACTCTCATTCTCTACACGATCTCTAATGATCCAATAAGCTGCCAGCCCATGTAGAGCGCGACAAGCCAGACGACAACTGCCGAGACCGTATTGAGATACCGCATCCAACGGTCAGCATTTGCAGACTCACCCAGTGCCCACCCCGCGACAGCGAGCCCACTAAACCATCCCCACGACACGAACAGGCAACCTGCAGTGAATATCCAGCGGTTTAGCCCGGGATAGGCTAATGCGTTAGTCCCAATCACACCAATAGTGTCCAAAATTGCATGTGGGTTCAGTAATGAGACAGATGCTGTAAACCCGATCTGCTCGCTCGTTCCGAGAAACTCCTCTGTATGTGGGTCCACATCGAGCGCAGGTGAGGAATAAAGCGCCCATCCGATATAGAGCAAGAACACGAACCCAGCCCCAAACAGCACGGTCTGCAACCACGCAAACTGGAGAACCACGACCGAAACACCGAGAACTGCGAGAAGGATTAGTAGTGTATCAGAGATACCCGCAGTAAGCACAGTCGGAAGAGCGCGGGTGAGGCGGGGCTGAGCTGCGCCTTGCTGGAAGACAAAGACGTTCTGGGGACCGAGTGCAACAATGAGACCGATTGCGAGGACGATTCCATGTGTAAATGCAGTGAGAGGCATATACAACTACTATTGGGCGAGAGAAGGGAGAACCCGTCCCCTACATGTATGGCTCGCCCCTCGCGGGCGAGGTACTACCGAAAAGGGGTGAATAGACGGGATTCCGCTTTCCGGAGGTGTTCAGTTACAGTTGCCTTTGTAATGCCGAGATCGTCCGCGAGGTCGGTCGCGGAGACCTTTCGAGGCCAGTCATAGTACCCCTGCTGACAAGCATATTCGAACACTTCCCGCTGTCGAGGGGAAAGAACATCCAATTGAGACGGGCCACTTGGCTGGCGACTGTTGGACGTGACTCGCTGAATATTGATATCAGCATCAGTTTCGGAACTCACATCGCTGAGTTGTTCTTGGGCTTCATGGCGATCCATTGTGGTAATCACGCTCCACTGCTCACGACCACTCGTCATCTGGTAGGTTCGTCGTGGAACGAAGCCGTGATTAACGAGTGAATCGATGATGTTCTCCCCTGTATCAACGCCCCATTCGACGAGAAATCCTCGTGTCGCAGTCCCAGTAGTAGCTGGTACTTCGACCCCGTCTTGACTACCCATCGTCCAGACATCGTCTGTGAGTGCCGATTCTTGAATATCTGTTATTGTCTGGTCAACCTCAGAAATCGACTGTGCAGAGGCTGTGAAGAGGCCGTGAACTGTATCGTTGGTTGAATAGAGGCCGTGTCCAAGGAGATCCGCGTTAGTATCTTCTGTTACGTGGAGCGTCCAACACTGCGGATGCCAAATATCAAGGGTGAGTTCAATACTTCCTTCCTCTCCGTTTCTCACAGCCATTCTTAGTAGAGAAAGTATTCCGAGGGTTATGAATCCATCCTCCGAAATTGTGATGTTTCGAAGACACCTCTATAATGCACAGATTTCACCTCTTCCTCCCCTGAAATAAGTGTACGAGACTCGGTGAGAAGGGGCTTCTAGGATAGCTATCAGAATTTCCTCATAAATCGGCGGAGAAATCGGCGTTCAGGACAGTGCCGGTGCTCACGACCGAGCAAGCCCAGAGGAAACGAAAGGGTTAGTCGGGTGGGTCGAGGTCGTAGCTCTTCTTGGCAAACGTCAGGAACGAGTTCGCCGTGATCGCCGGTCGTCCCCGACCTCCCCGTCCATCTCCAACTGTACGAGGATGTCCACGAGTCGCCAGCAGTTGTACAGCACGCAGGCGAACGCGAAGTTGAAGTACCGGAACCGGTGGTCGGGCGACTGCGTCTCCGCGAGGAACGTCTTCAGCTTCTTGAAGCCGTTCTTGATGCCCCAGCGCTGCTTGTACCGGGCCATCAGCCGCCCGATCTGGTGCTTCATCTCCCGCTCGTCCGCAGAATCGACGTCCACCCACGGAAGATTCGTCTCGAAGGGCACCGTCGGCGCTTCAACCCGCGCCGGCTCCTCGATTTCCTCCTCTTCGGCGACCTCGTTGAGGATGTTGCTTAGTGGCGAGTCACCGTTGCGGTCCTCTGAGAGCGGTGTCGTGTCGCCGATGTCTTCGAAGTCCTCAATGAGCTCCTGTCGAATCGTCACGTCCGTCCCATCGTCGCCCTCCTCTTCGCGTTCCCATTCGCGCTTCGGGAGGTAGACCGCCTTCCGCGTCGGCCCGTCGTCCAGTCGCTCTTGCTCGACCACGTCGAAGTCTTTGTCCTCGCTGGCGAGCTTGGCGATCTGGTGCTCGTGATCGCTACTGGACCGCACGACGTTTCAAACCGAAACCGTGGGCCATATCCGGGCTATACTTTCTGTGCTAACCAAGAACTGCAGGTTCTGTACTAAATGATTGAAGTTAAAGCATCAACGGCTAAGGGCTTCAGTAGACTCGCCTAAGCTTTTTTGGAGATATTTGAAGTACGTGGTGTCCAGAGACCATATAATATCAAACATAGTCCGATAGTATGATTGATGGCACCAATAGCGTAAAATGTAACTTCATCTGCTATTGGGATTATAAATGAGAATAATAACAAAAATGGTGTCAAGAGTACAAAAACAAACCCAGCAGCAATGAATAACATCGGTCGTTGACCATTCCGAAGATAGCCGCGCACAGCAAGATACGCAGTACTGACTCCAAGTAGAAGGGCTACGATGGAAAAGACCAATCCAACAACTGCAACTGGGTGCCATGAACCAGCTTCTATCATTGATCCCTCACTTGGTTTATGAACTCGCTGAAACGGTCGGCCATCCTTTCCCGTTTACTGATAGTCACATCAGCATTCTCTTCAGAAATGCTAATCACAATCTGAGTTGGATCGGCGGTATAAGTCTGAAAATGATGGCCGTCTTCATCATATTCCATTTCTGTATCTAAAAGGCCATAAGACGAGAGTTTGTCTGTCCGGCGATAGACCGACTGTGGTGATATATTACATGCATCACTCAATTCATCAGCTGACATTGACCGTTTCATTGTTTCTTGGAGGATTTTTCTCGAATGTTCGTCGCCTAGGATTTTCAAGACGTCACTCAACTCCTCATCGGTCATCGTATCTATCTATTCGTTGGATGCATTCTACTTGCCATTGATATTCAGAGCTACATTGGGACAGAGAATAAGTGGTAATTCACAGTTCCATAACCTGGAACTGTGCCTGACCTTTCTTTTGTATCGGTGGATAACATACAGTGTACTGATGACAGCGAACGTTACTGGAAGGAAGAGTAATAGCAATCAAGATACCACCATTGCAGCGTTGGTTCATATTTCTGGCCTCTTTTTTGGTTTTTTTGCTATTGTCTTTGTATATCTAGTATCCGATGATGAGTTCGCAAAAGCAAATGCAGCTAATGCATTGAATTGGCATGTGCCTATCTCTTTGATGGCTATATTAGTCGTTATAATTGGTATCGGAGTGAGTGAACTCGCCGGTGTAGCAATAGCAATAATCATAGCAATGGCAACAATCTGCTTTGCGCTAATAGCAAGTATGAAAGCGTATCAAGGCCGAGAGTGGAAGTATCCGATAGTCCCTCAGATAATCTGATGCTTCTTAAACAACGAATCTACGACTTACTTGGCTCTAGAGATCATCTGTGATGACAGCGACGACTGAATTCTTCTTCGCGTTCTGAGAGAAACCACGAGTTCACTTGTGAGCGGGGTTGCGAGAGAACTTTCAGACGGATGAGTAGTCCCCGCTGAACCTGTGCATTATCCCCCAACTTCGCAACACGTCGCTGTGGTGTGTACTTCCACAGTTTCGGAGGATAGGCCAGTTTCGGGTCGAATCTCCGCCTGTTCGGGTTCATCTCCCAACGAAGTGCTCGATTTCTGTCTATCCTGATACCGTTTTCGTTGGGACACATTTGCTCGGACTGGGCTCAGTTATGATGGCACTGCTAGATTGTGGTTGATCTGAGTGGAGTTCTTCGAGGAAAGTAGGGACATGCTGTTCGAAGAACTCCAAGTTGATATAACAAGTTCTTCCCTGGTGGTGATTCCAGTTACCGGCAGGAACCTCTCCAGACCGGAGGCCGAACAGGTGCTATCGGACCGATGAGACCCAATACGCAAAGTAGCTGCACCGGGATGTGCTCTCATGAATCGCTCCAATCTACCGAATTCAGCGTTCGTCGACCCGACCGGAGCGAACGCCGAGGCCGTCCATGACCTTGCGAAGGAGGTCCTCGATCAGCTTCTCACACAACTCGAAACAGCCGACGACCGCTCGCCGTTACCTCAGGAGTCGCCCGATCTCTCTGCTACGATTCCAGAGTCGTCGGGCTCCCCCGGTGGCCTGCTCGAGGACCTTGAAAAGGCCGCCGAAGGATCGATGAATTCCGCCCACTCCGGATACATCGGCCACATGGATACGATGCCGACGACAATCTCCGTGCTCGGCGACCTCGTCGCGTCGGCTGTCAACAACAACAACATGCTGAGCGTGGAGATGTCGCCGGTGTTCTCGGAGTTAGAGGTCGAACTGACCGAGCGAATCGCCGCCGAGTTCGGCCTCGGGCCCGACGCTGGCGGCGTGCTCGCGAGCGGCGGCAGTCTCGCGAACCTCCACGCGCTGGCGGTCGCCCGAAACCAGATGTTCGACGTCCATGCGGAGGGACTCGCCGGGGTAGACCGTAAGCCAGTGCTGTTCGCCTCGGAGGTGGCTCACACTTCACTTCAGAAGGCTGCGATGATACTCGGCCTAGGGACGGATGCCGTGGTGCCGGTCAAGACGGACGAGAACTCCCGGCTGAAACCGGTCGCGCTGGAACGGGCCGTCGAGCGAGCGAAACGGGATGGGCGAGCACCGTTCTGTGTCGTTGCAACGGCCGGTACAACGACGACCGGCAACATCGATCCACTGCCCGCGATCTGGGATATCACCAGCGAGTACGACCTGTGGTTCCACGTCGATGCGGCCTATGGTGGGGCACTCATCTTCTCCAAGGCCGAACGGGATCGACTCGATGGAATCGAGGCCGCTGACTCGGTGACGTTCAACCCGCAGAAGTGGTGTTACGTCGCCAAGACCTGTGCGATGGCATTGTTCGCAGATGTTGACATGCTGCAAGAGGACTTCCAAATCGGGGCGCCGTACATGCGCGGCGACGATGCTGTTCCAAACCTCGGCGAACTGAGCGTACAAGGCACCAGGCGGGCAGAGGTACTGAAGTTGTGGCTCACCTTCGAACATCTCGGCCGTGACGGACTCGACCAGCTTATCGACGAAAGCTACCGGTTGACGACCATGATTCGCGACCGGGTCGTCGAACACAACGCGTTAGAACTGGCCAGCAGACCGGAGATGAACATCGTTTGCTTCCAGGCGGTGCCCCAGTGGTGTCCGCCAGAAGAGCGGGATGATCTGAACAGCCAGCTCCAACAGGTGCTGCTCTCTGAATACGATCTCTTTGTGTCGTTACCGACCTATCATGACAGCCGGTGGCTGCGAGTCGTCCTACTGAACCCTTTCACCGGAGAGGATACTATTCAGCGGCTCTTCAATGGGATTGATGCGTTCCTAGATGCAGAAAAGACATAATCTATCCAGCCATCAATATCTGAATAGAAGGCACGCATCAAAACTATCTTCCGAGGTTGTGGTACTTCACAGTTTCGGAGGATAAATCAGTTTTGCGTCGACTTCTCGTTGATCCGTGGCTACTTTCACCAACCTAGAGTCGATTTAGGCTTTCTTCGGTGCGTCTATCGGACGAGCGTGAGAAACTGTGTGAGTTCTGTGGCTGCTGAATAGTACTGTCACTCTCGAGCGGCGGGCTCAGTGAGAGGTAAACCGGTTAGTCGGGTTGGGACCAACGCCGAGACGGCGATTTTGACACAGTCGCCCGCGGTCAACATGGGCGCGAAGTTATGCGATGTACCGAAAGACAGCCTGCTGTGAACCGTGTATCATATCACTGTCCAACACTAGTTACGAGGTCACTCAAAGGTCTCCAGAAACGATCTGGGCGACGCGCTCACGATCGAAGAGCGTCGCATCCTCAAACGCATTTGGATAGATGTCTTTCGCCGCCAGTTCGGTGTGATAAAAGTTGATTATCGGTCCTTGATCGAGGTACCCGGCGTTGTAGACGGCGTCGTTCTGCACTGCCCGTATATTGCTGGTGACCGAATGATCCTCCAAGGGTTCGACTACTTCTTCCCTGAACTTGGATTCGGATGCCCCTCCGTAGTTGCGTACCAGTAACGCTTCGGGATCGATTTCGAGCAAGGCTTCTGGACCGAGCGTGCCATCGTCGGAGTAACTGTAGTGGCCTATGTCCGTCTCGGCAAGTGCGCCACTCAGACCGAGATCGCGCCACTGTTTGGTGCTGACCCCACCATCGTCAATTCGGAATGGGTGGAACGAGGTTCCTGACCTGCCGGCTGGGTAGACGAGCAAGGCAGTTGGTCGCTGGTCGGCCGGTGGCAATCGTTCCTCGATCGTTTCGAGCATCTGCTCGTGGAGTTCAACGAACGCTTGGTAACGGTCTTGGGCCTGAAAAACCTCGGCCATCAACTCGAAAGCCTCATAGAGGCTGTAGTAGCGATAGTCGTGCCAGTCATCGCTGTGACGACGAATGAAGCTCCCGAAAAAGGGACCGAGGTTATTCGCGATTTCTTCGATATCCGACTGGTCCCAGCCGTACCAGAGTTTCAATATGTTCGGATCTATGAAATGGACATCGGCGTTCATATCATAGAACAGTTCTTTATCGACATCGGTACTGACGAGATCTACGATATCGTCTTGGTTATGCTTAACTCCAGGAAGAGCGTCGAAGGCTTCGTTCGCGTAACGGTCGTGGTTCTGAATCCCGAGCGTCTGTCCGCCGCCGAGTGCGAACGCCATGTCCGCGAAGGTCGGCAGTAGGGCGGTCCATCGCTCGGGTGGGCCCTCGAACTCGACTTCCCCCACCGGCTCGATTCCAGCAGTATAGCTGGTTCTATCTCCTGTTCTTTGGCCCACTTCCGAAGGGTCACCATTCAGACAGCCCGCGAAGACCATGCTGCCAATCACACTACTCGTCCCTACGAACTCTCGTCGCGTTGATTCTACACGTCGCATAACGCTATATTTTAGGATGGCCTAAAAATACCTTTCGAGGTTCGACAGTATCAGAGCTGCTTACGATCCAGCAAGCGGAAGTGATGAATAAATCGCGGGCTCAGTTCATGGCTGACCCTTGCAAGTCGATTTCTGACCTCCATTACACCGGCTGACGAGTATGACAATTACCACAGCAAGAGGATCGTTATCCCAGATGGAACCAGAATCTGCTCAGATACTGTCAACAAAAGGCGTGCTGAAGACACAGTGGATGAGTGCAACAAGAGACGCCATTCCTTCGGAGCGAACGAACTGAATCATCCGTTAAGGCTGTCGACGTGTTCTTCGTCTGGTCCTCACTCCTCATCTCGGATGACCACAATCTTCACGCGACACACCTGAGTAGCTCATCCCACATACACCACTGCTATCATGTCATATACCAATCTATGTTTCTGATAATATAGATGAGTTCGATACTGTCCTAGTAAATACTAATTCAACCCCTGTTTGGGGGGAGAACCACGAAACGCAGTTAATCGGTGAGTGGATTCTAGTAACTGAAACGAGTTCAGATTGTCCTCGCTATCGGCACTACTGAACAGCAGTGCACACCGAATTGCACGATGGGTGTGCGGTCAGTATGAAATCGTTTCAGGTGTTACTACCGCTCGGGACGGCGCTCACTCGCAATCACAGCCCCCCTGGTCGAGCAGATCTCTGATGGTATACTGCTGTTTGCAGTCCTCACAGGTTACCGTCACGTTCACGAGGACGTTGAACTCGCCGATGTCGAGTACGTCGCCTCGTTCGAGCTGTGCAACCGTGTCCTCTGTCACCGCAGCAGTCCGATTTCGGAGGGCACCGAGTTTATCCCGGCTCCGTTCGAGTCGCTCCTCGTCGCTCGGTGATTCGAGTGTCGTGTCGAGACAATCCGTCAGGTGGTTGTAGACCGTCTGGTGGGAGACGAAATTACTCTCTACCTCCTCGACCGGGATGGAGTCTCGCTCGAGTTCTTTTCTCGTCTGCACGCGGGTCCCGCTACTGACATCGTCACCGGTCAGGAGTCGATAGGTGTTTTCGACCTCGCCGTCCTTGTACTGGAGCCCCGCTTCGTCGAGGGCCGCTTCGAGCACACGCTGATTGACGTGCGTTGCGAGATCGCGCGTGCTGTATCGTTCGTCCGTTCTATCGGTCCAGTAGCTGACGAGTTCATCGTCGAGTCCGTTCAGGTCGTACTGGGCCGTGATACGACCAACTTTGCAGCCACACGATGAACTCGCCGCTGTATCGAGAGTGCGCTCGGTCACTACTAGTGCGTAGTCGAGTCGGTCTAAAAAGCGTTCCGACCGCGGTATTTACACCAATACGGGCGTAATCGGCCCTGTTCACTGGGTGTGATCGCTGCATGATCTCCGGTGGTTTTGCACGAAGGGCATTTGCAGCGAACGTAGATACTAGTTAGTAGAAACTTCTCCCAAAACATAATAGTAATGACGTGATACTTGAGCCAAGAATCAGCAGAGCGGAGTTTACATCCGTAGGATTGTAAATCTCGAACGGAACTCGAGCGCAGTCGGCGGGTTGTGAGTGTAGCGATGGTGGATTTCACGCGGCAGAGGCGCTCAACCGTGTTGCTACGTCGTGAAGATGGGGCGAACGAGTACGCAATGGCTCTTTCTCCTCCTAGCCTCTGTCATCTCCGTCCAGAGCTCACGTCGCTTCGTGTCCCGGCTATAGTAACACCGGGGACGGTTTCCAGACCGATCGTACAGCCGTCGCGCGATCGGGTGGACCGTGACTTTCAGAGGCTACTGTCTCCCACGCTAAGTGCAATGCAGCAAACACGCGGACTCCAGTCGATTCAGATGTCGTTTGCAGTCCTCAAAGAAATCGCTCTCATAGATGACCTCGTCGGCCACGATTCTCGATATTGTTCCTCCCGGGTGCCTCTCAGCGCGGGTACCGTTTATTCTCCTGGCGAAACCACGTGTCACCTCGCAACCGCGGACGAGTTCTATTTCATAGTTTCAAACCGACTATTCGTTTTCCGGACCGACGTTCTCTGTATAATCTTCTTGAACGGCGAGTTACTGCTCATGTGTGTATTGGTGCCAAAGTGCACTGCCATTCGGCGGGGTCAAAAGTCTACAACGGCTACCCCTCGACTCGCGAGGCCGTCGAGGCTGTTACCGAGCGTACCGCCTGAACGATACACAATTCTAAAGACATCTAGATGGCTCAGGGATTCTCGGCCGATATCACCACGCAGGACGACTGAACCGTCCGGTTGGGCGAAACTGCCGACCGGGATTTCCGCTCGCAGCCGTTTGATAATCGCAAATACTTAAGCATCCCATTGTGTAGACGCGGGTATGACAGCCGGTTCGACCGGGAACGACGGGCCACGCCGGATCAAATCGGTGCAGACAGCGACCGACGTTATCAACGTCATTAAACAGCAACAGGGCGGTACGCTGGCCGAAATCACAGCAGATCTCGAACTGACGAAGGCGACCGTTTATACATACCTCCAGACGCTCGTTGACTGTGGCTTCGTTACCAGAGACGGCGACCAGTATCGACTCGGATTTCAGTTCGTCACGATCGGCGAACACGTCCGGAACGAAACCGATCTCTACATGGCCGGTCACAACGAGGTCGACGAACTCGCGGAACGGACTGGGGAGTATACCCATCTCATCGCCGAGGAACGCGGCCGCGAGGTCGTCCTTTACGAGAGTCGTGGCGAGTTCGCCGTCGCGATGGACTATCATTTGCGGATGCGAGAGACGCCCCAGCATTTACACGATACTGCGGCTGGGAAAGCGATTCTCGCTCACCTCCCGGCAACGCGGCGGGACGAAATCATCGCGAATCTGGAGTTCGAACGCCAGACGGCGAATACGATTACAGACGCGGCCGAGCTACGGGAGACGCTTGCTGATATCCGGGACCGCGGATACGCGCTCAACGACGAAGAGGAGATTCGGGGGATGCGAGCGGTCGGCGCGCCGGTGCTCGGCCCAACCGAGACCGTCGTCGGATCGGTGAGCGTAACGGGACCAACGAGCCGGCTCCAGGGAGAACGATTCCATTCGTCGGTGCCAAAGCAGGTCATCGAAACCGCGAATCTGATCGAGGTCGCCCTCGAAACGGCACAGTTCGACCGGTAAGCGACGGTTCGGCGTGGAACGGATGTATCGATACCTTATGCAGTTTTCCGGCGAGAGCGAACCTGTAGAGAGAAAAAAGATATATGATTGTGTCTCGGAGTCGTTCGTACGATGGACATAGTTGCGATCGAGCAGTCGAGCGTCTTTCGGTGCGGTAACGTCACGAACAGAGACGAGTTCAGCGCAGGGCTAGACCGATGACGGGTGACCACGACCGGACGACTTCCCGATCGGTCCGTGTGCTCGGTGCGCCCCTCGATCTCGGTGCGAACCGGCGCGGGGTCGATATGGGTCCCTCGGCGATTCGATACGCGGATATCGAGGCTGAACTCGCTGCTGCCGGCGTTGACTGTACCGACGCCGGCGATTTGGACGTCCCGCGACTCGAGACGAGTTCGGCGGCTAGCCGGGAATCGACGGGGAACGCGAAGTACCTGGACGAGATCGGACGAGTAACTGAAACGCTCGCGACCGAGGTCGCCGGGACGATCGACGACGGTGCGGTGCCGCTCGTCCTGGGCGGCGATCACGCGGTCGCGATGGGATCGATGTTCGGAGCGGCACGGAACGCCGAGGACGGCATCGGGGTCATCTGGTTTGACGCCCACGGCGACTACAACACGCCCGAGACCTCCCCGAGCGGGAACGTCCACGGGATGCCGCTCGCTGCGGCCCACGGTCGCGGCGAGTTCGCCGATGTCGAGTGGGCCGAAACCCCGGCTGTGAGCGAGGAAAACACCGTCCTTGTCGGCATTCGAAGCCTGGACAACGAGGAGCGAGCAGCGCTGCGTGAGAGCGAGGCGACCGTCTTTACCATGCGCGAAATCGACGAGCGCGGCATTACTGCCGTCGTCGAGGATGCACTCGAGATCGCGACCGACGGCGTCGACGGGATTCACGTCAGCCTGGACCTTGACTGGCTCGATCCGACGGTCGTCCCGGGTGTTGGCACGCCGGTCCGTGGCGGCGTGAACTACCGCGAAGCCCACGCGGCACTCGAACTCGTCGCCGAGCGCGATCGGGAAGCGGACTTGCTGCGGTCGATCGACGTCGTCGAAGTGAATCCGATCCTCGATCGGGACAACCGGACTGCCGAAGTCGCGGCTGAACTCGCTGCGAGCGCGTGCGGGAAGCGGATTTTGTAATCTCTCCTCCATTTTCCTGCTTTCCTTGGCTTTTCTATCGTCTTCTCGCGTCGGTTGTGCGCGTTTCGGGTCCAGAATCCACGTGTTTTAAGCACCCTGGTGAGTACAACCAAGGCATGCAACGTGAGACAGCAGTGCCGAATGTAACGCAGTTGCCGGGACCGGTTGCATCCGAGTGGGTCGAGTACCACCAGCAGGCGGCTGCGACGAGTACGTACGTCTATGACTTCGTCTGGGATAGTACCGCTGACGCCGAGGGTCCTTTCTGTACGGACCCAGACGGCAACGTCCTTCTCGATTTCACGAGTCACGTCGCCGCCGCGCCGCTCGGGTACAACAACCCGCTGATCACGGACAAACTCCGCGAATTCGATCTCGTCGACCCCCTGAAAATCGCCGGCCAGGACTTCTACGCTAGCACCGGCAGGACGCCCGAGGAGGCCGAGCTGCCGGGACCCGCTCACCTGATGAACAAACTGACCGAGATCACGGCTCACTACGATATGGATACCGTCTTCCTTTCGAACTCCGGCGCGGAGGCGGTCGAGAACGCGATCAAGGTGTGTTACGACCACTGCGAACAGCCGAAGTACGGGCTGACGTTCGAGGGCGCGTTCCACGGCCGGACCCTCGGCGCGCTCTCGCTGAACCGCTCGAAGTCGGTCCACCGGCGGGACTTCCCCGAGCTCAGCGGCATCCACGACGTACCCCACAGTCTCGAGGGCGTCGAACGCCTCCGAGAGAAACTCGATCCCGACCACGGCCACATTCCACCCGAGCAGGTCGCCTTCCTGATCCTCGAACCGATCCAGGGCGAGGGCGGTTATCGCGTCCCGGACGGCGAGTTCATGCGCGCGGTCGACGACCTTTGTACCGAACACGACATTCCGATCATCGCCGACGAAATCCAGTCCGGCGTCGGTCGCACCGGCAAACTGTGGGCGTCGGATCACTACGAGTTCGAACCGGACGTGATCACGGCCGCGAAGGCGCTTCGCGTCGGCGCGACGGTCTCCCGATCTGAACTCTTCCCGGACGAGGAGTCGCGACTCTCTTCGACGTGGGGTGCCGGCGATATCATCGCCTCGATGCAGGGGACGCTCACGCTCGCCGCGATCGAGGAACATGACCTGCTCACTCACGCCGAACAGCAGGGCGAGGCGCTACTCGATCGACTCGCCGATCTCGAGGCGGCACACGAGGCCGTCGTCGACGTGCGAGGCCTCGGACTCATGACGGCGGTCGAGTTCGATACGGCGGACCGCCGGGACGACGTCGTGGACGCGGCGCTGCAGCGGGGCTTGCTCACGCTCGGCTGCGGAACGAAGACGCTTCGCTTGCTGCCGCCGCTCGACGTTCGCGATCGCGAACTGGATATCGCAGTCGACCTGCTCGGGGAGGCCGTTGCTGCGGTCGAGCCTGTTTCGTCGGCGAACTGAAACAGCCGGTATCGGTCATCAATTCGGTGGTTCCTCGTCGCTCACTGGTTACACGTTCGATCAGGGATTGTGGTTGCTACAGGTGTCCGTGATCGCTACCTGCCACTGACTGCCCGAGAGTGGTCGAAACGGGATCGTCTCGATATGATGATTCGAAGCGGCTACTGGAGATTCCTTTGTGACAAAGCGCCTTTGGTCCGGAAACACCGCTCCTGACACCTCGAAATACATGCATATACACCAACAATTCGACTATCAGATAGCTATAGTAACCGTTAAAATTTTTTACTCAGAGATTCTTTCTGAAGGTAGTGGATCATCTCGACGAAATCTCTATCAAGGAATTGCAAGATATTCTCGGCAACGTGGAGGGAAAGAAGCCGACAAAACGGCTCTTAGCGGCAATAGCGTACAAAAACGGCGTTACACAGACTGAACTAGAATGGTACGACGTTCAGCGACGCACGATCTATAGCTGGCTCAAGCGACTCGACACCAACGAGTCGCTTGAGCAGGCTGTAACTGACGATCACCGATCTGGGAGAAAGCGAAAGCTCCCAGAAAAAGAGCAACACGAATTCGAAGAAGCTGTCCACGACTCACCCGAAGAAGTTGGGGTTGACGCGCCGGCGTGGACGCCGGCGCTCGTCCAGCAGTATCTCGACGAGACCTACGATGTTGAGTACTCAATCCCGAGTTGCCGGCGGTTGCTCAAAGAAGCGGGATTGAGCTATCAAAAACCACGCCGTACAGCCGCTGAAGCTGAGGCTGACGAA